>NZ_JADYUM010000002.1 GCF_021531815.1 Pseudoflavonifractor phocaeensis
GCCCTGATCTATGAGCCCAGGGGGCGGGAGCGGGGCGGGCTGCTCAGCCGCCTGCTGGGAGGATGACCATCGATGTGGCCCAGCAGGGCCGAGCGCTGTGTCAGGCCCTGCTGTTGGGAGCGGCCCTGGGGGTGTTGTACGACCTGTTTCGGATCCTGCGGGTGCGGGTGAAGGTACCGGTGCTGGGCTCCGCGCTGGACCTGCTGTTCTGGGCGGTGGCCACCCTGGCGCTGTTTCTCTGGTCCCAGAGAGCCTGGGGCGGCGAGATCCGGCTGTACGGCGCGCTGTTCTGCGTGGTGGGCGGCGCTGCCTATTTCTGGACGCTCAGCCATATTTTTCTGTGGCTGGGCTACCGGATGGCCGACCTGACCGCCCTTCTTTTGGGAATTTTGACCGTACCGCTGCGGCTCTTGCGGGCGATTTTGAAAAAAATCAGAAAACTTGGAAAAAACACCTTTCTTTTCGGCGGCAAATGGTATAGAATAAAGCATAAAACTGGGGGCATGGAGCGAGCCTATCAGCGGCGCGTGGCCCGTGAAGGGAGAGAGCGAAGCTATGCGGTTCAAACAAGCCGGATTTTTGACCAAGATCGTGGTTTTGGCTCTGTTGATCTATATGGTCACATCGCTCATGGATCTCCGGGGCCAGATCCAGAACACCCAGAGCCAGCGGGACCTTCTGGCCCAGCAGGTGGCGGACCAGCGGCTGAAAAATCAGGAGCTGGCCGACGCCATCGAAAACAGCGACGACCCTGAGATGCTGGAGCGGGTGGCCCGGGAAAAAGGCTATGTGAAGCAGAACGAGCTTTTGTTCTACGATGTGGCCGACTAAAGAGAGACACTTTTGTTCGGACGCGATGTGTGCGCGCCGGGCAGGGGGATAATAACAAGGAGGATATTTCGGTCGCTTATGGAGTTTGGTGTTGGGTCCATTTTGGACGGAAAGGTAACGGGAATCACAAAATTCGGCGCTTTTGTGGCGCTGCCGGATGGCAGATCCGGGCTGGTCCATATTTCGGAGATCGCTTATTCCTATGTGAATGAGGTGTCGGACCATCTGCACGAGGGGCAGGAGGTCAAGGTGAAGGTTATCGGCATCGACCAGGCCAACCGGATCAACCTGTCCATCAAGCAGGTCACTCCGCCCCCCCAGCGGGCGCCCCGTCCGGCAAACGGCGGCCAGCGTCCCAACGGCGGCCGGCCCCATCAGGGCGGTCCCCGGCCCGTAGGCTTTGTCCGTCAGGCCCCTAAGGAACCCACTGACTTCGAGGACCGGTTGAAGCAATTTATGCAGTCCTCTGACAGCAAGCTGTCTGAGCTGCGCTATATCGAGAAGAAGGGCGGGAACCGCCGCGGCGGCGGCGGACGCCGGTAAAAGTCCAGCCAGGGCCGCTGCCGCAGCAGGCAGCGGCCCTTTTGCGCAAAAAAAGCGCCCCCCAAGGGAGCGCCCCAGGCGCGGAAGCCTCCGCGCGAACAAGCATATTGGTCGAGCTGCCGGAATAGAATACCATATTTTTCCCCAAGGAGCAATGGGAAGCTTTGACGAAGACCGTCGAACACAGAAAATTGGAGGAAAGAGACATGCTGATCGTAAACGGGACCGTCCATACGATGGAGGGCCTGACCATTCCCAACGGCTATGTGGCCGTGTCCGGGGACAAGATCACCGGGACAGGTCCCATGGAGGAGTGCCCGGCGCACTGGGAGGGGGAGCGGGTGGACGCCCAGGAGGGCCACATTCTCCCCGGCTATATCGACGCCCACAGCCATCTGGGCATGTTCGGAGACGCCCTGGGCTTTGAAGGGGATGACGGGAACGAGTCCACTGACCCCTGTACCCCCCATCTCCGGGCCATCGACGCCATCAATCCCCTGGACCGCTGTTTCTCAGAGGCCCGGGCCGCCGGGGTGACCACGGTGCTGACCGGCCCCGGCTCCGCCAACCCCATCAGCGGCCAGTTTGCCGCCATCAAGACCAGTGGCCGCTGGGTGGACGCCATGGTGGTCAAGGCCCCCGTGGCCATGAAGCTGGCCCTGGGGGAAAATCCCAAGTGGGTCTATAACGAGCGCCATGAGACCCCGGTGACCCGGATGGCCACCGCGGCTATTATCCGGGAAAACCTGTACAAGGCCCTGGAGTACGGAGAGAAGCTGGAGCGGGCGGCGGAGGATGAGGAGGAGGACAAGCCCGATTATGACGCCAAGCTGGAGGCACTGTTGCCCGTGGTCCGGGGAGAGCTGCCCGTCCATATCCACGCCCACCGGGCCGATGACATCGCCACCGGCGTCCGAATCGCCAAGGAATTTCACCTGAAATGCGTCATCGTCCACGGCACCGAGGCGCACCTCATCCCCGAACTGCTGGAGCAGGAGGGCGTGCCCGTCATTACCGGCCCCAGTCTTGGGGACCGGTCCAAGCCGGAACTGGCCAACATGACCATTGAAAGCCCCGCCGTGCTGACGATGCGGGGGGTGAAGGTGGCTATCTGCACCGACCACCCGGAGGTCCCCATTCAATACCTGCCCCTGTGCGCCGCCCTGGCGGTGAAGGGCGGCATGACGCCGGAGGCCGCCCTGGCCGCCATCACCATCAATCCCGCCCGGATCGCCGGTATCGATGACCGGGTGGGTTCCCTGGCCCCCGGGAAGGACGCGGACATCGTCATTACCAGCGGACACCCCATCAACCTCCTCAGCCGTGTGCGGGAGGTATTCATTGGCGGAGAGCGGGTTTCCCGCTTCTGACAGAATTTAGAAAAAATTCACAAACAGCTCTGGCTTTTTTCTGTGGATATGGTATAATAAGATAACGGAGGGGGAACCCTCCCCCTCCCGTATACCAGCCCTTCGGGGCGAAAGGAGCGGATAATATGAAATTCGTGTTTACGGACAAAAAGGTGAACCTGCCCAACTCCATTCATGCCTATGCGGAGAAAAAGGTAGGGAAGCTGGACCGTTTCTTTAAGGAGGATGCCACCGCTGCAATCACCTTCAGCCTGGAGAAGGAGCGGCTGAACAAGGTGGAGATCACCATCCGGTCCAGCGGCACCATCTTCCGGGTGTCCGAGAGCACCTCTGATATGCACGCGTCCATCGATGCCGCCGTCACCACCCTGGAGCGGCAGATCCGCAAGAACAAGACCCGCCTGGAGAAGCGTCTGCGCCAGGGCGCCTTCGAGCGGGTTCTGGATGCCAGTGAGTTTGCCTCCTTTGCTCCCGATGAGCCGGAGGAGGGCGAGTACCACATCGTCCGCAGCAAGACCTTCCCCATCAAGCCCATGACCCGGGACGAGGCCATTTTGCAGATGAACCTGCTGGGCCACAGCTTCTTCGCCTTCAAGGATGAGGAGGCCGACGGCGCCTTCGCCGTGGTCTACCGCCGTTACGACGGGGACTATGGCCTCATTGAGGACGAGCAGTAATTTTATAGGATCTGAAACCCGGGGAGCGGCGCAAGCCGCTCCCCGGATTTTATAACCGGGAATGGTTAACTGAAAGGAATTCCGGTTGACGATTTTTCCCTTTCCTCGTATAATGGGGGCAGACCACACATGGACCGGAGGAAAAGAGCATGAGCCGTGAAAACGTATTGTCCCTGCTGCTGGAGCGCCCCACGGAGTACCTGTCCGGGGAGGCCATGAGCCGGGCCCTGGGCATCAGCCGGGCTGGAGTATGGAAGGCCATCGAGGCATTGCGGCAGGAGGGATATGAGATCTCCTCCGCCCCCAACCGGGGTTACCGCCTGGAGTCCGCCCCCGACCGGGTGCGGGAGGGGGAACTGGCCGGACCGCTGGCGGGCTGCCTGGTAGGCGGCAGTCTGGCCTGTCTGGACACCATCGACTCCACCAACACCGAGTGCAAGCGCCGGGCCATGGCCGGGACCCCCGAGGGCCTGGTGGTCATTGCCGAGGAGCAGACCGGAGGCCGTGGACGGCTGGGCCGTTCCTTCCAGTCACCCAGGGGCTGCGGCCTGTACCTGTCCGCTCTGCTGCGGCCCAGGCTGGAGCCGGCGGCGGTGACTGATTTTACCGCCTGGGTGGCGGTGGCGGTGTGCGACGGCATCGAGGCCGCCTGCGGCGTCCGTCCCCGGATCAAGTGGACCAACGACATCGTGCTGAACGGCAAAAAGCTGTGCGGAATCCTGACGGAATTGGGACTGGAGAGCGAGAGCAACGCCCTGGAGTATCTGGTCCCCGGCATCGGCATCAATGTCAACCACCGGCCCGAGGACTTCTCCGAGGATGTGCGCCCCATGGCCACCTCCCTGGCCCAGGAACTGGGACGTCCTGTGCGCCGTTCCCTGCTGGCGGCGGAGGTCATCAAAGCCCTGGATAGGATGTATGCCGTCTTCCCCCAGGGGAAGCAGGAGTATTTGGACAAGTACCGGGCCGACTGTCTGACCCCGGGCAACCAGGTCCAGCTGATCACCCCCGCCTCCCGCCAGGAGGCCCGGGCCCTGGCCATCGACGATGACTTCCGGCTGGTGGTGGAGCTGGCCGACGGGACAAGAAAAGCGCTGTCCGCCGGAGAGGTGTCGGTCCGGGGGATGTACGGCTATGTGTAGACGATCAAAAAGAGCCGCAAAGAAAAACTGAACTGCCCCCGTTTGTCAGACGGTATATATGCGGCCTGACAAGCGGGGCATTTTGTTGCGCCCAAAAAGCGTCCAAGATGGAAACGCGGCTGTATCCCGCAAAAACAGAGGCTGGTACGCTGCCGCCTGCCCGTTTCGGACAACCGGTCCGTTGGGCTGCTTCCGCAATTTCCGCCTCTGATATTTGATTTGACTTTGGGGAGCCGTTTCAGACTGCCGCACTTTTCTGGCGGATTTGAGAGGGTTTTCAGAGGTTTCGTCACTTTTCACGAAAAAATGTGGAGAAAGCGGGGCGGCGGCTGGAAACATGCTCGATGTTGCGACAAAAAAACAGTTGTCAGACCGGGTTTTTTAATGTATAATAACCAATAGTGTGTAACGTCTCTGGGTCCCGGCCCCCTGACGGAGCAATATGCGAAACATAAGGAGTGGAAACAAGACATGAGATATTCTGTACAAAACATCCGCAACGTCTGCCTGCTGGGGCATGGTGGGAACGGAAAGACCGCCCTGGCGGAGAGTCTGTTGTATATGACCGGTGCCATCGACCGCATGGGCAAGGCTGTGGACGGAAACACCGCCTGTGACTACGATCCCGAGGAGGTCAAGCGCCAGATTTCCATCTCCCTGTCCGTGGCTCCCCTGGAGTTCAAGGGCTGTAAGATCAACGTGCTGGACACCCCGGGCGGCTTTGACTTCTCCGGCGAGGTGATGGAGGCCCTTCGGGCCGCCGACGCCGCCATTATCGTCTGTTCCGCCAAGGACGGTATCTCCGTGGGTCTGGAGAAGGCCTGGAAGTACTGTGAGGAGCGGAATATGCCCCGCTTTATCTACATCTCCAAGACCGACGAGGACAACTCCGACTATAACGCTACCTTCGACGCCCTGCGCGCCAAGTACGGCAACAAGATCGCCCCCGTGGTGGTCCCCATCTGGGATGACAACAAGAAGGTCATCGGTATCATCGACGTGCTGAACAAGCGCGCCTATGAGATGAAGAACGGCAAGCGTGAGGAGATCGAGGTCCCCGAGAACAAGCAGGGCGTTCTGCTGGAGCTGTATGACGCCCTGAAGGAGTCTGTGGCCGAGACCAGCGAGGAGTTCATGGACAAGTTCTTCTCCGGCGAGGACTTCACCTATGCCGAGATGATCCAGGGCCTGCGCCAGGGTGTCCGGGAGCTGTCCCTGTTCCCCGTGCTGTGCGGCTCCGCCGTCAACACCATGGGCTCCCTGATGCTGATGGACTATATCGTGGAGCTGCTGCCCACCCCCATGGAGGGTAACTACCACAAGGCCACCCGCCAGGACGGCGAGACCGAGGAGTTCGTGGTCTCTCCCGGCGGCGTGCCCACCGCTTTCGTGTTCAAGACCGTCTCCGACCAGTACGGCAAGTACTCCTTTATCAAGGTCCTGTCCGGCGTGGTCACGCCCAATATGACCCTGGTCAACGCCCGCACCGGCGAGAATGAGAAGCTGGGCCGCCTGTATGTGATGCGCGGCAAGAAGGCGGAGGAAGTGGACGAGCTGGGCTGCGGCGACATCGGCGCCATCGGCAAGATGGACAAGGTCAAGACCGGCGACACCCTGTGCGATCCCCGTAAGGTGGTCTCCCTGAAGCAGATTCCCTTCGCCGAGCCCTGCTACTCCGTGGCCATCGCCCCCAAGACCCGGGGCCAGGAGGACAAGGTGGCCCAGGGCCTGTACCGCCTGAATGAGGAGGATCCCTCCTTCAGCGTGGTCAACAACGCCGAGACCCACCAGATGGTCCTGTACGCCGCCGGCGACATCCAGGTGGACGTGCTGGTCAGCAAGCTGAAGAGCCGCTTCAACGTGGAAGCCGAGCTGAAGGCTCCCCGTGTGCCTTACCGTGAGAAGATCCGCAAGACCGTCCAGAAGCAGGGCCGCCATAAGAAGCAGACCGGCGGTTCCGGCCAGTTCGGCGACGTGTGGATCCGCTTCGAGCCCAATCTGGAGCAGGAGGAGATGGTCTTCGCCGAGGAGGTCTTCGGCGGCTCCGTGCCCAAGAACTTCTTCCCCGCCGTGGAAAAGGGCCTGCGCGAAGCCTGCATCCACGGTCCTCTGGCCGGCTATCCGGTGGTCAACCTGAAGGCCGTGCTGTATGATGGATCTTACCACCCCGTGGACTCTTCCGAAATCGCCTTCAAGACTGCCGCCCAGCTGGCCTACAAGGCCGCCATGCCCGAGGCCAATCCCGTCCTGCTGGAGCCTGTGGGCGAGCTGAAGGTCACCGTGCCTGACAGCTACATGGGCGACGTCATCGGCGATCTGAATAAGCGCCGCGGCCGCGTCATGGGCATGAACCCCACCGGTGACGGCGAGCAGGTCATCGAGGCGGAGGTCCCCATGGCCGAGATGACCTCCTATGCCATCGACCTGCGGGCCATGACCCAGTCCCGCGGTTCCTACACCTTCCACTTTGTCCGCTACGAGGACTGCCCCCCCATGGCCCAGGAGAAGGCGATCGCCGCCGCCAAGGCCCTGGCAGAGGAATAAGTAAGCATCCAAGGTCCGCCCGTCTGGGCGGACCTTTTTGATTGGGGCAGTCCTCGTGTGCGGGATCCGGATACGGGAAGGGAAGACAAAGGAGTGGAGAGGCATGCGAGGGTAGAGGGACGGAAAACGGAAGAGGGGAAATGGAGACACCGTGGAAGATTGTCCATGGGAGAAATGCAATTTGTGAACAAATTATGAAAAAATTTTGTCGAGACTATTGCCAGAAAGCACGGAATCCAGTATAATCATTTCATTACCGAGCGAAGGAGTCTGGAAGGGGTGCGCCCCTTCCGTTCGGCCCTATGGGCGGAACAGTTTTTCGCGCAAGAGAAAGAGAGAAAAGGACGCGGTGTTGAGACGCGTCCCCAGGGCCTGGAGAAGGGCGCCTGTTTTGGTCTCAACCCCGGTCATGGAGAGACCAGGGACCGGGAGTGCCGTTCTGCCGGACCAGCAGGTCCGGAAAAGGAAAGGAGCAAGTATATGTCTGAAGAGAAAACCAAAAAAGGATTGCTAGACCGAATCCTTGACGCCATCGAGCGGGTGGGCAACAAGCTGCCTGATCCCATCACCCTGTTCCTTGGCCTGGCTGTCATCGTGGTGCTGATTTCCTGGCTGTGCAGTGCCCTGGGCGTGCAGGCTGTCAATCCCGCCAACGGTGAGACGGTGGCTGCTGTCAACCTGTTCTCCGTGTTCGGCATCCAGTACCTGTGGACCAACGTCATTACCAACTTCTCCGGCTTTGCTCCTCTGGGCATGGTGCTGGTGGCCGTCATCGGCTCCTCCGTGGCCGAGAAGAGCGGCTTCCTGGTCTGCCTGATGGAGCGGTTCCTGGGCGGTGCCAAGGGCTGGGTGGTCACCATGGTGGTCATCTTCCTGGGCATCAACCTGAACATCGCCGGTGACGCTGGCTTCATCATTCTGCCTCCTCTGGCCGCCATTCTGTACATGTCCATCGGCCGCAGCCCCATGCTGGGCCTGTATGTGGCCTTTGCCTCTGTGGCCGCCGGCTTCTGCGCCAACATCCTGCTGGGCCTGTCCGACGCTCTGGCTTACGGCTTCACTGAGGCTGCCGCCAAGATGATCGATCCCAACTACTCCGCTTCCATCGCCATCAACTGGTACTTCCTCATCGTCTCCTGCGTGGTGCTGACCATTGCCGGCACCATCCTCACTGAGAAGGTCATGGTCCACCGCTTCCCCATCACCAAGGAGGAGCTGGCCAGATACGACTTTGATGAGAACGCTGCCAACGTGACTCCCGAGCAGAAGAAGGCTCTGGGCGTCGCCGGCATCGCCTTCGTGATTTACATCGCCGTCATCCTGCTGCTGTCCCTGCCCGTTTTCGGCAATCCCATTCTGGGCGATGAGAACGGCTCCATCACCAGCGGCGCCGCCCCCTTCACCAAGGGCATCGTGTTCACCGTCACCCTGGCCCTGATGGTCCCCGGCATCGCCTACGGCGTTGCCATCGGCAAGTACAAGAACGACAAGGACGTCTGGACTGACATCAGCCAGGGCTTCGCCGACATGGGCAACTATGTCTTCATGTGCTTCTTCATCTCCATCTTCACCAACTTCTTCTCCGTGTCCAAGCTGGGCACCATCCTGGCCATCAGCGGCGCCAACGGCCTGAAGGCCATCGGCTTCACTGGCGTGCCTCTGATGGTGGGCCTGATTGTGGTGGCCTGCTTCGTCAACCTGTTCATCGGCTCCGCTTCCGCCAAGTGGGCTATTCTGGCGCCTGTCTTCGTCCCCATGATGATGCTGATGGGCTATGATCCCGCCATCACTCAGGTGGTGTACCGCATCGGCGACTCCATCACCAACCCCCTGTCCCCCCTGTTCACTTACATGCCCGTCATCCTGGGCTATGCCCGCAAGTATGACAAGAAGGCCGGTCTGGGCAGCGTTATCGCCAACATGATCCCCTTCTCCGTCACCTTCGCCATCGTCTGGATCATCCAGGTTATCATCTGGGTGGGTCTGAACCTGCCTCTGGGCCCCGGCGGCGGTATCTACCTCGGCTAATTGAAAAGCGCGCCAACGACGGCCGTTATACTGTAACCATCCATGCGGCCCGGATCTGTTCAGATTCGGGCCGCTGTTTCTAGCGCCGGTTCTCTGATCAACAGGTGAAAATTAGGATAAAGAGAGGAACCTACTTATGAATTTTGCCACCCGCGCGGCGGAACTCAGCGATACGATCATCGCCGACCGCCATTACCTCCACCAGCACGCCGAGCTGTCTTTTCAGGAGCATGAGACTACGGCCTACCTGGTGGACCAGCTGACAAAGCTGGGGATCCCGGTCCAGTCCTTTGAGGACTACACCGGCTGTATTGCTACCATCCGGGGCGGCCAGCCCGGCAAGACTGTGATGCTCCGGGCGGACATCGACGCCCTGCCCATCCAGGAGAACAGCGGCGTGGAGTTTGAGAGCCTCCACCCCGGTGTGATGCACGCCTGCGGCCACGACTGCCACGCCTCCATGCTGCTGGGCGCCGCCCGGCTGCTGTGGGAGCGGCGGGAAGAACTGAAGGGCACTGTCAAGCTGCTGTTCCAGGCCGCCGAGGAGGTCTTTATCGGCAGCCGCTACTACTGGGACAAGGGTTACCTGTCCGATGTGGATGCGGCCATGGGTATGCACGTCTGGCCCACCGTGCCCAGCGGTAAGATCTGTGTCCAGGACGGCCCTCTGATGGCCAGCTGCGACAACTTTAAGATCACGGTCCACGGCGTCTCCGCCCATGGCAGTACCCCCCACCAGGGCCGGGACGCCATTGTGGCGGCCAGCGCCATCATCTGCAACCTCCAGACCATTGTCAGCCGGGTGAACAGCCCCCTGAACTCCCTGGTGGTGTCCGTGGGCACCATCAAGGCGGGCACCCAGTTCAATATCATCACCGACACCGCCGTGATGGAGGGCACCGTCCGTGCCCACACCCCCGAGGCGCGGGGAATGGTGGAGGAGACCATGCGCCGCATCGTCAATACCACCGCCGAGGCCATGGGCTGCACCGCTGAGATGGAGTACAAGTATCTGGAGCCCCCGGTTCGCAATGACGATATCGCCCTGAACGACATCGCTCGGGGCGCCGCCCGGGAGCTGTACGGCAGCGACGTGCTGTGCGCCACCCCTGTGGCCACCGGTAGCGAGGACTTCTCCTACCTGATGGACCATATCCCCGCCTCCCTGTTCGCCTTCCTGGGCTGCTACGAGGAGGAGACGGGCTGTGTCCACCCCGTCCACAACGAAAAATTCAAGATCAATGAGAACATTCTCCATATGGGAGCGGCCCAGTATGCCCAGTTTGCCGCCGACTATCTGGAGCAGACCGCGGGAGGTGAGGGCAAATGAACATCCAACAGTTGGCAAAGGAGCAGGAGCAGTACGTCATTGAGACCCGCCATTGGCTCCACGCCCACCCCGAGGTGGGGGAGCACGAGGTGGAGACCACCCGCTTTATCGTCTCTCAGTTGGAGGAGATGGGAATTGCCGTCCAGACCTTTGAGGGCATCACCGGCTGCGTGGGTACCATCCAGGGCGGCCAGCCCGGCAAGACCGTGATGCTCCGGGCGGACATCGACGCCCTGCCCATCCAGGAGAATCCGGGCAAATCCTACTGCAGCCAGAATCCCGGGGTCATGCACGCCTGCGGCCACGACTGCCACACCGCCATGCTGCTGGGGGCCGCCCGCGTCCTCCAGGCCCACCGGGAGGAGCTGAAGGGCACTGTCAAGCTCATTTTCCAAATGGCGGAGGAGATCGGCCGCAAGTCCGAGGAATATGTGAAGCGGGGGGCCCTGGAAGGGGTGGACGCCATCTTCGGCATGCACGTCTGGTCCTCCGTGGAGATCGGCACCGCCAACTTTGAGAGCGGCCCCCGCATGGCATGCAGCGACCGCTTTATCATTCAGGTCCGGGGCAAAGCTGCCCACGGCAGCGCCCCTCACCAGGGCCATGACGCCATTCTGGCCGCCGCCGCGGCGGTGATGGCCCTCCAGTCCATCCCCAGCCGCCAGAACAACCCCCTGGACAGCCTAGTGGTGACAGTGGGCATGATGAACGGCGGGACCAAGGAGAACATCCTCTGCGACCACGTGGAGCTGGTGGGCACCGTCCGGGCCTTTGACCGGGCCTTCCGGAACAGCATGCCCCAGCGCATCCGGGAAGTGGTGGAGAACGTGGTCCGGGGCTATGGCTGTACCGCCGAGTGTGACTACTACTTCGGCCCCAGCCCCCTCATCAACGACCACCAGGAGCTGGTGGATCTGGCCCAGGACGCGGCCAAGAAGGAACTGGGGGAGGGCTGCCTGCGGCCTCTGCCCAAGATGACCGGCGCCGAGGATTTCAGCGTCTATATGGAGCACATACCCGGGGTGTACGGCTACATCGGCTTCCACGATCCTGCCAAGGGTCCCGCCTGCAACCACCACCACCCGGACTTTGATGTGGACGAGTCCATCCTCTGCCACGGCACTGGCATCTATGTCCAGTTCGCCGTGGATTATCTGGAGAAAAATTCTTAACCGTTCAGTTGAACGTAAAATTCCCCCGCCGTATGTAATACGGCGGGGGAATTTTGTTATCACACTGAAATTCAGTCGCTCATTTTCTTCACGTAGTCCTTGTACTGCTCCATGGTGTAGGGGGCCTGGTAGCCGTCCACGATCTTCCTAGCCTCAGCGGCGCCATTTTTCAGCAGGCGGTAGGCCAGCAGGGCCATCATCTTGGCGGGGAGGATGTGGGCGGCGTTGGGGTCGGACACCTTGTAGTCCTTGGAGTGGAGGTCGCCGGTGGAGCCGCCGAAGGTGAAGTTCAGCACGGGCATGACGGCGAACAGGTCGCCCACGTCGGTGCTGGCGGTGTTGCACCGCCCGGCGGGGATGGAGGCCACCTTCACCTGGTCACCCAGCAGCTTAGCGGTGTCCCACAGGATGTCCTCGGGCAGCCGCTCCGGGCAGGGCATATAGCCCTGGCAGTCCACGATCTCCGCCTGGCAGCCGATGGCCATAGCGGCGCCCTTGAAGCAGTTGTCTACCTTGGCGCTGACCTTCTCAATGGCCTCCTGGGTGTTGGCCCGGACCATCATGTCCACAATGACCTCGCTGGGCACCACGTTGATGGCCTCGCCGCCCTTGCGGATATAGGGGTGGACCCGGACGCAGTCCTTCTCCTCAAAGGTCTCCCGGACCATGCCCAGGGCAGACATGCCCAGACAGGCGGCGTTGAGGGCGTTGGCCCCCAGATGGGGGGCGGCGGCGGCATGGGCGGCCCGGCCGTGCATGTAGACGGTCTTTCCGATGAAGCCGGTGCAGGCGCTGTTACCCAGCATCAGGTCGATGCCCTCCTCCCGGCCCACCATGAGAGAGTGGGTGGTGACGGCCAGATCCACGTCGTCAAATTCCCCCCGGCGGAGGAGCTCACACTTGCCGCCGGCGCAGTGGACGTCGTGGGTGCGGCGGACCTCCTCACGGACCGAGGCGTCCTGGAACTCCTCGGCAGGGACGGCAAAGATGGTGGCGGTGCCGTCCAGGCTGGCGGCCACCTCCGGGTCGCTGAGGGCCAGCGCCGCGCCCAGCATGCAGGTGATCTGGGCGTAGTGGCCGCAGGCGTGGGCGTAGCCCTTGTCGCTGGCGTCGGGGTGGGTGGGACAGGAGACGGCGTCCAGCTCGCCGATGAGCGCCACGTTGGGACCGGTTCCTTTGCCGATGGCCGCCTTCACGCCGGTGATGGCCAGACCCTCCCGGGTCTTCAGCCCCAGCTTTTTCAGGTAGTCGGCCACCAGCTGGGCGGTGCGGTACTCGTGGTATCCCTGCTCCGCGTGGTGGAAAATGTCGTCTGCCAGAGCCTGAAGCTCATCCGCGTGGGCGTCGATGATAGACAGGATCTTTTCTTCCATATGGTCCATAAAGGGTCAACTCCTTGTAATATAAATTTTAAAAAGTACAATATGTACTGAAATAACGGTCACAGGGCGGAGATAATCTCCATGGCCATGTCCAGGAAAGGGACCAGCAGGCCGAAGGCCAGCAATCCGCAGCCCATGATCAGCAGGATCTCCCGGGTGGTGAACCGCTCCTTGGCCTCGGACCGGGGCAAAGCGATGCGGGCCATGAAGTAAAGGGCGGCCCCCATGACTGCCATGGGTCCGGTGTACCGGGTGCCGGGGAACAGGAGCAGCAGCTCCTGAAGCAGAGCCAGCACCATGGAAAGGAGCAGCAGCAGGTTTTCCATCTGGATCTGGCGGATGGAGACGGCGTCCTTTTTCCGGTGGCCCACCGCCTCGGTGAGCAGCGCGCAGACGAAAGCGCCGCTGAGGGCGGCACCCCGGACCACCCGGACCGCCATGCCTGCGGTCCCCTGGAGATGGAGCAGGGCCAGCAGGGCTGCCGCAACCCCCAGAACCAGGAGCAGCAGCGTCATCTCAAACCAGAACATTTTGGGGTCCTCCCGGTGGGACCGGAGGCCCAGGGTCTCTTTCAATGACATAGGCCTTCCTCAGTCCTCCGCGGTCTTTTGGTAGGCGATCCGGGGGGTGCCGTCCTCGATCCAGATGCGGCCGCATTTGGTAAACCCGTTTTTCTCCAGCACCCGCTGCATGGGCAGGTTGTCGTCGTGGGTGTCGATCCGGATGTTGCCGCACTGTTCCATGGCCCAGGCCAACACCTGGGAGGCGATCCCATTCACCTCGCCCCGGCTGGCCACCCGGTGGACGGCGCAGTAGGGCTTGTCGTTGAGCCAGGACCCCAGAATGAAGCGGTAGGTGGGGTCCTCCCCCGGGAGCATGGCAAAGACGCCCTGGACCCGGCCATCTGTCTCGCAGACATAGCTCCGGCCCAGGCGGATGTCCTCGCGGACCAGGTCCTCCGGGGGAAAGGTGTCTCCCCACTGGGTGGGGTTGCCGGCTTCCCGCATAAAACGGCGGGCGTTGGCGTAAATGTCCATGATGTCCTGCCAGTCGGAGGGCTGGGCAATTCGGATCATATTGGTCACACTCCCTTGGAACGATCATTCTGGTTACACATTATACTCTTTTTCCCCCGGTTCGTACAGTAAAAAAGGAAATTTTTACGGAGGGAACCTTGCCGCTTTACCGGATGGGCGCCTTGTGGTATACTTTACTATCATATCTGCTGCATCAAACGCAGCGCGGTTTATGCGTGCACGGAGCATACGCGGGAATAAGGAGTGAGCCAAGTGGATCTGACAGAACGCATGGTGGAGAGCAAGACTATTTTTGAAGGCAAGATCGTCCGGGTGACCCTGGACCAGGCGGAGCTGCCCAACGGCAGCCTGGCCTCCCGGGAAGTGGTGTACCATCCCGGCGGGGTGGCGGTACTGGCTTTGGATGAGAACAATAACGTGACTCTGGTGCGGCAGTTCCGCTACCCCATCCAGCGGCTGCTGCTGGAGCTGCCCGCGGGCAAGCTGGACCACGGAGCGGATGAGGACCGCCTGCTGGGGGCGCAGCGGGAGCTGAGTGAGGAGACGGGCCTGGAGGCCTCCGACTGGACCTATCTGGGCTATATCCTGGCCTCCCCCGGCTTCTGTGACGAGGCGCTGCACATGTATCTGGCCAAGGGGCTGACCCGGTCCGCCCAGCACCCCGACGAGGACGAATTTCTGGACGTGGTCACCATGCCCTTTAACGAGCTGGTGAAGCAGGTGATGGACGGCACCATCACCGACGCCAAGACGGTGGCCACCACCCTGAAGGTAAAGACGCTGCTGGGGCTGTAACGTGAAAAACAAGACAGAGAAGGAGGCGGTCGCGTGGGAAAGACCATCCTGATCGTGGAAGACGAGCAGAATATTGTGGACATTCTGTCCTTTAACCTGGGCCGGGAGGGCTATGACACCCTGGAGGCCTATGACGGCCCCACCGGGCTGCAGCTGGCCCTTGAAAACAACCCGGACCTGATCCTGCTGGACCTGATGCTGCCGGGAATGGACGGCTTTGAAGTGTGCCGGAAGGTCCGGGAGGCCGGGTCCTCCATCCCCATCATCATGCTGACTGCCCGGGAGGAGGAGACGGACAAGGTGCTGGGCCTGGAACTGGGCGCCGACGATTACATCACCAAACCCTTTTCCATGCGGGAATTGCTGGCCCGGGTAAAGGCCAACATCCGCCGGATGTCCATGGCTCCGGCAGCTCCGGCTGCGGAAGAACCCAAGGGCGACCTGGTCCGGCTGGGCCGGGTGACCATTGACCGGGAAAAGGCCACCATTTTCAAGGACGGCCGTCCCCTGGACCTGACCCAGCGGGAGTATGACCTGATCTGTTTTCTGGCCTCCCAGCCGGGGAAGGTGTTCTCCCGGGAGGCGCTGATGGAGCACGTTTGGAATTATGAGGGCTATGTGGGCGATGTCCGGGCAGTGGACGTGGCTGTCCGGCGGCTGCGGGAGAAGATCGAGGACGATCCCGCCTCTCCGAAGTTTATCGTCACCAAGCGGGGCATGGGGTACTTATTCGGCGGATAGCGTTTGGCAATCGATCAGTAGGGCAAGGCTTCTGCCCTTGCCCTACTGAAATTCTGTGTAGAAGGGTATCTTGCAATGAGGACGTTTTTGGGTAACCTCCGGGCATACGGCGCATAAGCTCCGGAAGCCTCGGCCCGGCTGCCCAAAGCAACGGCGGGCCGGCATCTGGACCGCGACGGCCGCCTGTGCGCCGTTATTTATGACAAAAAACAACTGAACCAGGTCTGCTGTCTTGCCTGACCCGGTTCCTGTTCCCCTCCCAATTCCTCAACTCTGAACAGGTGGTGAGTCTGTGAGAAGCGTACATATGAAGCTGGTCATGATCATGGTCCTGCTGATCCTGTCTCTGATGACGGTGGTGGGGGCGTTTCTGGTCAATTCCGTGACTGCCTTCTACCTGGAGGATTTCTACACCCAGGTGTCCGAAGTGTTCCAGGACCGGAGCCTGCTCCACGACCTGACCACGGAGGGGGAGGAAGAGGAGGAGAGCGGAGCGGAGATGATGGCCGACGTCCTCCAGGCCTATGCCGGTGAGCTGGGCGTGGACGGCCGCAACCGCAAGCTGTATATCCTGGACGGCAACGGAGTGTGTCTGGTCCGGCCCGACGGGGAGCGCGAAAACCTGGAGTACACCCCCAACCTGAGCCACGCCCTGAGCACCGGAGAGGTGGGGGACCAGAGCAACCTGGCGGTGGACTACATGGATGTGGCCATCCCCGTCCAGCGGGGAGGCGACTCCTATATCATCTACATTCTGGATAACAAGACCACGGCCAACAGCCTTACCAACCAGATGTTTCTGCTGATCATCGAGGCACTGGCTTTTGGCCTGATCATCTCCATCCTGCTGTCCTTCCTGCTGTCCAAGACCATGGTCACCCCCATCCAGCGGCTGACCGAGGGGGCCATGCGGGTGGCCAAGGGGGATTTTCCCCATAAAATCGAGGTGGCCTCCCGGGATGAGATCGGCGTGCTCACCGATACGTTCAACGACATGGCCGGGCAGCTCCAGGACACCCTGCGCCAGGTGGAGAACGAGCGCAATAAGCTGGACACCCTGTTTCTCCATATGACCGACGGCGTGGTGGCCTTTTCCCGCAAGGGACAGGTGATCCACTCCAATCCCGCTGCCGCCCAGATGCTCCGCCAGCCCATCGGACCGGACACCACCTACGGGGAGCTGTTTGGCGACGTGGCGCCCCTGGACCAGGTGCTGGCCGCCCCAGACCATCTGGAGGGAGAGCGCCAGGTGCGGGACAACTTCCTCCAGCTGCTGATGGCCCCCTTTGACCGGGGCCGGGAGGGAGGCGGCGCCCTGGTGCTCATCCACGACATCACGGAACAGCGGAAAAATCAGGAGATGCAGCGGGAGTTTGTGGCCAATGTCTCCCACGAACTGCGCACCCCTCTGACCAACATCCGCTCCTATGCCGAGACCCTGAATGAAAACGCCGGGGAACTTCCCCCGGCCATGGAAAAGAAATTCCTGGGCGTCATCCTCAACGAGAGCGACCGGATGACCCATATCGTCCAGGACCTGCTGACCCTGTCCCGGTTTGATTCCGGGCGGGATGACCTGAAGCTGACCCGGTTTTCCTTCTCCGCTGTGGTCCAGGACCTGTATAACGCGGTGTATATGGAGGCCCAGCGCCACGGCCACACCCTGACCCTGGAGATGGAGGATGGGCTGCCTGAGATCGTGGCTGACCGGGAGCGGGTGGTTCAGGTCATGATGAACGTTGTGTCCAATTCGATCAAATACACGCCCGACGGGGGCCATATCGCCATCCGGGCGGGCTGCCGGGAGGAACGGGTCTGGATGGTGGTGGATGACGATGGCATCGGGATCCCGGAGGAGGACCGCCCCCGCATCTTTGAGCGGTTCTACCGGGTGGACAAAGCCCGCTCCCGCCAGTCCGGCGGCACCGGCCTGGGCCTTTCCATCGCCAAGGAGATCGTGGACCGGCACCAGGGCCTGCTGACCCTCCAGGATAAGGAAGGGCCCGGTCTGGCTGTCCGTCTGGAACTGAGAATCGGAGGACCCAGCCATGGATAAGCAGGACAGAAAGACGCGGGTGGTGGAGCTGGGCAAGGATGTGCTCATCGTTTTGCTGCTGTGCTCCGCACTCTGGCTGTTAGCCCGGAGCCGGCTGTTCCATGTCCACGGAAGCCAGGACCATCCTGTGGGACTGGTACAGGAAGAAAGCGGCACCCGGGCCGACGCGGCACGGCCCCTGCGGATGACCGCCAATCTGGCGGGGAGCGCCGGCGGCATCCGGTACGGGGTCCAATATGACGCGGAGGCCGCCGACGCTTTGTTTCAGCAGGTGGCCGGCCTGCTGGTGGAGGCCCTGTCCAGCGCCGGGGAGCCGGAGCGGGTCACCCGGGCGCAGTGGGAGCAGGCCCAATTGACCGCCCCCGGGGTGTCCTTCGATTTCCAGGGAAAACTGCCTATGCCGGTGCTGGTGAACTGGCTTTCCGGAGAAGACAGCCGGATGGAGGCCGTGGTGCGCCGGATCACGCTGACGGTATGGCAAGGGGAAGTGACCCTCTACTACCGGAATGAGGAGGACGGGCTCTACTACCGCTGCCTGTCCGAAGTGGCCAGCGAGAGCCACTTGGTGGAGGCTCTGGCCGCTGTGGGGGACAACGGAGCGGCCTACGCCTTTGAGTCGGAGACTTACCGCTGCCTGGCTCCGGACACCCTGGTGTCTCCGGAACCTGGAAATCCGCTGATCTATGGGGTGGACAATCCCGTATCCGGCGGCCGCACGTCACTGGAGAGTGTGATGAGCGACCTGGGCTTTTCGCTGGATGTGAGCAGTTTTTACGCATCCGGTGACGAGCAGGTGGCCCGCTGCGATAACGATGACATCCGCCTGTCTGAGCGCGGGATCGCCAGATACCGGGCCGGAGAGAACAGCGGGCGTTTTCAGATCCCGGCCCGGGGGGAGAGCCCCAACCTTGTGGAGTCGGTGGAGGCCTGCCGGCAGTTAGCCGCTGTCACGCTGGGGGCCCGGAGCGGTCAGGCCAGACTGTACCTGATCTCCGCCCAGGAGACCGGGGAGGGACTGGAGGTCTGTTTCGGTTATAGCCTGGATGGATCGGTGGTGCAGCTGGAGAGCGGCTGCGCCGCCCGGTTCCTGGTGAGAAACGGACGGATCGACCAGTTCGAGCTCTGTTTCCGCAGCTATACGGACAGCGGCGAGCGGTCAGCGGTCCTTCCCGTCCGGCAGGCCGCCGCCGCGCTGGAGGCCATGGGCCTGGAGGGTGAGGAACTTCTTCTGGTCTACCGGGACACCGGAAGCGACACTGTGACGGCCGCATGGGCTGCCGCCGGTACGTCGGAGGTGGGGTGAGGAGATGGAGACGCCAAAGCTGAAAAACATCGTCCTGCTGATTCTGGCCCTGACCAATCTGTTTCTGCTGATTTTCGTGATCCGGCTGGAGGGGCAGGACCGTGCCCAGCAGAGTCAGGCCAGGCTGGAAGCCATTCAGTTTCTGGAGAATAAGGGCATCCAGGTGAAGAAAGACCAAGTTCCGGAAAAAATGACGCTGGAGCCCAAGAATGTGGAGCGGGACCTGGAGCGGGAGAGCGTGCTGGCTGCCCAGCTGCTGGGGGAAGAAGTCACGGTCCAGGACCGTGGAGCCGGCGTCTACCGGTATTTCAATGCGCTGGGCTCCATCCAGTTCCACAGCGACGGCGCTTTCTCCGCCCAGTTTTCCCAGGACATGTTCCCGTTGGGGGACCAGTTGGAGCAGACTTGCCAGGCGCTTCTGTCCAAGATGGACTTTGAAGGGGAGCTTTCGGAAGCGGAAACAGGCGCGGGGGGCGAACGGTTGACCTTCTGCCAGCTCTGGGAGGGGCAGCCTGTTTTTACCCAGCAGGTGACCCTGGAGACGGATGGCAGCTGCGTGACCGGGATGGTTTCCGGACGGCGGCTGGTGGGCACACCGGTCCAGGACCAGAGCCGGACCACCGTCACCGTGGCCACCGCCCTGGTGGAATTTCTCAACGGGCTGAACAGCCTGGGCGATGTGTGCAGCCGGGTGGACAGCATTACCCAGGGGTATGCCGCCGGGACCTCCCTGTCCGGCCCCATGACGCTGACGCCTGTGTGGAGGATCGGCACCGATACCGGCTTCTACCAGTTGGATCTGGTGACCGGCGCGCTGGTCCGGGTGAGTTGATATGGAATTGGCGGGGAGGCTGCGCCGTGCAGCCTCCCCGCCAATTTCGTCTTTACCTGAGGGGCAGTCTGTGGTATAGTCAAACAGTTAAAAGATTGGGGCGCTTGTCTGCGGGGAATCTGCCGGGGACGGGATGCCCATAAGCGGTTTTACCGCTGGCAAAAGGAATGTGACGCCTGTGTTTGACCAAAACAGCCCGGTCGGAGTGCTGGACTCCGGGATCGGCGGATTCAGCGTGGCCCGCCAGGTCCAAAAGCTGCTCCCCGGGGAGGATCTGCTCTACTTCGGAGACGGGGCCCATATCCCCTACGGCAACCACGCGGAGGGGACTATCATCGCCATGGCCCGGTATATGTTTGAGTTTATGGAGTCCCGGGGGGTCAAGGCCCTCCTGGTGGCCTGCAACACCATCTCCTGTGTCATTGACCGCTGTCAGGACGCGGTATCCTGCCCCACCTTCAACGCGGTCCAGGCCGGGGCGGACGCGGTGGCCAGACTGGATGTGGAGAAGGTGGGAGTCATTTCCACCGTGTTCACCCACAACGCCCGGTGCTATCCCCGGCGCATCCTGGCCCAGAGCCCCAAAAAAATGGTGGTCCTGAGCTGCGGCTGCCCAGACCTGGCCCGTCTGGTAGAGCATAACCTGGGAAATCCCGGCGGCATGGCCGAAGTGGAGGACAACCTGCGCCAGGAACTGGACCACATGGTGCTGGAGGACCGGATCCAGTGCTGTGTTCTGGGCTGCACCCACTACCCCCTGGTCGAGGACAGTATCAGAAAGCTGTACCCCGGCCTGCTTCTCATCGACCCGGCGGAGGAGATGGCCCGCGCTCTGGCGCGGGATCTGGAGAAGCGGGGGCTGAAGCGGGAAGGCGGCGGGGGGACCCTGAAGATCCATACCACCGGCAGCGTGGAGGAATATACCCTCCGGGCCCGGCAGGTGGGCCTGGAGCGGGTGGAGTCGGTGGAGTTTTACCCGCCTATGAAGCTGTGACGCCGCCGGATACGTTCGGTTTTCCTTGTACAAAGGGGCCGCCCCATGGGGCGGCCCCTCGCTGTTATGGCAGAAAAAGGTTCAGCGGTAAAACTTGTGGCAGCCGATGGTGGTGTAATAAGTACGGTTGTTGACGATCCACCGGCCGGCGGACAGGGCCGGAGCATAGAAGTACAGGCAGTCCCCCACCACCTCCGCGCCCTCCAGACACAGCTTGGCGGCCAGAACCGCGGATTCTGTGGGCGTATCGTAGATGGTGCCGTTGGAGGTGGGCTCAAACTGCACGCCGTGTTTGGTGTCGAAGACCACGGCCTTGATGGTGTTGGGGAACTCCTTGCTGCTTACCCGGTTGAGCACCACGTTGCCCACGGCGATCTGGCCCAGCAGCGGCTCCCCCCGGCTCTCCGCTGAGATCACCCGGGACAGCCAGTACAGGTCCTCCTCATGATAAGAGGCGGAGGCGGGCGCGGCGCCTTCCGTGGCCAACAGGGCGGTGGCCGATGCCCCGTCCCAACTCAGGCGGGCTCCGGTGGCACGGGCAAGGACCCGGAGGGGGAGTACTGTCTTCCCCTCCACCGCCCGAACGCCGCCCTCCACATAGAGGGCGCGGCCATTAACTGTGATGTACAGTTCACCCGGCCGGGCTGAGAGGTCCAGGCCCTGGCTGGTCAGCCGGGCATACCGGCCGTCCCAGGACAGTTCATAGGGGGTGCAGGCGGCGAAAGCCCGGAGGGTGATATAGCTGGTGCCCTCCTCCACCCAGGCCTGCTGGCTGGGGAGCGTGTTCCCGTTTACCGCCACCTCCGCTCCCAGAGCGGGCATGGTCAGAGTCAGCGTAGTGAGCAGGGCGGCTGCCGCCCCTTTCCATCGTCGGTTCATAGCAGGTTCCTCCTTGGCTTTGTAACCAAATTGTAACCTTTCCTCCCGCTCTGGTGCAAGCTGTAAATCCTGGAAAGGGGAGGAAGCCATTCAGACACAAAAAACAGCGCCGGAGCAAATGCCCCGGCGCCTCCTTGACGGTTTATTTGCTTCCGTCCACCGCGGTTTGAGCGGCGTTCAGGTCGTCGGCCACCACCAGGAGCAAGGTGTTTCCCCGCTGGTCCAGCCATTTGCCCTCCAGCTTGGGGACCTCTCCCGGGCGGTAATCCCGGTTGGAGTCGATCTGGGACTGGATGTAGGCTTCCAGGGCCTTTTTCGCGGTCTCCGCGGCCCCTTCGCTGTCAAAAATCAGCACCGCCAGCTCCTCACAGGTAGCTCCGGCGGAGCGGCGGATCGCACCGTCTGTCAGTTGCTTCCGGTCCAGTCCCGCGTCTCCCAGTCGGTACAGCATCCAGGCCATGTCGCAGTCCAGTTCCTCCAGTTCCTCGGAGAAGGCTCCGCTGTCCAGAATGGACTGGGCGTCAGCGGTAGTCCAGGCGGCAGGACTCTCCTCTTTCCCGCAGGCGGCCAGAGAGGCCAGACAGGCCAGCGCCAGCAGGGCGGCAGCTACTTTTTTCTTCATGATGATGCACTTCCAATTTCAGAAATTTCGGGGGCAGGCTCCTGGGGGGCGGGGGCACCGCCGGGATACAGGGCGTCATAGTCCACGGTGTGGGTCTGTAAGTAGGCCAGCCACTGTTTGCACCAGTCGCTGCGCAGATGGACGCCGTCCTTGCTGGCTTCGGCGGGCAGCTCGCCGTTCTCATTGACAAATTCTGAGTAGAGGTCCAGGAACACCACCTGCTTCTCCTGGGCGGCCTGACGCATCAGGTCGTTGTACACCCGGAGATGTTCATTGGTCAGGTAGGTCCGGCCTCCGGTCTGGGCGATCACGGTTTCGTTGACGGGGATAAGCCCCTGGATGTAAATGACGGCGTTGGGCTGGATCTCCCGGATGGCGTCGATGGCCTCGCAGTAGCTGCGGTAGAAGCCCTCGTCGTCGTAATAACCCAGCTCGTTGACCCCCAGGGACAGGTAGACCTTTCCGTACTGTTCCAGGGCCAGGGCCTCCAGTAGGGTATACTGGGTCCCGTTGATGGTCAGGGCCTTCTTTTCGGCCAGCTTGAAGATGGACAGGCCGTTGGAGGTCAGATTCTTGCCGCAGCCGATGCCGCTGTAGATCAGGAAGCCGTCGGTGCGGGAGTCCCCGATAAAGGCGGCGTCTTCAAAGTAGCTGTTGTCCACCGCCTCCCGCTCCGGGGCGGGTTGGGAGAAATCGTAGGCGGGCAGGTCGGGAGCGGGTGCTTCGGAGGAGACGCTGCCGCCGGCAGCGCTCTGGTCCGGCTCCTGGACAGGGGATGAAGATTCCGCCTGGGAGGAAACGGCGGAGGAGGGGGAGGAACTGGCGGAGGACCCGGAAGAAACGGCTGTTTGGTCCGGGGTGCTGTTTGCGGAACAGGCGGTCAGGGGCAGGGAGAGGGCAATGGACAGAAGAATGGCCGCGGTCCGGCGGCCATGGATGGGATAAAGCATGAACGAGAACCTCCAAAATCGAAACAGGGTCAATGGATTCCCAGATGGAACCGGGGCAGCAGGGCGCGGAGCAGGGAGGTGATGAGCATAGCCCCCACAGACAGGGCGGCTGCAAAGCCCAGGGTATGAAGCAGGGTAGACAGGAATAATTGGGTGTCGCCGGACACGCAGTACTGCATGGCGTGATAGATGCCGGCCCCGGGGACCAGAGGCAGAAGGGCCACCTGGAGATACCCAGTGACGGGACAGCGGCGGACCCGGGCCATGACCTCGGAGTAGAGGCCGATGGAGGCGGCAGCCAGGAAGGCGGCGGGGATGTCACCCGCCAGAAAATGGGTGGACAGCAGATAGACCAGCCAGCCCAGGGCGGCGCCGCAGCCGCAGATCAGGATGCCGCGGCCCTGGATGTTGAATTCCAGGCCGAAGCCAACGCAGGCGCAGAAGGCCCACAGGCAGGGCAGCAAATAGTCGGTGAAGCACTGGGGCGCGGCGATAGTGCTGCCGGAGAGGGCGCCGCCGAACAGCAGGGGGATGGCGGTGCCCAGGGCGATGGCAGTGGCCACCAGCAGGACCTCGGCGGTCCGGGTCAAGCCGGAGATGATGTCTCCCGCCATGATCTCCCGCATGGCGTTGGTCAGCGCCATACCGGGGACCAGTACCATGAGGGTGCCGATGGTGATACACTCCTGGCTTTGCCCCAGACCGGAACGGACCAACAGCAGGGCCATCCCGGCGGCCACGGCGGAGCAGATCAGCGTGCGGAAAAAGACGTTGGAGCCGGTGAAGGGCTGCCCGAACAGGAGACAGGCGCCCACCGCGGCGCCGCACAGGGCGGCTGCCAGCCAGTCGCGGGCGCTTCCGCCGAAAAAGAGGGAGAAAAAGGACGCTGCCGCGGCATAGCCCAGCAGCAGGACCCAGGGAGAAAATTGGCGGCACTCCGGCTCCAGCCGTTCCACCAGGACCTGGGCCTCCTCCAGGGGGAGGGGCTCCCGGCACAGTCTCCGGCACAGGGCGTTGCACCGCTCCAGTAGCTCAATGTCCGTCCCGTGGGCGGGGATGCGGCACATCCGTGTGACGGGGTGTCCCTCCGGCGTGTTGACGCTGACGATGAGACAGGTGGGAATGGCGAAGACCTGGGCCGTGGCCCCATAGGCGGAGAGCAGGCGGTCCACCGACTCCTCCACCCGATAGATCTCCGCGCCGCTGGTCATCAGCCGGCGTCCCAACTCGGCGCCCAGATTCAGCAATTTGTCGTGATCCATCGAATCAGCGCTCCTTCCCAACAAAGAATACCATGTTTTTTGGAAAAAGCAAGAGCGGAAAATTGCGGAAGCGGCCAAATATGCATAGCGGCCTGCATGTCGGCCGGCAAAAGCTGCACGACCAGTGGGTGCAGGCCCGGAAGCCCCAGGCAGAGGGCATAAAAAAGGGCGGAGCGTTGAATTATTAAACTTGTATGAATCCTGATGGGAACCTGTAGCATTTTCCGCCAACCTATGGTATGCTAAAAGCAATAGAAGTCAACGATCCGGGAGGATCGGCGAGGAAAGGAGTCGCTATGCTTCCAAGTACCATTTGGCTGCTGACGGCCATCGTGCTGGTGGTGGGAGAGGCACTGACAGTGGGCCTCACCTTTATCTGGTTTGCGGTAGGCGCCCTGGGAGGACTGATGGTGGCCGTTCTGGGCGGCTCCATCTGGCTCCAGGTGGTGGTGTTTCTGGCCCTGTCCGCCCTGGCCCTGGCTCTGGTGCGCCCCGTGGCCGCCAAGCTGATGCAGTCGGGCCGGGTGGCCACCAACGCGGACCGGGTCATCGGCAAGACCGCCGTGGTCACCGAGACCATCGACAACCTGTCCGGAACAGGACAGGTCAAGGTCGCCGGCCAGATCTGGACCGCCCGCAGCGAACAGGACGTGGTGATCCCCAAGGATACGGAGGTTACGGTGCTCCGGATCGAGGGCGTGAAGGTCTTCGTGGAAACAAAATGAGCAGTCAAGAATAAGGAGGAACGGTAAAATGGAGATTATCAAATGGGTCGTAGTGGGTGTGGGGATCCTGTTCCTGCTCCTGCTGCTGAGTTCCTGTATCAAGGTCGTGCCCCAGTCCCGGGCTTTCGTAATCGAGCGCCTGGGCGCCTTCCGCACCGTGTGGGACGTGGGCCTGAAATTCAAGATGCCCATCATTGAGCGGGTGGCGAAAAATGTGTCTCTGAAGGAGCAGGTGGTGGACTTTGCTCCCCAGCCCGTCATCACCAAGGACAACGTCACCATGCAGATCGATACCGTGGTCTATTTTCAGATCACCGACCCCAAGCTGTACACCTACGGCGTGGAAAACCCCCTGTCCGCCATCGAGAACCTGACCGCCACCACCCTGCGCAACATCATCGGCGATCTGGAGCTGGACCAGTCCCTCACCAGCCGGGACCACATCAACACCCAAATGCGGTCCATCCTGGACGAGGCCACCGATCCCTGGGGCATCAAGGTCAACCGTGTGGAGCTGAAAAACATCATGCCGCCCCGGGACATCCAGGAGTCCATGGAGAAGCAGATGCGGGCCGAGCGTGAGCGCCGTGAGGCCATTCTCCAGGCCGAGGGCCAGAAGCAGTCCCAGATCCTGGTGGCCGAGGGCGAGAAGCAGTCCGCCATCCTCCGGGCCGACGCGGCCAAGCAGGCGGCCATCCTCCAGGCCGAGGGCGCCAAGCAGGCCAAGATCCTGGAGGCCGAGGCCGAGGCCCAGGCCATCCTGAAGGTGCAGCAGGCCACCGCTGACGCCATCAAGCTCATCAACGAGGCGGCCCCCGGGGACGCTGTCATCAAGATCAAGGCCCTGGAGGCCTTTACCGCCGCCGCCAACGGCAAGGCCACCAAGATCATCGTCCCCAGCGAGATCCAGGGCCTGGCCGGTCTGGCCGCCGCCGCCAAGACCGTCTTCGATACCGAGGACCCCAAGGCTACCATCACCAAAACCGTGCCCAAGCAGTGATCCTGCGCCGCAGCCGCCCCGCCGGGCGGCTGTTTTTATTCGATCAACTGCACTGGCAGCGGGAAAAGGGGAGGAACCAATGGAAATCAGACAGATGAATGCTAAGGATTATGACGCGGTCTATGGGTTGTGGATGTCCTGTACTGGGATGAGATTGAACGGTTTGGATGACTCCAGGGAGGGGATCGAAACATTCCTGCGCCGCAATCCGGACACCTGCTTCGTGGCGGTGGCCGGCGATGGGCGCGTGGTGGGAGCGATCCTGGGAGGCAATGATGGCCGCAGGGGCTACCTTTATCATACGGCGGTCCATCCGGATTTCCGGAAACAGGGGATCGGCCGGAGACTGGTCGGGAAGGCCCTGGAGGCCTTTGAGGCCTGCGGGATCCATAAGGTGGCTCTGGTAGCCTTTGAGCGGAACCGGGAAGGAAACTTGTTTTGGGAGAAAATGGGCTTTTCCCCTCGGGAGGACCTGGTATACCGGAATAGGGCACTGGCAGAAATGACGCTGACCGACACGTAGCATCCGGTGAAGCAGCCATTCCGTCAAAATAACAGAAATTTCAAGACAAAAAACCGCGCGCCCGTCACATACTGATGCTGAATGGCGTTGGAAAGGGGCGCGGTGGTGTGAAAGGAAACGGAGTACGGGGCGTGGGGCTTGGCCTCTTGGCGGCATGTCTGGCACTGGCAATCGGGCCGGGGACAGGCACGGAGGTCCGCCCCGCCGGAGGCGGGGCCATGGTGGAACTGGATACGGGAGAAGCACCCCTAGTTGCCCTCACCTTTGATGACGGGCCGCGAAACGCTACCACCGGCCGATTGCTGGAGGGGCTGGCCCTGCGGGAGGTGCCTGCCACCTTCTTCCTGGTGGGAGAGCGGATTGCTGGCAGTGAGGACCTGATCCGGGAGATGGCGGCGGAAGGACACCAGATCGGCATCCATACCTACGACCATGTGCGGGTGACCGAGCTGTCCCGAGCAGATTTCGACCTTCAGGTCAGCAAGACCAGGGCGCTGCTGACGGATATTCTGGGACAGGGGGACTACTGGCTCCGGCCCCCTTACGGCATTGTGGACCGGTCGGTGGAGCAGTGGGCGGATGGACCGCTGATCCTGTGGTCGGTGGACCCGGAGGACTGGAAATACCAGGACGCCGACCGGATCGTGGACTGTGTGACCAGACAGGTGGAAGACGGGGATATCATTCTCATGCACGACATCTATGACACCTCGGTGGACGCCGCCCTGCGGATCGTGGACGAGCTGCTGGACCGGGGATATTGCTTTGTCACGGTGGAGCAGCTGATGGACCTGCGGGGCGTTCAGCCGGAGAACGGGGGCTTGTACACCGCCCTGTGCCCGGAGAAAAATGGAGGACACCCGGATTAAATTTGTAAAAGTGATTGTAATTTTTTCTCCTTTCATGTACACTAAAGGCAGCAGTCCACATCAAAGGAGGAAACATGGATATGAAAGTGGCTCGTTTTGTACTGAAGATCGTGGCTCTGTCTCTGGGAGCCGCCGCGGCCGTCTGTGCCATTATCGCTTACTGGGATAAACTGACTGAATTGGGCGACTGCGCCAAGGAAAAGCTCCAGCGCAAGGCCTGCGCTTCCGAGTACGACGACTACGAGGAGTAATACAGCGAATAAAAACGACCGCCGGTATTTTTCCGGCGGCCGTTTTTTGCACTCAGAAGGCGTACCACTTTAAACAGTCCCGGTCTCTGGTGCGTTTCAGGAGGAGGACGGACAGCAGCCTGTCGGCCAGCACAGTGGTCAGGGCCATCCAACTGACAGGGCCGGGAATGGCCCGGAGCAGGGGAGACAGGGCGGGGTGGACCCAGTAGACCAGGGGGAGGGTGAGCAATCCCCAGGCCAGGGAAAAGGGCAGGCACACCCGCCCCTGTATGCTGCCGGGCAGGCCCCGGTAGTCCCAGAAGGACACCCCCAGCCCCTCCTCATAAAAGAGCGCCATCAGGTATTCTGCCGCCGTGGCGGCCAGAGTTCCCCACAGAAAGAGGACAAGGGGATGGGGGGCCGCGCGGGGGGCGAGCAGCAGGATGGCGCAGGCCCCCAGACCGTATACCGGACACAGGGGCAGCACCAGCAGACACTTCCGGTCGGGCCGTCCTCCGGTGGCCCGGGCAAAGGATATTTCCAGCAGAAACCCTAAAAAGCTGTAAACCGTAAAACTCCAAAACCAGATCAAAACGGACCCTCCATTTCCAACCTTAGGGTAGCGGAAATGAGGGGATTTCATGCGGCCAAATTTTAGCCATTGAAACCAATTTACCAATCTCAAGGGTTAATCCCAGGGGCGTTTCGGGGAAAAGTGGAAAAGTTCCCGACGTGCCTTGCGGAACAGGCCGGTTTGTGATAGGATATTTCGGAGAAAAAATCAATGAGGAGTGGGATGCGATGAGGCACCTGATCGATTTTGGCGATCTGCCCCGGGAGGAGTGGGACGCGCTCTATGCCCGGGCCAGCCAGATCATAGACGCCCCTGAACAGTTTATTGATGTGTGCCGGGGCAAGGTGGCCGCGTCTTTGTTTTACGAGCCCTCTACCCGGACCAATTTTTCTTTTCAGACCGCCATGCTGCGGTTGGGCGGAACGGTGTTCGGCTTCGCCGATCCCAATTCCTCCTCGGTGGCCAAGGGAGAGACACTAAAGGACACCATCAAGATGGTGTCGGGTTACGCGGACGTCATCGTCATGCGCACCCCCTGGGAGGGGGCGGCCAAGGCGGCCTCCCTGTACTCCAACGTGCCTGTCATCAATGCCGGCGACGGTGGCCACATGCACCCCACCCAGACCATGGCCGACCTGACCACCATGACCAAGTTGCTGGGCCGGGTGGACGGCCTGTCTCTGGGCCTGTGCGGCGACCTGAAAAACGGCCGCACCGTCCACTCTCTCATCAAGGCCATGGCAAAGTTCAAGGACATTAAGTTTTTCCTCATCTCCCCACGGGAACTGGCGGTGCCTGAGTATATGCGCACCTTCATGAAGGAAAACAACATGCGTTTTACGGAGGTCACGGGCCTGGAGGCGGTCATTCCCCAGCTGGACGTGCTGTATATGACCCGGATCCAGCGGGAGCGGTTCGTGGACCCCCTGGAGTACGAACGGAACAAGGGCATTTACATCCTGACCCGGCGGAAGCTGGACCGGGCCAAGGAGAAGATGTTGGTCATGCACCCCCTGCCCCGTGTGGACGAGATCACAGTGGACGTGGACGACGATCCCAGGGCGGCTTATTTCCAGCAGGCCCGGTACGGCATGTTCGCCCGGATGGCCCTGCTGGAGCATTTGGCCCTCCAGCCCCGGTGGGATACGGTGCCTCCGGTGGAGATCGGCACTAAGCCCGTCTGCACCAACCCCCGCTGCATCACCCAGACCCAGCCCTATCTGCCCCCTCTGGTGAAGAAGATCGGCGGAGTGGACTGCTGTGGGTTCTGCGACGCGGCCTTGCGGTAAGGAAAAAGTTGCAACCGCCCGCTTTCCGGTGGAAAGCGGGCGGTATTTCGGAGAAATAATTTAGTTCGCTATTGTGAAAAAGAAAAAATTCAGAAATCAAGAAAAAGGGATTGACAAAACAGGTAAATGTATGATATTCTGTTGTGGCTGATGTGAGAGGAACGCGCCGTCCATGCGGGTGTAGTTCAATGGTAGAATCCCAGCCTTCCAAGCTGGTCGCGTGGGTTCGATTCCCATCACCCGCTCCAAATGCGCCTGTAGCTCAGGTGGATAGAGCAACTGCCTTCTAAGCAGTGGGTCAGGGGTTCGAGTCCCTTCAGGCGTGCCATCTTATGATGCGCGGCTCCTTTCATTTCACAACATATGGTGGGTGTAGCTCAGTTGGTTAGAGCACCGGATTGTGGTTCCGGGTGTCGAGGGTTCGAGTCCCTTTACCCACCCCACATCTATAGGCGGGAGGGCCGGAGCTTCGGCTCCGGCCCTTGCCTGTCCTCTTGTCGCCGCAGATACAGGGGTGTAGCCAAGTGGTAAGGCAAGGGACTTTGACTCCCTCACTCGCTGGTTCGAGTCCAGCCATCCCTGCCACTTCGTTGGTGCGGGCTGCATATCGTCTGCTTTGCCCTGGCGGCCAAAGCGCACTCATTCCGCCGCACCGCCTCCCCAAACCGCAATCGCTTTACTGGATTGCGGTTTGGCTGCCGCCTTCGGCTTTCCGTAATTGAATATCTGACTCAGTAGCTCAGTCGGTAGAGCAACTGCCTTTTAAGCCGTGGGTCCGGGGTTCGAGTCCCCGCTGGGTCACCAACTCGTCGCAAGCGTCATATCGCTTGCGACGAGTTTTTTTATGCTCCGCATCAAAAACTCATCGTGCGCTCATTCTGCTGCTCCTCGTTTCCGAACCGGATTCGCTTCGCTGGATTCCGGTTCGGGTTTGGATGCGGAATGGTAGCCTGCACCTCGAAAGTGTTCACGCTTTCCACGTCGTTGCGGACTTCGTATCGTTCGCGACGACTTTTATTTAAAAGTCATAACTTGATCACTGGCTGCGCTCCCCTTGCTTTTCCCGACAGGATATTCTATAATCGGTTTACATCATAGATAGGGGAGCGGATGCGCCGTGAGGCTCCGGAGAATTAGAAAGATACTGCTGGTGCTGAGTCTGGCAGCCGCATTGCTGATCGGGGGCTGTTCCTCGGGGACAGGCGTGGAAAAGAACCAGTTTGAAGTGGGAGATAAGGTGTCCACCTATTGGTTCGACTTCACGGTGGACCAGGTGGAGACGGCGGATTTCTTTGGCAGCTATACGGCCCGGGAGGGGTGCCGGCTGGCGGTGTGTCATCTGACCATCAAAAACACCTTTGACGAGGATGTGCCCATGGGTTGGGCTGATTTCATTCTCCAGTGGGAGAGCACAGGGGAGGATGCCGGTTCTTCGGGGGAAATGGAGGGGGCCTACACCCTGCCCCAGTACACCCAGGACCAATTCCTGGACGAGTATACCCTGGAGAAAGGCGGACAGCGGGAGGGCCTGCTGGTCTTTGAGGTGCCCCAAGGGGTGTCCCGGGCGGCGCTGGTCTTTCAGGAACTGTATGCCGACGGAGAGAACGCCAGTCAGTACACCGAGGGCAGCGCTTACTACGTCTGGATGGAATTATGAAAGAGGGGGAAGGGAGAGTCCTTCCCCTTGCTTTTTGCTCCGGGCTGGGGTATGATAATGTCTGCTGAACAAACTGCTTTTCGGCTGATCTGCGCGGCTGCCGCACTATTTCATCAAAAGAACCGGGTTTGTTCCGTAGGCATTATGATATGGACCAGCCGCAAACAAGAGGTGAATTTCATGCGCGTATTTGATACCCACGCCCACTATGACTCCGGGGCCTTCAACGGTGACCGGATGGAGGTGTTGGCCTCCATGCCGGAAAAGGGCGTGGAGTTGATCTTAAATCCCGGCTGCGATCTGGACAGCTCCCGGACCGCCGTCTCCCTGGCGGAGCAATTTCCCTATGTCTACGCCGCCGTGGGGGTCCACCCCTCCGACTGCGAGGGCTTTGACGGGCACACCGTGGAGGAACTGCGGGCCTTGGCGGCCCACCCCAAGGTGCGGGCCGTCGGGGAGATCGGCCTGGACTACTACTGGAAGGACAACCCGCCCCGGGATTTCCAGAAGCAGGTGTTCCATACCCAGATGGAGCTGGCGGAGGAGTTGTCCCTCCCTGTGATCATCCATGACCGGGAGGCCCACCAGGACTGCCTGGAGGTCGTGAAGTGCCATCCCAAGGTCAGGGGCGTGTACCACTGTTACTCCGGCAGTCTGGAGGACGCCAAGGTGCTGGTGAAGCTGGGCTGGATGCTCTCCTTCACCGGGGTGGTGACCTATAAAAACGCCCGAAAGTCCCTGGAGGTCATCGACTGGCTGCCCATGGACCGAATCATGATCGAGACCGACTCCCCCTACCTGACCCCCGAGCCCTTCCGGGGCAAGCGGAACGACTCGGGCCATGTCCACCTGGTGGCCGAGACCATCGCCCGGGTGAAGGGAATGGACCCGGAAGAGGTGGCCCGGATCACCCTGGAGAACGGCAAACGGTTTTTTGGAATTGACGGCTGAAAGGAAGAGATACCCATGACTATCACCTATGAATATGAAGGCGCGCTGTACGTCAACCTGACCAACAAATGCAACTGCAACTGTGAATTCTGCCTGCGCCACGGCAAGGCCCAGGGCTCCATCTACACCGAGGACTCCCTCTGGCTGGAGCGGGAGCCCACCCGCCAGGAGGCCCTGGACAGCTTCCTCAGCCGGGACATCCCCGCCTACCGGGAGATCGTCTTCTGCGGCTACGGCGAGCCCACTTACCGCATGGATGACATTCTCTGGCTGGTGGACCGGCTGAAGGAGAAATTCGGGGATAAGCTGCCCCCGGTGCGCATCAACACCAACGGCCACGCCAACCTGATCCAGGGCCGGGACGTGTGCCCCGACCTGAAGGGCCGCATCGACACCGTGTCCATCTCCCTCAACGCCATTACGGCGGAGGAGTATGTGGCCCTGTGCCATCCCATCCAGGGAGAGACTGCCTATCAGGCCATGCTGGACTTCGCAAAGGAGGCCAAGGAGTATGTGCCCCACGTGGTCATGACCATTGTGGACAAGGATAAGAGCCCCGAGGAGATCGAGACCTGCAAACAGATTGCCGCCGGACTGGGGGTCAACCTGCGTATCCGGTCTTTTATTGATTCCTGATAAAATCTCCGGTCCCGGCGCAGCCGGGACCGGAGATTTTATCATCATTTGTAACGCTTGGTCAGGTCAAAGAGGATAGAGAAGGGCAGGAAGATGACGGCGAACAGAGCGGCCAGCAGCCCCGTTTTTGGTTCCACATATTTCGACATAAGATCGGCCTCCTATTTTTTGTTACTATTCAGGCGGTTAGGTCCAGCTCTTCCCGGGCCTCCCGTTCGTTGTCGGCGGAGAAGCAGAAACGCCCCGCCCAGTCGTAGACCTCGATGTGCCCCCGTACCCATACCATTTCATAATCCATCGCGTTTTGCTCCTTTCGTATCTGAGTGACCTCAGTATACAAAAAGAACTGTCCAATAAAACGGACTTTTATCAAAAGAAGAAGCAGAGGGGAGGGATATTTTTGGACCCCATTCTTTATACCGTCCAGTCCATTAACGGCGACTACGCCGAACTGGTGACCGACGACGGCCAGCGCCATTCCATCACCATGTTCCTGCTGCCCGAGGGCACCACCCTGGGCAGCCGTCTGAAACAGGAGAACTTCCTGTGGGAGCTGCTGGACTGACAGTGAATGGTCGGCAGGGCGGGGACTTGTCCCCCGCCGAACAAATAGAAAGCATTCAAAAATCCCCTCCGTTTTTAAAACGGAGGGGATTTTCTGATGTGAGTATTACTTATTGGAGCGACGCCAGATGTGCATCTTCTCGGCGTCGGCGATGAGCTGCTCCCGGAAATCGGGGTGGGCGATGTTGATGAGCTGCTCGGCCCGCTCCCAGGTGGACAGGCCCTTCAGGTTGACCATGCCGTACTCGGTGACGATGTAGTGGACGCAGGACCGGGGGTCGGTGGCGATGGCGCCGGGGGTCAGGGTGGGGACGATGCGGCTCTTGACGGAGCCGTCCTTGCCGGTGACGGTGGAGGACATGCAGATGAAGCTCTTGCCGCCCTTGGACAGGTAGGCACCCATGGCGAAGTCCAGCTGGCCGCCGGTGCCGGAGATGTGTTTGGTTCCGGCGGACTCGGCGTTGACCTGGCCGAACAGGTCCATGTCGATGGCGTTGTTGATGGAGATGAAGTTGTCGATCTGGCTGATGACATGGACGTCGTTGGTGTAGTCCACGGGTGCGCCCATGACGTCGGGGTTCCGGTCCATGTAGTCATACAGCTTCTGGGAGCCGGCGGCGAAGGCGAAGACCTGGCGGCCCTTGTCCAGATTCTTGTGCTTACCGGTGATCTTACCGGCCATGGCCATGTCCACGAAGCCGTCCACGTACATCTCGGTGTGGACAGACAGGTCCTTCAGGTCGGACTGGGCGATCATGGAGCCGATGGTGTTGGGCATGCCGCCGATGCCCAGCTGCAGGCAGGCGCCGTTGGGGATCATGGGCACCACCAGGTTGGCCACGGCCTTGTCCACCTCGGTGGGGGCGCCGCCGCCGCCCAGCTGGGCCACGGGGGGATTGTCGCCCTCTACCACGTAGTCCACGTCCTGAATGTTGATCTCGCAGCCGGTCAGGCCGTAGACCCAGGGCAGGTTCTCATTGACCTCCAGGATGACCACCTTGGCCCGCTCCAGCATGTCGGCCAGATGGGAGCAGGCCAACGCGTAGCTGAAGTTGCCGTGCTTGTCCATGGGGGTGACCTGGATCATGGCCACGTCCACATTGACGTTCTCCCGGTAGAACCGGGGCAGCTCGGAGTAGCGCATGGGGGAGAAGAAGCCCATGCCCTTGGAGATGATCTTGCGGTCGATGCCGCTGCAGTGCCAGGAGTGCCAGGTGAAGTGGTCGCCGGCGTCCTCGGCCTTGGCGATCTCGGGCATCCACATGGTGACGCCGCCCCGGATTTTCACGTCATGCAGCTCGTCCTTCCGGTCGGCCAGGGCCTTGTCCAGAGCCACGGGGTGGTTGGTACACCAGCCGTAGTCCACCCAGTCGCCGGACTTGACCACCTTGACCGCCTCAGCGGCGGTGGTCAGCTTCTGCTGATACAATGCCTGATAATCCATGTTTGCATCCTCCATATATCTTAATTTTTCTCGCAGATCGATACCCGGCCGGAGGCCGGGGAATAAAACAGATTCAGTGCCCGATGTCCAGATAATAGGGCTTCATCAGGCTGGGCTGCTCCGTGGAGTCCTTGGGCTGGGTCCTGTGGGGCTCCGGGGGCATCCCGCGGCGTGCGTTCCGGTTCCGGCCCTGCTTCTTCCGGGGTTCAGCGGGGACCAACCGGCGCTGCTCGGGGGTGGGCTCCGCCTTTTTTGTCCCCTTCTTTTTCCGCTTGCGGCTGGGAGCGGCCTGGACGGAAGGTTCAGCGGGGACGGGCTGGGAAACCGGGGCCGCCTGGGCCGTCGGCTTTTTCTTCCGTTTCCGGGAGGAGGCGCGGGGCGGTTCCTCGGTCAAAACGGGCCGGGCAGTGGTGAGGGTAGACTTCCGGGGAGCCAGCAGCCGGGCGGTGGCGTCCATGATCACGTCGCTGTCCAGGGGATTGGGCCGGTGGAATTCCGTGCGGGGCATGGAGTCTCCGGTGTCCATCAAGGTGCCCGGCCGGGTCAGCCTGGGGCGGCTGGGCAGGGGATCGAAGGGGATCTCCGCCTCCGGCGCAGGCGCGGCCTCGGGGACGGCGGATTTTTTCTTCCTGCGGCGGCGGGACTTGGCGGGGGCGGGCTCTTTCTCCTCCAGGGCCTGGAGGGCCTGGGCCTCCTTCGCCTGTTCCTCCAGCCGCTTTTCCCGGGCGGCGGCCTTCTGGGCCTCGTCCCGCTGGCGGCGCAGCTCCCGGGCGGCGGCCCGGGCCTCGGCGTCCTCCTCGTTGATGATCTTGCCGTGCTTGTCCCGCTTGGGGGCCTCGAAGACTTCCATGGGGTAGGGGTGGGCCTCCACCAGGGGGACCTTGCGGCCAATGAGCTTTTCGATGTCCTTGAGCAGGGGCTGCTCGGAGAAATCGCAGAAGGCGATGGCCTGTCCGCCACGGCCCGCCCGGCCGGTGCGGCCGATGCGGTGGACGTAGGTCTCGGGGACCTCGGGCAGGTTGTAGTTGAAGACGTGGGACAACTCCTCAATGTCCAGCCCGCGGGCGGCAATGTCGGTGGCCACCAGGCATTGGATCATTCCGGCCTTGAAATCGGACAGGGCCTGCTGCCGGGCGGTCTGGCTCTTGTTGCCGTGGATGGCGGCGGCGGAGATGCCCTCCTTTTCCAGGTCACGGGCCACCTTGTTGGCTCCGTGCTTGGTCCGGGTAAAGACCAGGGCGTTTTTCACGTGCAAAGTGCGGATCAGATGGGCCAGCAGCCGGGTCTTGTTGGCCTTGTCCACCAGGTAGACGGACTGCCGGATGGCCTCCACCGGGGAGGACACCGGGTCCACCGCCACCCGGGCGGGGTCACGGAGCAGGGAGTTCACCAGGTCGGCGATCTCCGGGGGCATGGTGGCGGAGAACAGCATGGTCTGCTTCTGCCGGGGCAGCCACTTGAGGATCTTCTTCACGTCGTGGATGAAGCCCATGTCCAGCATCCGGTCGGCCTCGTCCAGCACGAAGATCTCCAGCTTGTCCAGAGAGACGAAGCCCTGGTCATGGAGGTCCATGAGCCGGCCGGGGGTGGCAATGAGAATGTCCACCCCCCGTTTCAGGGCGTCCACCTGGGGATTCTGGCCCACGCCGCCGAAAATGACGGTGTGACGCAGGTGAAGATACTTGCCGTAGGCGGCGAAGCTCTCGCCGATCTGGATGGCCAGCTCCCGGGTGGGGGTGAGGATCAGAGCCCGGATGGGCCGGCCGGGCGGGGTGGACCCCTCCAGCCGCTGTAAAATGGGGGCGGCGAAGGCGCAGGTCTTGCCGGTGCCTGTCTGGGCGCAGCCCAGCACGTCGCGGCCCGCCAGGGCGGGGGGAATGGCTTTGGTTTGAATGGGGGACGGTTTTTGATAGCCCTGCTCCTCCAGGGCAGTCAGGATGGGGGCGCACAGCCCCAGTTCACGAAATGTCATGGGATACTTCCTTTGTTTCATTCGGAGCGGACGTGGTTTCCGCCCGGTCCGGCCCGCAAGTTCCCCGCGGGCTGGGGTTAGGATTGCCGGTCCAGTTTGCGCAGGCGTTCCAGCACCTGCTGGGCGGTCTGGGCCAGGGTCTGGCCCCCGCCGCAGTCAATGACCAGGTCGGCGTATTTGTCGTAAAGGGGGGCGCGGTAAGCCATCACATCGGCCAGAGTCTGGCCGGGCTTCATGGCGATGCCCCGGGTGGACAGGTTCTGGATGCGCTGCTGGAGCTCCTCCAGGGGGACCTTCAGGTAGACCACAGGCCCCAGGGACTTCAGGTGAAGGGCGGCCTTCTCCCGGCAGACCGCGCTGCCCCCGGGGGCGACAACATGCTCATGGCACTGCACCGAGCACACGGCCTTCTCCTCGGCGTCCAGGAAGGCGTCCACGCCCCGGGTATCCAGGATTTCCTGGAGGAGAGCCCTCTCCTGGCGCTGAATCACCAGGTCCACATCCAGGAAACCGTAACCCAGGGCCTTGGCCAGCAGGACCCCTACCGTGCTTTTGCCGGAACCCGGCATACCGATCAAAACAATATTGTTCACAGAGCATTACCTGACCTTTACAGACGAAATCAGCTTGTATTGTACCATATCTCTCGGGAAAAAGAAAGGGGGATGAGGCGAAAAGGAGAACGGAGAGAATTTTGTTTTACGGGCTGAAAACAGTATATATGAGTATCAGTATATATGGAAAGAGGAGAATTGTCATATGGGGGGTGGTGGGTTATCCTGTGCTGAGAAGATGAAATACGGGAAAAAGGGAGAAAGAGGAAATGGCTGTTTCAGACATACAGAAAAAAGGTGCTGTAAGACTGTTAGAGTGGATCAAACAATATCCGGGGTGGTGGTATTTGATATGTACGCCTGGGGAGGAACATATGAATTTGGATATGATGCGGCGGATCATCCGGCATTTGGCGCAGGAGTCCCTTTATGAGATCATTTTTGTCCTGCTAACGGTTCACCGGGACGCGCCATTTATGAAAAATTTCTATGTCTTTTCGTGGCTGGACTGCCTGATTGAGTATTGGGATGACGATTATAAGAGAATTGTAACGCAAATCATCAAACGGTTTGAATAGCAGCAGGGCCGGGGCAATGCCCCGGCCCTGCCGGTCTAAACATAGTTTATCAAAACCCAGAACTCAGCACATCTTGGCCCCGGCGGGAATCTTGTCGTCCAGGATCAGCAGGTTCAGCTTCTCCTCGCCCTTTTCGGTGTGGACGGCGGAGATGAGCATGCCGTTGGACTCGTGCCCCATCATCTTCCGGGGAGGCAGGTTGACGATGGCCATCAGGGTCTTGCCCACCAGCTCCTCAGGCTTGTACCACTTGGCGATGCCGGAGAGGATCTGGCGGTCGGTGCCGGTGCCGTCGTCCAGGGTGAACTTGAGCAGCTTCTCGCTCTTTTTCACGTTCTCGCAGGCCTTGACTTTGACGGCCCGGAAGTCGCTCTTGCAGAAGGTGTCAAAGTCCACTTTCTCAGTGAGCTGAGGCTCCAGCTCCAGGGCGGGGAGGGCGGCCTTCTTGGCCTGGGCGGCGATCTCCTCCAGCGCGGCCAGCTCCTTTTCCATGTCGATGCGGGGGAACAGGTTCTTGCCCCGCTGGACGGTGACGTCCTTCCGCAGGGAACCGTACACCCCGGCGCTCTCCCAGGTGCGGCAGCCTTCGCAGGCGCCGATCTGGTTCAATACCTCGGCGGCGGAGTCGGGGATGAAGGGGGTCAGCAGGATGCCGCACACCCGCAGGGCCTCCAGCAGGTTGTACATGACCCGGGCCAGACGGGAGCCGTTGGCCTCCATGTCCTTGGCCAGCACCCAGGGGGCGTTCTCGTCAATATACTTGTTGGCCCGGTCGATGACCTTGAAGATCTCGCTGAGGGCGTTCTGGAAGGCGAACTTCTCCATCTGCTCCTCGTAGCGGCCCCGGAGGGAGGAAATCAGCTCCACCAGCTCGGCGTCCTTCCCGGTGTCCTCAGTCTGAGCCTCGGGCAGGGTGCCGCCGAAGTACTTGCCCACCATGGACACGGTGCGGCTGAGCAGGTTGCCCAGGTCGTTGGCCAGGTCCACGTTGATGGTGTTGATCAGGGCCTCGTTGGAGAAGTTGCCGTCGGAGCCGAAGGGGAAGGTGCGAAGCAGGAAGAACCGCAGGGCGTCCACACCGAAGCGCTGGGCCAGCAGGTAGGGGTCCACCACGTTGCCCTTGGACTTGGACATCTTGCCGCCGTCCAGCAGCAGCCAGCCGTGGCCGAACACCTTCTTGGGCAGGGGCATTCCCATGCTCATGAGCATGGCGGGCCAAATGATGGAGTGGAACCGGACGATCTCCTTGCCCACAAAGTGGACGTCGGCGGGCCAGAACTTCTCATAGTCGTCGTACTTGTCGTTGAGGAAGCCCAGGGCGGTGGTGTAGTTGAACAGGGCGTCCACCCACACATAGACCACGTGGCCGGGATCGAAGTCCACGGGCACGCCCCAGGTGAAGGAGGTGCGGCTGACGCACAGGTCCTCCAGACCGGGCTTGATGAAGTTGTTCACCATCTCGTTGACCCGGGAGCGGGGCTCCAAAAAGTCGGTGTCCTCCAGCAGGTGCTGGACCTTGTCGGCGTACTTGCTGAGACGGAAGAAGTAGGCCTCCTCCTCCGCGTCCTGGACCTCCCGGCCGCAGTCGGGACACTTGCCGTCCACCAGCTGGCTCTCCGTCCAGAAGGACTCGCAGGGCTTGCAGTATTTGCCCACATACTTGCCCTTGTAGATGTCCCCGTTCTCGTACATCTTCTTGAAAATCTTCTGAATGGCGGAGACGTGATAGTCGTCGGTGGTGCGGATGAACCGGTCGTTGGAGATATTCATCAGCTTCCACAGGTCCTTGACGCCCTGGGGGCCCTCCACGATGCGGTCCACAAACTCCTTGGGGGTGACGCCGGCCTCCTTGGCCTTGTCCTCGATCTTCTGGCCGTGCTCGTCGGTGCCGGTCAGAAAGAGCACGTCACAGCCCTGGAGCCGCTTGTAGCGGGCCATGGCGTCAGTGGCCACGGTGCAGTAGGTGTGGCCGATGTGCAGCTTGTCGCTGGGGTAGTAGATGGGGGTGGTGATATAAAAGCGTTTCTTTTCCATATTAAAACTCTCCCTTGGTAGTAATCGTTTTTGTTGAGGCCGTCAGACCGGCTCGTCATCCTCTTCATCCTGCGCCCCAAGGGGCATTCGCGCCTCCAGCAGCCGCTTGGGCCAGGGGGGACCAAAGGCGGTCCGCAGCAGAGACCACAGCCCTGCCAGGGCGGACAGGATAAAAGCGGCGGTCAGAACGGCCTGGAAGGGGGGGAGACCGTCGGCCAGGGAGACCAGCCCGCAAAAGATCCCCAGCAGGGCGCAGAAGGCACCGCGGAAGGGATGGGGCCGGTCGTGGAAGGCGGCGGCGGCGTCATAGTGGGCCAGCATCAGGAAGATGGCCGCAGCCAGAGAGAAGCCGTAGTTCATCAGAATGGGGTCGGTGCCGTGGGCCAGGTGGGTGGAAAACAGCCACACCAGGGCGGTCATAGGAGGAAACAGGGCAAGCAGGGAACAGACCTGGGGGGCGTTTCCCCGGTAAGCGCCTTTGCCCAGCATCAGGTTGGAAAGGCCAGCGGCAAAGGCCAGCAGGGCGCACAGCATCACCGACACGGGGTAGGTGAGCAGATGGGACTCCGGATCGATCCGCCAGAGGGCCAGCTCCTCCATCCCGGACAGAAGGCCCAGCACGCCGCTGCCCAGCAGGAGAAGGGCGGAGGCGGCCATCAGGGACATGTAGACGGGGGAGGGACAGCGGAAGGGCAGGGGGGAGTCCTCCGGTATTTCGATTCCCCGGAGGAGAAACAGGGCGGCCAGAGCCAGTCCCGCGGCCAGCAACAGGAGGAGAAGGGCGGCGGGGTGGCCGGAGGTGAAGAGCTGGGTATCCGGGTCGTAGCCGGAGGCCCACTGCCAGCGCCGCAGTCCAAAGCCCAGCACGCCCGCCCCCAGGGCGAGGCTGGGTAAAATCAGATCTTTTCGCATGATATGGAAATTCTCCTTCGTCAAAAAGGGAAATGGTGGACTCAACAGCCCATATCATATACCAGTTCGGGAGAAAAATCAAGCAACCGGAGGGGATTTCCCCCTGACGGGCCGGGTTTTCGGCATAAAAAAGAGACGGCTCTCCGGCATCCGCCCTGAAAGGTGCGGAAGGAGCCGTCTCTGTCACAGAATTCAACTGGGCCAATTGCCGGAGGGGCCTTCTCCGTCCTTCCTTTTCCCAAACTGGAACCAGAGGGCGATGACCAGGATGATCAGGCCAAAAATGCTGCACGCGGAGGAGATCTCATTGGAGATGCTGCCGTTGCTGTAAAGCAGCTGGCAGATGGCAAGGAAGACCAGGTCGCCCAGCAGTAGGTTCCGGGCGGTGGGGTCCATCCGCTTCCGGGCCCGGTCCTTCTCGTCGGCCAGCTTGGCCTGGGCGGCCTGACGCTTGGCTTCCATGGTGGAGTGGGAGTGGCGTTTCTTATACTTCTTTCGGCTCATGGGTCAGGATTCTCCTTTCAAAATGGTGGCGCCGCCCACCATCAGGTCGCCGTCGTAGAAAACCACGGCCTGGCCGGGGGTGATGGCGCGCTGAGGCTGGTCAAAGACCACCCGGACCTGGTCCGGGCCGGTCTGTTCCACGGTGCAGGGCTGTTCCGCCATGCGGTAGCGGATCTTGGCCCGCAGGCGCAGGGGGGTGTCCAGCCGGTCCATGGGGATCAGGTTCAGCCGGTCCGCTGTGAGGGTGCGGGCAAACAGGCTGGCGTTGTCTGAGAGGACCACCGTATTGTCCTGGGGCCGGACCTCCTTGACATAGAGCCGCCCCTGGTTGGAGGATACCCCCAGCCCCCGGCGCTGGCCCACGGTGTAGTCCACAATGCCGGTGTGGGCGCCCAGGACCCGGCCGCTCTGGTCCAGGAAGGGACCGGAGGGGTAGTCACGGCCGGTGTGACGGCGGATAAAGGCGGCGTAGTCCCCGTCAGGGACGAAGCAGATGTCCTGGCTCTCCCGTTTGCGGGCGTTGATGAGGCCCTGCTCCTCGGCGATGGCCCGGATCTCCGGCTTGGACAGCCCGCCCAGAGGAAAGAGGCTGTGGGCAAGCTGATCCTGGGTCAGATTGTACAGCACATAGCTCTGGTCCTTCTCCGGGTGGAGGGCTTTCCACAGCAGCCAGCGGCCCGACCCCTGGTCGTGCTCCAGCCGGACGTAGTGGCCGGTGGCCACATAGTCCCGGTCCAGTTCCCGGGCCCGCTGGAGCAAGGAGCCGAATTTCAGATACTTGTTGCAGTCGATGCAGGGGTTGGGGGTCTCCCCACGCTCGTAGGCGCAGGCAAAGCGGTCCATGACCTGGGTGCGGAAGGGGCGGGAGAAATTGAACACATAGTGGGGAAAGCCCAACAGCCGGGCCACCGCCCGGGCGTCCTCGGCGTCGTCCAGGGAGCAGCAGGCGCTCTCTCCCGAGACCCCCGCGTCGCCGTTGTCAAAGAGCTTCATGGTGACACCGATCAGGTCGTGACCGGCCTCCTTTAACAGAAAGGCGGCGGCGGAACTGTCCACGCCGCCGCTCATGGCGACGGCAACGCGAGCACACATTGACGGAACCCTCCCTGTCCGGTCCGGGCAGTCCCGGACGGTCTGGATGAAATGTAATTGGAAGTATAGCATACTTTGTCCCAAAGAGCAACCGGAAGGGGGAAAAACCCAAGGGAAGCGGCGAAATCCGTCCGGAATCAATACGAAAATAGGGGGACATAATATTGTGGCAGAAATTCTAGTCTACAAAAAAGAACACAATATCTTGTGGAGATATACCATAGACAAACCGCTTCCGGTGTGCTATACTCAATCGTGACGTGTTCCGGCGGATTTTGCCGGTGAAAGATAAAGTGTACCCCGAAGGAAGGAGATCATGCAATGAAGGTCATCAAACGAGACGGTACCATCGTGGATTACGACAGGAGCAAGATCGTCACCGCCATTGAAAAAGCAAACGCGGAGGTCCCCCAGGAGGACCGGCTGGCCCGGGACCGCATCGACGTCATCATCGACCGCATCGAGGGGATGAAGCGCCCCCGGATGCTGGTGGAGGACATCCAGGACCTGGTGGAGCAGGGACTGGTGGCGGAGAACAAGTTCCACCTGGCCAAGACCTATATCATCTACCGCTATAACCGGGCCCTGGTCCGGAAGGCCAACACCACCGACGAGTCCATTCTTTCCCTGCTGCGCAACGAGAACCAGGAGTTGGCAGAGGAGAATTCCAATAAGAACACCATGATTGCCGCCACCCAGCGGGACTACATCGCCGGCGAGGTGAGCCGGGACCTGACCCGGCGCATCCTCCTGCCCGAAAAGATCTCCAAGGCCCACGACGAAGGCACCATCCACTTCCACGACGCCGACTATTTCGTCCAGCCCATCTTCAACTGCTGCCTCATCAACATCGGGGACATGCTGGACAACGGCACCGTCATGAACGGCAAGCTCATCGAGTCTCCCAAGAGTTTTCAGGTGGCCTGCACCGTCATGACTCAGATCATCGCCTGCGTGGCCTCCAACCAGTACGGCGGCCAGTCGGTGGACCTGCGCCACCTGGGCAAGTATCTGCGCCGGAGCAAGGAAAAATTCCGCAAGCACATCGCCTATGAATGTGCCGGCCAGGCTGACGAGGCCACGGTGGAGCGGCTGGTCAACGACCGTCTGCGGGACGAGCTGAAATCCGGGGTCCAGACCATACAGTATCAGATCAATACCCTCATGACCACCAACGGCCAGTCTCCTTTCGTCACCCTGTTCCTCAATCTCCAGGAGGACGACCCCTACCTGGAGGAGAACGCCATGATCGTGGAGGAGGTGCTGCGCCAGCGGCTGGAGGGCATCAAGAACGAGAAGGGCGTCTATATCACCCCCGCCTTCCCCAAGCTGGTCTACGTTCTGGACGAGCACAACTGCCTCAAGGGCGGCAAGTACGACTATATCACCGAGCTGGCCGTCAAGTGCTCCGCTAAGCGGATGTATCCCGACTATATCTCCGCCAAGAAGATGCGGGAGAATTACGAGGGCAACGTGTTCTCCCCCATGGGCTGCCGCTCCTTCCTGGCTCCCTGGAAGGATGAGAACGGCAACTACAAGTTCGAGGGCCGCTTCAACCAGGGCGTGGTCTCCCTGAACCTGCCCCAGATCGGTATCCTGGCCCGGGGGGATGAGGAGAAGTTCTGGGAGATCCTGGAGGAGCGCCTCCAGCTGTGCTTCGAGGCCCTGATGTGCCGCCACAACGCCCTGAAAAACGTGAAGTCCGACTCCAGCCCCATCCACTGGCAGTACGGCGCCATCGCCCGCCTGCCCAAGGGCGCCCCCATCGAGCCCCTGCTCTACGGCGGCTACTCCTCCATCTCTCTGGGCTATATCGGCCTGTATGAGGTGACCAAGCTGATGAAGGGCTGCTCCCACACCCAGCCCGAGGGCGCTGAGTTCGCGCTGAAGGTGATGAACCGCCTGCGCAAGGCCTGCGACGACTGGAAGAAGGAAACCAACATCGGCTTCGCCCTCTACGGCACCCCCGCCGAGTCCCTGTGCTACCGCTTCGCCCGCATCGATAAAGAGCGCTTCGGCACCATTCCCGACGTCACGGACAAGGGCTACTATACCAACTCCTACCATGTGGATGTGCGGGAGCATATCGACGCCTTTGAGAAGTTCACCTTCGAGAGCCAGTTCCAGAAGATCTCCACCGGCGGCTGCATCTCCTATGTGGAGATCCCCAACATGCGCAACAATCTGGAGGCGCTGAAAGAGGTGGTCCGGTTCATCTACGACAACATCCAGTACGCTGAGTTCAATACCAAGAGCGACTACTGCCAGGTGTGCGGGTTCGACGGAGAGATCATCATCAACGATGACAACCAGTGGGAGTGCCCCGCCTGCCACAACAAGGACCGCTCCAAGATGAACGTCACCCGCCGTACCTGCGGCTACCTGGGCGAGAATTACTGGAACGTGGGCAAGACCAAGGAGATCAAGTCCCGGGTGCTGCACCTGTGAGCGCCTCCCGGGCTGTGATAAAATAGAATGTAAGGAGCTGAGACGATGAAATACGATTTTGAAACGGTACAGCCCCGCCGGCATGTGGGGTCCAAGAAATGGGATGAGATGGAGCAGTACGGCGTGGACAGTCCTGACGTGATCCCCTTCTCCGTGGCGGATATGGAGTTTGTGCAGATCCCCGAGGTGCTGGAGGGGCTGAAAAGCTACATGGAGCGGTACCCCCTGGGCTACGCCAATCCCACCCCGGAATATAAGGACGCCGTGTGCGGCTGGCAGAAATCCCAGCACGGCTGGGAGGTGAAGCCCGAAACGATTCTGTGCACGCCGGGCATCGTCAATGCCTTCCACGGCGCGGTCCAGACGTATACACAGCCCGGCGACGGCGTGCTGATGCTCAGCCCCACCTACTACCCTATGTACAACGCCGTCACGGCCAATGGCCGGGAACTGGTGGAGAGTTTCTTGGTCCGCAAGGGCAGCCGCTATGAGATCGACTTTGCCGATTTTGAGGCCAAGGCCGCCCGTCCCAATGTGAAGCTGATGATCCTGTGCAACCCCCAGAATCCCACGGGCCGGGTGTTTACCGAGGAAGAGTTGACCAAGATCGGCAATATCTGCCTGGAGCACGGTATTTTCGTCTGCTCCGACGAGATTCACGGCGATATTATCATGCCCGGTTACCATCATATCCCCTTCGCTTCTCTCAATGATGCCTTTGCCAAGAACTGTATGGTGTGTGTGGCCGCCACCAAGACCTTCAATCTGGCGGGCCTCCAGACCTCGGCCATCATCATCCCCGACGAGGAGAGACGCAAGGCCTTCAAGGCCAACCAGATGAAGCTGGAGATCAACCCCAAGTGCAACATTCTGGGCTATGAGGCCAGCCGGATCGTCTACACCCAGGGGCAGGAGTGGCACCGGCAGTGCATGGAAGTCATCATCCGCAACGCCAAGACGATCATCGATTTCTGCGCCAAGGAACTGCCGGAGATCTCCATCACCACGCTGGAGGGCACCTACCTGCTGTGGATGGACCTGAGCGCCTATGGCATTGAATGCCGGGAACTGGCCGAGCTGCTGAAGAAGGAAGCCTGGCTGTTTATGGATGACGGCTACATCTTCGGCGAGGCGGGCGAGGGCTTCGAGCGCTGGAACCTGGCCTGCCCCACCCGCTACATCGAGGCGGCGCTGCCCCGGCTGAAAAAGACCCTGGAGGCTCACCGGAAGAGCTGACCCCGGCGGAACATGGTCCCGCCGTACAAATGAGGAAGTGTTTCCATGAATTACGCCGACATCCGGCCCATCGATGTGGCCAACGGCCCGGGGGTTCGGGTCTCCATCTTCGTCTCCGGCTGTACCCACCACTGCAAGGAGTGCTTCAACCCGGAGACCTGGGACTTTGACTACGGCCAACCCTTTGGAGAGGCGCAGATCCAGGAGATCTTGGGTCACCTGTCCAAGTCCTATATCCATGGTCTGTCCATTCTGGGGGGAGAGCCATTTGAGCCCCAGAACCAGGGGGCAGTGCTGGAACTGGTCCGCCGGGTGCGGGAACGGTTCCCGGAGAAGGACGTCTGGTGCTACTCCGGTTACCTCTTTGAGGACTTGGCCGCCGGAAAGGTGGGGGCCCACAGCCGGACCTTGCTGGGCCTGCTGGACGTGTTGGTGGACGGCCCCTTTGTCCTGGAGCAGAAGGAACTGTCCCTCCGGTTCCGGGGATCGGCGAATCAGCGGCTCATCGACGTGCCCGCCTCATTGGGAGCGGGGCAGGTCCTGATTTGGGACAAACTGGAATAACAATAGGAAAGAAAATCCCCTGACCTTCCGGAAGGTCAGGGGATTCTTTATGGCTCTTTTATTTCGCCCAAAAGCCGTAGGGGCGGTCCCTCCAGGTCCACCACCCGGTGGGCCAGGGAGAGAATATTGCTTTCGTGGCTGGTGAGAAGGACCGGGACGGGCAGCCGCTTCAGGCCCTCCATGATCCGGGCGGCCCGCTGGGGGTCCACTCCGGCGAAGGGCTCGTCCAGCAGGTAGAGGGCCCCGCCCAGAGCCAGGCACCGGGCCAGAGCCAGCCGGCGCTCCATGCCGCCGGACAGGGCGTCGGGGTAGGTATTTTCCTCCCCGGTGAGCTCAGTAAGGGCCAGCCACCCTTCCGCTTCCCTCCGGCGGTCCCGGGGCAGTACATCGGTCAGGTGCTGTTCCACCGTCCGCCAGGGCAGCAGCCGGTTTTCCTGGAAGAGGAAGGCGGTCTCCCCGGGGGAGACGCCGGTGATCCGGCCGGAGGCAGGGCGTTCCAACCCGGCCAGCAGCCGGAGCAGGGTAGTCTTGCCGCAGCCCGACGGCCCCCGGAGGACGGTGACCCCGGAGCCGGGGAGGGTGAGGGAGAAATCGGATAGGATCTCTTTTGGGCCGTACCGGAAGGAGACGTGGTCCAGACGAATCTCACTCATGGCTGACCCCTCCTTTCCGGGAACGAAGCAGGGTGCGCAGCAGCCGTTCCAGCACCAGAGACAGGGCGACCACCACCACCGTCCAGGCGAACAGGTCGGGAACCTCCAGATAGAGCTTGGCATTGTAGATCTGCGTGCCGACGGAGGGGCGGGGCAGGCACAGGACCTCGGCCGCTACGCCGGATTTCCAGGCCAGCCCCATGGCGGTGGTGACCGCGGAGAGGAAATAGGGCCGCAGGGAGGGCAGGTAGATCAGTTTGACGGTTTGGAAGGCGGAGAACCGGTAAGCGCGGGCCATCTCCAACAGCTGGGGGTCGGTCTCGCCCAGGCCCCTGGAGAGGTTGCCCCATATCACAGGCAGGACCATGAGCGCGGAGATCACCACGGGGACCCGGTCCCGGCCGGTCCACAGCAGGATCAGCAGAATGAAGGAGACCACCGGAGTGGCCCGGATGACCCGGATGGCGGGGGAGAGCAGGCGGTCCGCCCAGTGGGAGAGAAAGGTGAGGGCGGCCAGCAGCCCGCCCAGCGCTGTGCCCAACACCATGCCGGCCAGGATGCGGCCCAGGGTGGCCAGGACAGTCCCCCAAAAAGCAGGGGTGCCGGCCAGCCGGACCAGGGCGGACAGGACCGTGGCGGGATAGGGGAGGAGCAGCTCGTTGCCCCGGCCCCGGACATGGAGGTCCACCAGAAAGGCGCAAAGCTGCCAAGCCCCCAGCCAGAAGGCCGGGGGCAGCAGGGCAGAGATCAGTTTTTTTCCAGTTTTACGCCACTCCATAGTAGAAGGAATCGTAGGGCATGGCACCGCCGATGGAGGCGGGATCAGCCTGGAACAGGACCTGGTAATAGCCCTCCAGGGTCTCCTTCATCTCCGGGCCGGTGAGGAAGGTCAGGTTGCACTGGGGAATGGCCTTGGCGGCGATCTGTTCGTTGGCGGTGATGCCGTACTTGGCCACCAGGGCGGCGGCGTCCGCGCTGTTGTTTTCGTCGGACATGAAGGAGATGGAGTCGCCGTACAGATCCACAAAGGCGTCCACCAGTTCGGGATTCTCCTCAATAAAGCCGGTGCGGGCGACAACACAGCCCATGGGCAGGGCACCCTGGTCCAGCTTGTCCCATTCATCGGACAGGGAGAGGGCTTCCCGGACGCCGCTGTCCTTCATCAGCAGGGCGGTGGCGGCGGGGACGGGGAGCATGCAGATGCCGGCGTCGGAGGAGGCGATCTGAGCGGTGATCTCCTGGGGGGTCATCCACTGGATGTCCACCTGGTCGGGCTCCACACCGTTCTCCCGCAGCAGGTGGTTGAGGATATACTCGGGGTTGGCACCCTTGGCGGTGGAGGGGGCGTAGAGGGTCTTGCCCTTCAGATCGGCCATGGACTGGACGGTGTCGCCCTTCTCCAGAATATAGAGGACGCCCAGGGTGTTGACGGCCAGCACCTGGATGCCGCCGTCGGTCTTGGCCACCAGGTTGGCGGCCACGTTGGTGGCGATGGCGGCGATGTCCGCGTCACCGTTGACCAGGGCGTTGGTCACCTCCGTGTTTTCGGTGGCCACGGTGGTGTTCAGAACGAAGGGGGCGTCGGCGGGGGCGCTGTCTGCGCTGTAGCCGTCGATCAAGTAAGCGGCGCCCACGCCGGTGGGTCCGCTGAGGACCATGAAGTTGACCTCGGCGGGCAGGGCGGCGTCGCCAGGGACGCTGGACGAGGCGCTGCCGGACGCGGAGGAGGAGACGGCGGCGGAGCTGGAGGAGCCGGAACCGGAGGACTTGGGGCCGCAGCCGGCCAGGGCGGAGAACACCATGGCGGCGGCCAGGAGCAGAGACAGTTTCTTTTTCATGATACAGTCATCCTTTCATATGATGTGTACGAAGCGTGAGTACCTTGCCCTGCATAATATAGGTTTCAGGCTCCATAGGCCGGTAAACCCAAATTTACAGAGCGCCTTCCAGAGCGGATAGATTTGGAATGGTGATGGTCTTTCCCTGGCGGAAAATCAGCCCGCCGTGTTCCAACTCCTCAAAGGCGCGGTAGAGGGAGGCACGGCTGATGCCCAGGCGGCGGGCCAGGTCGGTGGCGGAGCAGGTGAGGCTGCCGTTTTGGCTGTTGGCCAGCAGATACCGGGCCAGCCGGCCCTCGGCGCTGGATTGGGCCAGGGACTGGAGCCGTCCGGAGAGAAAGCGGATACGGCCGGTGAGATAGTGGAGGTAATTCTTGCGGATCAGGGGCTGTTCTCCCAGCAGGCGGTCCACCAGGGACTGGTCCAGCAGGAGGCAGCGGCTGGAGCGTCTGGCGGTGATGGTGGTGGCATATTCCGGGGCGTCGCTGTACAGGGCGGCGGCCCCAAAAAGCTCCCCAGGCTCCAAAACGCTCACCGCCAGGGTGCCCTTGGTTACTTGGAGCTGTCCTGTCAGAAGCACACCCAGACAGCGGCGGAACTCTCTGGGACTGTATACCACCTGCCCGGCGGGGAACTGGACCAGCTCCGCCCCCTCCGCCTGGATGATCTGTTCCAAAAAAGCTTCGTTTACGCCCCGCAGCAGCGGGCATCGGCCCAACAGCGTCTGTTCCTCCCCGGTCAGAGGCACTTGAAACACCTTCCCTACATGTCTTATTTGAGACAAAAAGGATTATATAGGAGACGGGGCAAAAAGTCAACCCCGGCTGTGGGAACAGCCGGGGTTGACGGGGGAACTGTATTGGATTGGTGGATCAGGCGCGGGTCACAGGCTGGACAGATAGGCGGCGGGGCCGGACTGGTACAGGTCGCCCCCGTGGGCGTCCAGAATGACGGTCAGGGGGAAGTCCTCCACCTCCAGCCGCCGCACCGCCTCGCAGCCCAGGTCCTCCCAGCAGATGACCTCCAGCTCCTTTACGCTGGCGGCCATCAGGGCCCCAGCACCCCCCAGGGCGGCCAGGTAGACGGCTCCGTTGCGCACTACGGCCTCCTTGACGGCCTGATTCCGGGCGCCCTTGCCGATCATAATAGCCTGACCCAGGTCCAGCAGCCGGGGGGAGTAGGCGTCCATCCGCCCGCTGGTGGTGGGGCCGGCGGAGCCGATGACCTGACCGGGCCGCTCCGGGGTGGGGCCCACGTAGTAGACGGCGGACCCCTCCACGGGGAAGGGCAGGGGTTGGCCAGCGTCCAGCAATTCCATCATCCGTTTGTGGGCCGCGTCCCGGGCGGTGTACACCGTACCCGACAGCAGCACCGTGTCTCCGGCCTTCAGGGGGGCCAGCATCTCCTTTGTCACAGGGGTGGTCAGTTTGTATTGCATCAAAACCCCTCCTTACAGTTCGGCTGCGGCCCGGCGGGTCACATGGCAGCTGACGTTGACGGCTACGGGCAGGCCTGCCACGTGGGTGGGAGCGGCCTCGATGGACAGCCCCAGGCAGGTGGTCTGCCCGCCGAAGCCCTGGGGGCCGATGCCCAGGCGGTTGATCTCCTCCAGCAGCTCCCGCTCCAGGTCAGCGTAGAAGGGATCGGGGTTGGGCTGGTCAATGGGCCGCAGCAGGGCGTGCTTGGCCAGATAGGCCACCTTGTCGAAGGAGCCGCCCACGCCGATGCCCAGGACGATGGGAGGACAGGGGTTGGGCCCGGCTAGGCGCACCGTCTCCAGTACGAAGTTTTTCACGCCCTCCACCCCGTCGGCGGGCTTGAGCATCCCCAGGCGGCTCATGTTCTCGCTGCCGAAGCCCTTTGGGGCTACAGTGACGGTGCAGCCGTCCCCGGGGACCAGCCGCAGGGTGATGGCGGCGGGGGTGTTGTCCCCGGTGTTCACCCGGCGCAGGGGATCGCCCACGATGGACTTGCGGAGGTAGCCCTCCCCGTAGCCCCGGCGGACCCCTTCGTGGATGGCCTCCTCAAAATTCCCCTCGATGTGGACCTCCTGGCCCAGCTCCACAAAGACGCAGGCCATCCCTGTGTCTTGACAGACGGGCAGGCCTTTTTCTTCCGCCAGCTCCATGTTGTCCCACAGCAGGTCCAGAGTCTCTTGGGCCAGGGGCCAGGGCTCGGCCTTCCGGTCCCGGTCCAGGGCGGCCACGATGTCCTTGGGCAGCTTGGTGTTGGCCTGGATGCACAGCCGGGCCACCGTGTCGGTGAGCGCGGCGGCGGTAATGGTTCTCATAACAGCGACTCCCTCTCTTTGACAGGTTGTGGGTCCATTTTACCATGGGCCGGACCTGGTTTCAATGCGGTTTTCAAGTTTCCCCTCTTGGGTAGATGGGACGGCTTAAAGTCAGAGCAGCGCGGTATAGGCCGCCCCCAGCACCAGGGCGGGCAGCATGTTGGCCACCCGGAATTTGCTTCCGAAGGCCAGGTTGACGCCCACGCAGAAGATGAGGATGGAACCCAGGAAGGACAGATTGGAGATGACGGCGGGGCTGAACACCGGGGCCAGCAGCCCGGCGCACAGGGTGACGCCGCCCTGGAGCACGCCCACGGGCAGGGCGGAGAAAATGGCCCCCTTGCCGTAGGTGGAGGCGAAGATAATGATGATGAGGAAGTCCAGAATGGACTTGGTGAACAGGGTGGAGGGGTCGTGGGACAGGCCGTCCTGAATGGAACCCACGATGGCCATGGCGCCGATGCACACCGTCAGGGAGGCGGTGACGAAACCCTGAATGAACTGGCTGTCCTCGCCCCGGGAGGCTTTCGCTTTCAGCCAGGCGCCCAGCCGCTCCATCCTGCCGTCAAAGTCCAGCCATTCACCGATCAAGGTGCCCAGGGCCATGGACAGGATCATGCCCAGGGTGTCCCGAATAGGGGCGCTGGCGAGGACGCCGTTCTCCACCCGAAGCAGCCCCGGGAGGGCGCCCGCCGCTCCGATAAACATGGTGCACAGGCCCAGGGATTTGACAATGGCTTCCTGGTAGTGCTCCTTCAGGCCGCCCTTGAACAGCAGGCCGATGAGTCCGCCCACGATAATAGCCGCTACGTTGACGATGGTGCCGATTCCGATCATATGTATCACTCCATATCCGGGACTGCCCGGAGACTGATCTGAGACTGCCCGCGAGGGGCGGCAGACATTATTATAGCGATTTGGCTCGCCTGTTGTCAATTGGAAGGGGCGGGGCTGCCCACATTGTTACCCGGCCTGGGGGCGGTCAGAACGGAAAACACGGGAAATGGAGGCTGGCAGCGGGCATAACGGGGGGCTTTGGGACATATACCTTTTCATGCAGGAAACTACATGGGAGTGGTGCATGTGTGAAAGGGAACATGGAAGAACGGGCGGAGCGCCTGGCTCTTTACATCCTGGAGAACCGGACCACGGTCCGTGCCGCCGCGAAGAAATTCGGGATCAGCAAATCTACTGTACATAAGGACCTGTCGGAGCGCCTGCCCCTGTTCAACCGGACGCTGTATCTCCAGGTGAAGGGGGTGTTGGAGGAGAACAAAGCGGAGCGGCACATCAGGGGAGGCATCGCCACCCGGCGGAAATACAAGGGAATATGACCGGAGGATGGTCCGTTGACAGCCGGATGGGCCGGGACTACAATGGGAGAGAGAACGGCCCCGGACCGCCGGAGAGAGGAAGAAAACACCATGGACATCCACGGACTGCAAAAATTGACGCTGCTGGACTATCCCGGCAAGGTGGCCTGCACGGTGTTTCTGGGAGGCTGTGACTTCCGCTGTCCCTTCTGCCACAATGGGGAGCTGGTGGAGGGCCCCTTTCCGCCCCCGGAACTGGACGACCAGGCCCTGCTGGCCTTCCTGCGCAAGCGCCGGGGCCTACTGGACGGGGTGTGCGTCACCGGAGGGGAACCCTTGCTCCGCCCGGATCTGCCGGAGCTGTTGGCGCAAATCAAAGAACTGGGCTTTTCCCTCAAGCTGGACACCAACGGGACCCACCCGGAGCGGCTGCGGCGGCTGGTGGAACAGGGCCTGGTGGATTACGTGGCCATGGACGTGAAAAACAGTCCCGCCCGCTACGCCGAGACGGCGGGAGTGCCCGGGCTGGACCTTACCCCCATCTGGGACAGCGTGTCCTACCTGCTGTCGGATGCGGTGGACTATGAGTTCCGCACCACGGTGGTGCGGGAGTTCCATGACGGGGAGTCCTTTCGGGCCATAGGAGAATGGCTGGCAGGGGCCAAACGGTACTTCCTCCAGTCCTTCGTGGACCGGGACACGGTGCTCCGGTCTGGGCTCCATCCGTGGGATGAGAGAACCATGGAGGACTTTCTGGCCCTGGTACAGTCGGATATCCCATCGGCCCGGCTGCGGGGACAATGAGAAAACAGCGGGGCGGTCATTGGACCGCTTCGCTGAATTTTGAATGAGACTCACAATATCTTGTGTTTTTCTAAAAATAACAAAACAAAATATTGACCATCGCTGGAGCGCGTGATATAGTAAAAGGGTCCCGGGAGTCCGGAGCCGGATTCCCGTTGAGAGAACAAACGGAGGGATCAGCCATGTACCAGGTGACAAAGCGGGACGGCACCGCCGCCCAGTTCGAGATCGGAAAGATCAGCGCCGCCATCACCAAGGCTTTTGAGGCCCTGGGCAAACAGTACCACCCCAGCGTCATCGATATGCTGGCCCTGCGGGTGACCGCCGCCTTTGAACCCAAGGTGAAGGACGGATTTATCGCCGTGGAGGACATTCAGGACAGCGTGGAGCAGGTGCTGTCTGAGGCGGGCTACGCCGACGTGGCCAAGGCCTACATCCTCTACCGCAAGCAGCGGGAGAAGGTGCGCAACGTCAACTCCACCCTGCTCAATTACAAGGACCTGGTGGATGACTACCTCCAGATCAACGACTGGCGGGTGAAGGAGAATTCCACGGTCACCTACTCGGTGGGCGGCCTGATCCTGTCCAACTCCGGGGCCATCACCGCCAATTACTGGCTCAGCGAGATCTACGACCAGGAGGTGGCCAACGCCCACCGCAGCGCCGACATCCATATCCACGACCTGTCCATGCTCACCGGCTACTGCGCCGGCTGGTCCCTGAAGCAGCTCATCCAGGAGGGCCTGGGGGGCATCCCTGGGAAGATCACCTCCGCTCCCGCCAGCCACCTGTCCACCCTGTGCAACCAGATGGTCAATTTCCTGGGCATCATGCAGAACGAGTGGGCGGGGGCACAGGCTTTCTCCTCCTTTGACACCTACCTGGCTCCCTTTGTCAAGGTGGACCACCTGACCCAGAAGGAGGTCAAGCAGTGCATCCAGTCCTTCGTTTACGGGGTGAACACCCCCAGCCGCTGGGGCACCCAGGCCCCCTTCTCCAACATCACCCTGGACTGGACGGTGCCTAAAGACCTGGAGCACCTGCCCGCCATCGTGGGCGGCAAGGAGATGGACTTTACCTATGGGGACTGCAAGCAGGAGATGGACATGGTGAACAAGGCGTTCATCCAGATCATGATCGAGGGGGACGCCAACGGCCGGGGCTTCCAGTATCCCATTCCCACCTACTCCATCACCCGGGACTTTGACTGGTCGGAGACGGAGAACAACAAGCTGCTGTTCGAGATGACCGCCAAATACGGTACCCCCTACTTCTCCAACTACATCAATTCGGACATGGAGCCCTCCGATGTGCGGTCCATGTGCTGCCGCCTGCGGCTGGACCTGCGGGAGCTGCGGAAAAAGTCCGGCGGCTTCTTCGGCTCCGGCGAGTCCACGGGCAGCGTGGGAGTGGTCACCATCAACCTGCCCCGCATCGCCTACCTGGCGGAGGACGAGGCCGACTTTTACCGGCGGCTGGACAAGCTGATGGACATTGCCGCCCGGTCCCTGAAGACCAAGCGCACCGTGATCACCAAGCTGCTGGACGCGGGGCTCTACCCCTACACCAAGCGGTACCTGGGCACCTTTGCCAACCACTTCTCCACCATCGGGCTCATCGGCATGAACGAGGCCGGCCTCAACGCCAAGTGGCTCCGGGCCGATCTGACCCACGGGGAGACCCAGGAGTTCGCCAAAAACGTGCTGAACCACATGCGGGAGCGGCTGAGCGACTATCAGGAGGCGTACGGCGACCTGTACAACCTGGAGGCCACCCCCGCCGAGTCCACCACCTACCGCTTCGCCAAGCACGACAAGGAACAGTTCCCCGACATCATCACCGCCAACGAGCATGGCACTCCCTATTACACCAACTCCTCCCACCTGCCTGTAGGGTATACCGAGGACATCTTCTCCGCCCTGGACGTCCAGGACGAGCTCCAGACCCTGTACACCTCGGGCACCGTGTTCCACGCCTTCCTGGGGGAGAAGCTGCCCGACTGGAAGGCTGCCGCCGCCCTGGTGCGGAAGATCGCGGAGAACTACAAGCTGCCCTATTATACCCTCTCTCCCACCTACTCGGTGTGCGCCGACCACGGCTACCTCATCGGGGAGCAGCACACCTGCCCCCACTGCGGCCGGGCCACCGAGGTCTACAGCCGTATTACCGGCTACTACCGGCCCATCCAGAACTGGAACGACGGCAAGGCACAGGAGTTCCAGGACCGGAAGGTCTATGACATCGGCCGCTCCCGCCTGCGCCGGGCCGGGATCGCCGGGTCCCTGGTGACGGCGGAGGCCCAGGAGGCGGAACGAGCTTCCGACGGAGAACTGCTGCTCTTCGCCACCCGCACCTGCCCCAACTGTGCCCAGGCGGAGCGGCTGCTGGAGGAGGCGGGCCTCCCCTTCCGGAAGGTGCTGGCCGAGGAGAACCCGGACCTCGCCGTCCGCTACGGCGTCCGTCAGGCCCCAACGCTGGTTATGGAAGATGGACAGGCCCCTGTGAAGGTGGTAGGCCTGGGGAACGTCCGGAAATTCATCCAGGACAACCGCCCCGCGGAAGTGGGATAACCCTGGCTCTTGCCAAGGGGAATAAATCGAAGTACAATGAAACCGGCCCCGGTTGTCTGGGGCCGGTTCTTTCTCATCTGACACACAGGACAAACAGAAGGGGTGTTTTTATGTATGACGTGATCGTAGTGGGGGGAGGCCCCGCGGGCCTGACCGCCGCCCTGTACGCCGCCCGGGCTGGCCAGGATGTGCTGGTGCTGGAGGGGGAGACCACCGGAGGCCAGATCAACTTCTCCCCTCTGGTGGACAACTATCCCGGGCTGCCCAGCATGAGTGGGGCCCAGTTTGCCCAGACCCTGACCCAGCAGGCGCTGGACCAGGGGGTTCATATCCGCAATGAGGCTGTGACCTTCCTGCGCACCCAGGGGGACCGGGTGGAGCTGACCACCGACAGGGGCCGTTACACCGGGTTGGCTCTGGTGCTGGCCACCGGAGTCACCCACCGGAAGCTGGGCCTGGAGGGAGAGGACCAGCTGGTGGGCATGGGAGTGTCCTACTGCGCCGTCTGTGACGGGGCCTTCTACCAGGATCGCCCCGTGGCCGTGGTGGGGGGCGGGGATACCGCCCTTCAGGAGGCATTGTTCCTCTCTGCCCGCTGTTCCAAGGTGACGGTCATCCACCGCCGGGACCTGTTCCGGGGGGAGAACGGCATGGTCCGGCAGCTGCGGGAGCGGGACAACGTGGAATTTCTGCTGAGCCACCGGGTGGATAGCCTGCTCCGGAATGAGGAAGGCCTCACCGGTCTGGTGCTGGCCGATTTGAAGACCGCCCAGCGGAAGGAACTGGCGGTGGACGGCCTGTTCATCGCTGTGGGCCAGGAGCCGCGGAACGAGATCTTTGCCAACCTGGTGATGACCGACGACAGGGGCTATTTCCTGGCGGGGGAGGACTGCGGTACCAGTCTGCCCGGAGTTTTTGCCGCCGGGGACTGCCGGGTGAAGCAGGTGCGCCAGCTTACCACTGCCGTGGGGGACGGCGCGGTAGCCGGACTGGCTGCCAGCGCCTACGCCGACGCCCACCGGAACTGTGGGACGTAACTCCATGCGGGATGCCTCCCGCCGGGTCGCGGTGTGCGGCGTGAGCGCCGCCCTGTGCGTGGTGCTGATGGTGCTGGGCAGTGCCATGGGGATCATGACCTATGTGTGTCCCATGCTGGCAGGGCTGGTGGTCGGAGTCATCCGGGAGGAATTGGGCGTCCGGGACGCCCTGACCCTGTGGGCGGTGGCCGGGCTGCTGGGGCTGCTTCTGGTGCCGGAGCTGGAGATGGCGGCCCTGTTCGCCGGGCTGTTCGGCTGGTATCCGGCCATCCGGCCCGCTCTGGAGCGCCTGACCCGGTGGCGGCGCAGGGCGGCCAAGTCCGCCCTGTTTCTGGGGGCCGTCCTGGCGGTGTACGGGGCGCTGTTCTGCCTGCTGGGACTGGAAGGGCTGGCGCTGGAACACGGCTGGGAGGCCGCCCTTCTGCTGGCGCTTTTTTGCCCGGTGTTCTTTTTCTATGACCGTGCGCTGGGGCAGCTGGCTCCCACCCTGGCCCCCTGGCTGCGCCGCCTGCTGCCCCGGCGCTGAATCCGATCAAAGGAGCGACCGCTGTGGAGTATTACTTTGCCCCCATGGAGGGGGTCACAGGCGCCATTTACCGCACCGCCCACCACCGGTATTTTCCCGGCGTGGACAAGTATTACATGCCCTTCCTTACCCCCACCCGGGACCATGTATTCACCCCGCGGGAGCTGCGCAATATCCTGCCGGAGCACAACCGGGGCTTCCGGGCGGTGCCCCAGCTGCTGGTCAAGAATCCGGAGGACTTCTGCTGGGCGGCCCAGGAGCTGTACGCCATGGGGTACGACGAGGTCAACCTGAATCTGGGCTGCCCCTCGGGCACGGTCACCGCCAAGGGGAAGGGCGCCGGGATGCTGGCCGATCCGGAAGGGCTGGAGCGGTTTTTGGAGGAAGTCTTCGCCCATGCGGAGGGGGCCGTCTCCATTAAAACCCGGCTGGGCATGGAGTCCCCGGAGGAATTTCCCCGTTTGCTGGAGATCTTTGGGAAATATCCCATCTCTCTGCTCATCATCCACCCACGGGTCCGAAAGGATTTTTACCGGGAGCCGGTGCGGATGGAGGCCTTTGAACAGGCGCTGGCCGGCTATTCCGGGCCGCTGTGTTACAACGGCGGCCTGGTGACGGCGGAGGGCTGCGCCCGGCTCCGGTCCAGGTTTCCCCAGGTGGATCGGGTGATGATGGGCCAGGGGATGCTGGCCGACCCAGCGCTGGTCCGAAAGGCCAAGGGCGGACCGGGCGCGGACCGGGAGACCCTGCGGGCCTTCCACGATGAGTTGTATCATACTTATTTGGAAGTATTCGGCAGCCAGAAGAACACAGTGTACCACATGAAGGAACTGTGGGGCTATCTGAGCCGTCTGTTTGCCGGGGCGGAAAAACCCCTGAAACAACTGCGCAAGGCCTCGGACTCCGCCGCCTATGAGGGTGCGGTCAATCAGATCTTCCGGGAGTGTCCCCTGCTGGAGGATGCGGATTGGACATAAAAGTGCGCCCGGCGCCTGGGCCATGGCAGTCGTCCTGAATGACATAGCATGGGATCACACCCGTGAGGGGGCTTTCCCGGCGATTTCTGAGGATCGTTTTTGAATCTGTCCCAAACCCCGACAGGGGCTTCTGAGGGGAGGCTGTGTTTTGGCACAGCCTCCCTTTTCGTTTATGCGGCTTCGCGGACATATTTTGAGTGCAAAGAGTTCCCTTTTTTGAAATGTGGGGCAGCTCCATGAAAAGGCGGGACCGCATTGCCTTGCGGTTAATACACTGTTGCAGCATCTGTTCTTCCCGGGGAGGAAAAGCAGCGGTACAATAGGGCTGCAACGTAAGAACAAGGGAGGAGGATCCTATGGACCGGGCATTGATCGCGTTTTTTCCAGAGCTGACGAGAACTATTTCAGCGGAGTGCTGCGAAGGGTGAGGGTAGGCAATACCGAGATAGCCGCACAGCTGCTTCGGGAGCTGACCGGGGCGGACCTGTTTAAAATCGAGCCGGTTCAGCCCTATTCCAAGGATTACAACGAGTGTATTGCCCAAGCCCAGGAGGATCAGCGCCGGGACGCCCGTCCTGAATTAAAAAGCTGTCCGAACAGTCTGGACGGGTACGGCACCGTCTATCTGGGCTACCCCAACTACTGGGGGACCATGCCTATGGCGGTGTTCACCTTTTTGGAGCGGTTCGACTGGAACGGCAAGACCATCCGGCCCTTCTGTACCCACGAGGGCAGCGGCCTGGGCCGTAGCGAGAGCGACATCCGCCGGCTGTGCCCCGGCGCAAAGGTAGAGACGGGGTTGGAAATCTATGGAAGCACCTCCGCTAAGGCCGGTCCAGCAATGAAAAAGTGGTTGGCACGGGAATAAGGGGACAAAGAAGGAGGAGCAATATGGAAAAACAGACAGCGGGCCGCGACGCCCTGGGGGAATTTGCCCCTAAATTCGCAGAACTGAACGACGATGTACTGTTCGGGCAGGTCTGGTCCCGGGAGGACCGCCTTTCCCCGAAGATGCGTTCCATCATCACTGTGGCCGCCCTGGTGAGCAAGGGCATGGTGGACATTTCCTTCCAACATCACTTGTCTGTGGCGAAAAAGAATGGTGTGACCAGAGACGAGATGGCGGAGATCCTGACGCACCTGGCCTTCTATGCCGGGTGGCCCAACGCCTGGGCTGCTTTCCGCGTGGCGGTGGAGGTCTATGGAGAGGAGGATGGGGCAAAGGGCGGAATGTTTGGATTGGGCGCCCCCAACGATGCCTTTGCCCAATACTTCGTCGGCCGGAGCTATCTCAAGAGGCTCACCACCCAAGGCGTCCCCATCGCCAATGTGACCTTTGAACCAGGCTGCCGCAACAACTGGCATATCCACAAAGCGGAGAAGGGCGGCGGACAGATCCTGCTCTGTACCGATGGCCGGGGCTGGTATCAGGAGTGGGGCGAGGCGGCACGGGCGCTGCACCCCGGCGATGTAGTCGTGATCCCTGCCGGCGTCAAGCATTGGCACGGCGCGGCAAAGGACAGCTGGTTCACCCATCTGGCGGTGGAGGTCCCCGGCGAGCAGACCTCCACTGAATGGCTGGAACCGGTGAATGGGTATCCTTTTTAACGGAAGACTTTTCGTCGAAGGCTGGGAAAATACGGTCGATCATGCAAGATCGGAGGAAATCATGATGGAATATGTTACCTTATCCAACGGTGTGAAAATGCCGGTGCTGGGCTACGGCGTCTACCAGGTGACCCGGGAGGAATGTGAGCGCTGTGTGCTGGACGCCCTGAAAGTGGGCTACCGATCCATTGACACGGTCCAGAGCTATTTCAACGAAGAGCAGGTGGGCAGCGCCATCCAGAAGTCCGGCGTCCCCCGGGAGGATATTTTTCTGACCACCAAGGTCTGGATCGAGCACTACGGCTACGAGCAGGCGAAGGCCTCTGTGCTGGAGTCCATGCGCAAGCTCCGAACCGACTATTTGGACCTGGTACTGCTGCACCAGCCCTTCTCCGATACCTACGGCGCCTGGCGGGCGCTGGAGGAGCTGTACGAGGAGGGGAAGATCCGGGCCATCGGCATCTCCAACTTCTACGCGGACCGTATGGTGGATTTTGCGTCCTTCAACCGAATCAAGCCTGTGATCAACCAGGTGGAGGTCCATATTTTCAACCAGCAGAAGAACGCCAAGGAGTGGGCGGACAAGTACGGGATCCAACTGGAGGCCTGGGCCCCCTTTGGCGAGGGCCGCGGCGGAACATTTGAAAATCCTGTCATCGGGGAGATCGCGGCCAAGTACGGCAAGACACCTGCTCAGGTCATGCTCCGCTGGCATATCCAGCGGGGAATCGTGGTAATTCCCAAGTCCACCCATATAGAACGGATGGAGGAGAACTTCAACGTATTTGATTTTGTGCTGTCTGACGGAGATATGGCGGTCATCGCCGGGCTGGACCGGGCGGAGAGCGCTTTCTTTTCCCATCAGGACCCGGCCATGGTGGAGTGGTTCGTAAAAATGGTGGAGGAGCGTAAACAACAGCATGACAGCGCAAAAGAGGAAAAGAACTGGTAAGGGGACCTGTCCATAGGGCGGCGGCCCGCCGAAGAAAAAGGGAGGAAAAGTAAAACACCTGAAATCTTTGGATTTCAGGTGTTTTACATGGTGGAGACAACAGAACTCGAATCTGTGACCTTCCGCGTGTGAGGCGGACGCTCTACCGGCTGAGCTATGCCTCCATATTGAGACGGCTGAAAAAGGTGGTGACCCGGACGGGACTCGAACCCGTGTTGCCGCCGTGAAAGGGCGGAGTCTTAACCGCTTGACCACCGGGCCGTATTATATGGAACGGACGAATGTCCGGACACTTTAATTGGTAGCGGCACCTGGATTCGAACCGGGGACACTGCGGGTATGAACCGCATGCTCTAGCCAACTGAGCTATGCCGCCATATCTGTTCATCTCGAACAGGGCAAGAGATAGTATAGCGGATAATGGCGGATTTGTCAACAGCTAATTTCTAATTTTTTATCTTTTTCTGTCGGAGCCGGAAAGGGGAGCATATCCTGTCAGAACAGCAGCAGGACCAGGGCCAGGATCAGGATGGCGGGGAGGAGGTTAAGAAGCCGGAAGGGCAGGGTCAGCAGTCCTTTGACCAGCAGCAGGAGTCCAGCCAGAGACAGGATGCCCAGCACCAACAGTAAGGGAATACTGAACAGCGCCATGAAGACAGACAGCGCCACTACCAGAATAACATATAAAATAGTCAGAGTGATCATCGTTGTACCGCTCCCTTGTTAAGATGGGTACAGGATAGCAGACCCGTCTGAAAAGCCGGGAAAAGGAACATTAAAATCCGATAAAAATCCCCGCCGCGGGACAGGCCCGCGGCGGGGAGAAGCAATGGCGGAGGTGTGCGCGGCAATTACTTGAAATACTCGGCGCCGGACTCGAAGAGAGGCTGGTGCTTATTGCCGGGAATGTTGACGCCCACGTACTGGCCCCGGCGCTCCAGGTGGCCCATTTTACCGAAGACACGGCCGTCAGGGGAAAAGATGCCCTCGATGGCAGCCATGGAGCCGTTGGGATTGGCGGAGATGTCCATGGTGGGCTGGCCGTTCAGGTCCACATACTGGGTGGCCACCTGACCGCCTGCGATGAGGTTGTCAATGACGGACTGGGGACCGACGAAGCGGCCCTCGCCGTGGGAGATGGGGATGGTGTGCAGGTCGCCCACATTGGACTTGAGCATCCAGGGGGACTGGACGGAGGCCACCCGGGTGGTGACGTAGCGGGACTGGTGGCGGCCGATGAGGTTGTAGGTCAGGGTGGGGCAGGAGTCGTCCATGGGGCGGATCTCGCCGTAGGGCACCAGACCCAGTTTGACCAGGGCCTGGAAGCCGTTGCAGATGCCCAGCATCAGGCCGTCCCGGTTTTTCAGCAGGTCCATGATGGCGTCAGCGATGGCGGGGGAGCGGAGGAAGGAGGCGATGAACTTGCCGGAGCCGTCGGGCTCGTCGCCGCCGGAGAAACCGCCGGGCAGCACCACCATCTGGGCGGAGCGGATGGCCTGCTCCAGGGCCTGGGCGGACTGGGCCAGGAAATCGGTGGTCAGGTTGCGGACCACCACGATCTGGGGGTCGATGCCCGCGCGGATACAGGCCTGGGCGGTGTCATACTCACAGTTGGTGCCGGGGAAGACGGGGATGACGGCCTTGGGGTGGGCGGTCTTGTGCCGGCAGACGGCGGGGGAGCGCTTGTCCCAGGAGATGGGGGCCACCGCCTCGGTGGTGCCCGCCAGAGTGGGGTAGACCTTTTCCAGCACGCCGTCGTTGAGCCGGCGCAGCTCGTCCACGGAGACGGCCTCGCCGGGCAGGGCGATCATAGGCACTTCGGTGGTTTCGCCCAGGCGGACGGCAGTGGGCTCGTTGACCTCCTCGGTGAGCTCAGCTACGATGGCGCCGGGCTGGGCGGCGTACCAATCCACATCGTTCATCCCGGCCTGGAAGCCGATCTGGTTGCCGAAGGACATGTTCATCACGGCCTCTGCCGCGCCGTGCTCCACGGCCCAGGCGGCTTTCACCTTACCGGCGGTGTGGAGGGCGTGGAAGGCCTCCCAGGCGGCCTTGCTGTCTTGGCTGGCAAACAGGTAGACCGGGTGTCCGGCCTCCTTGAACTCGGGGGAGAGGACCTGGGCGGCCTTGACGGGGGCGATGGCGAAGGAGATCAGGGTGGGAGGCACGTCCTTGTCCAGGAAGGAGCCGGACATGGAGTCCTTGCCGCCGATGGCGGCGGCTCCCAGCTCCAGCTGGGCGTCCAGGGCGCCCAGCAGGGCGGAGAAGGGCTTGCCCCAGCGCTGAGGCTCCTCCCGCAGCTTCTCAAAGAACTCCTGGAAGGTGAGGTAGGCCTTTTTATAGTCGGCGCCGGCGGCTACCAGCTTGGCCATGGAGGTGTAGACGGCGTCGTGAGAGCCGGCGTAGGGGTCCACGCTGGTCCGGTCGGGGTCAAAGCCCCAGGCCATGACGCTGGCCTGGTCAGTCTCCTGGCCGGGCAGCACGGGGAACAGGGCGGACATGGCCTGGGCGGGGGTGGCCTGGGTCTTGCCGCCGAAGGGCATCAGGACGGAGGCGGCGCCGATGGAGCCGTCGAACCGCTCGGTGAGGCCGCGGCGGGAGCCGCACTTCAGGCTGGCGGCCATCTCCTTCAGGTTGGAGAACTGGGTCTCGCCTAGCTTGGAACGGTCCTGCTTGTCCACCGCCACGGAGGCGTGCTTGACAGCGCCGTTGGTGTTCAAGAATTCACGGGACAGGTCAGCGATGGTGCGGCCCTTCCAGTGCATGACCATCCGGGGGCTGGCGGTGACGGTGGCCACCCGGTAGGCCTCCAGGTTCTCCGCCTCGGCGGCGGCGATAAACTTATCCACATCCTGGGGGGCGACGACCACGGCCATGCGCTCCTGGGACTCGGAGATGGCCAACTCGGTGCCGTCCAGGCCGTCATACTTCTTGCGCACCGCGTCCAGTTCGATCTCCAGACCGTCAGCCAGCTCGCCGATGGCCACGGACACGCCGCCGGCGCCGAAGTCGTTGCAGCGCTTGATGAGGCGGGTCACCTCGCCGTTGCGGAACAGGCGCTGAATCTTACGCTCCTCGGGGGCGTTGCCCTTCTGGACCTCGGAGGCCATGGTGGTCAGGGACTTCTTGTTGTGGCTCTTGGAGGAGCCGGTGGCGCCGCCGATGCCGTCCCGGCCGGTGCGGCCGCCCAGGAGGATGACCACGTCGCCGGGAGCGGGGCACTCCCGGACCACGTTCTCAGCGGGGGCCGCGCCTACCACCGCGCCGCACTCCAGGCGCTTGGCAATGTAGCCGTCGTGGTAGACCTCGGCCACGTGGCCGGTGGCCAGGCCGATCTGGTTGCCGTAGGAGGAGTAGCCGGCCGCGGCGGTGGTGGCCAGCTTCCTCTGGGGGAGCTTGCCCTCCAGGGTCTGCTCAAAGGGCACCCGGGGATCGCCGCCGCCGGTGAAGCGCATGGCCTGGTGGACATAGACACGGCCGGACAGGGGGTCGCGGATGCAGCCGCCGATACAGGTGGCTGCGCCGCCGAAGGGCTCGATCTCGGTGGGATGGTTGTGGGTCTCGTTCTTGAACATGAGCAGCCAATCCTGCTCCTTGCCGTCCACCTGGGCGGGGACATGGATGGAGCAGGCGTTGATCTCCTCGGACTCGTCCAGTTCGGGGAGCAGGCCGCGCTTTTTCAGGGTCTTGGCGCCGATGGTGGCCAGGTCCATCAGGGTCTGGGGCCGCTTGGCGGCCTTCTCCTCGCCGTAGACCTCCACCCGGGCGGCCAAGTACCGCTCGTAGGCCGCCTTGATCTCGGGGTCGGCAATGTCCACGGTGTCCAGATGGGTGGAGAAGGTGGTGTGGCGGCAGTGGTCAGACCAATAAGTATCGACGACGCGGACCTCGGTGATGGTGGGGTCGCGCTTTTCCTCATCCCGGAAATAGGCCTGGAGGAATTTCAGGTCGTCCAGGTCCATGGCCAGGCCCAGGGAGGACAGCAGGTCGCCCAGACCGGCCTCGTCCAAAGCGGTGAAGCCCTCGATGGTGGCCACATGGTCGGGGATGTCGTAGGTGCGGACCAGGGTGGCGGGCTTTTCCGCGGAGGCCTCCCGGCTCTCCACGGGGTTGATGAGGTAGTGCTTGATCTTGTCCAGGTCGACCTGGGTCAGTTCGCCCTCCAGAATGTACACCTTGGCGTGGGCGATCAGGGGGCGGTCCACCCCGGCCATGAGCTGGATGCATTGGGCGCAGGAGTCGGAGCGCTGGTCAAACTGGCCGGGCAGGGCCTCCACCGCCAGGATGGCGTGGGGCTGGGCGAGGACGGGGAAAACTTCGTCATAGACCACGTCCACCTGGGGCTCGGAGAAGACGATGCCCTTGGCCTGCTCGTAGACGGCGGGATCGATCTGGTCGGCGTCGTAGCGGTTCAGGATAGCCACGGACTTCAGGTTCTGGATGCCCAACTGCTCCTGGAGGGCCTTGCACAGCCCCTGGGCCTCCACGTCAAAGCCGGGCTTTTTCTGGGAATAGCAGCGGTAAACACTCATAATTCTGATTCCTCCACTTTTTGGAGATAAGAGCCGGAATCGCCGCATAACAGCGCCGGGACCGAAAAGCCCGCCGGAACTCTTACCTATCTTTCTCTATTTTATCTTAATTTGGATACTCCAAGGATCGACGGATCAAAGACTGTGTGCGGTACGGAGGATTGTCCCCTCACTGGAGGTTCCAGTTTTCCAGCTGGGCGAACACGTTGCCCCGGACGGGGGACAGGCCGGACAGCCGGCCCCACTGGGTGAGGACGGAGCCGTTTTTGAAGCAGATGGGGACCAGGGGGACCTGCTCCTCCAGATGGGTGAACAGGGCGCGGGCGGCGGAGGTCCGGGCGGAGCCGGAAGCCCCCTGCAGGATGGACAGCAGACCATCCGTCTGCTCCTCGCGCCATCCGCCGTAGTTCAGCGAGCCGGCGGAGGACAGGAGGGGAGACAGGTCAAAATTGGCGGTGAGCACCACCTCGCCCAGGTAGAGGTCGAAATTGCCCGCGGCCAGGGCGGCGGTGTAGTCTTCAAAAGCCAGCTTGGTCAGCGTGACCTCCATGCCGGCGGACTCCAGCTGGTAGGCGATGCGTTGGGCGGCGGCGCCTTTGGCGCTGTTTTCGCTGTTGACCAGAATGGTGAGGGAGCGGCCCAGCAGCCGTAGCTCCTCCAACTGAGCCACCGTTTCCTCCGGGTCATAGGACAGCGTCTGGGCCAGCGACTGGTCGTACAGGGAGCTGCTGGGGTGGACGGGCAGGAGGGAAGCGCAGGCGTGGCGGGCGTAATCCACCTGAACGATGGAGTCCCGATCTACAGCCCGGGCCAGGGCACGGCGGACCTCCGGGCGTTGGCAGAGCCCCCGCTGGGTGTTGAAGCCCAGGTAGAGCAGGTCGGTGGTGGCGTAGTCCCAAGTCTCATAGCTGCCCGAGTAGCCCAGGGAGTTGGTGCCCATCAGGTCCACATCCACCAGGCCGATGTCCCCCGAGGCGAAGGCGGAGAGCAGGTCATCGCTGCGCTCCACCGCTTTCAGCGGGATCTCCTGGGCGGGGAGGGTTTTCCTCTGCCACCAGCCGGTCCGGGCGGTGAGGGACAGGGCGTCTCCCAATCCGGCGAGTACATAGGGGCCGGTCCCGGCGGGGCGGTCCCCGGTGCCGTTGGCGATGGGGATGTCCAGCAGGGCGGGCAGATCGCCGTTGGGACGGCTGAGGGTAATGACAACAGAGTTTTCGCCGGCGGTGACGGCGGCCACATCCTGCAGCCGCTGGGCATAGCGGGAGCCCGCCTGCCGGGCGGTGTTCAGGGCGGCTGCCACCGCCTCTTCCGTGAGAGGAGTCCCGTCGGAGAAGGTGACGCCGGAGCGGAGGGTGAAGGTCCAGGACAGGTTGTCCGGGCTGGCGGAATAACTTTGGCACAGCACCGGTACGGCTTGGAAGTTCTCATCCAGCTGGAACAGGGGCTCGTAGAGCAGGGGGGCCAGGGTCAGGTTGGCCCGGTTTTCCCCCAGCACGGGGTGAAGGCTGTAAGCGGGATAGACAGCCAGGGAGAAAGGAATGGCCATCGGCTCCTGGGAGGTGCCGTCAGAGGAGGCCGAGACGGGGTCCGGCTGGCTGTCCGAAGTTCCGCCGGTGGAGCCGCAGGCCGGCAGGGCAAGGACCAGAACGGCGGATAACAGCAGGGAGAGAAGTTGTCTCATACAGGTTCCTTTTCGTGTTCAGACAAGTTGGATCATGGCGGCCATGCTGCCGCGCCGGTTCCCCTGGACCCGGTGGGACCAGAACAGGTCCAGCTGGCAGGCGGTGCAGGCGGGGCACAGGGCGATGTGCTCCGGCGCCACTCCGGCCCGCTCCAGCCACCTGGCGTTGGCCCCCTTCAGGTCCACGGTGAATTTTTCGCCGCCGGGGAGGGGGTGGATGAAGGGCTCCGCCTCCGCGCCCAGTCCGGCACGCAGGCCGTCGGGGACATCGGCGTGGGTTTCGAAGCAGCAGGGGCCGATACCGGGGCCGATGGCGGCCAGAATATCCCCGGGGTCGCAGCCGTAATCCAGGACCATAGCCTCCACCGCACGGGCGGCGATGCGGCTGGCGGTGCCCCGCCAGCCGGCGTGGGCGGCGGCAATGACCCGGGCCTTGGGATCATAGAGCAGAATGGGAATACAATCGCCAGAGAAAATAGTCAGGCATACGCCGGGCTCGTCGGTGACCAGGCCGTCGGCGTCAAAGACGCCGGGGGCTGCGGGGCTGTCCATCACGTCCGCCCGGCCCACGGAGCGGACCAAACCGCTGTGGACCTGGTGGTTTTTGACCAGAGCATCGGGATCGGTGCCCACGGCGGCGCAGAAGCGGCGGAAATTTTCCTCCACATTGGCCGGGGCGTCCCCACGGTTGGCACCCAGGTTCATGCTGCCCCAGGGGGCGGGGGAGACGCCGCCCAGCCGGGTGGAAAAGCCGTGGGCTGTTCCCGCCCAGGCGGGGTGGGTGCAGGCATAAAAAGAGACGCCATGGCGCTCCTGGCGGATGATGTCCATGGCTGTCCCTCCATTTCTCTGATGATGTTTTATTTTATCCTAAAATTTTCGTTCTGACAACCCATATAGTCAACGAAGTTGAAAAGAACAAGCCCTTTTCCGTCAGTATAAATTTCAAAACCCGGTCTGGACGCTTTGAAAATGTTGCCTGGAGCGCTCAGAGCTGCTGGAGCTCCCGCAGGGTTTCCTGGATGGTCTTCCGGGGCAGGTAGACCGCCGCCATCTCAGCCAGCTGCTTCAGGGTCAGGGAGCGGGCCGCGCCCACCATGGGGTGCTGCATCAGCTTGCCGAACCTCCGCTGAAACACCGCCCGGGACCGGGGATTGTCCAGCAGCTCTCCCACCGTTATGTTTTGATTGCGCAGATCCAAGAGAGATCACCTCCGTTCCCATTCTATGTGGAAGGGGCGGTTTCTTGACTTTCTTTTGGGAGGGGTATATCATAAATGCATCAAGACAGAACAGAATGGAGGAGGAACGCCTATGAAAAGAGGGGGCTGGAAAGCGGCCATGCGCGCGGCCCATCAGGAACTCAGGCGGAAGAGAAGTGTGACCGCGGTATATCTGGTGCTGCGCCTGATGGTCATTCTCATCATGGTGGCCCAGTTTTTCAACCGGAATTTTGAAAATGTTTTCCTGTGCCTGCTGACGCTGGTGCTGTTTCTGCTGCCCACGATTTTCGAGCGGCGGCTCCAGATCGACCTGCCGGACACCCTGGAGATCATCATTATGATCTTCATTTTCGCTGCGGAGATCCTGGGAGAGATCAGCGCCTTCTATACCACCTTCCAGGGCTGGGACACCATGCTTCACACCCTCAACGGATTTCTCTGTGCCGCCATCGGCTTTTCCCTGGTGGATATGTTTGACCGGAACGAGCGCTTCTCCCTGTCTCTATCCCCCGTCTTTATGGCCATCGTGGCCTTCTGCTTTTCTATGACCATCGGTGTTCTGTGGGAATTTTTTGAATGTGCCATGGATCAGCTGTTCCTGCTGGATATGCAGAAGGACGCCGTGGTGACCAGCATCTCCTCCGTGATGCTGGACCCCACCGGAGGCAACACCCCCGTGGCCATCAAGGGGATCACCGACGTGATCGTGGTGGCCAATGGGGAGGAAATTCCCCTGGGCCTGGGTGGCTATCTGGACATCGGGATCCTGGACACCATGAAAGACCTGGTGGTCAACTTCGTGGGGGCGGTGGTGTTCTCTTTCATCGGCTATTTTTACGTAAAGGGCAGAGGCAAGGGGCGTTTCGCCAAACGGTTCATCCCCCAGGTGCTGGGCGGGGGAGAACAGAAAGAAGCGACGCAGGCCGAGCCGGAAAAAATACAGGGCACCAAGGAATAAGAAATCCTGTCTTGGTCCATACTGAAGACATCTCATGTGAGGAGGTTTTATGTATGGATCAGAAATCCTGCAATACCAGCATCAAGTGCTCTGTCTCCAGCTGCGCGTTCCACAACGGCCCCTACGACTGCTGTTCCCTGTCGTCCATTAAGGTGGGCTGCTGCGACAGTAATCCCACCAAGTGTGAGGGTACCGAGTGCGCGTCCTTCAAGCTGGGCAAGTGACCTGACGTCAAGAAAACGCCGCCGCGGAAACCGTTCCGCGGCGGCGTTTTTCTATCAGCAAGGGGCGGATTCAGCCCAGATGGAGCCCGTAGAATCCCACCAGGGCCAGGGCCATCAGGCCGGCTGTGATGAACAGGATCGGGAGGCCACGGAAACACCGGGGACAGCTTTCGAAGCTGACCTCCTCCCGCAGGCTGGCGAAGCTGGCCGTGGCAACAGTAGCGCCCACGCCCCCCAAAAAGGAAAACAAAAGGGCGGCAGGCAGGCTGTATCCCCGCTGGACCACCAGCAGGGCGGAACCCAGGGCGGCGCAGTTGGTGGAGATGGAGGCCAGGTTCTCATCCATTCGGTGGGACAGTTCGGGCAGACAGACTTGGATGAACTTTCGCAGTCCGGCCACCAGGCCGGGAACCAGCAGAGCCAGGAACAACAGGCGGTAGTATTGTAGGCCGAACCGGGTGAAAACCAGGTAGTCGGCCAGCCAGGAAAACAGGGCTCCCAGCACCATGACCACCGTCAGGCAGTAGCCGGTGCGCAGGGCGTCCATGGGGTCCCGAAAGCTCCGGACCCGGGTGCCGATGCCCATGCAGTTGACCAGAACGAAGTTTTCCGACAGCAGGGCGGCCAGTGCCACACCCGCCAAATCTAGGATACCCATGGAGCGGCCTCCTTTCCGAAGCACGCAGTCAGGGAGGAAATGTTATACTTCTCCATCCACATAGTCCACGTCTCCTCCTTCCTGGTCCAGTGTGGCGACGATAGCCAGCGCCCGGTTGACGCCGGCGGTGATGGCCTGAGAGGTGGCGGTGGCGCCGGAGACGGCGTCCACGGAGTTGCTGCCCGAGGAGCGGATAGTGCCCGACTTGCCCACATACCGGTGAAGCGCGGCGGGGGTCATGGCCTCGGTGCCCACGCCGGAGGTCTCCTTGTGGTCGGTGACGGCCACACCGGTGACCTTGCCGTCCAGGTCCACGCCCACCTCCATGGTGACGGCGCCGCTGAAGCCCTGGGCCTGGACCTCAATGCAGTAGCCCACCAGCTCGTTGTCCGCGCTGTATCCGGCCTGAATGCTCAGCGCGCCGGAGGCCCGGTAGGGGGTCTCGGAGCTGAAGGCGGCCTGGGGCATTACCTGGGCAAGCAGCTTTTGCTGCTGTTCGGCCTCGGCCCGTGCGGTATCCAGATCGGTGAAACGGTGGACACCAAAAATGACCAGCACAGTGGCCAGAAGTACCGCTCCGAGGTGGAGCAAGGCCTTGGCCTGGGAACGGATCTGATCCAAATGGGCTTCTCCGGGCATTTTGCCCTCTTTGATCAGGGAGAAATGGAGATCGGGCTTGATAAAGTGGATCTCAGCCAGGCTGAGGCGGGCGCGGGACAGATATTCCCGGAGTACGGAGAACCGTCCGGCGCCGAAGCGGCGGGGGAGGCCGGCCCGGTCCAGCAGCCACACGCAGCAGTTCATGGTGAGAATGGCCCAGCCCACCCCTTCGGGGTAGGAGCTGAAAAAGCGCAGGAGCATGGTCAGCGCGCCGCAGCCCACCCCGAACATGATCTGTCCCCTGGGGGTGACGGGAGAGGTGGTGGGGTCGGTGGCGAAGAAGAACGCGCCGAAAATCAGGCTGCCGCTGAGCAGCTGGGCGGCCACCCAGGACCCGGCGGATACCCCCTCCGGAACAAACAGCAGGGCCAGGAGGGCCGCTGTGCCCAGATAGGAGGCGGGGATCCGGATGGAGATGACCCGGCGCATCACCAGATAGAGTCCGCCCAGCAGCAGCATGAGAGAGGAGGCCTCCCCCAGACAGCCGCCCTGGAGGCCCAGGAACAGCTGGTCCAGCCCCTGGGGGGGCAGGGACCCGGTGTGGAGATAGGACAGGGGAGTGGCGGCGGATACCGCGTCCACCCCCCAGAGGGAGAGCCGGTCCAGGGGTTTGGACCAGTTGGTCATCAGCATGGGGAAGGTGGCCAGCAGCATCCGGCCAGCCAGGGCGGGATTCATAAAGTTTTTTCCCAGACCGCCGTAAAATTGCTTGACCACCACGATGGCGAAGGCCGCGCCCAGTACGGGGACCCAGTAGGCGGCGGTGGCGGGCAGGCTCAGGGCCAGCAGAAGGCCGGTGACACAGGCGGACAGGTCCCGGAGAGTGTCAGACCGGCCGGTCAAGCGGCGGTACAGGTACTCAAACAGCAGACAGGAGCCGATGGATACCGCGGTGAGGAGCAAAACCCGGAAGCCGAAGAAGAACACGGCCATGGCCAGGGAGGGGAGCAGGGCCACCATGACGTCGGCCATCATGGCGGCGGTGGTGGTAGGCTGTCCCATCTGGGGAGGGAGGCGAAGGGAACGGGTGGAATTCATTGGCGCTGTCCTCCCTTCTCCATCAATTCGCCGGCCTGGCGCACCAGTTCCAGCAGGGGGATGCCGGCGGGGCAGATATAGGAGCAGCAGCCGCACTCCATGCAGTCCTGGGGATGGAGGCGGGGCAGCTTGTGAATCTCTCCCTGGCGGACGGCCTGACTGATAAAGGCGGGAGCCAGGTGCATGGGGCAGGCTGCCACGCACTTGCCGCAGCGGATGCACACCGACTCCGGGGCGGGCTGGCGGCGCTCATACTGGGTCAGGCAGATCAGTCCGTTGGTGCTCTTGACCACCGGGGCCTCCAGGTCGTGCTGGGGGGTGCCCATCATAGGTCCGCCGGTGAGAATCAGGTCGGCCTTTTCCCGCAGGCCCCCCGCCTCCTCCACCAGACAGCGCAGGGGGGTGCCGATGGGGACCCACAGGTTCCGGGGGCGGGACACCGCACCGCCGGTGACGGTGACGGTCCGGTGGGTCAGGGCTTTGCCCCGGAAGAGGCACTCCTGGATGGCGAAGACGGTGGCCACGTTGAGGACCACACACTTCACGTCCAGCGGGCTGCCCCCCGGCGGGACCTCCCGCCCAGTGACGGTCTGGATGATCTGCTTTTCCGCGCCCAAGGGGTAGCGGGTGCCGATGGTGCACAGCTCCACCTTGCCGCTGCGCTTGCGCAGCCGGCGCTCCACCGCTTCGGCGGCATTGAGCTTGTCCCCCTCGGTGACCAGAACGGCCCGCTGGGCGCCCAGGGCCCGGGCCAGGGTCTGGGCTCCCTGGAGGATCTTGTCGCTGCGCTCCAGCAGCAGGCGGTGGTCGGCGGTGATATAGGGTTCGCACTCGGCGGCGTTGACGATCAGGGTGTCCACCTTTCCGGCGGCCTGACTGAGCTTTTCCGCCGTGGAGAAGGCGGCCCCGCCCATGCCGGTGATCCCCGCCTCCCGCACCCGGGCCAGCAGCAGTTCACGGGTGACCTGAGTGGGGTCCAGAGGTTCCGGACGGCCGGGCCAGGGGGTGTTTCTTCCGTCGTTCTCCAGCAGGATGGCATCACAGGTGCCGCCCCAAGGGTGGGGCCTTTCCTCAATGGCCAGGACCCGCCCTGAGACGCTGGCGTGGGCGGAGACGCTGAGTCCCTGGCCCATAGCGATGGGCTGGCCGATGGCCACCCGCGCCCCCGGCTTGACGGCCGGGATGGCGGCCTCCCCGGTGCTCATGACCAGGGGAATGACCACCTGCTTCGGCTGGTGTTCCATCCGGGCGATGGGCTTGCGGCGGGTACTCTCTTTATGGGGAGCGGGATTCACCCCGCCGAAAAAGAAATGTCTCATTGCTTGACCTCCCCGTACTTGTCCGCCCCTTCCGCGGAGGGGACAAAATACGCGCGGATTCGACTTTCGCATACAAAACATATCATAATCCAATCGCTTCCGTCTGTCCAGTCTGTTTCGAAAAAGTTCATATTTAGGTGGATCATCCGGGCGCGGGACTGTTAAAATATGGTGGTTGGTGGAAAGAAAACGAAACACCGGCCGCAGACCGGTGGGTCTGAGGCCGGCGTCTGTCAGAGCGCTTTCTTTCCGGAGGGAGGAAGCCGCTTCAGGCCCAACTGGGCGGCGTAGTCCTCCACGTCCGCCCAGGGGGCCAAAAAGGTGTGGACGCCCGCGCGGCGGGCCACCTCCAGTTTGCGGCACAGGGTGTCTCCGTCATCAAAGAGGACGAAGTGGGCCCCACTGTCCCGGCTCATATAGGTGAAATAGCGGGCGCAGAGCTCGTGGGAGAAGAACACCGATGGGCGCATCCGGTCCAGCCGTTCCCGCAGCTCCCCGCGGGTCAGCGGGACGCCGCTGCCCGAGGGGGAGGGGAGAAAGAAGTCCTCTGCCGTCAACTGGAGGGAAAGGGCCACCCGGTCACGGCCGAAGCGCTCGCCGGCCTCCTGCAGCCGGAGGGCCAGCGAGCCCCCGGACAGGGCGGAGGGGATCACCACCTTGGCCTGAGGGGCGCAGTGCCCATAGGTTTCCGGGACGAGCAGCGTCCAGTTTCGCCGGGCGAAGAGACTGTCCAGCTGGGCGGCCATTTTTTCCAGGGGGGGCATACGCCGCTCAAAGTCCAGCACAGCCCCGGAAAAATTCCGGGCCGCGCACTCCCGGACCACCTCCTGGCAGAAAGACCCCGCGGCGCCCAGACCGTCAAAGCCCCGGTCATCCAGCACCATCAGTCCGCCCTTTAAAGGAACAGAGCTTCCGGAGCGGAACAGGTGGGGCCCGCGGCCTATCCGGTAGGCCAGGTGGGCCGGGATGACGTCCCAGCCCTGGAGGGCCCGGAGCTGTTGGGGCGGGACGGGAATATAAAAGGTATCTTGAGACATGAACGGCTCCCCCTTGTCCAATTTTTCCAAACGTGGTATGATAGAATCCGCCCGGCAAGAGAGGAATGTCTTTGATCGTCTCCTGTCTGTCTGCGGACCAACGGAACTGGGCATAGGCCCATCCGGCGCACGCACTAAAAATTATTCGGCGTGCGGCATATTTAGAACGAAGGAGGACACCTGCGTGCCCTTTTCTCTGATTCCACAGGGGGTCTACCCCTCGGTGACCGCTCTGGAGCCCGAGGCTCTGGCGGCCAAAGGGATCCGGCTGGTGCTGGCCGATCTGGACAACACCCTGGCCCCCTATAAAGTACCCAGGCCCGCCGCTGAGGTGGTGGCCTGGAAGCAGGCCCTGGACCGGGCGGGCATCCGCCTGTTCCTGCTGTCCAACAGCCGTAAGCCTAACCGGGCCCGGCTCTTTGCGGAAGCCCTGGACATCCCCTACCAGGGCCATTCGGGCAAACCCAGACGGGGCGGCTATTACAAGGCCATGGAGCGCATGGGTGTGAAGCCGGAGGAGACGGTCATGGTGGGGGACCAGATCTTCACCGACGTCCTTGGGGCCAATCGCGCGGGGGTGGTCCCCCTGCTGGTGGAGCCCATCCGTCTGGCGGGCAACCCGGGACGGTACATCCGGTACGCCGTGGAGACCCCCTTCCGGGCCCTGGGCAGAAGGAGGCCCTTCCTATGAGCGCGAAATTCGGTCCCGCCGGCAATTCCGACAGTTTTTCCCAAGTGCACAAGTCCTCTCTGGCCGCGCCCCGGTGGATCGCGGATCTTGGCCTGGACTGCTACGAGTACCAGTGTGGCAAGGGTGTCCACGTGGGGGAGGAGACTGCCCGCAAGGTGGGGGAGAACGCCAAAGCGGCGGGGATCACCCTGTCCCTCCACGCCCCGTATTTCATCAACCTGGCCAATCCCGACCCGGAGGCTCTGAAAAAGACCACCGGCTATATCACCGGGGCCTGTCTGGTGGCGAGCCAGATGGGGGCGGGCCGGGTCGTCATTCATTCGGGGGCCCTGATGAAGCGGACCCGCCGGGAGGCGCAGGACATCGCCAAAAAATCCCTGCGGGAGGTCATCGCCGCCTGTGACGATCAGGGCTTCGGCCACATGACCCTGTGCCCCGAGACCATGGGCAAGATCAACCAATTGGGGGACCTGGACGAGGTGCTGGAGCTATGTACCCTGGACGGGCGACTGGTGCCCTGCATCGACTTCGGCCACCTGTACGCCCGCTCCCTGGGGGCGGCGGATGGCCCCGAGGCCATGGCACGGATGCTGGACCGGGTGGAGGAAGTGCTGGGAGGAGAGCGTGCCTCCGCCTTCCATAGTCACTTCTCCCATATTCAATTCACGCCCAACGGGGGCGAGAAGTGCCACCGGACTTTTGATAACGACGACGGCTATGGCCCAGACTGGGCTCCTCTGGCCGCTGAGGTGGCCCGCCGGGGGTGGAATCCCACCTTTATCTGCGAATCGGCAGGGACCCAGGCGGAGGATGCGCTGACCATGAAGAGAGTTTATCAGGAGTATGCCGCAAATCCGCGGTGAAGCGCTTGGAAACGGAGGACGTTATGGATAAGGTCATTTTCGGCGTGGTTTTGATCGCCGTTGGGCTTCTGGAGGCGGTTTGCCCCCAATTTCTCTGGAAGTATGCCCACGGGGGGCGCAAGCGGCACGCACAGCCCACTCAGCGGGACCTGCTCATCAGCCGGATCGGCGGCGTGGCCCTGGTCATTTTCGGGGCGCTTTGTTTCTTCATTTGATCCAACCAGATAAGGAGTTTTGTTGTCCATGAATCACATTGAACAGATCGCGGCCCGGCTGCCGGAATACGGCCTGGACGCCATGCTCATCACCAGCCAGTCCGGGGAGCGCTACGCCCTTGGTTTCCACGGGGAGGGCTTGCTCCTGGTCACCCGGGATGGGGCGCGCTACACCACCGACGGCCGGTACATCGAGGCCGCCCGGGAGAAGGTCACCGGGGCGGAGGTGTCCCTGGTATCGGCGGGCAGCGGCCACCTGGCCCAGGCCCGGGCTTACATCGAGGAGAAGGGCCTGCACAACGTGGGCTTTGAAAGCGGCGCCATGACGGTGGATGCCCACCGGCGGTACGCCCAGGAGCTGCCCTGCATCCTCACCCCCGCCCAGCCCCTGCTGGATTCCCTGCGCGCGGCCAAAGACCCGGAGGAACTGGAGGTGATGCGCCGGGCCCAGCAGATTACCGACGAGGCATTCAAGGCGATCTTGAGCTTTATCCGCCCGGGCATGACGGAGCGGGAGATTGCCGCCCGCCTGGTCTATGAAATGATGATCCGGGGTGGAGAGCGGGTGTCCTTCGACCCCATCGTGGCCTCAGGAGCCAACGGCTCCATGCCCCACGCCGTCCCCAGCGACCAGGTGGTGGACACCGGGATGTTCATTACCATGGACTTTGGCTGCGTTCTGGAGGGCTATTGCTCCGACATGACCCGCACCGTGGCCCTGGGTCAGCCCACTGAGGAGATGGAGCAGGTCTATTCCACCGTTCTCGCCGCCCAGAAGGCGGGCATCAATGCCGCCCGGGCCGGTGTGACGGGCCGGGAGGTGGACGCCGCCGGGCGCCGGGTCATTGAGGAAGCGGGCTATGGGGACTGTTTCACCCACAGCTTCGGTCACTCTCTGGGCATCGACATCCATGAAGCTCCCAACGCCAGCCCCGGCGAGAGCGCTGTTCTGCCCGCCGGCGCGGTCATCTCCGCCGAGCCGGGGATCTATCTGCCCGGACGGTTCGGCGTGCGCATTGAGGATGTGCTTGTTCTGAAGGAGGGGGGCTGCGAGGACATTACCCGTTCCCCCAAGCACCTGATCGTATTATGATCCATAAAATTTAACGGACAATTCCCCGGAATTCCCTCGGAAACCCCCTTGTCAAAGAGAGGAAAATGGGGTAAAATAAATCAGCTTATATATAAATATAGTGGAGGATGATTCCTATGCCAATGATTTCCGCCAGCGATTTCCGCAACGGTGTGACCTTTGAGATGGACGGCAAGGTCATGCAGGTCGTGGAGTTCCAGCATGTTAAGCCCGGTAAGGGCGCTGCTTTCGTCCGCACCAAGATGAAGAATATCATCACCGGCGGCGTGACCGAGACCTCCTTCAACCCCACCGCCAAGTTCGAGCAGGCTTTCGTGGAGCGCAAGGACATGGAGTACAGCTACAACGACGGCGACCTGTACTACTTCATGGATATGGAGAGTTTCGACATGCTGCCCATCAGCAAGGACCTGCTGGGCGACAGCTTCAAATTCGTCAAGGAGAACATGAGCTGCAAGGTCATGTCCTACAAGGGTAGCGTCTTCGGCGTGGAGCCCCCCAACTTTGTGGATTTGGAAGTCACTGAGACCGATCCCGGCTTCAAGGGCGACACCGCCACCAACGTGACCAAGCCCGCCATTCTGGAGACCGGCGCCGAGATCAAGGTGCCCCTGTTCATCAACCCCGGCGACAAGATCAAGATCGACACCCGCACTGGCGAGTATCTGGAGCGCTGTAAGGGCTAAGCGTCCGAGCCGTTGTGAGCAGCGGGCTAAGGCGGGAGCGCAGCGAAAAGCCCAAGGAGGGGCCGCGGGCCCCAGATGGGTTTTCGCGCAGTCGTACGACTTAGAACCGCGTCGCGAACAGGCAAGGCGTGATAACATCGCTAAAATCCTGTATGTGAGGCAATGCCTCGGAAAGGGAAGCATTATGACCATTTCTGAAAAAGTCGCTTATCTGAAGGGGCTGGCCGAAGGGCTGAACCTGGATACCGAGAAGTCCAAAGAGGGCAAGCTGATCTCTGTGATGATCGGCATCCTGGAGGAGATCGGGCTGTCTATCGAGGACCTGGAGGAGAACTCTCTGGCGCTGGGCGAGGAGATCGACGTGTTGTCCGACGACCTGGCCGACGTGGAGTCCATTGTCTATGAGGACGAGGATGAGGACGAAGACGAGGAGGACTACGACGACGACTGGTTCGAGGTGGAGTGCCCCACCTGTGAGGAGCCTCTGGTCATCGATGATGAGGCCCTGGCTGAGGGCTTTATCCAGTGCCCCAACTGCGGCACCAAGTACTCTCTGGATCTGAGCGATGATACCGTGGAAGCGGACGAGGATGAGTAACTCTGATCCCTGCTGTATGATGGCAAAAGGAGCCTGATCTTATGATCAGGCTCCTTTTTGTTTCCCGGACCGGAGCCAAACGCAGGAAATCAGAAAGAAGGCTCTGTCAGGTACAATCTTTTCTTGACGAAAGGAAAGATATTCCTGTAAAATCGGCGTTATGAAGTTTATGGGAGGGAGCATGAGTGATGCGGACCGATCATTTCACGGAACCTGACGCCGGCCTGCTGGCCCGGCTGGACACAGAGCCGGACCGGGCCATGGAGGCCCTAGTGGAGCAGTACACGGCGCTGGTTTGCCATGTGGCGGGCAAATACCTCACCGACCCGGAGGACGTGAAGGAGTGTGTCAACGACGTCTTTACGGAGGTCTACCTCCACCGGGCGGAGTTCTCTCAGGAGAAGGGCAGCTTCGCCTCCTGGATCGGCACCATCGCCCGGAACCGGGCCATCTCCCGGTACCGGAAGCAGCGGAAGGAACTGACGCTGCCGGAGGACGGGGCGGAAACGGAGCAATCCTGTCCTGATACAACGGCGGAGCTGGAGCAGGCCATCTCCCAGCTCAGCGATACCGACCGGCAGATCATCCGCATGAAATACTACGGCGGCATGTCCATTTCGGAGATCGCGGAGACGTTACATATCCCCTATGAAACGGTAAAAAAGCGGCACACCCGCAGCATCAAGCAGCTGCGCAAGCTCCTGCTGACCATCCTCATCATCGCGGCACTGCTGATCCTGGCGGCCTGCGGCGTCATCCAGCTGCTGCGGCATCTGGGCGTTCTCCCGGGGTACGGCGTCACCGCCGACCCCAACGGGATCTGCTATGTGCTGGAGGAGCCGGTCACGTATCAAGAGGGCCTGTTCACGGTGGAGATCGCCAGGGCGTCCATGTTTGACGGGCGTCTGGCCGTCCATTACCGGCTGGATATGGACAAGACGTCCTATGTGCTGCCGGAGAGAGATGAAAACGGCACACCCACCTTGCGCAGGCTGTCCTTCGCAGACAACCTCCGGGATGGAGCCGGGGCGGTTCTGGATTGTTCCACATCCTCCGGGTACGGCAGCGCCCCCTGGGATTCTTCTGAGTTTTCGGTGGAAGGAGACCGCGTCTGTTGGCTGACCGGGAAATCCCTTTCCGCCTTCCGGAGTGGCCAGCGGCAGGAGCTGACGCTGTATCTGTCGGACATCCGATGCGACGGGGAGACTTACGGGGACATTGCGGTACCCTTTGCCCTGATCCCGGCGGAGCCGGAGGAGCTGGACGGTTATGCCGTTTTGTACGACGAGGCCGCCGGCGGCGTCATGCTGGACAGCCGGCTGGAGGGGGATACCCTGTCTCTGGACCTCTACCCCCTCTCCAACGGGACCACGGAGTGGTCCGCTGTGCCGCTGAGGGAGTACTACGATGTCAGCATGCCAGCGGGCAGTGCGCCGCCGCTGACCATTGTGGACGATGCGGGGAACGAGTTCCTGGGCGAGACACAGCTGAACTGGCAGCAGCAGCCCGATTACTGCACCTATACCTTCACCGGCATCGCGCCGGGGACCTACACCCTGTCGCTGCCTTATGTGTACCTGGTTTGCTACCCGGAGGAGGGAGACGGTCTTGTCTGGAACCTGGAGGATTGTACCTTCTCGGACAAGCCCATCCAGATCCCCGGCGGCACCATGCGCACCATCTCCGTCCGCCGGGATGACAGCCTCATCGATCCGCTCACGAATTACAGCCATGCCTGGGAGATCAGGATGCTCTGTGAGATGGAGGATGAGCGGATGACCGTGACCCATACGCCCAGTGACGACCCCATATCTGTTTATCCCTGGGTCGCCGTCCGGGAACTGCTGGAATACTTCATTGGGGGTGAAAATGCCATCCAAGGCAGATATGCCTGCTCCTACGGCGAGCTGGATGAGGAGAGCGGAGAGTTGGTCATGCGGTATTACGCGGATGATACCGCTCTGAAGAACCATAACTTCGGCCGGGTGGAGTATTATCCCTCCGACGGACAGTTTGACCCCATCTGCATCCGCTGCGAAGGCCCCTTTGAACTGGAATTTGAAGTGACACCATAGCGCGAAAGCGGTCCCGAACGGGGCCGCTTTCCTTTTTGAAAAAATTTTCAGATTTTTTGTCCCCAAATGTCCACCTGGCTGCGAATATAATAGATGGAGGATACTACGCCGACGGAGCCTGCAGCGCATTCCTCCGAAAAACCGTGTAAGTACAAGGAGGAAACAAGCCATGAGGAAACGAATATGGGCTGTCCTGCTGACAGTGTGCCTGCTGGTGGGACTGCTGCCCACCACCGCGCTGGCGGCGGACACAGGGCAGGTCACTCTATCGCTGAACTATGACGAGAGTCTCTGTAGCATCCGTGTCATTGACGGCAACACGCAAAGCAGTGAGAACCCAACCGTGTTTGTCAGCGGAAATGGCCAGAGTGCTTTGGTACCGTCCGGCAGCTGGATTATTTTTGAAATCACCAATATTCAGGACGGCTACCGTATCGGGTCTGTAACGCTGAACGATGCAGACTCTACAAAAGGCTTTGTCAACGGCACATACGGCACATTGTCCTTCAGCAATATATCAACGGATTACACACTGACGGCAGTGATGGAGAAAATTCCCGACACACTGCCCGAAGTCACCAGTGTAACGCTTTACACGGATTCCGAGGGTACGCAGCCCGCGGCAGAAAACATCAACTATACTTCCGAGAGCACGAACGCCCGGCTGTACGGCAAGGCCACTTTCAGCGATGACGGGGAATATCCGGTATACTACGCCAGGGGCCAGTGGCAGTTCAGTACCGACGGCACTACCTGGCAGGATACCGAGTGCTGGGGCAGCAACCGGTTCGACTTCTGGCCCGGATGGCAGTATCACGAGGAACTGGATTTCCTGAACGCCAGCTATGACATCCGACTGAAGGTAAATCCGCAGGACCTCTACACCGCCGGCAGCTCTGTGTACTCCAATGTTATCCATATCAACGGTGGTGCAGAGGCAGCCCCGACGGACCCGGAAAACCCTGCCACCGACGTGGTCCTGTATGTGGGCGGCGTGGATATGGTCAAGAGCGGCACGGCGGACGGCGCGGTCTATGACGCCGCCAGCAACACCCTGACCCTCACCGATGCCACCATTCTCGACTATCACGAGGCTGACGACAGCATCGCCGACAACGTCTCCGCCATCCGGGCGGGCATCTACTACCAGGGTGAGAAGACGCTGAAGATCCTGCTGACCGGCGAAAGCACCATCGTCCTCTATCCCAGCCGCGACGGGGACGCGGAGCTTGGCAGCTACATTGCCGCCGTAGGCATTTACGCCGACGGCAGCGTGGACGTGGAATCCGACAGCGGCGGGTCCCTGGCCTTCGGCAGCGGAACCATCACCGAAGACGACGCCATTTTCGATACAAAGGAACAGGAGGCCTACGTCTACGCCCAATCCATCCACGTGACGGATTCCCTGACCGTGGGTGGATCGGCCAATGTGAATGGGCGGCTCGCTGCCTTTCAGTTTGAACCGGCTGTGGAGCTGGACGACTGGACCTATAATTCCGCCTCCAACGCCGCGCCTGTGCAGGTCTACGCCGGGGACACCCTCCATGTGACCGGCACCGCTGCGTTCCGGGCCGGTTCCGCCCAGGCGGACGGCCTGACCCTCGTGGACGGCAGCGGCGACGCCCAGATCACCACCCTCAAGGGCAGCAGTGTGCAGGTGGAGGCGGGCGCCCTCACATCCGGCACCGTCACCGCTGAGAACGTCACGGTGTCCGGCGGTGACGCGGCCATCAACAGCCTCACCGCTCCGGGGGATGTCACCCTGTCCGGCGGGACCCTCACCACCAACCAGCTCTCCGCCGCCGATCTGAACGTCACCGGCGGCACCCTGACCGCGGAGGCCAGCAGCTCCAACACCAGCCTGAAGGGCATCATTGCGCTCTCCGGCGACGCCAACATCTCTGGCGGTACTGTGACGGCGGAGGGCGGCATCCAGTCGGCCTATGAGACTAGCAGTTTTGTGTCCACCACCGGCAGCTTCTCCCTGTCCGGCGACGGGTCGGTCACCGCCCACGGCGATGGCGTCCGGTTCGGCGGAGTGGTGTCCGTATCGGGAAACGCCAAACTGACCGTCACGGACGTCAGCAGCAGCGCCATCGCCGGCTATCAGGGCGTGACCATCGCGGACAACGCCGTCGTCAACGCCGCGGGGCCCTTCGCGGGTATCCAGGTGGGCAGCTACAATTCAACCGGCGTGTTCCGGATGACCGGCGGCACCCTGACCGCCTCCGCTACCTCCACCGACGACGAGTATCCCTGCAACATGGCTCTGTATGTCATGACCGGCAGCGTGGAGTTCTCCGGCGGCCACGCGGAGCTGGCGGGCAACCCGGGCTGCGGCATCTTCTTTGCCGCCGCCGACGAGGCGGATCTCGGCGACTTCTCCGTCACCGGCGGCTATCTGAAGGTGGCCGGCGCCAGGGGCGGTGTCATCTGGCAGGGCGGCAGCGGCCTGCCTGCGGTGACCCGGACCGTCACCGTCAAAACCAATCCGGCGGAGATCCAGTACCTGGAGGGTTCCCTGGATTATACAAGCAGCGGCTATGATTTCACGGCATATGCCGCGACCTATGTGGGCAGCGGTGTCACCGCATTGGACATCGATTCGGACCTCAATGGCTGGCCCACCAACGGTCTGACCACCATCGTCTTCGGCGTGGAGCCCTGCGAGACCCACACCTGGGGCGAGGACGGCATATGCACCGTCTGCGGCGCCGTGGCAGGCTCCGTGACCCCCGGCGACGTGGTCCTGTACGTGGACGGCGTGGATATGGTCAATGGCAGCAGTACGGTGGAGGGCGCAACCTATGACGCAGCCTCCAACACCCTGACCCTGAACGGGGCCTCCATTACCAAGTACTACACCATCCCCCTCACGGATTCGGCCACCGACCCCCGGGCGGGCATCTATTACAAGGGTGAGGAATCGCTGAACATCGTAGTCAGCGGCGGCAGCACCATCTCCGTGGTGCCCGGTGTGGCCGTCACCACCTACTACAGCACCGCCATCCCCGCCTTCGGCATTTACGCCGACGGCCCGGTGAACGTGCAGCTGAACTCCTACCTGAACATTCTGCCCGGCACTGCCGACGGAGCGGAGTACGACGAAAAGTCTGAGGAGATCATGGTCCTGGGCGGTGCGGTGTATGTCACCGGGGATATGACCGTTGCAGGCACCTCGTTCCTGCGGTACCTGAATTTCGGCACGTTCCAGTATACCAGCACCTCCGGTTTGTCCACCGCCCCGAACCATCAGATGCCCTTCCAGGTGGACGGCGACCTGACCGTGTCCAACGGCCCCACTATCATGGGCGGCGAGATGAAGGTGGGCGGCGACGCCTCCATCGCCGGGAAACTGAATCTCACGGCGGCGGTGGGCGGCTATCTCAATTACTACGACAACACTGCCGGGTATGTATACTGTGCCGCCGCCACCTTGGATGTGGGCGGCACCCTGGATATCACCGCCGGTTCCGTGTCCATCGGCTCCGGCTGCACCCGGAGCGGTTACGCGGGTCTCATGGCCGGGACCCTCCGCCAGAGCGGCGGCGCCCTGACCCTGGACAACGACGAGAACAATCATTACTCCATCCGGTGCGATGATCTGGTCCAGACCAGCGGTACCATGACGGCGAATCGCGTGATTGAGGCCGCCAGCAGTGTGAAGCTCAGCGGCGGCGCCCTGACTGCGGCCTCTCTGCCCTGCACGGACATCACGGTGGAGGGAACGGCAAATGTGACCCTCTCCGGGACCATGGGCGGATTGGATGCGGACATCACCATCAGCGGCGGCACTATGAATATCACCAGCGAGGATTACGGAATCAAGACCGGTGATCTGACCGTCACCGGCGGCACTACCACCGTCACGGCGCCAGTGGCCCTGTCTTTCAGCAGTATTTTGCAGTATGGCGGCGGCGATTTCACCGTCACCGGCGGCACGCTGAAGCTGGTCGCCGAGGGCGAGCTGTACGGTTCCACCATCGCCATCCGGTGGGATGACGTCTCCAACAGAGCCGCCGACAGCACCCACTTTGCACCCAATGTCACCGTTCCTGTCACGCCTTCCGGGGCGAAATTCCTGGAGACGGTGCAGACGCTCAACGGTGTGGCCCTCTACGCGGCGACCTATGTGGCTGAGGATGTGGATGAGATCATCGTCTCCGGCGGCTACGCCTCCAACGGCCTGACCGCCATCACCTTCGGCGCGGAGCCCTGCGAGAATCACGACTGGGGCGAATGGACCGTGACCAAGGAGGCCACCTGCACCGAGGCGGGGGTGGAGACCCGCACCTGTCAGGTGTGCGGCGAGACGGAGACCCGTGAGATCGCGGCCCTGGGGCACAACTATGTCGCTGTGGTGACCGATCCCACCTGCACAGAGCAGGGCTACACTACTTACACCTGCTCCCGCTGCGGCGACAGCTATGTGGACGACTACGTGGATGCCCTGGGCCATGACTGGGGCGAGTGGGTGGTTGACAAAGAGGCCACCGGCACCGAGGACGGCTCCCGGCACCGCGACTGCTCCCGCTGTGACGCTGTGGATACCGAGGTCATCTCCAAGCTGCCGAAGCAGAACGTGAGCTGGACCATCGAAGATACCATCACCTGGACCTATGGTAGCAGAACCAATGTGATAAATACCGCCGACAATAAGACCGTGGGCGGCGGCGCGCTGACCTATTCCAGCAGCGACACCGGTGTCGCCACCGTGGACGCCAACGGCAAAGCTGCCATCGTGGGGGCCGGTACGGCCACCATTACCGCCACCGCCGCGGCGGTCCCCGGAAAGTACGCCGAGACCTCCGCCAGCTACACCCTGATCATCAACAAGGCGTCCCTGACCGTCACCGCCAACAATCATACCATCACCTACGGTCAGACTCCCGTGGGCAACGGCTGGACTGCCGACGGCCTGAAGAACACTGACACCGAGAGCGTTGTCAACGGGACCCCTTCCTACACCTACACCTATGAACAGTACGGCAAGGCCGGCACCTACGCCATCAGGGTATCGGGCCTGACCGCCAAGAACTACGACATTTCTTTTGCTCCTGGCACCCTGACCGTCAGCAAGGCCACGGCGTACACCATTACCCTGGGCAATCTGGCCCAGCGGGACGACGACATTACTTCCGTGACCACTTCCATCGCCCCGCAGGACGCCACCGCTCAGATCGAGGTTGAGTATTTTGTGGATAGCGCCTGGACAACTTCCCTGCCCTCCAAGGCCGGTGAATACCAGGTCCGGGCCTCCCTGACGGCCAGCGATAACATTCAGACCGACAGCGCGTACACCTATGGCGCCCTGACCATTGAGCGGACCATTGTGGTGGACAACACCGACGTATCCGTCACTGTGGAGGACGGCAAGGCCGAGATTATCGTCACGGAGGACGAGCTGGCCGACATCGTGGCCAACGCCGACGGCGACGTGTCCGTAAACCTGGGCGGCGTGGAAAATGTGGACGAACTGGCGCTGCCAGGCAGCCTGGTGGAAGCCCTCAGTGAGAGCGGCAAGGCCGACAGTCTGACCATCGCCACGGAGGACGCATCCATCTCCATGAGCGGCGCGGTGCTGGACACCGTGGCCAGCGCTGTTGCCGACGGCAAGGACACTGTGGCCGTAAAGCTCACCGCTGTGGAGGAAAACGACCTGACCGACCTCCAGAAGGGGGCGCTGAACAGCATCAGCCAGAGCGCCGTCATCGTGGAGGTATCCCTGGTCATCACTCACACCGACGGTACCACCACGGAACTGCATGAGTTGGGTGGCAATGTGGAAGTGACCGTCCCCTTCACCGGAGCAGTCCCCGAGGGCAAGTACATCGTGGTCTGCTATCTGTCCGACGACGGCAGCGTCACCTACGTCCGGGCTACCTATGGCCCTGTGACACAGCAGGTTACGTTCAACACCAACCACTTCTCCAACTACGCGCTGTTCGTCAGCGGTGATCCTGCCGTCATCGTGGACGGCGGTTCCGGCTCCGGCCTCTATGCCGTGGGTGAGACCGTCACCGTCAAGGCCGACAGCAAGAGCGGCTACACCTTCACCGGGTGGGAGATCGTGGACGGCAGCGTCACGCTGGCCGACGCCAAGGCGGCGGAGACCACCTTCACCATGCCCACCGGGACAGTGGAACTGACCGCCACCTACACCGAGAACAGCTCCGGTGGCGGTGGAGGCTCCTCCACCTACACCCTGACCTTTGACACCAATGGCGGCAGTAAGATCACCGGTGTGTCCAAGACCAGCGGCACTACCATCGACCTGACCGGATATGTTCCCACCAGGACCGGATATGACTTTGACGGCTGGTATGCAGACGTAACGCTGACGGATAAGATCACCTCCGTCAAGCTGACCAAGAACATGACGGTCTATGCCAAGTGGATGGAAAAGAGCGGCGAAAACCCGTTCACCGATGTGGCCGGCGATACTTACTACGCTGACGCCGTGACCTGGGCTGTAGGCAAAGGTATCACCTCCGGTACTGCGGCCACCACTTTCAGCCCCGATGCAGCCTGTACCCGCGCCCAGGCCGTCACCTTCCTGTGGCGGGCTGCCGGGTCCCCGGCTCCCAAGGCGGGTGCCAACCCCTTTGCTGACGTGAAGGCTGACGCTTACTACTATGACGCGGTACTGTGGGCTGTGGAGCAAGGGATCACAAGCGGCACCAGCGCTACCACCTTCAGCCCGAATGCCACCTGCACCCGGGCCCAGATCGTCACCTTCCTGTGGCGCGCCCAGAAGTCTCCCACTGCTGACGGCGTGTATTCCTTCACTGACGTGGCGGGTAACGCTTACTACGCCGGCGCGGTGCTTTGGGCTGTGGAGAACGGCATTACCGCTGGCACTTCCGCTACCACCTTCAGCCCTGATAGCGACTGCACCCGGGCCCAGATCGTGACCTTCCTGTACCACTGTGTGAAGTAAGGCACCAAATGAATAAACGCATCCACCAGCGAAGCAGGTGGATGCGTTTATTTTATATAGTAGAACTGATATTTGCGCCTCGTCATCGCCGGATTTACGGCGCTTTTCACGGCAATAGGCCTCATGTTCGGTCTTTTCATCAATAAGCGGCGGTCAGCGTTCTGAAATGCTGACCGCCGCTTATGATGTCTGAGCTGGGGCAGGAAGCGTTTCCATTCTAGCCAGCCCCATTGTAAATGCGCATGGATATTCAGTTCCGTGTATTACGGAACTGGGGCGGCGGCGCAACACCGCCGCCCCGCTGGTTTATTGAGTTCTGATTGGGTTTTGTCTTACTTCATGCAGCGATACAGGAACGTCACGATCTGGGCGCGGGTGCAGTCGCTATCAGGGCTGAAGGTGGTAGCGGAAGTGCCGGCGGTAATCTCCTTCTCCACAGCCCAAACGACCGCGCTGTTGTAGTAGGCGTCAGCCGCTACATCGGTGAAGGGATTCACTCGGTCAGCAACGGGAGACTCCTGGGCGCGCCACAGGAAGGTGACGATCTGCGCGCGGGTGCACTTGGCGTCAGGGCTGAAAGTGGTGGCGGAAGTACCGGCGGTGACGCCATTCTCCACGGCCCACAGAACCGCGTCGTGATAGTAGCTGCCCTCGGCCACGTCGGTGAAGGACATCGCGTGGCTCTGCGGAGCGGGGCTGCCGGCGGCGCGCCACAGGAAGGTGACGGCCTGAGCGCGGGTACAGGTGGCATCGGGAGAGAAGGTAGTGGCGGAAGTGCCAGCGGTGATGCCCTGCTCAACGGCCCAGTTCACTGCCTCCTCATAGTAGCTGCCTTTCGGTATATCGCTGAAGGACGACGCCGCAGCTTCCTGCCAACCGGCATATACGGTGATGTTGCCGGTGAGAGTCACTTTTGTGATCTTTTCGGTCAGAGCCTTGTCCGCATACCAACCAGTAAAGATGTACCCGCTGCGTGTGGGCGTGGAAGCAGTGAGGTCAACGGTAGCGCCAGACTTCTTTTGCAGTGCCGAAATTTTACTGCCGCCGTTAGTCTCAAAATTCAGCGTGTAATAGTCAGAACCGGAGGCCTGGGAAGGATCTGGGGTCAAATAGATCGTGTAGGTGCGGGTAGTGGAATCGTCTGCCGCTGTGATGGTCACAGTGACAGTCCGAAGGACGTAGCCGCCGGAGATAGCCATCATGCGGTTTTCCGCAGGTTCACCATTCACAGTGACGGTGGCTCCGCCACCCTCAGGAATCACGGTGAGCAGATACTGACCGGGGGATACATTCTCTACCACAGCGCTGTCATTCTCGTCGAAACTGCCGATCGTAAGAGGCAGGCCGTCGATGGTGATGCTGGCCGCATTGGCATTGGAGAAGCTGCTGCCGCCCGACTCCGCCTCGCCGTAGCGCAGGACCACGCGGGAACCGCTCTGGGAGAAGGCGACAGGGATGGTGCGGATCTCCTCGCACGCAAGCGATACATTGCCGATGCTCTGGGTCTCCAGCAGCTGACCGCTGTTGTCCAGGAGAGCGGCCAGCAGATAGCCGCCGCTGCTGCTGGGCTGGAGCGTATGGCTGCGGAGCTGGACGTTGGCGGCGGAAGTGCCATTGGCGTTGGTCAGCTCCACCGACGTGGTCACGCTGGCGTTGCCACTGCGCGCCAGCAGGCTGTGGAAGGTGATGCTCTTCTGGTTGTTCTGGGTGTCGGCCTCAGGCATTTCCGCCCAGCTGCCGTCCGGCAGATGCCGCTCCACGCGGGCCTTGACGAACAGGGTCACGCCGGAGTCGGGGATCTCGGTCAGCCCAGCGTCCTCCATGTAGGAGGCGATGTTAAAGTCAAGCTCCTTTGCAAAGCCGGCGCTGTCGATCCTGCTCAGGTCTTCCGAGCCGTTGATCGTGACCTCATAGCCCGTATCCGCAGTGCCGTCCTCGAAATACTTGCCGTTGATGCGGGTGGAGCAGCTGGGGTCGGTGTATACACCCAGCACCACCCGGCGGCCGGACTTGTTCAGCGCGGCGGCGGACTGGTTATACAGGGTGGCCAGGAAGGTGCGGTGGCCGTCCTGCTCGCCGGTCACGGTCAGGGTGGAGATGCCCACATCGGGGTAATCCAGATGGACGGTGCCGGTGGCCGTTTTTGTTTCGCCGTCTCTAAATCCGGCGGTGACGGTGTAGCCCAGATCATCGATGACGCTGCCGGTTTTGACCACCACGGAGAGGGCCTTGCTCCGGCCGGGCAGCAGGGTCTGGCCGCTGAAGGTCTGCGTCTGGCCGCCCAGGGTCACGCTGATGCTGTCGATGGCGTGGATGCCCTGGTTGCTGACGGTGAAGGTGACGGGGATATAGCTGTTGGCGGCCAGAGTGGTGTAGTCCACATTGGTGCCGATGACCTCCACCTTGTCGGCGTAGGTCTCAGAAGCGCTGAAGAGGTTCACAGTCTCCTTGGGGACCATGGCTGTGAAGGTCTGTTCCTCGCCATTGACGGTGTAGGTGTACTCGACCTCCTCATAGGTAGTAGGATCATCCTCCTCTTCGACTTCGGTATTGGGATCATCCGCAATGATTTCGGAGTAGGTAGTGCCCTGGAGCACCGCCCGGACATCGGTGCCCCTCTCGGTATAGGCATCGATAGAATTCAGATGGGTGTTGTCGAGCAGGGCGGCCACCTCCACGGCGGCGGAAGCGCCGTAGCTGGGTTCTTCCACACTGCCGAAGTTGCTGAACTTGATGGCGCGGATCACGTCGTTGTCCGCGTCGCCGGTATTGGCATCGTCCCACAGCAGGGACAGCTCATCCAGGCTGTCCGCGCCCTTGACAAAGGCAAACTTGCCGTTGAAGGACTCGGTGGAGACCATGTCGCTGAGGGAGGCGGGCAGGTCGTTGTGGGGTGCGCCGTTTGTGTCGATGGTCAGCAGGCCGATATCGCCCTGGTCATCCGGCTCCCGATACCAGCCCAGCACGAAGCGGTCGCCGGCGGTGGTGAGCTGGGGATCGGCATCGGTATAGTCGTTGGTGGTGACCCGGACAGTCTTGACGGCATCCTCTGCATTGCCGGCAGTGCCGGTGTTCACCAGGGCGTAATAGATCTCGGTGTCTGCCGCGCCGTCATCGGTATCCTCCACCGTGTAGGCGACGAGGGCGGTGTCATTGATCATCTCAATGGACATACTGCTGACACTGCCGGAACTGCCGTTGTAGAGCGTGTAGGTCTCCTGGCTCCAGTTACCGTTTTTGTAGATCTTGAACAGGATGCGGTTCTCGGTGAAGGTCAGCAGACTGTCGCCCTGCTGCACCGAGCGCCAGGCCGCCACGGCCTTGGAGCCGTCGGCGCTGATGGCGATAATGGGGGTGAGCTCCTGGGTGGCGTTTTCGGTCAGGCGGGTGGTAGCCCACTCAGAGCCGTTCCAGATGGAGGCCACTACCTCCAGACCGCGGGTGAGGGCAAGCTGCTGTTCCTGGGTGACAATGGCGTTGGGGCTGAGATCCAGGTGGGCGCTCTGCCGCAGCCAGATGGCGGCGGCGTGGCCACGATCGCCGTCAAGGTCCAGGTCGCTGTCGCCATAGCCGTCAAAGCCGGCGGGGCTGGAGATGGCGGTGCCGTCGGGGAAGGAGCCGCCGTCTGCCAGGGAATAGCGCACCTCCACATCCTCCACGTCAGTACTGTCTGCGTCGGAGAGGTAGACCAGCATGCCGCCGTCATCCAAGATCATGGGCATGGAGAAGGGGTAGGAGTTGGTTTCGATTGCTTTGAGCTTATTCGGGTTGTCCAGACTCATGAGGGAAATTCCGCTGTCTCCGCCCAACCAGATGCGATCGCCCTCTTCGAGGTACTCACGGCTCTGTACCCGGACCTCGCCGCCGCTGGTGGCAACGACTACCTGGCGGTCCAGAGACTGGGTGCTGTAGGGGCTGATCTGGGTGTTCTTTCCATCGATCCAGCCGGTTTTGTAGCCGCTTTGGTTGTTGGCCCAGGATTCGGTGATCTCGTCCCATTTACGCAGCGGCCATTGGTCGCCCACGGTGATGGAGACGAGGTCGAATTTCAGCACCATGGAGCCGACGCCGATCTTCTCCCGCAGGCCGATCTTGCCGTCCAGCTGGACGAAATCGCCGTAGCTGCTGTCCGATTCATCTCCCCGGCTCAGAATGAGACTTTCGGTGTTCAGTTCCACGTCGCCGTAAGCGCCAGCGGTGAAAGCAATGCCGTACTTGTCAATGCCAAGGCCGCCGTAAAGCTCGATGAAGGCGTTGACGCGGATGGAGGTGAGATAGTCGTTGATGGCCTGGATCATTTCCGTGGTGCCCTGACCGCTGCCCAGTGCCTCAGCATAGCGGATGGCGGTCTCCAGCGTGACCACCAGGCCGCCGCGAAGGGTAACGCTGTAGTTATAGAGAATGGGCTTGAACCTCTGCTTCACGATGGCCAATTCGATCTCCTTGCCGAAGCGCATCGCCCCGCCGGTGGTGAGGACCTCCCACCGGCCCTCGTCGAAGTTATAGCAGATCTCGGCGGTCATCCAGCCCTGCATCACTTTGCCTGTGCCAAACAGCCGGGTGGCCAGGGCGGTGTTGTCCTCCTGCAGGCGTTCGAAATAGGTGCCGTCGGACATGGCCTTATAGTCGCCGACGGTGAACCCGGCGAAGGAGACCTGCTCCAGATCCTGTACCACATGGGCCGGTTCCACATAGACGCCGCGCTCGTCATAGCGCAGGTCGGACATGAGGGTGGTGTCGTATCCCGTCCAGACGTAGGCGGAGAAGATGGTGGGGTCCTCCGTGGGCATGAGGACGGTGCGGATCAGTCCCAGCTTGGCCCCGACCCCTTCCAACAGGCTGAGGGCGTCGATGAGGTCGTCGGCTATCTTCAGGACCGTGTTGTCAAGTTTGGGGTAGACGCTGGACCCGGCGAGGGTCAGCCGGGACATCAGGCCGATGACGGACTCGGACTCGGAAACCTTTTCCACCGCCGTCATGTCGATGAGGCCGAAGGACAGGGTCAGGGTGCGCTCCATGGCTCCGCTGCCGTTGTAGAGCACCAGTTCCATGGGGATGCGGGTAGTCGCCTTGAAGTCCCCGAAGCTGTCAGTGCTGATGAGGGTGACATTTTCCAGCAGGGGGATGGAGGAGAAGGGATAGGAGGCGGTGTGGGCGTTGGCGTGGGTCTGGCCGGAGAGCTTCACCGCCGTCTCCTGGGCGCGGACATCGAAGGAATACCCGGTGTCCTGGGTGGATACCTGCTCCATGCCCCAGAGCATCAGCCGGGTGGACAGGCGCACAGTGGTGTAATCGGCGCTGGGGCCCACCACGCCGGTGTGGCGGCGCACATTGATCTCCCGGCCGGTGTAATAATCCACCGTCTGGGTGGCGATCACCGGCTTGACCTCGCTGGCCGCTGTCAGCGTCAGCAGATTGCCGCCGGAGCGGACCACGTCCGCATGGGTCATCTGGGTGTCGAACTCCACCAGCTCGGGCTGGTATTCGTCATTTTCAAAGCGCAGCTCAAAGACGAAGCGGAAGAGATCGTTCTGGTCCAGCTTATTGCTCGGATCCTGCTGGCTGAAGAACTGGGTGCTGTCCATATACACCTGCAGAACGCCGTTGTCATCGGTTTTAAAGACCTGGTCCACCTTGCCGTCCAGGCTGGCGGTGCCGGTGCTGGTCTTGGAGAACTTGGCGTCGTAGCAGTAGGCGGTGTCCCGCTGGGAAGCGTCCGTCACCTGGTCCAGATTGCGGTACACGCCGCCCCGCAGGGTCACATTGGCGTTGGACAGGGGGGTGCCGTCGGGCTTGAAGATGGTCAGCTCCATGGAGGCGGCGGGGCGCAGCTCCACGGCGTTCAGGGGGTACAGCTCGTCAAAGACGCCGTTGCCCTCGCCGCTTTTCAGGTTGACGTTGTAGGTGTCTCCCAGCATACTGGCGGTGCCCCGGTAGATCTTGCCGTCCTCGGTGCTGGCGCAGCGCAGGTCAGAGGCGATACCGTTGGGCTCGTACAGGGCCAGAGAGCCGTCCGAATTGCTGACGACGGTGTGGGTGTTGCCTTTGCCGTCCTCATAGGAGACGGTGGTCTGTACCGCGGGGGTAAACTGGAAGAGGTAGAGCTTGTTTTTCAGCATCTCCACGTTGACCGTCACGCTGGAGGACAGGCTGGGGAGGCTGGCGTGCTGGGCGGTGACGGTGGTGGAGCCCTCCGACAGGCCGCACAGCATCATCAGCGCCTTGGGGATGTAGTAGAGATAGCTGAAATTCTCCAGCGGCTCGTAATAGCTGCCCTGGCGGTAATTGATGGATACGATCTCCTGAAGCTTTTTGGCGGTGTCGGTGATGTTGGCGTTCTGGGCGCTCTCCGTGGTGCTCCACTGGAACATGTCGTTGACATAGTTCCAGTCGTAGTCCCCGTAGTTGATGCTGATGCTCTCCATCAGGCCCAGCTGGCCGCGCAGGGCGGCGATGGCCTGCGCGGAGGTCAGGCCGTCAAAGGTCGTTCCGTCATAGTTGGTGATCGAGGGGTCGGTGGAGGTGGCGGTCTCGGCGACCTGGTTTTTCAGGGTGATCTCGTCCACCTTCTTGCCGCCCACCACCAGATCCAGCGCGCCGCTGCGGTAGACGGTGACGATGACGGAGGCGGTGCTCCAGGTGGGGTCGGAGGCATTTTTCGCCTTGACCATGACGACGTACTCGTCCTTCAGGCCGGAGGGCGTGTCGGGGACGAGGGTGTAGCTGCCGCTGGTTTCCTCGCTCACGTCGGTGATGTGGCTATCCTTGAAGATCTCGCCGTTTTTCTCCACCCGGAAGTCAAAGCCGCAGGTGGCGAGGTTGGTGGTATCCCAGTTATCCAACGTCCAGGTGATGCCCAGTGTCTTGTCGCTGGTGAGCAGGGGCGCTTTGGTCCAGGGAAGCGTGACCTTGGCGGGCTGGGAGCGCACCACGATGTAGGCATCGGTGCTCAGAGGTCTGGTCTCACCGTAGTAGCTGGCCGTGGAGGTGAGGGTCACGCGATAGCCGGGGGTGTCCCCCTTGGAGATGGTGGTCAGATACTTGCCGGGGACGGTGACTTCGGTCTTGTCGCGGGTAAGCTTGTCCGTCCAAAGGGCGGTGGGCTCGCCGTTCTCACTCAGCTCATACAGCGTCCAGGTGATGCGGCTGTCGTCGCCGTCGGAATACTCCGTGCCCAGATTGGAGGTGAAGGAGAAGGTCAGGTCGGTGTCCTTCCGGGCGAAGAAGGTGTTGGCGTTGCTGGGCAGCAGGAGGGTGGGCCGCTTGTCGTCCTTCACGGTGATCTCAATGGCGTTGGAAGCCTGCGACTCCCCGACGGAGCCGCCGTTTTTGGACCAGAGGGTCAGGGTGGCGGTGCCCTCCTTCTTGGGGGCGATGGTAACGGTGGAGGCGCTTTGCAGGTTGTTTACCGTGCCCTGGTAGGAGACGGTGAACACGCTCTCGTCGCTGGATTTCCAATAGAATTGGTCGGTCCCCTTGTAGGTGTGGTCCGTCTGGGTGCCGGTAGCAGCGGAGAAGATGGGGTAGGTCTGATCCTGCTTGAAGACCACGTTGTCCGTGCCGGAGGGCCATTGGTCGGCGCTGATGGTGTAAGCGTTTTCATCAGCCTTCACGATGGCCTTTTGGGTGCAGGTGGCGTAGGCACCGTAGTATTTCGCGTTTGTGCTGGTGTCGCTTTCTTCCACGTACAGCTCCACGGTGTAGTCCTTGGTGCCCTCGGCCAGAGCGGGCAGGTCAATGTTGTAGACCACGCTAATGCCGTCCTGCTGAAGAACGGCTTCGCTGTACTTCGTGCTCTCGTTCCCGTTGAGGATGACGGAGAGGGTGAAGGGCTTCTTGTTCGCTGCTGCCACCTTCCAGTTGCCCCAAAGCTGTTCGGTCAGGTCGTTGTCTTTCAGACCTACCGTCACGGTCATTTGGGTGGGGTCGTCCTGATCCACCGTGGCGGAGACGGAATCGATGGTTTCCTTCACAGAGGCTTTGCGGATACAATCCTTAAAGGTGTAGGGCTTGTCGAAGGTCACATTGGAAAAGTAGTTTACAGAGGTATCCATGGCGCTACTGTTCCCCTGGCCGGCGCTTACATTCGATACACGGATGCCGGTGTCGCCGGGCTGCACGGTATAATAGCACACATACAGATTGGAGTAAGTGCTCCAGTTATTAGTCGTTACGGTGCCGTAATAATTCTCGATGTTGGCGGAGGAGCTGGCGATCTGTGTTGTACCATTGTACAGGATATAGTTGCCCTCCACCGGCTCTGAGAATTCCACGAGGATGGGGATCACGTCGCCGGGACGGAAGGTCTTATCCCAGGACTGAATGTAGATGTTCTTGACCGTTGGAGCGGTGGTGTCGGCTATGATGATATTACCGTCGGTGGCAAAGGTCAGGGGGGTCTTCAGGCTGTTGGTCTCAAAGGCCAGCGTGGGGAACGGATTGTCAAACCAACTGCTGGAATAAGTGGGGATCTTCAGGTTGGAAAAGTACAGACCGATGCGGCGATTGTCCAGGTTGCCCTTGTTGTTGGCGAAATCGTCGGCAGACGCCTCATTGTAAAGGGCGTCATAGATGGCTTTCATGTCTTTGTCTGTTTCATCGTAATACCAGCTGCCGCTGACGGCGGCGGCGATCTGTTTCGCCATGCTGGCTTTGGTTCCGGTTCCGCTGTACTGATACAGCGAGGTTCCTTTGGCAGCCTTGGTCAGAATGCCCTTCTCATTCCAATACAGGTCAAAGTTGCGTGGGGTTAGAACCACTTCCTCGGGGTTGACATTGACATACGTTTCATAAGCAAAGTATTCATCGTTATCGTCGTTGTCCACCTTCAGGAGGGCATAGGCATCCTTGATGATGACGCTGTGGTCGGCGTCGCCGGCGCCCAGATGCCAGGCGCCCTTGAAAAGGTTGTTCAGAGGATATGTAGAGGTTCCGTCGCCACTGGCATCGGTCACCGTAAAGTTGGAGGGAGTAAAGGAGAAATAGTTCTTGTCTCCGATCGTAGTTACATAATTTGTGCCCTCTGCGAAGGAAAAGACCACCGGCGCGCGGTTGGTGGTGTCAGCAACCTTGTAGTTTCCATTCCCACTATTGTAGTCTCCCCGCACATTTGTCAGCACCTCCGAGATGCCGAAGAAGGGGGCAAACAGGAAATAATTCTGGACGGACTGCTCCGGCGCGCCGGAGAATACGCGGCTCTGGAACAGGGCCTTTTCATACCCCAGCCAGTGGCCGTTTTCGCCCAAGACGTGCGTGCCGTCACCCCAGGGGTTGTACGTGGTGTCAAAACCATTAAAATAATAGCGCAGCTTCTCCAAGTCCAGCTTGTACTCGATGTAGGTTTCACCCTTGGCCAGAGTGGCAGTGCCATAGCCGTTGACGGGGATGTACTTTGTGCCAGCGACAGCAACCTGGTCATAGCTATTATCGATGCGGTTCACAAACAGGCCGGACTGGATCTGGATATCATGGGGCGCGGGGACAAAATCGCCGTTCACCGATTTGGAAACGCCCACCTGGAAGGTGACGATATCCCCGTCTGCGCTGATCTTCTGAACCAGACGCAGGCTGTGAGCCGAAACGTCGACGGTCGAGGCGCTGGTGGTCGAGGTGTCGGTGGCCAGCAGGCTCAGCGTATTGGCCACCATACCCACCTGGCTCTCCACCGAGATGGCCTGAAGGAGTAGATCCGCCGTGACGGTCTTTCTGGTGGCGTCCACGGTGATGAGGGTGTCCATGTCGTCCTCCTCACACGCGTCCAGCCAGTCCAGCAGAGCGTCCAGACTGTCCAGCTTGGTGCCGTCTTCCACGGTGAAGGTGTTGTCCTGGATCAGCTGGCCGCTGTCGTCCACCAGTCCAAGCTCGGACATATAGAGGGCGAACTGCTGGGCCGCCTCATCCGACTCCACCGCGAAAGCGGTTGTCGGCAGAAGCCCCACCAGCATGCAGACCACAAGCAACAGGCTCAAAATCCGTTTTTTCATTTGTTTCGTCCTCCTTTGGAAATTGCTTTCGGGTTATATTTCATCACAAATAATTCCAGCGTTTCTTTCAGCGTTTCTATCTGGGATCTCATATAGAACTCGTCCTCGAACAGCGCGTAATGTACGCAAGCCCGAATCAGAATGAAGATCAGCGGCGTGATCTTTTGATAGGGGATCCCCAGCTTGCCCTCCAGGCCTTTTGCGTACTCGGTATAGCGCTGATCGACCCCCGCAAAGAATTTCTTTCCGTATTCCCTGTATTTCGGGTGGGTGTACACCTGATACATCAGGCGGTATTTCTTCCCGTGCTTTTCCGACGTCCAGTAGGGTATCTCGTCAAGAAACCGCCACAAGTCCTCCACATCCGCGGGGGCTTTTGCCATAAAGTCATCTTCTACCTTGCTCATGCAGTATTCGGTGGACTGGATGATCAGGTCATCCAGGTCCTTGAAATAGGTATAAATCATCGTCGTGTTATATCCGCAATGCTTCGCCAGGGTGCGAATACCGGTGCCGTGAAGTCCCAGTTCGGCAAAACCGTTATAGCATTTTTCCATAAGCTCAATTTTTTTGGCGTTCCACTGTTCTTGCGTGTAATTCGCCATCGAATCGCCCCTTTCATTCAAAGCGTTCGTTCGAAATAAAGTATAGTACATCCATCCGGAAAAATCAACAGGTCTGTACGGTATCTGCTGGATATTTTTTCAGCAGTCCGGCAGTCGTTCCTGCGATATTACCTCGCCTGTCGGCGCCTGCGTCAGGCAGATTTTTCTCTATGGTTGCATCGGGAGCATGTACTCCCATTGTCCATCCCGTAAATATTCACTCAGGGGCGCTGCGGCTTTATCTTGGATTATGGCATCGCATGCCCTGCGAGGCCTTGACGATGATTAGTATTAGCGCGATCATCGAGTTGGAAAGAAGTCAAACCATTTGAGTATTGCAATGGGACTCTGCTCATGACCACAACGGATACCACAGAGGTTTCCGGGACAGGCGGGAACATCTGGCACAAGAGGACACAAGACCATTCGCTTTCCAGACGAAAGGGCTGAAAACAGCCGGAAAGTGTCATAAATCAAGCTCCCGAATCCGTTCGCATCCGAGAGGTCGCGGACTTCATATCGTTCGCGGCGACTTTTTGTTTTAAAAAGTCATCGCTCATTCATTCCGTCGCTTCTCCTCTTCAAATCGAACCCGCTGCGCTGGGCTTCGATTTGGTTTTGGGTGCAGCCCTGAAAGTGGCGACATCTAAAGTGTTTGGGATATTATAAAAAGAAAGACACGACAAAGGGCAGGTGTTCGTAAAACAGTGTTAGCCAAATAACACGAAATGAGCATCTGTCAGACGGGATTGGTCAACGAAAAAACACGCCATATTCAGCTTCAAAGGTTGAGTATGGCGTGTTTTTCTGTTTATTTGCGTTTCCGTTTCCCTTTTCCATGCGGCTGGTATGGCCGTGCCTTGCCACGCTGGTTAGTTGGGCTTTTCATGTGTTTGGACAACTTTAACACTTCGATGAGATTGATAAATTGCTCCTTGGTAATGGCGTCGTAGTCAATGCCGAATGTCGTAAGGAATATCCTTGCCTGTTTCTCAGCGTCACTGCACTCAAAGTTCATGGCATCCTGCAACTGGCTCTGAACTTCCTCTGCAATAGAGGGTGTGTCTGCCGTTGTGGTATCGTTGCTGTGTTCCTCCCGAATGTCACGGAGGATCGCCTTCAGATCGTCGGCAAGCACATGACCGAAATAGTCATCTTCCCGCACCTGGGCCAGCTCCAATGTCCGGGTGGCAAGATCGTCCTGTCCGTCCTGCTTCATCAGGGCCATCTTCCGTACTGCTTCCAGCATGGCGTTCATATCGTTGATCCGCATATCTGCAATCCGGTCCACATAGATCTCCGCATCTAACATCATACGTTGGAAATCTTTGTGGCACAGCATTTCCGACAGCAGTCGGTGATTAAACGTCCCCGTCCTTAATACTTCTATCGCACCATCACTCTGATGCAGAGCGTCCAGCTCTGTGTCTGGGTGATTTTTCGTTTCTGTCATACCCAGCAGATAGTCCGTGGACACGCCGTAGAACTTCGCCAGCGTGACAATGCTGAATGGGCTGATGTCCTTGAAATCGTCTGCCTCATATTTGCCGAGGGCGGACTTGGAAAGCCCGGTCTGCTCCGCAAGCTGTTCCAGCGTCAGGCCCCGTTCCACTCGCAAATCCTTCAATCGCTCCTGTATGGTGAGTTTTATCTGCATGGCGCACCCCTCCTTCTTTCTGTCTCTAAGCGTGGAAATCCAGCCTGTTTTGCGCTCTTTTCCAACCTCTTGGATATACGGGAAAGAGCGTATTTTTTCGTTAAACTGTACCTGTAACAACACCAGAACCTTGAAAATCGAATGACCGTCCGAATGGGATATGTCCCCCGGCGAAGTATTTGCCATGACCGCAAAAGCGCGAGCATACCAACGGGGACGGGAACGCCGGGAGCGATCCTCCGGGCAGGAACGAGTTCGGGAAAAGCGGCAAAAAACCACAGCTATTTTCAAACCATGTGAAAACAGCGAAGAACCCGCTGTTTTTGTGCCGTTGGCCATATCAATCAGCGATGCACCGGGCAGCGAACACAGCACGCCGTTCCGTGTGCGTTTTCACCGAACTACAAAAAGGCAAGCAGAACAGCAAAAACGATAGGTGTCCCTTGTGAACAGGGATACACGGGCGGCAATTCCAGCGGATGGCCGTCCACAACAAAACAACGCTCTGCGGCAAATGGCTGTTGCCATCCAGCACATCCATTCTACCACAGAACGAATCCAAAAAGGAGAAGGGATTACAAATATGAGCAGAAACAAAGCAAAAAACTGCCGCAACGAAGTGAAATCCTACATTACCCGGGAGGGCATGACCATGACGGAGGTGGTGGAGCTGCTGGTCGACGAACACGGCTGGAGCAGCAGCGTCCCCAACCTGTCCGGCAAGCTGCGGCGCGGCTCCCTGCGGTACACTGAGGCCGTGGAGCTGGCCGATGTGCTGGGCTATGATTTAGTCTGGCAGAAGCGCCGGGAGGTGAGGTAATATCGCAGGACCTGCTTACGGCTATATCTGTGTATCAAGCAAAGATCAGAACGAGGACAGGCAGCTTGTGGCTATGCGGAATAAAGTATATCGATAGCTAATATGACTCGCTTTTGTCTCAAGATAGCATAAAATAATTAACGATAAGCATTAAAAATCTCTTGACAAAGCATATGTATCGGTATATACTGCGAACATAACGATAAACGTTAAATAATTTATGTTTTGCGTAGGAGGCGTTCTTATGAATTCTAAAACTCTTTCAAACTTCCACAAGTTCGGTAAAGTGGGCAAGATTGCAATGACAGTCTTAATGGTCATAGCAATCTTAGCGGCTGCAGCGAGCTGTGTAGCTACAATTTTTGTGTCTACGCTTCCAAAGGATGCGCTAACAGTTCGCGTTACCAATCATGCCGAATTCAGGATCAACGAAAAGAATTTCGATTCCCTGTGGGACATTCTTGCAGATGGTTTTTCTTATGCGGGGGACGTAAGCCCCGAGGCAATGCTGAGCGGTGGAAATAATAAGATTATTCCTCCTGAAGATCAGGATTTCAATATGGAACTCTCATTTTTCAACCAGTCATTTTCTTCCGCCAAAATTCATTCCGAAGAAAACACAAAGGTGATCGAAGCCACGTCATCGCCTGCTGAGTACCGTTCGGCGAATTTGGTGTCAGTCCTTATCTTCGCGCCTTTGTTTGCTGCTTCTGCTGCCGCAGCTCTGTTTATGCTGAAAAGACTGTTTGCGGTGCTTGCAAAGTGTGAATCTCCGTTCTGCGAAGAACTTGTGACAAAGATGAGAGCATTCGGTTTTTCTCTTCTTCCCGTTACGCTGTTTGCCACCATTGTTGAAACGCTGTCTACCGCGTCCCTGTCTGCCGGAAGAGACACCGGAATCAGCATTCAGTGGGGTGTCTTAATTGCTTTCGCCGTAACAATGTGTTTGGTGACAGTATTCAAATACGGGGTTCAGCTCCAAAAAGAATCGGATGAAACGCTGTAAGGGGGGCGGACAATGGGACATATTGTTTTAAGGCTGGACCGCGTAATGGCGGACCGGAAAATGAGCCTGAATGAGTTGTCGGAGAAAGTCGGCGTTGCAAATGTGAACCTTTCCAAGATGAAGAACGGGCATATCAGCGCCATCCGGTTTTCTACATTGGCTGCGATATGTGACGTGCTGCAATGTCAGCCGGGTGACATATTGGAATACAGCCCTGAAGAATAAAATGAACGTGGATGAAGCATATGCCGATGAAAAGGGCAAACGATGAGCATGGCGCCAGAGCAAATTCTCAAGGATATCTTTGTAAGAACCGAAACATAACAAGCGGAAAAACGATAAAGCGGAAATTTCCTGTAAGGTGCCCGCCTTACAGGAAATTTATTCTGATCATCTATAATCTTACATTAAACTTGGAGTAGCCCGAAAATATTCCACTTGACTTCTGAAACGAAAACGGATATGGTGCCGTCTAATAGGATGAAGCCGCTTCAAGTACCGGGGGAAACACTATGGAACAAATCGAAACAAAGAAAGCTCAACTTTCAGCCACCATGGGAGACCAGCAGATCATTCAGTTGTTCTTTCAGCGGTGTGAGGAAGCCATTACCCAGACCCAGAAGAAATATGGTGCGCTGTGCCGCAGTGTGGCCCAGCGGCTCCTGACTGACCCCAGGGACACGGAAGAGTGTGTCAGTGACACCTACCTTCGTGTCTGGAATGCCATCCCGCCGGAACGCCCCCGCTCTTTGCGGGCCTATCTGGCCCGCATCACCCGGAATCTGGCATTGGACCGTTATAACTACAATACTGCTGCCCAGCGCAGTACAGCCCTCACCGACGCTTTTGAGGAATTGGAACCTTGGATCGCTACCGGGCAGGGCGATCCGGACACAGAACTGGATGCATCAGAGCTGCGTCGGGTGCTGAACGGCTTCCTGCGCCGTCAGAGCGCTGAGGTCCGCGTGTTCTTTTTGCGCCGCTACTGGTACGGAGAGAGCATCCGGGAGATCGCGGAAGAATGCTGTGTCAGCGAAGCAAAGGTTAAAACATCGCTGTTCCGCACAAGGGAACGTCTGCGCGCGGAACTGGAACAGGAAAGGATTACACTATGAACGAAACTCGTTTTCAGAAATGGATGAACTCCGTGGATGATGACCTGCTGGAGGAAGCGCAGCAGCCTATGAAAAAGAAGCGTTCCTGGCTATACAGCGCCGGGGCGATTGCCGCCTGTCTTGCCGTGGCTGTAACTGCCGTCACCATGACCCACCGAGGCACTGACCAGCCCACCATGATCACAAACCCCATGCACGAATCCAGCGCAGCTGAGTTTCAGCGGCTGGGGTACTCCATCCCCCTGCCGGACAGTGCCTCCGGCACCTCCTACTACCTGATCGACACAGGGGCAAGCGACAAGCAAATGGCCGAAGTCAATTTTGAACAAGGCGGGCAGACGTACCACTGCCGTGCCTTAAAGGCAGAGCAGCCCCAGGACATCTCCGGTATTTATGCTGACTGGACGGAGAGCTTGGACTGGAGCGGCGAAGATGTTTCCGTCCAGCTGCGCAAGTCCGAGGATGCGGCCTGGGTGGGCTGGTATGCTCCGGAGGCCGAGACGCAGTGGTGTGTTGCCGGTGGCAGCGATGCCCAGGTGCTGCTGGACACCGCCCAAACCATTGTAGAAAAGCTGGGGTACGTTATGCCGCTGTATCCAATGGACAGTGCGGAGGACGCCTTTGCCGATGGCGGCTACTCCGTGGACTTCACGGCGGCAGACCTTGTCAAAACTGGGGGCGGATATTCCCTGACCGCAAAGATTTGTGACTATGACCGCTATGAACTGGAAGACATTCAGAGTTTGAAAGAAGGCGACCAGATCCAGGTCTGTCGGAAGCCGGTGACCATTGAGAGCATCCGGCGGGATAACGGCACCGTCATCATCAACGGCGGCGTAGAGCTGATTGAGGACGACGGCCTGTATCGTACCAACGCAATGAATGACCAGCCGATCTACTATGATCTGGGAACGATCACCCTGCCCGTATCCACTGACTGCACCTTTGAAGATCACGCCGACCTGGAACATGAACCTGATGGCCTGGTTTATGAGTACGAGGACGTCCCTGCGGCTATTCAGGCCAGCGAAACGCCCTTCAACTGCTACAACACGGTCATCACTGTCCGGCAGGAGCAGGTGGTGCAGATCATCCGCTATTGGATTCCCTGATGGATCGACATATAGAATCGAGGTAACATGATATGATTCAGAAAGAAAAATACAACGCAAAAAAGATACTTGCCCTGATCCTGTCTCTCGCCTGCGTGACAGGGCTGCTGGCCGGGTGCGGCCGACAGAACACCAGTGAAGGAAAAGCTGACGGAAGCTCCTTGGAAGAACAAACATCCGACACCTGGTATGAAATTGATCAGGAAGCAGGCATTCTGACCATCCGCCTTCCCGCCGAAAAGGAAGGATTCATTTGGAACTTTACCATCGACGACACCTCCCTGTTGGAGCTGGTCACGCTGGAGGACAATGACGGCACCTTTGTTGCCAGCTTCCGGGCGCTGGAAGACGGCGAGACAGTTGTGTCTTTCTCCTATGCCAAGGATGATGTGCTGGAGGAAATCCGGGCGCTGAATGTTACCTGCAAGGATGGAAAAGTAGCCGACGTCTCCAACGCTTCCGTTATGCCCATTAGTGGGCAGGATGATCCGGAGATCACAGACCTTCGAAACAGCAACAGCATCCCCATGATTATGAAGGAACACAGCGCGGTGACCTGCGTCTCCGAGACCTGGGACGGGGAGAACAACTGGCAGAATAAGACTGTCCGTCAATTCGTCAGTTCCGATGGTCGCCTGTGGTATGACTACGAACAGTACGATGATGCTGACCAGGTCGTATACTGCGAGGCGGGATACATCAACGATGACGTTCCCGGTGCCCTGTATACCTGCGAAAAAGACGGCCTGAAAACGATGACGCTGTGCCCGGCGCCTGAGTATGAAGCCATGGTGTCTGACCGCTGGCTGGCGCGTCAGCCGTATGACTATGAGACCGTGGCGGACAAGACCGACAGCACAGAGTATGGAACCACCACCCTGACCGCCGCCAGGCAGAATGGTCTGACAGGGATCAACAGCGAGGTCATTTACTTTATCGACGATGCGACCGGCCTCATCACCGGCATGGAGGTGACGGAGCATAGTGCAGAGGACGGCAGCGTAGTCTCCGTGACCCGCAGCAATATTCTCTACGATGAACCCCGGCTCATGGAGGAGCAGGCGGCTATGAATATTCTGTTCCCGGAGGACGCCTGCTATCTGAACGTGATCATCAATCCCGGAAAAGAGAATTCCGAGGAACAGGCTTTCCAGATGGATAAGTCCACGGAGGTGGAATTTGACGCCATGGAGGGCTATCAGCTGTACTACGATTATGATTGTACCCAGCCCATGGATTGGATCGATGTGGGGCAGAATAAGCTGACTGTCTATATCACGGTTGATCCTGCGAAATAAGCATTTAAGAGATTCTTCTGTGATTGAACACAAACAGATTTTGAAAATCTAACGCCGTAAACGGCATAGGAAGATCACTATAAATCAAACACACGAGCAGTGGAATAGATGGACAATTCTTGTCACTTCGGATATTAAGCCCGCATCGGTGCAGACGACGATAAGTAGCGGTCGATTTCTCCATTGCTAATGGCGCACTTCTATACAGGGTAAACCCTGTATTGTGCGTCCTGCGGAGCGAACAGCCCGGACAATTGAAGTCCGGGCTGTTTTGCGTCACTTCGTTCCGAACAAGGGAGTGTCTCCCTTGCGCTGCTTACGCAGCTATCCCAGCGCACTTTGCAGCGGGAACAATCTGCTTTCAGCAGACAGTTCCCGCCGCAAAGTCTGAAAATCTCATACTGTCAGTCAGACCGTCTACCGAAAATGTAGGCGGTCTTTTTCATCCCATCCATCCCATCAAAAAGGAGGTCATGCACTATGACAAAACAGAAAACCGTCCCCGAACTGAAAGCCGAGATTGCCGCCAATGAGCGCCAGCTTGCCCAGCTCCGGCACAAACAGCAGCAGCTTGAAAACCGTGCCGTCTACTATGAAAAGGGTGACCGCCGGAAACGGGCGCACAGGTTGATTACTCGTGGAGCCGCTGTGGAGAGTGTAGTCCCGTTGGCGAAGGTGTTGAGCGAAACCGAATTTTACGCCTTTGCGGAAAAAGCCCTCGCCTTGCCAGAGGTCAAGGGTTTGCTCATGGAGGCCGTCAACGAGCACAACAAAAATGAGTTTTGGGGTGATTGACCATCGCATTATTCCATTTTCACGTAACCCAGATCAAGCGCAGCGCCGGACAGTCTGTCGTGGCTGCTGCCGCCTATCGCTCCGGCGAAAAGCTGCACAGCGAGTATTACGGCGAGGACAGCGACTACACCCGCAAGGGCGGCGTGATCTGTTCGGAAATCCTGCTGCCGCCCCAAGCACCGCCCTCTTTCTCTGACCGGGAAACACTCTGGAACGCCGTGGAGAAAGTGGAACGTGGAAAGAGAGCCCAGCTTGCATATAGTTTTGACATTGCCTTGCAGAACGAGTTTTCCATGCAGGAGAACATTGAGCTTGCAAGGCATATGAGGTACAGCATGAACAGGAGCGTCAGAACGCCGCTGCACGGCAGAAAAAGTCGGAAATCGAACACTAATTCTTACACAAAATCAGGAGGTACTTATGGGACAGAAATCGCAATTTGAACACCAACTCGACCCGGAGGGATATTATTTCTCCAATTCGGAACCGCTGCCCCCCGAAAGAGCCGAGCGCAGATTCTTTTGGGGTGAGGACGGCCACATCCATGTAAAGAACCTATCCGCTTTCTGGATTCCCGAACTGACCGTTACCGAGGTCATCCACGGCACCACCTACGTTGTGACAGGCAGCTATGAGGGGACGGAAAACTTTGTCCGCAAGCTGGAACGCATCACATCCAGAAAGTTTGCGGAAAAGATGGAGGATTCAGAATGACAAACACCCAGAATCTTGGTACAATAGAGCCAACCAATCCTGTACTGACAGTTGCTCCATCAAAGGAGGATACAGAAATGTACGGAGCAACAGATAAAATGACCGCCCTTTATTGCCGACTGTCTCAGGAGGATGACCGGGCTGGCGAATCCCTGTCCATTGAAAATCAGAAGGCCATGCTTTTGCAGTATGCCAGGGAGCATCACTTCCCCAACCCCATGTTTTTCGTGGATGACGGAGTCAGCGGTGTGACCTACGACCGTCCCGGCTTTCAGGCCATGCTGGCCGAAATCGAGGCGGGACGGGTGGCCGTGGCGATCACCAAAGACCTTTCCAGACTGGGCCGCAACTCCGCGCTGACCGGGCTTTACACCAACTTCACCTTTCCGCAGAACGGTGTCCGCTTCATCGCCATCAACGACAACTACGACACCATCGACCCCAACCGGGTGGACAACGATTTTGCGGGCATCAAGAACTGGTTCAACGAGTTCTATGCCCGGGACACCAGCCGCAAGATCAGGGCCGTCCAGAAAGCCAAGGGTGAGCGAGGCGTACCCCTGACCACCAATGTGCCCTATGGCTATGTAAAAGACCCGGAGAACCCCCGCCGCTGGGTGGTTGACCCGGTAGCCGCCGATGTGGTGAAACGCATCTTCGACCTGTGTATGGAGGGCCGTGGCCCCAAGCAGATCGCCAACCAACTGAAAGCGGACAAGGTGCTGACCCCCAGCGCATACAGGGCCTTGCAGGGAATCAAGACCCCAAACAAGAAACCGGAGGACCCCTGCGACTGGCACAGCAGTACCGTTGTGGCGATTCTGGAACGGCGGGAGTACACGGGCTGTACGGTGAACTTCAAGACCTATACCAACTCCATCTGGGACAAGAAGCAGCGGGACAATCCCCTTGAGAAGCAAGCCATCTTCCCCAATACACATGAGGCCATCATCGAGGAAGCCGTGTTTGAGAAGGTACAGCAGGTGCGCCAGCAGCGGCATCGCAAGACCCGCACAGGCCGAAGCAGCATCTTTTCCGGGCTGGTGTACTGTGCCGACTGCGGTGAGAAGCTGTATTACGGGGCGACCAACAATTACCGACCGGAGGGCGCGTTCTTTGACTGTTCTCTCCATTGGAAGCACAAGGACAAGTGCGGTACTCATTACATCCGGGAAACCGTACTCAGCCACATAGTCCTGAAACACATCCAGGCTGTGACGGGCTACATTCTGCGGCATGAGGCACATTTCCGTGCAGTGATGGAGGAACAACTCCGGCTGGAAAGCAGTGAGCAGATCCGCATCCGCAGGAAACGGCTGGAACGGAACGAAAACCGCATCGCTGAACTGAAACGGCTGTTCATCAGGATTTACGAGGACAACGCCAGCGGGCGGCTGAGTGATGACCGCTTCGATATGCTGAGCCTGACCTATGAAACGGAGCAGAAGCAGTTGGAGAACGAGTGCGTCACCATGCGGCAGGAAATTGAAGTACAGGAACGACAGAACGAAAACATTGAGAAGTTCATTCAGACGGCGCACAAGTATGTGGGAATCGACGAGCTGGACGGCTACGCTCTGCGGGAACTGGTGTCCGCCATCTATGTGGACGCACCGGACAAATCCAGCGGGAAGCGTGTGCAGCACATTCACATCCAGTACGATGGGCTGGGCTTCATCCCGCTGAATGAGCTGATGAAAGAGGAAACGGCGTGACCGAAGTCACGCCGCACCCTTTGAAAACTCAAGGTTTTCACCATTTTTTCATTTTACTGTTTTACGACCACCCGGCTAAAGTCGTGTCTTTCTTTTTGGGTTGTCTTTGTTAAGACAATAAAAGTCGTCGCGAACGATATGAAGTCCGCGACGACGTGGTGGACCTAAAGGGATTCGAACCCTCGACCTCTCGGATGCGAACCGAACGCTCTCCCAACTGAGCTATAGGCCCAAACATATAAGGCTGAAAACAGCTTCTTTATTATAACAGATTTTTCAAAAAAGTAAAGGTGATTTTTAAAAAAACTGAGCCAAAACAGGGACGCCGGAGATACCGGCGTCCCTGTCATGTTTATAGGGTGCAGTAAGCGCAGGGCTCTTCGATGGTGACCGTGTACTTTTCCAGTAAGGCTACTGGATGGTAAGACAGCTTGCTGGTGCGCAGGCCGGGGTCACCTGCGTCATCCTCCCGGTTGATGAAGTGGACGCCTTCGTGGGCGAACTGCTGGGCAAACTGGGCCACCAGCATCTGATAACAGCCTTCGTAGTCCCGGTCCGCCTTTTCAATATGGGTGAACAGAGTGTCTCCCACGATCTCGCCCAAAGAGAAGCCGGCAATTTTGCCTTCCACGGACAACATTCCGCCCAGAAGATCGTAGGTCTGGAAATTGTCCAGCACTTCATGGGTCTTGGCGATGTCCTCATGGAAGGAGGCGGCGGACTTGTCCCAGCGGCTGGCGTACCGGTCCAAGAAAGCCTTGACAGCGGGGATGTCCTCCGCGGTAATGGGCCGGAAGGTCCAGCTGCCGTAAGTTTTCAGAAACTTGTTCACATGATTGCGTTGGCCGCTGAGTTTTTTTCCACGGAAATATTTCAGATCCTCCGCGCGGTACAGGTAGTCGAAGCTGTCCCGGGCGGCAATGGCGGCGCTGTTGGGGAAAAACTGCTGCAGCCGCTCCAACTCGTCCTTTGGGACGGGATAGAAGGAGATCGGCATATTCCGGCGGCAGCAGTAGTCGGCGATCTGGCGGTAATGTTCGGGCCGGCCACCGCCCAGGGGCAAGGTAAAGGTCTCGCCCAGATCCGGATAAAAAACCTTAAAATAGAGGGAGCTGTCGTGAATGGCCCACTCCGTCTTGTACATATCGCGCCAGATGAAAACGGTACCCGGGGTGGTGTCGCAGATCCGGCTTCCGCTGTAACTGAAAAACTGGCGCAGCCTGGGCAGATCCTCTAGCTGCAGGGGATGGAAATCAAGCATACATTCAAATCCTTGTGTTTATTTTTCTCTGGTCTCTCCCATTATACCCGACAGGCGGCCGTAATACCAGCCCGTAACCCCATCTTTTTTGCACAAAAAACCCTGTTTTGTGGCCGCTACCACAGTCAAAGAGTCACCGGGGGACACGGGAAGGGCGTAATCAGTGGAGTCTTCGCACCACAGGCCGTTGGGAGTTTGATGGAGGTAGCAATTCAAAATGGAAAGTACCCGCCCTGTTTCCCGGTGACGGCACAGGGAAGTTTCTTCGCCAGTTTCCAGCAGGTCCAGGGCGCTGCGGCCCCAGCGGATGTTGACAGAGTCGGCGGAGGCCTTCTGACGGTCCAGGGCGACAGCGGTGGGCAGGCCGTCCCAGGCAGTCCAGGTCAGCTGGTCGGAGTCCTCCGAGGGGAGGATCAGGGCGTTGAGCTGGCCGTCTATCTTGAGAACGCAGCCGCCGTCAATGGAGGCGATTTTCCGGTCGGGCAGGATGATGGGGGCGGCGGAGGGAATGTCAGCCCGGTACAGGGTGACCGGCCAGTGGCCCACCACCACCCATTTGTCAAAAGAGTGCCCCTGGTCCAGAAAATCGTCATTTTTCATGCAACGCCAGCGGTCCAGCTCCTCCATATGCTCCAGGGAAGGCACTCCGCCGTGGACGAAGACCAGGTGCTCCGTCTCTAAAATGGTGGGCAGGGCGCCCAGCCAGGCCCAGATTTCAGGATAAGCGGCCCGCAGGTCACGCCGGAGCCGGGGCAGGTCCTCCAACTGTTCAAAGCTGCCCTCGCGGGCCAGCTGCCGCAGGGTGGATTCCGGGTGCTGGGGAAGGTAAAAGGAGAAAAAGCGCTGGTCCAAGGCGTCCGTATCAAAGAACCGGAGCACCAGGCCGTCACAGTTGCCGCACAGGGGATAGATGGTGTGGGTCTTGGACAATTCCATCAGGCGGCGCAGAAGGGCCAGACTGTCCCGGCCCTTTTCCAGCATATCCCCCACCAGCACCAGAATGTCATCAGGGGTCAGTCTGACTTTCTCCATCAGGGCGTCAAAAAAGGGAAGATTGCCATGGATGTCGCTGACGGCAATGATCCGCCGTCCGGCGGGGAATCGGGGGCGGATGACAACGGCGCGGTCCATGGGAATCCACTCCTTTCCTGGTCTGAAATGGGCCGGCGTCAGCCCAACTTGGCCTCAAGGGCCACCCAGCCGTTTTTCTCCCGCTTGCGGGTGACGGTGAGGCCGTTTTTCTTCAGCGCGGCCTCCACCTCGTGGGCTCTGGTGTCGATGATGCCGGAACACAGGAACACCCCGTCCTCCGCCAGCATCTGGGGGACCCGAAGGGACAGGGGGATAATGACGTCGGCCACGATGTTAGCCAGCACCAGGTGGTATTTTTCCTGGGCCAATTCGGCGGCAAGGGAGGCATCAGAGATCACATCCCCGGCCAGGACAGTGTACCGGTCCTTCCCGATGCCGTTGAGAGCGGCGTTTTCATAGGCCACGTCCACTGCCTTCGGGTCGATGTCCACAGCCACCGCGGTGCTGGCCCCCAGGCACAGGGCGGCGATGGACAGAATACCGCTGCCACAGCCCAGGTCCAATACGGGCCTGCCGGCGGCGGTGTGCTCCTCCACGCCTTCCAGACACAGCTGGGTGGAGGCGTGGGAGCCGGTGCCGAAGGTGAGTCCGGGGTTCAAATACAGGGGGCTGCGTCCCTGGGGGACGGGCTCCTCCCGCTGCCACTCAGGGACTACATAGAGCCGCTGGCCGATGGCCAGGGGCTTGTAGTATTTCTGCCAGCTGTATGCCCAGTCGTTGTCCGCCAGGGGCGTTACCGTATATTCCCAGCCAAGCCCCCGGGTGTACCGCTCCAGCTGGGCGCGGCCGTCCTCGTCATCGGTGACGTAAAACTTGACCCGGGTGACTCCTTTCATCCGGTCCAGCAGTTCCTGGTCCACATAGTCCCAATATTTCCGGTTTTGCTCCAGAAACTGGAGAAAATCCCCTTCATCTTCGATGACCAGGCCGTCCATGCCTGCGGCGGTGAGCCGTGCGGTGACCTCATCTAATTTGTCAGGGGCAGTGTTGACGGCAATTTCCAGCCATTTCATTTCATCCATATTGTATGCTCCTTAATATAGGTAAATTTTAGTTTATAGGGTTAGGAGACTTCGCCGCTGCGGCGGCGAGTGACTTTTGGAGCCATCCAAAAGTCACCAAAAGATGGCCGGGGGACGGCCAGGCCGGCCTCGGGCTGCGCCCTCCGCCGCCAACGGCCTTACCCCCGGACCCCACTACGGGAGCCCAGCGGCCCTGCGTGAAACCCAAGCCGCAAAATTTGATTTGGAACACGCCGCCTTGTTGCTTCGCAAAATTCGGCGGTTTTACGGGGGATCAGCAATATGGCCCGCCGGGGCCGCCCGGTGCGAAGTGCCACTGGATCAAGTTTTACACAACGGGGCGGAGCAGCGCAGTCAGGAACCACGCCGCACAATTCGGAGCCCCAAGCGCTGACATTTGGTGGCTGTTCTTATCCAAATTCGTTTTACTCAGGGCCGAAGGCCCGGATGGAGAGGCAACAAAACCGGACTTTGTGCGCCGGACGTGAGGCAGGCTTTTTTGTAGGACGCCCCTTGGGGGGCGGGGCCGCAGCCCCGGAGATTTTTGGGTACTTTTGTATCTCTACAAAAGTACCTCGCCCGGAGGCGAAATATCTCCATCCCCCGTCCCGCCCGCAGGCGATAACTTAATACAAACTAAAACTTACCGCTCGATTCCGTAATAGAACAGGGCCAGGGTACCGGGGCCTGAGTGGGCGCCGATGACAGGACCCACATAGTTGATATATACATTTTGGACGCCAAAGCGGTCTTTGACCATCTGGGCTACCAGTTCCGCATCCTGGATACAGTCTCCGTGGCTGATAAAAACAGTCTGTTCCCGGGGGTCGATGGCCGTCTGTTCCATCCGGTCCACCAAGGCCTTCAGGGAGCCATGACGGCCCCGGACCTTGCCGACGTTGACCAGCCGTCCGTCGTTGTCCACATGGAGCACCGGCTTGATCTGGAGCATGGAACCCACCACAGCGGTGGTGGCGGAGATCCGCCCGCCCCGTTTCAGGAAGTGCAGGTCATCTACCGTGAACTGGTGGCAGATATTCAGTTTGTGGGAAACCACCCAGTCCCGGACTTCCTCGATGGATTTGCCCTTCTCCCGCTCCAGTGCGGCCATCCAGACCAGCAGCCCCTGCCCCAGGGAGGCGCACAGCGTGTCCACGGTGTACAGTTTCCGGTCGGGATATTTGTCCCGCAGCTCTTCTGCGGCCATGGAGGAGGCGTTGTACGTCATGGACAGTCCGGAGGAGAAGGCCAGGACCAGCACGTCCCGTCCCTCCCGGAGCAGGGCGTCCAGAGCCTGGATATATTGGGCCACATTGACGGCGGCGGTGGTGGCCACCTCCTCTTTGCGCAGCATATCGTAAAAGACCCTTGGGTCCATGTCGCGGTGGTCGGGGAAATCCTGGTACGTCAGCCCACGGATGGTGAAGCTGAGGGGAAGAACCCGAATATCGTACTGGGCGATCAGGTCGGTACCCAGATCGGCGGAGGAGTCGGTGAGGATGACGAAATCAGACATAAGATACACTCCTTTGAAACAGGATAAGGTGGAATAGCGGATCGGAGACTTATTTCTTCCCCTTCTTGTGGGGCTCGTCCGGGGGCTGGAGTATGTCCAGAATACGGGCGCAGGCCAGTTGGGCCGCGTAGCTGCGCAGGGCCAGATCCAGGGCGATCCTGGCCAGATCCTCCCGCTGGGCGTCCTCTTCCAGGGACTGGGCGGTCTCGGTGAGGGCGCGGTCCAGAGCGCGGCAAAAGTAGTCGTACAGCTCCTGGGAGTTCTTACCTGTAGACTGTCCCGCAGCGAGAAGCACTCCGATGTCCCGGACGGACAGGACCTTTTTCAGAGCGCACACGGCGGTGAGGTAGCCCAGATGGACCGGACCGTACCGCTTGCCCTCGGCCCGGGGGACCAGGCCGTCCTTGATATAATTGTTGACCATGGCGGAGGTCAGCGCCTCTCCGTCATCAAAATGGATCAGCTGCCGGGGCATGTAGGAGATGATCTGGTCCATATACAGCGCCAGATCGGGCAGCTCCTCCCAGGGGGCGGGGCGTTCCTCCTCCATGCGTTTTTTCAGGTCGAGCAGTTCTTCCAACGATGAAAGCCTCCCCTCAATATCATAATTATAATGCTATCACATGACATTTAAAACATCAATGCCGTTTTTTGCTCTCATCGCGGCGCAGCTCCATCCGGCGGCGCAGGCGTTCCAGAGCCTGGGTATGGTCCGTGGAGCGCATCTTGGGGAAAGCGGCCATCAGACGGCGCTGACCGAAGGCTTCGCCGTCCATCAGGTCCTGGAGCTTGTCCCGCAGCTCGGCCAGATCGGCCTTCCGGGCGGCGCGGCGCTGGTCCTTCTGGGCCTGGAGTTCGGCCTTGCGTTGGACCAGGTTCTCTTTCCAGTCCTCCAGGTCCTCCTGGAATTCCGCCTTCCGCTCGGCCAAGGAGTCCTCCAGATCCTCACGGCGGTCAGCCAGGTTGTCCATCAAATCCTCCCAATCTTCCCGCAGGTCGGCGCCCTTTTCGGCGGCGTCCAGTACCCGGTCGGCCAGGTTTTCTCCCAATTCATTGGAGGCGGACTTGATGCGCGCGGCCATCTCGTCGATCTGGGTCAGCTGACGGTTGATCTTGGCAATTGTGCGGACCGTGGCGGCCAGGTCCACCGCCATGGTGGCGGCGAACAGGGTAAGCAGCACCCAGCCCAGAGTGTGGGGGACCAGGCGGATGAAGAATTCAATGGAGGGGTGCAGAATGTCCACCACGAATAGGCAGGCCAGGCCCCAGGCGATGGAGAATTGCAGACAGATGTAGCCGCTCAGATTAAAGGGCTTGTCGGAGTAGTCCCACCAGCGCTGGTGAAAGAGCTTTTCCAGCACGAAGCCGGTGAGCCACTCCAGCGCGGAGGTGAGGATCACAGAGCCCAGAAACAGCAGGAGAAAATTTCCTTTCAGCGGAGTGAGGCAGGCCAGGACAATGACCACGCCAAAGCCGTAGATGGGGCAGACGGGGCCGTTGAGGAAGCCCCGGTTGACGAATTTTCCGGTGTTCAGGGCGGCGTAGCTCACCTCGGTACACCAGCCCAAAAAGGCATAGATAAAAAAGATCCACAGAAATTGGTACAAATCAGGTCCTCCTTTGACGGTTTACAGGCAATATTGCGTTTCCACTTTGACAGTATAGTATATCATTTCCGCGGGAAAAAGTCCATCCCATCCTATCAACCCCCGAAGGCGGAGGAAACCGGGATTTCAGCATCTCTTTGCCCTGTGGCAGACGGCAGCTTGAGGCCGCCCCGGCGGAACAGCCCTCCCTGTCATAGCGATGCCGCGGTCCCGTTTGGCCGCCGCTGAAAAGCCTGCCTCCTTGACAGAAACCGTGGAACCATTGTATGCTGGATATGATAGTTAGGCGGGAAAGCGGGGCGGCAGGTATGGGGCGCGCATCCAGAGCATGTTTGTGGCTGATCCTGAGCGGCGCCCTACTGGACTGCTCCATCAAACTGGGGCTGTGGGCCGGGGCGGTCCACTGGTATCAGCTGCGGTATTTCACAACGCTGAGTAATCTTTTGGCCGCGATATACAGCCTGTGGGCCTTGCTCCGGGGCAGGGACCGGACGCCGCCCCTGCTCCATGGTGCAGCCCTGATGGCTGTCCTGGTGACGGGGCTGATCTACCATCTGCTGCTCCGGGGAACCTTCGGTGGTTTTACGCCTTTCACCCTGGGCTGGCTGGGGGACCAAATGGTCCACACTGCCGTCCCTGTGCTGATGGAGCTGGACTGGCTGCTGTTTATTCCCAAGGGACGGTCGACCTTATGGTACCCCTTGGGTTGGGCCGTCTTTCCGGCAGCCTATTCTGCGGGCACGGTGCTGATCGCCCGGACGGGGCGCTGCCTGCCCAACTCCAACACTCCCTACCCATACCCCTTTTTGGATGTGTGGGCTCTGGGATGGGGGCATGTGCTTCGAAACGCCGCCCTTGTGGGTCTGGCATACTTGGGGCTGGGCTGGGGCTTGGTATGGCTGGACAGGCGCCTGGCAGAATAAAAAACTGATGTGGTGAAGCGATGAAACGACTGGTCATTGGAATTTTGGCCCATGTGGACGCGGGGAAAACCACCCTGTCCGAGGGCCTGTTATACAAGAGCGGCGCCCTGCGGAAGCTGGGCCGGGTGGACCATGGGGACGCCTTTCTGGACACCGATGTGCTGGAGCGGGAGCGGGGCATTACCATCTTCTCCAAGCAGGCTCTGCTGACCCTGGGAGAGACGGAGGTTACCCTGCTGGACACCCCGGGCCACGTGGACTTCTCCGCCGAGATGGAGCGTACCCTCCAGGTGCTGGACTATGCCATTTTGGTCATCAGCGGCACCGACGGAGTCCAGAGCCACACCCGCACCCTGTGGCGGCTGCTGGCGCGGTACCAGGTCCCCACCTTTCTGTTCGTCAACAAGATGGACCTGGCGGGGGCGGACCGGGCCGGGCTGCTGGCACAATTCCGGGAGCGGCTGGATGGGGGCTGCGTGGATTTCGGCGCCGGTCCCCAGACCCGGGACGAAGGGGTGGCCTTGGAGAGCGAGGAGGCCCTGGAGAGGTTCCTGGAGACGGGGACAGTGCCCCGGGAGATGACCGCCCGGCTCATCCGGGACCGGAAGGTGTTCCCCTGCTGGTTCGGCTCGGCCCTGAAGCTGGAGGGAGTGGCGGAATTTCTGGCCGGACTGGAGGACTATACCCTCCAGCCGGAATACGGCGGAGAATTTGCCGCCCGGGTCTTTAAGATCTCCCGGGACAGCCAGAATACCCGGCTGACCTGGCTGAAGGTCACCGGCGGCGTACTGAAAGCGAAGACGCTGCTCTCCGGCGGCCGGAGCGGGGAGATCTGGGAGGAGAAGGCGGACCAGCTGCGCCTCTATTCCGGCGCGAAATTCCGCACCGTGGACCAGGCGGAGCCGGGAATGGTGGTGGCGGTCACCGGCCTGAGCCAGACCAGGCCCGGCCAGGGGCTGGGCGGGGAGCCGGAGGCTAAGGGCCCGGCCCTGGAGCCGGTGCTCAGCTACCAGATGATTTTGCCCCAGGGGGCCGACCCCCACACTGTTTTGCCCAAGCTGCGCCAGCTGGAGGAGGAGGACCCCATGCTCCGGGTGCTGTGGGACCAGCGGTGGAAGGAGATTCGGGTCAGACTGATGGGACAGGTCCAGTTGGAGGTGCTGAAACGGCGCATTGCCGACCGTTTTGGCCTGGAAGTGGACTTCGGAACCGGAAATGTGATCTATAAGGAGACCATTGCCGCTCCGGTGGAGGGGATCGGACACTTTGAACCCCTGCGCCATTACGCGGAGGTCCATCTGCTGATGGAGCCGGGGGAGCGGGGCAGCGGCCTGCGGGTGGCTTCCGCCTGCTCCACCGACCAGTTGGACCTGAACTGGCAGCGGCTGATCCTGACCCACCTTCTGGAGCGGGACCACCCCGGCGTCCTGACCGGGTCCCCCATCACCGACGTGAAGATCACCCTGGTGGCGGGGAAGGCCCACCTGAAGCACACCGAGGGGGGCGATTTCCGTCAGGCCACCTACCGGGCGGTGCGCCAAGGCCTGATGCAGGCGGAAACGGTCCTGCTGGAGCCGTTCTACGACTTTACGCTGGAGTTGTCCCCTGACTGTGTGGGGCGGGCCATGGCAGACATCCAGACCATGGGCGGTACGGTGGAGGGCCCGGAGGGCCAGGGGGAGCTGTCCGTTCTCACAGGCCGGGCCCCGGCGGCCGGTCTGGGAAACTACTGGCAGGAGGTCACCGCCTACACCCGGGGGCTGGGACGGCTGTCCTGTACCCTTCGGGGCTATGAGCCCTGCCATGACCAGGCGGGCGTGGCGGCCGCGGTGGGGTACGACCCGGAGCGGGACACGGACAACCCTGCCGACTCCGTCTTCTGCGCCCACGGGGGCGGCTTCAACGTGAGATGGGACCAGGTGCGGGAATACGCCCATGTGGACAGCGGCCTGCGGCTGGGTGAGGAGCAGGAACCGGAGCCTCAGACTGCCGCCGGAGGACGGCGGGAGTACCGGGGCGGGTCGTTGGAACAGGACAAGGAGCTTCAGGCTGTCTTTGAGCGGACCTACGGGAAGGTGGAGCGCCAGGGCTTTCAACCCCAGAAAAAACCCGCCCGTACCAGTCTGGACGAGCGCTACTCTATCCGGGAGCAGCGGACCGGTCCGGAGTACCTCCTGGTAGATGGCTACAACATCATCTTTGCCTGGGAGGAGCTGAAAGAGGTGGCCCAGACCGATGTGGCCGCCGCCCGGGCCATGCTGGAGGATATTCTTGCCAACTACCAGGGCTTCCGGAAGTGCGTGGTCATTCTGGTCTTTGACGCTTACAAGGTGAAGGGCAACCCGGGTTCGGTGGAGAAAAAGAATGGCATCTATGTGGTGTATACCAAGGAGGCGGAGACCGCCGACGCTTACATTGAGAAGGCAACCTACGACCTGAGCCGGGACCACAAGGTGCGGGTGGCCACGTCCGACGGCCTGGAGCAGATGATCATTCTGGGCCACGGGGCCCTGCGTCTGTCCGCACGGGCTTTCAAGGCGGAGGTGGAGCGGGCCCGGGGAGAGATCGCCCGGCTGGTGGCCGCCTACAATAGCCGGAACCGGGATCTGGGCAAGGTGAAAAACACCGCGAAAGTGATTGGAAAGTAAAACATGAGAAAAGGACTTCTCTGCGTGCCGCAGAGAAGTCCTTTTTCATTGTATTTGATGGGGGCGCTTATTGAAATTCCGCCCACAGGTCGTCGGGGTAGAGGCCGGCGGCGGTCTTCTCCGCGATGGCGGCCACTACCACAGGCTTGTCCGCCTGATAGGTCACGCCATACCACTTGTCAGTGCTGCGCAGCACCTTGACTCGGGCCTTGTCCTCACCGATGAGCTGGCTGATGACGCTGGGCAGATAGTATTCCCCCTTCATGGGGTTCTCCGCCAGGGCCTTGTCCAGGAAGGCGGGGAAACGGTCCCAGGCCTCGGAAACAAAGCTGCCGGTCAGGCCCCAGAGGTTCATGGAGACGATGGCGTCTCCGGGCAGAGCGGTCCAGGTGGCGCCGTCATCTTCGGTGAAGCGGGCGTTGGCCCCGTCTTTTTCGATGTGAGTGCGCTCGGTAACAGTCTGGAGGAAGTGGTCTTGGTCCTCGGTGCAGATGCCCCGGGAGACATAGCCGTTTTCCGTCACCGTGTTGCCCAGCAGGTAGCCCACCATGGCGTATTCATAGCAGCCGGGCCGGTCAGCGTGCTGGCTCAGGTAGTCGTAAATGGCCTGAAATGCCTGGGGGCCGTAGTAATCGTCGGCGTTGACCACGGCAAAGGGACCGTCTATCAGCTTGCGGGCGGCCAGGATGGCGTGACAGGTGCCCCAGGGCTTGACCCGCCCTTCGGGGACCCGGTAGCCTTCAGGCAGGTCAGTCAGCTCCTGGTAGGCGTACTTGACTTCCATGACCTTGGACAGGTGGTCGCCAATGGCGGCCTTGAAGGCGTCTTCGATCTCATGCTTGATGACAAAAACCACCGTCTCGAAGCCGGCCCGGTGGGCGTCATAAATGGAGTAGTCCAGAATGGGTTGACCGTGGCTGCCCACGGGGTCGATCTGCTTCAGACCGCCGTAGCGGCTGCCCATGCCGGCAGCCATGACCACCAGAACAGGTTTATTCATAACAGTCACTCCTTGTATTGGTATCTGACGCGATGGAGAGCGGGGAACTGCGGCGGTAGCCGGGGATGGACGCAGCTGTTCCACCAAAATTATACCGGATTTGCAAATGGTTTGCAAGGAATATAGGCGTGTTTCCAGACTGGTCCGATTCACAGCGGAACAACTGACAGTGGCCTCCAACGCTTAAACGCCATCGGTCTGACAGAAATTGGATAACAAGGGAATTCCTCCGCTCATACAGCTTTGCAGCGCCTGGAATAATGCAATTTCTACAAATGTTTTTAAAAAAATCGCATTAACAAAGGCGATTTATACTACTATAATGAAATTAATTCCAAACAAAGTACAAAAAAATAGAAAATTGTTCCAAATCGGGATGGTTTGTTCCACGTAGGGAGGACTTATGAAGGCACTGTCATGTCTGTTGGAAATTCAACACCGCGTTCAGTCTTTGACGCCGGCAGAGAAAAAATTGCCGAATACATTTCGCAGAACAGCGAACAGGTTTTGATGATGTCCATTGATGAGCTGGCGAAGTTGACCGGTACCGCAAAATCAGCGGTGATCCGGTGCAGCAAATCACTTGGCTTCGACGGATATACCGCCTTGAAAATATCCCTGGCGGCTGATGTGACCCGCAAGGACGAACGGGACTACAGCAACTCGATCGATGTTGACGAGACCGCCGATTCCATTGCAAACAAAATCTTTTCCGCCAATATCAGAACGCTGCAGGATACGATACATTTTTTGAACATACCGGTCCTTGAAAAAGTTGTAAACCTGCTTGCGGAAGCGCGTATGATTTATATTTACGGCGTTGGAACCTCGGCGATCTTCGGAACGGATTTTCAGCACCGACTGTTCCAGGTCGGCTATTCCGCCATTGTGGTAACCGATGTCGCGACCATGAAAGACTCCACGCTGAACATCAAAGAGGGGGATGTGGCCTTTGCGTTCAGTGACTCCGGCCGAACCATCGTAACGGTCGAAACCATGAAGGTCGCCAAAGAAAAAGGCGCCACTACCATTTGCCTGACGGGTTATACTGACAGCCCGATCACCGAGGTGTGCGATTACGCTTTGTTCACTACAGCCGATGAGTTCAAGTATCCGATCGAAAGTTCTCTTTCAGCATGGCACGGAGAGCTTCTTTTTGAGAAGCGCACACACTTAGTTCAATATGGTGCTTATCAAGCGCCGCCTGCAACAACTTGTTCAAATTGGGGTTCAACTGAACAGAAATTGCTCGTCTCGTCGTAGTTACCTCCTTCTTCGATTTTATAATAACGACTTAATTCGACAGGGATGTTAAAAAAATTTCCTGCTATTTCTTCCTGGGGCTACCGGAAATACTAAAGGAATTAGATTTCCAGTTCATGTCGTTCATAGGCGTTTATGATTTTGGTTCCATGGTATTCAAGTTCCCGCTCAATGTCTGTGCCGTAGTTCATATGAACATGACCATGGATCAGATACTTGGGCTGATAACGGTCAATCAGTTCCAGAAAGCATTCAAAACCGCGGTGGGCATAGTCATCCCCGTCGCCATAGCCAGTCGGCGGTGCATGAGTCAATACAACATCAACTCCACCGGTCTTTTTCAGTTCCCACCATAGCCTGCGAATTCGTCTGCGCATTTCTTTTTCGGTATACTGATGTGGTCCATTGTTGTATCGGGCGCATCCACCCAAGCCGAGAATCCGAAGTCCCTTATAAATATAGACCTTGTCTTCGATGCAATCGCATCCTTCCGGTGGCCTTTGTTGATAGGAAACATCATGGTTGCCGTGAACATAAAGAAGCGGAGACCGGCCCATGGTCACAAGAAAGGTTAGATAACTTGCTTTAAGATCGCCGCAGGAAAGAATCAGATCATATGGAGCCAGTCGGCCCGCCTGATAATAATCCCACAAATAAGGACTTTCCCGATCTGACAGAAGCAGCAGCTTCATAGCAGGACCCCCTCTTTCACAGGAGGAATCGAGTCTCTGTAAATGCCCTGAAGCCGAACGATCTTTTGTGCTTTTTCGGACAACTCTTCATATCCCGGAATGCAGCCATCCACATTCTCACAGAGCCAGTCCATCCGTAACAGTTCGTCCGGTGTAAAGTAAGTGTTGCCGTCATTGCGTTCCACACCGTCCTGAGACACAATGGGGCGGTGGAACGGAGCGATGGTCCCATTGGTCATGTCCCGTTTCAAGATCTGCGCTAACATTTCAACGCCTGCGGGCAAAGCATCTGCTATTTCAAGGCCAATAACACCGCTTGCCATTCCCCACCAGTAATTTACCGCCTGTGCACCATGCTTACTGGTATTCAGCGAATCCCAGTCTCCACCCAAAATGCTTCGGGCAAGTTTTACATAGAAAGCACCCCAATCCCAGTAAGGGGATACCAAAAGTTCCGTTTTTCCATCCGGAAAAACATGAAAGGTTCCCCAGTTGCCCTGATCCCATCCCGGCATGGGAATGTCCAGCGTGGAAATGGTGTCCACACCCATTTCCCTCAATTCAGCTACGGGATCTCCCGGAACACAGGACCATTTCAATTCCACTCTGGCATTGGGATTAGTCATCTGCACACCAAGGGCAAAAGCGTTGATTCCCGCAGGCACACCAAAAATAGGGTAACTGGCAATATATCCAATCCGATTACTTCGGCTGACAGCGCCAGCGATTGCACCTGAAATAAACTTACCTTCGTAGATACGGCTGTAATAAGTACGGACTCCGGTATAAGGCATGGAAATCGAACAATTCAGTATTTTTACGTCCGGATGCCGTGCAGCTGTTTTACGGCAGGCTGCGATCAATGGCGCTGTGGTGGCAAAAATCACCTCGGCACCGTTTTTGATTGCGGTTTCCATTGCCGCTTCTGCCTCATCTCCCGCACCAACACCGAAAAAGGCCTGTGTGATCACCTGATCACCCATAACCGACTTCAAATGTTTGCGGCCCTGTTCGTGTGCCTTGACCCAGTTGCTGTTTTCCGGGTTCAGTTCATGAATGAACGCAACATTCAGGTAGGAGGGCAACATAGAAAAAAACCGCTTGTTTCGGAATTTCCCGTCATCCAAAGAACCGGTATTTACCGTAATTGCCGCTTCGTTACTAAGCGCCTTTACATCTGACCAAACCGCCTGAAGACTTTTCATTAGTTCGGAATTACACATTTCCCAGGCGTCTCTAAAAGAATAAACCCTCAACCATACCAGCAGCGCATCTGCAGATGTGACATTCAGATTTTCACCGTTCAACTTTTTGAATGCATCTTGAAAACGGAAAAAGGCAGATGAAAAATGGCGGCGCTCCTCATCCGTCCAGACATGATCCGCCTCATATCCTAATGCCGCCTGCAGCTTCTGAAAACTGCCAAGCTGTGTAAACATGAGCTGGTACAGTTTGGTAAGCGGATAGTAACGAACGAATTCGTAATAGCACTGGATTTCAACGATGGGTGCGTAATTTGGCATAATGCGAATCACATATCCCGGAATACTGGATGCCCCAAAATGCTTCAATACGCTGACGCGTTTATTTCCTTCCTGAACATAAAACCGCCCAAGATATTCATAGCAGCGGATCGGGTCTCGAATTCCTTCGTCCCCAAGGTGTGCTATACACAGTTTTCGCCATTTGGTTGCAAATTCGCTGTGCTCCTCAAGCAAAGGCATAAAATCAGAGGAAAAGGAATTGGTTCGGCCCGAAGTCTTTGTTCCAACGATTTTCTCAATTGGAATTTCGATGATGCCAAGATCCACTTGTCCCGCCACCATGGTATCTCCCAAAATATCGTCAAGAGCCTGCAGATATGGATACCGGCCCTGGTGAACACTCTCACGGTGGGCCTTGCGCCCCTGCTTCAAGGCTCTCTGATACTGTTCAGTGGATTCAAGCTGCAGATTCATACGATTTCCTCCTGTACTTCGCGGAAACTTCCAATATACCCCAGTTTTTGCCGAAATGAGGATAATGTTGTCTACTCTAATCAAATTATAGCTTAATATTTTGGCCTGAAAAATGGACAAACTGGGTCAATTCATACACAAAGTTTCACAACTCTGTGCCACAAAAAAACGCTTGATACCTGAGTCTTTCGGTATCAAGCGTTTATTCGTTATTTCGTATTCTTCTTCACAAAATCCCAAGCACTGCGGCACATATCTTCTACGGTGTGGGTTGCTTCCCATCCCAGCAGTTCTTTAGCCTTGGTGGCATCTGCCCAGAAAGCGGGAAGATCTCCTTCACGCCGAGGCCCAACTACATAAGGCAATTTAATGTCATTTGCAGTTTCAAAGGCACGGACAAGCTCACGAACAGAGATACCGTTGCCGGTGCCCAGGTTGATGGCCTCAACACCAGTATGGTTCTCCGCATACTCCAGCGCCTTCAGGTGACCCACAGCCAGATCAACCACGTGGAGGTAGTCACGCTGGCAGGTACCGTCGGGAGTGAGATAATCACCGCCGAAGATGGTTAGTTCGGGAAGAACACCGGCTGCCACACGGGCAATGTAGGGCATCAGATTGTTGGGGATACCGTTGGGGTCATCGCCCAGCAGGCCGGAATCATGAGCACCGATGGGATTGAAGTAGCGCAGCAGCACCACGGAAAAATCGGGGTGAGCCGTCACATAGTCGGTGAGGATACGCTCGTTCATCACCTTGCTCCAACCATAGGGGCTGCTGGACTGGATGGCAGGCATGTTCTCTTTGTAGGGATGGGGATTTTCGGGACCATAGACAGTAGCGGAAGAGGAGAACACCATTTTCTTGCACCCATACTCCTCCATCAGCTCCAGCAGGGTCATAGTGCTGTCCAGATTGGTGCGGTAATACTCCAGAGGCTTCTTGACGCTCTCGCCCACAGCCTTACGGCCTGCGAAGTGAATCACGGCGTCAAACGCGTCCTCCTGGAAGACTATGCGCATCTGTTCTTTATCGGCACAGTCCAGCACGCGGAATTTGATCTTCTGGCCAACGATGTTTTCCACGCGGCACACAACGTCCGGTCTCGCATTGGACAGATCGTCAACGATCACAACGCTGTGGCCTGCCTGGACCAGTTCTACAACGGTATGGCTGCCGATATATCCGGCACCACCGGTTACCAGTACTTTCATGATTTAGCCCTCCTCGTTTACATACTTTACAAATTTATCAAAAGCCTTCGCGCCCTTCTCATTGCGCTGGTAAACACCTGCATGTTCCAGCACCTTGGCAAAGACCTTTCCGGTCTCCACCTTCAGAATGGCGGCAGTATTTTCCTTGGTAAAGGTGTGCTGCTTCTTCAGCTCTTCCACCCAGTCGGCGTGCTTGGCAAGTTCACCGGTCAGCTCTTCGCCAGTCAGGATAGCCTTCTCTACACCAGCCAGTTCCTGTTTCAGGCGAGCGGGCAGCACGGCCAGACCCATGACCTCGATGAGGCCGATGTTTTCCTTCTTGATGTGGTGCAGCTCGGCGTGAGGATGATACACGCCCAGAGGATGCTCCTCGGTGGTGATGTTGTTGCGCAGAACCAAGTCCAGTTCGTAGTCAGTTCCACGACGGCGCGCGATGGGGGTAATGGTATTGTGAGGTACACCTTCGGTCTCCGCGAAGATGAACGCATCCTCGTCGGTGTAACCCCGCCAGCTGAGCAGGATCTTATCAGCCAACTCCACCAGACGGTTCTTTTTTCCGCAGCGCAGACGAATCACACTCATGGGCCACTTGACGATGCCAGCCTTCACATCTTCAAATCCGGTAAAGACGATCTCACGCTCCACAGCGGCACGCTCCATGGGGAAACAGTAGTGACCGCCCTGGAAGTGCTCGTGGCTGAGAATACTGCCGCCTACGATGGGAAGATCCGCATTGCTACCCACAAAGTAGTGGGGGAAAAGAGAGACAAAGTCCAGCAACTTGGAGAAGGCAGCCTTGTTGATAACCATGGGAACATGCTCATGATTGAACACGATACAGTGCTCGTTGTAGTAGACATAAGGGCTGTACTGCAGGTGCCAGCCCTCGCCAGCGATGGTAACTGGAATGGTGCGCAGGTTCTGGCGGGCGGGATGGTTCATACGTCCCGCATAGCCCTCGTTTTCTGCACAGAGCATGCACTTGGGGTAACCGGACTGAGGAGCCAGCTTTGCTGCTGCAATGGCCTTGGGGTCTTTTTCGGGCTTACTGAGGTTGATGGTCACATCCAGGTTGCCGTACTCGGTGGCCGTCTTCCAGCGTACATCCTTCTGGATGCGGTAGCGGCGGATATAGTCGGTATCCTGAGAGAAGTTATAGTACCAATCGGTAGCAGTCTCAGGACTCTGGCCGTACAGCTCGGCAAAGGTCTGGTGCACCTCACGGGGCAGAGGGGTCAGAATACCCATCAGCTTGGTGTCAAAGAGATCCCGGCTGGTGATGTCGTCGCCGCAGACATCCCGTGCCACGGCATCATCCAGCAAGCCCTGCAGGATGTCCTCCAGGCTCATGGTTTCAGGCTCGGCAGGCTCGTAGCTGTCCAGCTTAATGGCCTCCAACAGCTGATTGGTCACATAGATGGTATCACAGGGCTCGATCAGCTTCTTATCCAGAGCATACTGGACCAGAGAAGCAATATACACATTCACGTTCATCTTCCGTTCCTCCTTCAGCGCAGTCTCACGCCGCCCTCATTGCGGATACGCAGCACATGGCAGCTGCCGTCGCCCAGTACCCGCTCAATGTTGATTTTAAAATCCTCCAGCATATACAGCGGTACAAAGGCCTGAACCGTTCCTGCAAAACCGCCTCCATGAACGCGGTACGCACCTTTTCCTTGCAGGATAGTGTCACATAGTGCCAATGCCAGCGCCATTTCCTGATGCTTTATAGCACCGGCAGGCATGATATTCTGCAGGTACATCCAGGAGCTGTATCCAGATTGGGTGGTCAGACGGAGGAAAGCATCGAAGTCGTTTTCCTGCAGCGCCTTTTTCTGCTCCTGAACCCGCTTGTTCTCCTGATAGAAGTGGATGGCTCTCAAAATCGCACGGTCAGAGACCTGCCCGCGCAGGTTCGGCAAAGCCTCCATAAATTCTTCCTCACGAACCTCACGCAGTACGTCTTTTTCAAAGTATCTGCAAATCTCCTTCAGCTCACGCGGAATGGCCGCGTACTCATCAGTGAGATCGGCGTGGTCAGCGCCGCTATCGATGATGCACAGCGCATGACCAGCCTTTTCAAAATCGAACTCGATCCGCTCCACCTGGGGATTCTCAGGGTCAGCGAAATCAATGTAAACCATGCCTCCCACGGAGGAAGCCGCCTGATCCATCAGACCGCTGGGCTTGCCGAAGTACACATTCTCAGCGTACTGGCCGATCTGGGCAATCTCTACTGCGCTGAGTTTTCGGTCAAAGAACAGTTCGTTACAGATGGTGCCCATCAGCACCTCAAAGGCTGCGGAAGAACTCAAACCGCTACCGGGTAGAACAGTGGAATGTACCTCGGCATCGAATCCTTTCAGCCGGGCGCCCCGCTGCACAAAAGCAGCGGCGACGCCACGGATCAGGGCCGCGGTGGTGTTCTTTTCCTCCTCGCGGATATTCAAATCATCCAGTTCAACTACGGTGTCGGGGTATCCATCGGAGCGAACAAGGATGTTATTGCTACCATTCAGCGTTACATCAGCCACCGTTTCCAGGTTCACTGCCGCTGCCAGAACACAGCCACGCTGGTGATCGGTGTGATTACCGCTAATCTCTGTACGGCCGGGAGCGGAGATCAGAAAATGTTCTTTTGTCATATGAGGTCCCTCACTTTTTGGATAACTTACTCAGTTCTTAGGCTCCAGCAGCTTAGCGTTGGCCTTCTCCACATTCAGCTTGGTCAGCAGGAAAGTGACCAATCCGCAGAAGATAGCGGGCAGCCACAGATACATCACATTCAGCATAGTCAGAACAGAGTCAGGCTGAGTGGCCACGCCGCCCTCGATGAATCCGGCAGCTGCCAGCAACCAACCGGAGATGGCGGTGCCCAGTCCGCCGCCAATCTTGACGCCAAGAGAGGTGCAGGAGTACATGGTTCCGTCGATACGCTTACCAGTGGTCAGATAGGTGTAGTCGGAAGCAGAAGCGATCACAGCGTTCAGGTCGCCCTGCAGGGGGCACATACCAAGAGAAGCGATGGCGGTGAAAGCCAACATCATGGGAACGCTGCCCATGTAAGCAGCCACGATTACCAGGATTCTTGCGATGGTGGCCAGAGCATAGCCGGAATAGTTGATCTTATACATACCGCCCAGTTTTGCAACGATGGTGGGCACCAACAACAGACCGATAATCATGGGGATGTTGAGCGCGCTTGCGAAATAACCCATCAGCTCCTTGTTGCCTAACACATAAGTCATGTAGTAGGTGCCGACGCCGGTGAAAGCGGTGTAGAGCTGAGTCAGCAGATAGACACCCAGAATCAACAGGTAGAACTTATTCTTGACCAACAGACCGACAGCTTCGCGCAGGGTGTACTTTTCTTCCGGAGCGTCAACTGCTTTCTTGGCTTCAATCTCGTCTTCGGGCAATTCCTTCATGGACAGGACGGAGACGGTGTTGGAGATAATGCCGATGATGACATAGATCAGTGCAACAATTCTCCATGCGGCGGCATCGTTGCCGAAGTGCTCAACAAGGCCAAAAGTAACAGCCTGGATGATGGTGCTGGTGGTGAATGCAAAGACGAAGCGCAGAGAACCAATCTGAACACGCTCGTTTTCATTCTTAGTGATCAGAGCGGTCAAAGCGGAATAAGCGATGTTATTTGCGGTGTAGAAGCCTGCGTTCAGCATCACGTAGAAGATGAAGAAGAAAGCGTACTGAGCGGTCTGGCCCCAGGAAGTGGGAATAGAGAAAATCGCGAACAGGCAGACACCACAACCCAGATAGGGCCACAGCATCCAGGGACGGGCTTTACCCATCTTGGTCTTGGTCTTGTCGATGAGGGAGCCAAAGATGACGTCAGAAACGCCGTCGAAGATCTTGGCTACTGCCATCAGGGTGCCAACAATGCCGGTGTTCAAGCCGATGGTATCGGACAGGTAGATCATAACGAAGAAGGTCAGGAACGCATAGACCACGTTGCCGGCGATATCGCCAGAGCCGTAACCCACCTTGTTGTACCATTTCAAATATCTCTTTTCAGTCATGATAGCATCTCTCATTCTCTTTATTCAGTTATTTCAGTTCGGGGATGACGCGGATGGCGAAGTCGATGGTTTCGTCAATCAGCTTGTATTTCTTCTGTAAAACGGGGCCACAGCTCGCAGAGCCAATACCGTTCTGCCGGTAGTCCAGACACAATACGGTGCTGCCGCATTTGTTCAGTTCGTAGTTGTGGGCCTTCTCGGTCAGTTCTTCCTGCGTGTAATGGGATGCATTGAAGCTGAAGGGTTCGGGGCCAACTGCGATCAAACGCAGTTTGTCGCTTTCCAGAAGCACATAGTCACAACTACCGTGAGCGCCATTCTCCTGGGGACGGATGTAGTCCTCCTGAAGGCCGTCCACGGTATCGCGGTACAAGCCGTGGCTGGCAGCATTTCGCTTATCAATATAGTTCTCCATGGGACCCAAGCCAAAGTAAGTAACCTGCTCCATGTTTTCAGGCACGAACAGACGCAGACCGAAGCGAGGCAGCTCGGGGAATTCTATGTTGCGCTTGGTGAGAATGTTGGCACAGACGCCGCCTGCAACCGTCACGGTCCAGTCGATTTCTACGGTCATGAACCGCTGCACAGCGATGGCACCAATAGACAGGTCACTGTGGATACGAACCTCGCTGTCCATGGCCACGAAGTGGGTGTTATACGCCCGGGTGATGGCCTTATCGTAGTGGGCAGCAAACCAGTCAGCCTTCAGCTTGCGGTCGTTATCGGTGGGAGCGCGCCACACGTTCAGATTCATGGGACGGTCCAGAAGCTCCATGCCCTGATAAGTCATCCGGGCAAACATACCGGTAAACTTATCGTAACGATATGTGAAGTTTGCAGCTGTGAGAGTCAGATACCGGTAGTCCTCTGTAACAGAAATGCTGTCCTCCAGGATGGTCTTTCTCTGCCAGTATGCCAGAGCAATCTGATTGCGGTCATCCTGATTCTCCAGAGTAATCTCATCGAAGCCCAAATCAAAGCCCTCGGAGATCAGTTCGGAGTTGTTTTTGGCGAAGTAGCTGATCTTCAGGAAACAGCGGCCCTTGGCGGGAACCTGGACGTTCAGGGTCACGGTACCACTCATGTGGGGAGCGATGGCGGGGATTTTATCCAGCTGGCCTTCCTGAACAAGCGCACCATCACAAGTGACTTGATAAGAGGCGGTGATGTAGTCCTGCAGGGAGACAAAGTCCATGTAGTTGTGCAGGGTCAGCTGGCCGGTTGCCTGATCATAATCAACAACACGAACAGGGCGGTGTACGTTTTTGTATTCCATCAAACCGGTGTGAGGACGACGGTCGGGATAAACCAGACCATCCATGCAGAAATTGCCATCGTGGGGGTACTCGCCGTGGTCGCCGCCATACCAGTACATATCTTTGCCGTTAGGAGCCTTGCCCTTGTAAATGGCGTGATCGCACCACTCCCAGATAAAGCCGCCACACATGCACTCATTGGCCTGAATGAACTGCCAGTAGTCCTCCAGATCACCGGGGCCGTTGCCCATGGCATGAGAGTATTCACACATCAGATAGGGCTTGTCGGACTCAGGATCGTCCACATACTCCTGCAGGGTCTCCAGCGCAGGGTACATATTGCTGTAGAGGTCAATGTTGGAGAAATCGTACTTGCGCTTGCGGCTGCGATACTGAGCGCTTTCATAGTGGGTCAGACGGGCGGGGTCAAAGTTCTTGGTCCAGGCCAGCGCAGCCTCGAAGCAACAGCCGTAGGCGCTCTCGTTACCCATGGACCAGCAGATGACGCAGGGGCGGTTCTTGTCCCGCTGGACACAGCGCTGGGTGCGCTCCATAGTAGCCTCCAGGAACTTGGGGTTGTCGGCGAAGGGCTCGTTCCAGTGCTCGATGTGGTTCTCCCAGACGTCGTTCTCTCCGCAGTACAGTTCGGCGGCACCGTGGCTCTCGTGGTCGGCCTCGTCAATGACCAGGAAACCGTACTGGTCGCACAGCTGATAGAACATGGGGGCGTTGGGGTAATGGCTGGTGCGAATGGCGTTGAAGTTGTGCTCCTTGATCATCCGCAGGTCGCGCTTCATGTGCTCCACGCTGATGACGGGGCCGGTCACGGGGTCGGAATCGTGGCGGTTTACACCGCGGAACTTGATGGGAGTTCCATTCAGGAATACCTGCATCCCATCTACTTTGATCTCCCGGATGCCCACTCGGTCGGTGATGATCTCGTTCTCGCACTCGACGAGCATGGTGTAGAGATAGGGCTTCTCGGGATTCCACAGGGTGGGCTGGGGAATGTTCAGGATAGCTTGATGGGTATAGTTGCCGATATGCTCCTTCTTGGTCACTTCGGCGGCGTCGATCAGACGATCCTCAGCGTCCAGCAGCCTAATGACAGTGGGAACACTCTCACCGGCGAAGGCGAAGCGAACGCGGACAGTAGCTTTATCCTCTTCCTGCTGGGTGGTCACGAAGTAGTCCCGCACATGGTTCTCAGGACGCTTGATGATGTATACATCCCGGAAGATGCCGCTGGTGCGGAACTTGTCCTGATCCTCCAAGTAGCTGCCATCGCACCACTTCAGCACCAGAACGGCCAGAGTATTTTCGCCCTCGCGGATCTTATCAGTCACATCAAACTCGCTGGTGGAGTGGGAGATCTGGTTGTAACCCACATACTCGCCGTTGAGCCAGACATACAGGCAGGAATCCACACCCTCAAAGTTCAGGTAAGCCTTGGGTGCCTTTTCGTCCTTAGCATAGGTAAAGGAAGTCAGGTAAGCGCCGCAGGGATTATCCTGGGGGACAAAAGGAGGGTCTGCCGGGAAGGGGTAGTGAATGTTTGTGTACTGATGCTGGTCGTAACCATGATTCTGCCAGACGCTGGGAACAGGGATGGTGTCGTAAGCAGATGCGTCAAATCCGTCCTCGTAGAACAGCTCGGTCAGAGCATGGATGCTGGGATAGTAGCGGAATTTCCAGTCGCCATTGAGCAGTTGGAAGCGGTCGGAGCGCTCCCGGTGCTCGGCGCTGTCATCGAAACGGTTGGAGGCAGGAATGAAATAGGCTCGGTTAGGCAGGGTGTTTTCGGACTGGATCAGCAAATCTTCATAATAAGCAGGAATGATCATATCGGGATTCCTCCTGAAATTTAATTCTGTCTGTATTATCCATGAAATGCCAGTACTTTCCCATAAACCGCATTGGACAAAATATGCACAAAATGATACAATGAACAAAATTGTATTATGTAGAAAAATTAGATGCCCCAATGGGTTGATGCCAACGACAACAAAGGAGGGGAGCAGAATGTACGTAAACTCCGGTTATCTGCACAACACCCGCGTACCGATCAAGGACAAGTCTAAACCGCTTCTGGTAGGTAGCTGCGGAACTTACCGTCTGAGAACGAAAGAAAAACTCCCAACTTGGCGTCCCCGGGGCCGTTTGGACTATCAGCTTCTGTATGTGGCCTCGGGAAAAACTCACTTCTTTTTCAACGGACAGGAGGAGATCGTACCCGCAGGCTACATGGTCCTTTATCAACCGCGCCAGGAACAGCATTATGAGTATTACGGAGAAGAACAACCCGAGGTCTATTGGGTACACTTCACGGGAAAAGATGTAAAGGCAATTTTGAAGCATTTTGATATTCCTACAGATAAAAATGTTTTCTTCTCCGGGGTTCCCTCTGCTTATCAGCACCTGTTCAAAGAAATGATCCGGGAGCTGCAAACCTGCCGTACTGGATATCAGGAATTACTGGAAATGTATCTGCGGCAGATTTTTCTGCTGATCCAGCGCACACGCCAAGAGAGCAACCCTACCATCAGCACTTACCTACAAAAGGAAATGGAGTACGCCCAACAGTATTTCCAAGAACACTATAATGAAGATATTCAGATCAAGGACTATGCGAAATCTCGTAGCATGAGCGTAAGTTGGTTCTTGCGAAACTTTAAGGAGTTTATCGGCCAGCCTCCCGCACAATATCTCCTAACTATCCGTATGAACAATGCCGTCAGTCTCTTAGAAACAACTGACTACAATGTGGCAGAAATATCCGCAATCATTGGTTACGACAACGCGCTGTATTTCAGCCGCCTCTTCAAAAAGCACAAGGGCGTGTCGCCCTCGGAGTACAGAAGGCTTTTCCAGAAAAAGAACAGTCCGGATCGTGACATCCATACATCTCCATGATCAGATAGGGAAAAGAAAAGACTGCCATAATGACAGCCTTTCCCATTTGATTTCTTATTCAAGAACCATCTTTGCACATCCATAGATTCCCGCGTCATTACCCAGCGTGGCAATTGCTGCTCCGGTTTCTTTCGATACATGGAAGGCGTACTTTCGGTAATATTTCAGTACCGCGTCGGTCACGATATTTCCGGCCTTGCTCATGCCCCCACCGATAATGAATACATCCGGATCTACTGTGCAGGAAATGTAGCTCATGGCACGGCCCAAATAATCGCCGAACCGGTCGATGATTTTCAGTGCCATATGATCTCCTGCCACAGCCAGTTCGCAGATGTGTTTGGATGTAAAATCCTCAATTCCCCGCAGTTTGGAGGGAGTGTCACATTGGGAAAGCATGACCTTGGCCATGCGAACGATCCCTCTTGCAGAGGTGTACTGCTCCAGACAGCCGCATTTCCCGCAGCTGCAGGGCACTATTTCTCCAGGCTCCACCGTCATGTGACCGATCTCACCGGCACCCCCGTTTTTACCTGCGACGATTTTGCCGTCCAACACCACACCTCCGCCAACCCCGGTGCCCAGGGTGATCATGACCGCACTCCGGCTGCCTCGGCCTCCGCCCTGCCATAGCTCACCCAGCGCCGCCACATTGGCATCGTTTCCCGCAGCAATATTGGGGATGTCCGGAAGCAGCTCGTTCATGCGCCCCTTGATGTTAAAGACACCCCAGCCAAGATTGACGCACTTATTGACTGTGAAGCTGTCGTCCACAGGACCGGGGACACCGATACCGATGCCCACAATCTGAGATGCTGAAATCCCATTCCGCCCCATGCTCTCTGCAATGGCCTGTGCCACGTCAGGCAGAACATGGACGCCGCCGTTTGCGGTACGGGTTGGAATTTCCCACTTTTCCAGAAGTTTGCCGTCGGCATAAAACAGACCGAGCTTTACACTTGTTCCACCGATGTCTGCACCAAACACATAGTTTTGCATGGTATTTCCCCGCTTTCTCATTTCTATTCATTGCTGAGTTTTTCATTATGGAGGGTTTTATTTATGTTAAATTCCTCTCGTCAACTCTTTGGCTATACCAAGGACGATCTTGCCGTGGAGACCCTGACTTTGGATAACGGCATTCTCTCCTGTGATATAATTACCTTTGGTGCCGCACTTCGTTCTCTCCGCGTACCGGATCGTTCTGGCATCAAGCGTGATGTTGTTCTGGGTTATGATACTCTGGAAGAGTATGAGAGCCACCCGGGCTATCTTGGTGCTGTCGTAGGCCGTGTGGCCAACCGTATTGCGGGCGGAAGGTTTACGATGAACGGTCAGACTTATGCTCTGGCGGTCAACGACCCGCCCAACCATCTTCATGGGGGCAATGTTGGTTTTTCTCACAAAGTCTGGTCTGTTGTAGAGCACACCTCTACTCTTGTGACCCTGGCGTTGACCAGCCCCGATGGCGAAGAATGCTATCCCGGTACTATGCGGGTTCGGGTAACCTATGCGCTGGAGGGCAACACCCTCTCTATGAGGTATCAGGCCATCACCGACCGGGATACCCCCTGCAATCTTACGGGACACGCTTACTTTAATCTGAACGGGCACGACTCCGGCCCTGTAACAGATCAATGCCTTCGCATCTACGCGGAGAACTATACGCCATCCGACGCGACCAACATCCCCACAGGCGAAATCGCGCCGGTAGCTGGGACTCCGATGGATTTCCGGAAGGCCACGCCCATTGGCGCACGTATCAATGAGCCTTTCCATCAGTTGATCCAAGCAAATGGTTATGACCACAACTATGTAATTGATGGGGAAATGGGCACGCTGCGAAAAGCGGCGCAGGCATATTCTCCCACTTCGGGAATCTCGATGGATGTGGAGACTACCTTGCCGGGTCTGCATTTCTACGCAGCCAACTTTCTGGACGAGGGACTGACGGGCAAGAAGGGCGCTGTTTATGGTCCGCGCTATGCTTTTTGTCTGGAAACACAGTTCTTCCCGGATGCGGTCAATCAACCGGCTTTCCCGTCTGTGATTCTGAAGCCTGATGGCGTGTATGACCACACAACTGTGTTTTCTTTCTGCTGTGTGAAGGGATAATTTCTCCTTTGCTCTGGAACCAAATCCATGATGCCAGTTCCTTTTTTTACAGTCAAGGGCTTCGGAGCAACCGGGAGATTCTGTTCATGTTTTCTCCTTTTTTGTCCATGCCAATAGGGTTTTGCTTTGCGCTACAATATGTGTGCGATTATTGGACAGACACATTAAAAGGCTGAAACCACAGGGGGGCATGAGCATGGAACAGAGAGCACCTCTCCAAAGCGCCGAAATACTTTGGATTAATTGGAGAGAGAAGATACTATCGTTCACCAAAGTGGATGGCTTTGAGCCCAAGCACTTCCTCTCACACGAAAGTTGTCTCGAATATGCTTTCGACAAGGCCACAGACGGATTCCAAGTTCAATAATAATTATCATTATAGATAAAAGCGAAGGGAATTTCACGCCCCTTCGTTTTTTTTATCCCTGGTAAGTATTATTCCGCATCAAAAAGATGCCCTATTACTTCAACGGTCGACCAATACCGGCGCATGATACCGTATTCCATTGCCGTCTTCACAAATAGAACAGGTTTCCGGCTCCGGGGTAGTCGCCATGGTTTTCCAAAATGCTGCATCCCGTAGCAGAGCGAAATAGGCTAACACAACGACGCTTGCTGCGAGAATTGCAGCAAGGTCTAAAACGATGCCACGGTTATTAAATAGCGTTCTCATACATATATTCAATCGAGTTTTCAACGTGGAATCCCCCTTGTTTTACATAGGTTATAATTCAGCAAGATTGATAATCCGAACATGTTCTTTTCTGGCGTAATCTACGGTATATGCAGTACCGCCTGTATTTTTCGTCATGTAGCTCACACAGACGCTACTGTTATCCACCAAGTGTCGGTTTCGCTTGTGCATACACCCCCGCGTGTATTCCTCGGAAGTGTATCTGATCTTATCTGCTGCACTCTTAATCGCTTCGTAAATTCTGACATCCTCATCAGGCCAACCGCGCGTCTGTGTGCGGCATGGCAACACAAGGATCAACCGGATGTGCGGATATTCCTCACGCAACTTTAGAACTGTTTGCGCCGCCAACGTATCAAACCCTAACGCTCCTCCAGCTCCAAAATCTGCCAACATTTTTGCATACAGAAGTCAGAATTTATTCTAAACTTACTTCAAAGCGGATAACACTATTTAAAAAGCAATCCCCCGGAATCCATTGAAATAACAGGGATTCCGGGGGATTCAGCAAATGTCAGAGAACCACCTAAAAAACGGCACTATGTACTCCTAAGCGGCAGGCCTATCCACCTTAGCAAAATCAACACCACCCACGAACCGAGAGGGTCATGGTGGTGTTGATTATTCTATCTGGAGAAAATTCTGTTTCCTTCAATCTTTCTGATAGCAGCCTGAGCGGAAACCAGATAGGGCAATGATCAATGTTGTCCTTACACCATCGCAGCATCTGCGGCCATGTTCTCTGTGAGGTCACAGATGACGTCTCTCTTTGCGGCCATGGAGGCTGCGGTCTTACTGTATTGGCGTAAATAAAAAATTTTTATTGCACAACAAGAAGATACACCCCCGATTCATGTGAATCGGGGGTGTATTTTATCACTTTATGCCCTCAAAGCAGAGGAATTTTTAATTCCTCGGATTTTTGATAGCGGCCTGAGCGGCAGCCAGACGGGCGATGGGCACACGGAAGGGGGAGCAGGACACATAGTCCAGGCCCGCCTTGTGGCAGAACTCCACGGAGGAGGGGTCGCCGCCGTGCTCGCCGCAGATGCCCAGCTTCAGGTCGGGGCGGGTCTGACGGCCCAGCTTGGCAGCCATCTCCACCAGACGGCCCACGCCGTTCTGGTCCAGGCGGGCGAAGGGATCGCTCTCATAGATCTTGTTGGTGTAGTAGGCGTCCAGGAACTTGCCGGCGTCGTCGCGGCTGAAGCCGAAGGTCATCTGGGTCAGGTCGTTGGTGCCGAAGGAGAAGAACTCGGCCTCCTTGGCGATCTCGTCGGCGGTCAGAGCGGCGCGGGGGATCTCAATCATGGTGCCGACGTGGTACTTCATGTCGGAGCCGGCGGCCTTGATGATGGCGTCGGCGGTCTCCACCACGGTCTTCTTCACGAAAGCAAGCTCCTTGACCTCGCCCACCAGGGGGATCATGATCTCGGGGACCATGTTCCAGTCGGGGTGACGGGCCTGGACGTTCAGAGCGGCCTTGATAACGGCACGGGTCTGCATGGCGGCGATCTCAGGATAGGTGACAGCCAGACGGCAGCCGCGGTGACCCATCATGGGGTTGAACTCGTGCAGGCTGGCAATGATGGCCTTGATGTCGGCCACGGACTTGCCCATATCCTGGGCCAGCAGCTCGATGTCGGCCTCCTCAGTGGGGACGAACTCGTGCAGGGGGGGATCCAGGAAGCGGATGGTCATGGGACGGCCCTCCAGGGCCTCGTACATGGCCTCAAAGTCACCCTGCTGCATGGGCTCCAGCTTGGACAGGGCGGCCTCACGCTGCTCCAGAGTGTCGGAACAGATCATCTGGCGGATGGCGGGGATACGGTCAGCCTCGAAGAACATGTGCTCGGTGCGGCACAGGCCGATGCCCTCAGCGCCGAACTTGACGGCCTGAGCGGTGTCCCGGGGGTTATCGGCGTTGGTGCGGACCTTCAGCTGGCGGTACTTGTCAGCCCAGGCCATGATGCGGCCGAACTCGCCGGAGATGGAGGCGTCCACAGTGGGGATGGCCTCGCCGTAGATGTTGCCGGTGGAGCCGTCCAGGGAGAGCCAATCGCCCTCGTGGTAGGTCTTGCCGGCCAGCTCGAACTGCTTGTTCTCCTCGTCCATCTTGATGGCGCCGCAGCCGGAGACACAGCAGGTGCCCATGCCGCGGGCCACGACGGCGGCGTGAGAGGTCATGCCGCCGCGGACGGTCAGGATGCCCTGGGAGGCGACCATGCCCTCGATGTCCTCGGGAGAGGTCTCCAGACGGACCAGGACCACCTTCTCGCCGCGCTCAGCCCACTCCTTGGCGTCCTCAGCGGTGAAGACGATCTTGCCGCAGGCGGCGCCGGGGGAGGCGGGCAGGGCGGAGGCCACAGGGGCGGCCTTCTTCAGAGCGGCGGGATCGAACTGGGGGTGGAGCAGGGTGTCCAGGTTGCGGGGGTCGATCATGGCAACGGCCTCCTGCTCGGAGATCATGCCCTCGTCCACCAGGTCGCAGGCGATCTTCAGAGCGGCGGCGGCGGTGCGCTTGCCGTTACGGGTCTGGAGCATATACAGCTTGCCGTGCTCCACGGTGAACTCCATGTCCTGCATGTCGCGGTAGTGGTCCTCCAGCCGCTGGCACACATCCTGGAACTGGGCAAACGCCTCGGGGAACTTCTGGGCCATCTCCTCGATGGGCATGGGGGTACGGACGCCGGCCACCACGTCTTCGCCCTGGGCGTTGGTCAGGAACTCGCCCATCAGCTTCTTCTCGCCGGTGGCGGGGTTACGGGTGAAGGCCACGCCGGTGCCGCAGTCGTCGCCCATGTTGCCGAAGGCCATGGACTGGACGTTGACGGCGGTGCCCCAGGAACCGGGAATGTCGTTCATGCGGCGGTACACGATGGCGCGGGGGTTGTTCCAGGAACGGAACACGGCCTTGATGGCACCCATCAGCTGCTCCTTGGGATCGGTGGGGAAGTCGGTGCCGATCTTGGACTTGTACTCGGCCTTGAACTGGCCGGCCAGCTCCTTCAGGTCCTCGGCGGTCAGCTCCACGTCCTGGGTGACGCCGCGCTTGGCCTTCATCTCGTCGATGAGCTGCTCAAAGTACTTCTTGCCCACTTCCATGACCACGTCGGAGTACATCTGGATGAAGCGGCGGTAGCAGTCCCAAGCCCAACGCTCGTTGCCGGACTTCTCGGCAATAACCTTGACCACGTCCTCATTCAGGCCCAGGTTCAGGATGGTGTCCATCATGCCTGGCATGGAGGCGCGGGCGCCGGAACGGACGGAGACCAGCAGGGGGTTCTCCAGGTCGCCGAACTTCTTGCCGGTGATCTCCTCCATCTTGGAGATGTACTCCATGATCTGAGCCTGGATCTCGTCGTTGATCTTCTCGCCGTCTTCGTAATATTGAGTACAGGCTTCGGTGGTGATGGTGAAGCCCTGGGGAACGGGCATGCCCAGGTTGGTCATCTCGGCCAAGTTAGCGCCCTTTCCGCCCAGCAGCTCACGCATCTTGCCGTTGCCCTCGGAAAAGAGGTACACGAATTTAGTTGCCATTTACGTCATTCCTTTCTTGTGTGCGGCGGCGGAGCGTCCCAGACAGCCGGCTGCGGGCTGGGAAGGGATGGCGGCCACCGCCAAGTACCAAATTTTCCCACATTTGGCGGGAAATAAAGTATCGCGCGAACTATTATACCATCTGCAGGAATTATTGCAATATTTTTTTGGCGATTTCCAACACAAATTTTAATAAATTTTCAGTAATTCGACGAAAAAAAGAACTTTTGTGCCGGGTTGGAAAGAAGATGGAGGAGGGGGTAGCGCAGCGCTAAAGGATGGTTTTCGGGGGAGAAAAAGGAAGAAAAAGGACCTTGAACAGGCAGAAGATGCCTTAAGAGATCACTTATCTCAGAATTCAATGCCAGGACGGGCCTGCTTCCCGGCGTCGTAGGGATGGCGTATTTTTTGAAAGCGGGTAATATAATCCGCCCGCTGTTCCAGCGGAGGAAGCAGGGTGTGGCCGGTGAGGACGATCTCACAGGGCGGTGTGTCCAGGGCTTGCAGAAGGTTTTCCAAGGGGAGCAGGCCGGTCTCCACCGCGTCACACACTTCATCCAGAACCAGCAGAGCGCAGCCGTGCTCACGGGAGGCTTGGGCCGCCTGCTCCAGCAGGGCCAGGCTGCGGGTCTGCTCGGCCTCCCGGTCCGCGGGAGACAGGGAAACGGTGAATTTCACCCGGTCGGGCACCGGGAGCAGGAAGACCTGGGGGAGCCGCGCCAGGGCGTACCGCTCGCCGGTGTTTCCGCCCTTCAAAAACTGGGCGATCACTGCGGTCCCGCCGTGGCCCACGGTCCGCAGGACCAGTCCCATGGCCGCCGTGGTCTTGCCCTTCCCGTCGCCCCAGTAGAGATGGATCATGTGGAAACCCCATTTCTGAGAAAGAATGGTATCATTATACCAGTTTTTGCCCGGGAAATATACAGCGCGAGATGAAATAATAGTGGGAAGCCAGCCCGGTTTTGCCTGTATGTTGAAAAACGGCAGACAATTCCGAAGGCGGAACCGTCTGCCGTTTTTTAGGGCGATTGCGGACGGGGAACTCAGTACCCCATCTCCTTGCCGGCTTTGCGGCGGTTGCGGAACTCCGCGGTGGCGGTGAACAGCACGTCGGAGGAGGAGTTCAGGGCGGTCTCGCAGGAGTCCTGGATGACGCCGATGATGAAGCCGATGCCCACCACCTGCATGGCCGCGTCGTTGGAGATCCCGAACAGGGAGCAGGCCAGGGGGATCAGCAGCAGGGAGCCGCCGGCCACGCCGGAGGCGCCGCAGGCAGCCAGGGAGGAGACCACGCTCAGCAGCAGGGCGGTGGCAAAATCCACCTGTACGCCCAGGGTGTTGGCGGCGGCCAGGGTCAGCACAGTGATGGTGATGGCGGCGCCTGCCATGTTGATGGTGGCCCCCAGGGGGATGGAGACGGAGTATTTGTCCTCATCCAGGCCCAATTCCTTGCACAGCCGCATATTCACCGGGATGTTGGCGGCGGAGCTGCGGGTAAAGAAGGCCATCACGCCGCTGTCACGCAGGCACTTGAAGACCAGAGGGTAGGGATTCTTCCGCATGCATACAAAAACGATCAGGGGATTGATGATCAGCGCCACAAAGAACATGCAGCCCACCAGGACCAGGATCAGGTGGATGTAGTCCTTGAAGGCGTCCAGGCCGGTGGTGGATACAGTGTCAAACACCAGGCCCATGATGCCGAAGGGGGCGCAGCTGATGACCCAGCGGATGGCCGTGCCCATGGCGTCGGAGATGTCGGCCAGCATCTGCTTGGTGCCCTCCCCGGCGGCGCGGAGGGCCAGGCCGAAGACCACAGCCCAAAGCAGGATGCCCATGTAGTTGGCACTGGAGATGGCGGAGATGGGGTTGCTGACGGCGTTGGTCAGCAGATTCATAATGACCTCGCCAATGCCGCCGGGAGCGGCGCTTTCCGCCGCCTGATCCAGCAGGAGGGTGGAGGGGAAGGCGAAGCTGGCCACCACAGCACACAGGGCGGCCAGGAAGGTGCCGGCCAGGTAGAGGACGATGACGGTCTTCATGTTGCTGCCGGAGCCGCCCTTGTGCCGGGCAAGGGAGTGCATGACCAGGAAGAAGACCAGCAGAGGGGCCAGGGCTTTCAGCGCGCCCACGAACAGGGTGCCCAGAATACCGATCACAGAGGCGGAGGGGATCAGAATGCCCAGGATAACGCCCAGAATAAGGCCGAGGATGATGCGTTTGATGAGGCTGATGCGGTTCCACTTTTGGATCAATTCCATGTTCCTAATTCCTTTCCTGTCGCGAAAGTGGTGTAGATGGTCAAATGTTTTTCATATACGCACATTTAGCGGCAAAAAAATCCCACCCCTCTGGGTGGGATTTTTTTGTTGGAGCGAGTGACGAGGCTCGAACTCGCTACCTCCACCTTGGCAAGGTGGCGCTCTACCAGATGAGCTACACTCGCAGCGACAAATGGTATTATAGCAGATATTGAGCCAATGTCAATAGGAAATTTTAGAAAAAAGAAATTTTTTGTCAGGAGGGGGGAACGGTATCTTCTCCCTCGGAAAGTGCGGTACAGGGCGGAACGGAATCCCGGTCCCATTCATAGCCCGCCTCCTCCATCTGCTGGTCCGTCAGGAAGGGGCTGTCATTTGCCGAGGTCCCGGACAGGTCCAGATGGCGCCAGCCCGCCTGGGTATTGACCAGATTCCAGGCATGGGGCTCTCCGTTGAGGGAACCCTCCACGATCTGGCAGGAAAACTCCAGTTGTCCGCACAGTAGGGACATGGAAAGGGACAGCCCCAGACTGTCAGCCCGGTGCTGGACCAGAGCGTGGTAGGCGGTGGAGCCACCCGCTGGGTCATAAACGGCGGTATTCAGAATGGCTTGACGGATGTCCAGAAGCCCCTCGTCCTCCACGGCGTCCCACAGCACGGCGGCCATTTCCTCGAATGCCAAGGTGAGGGCCCGTTTGCGCCGCTCCAATTCATCCGGCTCCAGCTGGTAGGTCAGCAGGACCTCCACGATGCGTTGCCGCCCGCTCTCCGGGTAGAAGGTGATATCGGCCCGGGGATAGTCCAGGGCGGTCTCCGGCTCGGCCAGGTAGGCCTGCCGGATGAGGGACTGGATACCGTCGTAGTCCTCGTTAAAATAGCTGATGCGAAGCACCCGTTCCGTGGCGAAGGCGGCCATGGCCTCCTCCAGCTCGCTGCGGATGGCGGTGGTGCCGGTGGCGGAGATGATGGAGGCCACCTGTTCCCGGCTGCGCCGGTAGGTGATCTGGACCTCGGCCTCGTCGTAGGTGACGATGGAGGTGATGTTGTACTTGATGAAATCCACCGCATAGGCCCCCAAGGGGTCCTCCTGTACTACCTCCAGGCAGGCGGCTTCCAAGTCGGCCTCCACGTCCTGAGAATCGCCGTACAGGCGGATGGACCCAGTTTCCACACCCTGAGAGATAAAATACATCAGGGCGTTGACCAGCTCCTGGTAGCTATCCGCCCGGAGGACGGAGGGATCGCCCTCGGCGGTGGGATTGGAATTGTGAGGGGTGACGTCCACATAGTCCCGCTCCAGAAGGGAGGAACACCCTGTCATGAAAAAGGAGAACGCCAGTATGCCGGCCAGCAGCTTCCGTCTCACAGCGGATGCCTCCCTTCCAGAATTGATGGGATCAATAACCCAGATCCTGGTCCACCAGGATGACCTCCATGTGCGCCATCCAGGAGGGCTTGCCCCACAGCACGGTGAGGGCTTTGCAGATGCGCTCGGGGCTCTTGCAGTTGTAGCAGCGGTCCCCCTTGACGGCGCAGGGGGTCTTGCGGCCCAGACGCTGGGCGTTCTTGGGGGCGGCGATGTTGCGGGCCCGCCACAGGGCGGCGTCGTAGTCGGGGGCGATCTTATTCCGGCCTGCCACCAGATAGACGGTGGGATGGCCGTACATGGTGGAGGCCACCCGGTTGCCGTTGCCGTCGATGTTGATGATCTCCCCGGTCTCAGCCAGGCCGTTGACAGAGCTGATGTACACGTCGGTGGCCATGGCGTCGGCCAGAGCGCCGCCCTCCCAATGCCAGACCACCCGGTTGTGGGCGGAGAGGCGGGGATAGAGGCCCATCTCCTTCAGGGTTATGGAGCCGCCGAAGGCCACGCTCTTGCCGTCAATCTGTTCGTCCAGATAGTCGGCGGCCTGTTCGGCGGTGTCGAAGCAGCGGACGGTGCAGCCCATCTGCTCCAGGTTCTCGGTGAGTTTCTTGAAATCGGTCATGTGAGGTCTTCCTTTCTGTATTGATTTGTTTATATGTCATTTTTTTGATAGCGACGGAATCCAAGCCCCAGGACCTCATGGGCGTCACAGACGATGAGAAAGGCGTCGGGATCGAGCTCCTTCACGGCCTGCTTTACCGCTACGATCTGCCGCTGCTTGAAGGCGCACATGAGCACCTTCTTTTCCTCGCCGCTCCAGGCCCCCTGGCCGTGGAGAATGGTGACGCCCCGTTCCAGCTGGTGGGTCAGGGTATCCACTACCGGTTGGGTCTGGTCTGTGATGATATAGGCCACCTTGGCGGTATCCAGTCCGTAGAGCACCATGTCCATGACCATGGTGGAGATATACAGGGCCACCAGGCCATACAAGGCGGTGTTCAGGCTACGGAACACCAGGGCGGAGGCGCAGATCACCCCCAAGTCCAGCCCCAGCAGCAGCTTACCCATGGGCAGCCAGGGGAGAGGCAGCTTAAGCAGCCGGGCCAGCAAGTCGGTGCCGCCGGTGGAGGCGCCCTGTCCCAGAATAATGCCCAGAGAGACCCCCAAAAGAAGGCCGCCGTAGATACAGGCCAGCAGCGGATCCATGGGCTGAAAAGCGTACAGCCGGGCCAGCAGGTCGATGAACAGGGAGGATACCGTCATGGCGTACAGGGAGGATACCAGCAGGCTGCCGCCCAGCAGTTTCCAACCGACTAGGAACAGGGGAACGTTCATGGAGAATACCAGTACGCCGATGGAAGGAAAGCCCAGAAAGGCATGGATCATCTGGGCCACGCCTGTGAATCCTCCGTAGGCGATGTTGTTGGGGGCGTAACACCAGTCGAAGGCCACGGCGTAAATGGCGCAGGCCAGGGTGATGAGACAATACCGGCGCAATGTTTTCGGGGACAACGTGACTCCCTCCTGATTGGTTCGTGAGTAAAAGGAACATTCTGGTTGATCGATACGGGCAGGGCGGGCGCTCTGCCGCGCAGGGCCGCCGCAAGTCGTGGCCCTGGGTGGGTGGGCGTACCAGTCCTTTTTTTCGTCTGCCCAAAGGGGCAAGGGCAGGGCCCTTGCCCTGCTGAACTTGATGCTTACAGCAGCGTCATCTGTTCCTCGCCCCGGTCAGCCTCCCGGAGGAGGGCGCCGGCGATAGGCAGGGAGCGCGCCCGGTAGCGGGCGGCATTGACGATGTGGGTGGAGGACAGGGGCAGGGCCTTTTCCACCCGGTATTTGGGCTTCAGGGTCATAACGTTGACGCCCTGGGTGGTGCGGGTGGTCTTGGGGTTCAGGCTGGCGGTATGGAAGACCACACACCGGCCCTCGGTGGAGATGACCGCCATCTCCAGGTCCTCCTTCAGCAGAAGGGCGGACACCAGGGGGGCCTTGTCCGAATAAGCTCCGGTGAGCTTTTTCCGCTTGGTCTGGGTCTGGTAGGCGGACAGCTCTACCCGGGCGGCCTTGCCGTTGTCGAAGAAGAACAGCACATGACCGGAGTAGTCCCCGGGGATACAGGCCCAGACCGCTTTTTCCTCCGGGTCCATGGCCAGCTTGGTGGGCAGATAGTCTCCCAGTACGCTGGCCTTGGTGTCGTCGAAGTCGGACAGCCGGGTTTTGTAGCACTGCTGCCGGTCGGTGAATACCAGCAGCTCATCCCGGTTGCTGGCCTCCCACTGGAGGAAGGGGCCGTCCCCTTCCTTATATTTCTGGTCGCTGGCCATGCGCAGGGACTGGGGGGTGATCTTTTTCAGATAGCCCTCCCGGGAGAAGAACAGGTGGACGGGGTAGTCGGGAGTCTCGTCCTCCTCCACCGCCGCGGCCTCCGCCTCGTGGTCGTAGACGATGTCTGTGCGGCGGGGGACGGCGTACTTCTTTTTCACCTCCGCCAGCTCATCCATGATGATTTTGCGGATACGCTTGGGGGAGTTGACCGTGTCCTCCAGGTTGGCGATCTCCTCCTCCAGGGCGTCCACCTCCTGGGTGCGCTTGAGGATGTACTCCTTGTTGATGTTGCGCAGGCGGATGTCGGCTACATATTCCGCCTGGACCTGGTCAATTCCGAAGCCGATCATCAGGTTGGGGATGACCTCCGCGTCTTCCTCGGTGTCCCGGATGATCTTGATGGCCCGGTCAATGTCCAGCAGGATGCGCCGCAGGCCCTTCAGCAGGTGCAGCTTCTCCTTTTTCTTCCCCATGGAGTAATATACCCGCCGGCGCACTGACTCCATCCGCCAGGCGGTCCACTCCTCCAGAATCTCCCGCACTCCCATGACCCTGGGCATTCCGGCGATGAGAATGTTGAAGTTGCAGGACTGGCTGTCCAGCAGGGGGGTGGAGCGGAACAGCTTGGCCATCAGCTTGTCCGGATCTGTCCCCCGTTTCAGGTCGATGGTCAGTTTCAGACCGGACAGGTCGGTCTCGTCCCGCATGTCGGCGATCTCTTTGATCTTCCCCGCTTTGACCAGCTCAGTCACCTTGTCCATAATGGCCTCAGTGGTGGTGGAGTAGGGGATCTCGTAGACCTCGATGAGGTTTTCTTCCTTATTGTATCGCCACTTGGAGCGTACCTTGAAGGAGCCGCGCCCGGTGCGGTAGATCTCGCTGAGGGCGGCTTCGTCGTAGAGCAGCTCGCCGCCGGTGGGCAGGTCCGGAGCCTTCAGGGTGGACATGATGTCGTGGTCCGGGTCCTTCAGGAAGGCGATGGTGGTGTCGCACACTTCCCCCAGGTTGAAGCCGCACAGGTTGGAGGCCATGCCAACGGCGATGCCCTGGTTAGCGGACACCAGCACGTTGGGGAAGGTGGTGGGCAGAAGGGTGGGCTCTTTCAGCTTGCCGTCGTAGTTGTCCACAAAGTCCACCGTGTCCTGGTCGATGTCGCGGAACAGCTCGGCGCAGATGGGGTCCAGCCGGGCCTCGGTGTACCGGGAGGCGGCCCAGGCCATGTCACGGGAGTAGACCTTGCCGAAGTTGCCCTTGGAGTCCACCAGGGGATGGAGCAGGGCGCCGTAGCCCCGGGACAGGCGGACCATGGTGTCGTAGATGGCGGCGTCTCCGTGGGGGTTGAGCTTCATGGTCTGGCCCACCACGTTGGCGCTCTTGGTCCGGGCCCCTCCCAGCAGCTTCATCTGGTACATGGTGTACAGCAGCTTCCGGTGGGAGGGCTTGAAGCCGTCGATCTCCGGAATGGCCCGGGAGACGATGACGGACATGGCGTAGGGCATATAGTTGAGCTCCAGCGTCTCGGTGATGGGCTGTTCCAGCACCTCGGCCCGCAGGCCCATGACGTTGGGGTTGATGACTTTTGGTTTGTTTTCGTTGGGGGCCTTTTTCTTAGCCATTGGGATCAGTCCTTATCTGAAAATACCTTATAAATAAATTTATCCTTGGAAGGCCTGTGAAATGGACGGTGTGGGATAGGAGCTGTTCAAGGCTCCTTGGGGGCGTACTCCATGCCGAAGGGGGTGGCGGCCAGGCCGCCCTTACCCGTCTCCCGGAGAGTGTGGGGCAGGGAACGGCCCACCTCGGCCATGGCGTCCAGCACCTGGTCGGCAGGGACCCGGCTCTCAATGCCTGCCAGGGCCATCTGGGCGGCGGACAGGGCGTCCATGGCTCCGATGACGTTGCGCTTGACGCAGGGCACCTCCACCAGACCGCCCACCGGGTCACACACCAGCCCCAGCAGGTTTTTCACCGCCATGGCGCAGGCGTGGACCATCTGTTCCGGGGAGCCACCCTGAAGGTGGACCAGGGCGGGGGCGGCCATGGCGGCGGCGGAGCCGATCTCCGCCTGACAGCCTCCCTCGGCCCCGGAGATGGAGGCCCGCTCGGCGATGACCATACCGAAGCCGGCGGCCACATAGAGAGCCTGGACCAGCTGGTCTTTGCCAGCACCAAAATGGCGGCGGTAGGGGAGCAGGACCGCCGGCAGCACCCCGCAGGCTCCCGCCGTGGGGGCGGCCACGATGCGCTTCATGCAGGCGTTGCACTCCCCCATCCGCAGGGCGCCGGCCATCACGTCGGACAGGAAGGGACCGCACAGGGTGTTGCCGGCCTGGGCGTAAGCGGCCATCCGGCCTCCGTCGCCTCCCACCAGGCCGCTGGCGGAGCGGTCCCCGGCCCGGTAGCCCTCGTCCGCCTGGACCATGACCTCCAGCATGGTGGCCATCCGGGCCATGGACTCCTCCCGGGGGATGTTCTGGCGGGCGCAGTCAGATAATAAAATGTTTTCCCACAGGGGCAGACCGGACTGCTTCGTGTCCCGGAGCATCTGGTCCAGGGAAGTAAATTCGATCATAGGGCTTCCTCCTCCGGCGTGTATCGGGTGACCCGCAGGATGCCGGGCAGAGCCCGGACCTCCTGGGCGGCTTCCTGAGGGATGGGCTGGTCACACTCAATGACCATGACGGCGCTGCCGCCCCGGCCGCCCCGGTTGAGCTGGAGGGTGGCGACATTCAATCCACGGCCTGCCAGCACCCCGGTGACCTGGCTGACGCAGCCGGGCTGGTCGGTGTTGTGGACCACCAGAGTGGGCAGCTCCCCGCTGAAGGAGGTGTCCAGGCCGTCCACCCGGAACACCCGGATGCGGCCGCCCCCCGGGGAGGAGGCCCCCACCTCCAGTCTGCCCCCCTGGGCGCCCTCCAGCCGGATGAGGACGCTGTTGGGATGGACGTCCCGGAGGGTGCAGGAGCCGAAGGTAAATTCCAATCCCCGCTCCTTGGCCAGGGCGAAGCTGGCGGGCACCCGGCTGTCATCGGGGGCCAGTCCCAGCAGTCCGGCGATGAGGGCCTGGTGGGTGCCGTGGCCCTCGCCGGTGGAGGCGAAGGAGCCGTGGAGCAGCAGCTCCGCCTGTATCGGTTTCTGGCCCAACAGGGCCCGGGCCATCCGGCCAATGCGCACCGCTCCCGCTGTGTGGGAGCTGGAAGGACCCACCATCACGGGGCCCAGAATATCAAATAAGTTCATAGAAAGATCCTCCGAAATGTATCACGCCTCGCCTGTTCGCGACGCGGTTCTAAGCCGTCCGACTACGCGGAAACCCATCCGGGGCCTGCGGCCCCTCCTTGGGCTTTCCGCTCCGCTCCCGTCTTAGCCCGCTGCTCACGACGGCTCGGACGCTTAAGAAATATCCGCCAGATCCAAATATTTATACCCGTTGTCGGCGATATGGTTTTTCCGCCCGGGCAGGTCGTCACCCAGCAGCAGGTCGAAGACCTGGGCGGTACGCTCCACATCCTCGGGCATGACCTTGATGAGACGGCGGGTCTCGGGGGACATGGTGGTCAGGGCCATCATCTCGGGGTCGTTCTCGCCCAGGCCCTTGGACCGCTGGACGTCGTACTTCTTGCCCTCCAGAGAGGTCACGATGTCGTTTTTCTCCTTGTCGGAGTAAGCGAACCAGGTTTTCTCCTTACAGGTGATCTCATAGAGGGGGGACTCAGCGATATAGACATAGCCCTCCTGGATGAGGGTGGGGGTCAGGCGGTAGAGCATGGTGAGGATCAGGGTCCGGATCTGGAAGCCATCAACGTCGGCGTCGGTACAGATGACCACCTTGTTCCAGCGCAGGTTGTTCAGGTCGAAGGCGGCCATATCCTTGGCCCGCTTGTCGTGGACCTCCACTCCGCAGCCCAGCACTTTGAGCAGATCGGTGATGATCTCGCTTTTGAAGATCTTGCCGTAGTCCGCCTTGAGGCAGTTCAGGATCTTGCCCCGGACGGGCATGATGCCCTGGAACTCGGCGTCCCGGCTCATCTTTACGCTGCCCATGGCGGAGTCGCCCTCCACGATGTACAGCTCCCGCTTGGACACGTCCTTGGTGCGGCAGTCCACGAATTTCTGTACCCGGTTGGACAGGTCCATGTTGCCCGTCAGCTTTTTCTTGATGTTCAGACGGGTCTTTTCCGCGTTCTCCCGGGCCCGCTTGTTGATGAGGACCTGTTCGCCGATCTTCTGGGCGTCCAGGGGATTTTCGATGAAGTAGACCTCCAGCTGGGACCGGAGGAAGTCGGTCATGGCCTCCTGGACGAACTTGTTGTTGATGGCCTTCTTGGTCTGGTTTTCATAGGAGGTCTGGGTGGAAAAGTTGTTGCTTACCAGCACTAGGGCGTCCTGAATGTCGGGGAAGGTGATCTTGCTCTCGTTTTTGGTGTACTTGTTCTGCTGCTTCAGGTAGGCGTCAATGGCGGAGACAAAGGCGGACTTCATGGCCTTTTCCGGGGAGCCGCCGTGCTCCAGCCAGGAGGAGTTGTGGTAGTGCTCGATGACCTGGACCTTGTTGGAGAAGCAGAAGGAGACGGACAGCTTCACCTTGTATTCGGGCTTGTCCGCCCGGTCCCGGCCCTTCCGTTCCGTCTGCCAGAAGACGGGCAGGGTGAGGGCACCCTCCCCCGCCAGCTCGGCCACATAGTCCACGATGCCGTTCTCATACTGAAAATCGGTGGTTTCGAACTTGTTGGGGGCGGTCTCGTTCCGGAAGCGGAAGGTGACGCCGGCGTTGACCACAGCCTGGCGCTTCATCACGTCCAGATAGTAGGACTCGGGGATGTCGATGTCGGTGAAGACCTCCAGATCGGGTTTCCAGCGGAAGGTGGAGCCCGTCTTCTTGCCCCGGTCGGTGGGCTCCTTGTTCAGCCCGCCGATGTTTTCGCCCTTTTCAAAATGGAGGGTGTATTTGAATCCATCCCGGCGGATGACGGCGTCAAAATATTCACTGGCGTACTGAGTGGCGCAGGAACCCAGGCCGTTGAGACCCAGGGAGTATTCATAGTTATCTCCGCTGCCGTTTTCATATTTGCCGCCGGCGTACAGCTCGCAGAAGACCAGCTCCCAGTTATACTTCTGCTCCTTCTCGTTCCAGTCCACCGGACAGCCGCGGCCCTGGTCCTCCACTTCGATGGACTTGTCCAGGTAGCGGGTGACGGTAATGAGCCGGCCGTGGCCCTCCCGGGCCTCGTCGATGGCGTTGGACAGGATCTCAAATACCGCGTGTTCGCAGCCCTCCAGCCCATCGGAGCCAAAGATGACGCCGGGGCGCATCCGGACCCGGTCGGCCCCCTTCAGAGAGGTGATGGATTCGTTTCCGTAACTGGGTTTCTTCTGAGCCATGGTAAAAATTCCTCACTATTCCAAAAATGCACCAGAGCGCACATAATAATACAGCTTAATCATACCAAATGATATGGCGGAAAGTCAAGAAAAGCAGCGGGAAGGTACAGACACCCAAAACCGAAAACGGACGCAGGGTCCGGATGGGCGAAGATAGAAAAATCTGAGCGAGTAAAGGCGCGTTTCTGAGATATATTAAGAAAAAGTGAACTTCGTTTTTAGGTGTTGCAAAAACGGCTGCAATCTGGTACAATGTAATCCTGTCTGGGTCGCAGAATCAGAAGGTAATTCTGCCGAAACACCAAAGTAAACGGCAGTGAGGAGAATGACACACATGGATAAAAACCAGAGAGAAGCACGCCGGCGCCAGGAAGATCGAGCCCTTAACCGGGGCTTGATGTGGGTGGGAGGAGCCATTGTCCTGGAGTTCCTGCTGTTGCTTGTCAACCGTTATTATATTCACTTCAAGACTTCGGAAATTGACTTGGCCATCGCCCTTCGTACCGTGCTGCAGGTCCTGCGGATCGCGGGCGCCGTGGCCGGGATCGCGGCCCTGGTTTGGGCGGTCCTCCGCTTCCGGAAAAGTGAAAAGACCGGACTGCCCCTGGTGCTGGCCCTGGCCTGCGGAGCGCTGGCCGTCTGTGCCCATATCACGATGGCTTTTCAGGACTCCGGGGTTCGGATGCTGTTCCTGATGGTACCCGCCTGGGCGGGACTGGCCCTGATTTATTACCTCTATCAGCGGGAATTTTTCCTGGGTGCGGTGGCCAGCGGCCTGTCCATTTTGGGCCTGTGGTTTGTGCGCTACGGAAGCAGGTTCAGCCTGGAGACGGTACTGACTCTGGTGGGCGTGCTGGTAGTGGCTGCCGCCGCCCTGTGGCTGAAGAAGAACAACGGCGTGCTGAAACAGGGAGAGAGTGAGATCCGAATCCTGTCCAAAAACACTTCCTATCCCCTGATCCTGGCCAGCTGTCTGGTGGGGCTTCTGGTCCAACTGGCAGCCATGGCGTTGGGCGCCAACCTGGCCTACTATCTGATGTTCGCCATGGTGGCGTGGCTGTTTGCCCTCTTGGTATATTATACCGTCAAGCTGATGTGATTAGTTGTAAAAATCAGCGGTCCCGAAAGCGGGACCGCTGATTTTTTATGTCAGGGGCAGGATTTTCTCCCGGTAGATCCGGAAATAGAGCACCAGCGCAGCCGCGCAGGTGAACAGCTCCACCAAGGGGAAACACAGGAAAGTCCAGCGGGGGCGGAAGTGGACCAGAAACAGGGCAGCGGGGAGGAGCAGGATGATCTGGCGCAGCAGCGTCACCGTCAGGGAGTGGGAACTGCGGCCCAAGGACTGGAAGGCGGCGGAGCAAATGATGCTGACCGCGGCCAGGGGGAAGGAGAGGGCGGTCATCCGCAGGGCGGGCACACCCAGCTCCACAGCCGCCGGTCCGGCTTGGAAGCAAAGGGTGAGCAGCGGCCGGGCGAACAGCCAGAGCAGGGCGGTCCCGGTCAGAGCAGTGGTCAAGGCGGTCAGCATGCCGAAGCGGATGGCGCCGGAGATCCGCTTGCCGTCTCTTGCACCGTAGTTGTAGCTGATAATGGAGATGAGCCCGTTGTTGACGCTGAATACCGGCATGAAGACAAAGGACTGGAGCTTGAAGTAGACCCCCAGGACCCAAACGGCGGTTTCAGACCATAGGGTCAGGATGCCGTTGAGTCCCAGAGACATGAGGCTGGTCATGGACTGCATCAAAACGGCGGGCGCTGCGATCCGGCACATCTCCCGGGCCAATGGGGGCTGGAAGCGGAAGGAACACGGGGAAATGGGGAGCTGCTGCCGAACCCGGCGGATCAGCACCAGGCCGACGAGACCGCCTGTGATCTGGCCGGTCACAGTGGCGATGGCGGCGCCCTGTACTCCCATGCCAAAGCCAAAGATAAGGATCGGGTCCAGAATGATGTTGATCAGAGAGCCGACACCCTGGACGATCATGAAACCGGCGGGATGGCCGGTGGATTGCAGGACCCGCTCACAGGGGAATTGGAGGCACATGCCAATGGACAGGCAGCAGCAGATGCGCAGGTAGGCGACGCCCTGTTCCATAACTTCCGCCGTGTCCGAGCAGGCGTTCAAATAGGTGCGGCAGGCGAAAAGACCAAAGGACAGAAACAGCAGCCAGCACAAAAAGTAGAGGAGGAAACCGTGAAGGACCGCGCTGTTGGCTTCGTCCATCCGCTTTTTCCCCAGACGGTGGGCCAGAGTGGCGTTGAAGCCGACCCCTGTGCCCACACAGAAGGCCACCATCAGCGTCTGAATGGGGTAGGCGTAGGACAGGGCAAGAAAGGCGGTGTCGCTGATCCGGGCCACGTAGATACTGTCCACCAGATTATAGACTGCCTGCGTCAGCATAGACAGCATGATGGGCCAGGACATGCTGAGGACCAGCCGTTTCATGGGCATGGTCCCCAAAATATTTTGTTCCGCAGACGTGCTGATCACCGCCTTGTGACAAAAAATGTGGTGCTCTATGGCCGAAAAATGAACAAATTCAGTATAACAGCGGCCAAAAAGGAAGTCAAGAAAAGGGCCGGAGACTAGAAAAAACAGGAAGGCGCTCGAAAGGTATAGAAACGGTGGCCGGGGCAATGCTAGGAGTGGATGTTCCATCCAAACAAAAAGAGAAAACAACCGCCAAGTGTAAAAGGAGAGAAAAATTATGTCTAACGGTAACGGCAGCAATAAGATCATGGTTCCCAATGCCCGCGAGGCGATGAATAAGTTCAAGATGGAGGCCGCCAACGAGGTGGGCGTCAACCTGAAGCAGGGTTACAACGGCGATCTGACCAGCAAGCAGGCCGGCTCCGTCGGCGGCCAGATGGTCAAGAAAATGACGACCGCACGAACCATGAGTTTTCAGCGGGCAGACCGCACCGCTGTGGGGCATGAGGTTGAGGTAAGGTACATAGCGGGAATCACTGTTTAAATTGCGGATAACAGAATAAACGCTGCACAGCCCACCGGTCAGATGATCGGTGGGCTGTGTTTTACGCATAGCGGTTGATAGGAAAAAATGATGCTGAATCAATAATACTGCTCAACATACTTATAGGCCTTCTCAACCAAATCCTTGTCAAATAGTTTCTTTCGAGCGAAAATGCCGTACAACTCCATGCTTACTTCTCTGCGTCCTGTCTCAGTATCCTGCCATCCAGGGAAGCGGACAATTCGCACAATGCCATCAATCTCATCGACAATGGGTTACTTCATCAAGTTGCTCCGGAGACACCTTCTCCGCGCCAGAGCCACGGACATAAAGCGCAATGCTCAATTTCCCGTTGTTGGACATAATCTCATCGGTTGAAGCAATCGCAGAGAAACCTTCGATTGCAGAAAAATTGCAATATGTGTCAGCAATCTCCTGAATATGAGAGTCCTCCAAATAGCTCTGAGCATTCTTTCTTGTGACAAGATGTCGAGCATTAATAAAAAGGACCTTCCCACGATGCTCAATGGGTTTATTTGCTCTGCAAATCACGATGCAGGCTTCCATAGGTGAGTTATAGAAGAGGTTCTTTCCTATACCAATAACGCATTCAACCAAATCACTCTGAACCAACTTCTGACGCATTTCTGCCTCTTCACCACGGAACAAGACGCCGTGTGGGAACAGAATTGCGCAACGTCCACTCTGAGGATTCAAGCTTTTCAAAATGTGCTGAAAGAATGCATAGTCAGCGCGTCCCTGCGGAGGCGTACCCAAAAAGTTTCTGCCATAGGGGTCATGTTCAAAAGCATCTCTGTTCCATGTGCTGATCGAGTATGGCGGATTGGCAAGGCAGAGGTCAAACTGCCGGAGCTCACCATGGTCAACGAAAGCAGGTCTCTTAAGCGTATCATCATTCACGACTTCGAAATATTCCACTCCATGGAGGAAGAGATTCATCTTGCCGATCGATGAAGAAAGCTCGTTGATCTCCTGACCGTAGCACTTGACATTGCGCCACTCAAGTCCCTTTTCCTTCAGGTAAGCAATACAGGAAATCAACATACCTGCGCTTCCGCAAGTCGGATCATAGATTGTCTCGCCTGGCTGAGGTTTCAGCATTTCCGTCATCAGATGAACAACGGTTCTGTTGGTATAAAACTCCTGGGAAGTATGCCCGCTGTCGTCACCGAATTTCTTGATCAGGTATTCATAGGCCTGGCCAAGCTCGTCTTCCGGACAGTTATCCAATGTCAGCGTTTTCGAACTGAAATGCTCGATCAGATTCTTTAGGGTTTCATCGGGCAGACGGTTTTTGTTGGTCCATGCTGCATGACCAAACACGCCCTGGAGGACTGATCCGTTGGCATCTTCAATTCCGCGAAACGCATCCACAATCGCTACACCAATATTCTCGGTGGCGTTTCGTACATCTCTCCAGTGGCATCCTTCCGGAATGGAAAATCTGTGAATGGTCTTTTCAGGATAGAAAAAGAATGCGTCACCAAGTTCTGCTTTTTTCTTTTCCGTTTCTTCATCATACACATCACAGATTCGTTTGAAGAACAGCAGAGGAAATACATACATTTTGTAGTCACTGGCATCTACATGCGTGCGCAGAATATCTGCGGAGTGATACAGGTAGGTTTCCAGTTCGGAAAGCTCAATTCTGTCAGCCATCGATGTATCCTCCTTTCTGCAGAAGCGCATAGCGCGTGCTTACGGATATCACTCGGAACTCCATAATATGCCTCTGCAAGGCTGCCGGTAATAGCCGCAATTGTGTCACTGTCTCCGCCAATGGAGATGGCGTTACGAATAGCGTCTTCAAAATTCTTTGACTCAAAGAATGCTGCAAAAGCCTGAGGTACACTGCCTTGACAGGAAACATCAAAAGTATATGCTGCGCGGATATCATCAAGTTTAAAATCAATCGCGTAGTAATCTTTGTTAATGTGATCCTGAATATCAAGCATACTGCTTCCATGAAGAGCCATAAAAATGGCAACAGCAACTGATTCAGCACCTTTCATTCCTTCCGGATGATTGTGTGTCACTTCGGTAACAGTTCGTGAGAGCGCAATTGCCTGCTCGATTGAATTCGCCGCATACCCACAAGCACTAACACGCATGGCAGAACCGTTGCCCCAACTGTTATAAGGCTGAGGACTACGACTGTGAATCCACTGTTTGAAGCTCCCGCCATAACCGGCATGGGGATATTTCTTTCCAAACTCTTGCATACAAGAAACGACTTCCTGTTTTAGGCTTGTGAAATCCGGGGCACAATTCATCAGTGCTTTTGCAATAGCAAGAGACATCACGCTATCATCAGTGGGTTCACATCTTCTATCATCGAACAGCTCAAAATCTTTTGTCTTTATGTTGTCCCATTCAAAACGAGACCCGGCAATATCGCCAACTATTGCACCAATCATAGGTTTTCCCTCCAAATGATTTTTTCGTTGACTTTTCGTTTTCTCTGCCGCTGCAGGAGCTGATAATCGGGCATTGCCCCATATACAATTTCGGATTGTCAGTTTTTCAGCGTTAAAAAGAGTATTGTTCCCACACGATTTTGCGCTGCAAAGTCTACTATATTATACCTTTTGCGACCGCTGCCGCTGGAAAGGGGCTACCCCATACCTGACAGGCACTTTACAGCGGCAGCAGAATAAACGAATTTTGCCGCAAAAAATCTGTTCCATGGCCGTACGCCTGTCTAATGGCATTTTTGTTGCTCAAAGAGAGAAATAATAATTGCGGATCTTTTCGGCCATCAGCTTTCTTCGCATTTCAAGGAAATTGTTATAGTCCGAAATTTCCATTTCTTCAAATCCAGTGGGAATGCAGTTTTGTTCCAGATTTCTGTGAAGTTCAACTTCATCAATAATACCACCATAGATAGGATTTTGGGTCTGGCACTGGTCAAAAACCTTTTTCATATAGTTGCAGGGAGCATCATCGCTGATTTTAATATTAATTTCCTGTTGAAGGAACACATAGTTTGCAATCTGGTTATACATCGACTGCGGAACGCCGTTTTTCGTAAGATAATTCTTGGGAAAAAGATGGTGAATATCGCCCCTGTTTTCCAACATAGATTCCACATCAACCTGCGTAGACAAAAATCCTCTGTCATGACTCTTTACCTGTGCCACAAGAAACATATTGAAATACGGACTGCTTGCAACAGATGTATTCAAGCGCTGCACAAGGTTTACATTCCAAAATGCATCTGACAATTCGCCCGATTCTGTAAGTTTGAGATACTCAATGGGGTCATCGTAGGAGAAAAATCGTTTAATGTCATAGTCGAAAGAGGATTCCGGAGATCCGGAATAACGTCCCGTTAGAATCGTCAATGCCAGCCAGCGACGTACAATTTGTTCAATCTCATTGCTGTCAATTTTTCTTTCACGCAATGCGAGATAGAGCGCATACCCGAAGTTCAGTACGTTTTGGGAACGAATTAAGGATTTGCGGACAATACCAGCAGAACGTACAATCATCAAGTACCGTTCATAATTGGTTTGATTAACGGCCTGAAGTACCGCCTCATGAAGCTGCTTGAAAGAATCTTCCTCGATTTCAACCTTAAATTCCCTGGTTTCGAAATCACGACCCGACAGCAAGCTAACAAGGTCTGCCAAACGGCCACGCTTAAACTTGTAGGTAAATGCTACGCGTAGAATGTCGGTATAAGTAGTTTTGTATATGGGGTTACTCTTGGAAGCCGCCCACTTGATCGCATCAAACTCCGGTAAGTTCGCAAATGTAGTGTCATTGTTTTTGATATCTTTCAGATCTTCGGGAGATTCAATCAAGTGGCAGAAATAGTCAATTGTCTTTCGGGTGATGTTACCGCCATAAGTATCGTTGGACGAAATCTTAGACATGGCAAAATCTGCTTGCGAAAGCACAACACCCTTTGAGTTGATGCGAATGAAGATTTCCGTAACACTATCGATATCCAAATCTTCCGCCAAGGTAATAACGCCAAGGCTGTTATTTTGAATACCACGAAGACGATTAACGATATTGTTTACCTGCGACATTTGATCCGCAATCTCATTCTTCTGGCAATAATCCATTACGAAGGAGAATGTATCAAAAGCCGGTTCCAAAACAGGAGCAATGTCTGGAATCCATTTACTGCTCTTCAAAATAGCATTGTTGGCAACTTCAAATTTTTCTTCGAGAGGATTAAAGGCAATAGCAATGCGTTTCCACTTGTAGTGATCGTCCAACACCTCTTGTCCAACGATCGCGGCAGCCATTGCCGTAATACGTTGCTGACCGTCAATAAGAACCTTTTTACCAGAGGACTTTGTTCCGTCCTTCAGCTTAACATCCGGGTTTTGCCATACGATGATATATCCTACCGGAAATCCCTTATACAAAGAGTCAACCAAGTCTCTAACTTTGGAACTATCCCAAACAAAAGGACGCTGCATTTCCGGAATTGCAATACTTCCGGATTTAATATTTGAAAGCAATGTTTCGACTGTATAGTTATTAACGCTGTACCGTGCCATGCATTATCCCTCACTTCAATCTATACTTCTTCGACGCACCTCTGCCGATGATGTCAATCAACCCATTTTCATTCATCTGGCGGGCAAGCAGATAGGCTCTCGTCTTTTTAATATTCAGAAGTTCCTGTAGGTCTTCATCTGTCATTTCGCCGTACTCCGCCAGATAATCCATCACCGTTTTCATCTGCGGCGTGATGACTGCAGGCTTCTCTTCGGCGGTCTCCGGTACTACTTCGGCAATTGCACCGCTGGCGTTCATATTGGGCAGCACGATTTTGAACGCATTGGCAGTCACCTCGATACTGGGCTGAACGGAGCAATTTTCGTACAGCTTGAAAATCCGGCGGATGCCGGTGCCGTAGCTTTCGATCAGGCGCAGACGATGGAATACCTCTGCCAGCTTTTTGTTCCTCGGCTGAGAAACGCCGATGCGAATATCCTCGGTAGAAAGGCCGGGCAGGAGTCCGCCAAGGGAAATAAACTCCATTTTGCTGTCGTTTACATTGATGATAATACTGCCGCTGAAGCTGTAGTCCCGATGAACAAGAGCGTTGAGAAGCGCCTCGCGAATGGCCTCCTCGGGGTAGTCCTGATTATCCGTACGAACAATACCCTTGATTGTGGAAACGGTCTTGTTGCACAAAGCAAGGTAATTGATGGAATCCTCGAACTGCTTGAAAACGGATCCGCCGAATTCCTTGCTGTCCCGGAACGCGGTGCAGGATTCGTCGTTGAATACGGCGATCTTAGTTGTGTGAAGGCTCTGGTCGGAAAGCAACAGCGCGAGGTTGGTGTAAAGATCATTTTGTGTGATGCCCAGGGCCCGATACTTTTCGGTAGAAAGCTCAACACCATAACGCTGAAACGCGATTCTTGCGGCATCAAAGGTCAGATCCTGTTCGAGGCAGCGGGCATCCTCAAAATTATCGCCATCCGACTCCTTAATCATCTGCCGGATTTGCTCCGGCGATGCTGGAACGCTGGAGGTTCCCTGGCGGACATACACGCAGGTGGGCTTTAACCCTTTCGATTTCAGATAGTACGGCTTGCTGCTGCCCTCGTTGACTTCGATGCGGATTACTTTGTTGTCCTGTAAAACATAGCGAACAAACATGGTTACATCCGGATGGATGGCGTCACGGATGCCGTTTGTCAGGCGCGTGTAGGTTTCATCCACATTCTCAATGCCAACCAAATTGCCCTTATCATCAATGCCGAGGTAGATAATCCCACCGTCTGTATTGGCAAACGCGATGACTTCCTTGTAGATGTCATCAATCAGCTGAGATTTATACTCAATGCGCTCGCTTTCAAATTGCATATAGAGCACCTCCATCATTGCTTGATCCTATTATACACTCATTTTCATGTTTTTCAATTATTTGAAGTGAAAATTCACTTTATTCATAATGAAGTGTGAAAGTTTTGCTCTGGTCATGGTCAACAAAACAGGCAACAGCAGTTTATCCGTCTGCCGTTGCCTGCAATTTTATTTCCTGTTCCAACTCGCAAAACTCCGGAGTGGATAAGATTAACTATTAGAAGTCAACCCCCAAAATGAATGATGGTGGTTAGGCCCAGATGGTTCAAAAAGAGTATAGCAAAGCAGGGGTCTATTAAGACCCCGGTTGGCTATGAGGAGTAAACTACGCAGCCAGATGGTATGGCTGACCGGACCTCTCTAAGGCAAAGATGAGCCGCACCAATTTCTTGGCAGCAGAGACCGCAGAAAAATCTGTGTAATCGACAATTCAATTCGTCCGTTTTCCGAATTGCATTGTATTCAATCCGGTTTTTGCTGAGATTCCCAGCCACACGCATCAGCCATGTAATCGATTGTTCAGCGGCATGTACTCCGTAACTGTTTTCAGATAAATTTCGCGGTTCGGAATATCGAAGCATTTGGGTAGGTCGATCCGTACCGTTTGGGTATATAGCCCGGTTCTGCGCTCTCCTTAATGCTTAATACTGGTATTTCTCGCAATAACTGCCGCAAATTAAAACATTCTTTCCATCCATGCGTTTTTCTGTTGTCTTAAGGTGCTTCTGTGCATAGGCTTCCAGATCGGAACCCATCAGAGCAAATGTTTTGTCCTCAGATTCCTTTTTCGCGATTGCTGCCTTGGCAACCTCCTCAGCATCCTGGCGGCGAATGACCACAATACCATCCTTATCACCTACCAAGATGTCACCGGGGAAAACAACCTGCCCGCCGCAGGCAATCGGTACGTTCACTTCGCCAGGTCCAAACTTGAATGGCCCTTGCGGTGTAATACCCTTGGCATAGACCGGCATATCCAGCGTTTCAATGCCGTCCAAGTCGCGCAGGCAACCGTCCACCACAATTCCTGCTATGCCCTTCATGCAAGCAAAACGCATCATAATCTCGCCAGCAAGCGACCGGTTGCAGCCGCTTGCTCCATCTACCACAATAACATCACCTGGTTGTCTCTATTTTAGCATACGGACTGTTCAATCTCCAAATCGCTGTATCGGAACTTGACCCGGATTGTTTCCGCATCGACTACAGTGACCCGTTCAATCATCTTGCGAACGACCTCGTCATCATAGTGAGGAAAGCCATTGAGATGTTCCTCCAGATAAGTTGCGTATGACAGTAAAAGAATGGGTCGCTTTCTGACAAAAAACTATGACGCACCGAGTGTGAGGCATACGACCTGCGAAGCGCATCGCTATGTATTGAAAAATCATATTCTGCCTTGGATAGGGGATTGTCCGCTGGAATCCCTGACGACGCAAAAGATAGAGGAGTTTCTGGAAGAGCATCAACTGCATGGAAACAAACGGAATGGGAAACCACTATCCCAGCAGACTATGCGGCATATTCAAAATCTACTCTCAAAGGTGCTAAGCCAGGCAGTAAACCGTGGCTTGATTGAAAGAAATCCAGTACAAGGAATCTGTCGCTCGGCTCCAAAGCAAGTAAAGGCTACGATTCTAGCTGACAATGAAATCCGCGACTACTTATCCGCTGCAAAAGATTTTCATAAGCTGACCGAGCGTGTTCTGATGGAGGACCTGTATGACAGAACGCCCCATATTTTAGACCATGCAATCACGATACTGCTGGGGTGAGACAGGAAGCGTTTCGGAAATACCGACCTTCTTTCTGGCGGGAGCCGGAGGTCCTGATGAGGGAACCTCCGGCTCCCACCGTTTCTGTATTTGTACCTTAGCTGCTGGCAGAGGGCGGCCGGTTTAGAAAAACGGCACCCCGTCGGACCAACCGGTGAGGCTGGACCAACGGGGTGCCGTTGTGTGTTGTTGTTTTTGTCCAATCATGCCATCGTGCAAAGTGCCGGGGGAAGGGCAGCGAAGCGCTGCCCGCTGGGTTACTCCGCCTTGCGCTTGCGGATTTCTTCGATCATGGCAGGCAGAACCTTCATCACGTCGCCTACGATGCCCACATCGGCCACATCAAAGATGGGGGCGTCCTCGTCCTTGTTGATGGCCACCACATAGCCGGAACCGGTCATGCCGGACACGTGCTGGGTGGCGCCGGACACGCCGCAGGCGATGTACAGGGCGGGGGAGACAATCTTGCCGGACTGGCCTACCTGGTGGGCACGGGACACCCAGCCCTCCTCGATGGCAGGACGGGTGGCGCCCACCACGCCGCCCAGCAGCTGGGCCAGCTCCTCCACCAGGGCGAAGTTCTCCTGGCTGCCCATACCACGGCCGCCGGTGACGATGACCTTGGCCTCCTCCAGGTTCACGGACTCGGAGATCTCCTTCACCGCTTCCACTACCTTGGTCTTGATGGCGTCGGCGGGCACCTCCACCGCCTCAGCGGTGACAGGGGCGGCTTCGCCGGCCTCAGGCTTGGAGAAGGCGCCGGAGCGGACGGTGGCCACTACAGGCAGGGTGTCCAACACCACGTCGTTGAGCACCGTGCCACCGTAGAGGGGAACGGTCCATACGGGGGTGCCGTTGTCGATCTTCAGCGCGGTGGCGTCCTGCACACTGCCCAGGCCCTTCCGGGCGTCCAGCCGGGCGGTGAGCTCCCGGCCCAGGGGGGTGTTGCCGGCCAGCACCGCGGCGGGCGCATACTTGTTGACCATGGCCTCCAGCGCGCAGACCATGGCGTCGCTGCAGCCGTCGATGAAGGCAGCACCCTCTACCGAGAGTACGCCGTCACACAGCGGAGCAGCCTTTTCTGCGGCGGCGGCATTGTCCGTGCCCACTGCCAAAGCCAGCACCTTACCGCCGGTGAGACCGGCCAGGGTGCGGGCGGGAGTCAGAGCCTCCAGGCTCACATTTACCACTTTGCCTTCCTTTTGCTCCAGGAAGACCAGAATATCTTTGCAATTGCCCCAATCCATGTCTGTCTCTCCTTTACAGCAGCTTGGCGGCGGCCATCATGTCAACAGCCTTGATGGCGGATTCCGCAGCAGTTTCCTCGTTGATTTTCACACCGGCCTGGCGCTTGGCGGGCTCAAAGACCTTGACCACGTGGGCGGTGGGCTTGCCGGGCTCCACAGAGTCCAGATCGGCGGCGGAGAGCACGGGGATGGCCATCTTCCGGGCGGCCATCTTGCTCTTGATGGTGGGGTAACGGGGGTCATAGGCGGGCTTGTTCACCGTGACCACGCAGGGGAGCGCGGACTCTACCTTGCGGTAGCCCTCCTCAGTCTCCTGCTTGGCGCAGATGCCGGCGTCCGTCTGCTCGATGTCCACCAGGTCCACGATCACGCCGGTGCCCAGGGCCTCAGCCAGCTGGGGCCCCAGCTGGCCGCTGGCCCGGTCGGTGGCCTCGCGGCCGCAGAAAATCAGGTCAAAGGGCTTGCCGGCGTCCGCCTCCAGCTTCCGGATGGCGGCGGCCAGGATCTTGCTGCGGCCCAGGGTGTCCGCGTCCTCAAAAGTGGGGTCGCTGATGACATAGCCCTGGTTGGCGCCCACGGCCAGGCAGGTCTTCACCGCGTCCCGGGCTTTCTCCGGGCCCACGGTGATGGCGGTGATGCTGCCACCCACGGCTTCTTTGAGGCGGGTGGCCATCTCCAGCGCATAGGTATCAAAGGCGTTGACCACGGGGGTGACGCCGTCCAGATTCACTTCCTCGGTGCCGGGCTTCAGGTGGATTTCCACCGAGTCATCGGGCACCTGCTTCAGGCAGACCAGAATCTCCATATCACTCGAGCTCCTTCAATTAGAATTTTCCAATGGTGTTGTTGGCAACCACAATGCGCTGCACCTCGTTGGTGCCCTCAAAGATCTGGAAGATCTTAGCGTCGCGGAGCAGCTTTTCCACCGGGTACTCCCGGCTGTAACCGTAACCGCCGAACATCTGGATGGCCTCGGAGGCCACCTCCATGGCGATATCGGAAGCATAGCACTTAGCGATGGCGGACTCCTTGGAGCAGGGCAGGCCCTGATCCATCAGAGTCAGGACGTGGGCCACCATCTGACGGGCGGTCTCAATCTTGATGGCCATGTCGGCCACCTTGAACTGGAGGGCCTGGTTCTTCAGAATGGGCTTGCCGAACTGGACACGCTCCTTGCCGTAGGCAATGGCCTCTTCCATGGCCCGCTGGGCGATGCCGGTGGCGATGCAGCCCATCCAGGCACGGGCCTGGTCCAGAGTCTTCATGGCGATGGTGAAGCCCTGCCCCTCAGCGCCCAGCAGATTGGAGGCAGGAATACGGCAGTCGTCCAGCACCACGTCGCAGGTGTTGGAGGTGCGGATACCCATCTTGTCCTCCTCGTGGCCGGTGGAGAGACCGGGGGTGCCGGCCTCGATGAAGAACATGGACATGCCCTTCACGCCGGCGGACTTGTCGGTCATGGCGGTAACGCAGTAGAAGGAGGCCACGCCGCCGTTGGTAATGAAGCACTTGCGGCCGTTGAGGATGTAGCTGTCCCCGTCCTTCACAGCGGTGGTCTTGCCGGCGCTGGCGTCAGAGCCAGCCCCGGGCTCGGTGAGGCAGAAGGCGCCGAAGCCGCCGTCCATGATCAGCTGGCAGGCGCGCTTCTTCTGGGCCTCGTTGCCGGCGATGAGCACCGGCTTCATGCCCAGGCCGCTGGCGGAGATGGTGGTGGCAAAGCCGGCGTCGGCCTTGGCCATCTCCTCAAACAGGGCGGCCACATCCACCCGGCTCAGACCGGGGCCGCCGTACTCCTCGGGGACCTCCAGGGTCTGCAGCTGCATCTCGATGGCCTGGTCGTAGATCTCCTTGGGCCACTCGCCGCTGCGGTCAAACTCCTTGCAGGGCTCCTTGACCTCGTTTTCACAAAAATCCTTCACATCGCCCAGCAGATCCTGGGCAGCCTCTGAAATCAAATAGGACATGAGTTTTTCCTCCGCTCGATTTTCTGTCTTTTCCAGTATGTTTACAGGGTGTAGCAGACCTTGCCGGGATTCAGGATCATGTTGGGGTCAAAGGTGTGCTTGATGCCCTCCATCAGGCGCATGTTCACCGGGCCCACCATCTCGGCCAGATACTCCATCTTGCCCCGGCCGATGCCGTGCTCGCCGGAGATGAGACCGCCCAGCTCAGTGGCCTTGCCGTAGGCCCGCTTCATGAAGGCGGCCACCTGGCGCTTGAACTCCTCCGGGTCCATATCGTTGGAGCAGTTGTAGATGTGCAGGTTGCCGTCGCCGGCGTGGCCGAAGCTCTTGACCTCGAAGTCGTAGTCTTTGGCGATCTCGTTGATGAAGTTCACATAGTGGGCGATCTCGTTGACGGGCACCACCACGTCGCTCTCGTCCAGCAGCTTGGTGTTGGCCTCAATGGCCTCCAGGAAGGTGGAACGGGCGGCCCAGGCGTCCTTCTTCAGCTGGGGAGTGTCGGCTACCAGGATGTCCAGAGCGCCGGCCTCCAGCAGGACCTCGGAGGCCTGCTCGATCATCTCGTCCAGCTGCTCCTCGCTGTCCCCGTCGAAGGTGATGAGCAGGTAGGCGTTCACGTCGCTGCCCTCAAAGGTCTGAGGGAAGGTGCTCTTGCCCAGGTAGGACTCGCTGAGGCGGACGATCTCCCGCTCCATGAACTCCAGGGCCTGGGGGTGGAGGTTGGCCTTCATCATCTTGGGCACGGTGGCGATGCAGTCCTCCAGGTTCTCATAGAGGGCCACCAGGCTGATGACAGCCTTGGGGGCGGGGATCAGCTTCAGGGTCAGCTCGGTGATGATGCCCAGAGTGCCCTCAGAGCCGATCATCAGGTTGAGCAGGGAGTAGCCGGAGCTGGTCTTGGACACGCTGGCGCCCATGTTTACGATCTCGCCGGTGGGCAGTACCACGGTCATGGCCCGCACGTAGTCCCGGGTGGTGCCGTACTTGACCGCCCGCATGCCGCCGGCGTTGGTGGACACGTTGCCGCCCAGGGTGGCGAACTTCTCACCGGGATCGGGGGGATAGAGGAAGCCCTTCTTGGCTGCGTCCTCGGCCAGGTCGTTGAGGAGCACGCCGGCCTGGACCCGGACCACCATGTTATCGGTGTCATAGGAGAGAATCTTGTTCATCTTGGTGATGGACAGCACCACACCGCCGCAGACGGGGACAGCGCCGCCGGTCAGACCGGTGCCGGCGCCGCGGGGAGTGACGGGGACGTGATGCTCGTTGCACAGCTTCATCACTGCGGCCACCTCTTCGGTGGAGACAGCCTCCACCACCACCTCGGGCATGGCCTTGCCGTAGATGGGCATCTCGTCGTGGGAGAAGTCGTCGTTGATGTCCCCGTCCACGCTGACCCGGCCGGGCACCGCAGCCTGCAGCGCCTGGATCAGTTCGGGGGTCACTTTTTCATACTGACTCATAGCGGATTCCTCTTTTCTTTCCTTCTCATTAAGTAATTTATTTCTTTACAATCACCGACACGCCGTCGGGGATTACCGTGATGGGGCTGTCCGCCCGGCCCAGCAGCCGGTCGGCCAGGTCGATGGCCGCCGAAAGATCGGGGGCCCAGTGCATGTGCATGGCCTCCACCATCTCCCGGGGGGCCTGGGTGACCATGATCACCGGTTGCTTTAAGAGAATACGGCAGAGAATCTGAGCTTCCCACTGGTCGGGAATGGTGCGGTCGCTGGGGGTGGCCAGGAAGGAGGCCATGATTTTTTCCTCGTCGGGTTCCTGAGCGAAGGTGTCGTAGAACGACTGGCCGCCGTGTCCGTCGCTGCAGGCGGAGACCATAATGATCACGCCCCCGGGGGCGCAGGTGGCCTCGGCAGCGGTCATTCCCTTCACCGATTGGTAGATGTTCTGGTCCAGGGGATAGCCGCCGTTGGTGGAGATGACAATGGGGGCGGGGACAGCTGAGACACCGGAGAGCTGCTCTACAAAAGCGCAGCCAGCCCGGTGGGCCTCATTGAAGTGGCCGGCGAAAGCGGCAATCACTTCTTTTTTCTCGTCAATGACTACATTGCAGATGAAAGCCAGCTTGGCCTGCTGGGCGGCGTAGATCATATCCCGGTGAATGGGGTTGCCGTCCAGGATGCCGGTGCGGGCAAAGGGGCTGTCAATGAAAGTGGAGCAGTGATTGGCCAGTACGGTGGTCCGGCTGGCGACTCCGGGGAGCACACTCTTGCGCCCGCCGGAGAAACCGGCAAAGAAGTGGGGCTCAATGAAGCCCTCAGCCACCAGCAGGTCCGCCTGGGCGGCCAGCTTGTTGATGAGCAGCTTGCCTCCGGAGGGCAGGGTGCCCAGAGATACCATGTCCTCATCCTTGCCGCTGAGATGGACGGCAAAGTGCAGGCCGGACCGGAGGAAAAGCTCCTGGCCGTATTTGTCCAGCATCTCTTCCCGGGTGGTGGGGCGGTGGAAGCCGGTGGCCACCAGCACGGTGATCTCTGCAGAAGGGGAACCGGCCCGGATCTCATCTACCAACTGGGGCAAAATAACCTTGCTGGGGACCGGGCGGGTGTGATCGCTGCTGATAATGACAACCTGATGCTTGCCTTTGGCCAATTCCCGGAGCGGGGGCGTGCCGATGGGGTTCTCCAGAGCCTGCCTCACCAGCTGAGCCTGGTCGGCCTGAGGCCGATAGCTCTGTGCGCCGGAGCGGAGGACCGCCGCCAGGCGCTGGTCCGGGATCTGAGCCTCAACCCGGTCCCGTCCGTAAGGAAGGGAAATCGTCTGCATAGATGATAACCTCCTGTTTCAGTGGTTGACCTATTTCTTAAATTGGTTCTACCATATAAAATAAAAAACGCGCAACAATACAAGGAATTTTTAGAACATTTATATATTATTCCTGATACTTCTAGATGTCAAGGCGATAATTGGACAATATTACGAAAAAGTTTGCAATTATCGGCTTTTTTAAAAACGTGTTGGTCCTACCAGTTAGAATGAGTTGGTCGCACCTTTACAGTGGCCTTCTCCCTGTGCTATACTATTTGCATGTACATCATGCCAAGGAGGAAGATTTCCATGGCGGAACAGCCCAAATCCTATGAAAAAGTGCTCACCTATCTGGAGGATTCCTTGCGCAGCGGACAGCTGTCCCTGGGGGATCCCTTGCCTCCGGAGCGGGAGCTGGCCGAGCAGCTGGGCATCAGCCGCAACTCGGTGCGGGAGGCAGTTCGGCTGCTGGAGCATATGGGATTTATCGTCAGCAACCAAGGGGCCGGCAATTTTATCTGCTGCAACATCCAGCGCAATCTGCAGGACTCCTTTGACCTGCTGATGCTCCTGCAGCAGATCGACTACCGGAGGCTGGGGGAGCTGCGGGCGGGCCTGGAGCTGCAGGCCGCCCTGTTGGCCCTGGGGCGCATCACCGACGAGCAGGTCCGGGAGCTGTCCGGAATGGTGGAGGAGATGGCGTCCTGTTCCTCCAAGCGGGCCGCCCAACTGGATAAGCAGCTCCATGATACCATTGCCGCCATCTCAGGCAACGAGCTGATTATCCAGATTCACCGGGCCCTCTCCACCACTATCGACCGCTTCATCGCCGATATGCGCCGGCATATCCTGCGCAACTTCCAGACCGGCAACCAGCTGCAGTACGCCCACGAACAGATTGTGGACGCTCTGGCCCGCCGGGATAAGGCCCAGCTGATTCTGGCCATCAACCACCACTTCAATGTGATCAGCGCCAATATGGAACAGAACCTGTGACAAGATGTTTATCATGCAGAAAAAGACGCTCCCTGACCTTTACCGGCGATTCATTCCGGCGGGAAAGGAAACGCCTTTTTTGTTTCCATAGGGCGTACGGGAGAAAAGGGCAAGAAAAGTAATTGTTTTATCCCTCATATCCCGTATAATGGAGAAAACAGAGCCTAGAAGTTTTGGTTCTTGCATGGAGTGAGGAAAGCATCATGGCCAGAGTATCCACCAAAGAAAACAAGACCATTTACCAGCTGACCCGGGAGAGTCTGAAACTGACCCGGGAGGACGCCAGTGAGCTGTTGGTGACCATGTTTCCCGAGCGGATTGAGAAGATTGAAAATGAGCGCTCCATGCCCCATACCGTAAAATAGATTCAACCAAAGGGTTCCACACCCGAGTGACACGATTTGTCTGAGAGGAGGACCATATCTTCAATCATCCGAGCCCAAAGATCTTCTTTCCAAACATAGGATCGCTGGAAGAAGGGTACCTCTATAAGCGTGGAGTTATTAAATATACTTGTGATAATTGCTTTATGTGCATCCATAGTGAAACTCCTTATAAAACACTTCTGTATAGACTGTCGGCCTATCAGCATAATACGACAGCCTTGTCTTTATGCTATCATGTAACTATTATGAAAGGTAACATGATAATCGACTGACATACGCCAAAAAGTGAGATATTTTGTCGTTAGGGATGGGTTAGGGATTTGGCGGTTTCAGCGGCTATCCTCGCTCATGCTCCCGCCGCTTTTCTGTCCCTGAAATCGCCGCTGAACCGCAATCGTCCAAGAGACAAAAATAGAACAAAAAACGCAGAAAAACCGCCATTTCAGGCGGTTTTTCTGCGTAAAATGGCTGGGGTGGCTGGATTCGAACCAGCGAATGCCGGTGTCAGAGACCGGTGCCTTACCACTTGACGACACCCCAATATTGGCAGGGGCAAAGCGAATCGAACACTTAACCTACGGTTTTGGAGACCGTTGCTCTACCAGTTGAGCTATACCCCCGTGTGGTGATGCCTGCGGGGCTCGAACCCGCAATTTCCAGCTTGAGAGGCTGGCGTCCTAACCAATTAGACGAAGGCACCGTTTGGAGATACGGGCCGGATTCGAACCGGCGAATAACAGCTTTGCAGGCTGTCCTCTTAAACCTCTTGAGTACCGTATCGTATGGCTGGGATAGCTGGATTCGAACCAGCGTTGCTGGCGTCAAAGGCCAGAGCCTTAACCGCTTGGCTATATCCCAAAATTGTGGAGATCCGCGCCGGGCTCGAACCGGTCATTGCAACCGTGAAAGGGTTGTGTCCTAACCATTTAGACCATATTATAACCTCATACCACCGCCATACGACCATCGTGTTCTGTAATACCATCGCTGCCACGGAGAATGTTGAGAAAGAACTCAAGAAACTCTATCGCGGAGAGGTGATGGTCTATCACAGCCGAAACAAGAAGCAGGAACAGGATATGCTGTCCGGGAAAAAGCACATCATTGCCGCCACCAGTGCGTTGAGCATGGGGGTGGATATCCGGAACGTGGACCTGGTCATCCACTACAATATGCCCATGTCCCTGGCAGACTACTACCAGATGGCGGGACGAGCCGGTCGGGAAGGACAGCATGCCAGAAGCATTCTGCTTTATACTCCCGATGATTACACAGAAAATCACTGGCTGCTGAAGTGTATTGAAGAGAAAGGGGCAAGAAACCGTGCGCTGAGGCGGCTGGATGAGATGAAGGAGTTTTGTGAAGATGAGGAGCAGTGTATGGTCATCACGTTGCTCAATGCCCTTGGTGACTCCCATGAGAATGCCTGCCGCTACTGCACCAACTGCCAGAAAGGAAGATAAGTGATGTGTAAGATTGACATGGGGATCGACAGCTTTTCCTGTACATATAGTTTGACTCCGAAGCAGAAGGACAGCATTCTGGGTGCGCTCAGGATACGGCCAAGGTTTCAGATCAGATGCAACGATTATTTTGATTGTACTTATGACTATGCCAGCGATTGCTTTGCCGGGCAGGGGATTAAACTGCGGGTCTCCCGGTACCGAGGTTCCATCTGGAGACTCACCGTCACGGTCCATCCGACGCTCCTGCTGGGAGACACCGACAGAAGTGCACTGTTCCGCCCTGACAAGGAGAACACCAAGGAAGTGATGAGCGGGGCAGACCTTTTTCTGAAGGAAATTTGCTGTCCCTGTAAACTGAAAAACATGAAACTATACCGGGTGGACATCACAATCAACCTGATTTTTGATACAGCAGCTGTGGTGGAGAGCTACCTGCGTATCCTGAAAAAGAGCCTGATCCTGCCTAGGTATTATGTGGAATATTTCAGAAAAGGCGAGGATAAAGCCAAAGACTACAAGGAGGCCAACAAGCATTCCTATAAGCAGGGCTGCAAGACTGCGTCCTTCTTTGCCTACGATAAGACGGCGCAGTTGGAGATGATCGACGCCTCACCAGCCTCTCTGGTGGGGAAACGGGTGCTGCGGCTGGAAGTTCAGCTGCGCCGGAAAGGCATGCGGAAATGGGTAAGTAAAGATCACATGGACAACAACGGCAAGGTTTTGAGGATGCTATATGAGAAGGCGGGAGAGATCTTCAGCTGGTATCTCAAGCGGCTACAGCTCAAGGGGCAGCGCCATGTCCGCTACAAGGAAGCGAAGGAGATGATCGATGGCCTTCGGAGTAAAAAGACACGGGAACGGATGCTGTATCTGCTGCGCAAGGCAAGTGACCGGAAAAGCCTTTCTGCCGCCATTGAAGATCTGAAAGTGGAATTCGGACTGAAGTCCGGGCAGATCAACCGAGTCCTGAAAAAGTTTGACAAATTGGGCATCAGCCCCATCACGCTGACCAACGCGGACAGCGAAGAAAAACTTCCGGTGCTGGCAGGATTTCTTAAATAATCTCAATTTTCGTTCCTTTTTGCATCTAAAAAAGCACGGAATTGCTTTGAAATGAGCGTTTTTTAGTGAACGATAGGTAACATGAGTATAAGGTGGCATACGCTGCAACCGACTACATACCCCTGCGGCGCATGTTTCCAAAATACGCGAAAGGACGCGATTGAGTATGAAGTATATCGACTACAACAACATGAAAGAATTCTACACGATTGAGGAGGTGTGTCGCCTGTTCGAGCTGGACAAGCAAACCCTTCGGCACTACTGCAAAAAGTATGGAATTGAGCCGCAGGAGGACCAATATGGTAACTGGGGCTTCCGGAAGGTTCTGGTCCGTAGGCTGCACAACCACATCTATCAGGAGCAGAAGGCCACAGGGCAGGGTACAGGATACCGTGATAGGAAGCGGAGTGACCCATGGGGATGACAGAGCTTTTGACGGTCAAAGAGGTGGCGGCATTTCTGAAGGTCAGCCGTACCCAGGTAAGAAGACTGATCCGCTCCGGTCAGCTGAAAGGTATGATAATTGGCCGAGAGTATAGGATCTCGCTGGCCAGTCTGGCGGAGTTTACGGAGGAAGCTTTATAAAATCGAGTGTGCTAGTTATTGGAAAATCATGCCAGCGTCCATTATTTTTAGATTATTCCAAAATTAGAGAATGAGGTGCAGTCAGACATCGGATGTATGGCTTCCCAGATTTCGCAGACAAAGGTGTTATTGATTCCTCACAAAATAATGAATGGCCTCAGGAAATGTTCCCCTGAGGCCATTCATTATTTATTATTAAGGTACAGGATCAAAAAATGTGCAAATGGAGATATTTTGTTATCTTCTGTGCTTTATTGCTTCGGCGACCTCTTCCTTGGAATATCCTCGCTCCTGCAGCAGCAGGGAGCAGGCAGCCCTCTGCTGATAACTGCCATAGTGAAGGTTCCGGAACAACTGATCATCGCTGTAACAATCCAGTCGATCCTTGAGTTCCTGAATCTCCGCAGCGTTTTGTTGCAGAGCGTCATAAGCACTGCTTCCTGCTTTTTTTAATGTATCAAAAAATCCCATCGTCTGCTCTCCTCTCAATATTTTCTGGATACCTTCCAGGTGTGGGGCTTATCTCCTGTTTTACGAGGACACTTTCCCGGTTCAGGGCGTCCCTTCCCATCAATTTTGATTACTCTCTTTCCGCACCAAGTGCACTGGAACTCCATAAATAAGCAACCGTTGAACCCGCCTGCAATCCGTCAATCTGTTTCCTAAACCCCGGCATTGTGAATAGATGGGAAATGTACAGAGCTGTAACAGAATTAGAGAACTGTGATAGCCAAGTAATCATTCCATCTTGAAAGTAAAACTTATCCTCTGGTTTAATGATATAGCATCGTCCTAATGTACCCCGTGCTGTAACAAGAATATCTCCACTCTTAGGAACAAGCCCCAGTTCAAGTAATTCTGAAAATCTTGACTCTGGAATATACAAATCACAATCATTTATTCCTGTATCCATTTTGTTAACCAAGTCAGAAATCCTTAAGAAAGGAACCCCTTCTGTACTCTGTTCGTTTTGATATATTCGTTTGCTTGAACCTACTTCACAAAGTTCTCCAAGAGATTCAGTTTTCCAACCCTTATTGTTATATTCTGGGTCGCCAAACAGTTCGACAAATCGAGCTTTGACCAACTCGTCCAGCTTGGCAAGTTGCTGCTTGCGTAGGGAAATCAGATGATAAATATGTCCAAGCTGTTTTGCGGCTTTTTTCTGTTCTTCCAAACTCGGAAGCCTAATCTCAATATTTTCAACGATGCTTTTAGATATTTCCTTAAATGTTGCTCCTCGTCCAAGCGAATTTAAATAGTCTGTTTTACTCTTGAGGAAAAAATAGAGATACTCATTAAAAATTACATCAGAACAAATTAGATTCTTAAATCCCTGATTACAGCACAATTCACATCCCGCGATTGCAGTTTTACCAATAGGCGCACGAGATGACAAAATGACTGTACCCGCCGGCATATAGGATAACCCTGTTTTTTCTTTGCCGAGTTCTGAGATATGTCTCTGGGAATCAAAAAGATAACAGCTATCTTCATTCAGTTCAGCGGGTGTTATCCATTTAACATCTCCATCCCAATACTCCGGGATGTTTGTTTTTGGGGTGGAGCCAGACACGACTGTGCATATATCTCCTAATCTCGCCATCACAGCATCTCCTCCAGTTCCATCAGGCCCTGGGTGATCTGCATCTCCAACTCATGCAGATCTGCCATGATCTCCTGGGTGGAGGGGTACTCCACGGGCTTGTACTCCGTCTTTTTATACTTGTTGATGGACAGGTCGTAGCCGTTTTCCACGATCTCGGCCTTGGGGACAAAGAAGGACTGCTCCGTACGCTGGCGGTTCTCCTCATTCTGCAAATTGTGAAACCGGGCGACGATGTCGGGGATGTCGTTTTCCTTAACTTCGGTGCGCTTATCGTCCAGGCTGAACCCATCGGCCTGCATATCATAAAACCACACCTTGTCCGTGCCGCCATGGCCTGTCTTTGTGAACACCAGAATACCGGTGGACACGCCTGCGTAGGGCTTGAACACGCCGGATGGCATGGAAATGACCGCTTCCAGCCGGTTGCTGTCTACAAGCTCCTTGCGGATGGCCTTGTGGGCGGTAGAGGAACCAAACAGCACGCCATCGGGCACAATGACCGCTCCCCGGCCGCCCACCTTCAGCATCCGCAGGAACAGGGCCAGGAACAACAGCTCCGTCTTTTTCGTCTTGCAGATCTTCAGCAGATCAGCGGAGACGATGTCCGCGTCCAGGCTGCCCTTGAAAGGCGGGTTGGCCAGAATAAGGGAGTACTTCTCTTTGTCCGTGTTCTGGTCGCTGAGGCTGTCCCGGTACTCAATGAAGGGGTTGTCGATGCCGTGAGTCATCATGTTCATGGCGCCGATGCGCAGCATGGTGCGGTCCATGTCGTAGCCATGGAACATGTGGTTCATGTAGTGGTCCTTCTTCTGCTTGTTGAAGAAGATCTCTTCCTTATAGTTCTCTTTCAGATACTCACCGGCGGACACCAGAAAACCGGAGGTGCCGCAGGCCGGATCACAGATCACGTCGTCCGGCCGGGGCTGCATCAGCTCCACCATCATGCGGATGATATGGCGGGGAGTGCGGAACTGGCCGTTGACGCCGGCGGTGGCAATTTTACTGAGGAGGTATTCATAAATGTCGCCGCGGGTGTCGCTGTCCTGCATCTGCGCCATCTGCTCATAAATGCCGTCCAGAGCGGTGACGATCTTATCCAGCATCAGCGGCGTGGGGATTTTGAAAATGGCGTCGTCCATATACTTGGCGTAGGCACTGGACTTATCCCCATGAAGCGTTTTGATGAACGGGAACACCCACTCCTGCACAGTAGCGTACATTTTTCCCGCAGGGAAATCGTGAAATACCGACCACTTCAACTGATTGCCGGGAATGGTGCGGTCGCCGATCTTTACCTCGTCAGCAAAGATACTCTTGTGAGGCAGGCCCAGCATGGCGCTCTCTTTTGCCCGCAGATTGTCGGTATCGTCCAGATCGCGGATAAACATCAGATAGGTCATCTGCTCCACGACGTCCAGCGGGTTGGTTATGCCGCCGGTCCAGAATACGGTCCACAAACTGTCGATCTTATTTTTCAGTTCACCAGTGATCATAATCAGTCGTTCTCCCTGTTCCAAATGTAGGCGGTATAGCGTCCGCCGCTGAGTTTGATGATCTCGCCGCTTTTCTGTAATTCGCTTAGTGTCCGCTGCACGGTGGCCTGGCTGATGTCCGGGCATTTCTCCATGATCTCCACCTTGGTGATCTTGCCGAGGGTGTCTTTGATCAGTTCGCGGATCCGGTCTGGCTTGGACAGGCCCTTTGTTGTCAGAAACTGCACACGGGAAGAAAAATCTCGATAGGCAGCGACAATCACGCCCAGCATGTAGCGCACAAATGGCCCATAGTCGTTGGCGTTCTCGTGCCACCCGGCGGAGCTTTGCTGCAGGGCTTCGTAATAGGTCTCTTTGCTCTGCTCGATCATTTTTTCTATGCTGATATATTTACCGACAATATATCCGGAGCGATAGAGAAGCAATAGCGTCAGCAAGCGGCTCATTCGGCCATTTCCGTCGTTGAACGGGTGGATACAGAGAAAGTCCAGAATGAACATAGGAATGATCAGAAGGGGATCAGCACCAGACTGCACCGCATCGTCGTAAGCTTTGCAGGCGAGGTCAATGGCTTCCGGCGTTTCCCAGGCGGGGACAGGCTGGAAGCGGATACGTCTATTGCCCTCACTGTCAGTCTCCGCAATAACATTGTCGGAATTTTTATAGTTGCCGCCAATGGATATGCCGCTGAACTTATACAGGTCACGATGAAGCTGTAGGATCATGGTCGGGCGCAGGGGGATATATTCATAGTTTTCGTGAATCGTTGTGAGCACATCTCGGTAACCAGCAATCTCCTGCTCATTTCTGGTACGGGGAGTGGTTTTATCCAGAACGATTTTTTTCAAGCGGTCATCGGATGTATAAATGCCCTCAATTTTATTAGAGGCCTCTGTGCTCTGAATTTTTGCAATTTCAACCAACTGCGTTAGTGTATCATGCTTGGCCTCGATGAAAAGGTTTTGTTCGCCTTTAAATTCATGTATTTGAGTCAGAAGCGCCACAATATCGGCAGTGAGCAGCTTTTGCCACTCAGCGGTGAGCTGGTAGTTGTGCATAAAAGATACCTCAACATTGTACATTCAGAATTGTTCTCAATTTATTATATGGCTATTATACTCCCAAGTCAATCAATTTACTCATTTTTAGATTAATGATCAAATTGAGGGGCTGAGCTATAAAATAAACCATATTGAACGTCAGGGCACTGTATTCCGAACCTTGCGGTAAAATGTACTGGGCTTCATATTCAGACGCCGCATGGCCTCCGCTGCTGTAATTTCACCGCGCCTCCACATATCGGTGACCTCTTGGAAATGCGGCGGCGTAATAGGTTTTCGTCCGGTGTATTTCCCAGCCTTCTTCGCAATGGCGATTCCCTCGCGCTGTCGCTGCAAAATATACTCCCGCTCCAGCTCGGCCACGGCACCGAAGATAGTCAGCATAAACTTTCCGGTGGGGGTGGTGGTATCGATGGCCTCCTTGCGGGAGACAAACTCCACATCTTTTTTCGTCAACTGCTCCACCAGCTCCAGCAGATCCCGTGTGTTCCGTGCAAAACGGCTGATGGATTCCACGATCACCGTATCACCCTGGCGCACATAGGCCAGCATCTTCTTCAGTTCCGGCCTGTCCGTATTTTTGCCACTGGCCTTGTCAATGTATAGCTGTTCCACGCCAAGCTCCTGCATCAGCACTTCCTGTCTGGCTGTGTTCTGTTCCTGGGTGCTGACCCGTACATATCCAACTTTCATAGTTACATCTCCATTTTCCCAATAGGGTCAGTTTCCAAATTGGCACATGCCAAAATGCCAAAACCAACCCTATTGGGACAGTTTTTTCCTATGCCATTGGGGTAAACCCTATTGGCACATGTTTATCAGGGCATGATGATGATTTGACTGCCAATGTTCAGAAACAGTTCCGGCTTGGCAAACACCGTCTTATAGTGCTGTACCTGTTCATCGGTCAGAGAAGTAAAGTTTTCCTCATCCGGCGGGGCGCCGCAGAGGAGGAATGTTCCACAGACAACATCGTAGGCTTTCCCGGTATGAGGTTCCCGCAGCGCCCGGTTCATAGGCAGCCCCATCAGTTTTCCCTCATCGTTGCAGATCAGAGCCACTGGTTCCTCAAAGGGATACAGCGCCTGGATCAAACCACCTACGATTTTTTGCATCGCGGCGAGACCGGAAGGGATTTCTTTTTCATAAGGGGCCTTTCCGGGTTCCACGATCAGAACGCGCAGCACAGCAGTTCTTGCTTCATATGGTTCCACAGTACAACATCTCCTCAACATCGTCGGTGGTAAATCCGTCCGCAAGCAGGGCATCCACATACCCGGATGAGAAGCCATAGAAAGACGCCACCGATTTCAATTCCCGGATATACTCCTGCTCAGCTGCAGTTTGGAGCGGGACATACCGGCTTCTGGCTGGAGGCTCCAGCAGAAAGGAATATGGGGCATACCAGCGGGAATACAGATTCCGGGTGTCAAAGGAACCACGGGTCTGAAGTCCGTTTGCGTCGATTTTCAGAATCTCACCGCACTCCAGCTTGACCTGGGACGGCTTATCCAATCGATAGGGCATGTGAACGATAGCATTTATGAGAATCTCCTCGGTAGAGGCGTAGAGGTACAGGCCGCTGTCGAGATAGTGGTAGATACACAGGGGATTATCCCCTTTAACGAAGTAGAGATCATCCCGGTCATCCAATACGGTAAAGGAGAAGGAGCCCTCCACCTGTTCCGCCATGTATTTCAGGCTGGCAAAGGTGAGGGCTCCCTGTTGCTGGAGCAGCTGAACGGCTATAAAGCTGTCCGTCTCGATATTTGTCTGGGGCAACTTTTTCTCCTTGCGCAACAGAACATCATTGTACAGAACTCCGTTATGGGCCAGGGCAAAGGTATTGCTGCCCGCTCTGGCCTGGAAAGGATGATTATTGTTGTTACGCCGCGCGTCCCCCTGAGTAGTCATTCGGGCATGCCCCATGACCACTTTCGTCCCCGCCGGGATATGGAAACGGAGCTTGTGGCCGGGGACAGGGCGTTTGTACACCCGCAGCTTCCCCCGGGCGTTATAGGCAATCCCGGTGGCATCAGTGCCTCTGGCTTCGCTGGCTGCGGCCAGGAAATGGAGCATTCGTGACTTTTGCTTCTCGGAAAACTGGTCTCTTGGGTCAAGGATTCCAAACAGACAGCACATCAGATCTCCACCTCGCTCTCTACCGGCTCATTGACGTACAGTCGCCGCTCTTTCAGGTATTGGACCAGCTCCGGCTGGGTACATCCGGCGACGAAGGTGGTCCAGGACATGTTTTTCACTTCCTCGTCAGACAAGAAAAGGGCCACATCGCAGACCCTGTCAATGAGCTGCAATGTGGCGATCAAAGTATTGAGTTTTAAGGTCCCACGGAAGATGCGGAACTCAATGGTATCCGTGTTGGTCAGGTTGACGCAGGTGTATCTCCCAGCCCCATACCCTTTCTTGGCGTGGTCCAGGATGTCACGGGGCTGCTCCTTGTAGCCGTACCGGGCTGCCCAGCGCTCCAGCTGGCGCTGGGTACGACGGCTGAACTTCAACAACTCGTCCCAGTGCTTCTCAAAGAAGTAGAGGATTCGAGCGATCACGGCGTCCTGCTCCGCTTCGGTCGGCCCAAAAGCTGCCCGGCTGACGTGGATGTGGAGGCCGCAGGTAGAGGCCTGATGGGACTGGTAGCCCAGCCGGACCGTTTCCCTCAGGATGTCCACCCAGGGCATCTCTTTCTGGTGAAAGGCCAGGGACATGGGATGGCTCACCAGTTCAAAGCCATCGTCCAGAGAGCCGTCATGTTTGCAGTACAGCAGCTCCGAACCGCCTCTATTTGCCACGTCCAGAATCTGTGACGCCTTGCTGTCAAGTTCCCCCGCTCCGTCGATCTCCAGCTCGACGCCCATGTAGCGGGGACCTTCTCCATAGAAAATGGGCTCCGGCTTATAATAGTAGTCGTTAATCCCCTTGGGTGAGGCGTAGTAGCAGACGTTGCAGTAGGGATACTCCTCATCCTCGTCGGAGTCCTGGTAGAAGGCCTCGGACCGTCTGAGAAGCATACCACAACGGGTGCAGGTGGTGTAGTGCTCGTCAAAACAGTCTTGGCACAAGGGATGCATTTCGGTCCCTGCATTGTTCTCCCACAGGATTCGTTCCCCGCACACCCGGCAAAGCGTGGTGTGTTCCGCCAAGCAGCTGGGACACAGCTCCCGTCCATCCACTTGTGTTCTCCGATCTGTCGGGTACTCGGCTCCGCAAATGCTACATACAAAGGTTTCTTTCATGCTGTTTTCCTCCTGAAATTGATTTGGTCCCCGGGGAATTACCCCGAGGACCTTCATGGTTATAATATATATCTCTGTCTGGAAGGAAACCAGAATGGTAATCGTCAATTCGGTACTGTCAAGAGTTGGACCTGTTGACAAAGTGGCGTATAAACCCTTTCTATGGTATAATAACCATAGGGAGGGATGTGGCATGATGGGGCGCCAAAGCAGACAAATGGCAATAATTTTCGTGGATATGGAGTCATTGATTCCAGAGAACCATCTGCTGCGGAAGATTGACCGGACAGTATCCTTTAATTTTATCTATGATCTTCTGGCACCGTATTATCCGGCGACTGGCCGTCCATCTGTCGACCCTGTCAGTATGTTCAAAATGCTCTTGATTGGATATCTGTATGGCATCAAATCAGAGCGGCGGCTGGTAGAGGAAGTTCAGCTCAACATCGCCTACCGATGGTTCTGTGGATTCGAACTGGATGACGCCATCCCGGATCACTCCACATTCAGCAAAACCAGGACACGCAAATGGCAGCAGAGCAACCTTTTTCAGAAAGCCTTTTATGAAATCGTGAAACAGTGTATAGCTGGCGGCCTTATAGATGGAAAAGCCATGGCTGCGGACGGAAGCTACATTCCAGCCAACGTATCAAGAGAAAGCTGGATTGATGTAGAAATAGAAGTTGAGCAAAGTATGCAAAGCTATCTTGACTCCTTGGATGAAGAACTTTCCAACCAGCCGGGGTTCAAAAAGCCGCCAACGAGAATAGCACGGAAACGTCGCACTACCAGCCATACGGATCCAGACAGCGGCTATATTAATCACGGCAGTAAACGCGGCATTTTAACAGGCGTTGATGTATATCCTGCCAATGAGAAAGAAAGTATCCTGGTCTTGCGGCATTTGGAACGGCAAATCAATCTTGGTATCCCAATGAAACGACTTGCTCTGGATCGCGGATATGAAACTGGTGCTGTCCACCGGGGACTGGAACTTCTGGGTATTACCGGATATATCCCTGCAATCCAGTTCTCCAATCCACCCGAGAAATATGGGTTCTCCTACGACCCGCAACAGGACGCGTTCATTTGTCCGGAAGGAGTTCCTCTTACATACCACAGGCTAAATTGCAACAAATCGACCGGAAAATATCTGCGTTGCTACCAAGTCGAGGGCGACGCTTGTATGCGCTGTTCAAAACGACAGAGTTGTTTTGACAAGGCTGGAATTCGGCGCAGGGTGCTGGCCAGCAGCTGCTATCCAGCATTTTTCAGAGGACATCAGCGGGTGGGAACTCCGGATTACCTATCTATGATGCGGCTTCGTAAAATCTGGGCCGAGGGCAGCTTCTCCGTTTTAAAACGGGAACACTGTATTTCAAAGATTCGAAAAAGGGGCATTCTTGCAGCCACGGAAGAATGCCTCCTTGCTGCCATGGCCCTAAACCTTAAAAGAATGGTAAATGCTATCTTTTTCTATCTCCAATTCCAATGTTCTGCCGAAAAACCTGTGGGTTTCGGCAGAATTTTTGCTTTTGTCAACAGGTCCCTTATCTTACATTATCCTATTCAATTTACCGCAAGTCGCCTTTTGCTTTGACGCTTACAAAGGGACTGCCTCAATCTGCACGTGGCATTTTGAGACAGCCCCTTTATTGTTCCTACATAGCAAACTACACCAATGCTTTTCAACAAGGCTCAATAGTTGCAATTACACCATTTCTTTAGTATCCCAACAATCTCCTCGTCTCCGGAATTTAGGAGTGAAAATAGCGTTTTTAGCATGCCTTTATATATCTGACATTTATAGTCGCTAGGATTCAATGCGAAAAGGTTATTGTTCTCATAATAATTTAGAACGGGGCATGTACCACAAAACGGCGAAAATACACAATCTGAGCAGAGCGGAGAGCTCTCTAAACATGATGCAGTAGCCAGCGCTTTGCAGACAGAATTGTCAAAAAGATCTTGATAATTTGATTCGATGGTTCCTAATTGAAAAGAATGGTCTAAGACATACATTCAGGGTGCTTACCGAAACATAACCTAAGGCCCAAGCCAGTAACGATTTGGTTGATGGCTGCGGTAGGAATCTTCTCCAATTGCCCAAAAGACCTTTGCGGAAATCTTTTATAAACAGAACTACGCTCTCAACAATCACATACATCAAAGCAAGGCACTTGTAACTATGCTGTCAAACCGACCATAATGGCCAACGTAAAAACGAGTAACACCGTAATCGACAATGTGCTGACGGATGGCACTAAGAATACATGGGTATATCTCATCAGGGGTTGAGGCGTGTCCAATAAAAAGCAAGATTTACTCATGACTTCGTCGAGTAGACTTTCGGGGTCGTTATCGATTAAGTCTCCATGCTTACTTGGGCCGGGCGTAAAATTTTGTGTAAGCGTTTTTCGACAAAAGTCAAGAATGGCGCTGGGAAGCAGAGCGGATTTTGGCCTGAATCCCTTGGTAACCGAGAGGCAGGTACATCCAATGTATCATCGCAATATGGTAAAATAACCATAGGGAGGGATGTGGCATGATGGGACGCCAAAGCAGACAAATGTCAATGATTTTCGTAGATATAGAGTCACTGATTCCAGAAAACCACCTTCTGCGGAAAGTCGACCGGATGGTGTCTTATGACTTCATCTATAATCTTCTGGCACCATATTACGATTCTTTCTGGCCATTATAAAAACCTCCAATGTGGTGCTCTTATTCTACACCACATCGGAGGTTTACACAAATTTTGGGATGGTCTCCGCGGGTATGAGACTGGTGCTGTCCACCGGGGACTGGAACTTCTTGGCATTACCGGATATATCCCTGCAATCCAATTCTCCAATCCACCCGAGAAATACGGCTTCTCCTACGACCCGCAACAGGACGCGTTCATTTGTCCGGAAAGAGTTCCTCTTACATACCACAGGCTAACATAATGCGTACTGGAACAACGCAGCGCTCCAGTGGAAATACGCATTGTAACAATGGCTGAATTCCATAAAAGCGGCTCCTTTGAGCGACACCTTTCCCAGAAAAAGTGTCTGCTTTTTAAGGGAAAACAGTACTGATTTTATCACTCCGGCAGATACGGATAGCCGGAGCTCACCCAATAGTCTCCCTTCTCCAGGGCCGCTTTGGTAATTTCTCTGCCCCAGTGAACCTTGCCGCGATAGTTGCCCTCTACTACAACAATACTGTTCTCGTTCTTTTCCAGTACCACGACAGAGTGAGACTCATTGATTCTGACATAATCCCCCGGTCTGATCCAGTCAAACACGGCATTCTTGACATCTTCTTCAGAGGTACTATAGGCGTGATAAGAAAGTCTGGAGCTCTGGTCCACGCCAAAGATGTCCTCTACCACATAGCTCCCAAACGCCGCACAGCCCGAAGCACCCGCAATCCCATATTCGTCATAGTAAAAGTAGTTGTCATCTCCGCTGAGCATACCCTCGGGATATTTGGATTTCAGAGAGTACATCACCTCTTGAATATGCTCGGGCGTGATGGTCTTACCGTTCTTCAGTCTCACATCCGGAGTCAACCCTTCCATGGCGTCTTTATCTCCCGCGTTCAGCCAATAGTCAGGAGTGTGAAATGTCATATACCACCACACATCCGTGTTGTTCACAGGCTTGCCCGCCTCCTGGCTCACCAGCTCCATGGCCTTCCTTAAAACCACACAGGCCTGTGCCCGGGTCACTTTTCCTTCTCCATCAAAGGTTCCCGCACTGTCAATGCCGCTCATACAGCCAAGCTTATATACCATGCTTATGGCGGAATTGTATTGCCAGCCATAGTTGTCAATCACGTCATAATCAGGGATATCATCGATTACCATATGCTCATATACGTCATTCAGATCCAAATGATACATCAGGTAGTTTGCCAGCATCATCGCCATGTTTTTTCTGGACATACCGTTGTTTACATATTTGGAATCCCACTGCTCCCGGCCATTGACCATTTCATATGTATAAATGGCCGGCTGTCTGGTCAAAAGCTCATTTTCCAGCGCGATATGCAGAAATGAGCCATACCAGGTATCGTATTCCTTTGTGTTGGCAGCCAGTTCATCAGGAAAAAATGCTCTCACCATCATAGTGGCAAACTGTGCCGTGGTCACTTCACCGTTGGGTGCGAACTTCCCCTCGCCCACACCAGACACAATTCCTCTTGATGCCATCTCCTCAATGGCCGAACAAGCCCAGTGGTCTGTTGGCACGTCGGAAAAGGTCCGAACGTCTGCGGCAAATGCTGAAGAAGCCATGATCCCAACCATCATAGCCGCTGTCAGCGCCAGTGAGATGAGTTTTTTCTTCATATCTGCGTCTCCCCTATCTTTTTTCCGATTTTTCTCTCCGGTCTAGCCTTCTGCATGGACCCTGGGAGCCCTAAAGCCCCTTACCTTCCGCCTCTATTGTTGGATGGCTTCATTTTACCACAATTCTTCTACAATACAACATGAATTGAATATCCCGCCGAAAAAACGGCACTGCCGGGAGCGATCCCATGCAGTACCGTCTTTTCTCAAGTTTTCATTTTAGTCCCAAAGAGTCCAGAAACGGTAAAAGTGCGGTACAGTCGCCCTTACACCTGTCTCGGAGTCTCGCCCTCAGAACCGAAGGTTCTTATGGCTCTGGCATCCTCGGCGCGCTTTTCCTCGATGGATTCCTTCAGGATCATATCCTTCTGTTGATCTACTGGAATTGTCCAAAATACTTGAAGGCTGCGGCACTTGTGATCAATTTCTTTGTCACGGATCCGATTCCTTATATCGACGAATTTATTATGGTGGCCGGACTTCTGGCCAGCGATCGATAGAAAGGGTGAACAATGGTGGCGGTTGTCAAGCATATCTATATCTATGACTAAGAAGTTGGTGGTCATGTTACCACCGATTGAATTACAAAATCAATTCGCAGATTTCGTTGAACAGACCGACAAATCAAAATTGGCCGTACAACAAAGCCTTGTTAAACTGGAACTACTGAAAAAAGCCCTGATGCAGAAATACTTCGGATAAGGGGTTGCTCAATGAATGCTGAAATTTTGAATAACTCATGGCACTATTATTCTGTTGTAGAAAAAGATTTAGCAAACACTTCTCAGTATGTTGAACCTCGTGGACAGGAAAATGTGTACTCACTTGAATTTGCAAAAATATTGATTTTAGCTTGTACTGAAGTGGAATCATTATTTAAAATGTTGTGCAGCGAAATAACAGACAGCTCTGTATCAGCAGATATGGCAAGTTATAAAGGCATTATTTTAGGTAAATATCCGCGAATTGTGGATGCAACGGTGAGCGTAAGCCGACTAGGCGCAACTATAAGGCCCTTTGGTGCATGGAGTAGCGGAAAACTAGCATGGTGGGATGCCTATCAAAAGGTGAAGCACGATAGGGGAAATTGCTTTTCTGAGGCAACCTATATGAATGCAGTTTATGCAGTGGCAGCTATGCACATTTTACTGCTATATCTCTCCAAGATGATTGCTGGTTCACAAAGTGGCAGTACAGGGTATCTGCAGACACAATACTCACCGCAGTTTCTTTGCGTTAGACCCCCAAAGGAGCTTCCAGATTTTGAATCATGAAACTATACTGCTCACGTGTAATCAATTAGAGATAGCAGGTGAATCCGTATGACCAACTTCGACTTTCTGATCTCCGACCCACAATTCAATACCTTCGCCTCTGTTGCTGTCTCCGCCGAGCGCATCTTACATATCGACCCCGCCGCATGTGTGCTGAACTGCCGGCGGGCCATGGAGTTTGCCGTCAAGTGGATGTATTCCGTGGACGGCTCCTTGGTGCTTCCCTATGATGACCGGCTGGTTTCTCTGATGGATAACGAGGATTTCCGGGACATCGTTGGTCAGGACATCTGGCGCAGGATGAAGCTGATCCGCACCCTGGGCAACAACGCCGCCCACACAGGGAAGAAGATCAGCGAGGAGCAGGCGGCGCTGTGTCTGGAAAACCTCTTTGTCTTTCTGGATTTTGTGGCCTACTGCTACGGCACGGACTACACCGAGCGGACCTTTGACCCTGCGCTCTTAAAGGACGCGCCTGCCGCTCCGCCGCTCGTTGACACGGAAGCCGAAGTTAAGCTGGAGCAGCTCATGGCGGAGAACGCCGCTCTGCGGGAGGAACTGACCGCCCGCCGGGCTGAGCAGCAGCAGACCTATGTACCGAAGCCGCTGGATCTCAGCGAGTACAAGACCCGCAAGATCTACATCGACGCCATGCTGCTGGACGCCGGCTGGACAGAGGGGCGGGACTGGCTCAATGAAGTGGAGCTGCCCGGTATGCCTAACAAGAGCGAGGTGGGCTATGCCGACTATGTGCTCTACGATGACACCCACAAGCCCCTGGCTGTGATTGAGGCCAAGCGTACCTGCTTGGATGTGTCCAAGGGCCGCCAGCAGGCGAAGCTCTACGCCGACATCCTGGAGCAGAAGCATGGTCGCCGTCCGGTGATCTTCCTGACCAACGGCTTTGAGACCCGGATTGATGATGGCGCCTACCCGGAGCGCAAGGTAGCGACCATCTACTCCAAGCGGGATCTGGAAAAGCTGTTCAATCTGCGCACCATGCGGACAAGCCTGAAAAACGTGATGGTGGACAAGCAAATCGCGGGCCGCTATTATCAGGAAAGCGCCATCAAGGCCGTCTGCGACAGTTTCGACCGGCGCAACCGCCGCAAGGCACTGCTGGTCATGGCCACCGGCTCCGGCAAGACCCGGACGGTCATCGCCCTGTGCTATGTGCTGCTGAATCACGGCTGGGTAAAGAATATTCTGTTCCTGGCGGACCGCAATTCTCTGGTGACCCAGGCCAAACGCAGCTTTGTGAACCTGCTGCCCGACCTGTCTGTCACCAACCTGTGCGAGGAAAAAGACAACTACACCGCCCACTGCGTGTTCTCCACCTACCAGACCATGATGAACTGCATTGACGCAGTGAAGGATGAACAGGGGAAGCTATTCACCTGCGGCCACTTTGATCTGGTTATCTGCGACGAGGCCCACCGCTCTATCTACAACAAGTACCGGGATATTTTCAACTATTTTGACGCCCCGCTGGTGGGTCTGACTGCCACCCCCAAGGACGAGATCGACAAGAACACCTACGAGGTCTTTGAACTGGAGAGCGGCGTACCTACTTATGGCTACGAACTGGCCCAGGCCGTCAAGGACGGTTTTCTGGTGGACTTCATGAGCGTGGAGACCAAGCTGAAATTCATCGAGCAGGGCATCACGTATGACGAATTGTCCGATGAGGATAAAGCCGCCTATGAGGACACTTTTGAAGATGAGAATGGTGAGCTGCCGGAGCGGATTAGTTCCTCCGCCCTGAATGAGTGGGTATTCAACGAGGACACCATCAAGGAAGTCCTGCATATTCTCATGACCAACGGTCTTCGAATCGACTACGGCGAGAAGCTGGGAAAGACCATCATTTTTGCGAAAAACCACACCCACGCGGAAAAAATCTTTGAGATTTTCAACCGGGAGTATCCCCATCTGAACGGCTACGCAAAGGTTATCGACAACTATATGACCTATGCCCAGAGCGCCATTGACGAGTTCTCTGACCCGAAGAAGCTGCCTCAGATTGCCATTTCCGTTGATATGCTGGATACCGGCATTGATGTGCCTGAGGTTTTGAATCTGGTGTTTTTCAAGAAGGTCATGAGCAAGGCGAAGTTCTGGCAGATGATCGGTCGCGGCACCCGCCTGTGCCCCGGATTGATCGACGGAGAAGATAAGAGCAAGTTCTACATCTTCGATTTCTGCGGCAACTTTGAGTTTTTCCGCATGAATACGGGCAGGCCGACTGCCAACCAGATGGCGCTGCAGGGAGCAATCTTCAATCTGAAGGCACAGATGGCATATAAGCTGCAGGACCTTCAATTTCAGACGGATGACCTGATTGCATTCCGTAAGGAACTGGTCGCGGACATGGTGCGGAAGATCCGGGAACTGAACAAGGAGAACTTTGCCGTCCGGCAGCATCTGAAATATGTGGAACTATACGCCAACCCCGACAACTATGCTGCTCTCAGCTACGAGGATACGCTCATTATCAAAGAGGAATTGGCTCCGCTGATTACGCCTGACGAGGATGACCCCGCCGCCATGCGGTTCGACGCGTTGATGTATGGTATTGAACTGGCCTATCTGGTCGGCAAGAAGTACACCCGCGCCAGAAGTGACTTGTTCAAGAAGGTCAAGGGTATTGCCGGAGTCGCCAACATTCCTGAAATCAAGGCAAAATCTGAATTGATTAATCAAATTCTGCACACGGATTATCTGGACAATGCGGGTATCAATGAGTTTGAACATATTCGTGAAAACCTGAGAGACCTCATCAAGTACATCCCCGTTACCAAGATCCGGTATACGACCAACTTCGATGACGAGATCCTGTCGATGGACTGGCACGAATCCGAACTGGAAAACGATGATCTCAGGAACTACAAGGCGAAGGCTGAGTTCTATGTGCGGCAGCACCAGGACGAGGCTGTTATTGCGAAGCTCAAGAGCAATGTGCCTTTGACGCGCGATGATGTCCTCGCACTGGAAAAGGTCCTTTGGAGCGAGGTTGGCACGAAAGAAGATTACGAGGCGGAGATCGGCTCCAAGCCTTTAGGGGAGTTTGTCCGTGAGATCGTCGGGCTGGATATGAAGGCTGCGAAAGAAGCCTTCTCGGAATATTTAAGCGATGCCCGCTTGGACAGCCGCCAAATCTGTTTTGTGAATCAGATCGTAGAATATATTGTCCACAACGGCCTGATGAAAGACCTGTCTGTGCTGCAGGAATCTCCTTTCACAGATAAAGGAAGTGTGGTGGAAATTTTTACAGACTTGTCTGTTTGGATGGGGATCCGAAAAATCATTGACCAGGTCAATGCCAACGCAGTAGCGTAGCTGGTGTCCTAAATTTCTGTCCACTTGACAGGGAGCGTCACAGAGAAATGTCCGGATTATTGGACAGATATTATGATAATCTCTGGACAGAACTTTTGAAAGGAGTATCTGCATGGGTTTGTTTGGTAACCTGTTCGACTTTGACAATGATGGGAAAACTGATGGATTCGAAGAAGCCATTGGACTAAGTTTCATTTTTGCGATTGCCGAGGAAGAAGAGAAGCAGAGGGCCTTCGAAGATGATTCAGATGAAGATGACATAGAAGAAAAGAATGATCGGCTTGAATCCCTGCAGGAGGAGCTGGAAGAGTTGGAAGACCAGCTGGCAGACCTCGAAAGCCGTGAACCGGATGATATCTTTTCCAATCGATATGACCGATGGGAATCCAGAAAAGAGCAACTTGAGGAGCAAATTTCGGATATTGAAGATGAGATTTTTGAACTGGATTTGGAAGTATGAGGTGTGGCTATGTAGGACACTCATAATGTTGATGCCTGTTGTGATGATGCTTGAGAAGAATGATAGGAAGAAGACTACTTTGGAGAAAGCGCCAGCGGGGAAAACAGGAATGCTTTCCTTTCGTGGAGTGCAGCAATGAAAGCCGCCTGTGCGACACCAAAGAGACCATCCCAAATTTTGTGTAAACCTCCGATGTGGAGTAGAATAAAAGCACCATATCGGAGGTTTTACATAAGGAGAACGACTGTTTACAAATACATTAGACTTTTGGAAAAGTAATATGCTATAATCTATAATAAAATAATCTATTTTAGGAGGCATGAGATATGAAACGATTCATTGTTGCCATAATGGCAGTGGCACTCGCTGTATCTATGACTGTAACAGCATTTGCAGCCTCATCGGAGGCTGTCGATGCTGCGGAGGATCTCCATTCATTGGGATTGTTTGAGGGTACAGGTACGAATGCGGACGGAACGCCGATTTATGACCTTGACCGCACACCCACACGGAATGAAGCTATTACCATGCTCGTTTGCCTGCTCGGGAAAGCAGCAGAGGCCAAGACTGGAAACTGGGCAATGCCGTTCACAGATGTGGCAGACTGGGCCAAGCCCTATGTTGGGTATGCCTACGCCAATGGCCTGACATCGGGCACTTCTTCAACAACCTACGGAGGAAATGACCCTGTCACTGCCACACAGTATCTTACTTTTGTCCTGAAGGCGTTGGGCTATCAAATAGGCACCGATTTCCAATGGGATCAGGCATGGAAGTTGTCAGATCAACTTGGCATCACAGATGGAAAATATCAAAACAGCAGCACGCCTTTTTTGCGGGGAGATATTGCACTTATTTCCCGAGCAGCATTAGAAGCAACGGATAAAGTAAATGGGGAAACTCTCGTTCATAAAATGCTCTGGGATGATGTATTTACAACCGATCAACTTGACAATACACATGATGGTAGTTTAATGCTTGCCGCAGATATGCCAGACATCATTAGTAACGGTGTCACGGTTTATAATTTGGATGATTTATATGATCTAATACTTTTATCTGTACGCAACGGGCAACTGGGAATTGGAATTAATGCCCCGGGGTATACCTACGAACAATTGCTTAAAGTATACAATATCGTTTTAGCAGATCCGCTATTCTATAATAAGATATATTACGGTGACAGCGTCTCTGGATGGAATAATTACATTTATCCTCATATTACTGTTGATACGGTCACATTACTGGAATGCTACTATGCTAATCCCCAAAGATACGAAAAAAATTATAAGATGTATCGACAAGACCTGTGGTATGATCAAGACGAGTTTGATGTCGGTATCTATGATCTCCATGCGTGGGTCACAAAAGTTGATCAGATATTGCAAGATACAATTACAGAAGGCATGACCGAGAGAGAAAAAGCAAAAGCATTGCATGATTATATATGTCGAACAACTGTCTATGACATGGGATATGAGGGTGGTGCATTCATGACTCCTCATTTTGCATCAAATCTGATATTTGATGGACATGGCGTATGTGATGGATATGCATCCGCTTACAAAATTTTGCTCAACGCAGCTGGAATCGAATGTAACATAATTTGGGGATATGGGACAAAATATGGTCATGCTTGGAATCAGGCAAAAATTGACGGTCAATGGTATAATTTCGATGTTTGCTGGGATGATACTGCTTATAACGGCCGGATATGCTATGATTTTTTTGGTAAGTCGAGTGCAGAGTTCGGTCGTGACGGTCACGAGGAATTTAATCTTGTCAAACAAGCAAACTATTGTCCCGAGAACTTAAAGATGTGGTGATATTTAGGAATTGTAGTTCTCTCCATCACAAAACTCCATCTTCTATTTGGGGGGGCCTCTCTGACGAGGCCCCCGTTTTATGCGCGGGTAATGAATAAGCACTTACCTTCCATGTTTTTCTCTTGATTGTATCTTCTGTTTCATGGCCCGATATTCCCGCTCGGTAATGATCCCTTGTTCCAGCAAGACCCGATTGAAGTAGTACAGCATCCCTTGTTGAAATGCGAATTCTTTCGTACAAGAAGCAGACATGATCAGCACTCCTATATCTTCTAGTTATAATATGTAGCTGAAAAACGTCTGAAAACGGATTTTTGAAGGGGAAATATAACAGTTCCGCTTTCTTATTATCTTGTCCGGAGATGTTTCAAAAGATACATTTACATCTCTGCGTACTACTTCTTTCGCTTACCGTCCAACCGAAGTTCCGTTTCGTCATCCTCCAAGTCCTGCAGAATATCCACCAAAGACGGAAGGCGGTCAATGGGAAAATCGTCCGGTAAGGCCACTGGGTGAAGGTTTAACTGCTTGAAGTGCTGGAAGCAGGTGCGGACTTGCTTCTCGGACAGCTCCAGTTCCTCCATAATGCACTGAATATCAGAGGAATCTCGCAGATGTTCTGCGATTTTCAGCATTCTTTTTCGGACCGTCCCTCGGATGTTTTCTGTATTACGGAGTTCCTGCTCCATTTTTTCCAATTTACAGTGAGTCCCACCGTTGAACAGCTTTTCCGCGTACTGACAAATCCACATCCGGCTTTCGCTTGCCAGCGTGGCAATCAGATCACCGGTGTCTGTAATATGTCGTTTATCTGCGTATTTTTCGAGCCACGGCTTCTTAAGCTGCAATTCAACCCGAAGGATTCCCTTGGTGATGAATTCCTCCGGCAATGCTAAGTTTTCTTTTTTGAGTTGGTAACCTTTGTCATATACAACAAAAGCTACCGAGTCGTTGCTGAATTTAATAATGTGCTTATTTTTGATACCCTTGCGTCGTTTCCCTGCGTCGCTTTGCTCAAAGAGGTTTTTTTCGTATCCTTTCGGTACGGGCTCTTTGTGTAAGAGCTTGAGCAATTTATGAGGCCCTTTTTTCTTGTCCCACAGGATATTGACACACAGATCCAGCCGTTTCAAAGCCCATTCGTCTATAAACTCGGGTAGGTCCACTTTGCGCATACAGTCGGTAAACGACTGCTCAAATTGATCGCGGTCATCCGGGTCAGACGGCATGATCCCAAGATAAGATGCCTCCGGATTTATGAGGCGCCGTGGATTTACAATCAACTTGACATTGCACACATTATACTTGCACTCTGATTCCGTCAGATAGATCCGAGTTCCGTTTTTGCAGAGCAGACCGCAGAAGTGGCAGCTGGTATCTTCAAATTTCTTCAGAGGGTAGTATTCCTTGCTGCTTGATCTGCTGTTCAGATCCCTGCAATGTTTCCGAAACTGTTCGTGAGAGGGATGATATCCCAGTTCAAGGGTGTGGTAGCCATAGCCTTCGCTGGTCAGACGAATCGACGTTTTCATAATTTTGACTCCTTTTCATCAGAATTATGAATGTGTTCGACGGCGCATCAATTTTCAAAAGTGCTGTCTGGCCATAGCAAAAACTTTCACATTTTTAGACCTGAAAATTTCCGTTTTCGTGCCTGTCTTGAGGGTTCCCGGTAAAAACAGTGTTATGAACTGGGCAAGAAATCCAGATATAATAAGAGACACCCAGGGAAAGCATCTTTCCTGGGCGTCTCTTTTGTGGAGACGGAACGTCGGTTGAAAAAGTCAGTGGAACTTGCCGAACGGTGTCCGTCAAAAATAGTAAGTCGGATTGGTAGAATACAACTGTGACCGCTGATGGTCTGGTTTTCGGAAAAGTTTTAAATCATGGCTGGGAACAAAAAACATTGGAACATCGGAACATGCTTTTTTGACAGTTAAAGCAGAGTTTCCTCTGATTCTGGGAATTGGTTCAGCAGTTGATCTCGAATGTCTTGCGGAAGAAACGTCATCTTTCGAATGTTCAGGATCATTGCGTCCACTGTTTTGCTATCCTTTTCAGCGACGGGCAAACGCGCCTTCTTTGTATCGTATCGGTAGTCTGTGTCCAACTCACAAAAGTCGCTATATAGGTCAGCTCCATCATAGTTGTCACTATAGTTTGATAGCAAAGATTCCAGACGATCCCTACGAAACTGTAGAGAGGCAAAAGGCGCTTCTTTTGGGGAACCTTTTTTCTTCTTGGGGCTATAGTTTCTGAGATATCCCCAATAATGAATGTTGGGATCGTTTGAATCGGCCAGTGAAAAGGTGCCTTTCGGCGGGACATATAAAAAGTGCTGAGGATATCCTTCTTCCAGTATTCGGCACAGGGTGTGTTCAAATCTCGTCTGGATAGAAGTGGAACTGTCATCTTCCTCCTCGTAATCAGAGTCCTGTGCAATGCTGCAGCTGCCGGGGAGCAGAATGTTGTACCACTCCGACAGAAGAGCGTTGCCTTCTTCGGAGGAAAGGGAATCGTCCTCCTTGCAGGATTTGACGAAAAGCCGTAATGCCAGCATTTGCAGTTCCAAATGGAACTTTTGGGGACGTTTCACCGGCTTGACATCCGGCTGCTGATTGTAAGCTGCGATCAGTTCTTCCGCATCTTCAAAGTAGCGGGACATTTTTTCTCTCCATTTCTTTTTGTTTTCGGAATGTCTGGCAACATAGTAAATATATCGGGCGACAACAAAGGATATCTGCTGGCAATCCCACAGGCAATCCGAATTTATCAGCTTTTGCCCTTTAATGGAAACTGGTGTGGAAAGCACCTTTTTTGCGGAACAATCAAATAGAATTGGACAGACCCACGGATTTTTATGCTGGAGGTCTTTCAGATCTGAGGAGGAAAAGAACCGGCTGTGTACCAGAAAAGCAGTGTCACGGTATTGAGGGGGTAATCGGGTGGACGAGTTGGGGAGCTTCAGGTAGGCTTCGTCAATGAGATTTCGACTCTTTTGCTTGGATGGAAAGATGGGTTGGTAGTTTACTTTCAGTTTTCCGGAGGTGATCGTAGAAACGCAGAGGGAGCGGGCTATGTACTCCAGCACATGATAGGCATTATCAGCATAGCTGACTGTAATAACAGGGGCTCGCGAATCCGGAACCGCAATATAGTCGGAGTATGTTGGGAGACATACTCTGGCGCAGTAGCCGGCAAGAATTGTGGCGGTCAAAGTTAACAGTTCTTTTTTGGAATCTATGTCCTCTCCACATGATGAGATCAGCTTTTTCAGCTCATCCACCCCGTCTGCCCCGGCGTTTGCGTCGCGTTTTGGAGCGTCTTTTTTGGTCAGGGTGGAGAGGCCTGAAGGAATGGGCAATTTCTTAAGAGTAACCTGACGCCCTTTCTCCTGATACTGCTTTTGCAATTCCGATAAGGTGTTCTTTCTGGTTTTCTTGTCCGGAAGGATATCCTGCTCGATCCATCTGTCCTTGCCGGACTTTGAAGTGTCACAGATGGCATAGCCCTGTGAGTGGTCATCATACACCCAATAGTACAGTTTGATCTTGCCCTCTTTTTGGGCTTTTGTTGTCATCATGTGATACATCTCCTTTTCGGATAAGCCGTACAGCGACAAATTGATGTGCTCAGAACGATGTGGAACATGGATAGAACACGGGAACATCATTACTTTATCATTGAATTTGGTATTTTACAACACTGCCTGAGACACTTGCGTCATTGGGAGAAAATGTTGTTGTCATATGCTTGGTTTTTGATTATAATGGTCATGATAAAACGAAACTTTGAGGGACCGCCATGGACATCCATACCGTACGACAGCAGCTGAAGACCAAGACGATTTATGACCTCCCGCTCCGGGTGACGTTCTATGCCCGTGTGTCCAGTGAGAGCGATGAGCAGCTCAACTCCCTGGGCAACCAGATCCAGTACTATGGGGACCTGATCCGCAGAAATGCCAACTGGACCTATGTGGACGGCTACATCGACGAGGGCCTGTCCGCCGCCACCACCAAAAAACGCGAGAACTTCCACCGCATGGTGGAGGACGGCAAGGCGGGACTGTTCGATCTCATCATCACCAAGGAGATCACCCGGTTTGCCCGTAATACCCTGGACTCCATCCAGTACACCCGGGAATTGCTGGGCGCCGGAGTGGGGGTGTTCTTCCAGAATGACAACATCAACACCCTGGACGAGGACTCGGAGCTGCGCCTGACCATCATGTCCGGCATCGCCCAGGACGAGCTGCGCAAGCTCAGCAGCCGTGTGAAGTTCGGCCACCAGCAGGCCATTAAAAACAGCGTGGTGCTGGGCAACAGCCGTATCTTCGGCTACCGAAAGAACGACGGGCGGCTGGTCATCGACGAGAACGAAGCCCCCATGGTGCGGGAGCTGTTCGAGCTGTACGCCACCGGGGAGTATTCCATGAAGCAGATTGAGTCCCTGTTCTGGAATAAGGGCTACCGGAACCACAACGGCAAAAAAATCGCCCACACCACCATGTCTGGGATGATCTCTAACCCCAAGTACAAAGGTTACTATGTGGGCAACAAGGTGAAGGTCATTGACCTGTTCACCAAAAAGCAAAAATTCCTCCCGCCGGAGGAATGGGTGATGTTCAAGGACGAGACGGGGGAGATCGTCCCGGCCATCGTCAGCGAAGAACTGTGGGACCGGGCCAACGCCGTGCTGAAGAAGCGCAGCGAGGATGTGAAAGGACGCCAGGGCATCTGCAACCATGCCAACCTGCTGACCGGAAAGCTCTGCTGCACCCATTGCGGCGCGGCCTACTACCGCCGGGACTCGGTGGACAAAACCGGGAAAAAGAACAGCAAATGGGTGTGCTCCGGAAAGATTAAAAACGGCGCCGACTCCTGCCCCTCCTTTGCCATTTACGAGGAGGAGCTGAAACCCCTCCTGTTTGAAGTATTCCGGGAGACGGAAGCCGACGCCGAAGCGCTGATTGAAGAATACGTGGAGATGTACAAATCCCTGGATCAGAGCGGAGACCTGGCAAAGCGGATCGCCGCGCTGGAGCAGGCAATTGAAACGGCGGAAAAGAAAAAGCAGAAGCTGCTGACCTTCAACGCCCTGGGAGAATTGTCCGACAAGGATTTCCTCTCCATGAACAAGCAGTGCGCCCAGGAGATCGAAGTGGCGCAAAAAGAGTTGATAGAGCTGACCCAACAGCGGGACTCCGCTTCCGATTACAAAAAGCACATCGACACCATCCGCCGGGTTCTCTGGGAGGCGGAGCGGGACGCAGCGGAGGGCGTCATCAGTAAGGAATTTGTGGACAAGTATATCGACAGGATCTTTGTCACGCCGGAGGAGGACGGCTCTCTGCGGCTCCAAATCAAGATCTTTACCGGGGAAACCACCGAGAAATACCTCACCAATCTCAGAAGTCGTACGGGACACACGTTCAAGAAGATGATCGAGTCCTACGAGAACGGCCTGAAGTAAGGGTTCCCCTTTCGGCGCGTTTTCGGCAGTGTAACAGCCAAGGGAGGGCTGGAACATGGTTCCAGCCCTCCCTCTAAACATACAGCATATCAATTGACTCCTGATCCGGAAAGAGAAATGAGGTAAGGGAGGCGCTCACAGTCCGTTTACCACGTTGACGGGACGGCTGTCCTCCAGCACGCGCCGGGCATTTTCCCACATGATGCGGTGGGCGGCGGCGAAGGAGCCGCCAGAACTGCCCCCCAGGTGAGAGCTGTACACCACACGGTCCCGGGCTTCCGGAGGCAGGTCCACCAGGGGATGGGAGGCGGGGGTGGGTTCAGGCTCGATGGTGTCCAGGGCGGCTCCGGCGATGCGCCCTTCAATGAGGGCGGCGCGCAGGGCCTGGTTATCCACCAGGGCGCCCCGGGCGCAGTTGACCAGAATGGCGCCGGGCTTCATGTTGGAGATAAACTGGGCGTTGACCATTTCGCGGGTCTCGTCGGTGACGGCACAGTGGAGGGAGATAATGTCGCAGGTCCGGGCCAGCTCCTCCAGGGGGAGGTAGGTGACGCCGAAGTCGGCCTCCACCTCGGGAGGACGGCGGTGGGCGGTGTAGTAGTAGAGCTTGCAGCCGAAGGGTGCCAGGCGGCGGGCGGTGGCCTGGGCAGTGTCGCCGAAACCCACCAGGCCGAAAGAACACTGGAACAGGCCCGGCTTCCGGGCGGCGATGGCCTCCTGTTTCATCTGGATCTGCCGGTCCTGGAGGACGGCGTTGTGGCCGGGGATGCCGTAGCGCAGGGCCATGAGGGTGAGCATAATGGTGTGTTCCGCCACCGAGGCGGCGTTGCAGCCCTTGTTGTTGCAGACATAGATGCCGCGCTCCCGGGCGGCGTCACAGTCAATGCAGTTGTAACCCACGCCCTCCGAATGGATCATTTTCAGTTGAGGCAGTTGGTCCATCACGTCGCCGCCCACCGGGGTAATGGCGTCCACAAAGAGGACGCGGGCGTCGGCGTTTTCCCGGGCCGCCTCCATATAGGTCTGGTCGGGACGGCGGAACACCAGCTCCACGGGCAGCTCTGCCACGAAATCGGGCTTGTACACCGCGTAGCGGTCTTGAGGACCAAATACAAGAATTTTCATAGAACATGCTCCTTTTCTGAAGGTAAACGCGCTTACCGTGCGGATAGACCGCTTTACGGTTCATTTCGTGACCATTATAGCATGGACGGACGGGGAAGTCACCAAAAAGTTCTCAGAGCAATATTAGCACTCTAGATATAAGAGTGCTAATATTTACAATTTGGACACACTCTTTGCAAGAAATGTTCATAATTGGGGATTATACTAAAGCCAAAGTTAAGAAGGACCCGGGGAACAGTAAAGGACCGTATCCCAAAGGGTCCGAAAGGAGATTTGACTTATGTATATGATTCCCTACACAAACCGCAGCAATGCCAGCCTGATGGACCTGTTTGATGAATTTGAGCGCAGCGTGTTCGGCGAGAACGGCCGCCGCACCCCCGTTTTCAGCACCGACATCAAGGACGAAGGCGACCACTACCTGCTTCAGGCCGAACTGCCCGGCTTCCAGAAGGAAGACATCGACCTGGACCTGAAGGATGGGGTTTTGACCATTTCCGCCAAGCATCAGGAGACAAACGACCACAATAACGGCAACTACGTCTGCAAGGAGCGCCGTTATGGCAGCTTTGCCCGTTCCTTCAATCTGGAAGGGATCCAGGAGGAGAACATCACCGCCGCCTATAACAATGGCGTTCTGGAACTGAACCTGCCCAAGAAACAGGAGATACTCCCCCAGAGCCACAAGATCGCCATTCAGTGATTTGGGAACTTCCGAAGGGCAGACCGTCAGGCCTGTCCTTTTCTTTTGAGCGGAGAAAAAATCGGTTTTCCCCTTGCAAAATGAATGGATATGGTATATATTTAGTTTAGCACTTAAATTAAATGAGTGCTAAAAAAGAAGACAAAACCCACATAAAGGAGGGTTTGATCCATTATGAATATGAATCAGTTTACGCAAAAATCCCTGGCCGCCATCCAGGGCGCCCAGAGCCTGGCCCAGGAGTATGGCCAGCAGCAGATCGAGCAGCAGCATCTGCTCCTTGCCCTGGTGTCCGACCCTGAGGGATTCATTCCCCAGCTGCTCACCGCCATGGGCATGACTGTCCCCAGCTTTGAGGCGGCAGTGAAGGCGGAGGTCAACAAGCTGCCCAAGGTGTCCGGCTCCGGCCGGGAGGCGGACAAGATCTATGTGGCCCAGGATGTGGACCGGGCGCTGAAAACCGCCGAATCCACCGCCCAGTCCATGAAGGATGAATATATCTCGGTGGAGCATATTTTCCTGGGCCTGCTGGACAGCGCCAACAGCGCCCTGAAGGAGCTGTTCCGCGCCTATAACCTTTCCCGGGAAAAAGTGATGCAGGCTCTGGCCTCCGTCCGGGGCAACCAGCGGGTCACCAGCGACAACCCGGAGGAGACCTATGATGCCCTGAAAAAGTACGGTACCGACCTGGTGGAGCGTGCCCGGGCCAATAAGCTGGACCCGGTCATCGGCCGGGACGATGAGATCCGCAACGTCATCCGCATCCTGTCCCGAAAGTCCAAAAACAACCCCGTCCTCATCGGCGAGCCCGGCGTGGGCAAGACCGCCATCGCCGAGGGTCTGGCCCAGCGGATCGTCAAGGGGGATGTGCCCGGCTCCCTGAAAGACAAGACCATCTTCTCCCTAGACATGGGCAGCCTGGTGGCGGGCGCCAAGTACCGGGGCGAGTTTGAGGAGCGGCTGAAGGCCGTCCTCAATGAGGTGAAGAAGTCCGAGGGCAAGATCATCCTGTTTATCGACGAGCTGCACACCATCGTGGGCGCGGGCAAGACTGAGGGCTCCATGGACGCGGGTAACCTGCTCAAGCCCATGCTCGCAAGGGGGGAGCTCCACTGCATCGGCGCCACCACCCTCAACGAGTACCGCCAGTATATCGAGAAGGACGCCGCCCTGGAGCGGCGGTTCCAGCCCGTCATGGTGAACGAGCCCACGGTGGAGGACGCCATTGCCATCCTTCGCGGTCTGAAGGAGCGGTATGAGGTCTACCACGGCGTCAAGATCACCGACGGCGCCATCATCGCCGCCGCCACCCTGTCCAACCGCTATATCACCGACCGCTTCCTGCCCGACAAGGCCATCGACCTGGTGGATGAGGCCTGCGCCATGATCCGCACGGAGATGGACTCCATGCCCACGGAGCTGGACGTGATCCAGCGGAAGATCATCCAGCATGAGATCGAGGAGGCCGCCCTGAAGAAGGAGACGGATAAGCTGTCCCAGGAGCACCTGGCCGAAATCCAGAAGGAACTGTCCGACATGCGGGAGGAGTTCAAGGCCAAGAAGGCCCAGTGGGACAACGAGAAGGGGGCTATCGGCAAGGTCCAGCAGCTTCGCGCCGACCTGGAGGAGGCCAACGCGGCCCTGGAGCGTGCCCAGCGGGAGTACGACCTGGAGAAGGCCGCGGAGCTCCAGTATGGACGGATCCCCGAGCTGAAAAAGGCCCTGGAGGCGGAGGAGCAGATCGCCAATGACAGCAAGGCCCGCTCTCTCCTCCGGGATAAGGTCACCGAGGAGGAGATCGCCCGGATCATCGAGCGGTGGACCGGTATCCCGGTCGCCCGCCTCATGGAAGGGGAGCGGGAGAAGCTGCTCCACCTGGAGGACATCCTCCACAAGCGGGTGGTGGGCCAGGACGAGGCCGTCCGGCTGGTTTCCGAGGCCATCCTGAGAAGCCGGGCCGGTATTGCCGACCCCAGGAAGCCCATCGGCTCCTTCCTGTTCCTGGGTCCTACCGGCGTGGGCAAGACGGAGCTGGCTAAGACCCTGGCCGAGGCCCTGTTCGACAGCGAGAAGAACATGGTCCGGATCGACATGTCCGAATATATGGAGAAGTTCTCCGTCTCCCGGCTCATCGGAGCGCCTCCGGGATATGTGGGCTATGAGGAGGGCGGCCAGCTCACGGAGGCTGTCCGGCGCAAGCCCTACTCCGTCATCCTCTTCGATGAGGTGGAGAAAGCCCATCCCGACGTGTTCAACGTGCTGCTCCAGGTACTGGATGACGGCCGGATCACCGACAGCCAGGGCCGGACGGTGGACTTTAAGAACACCATCATCATTCTGACCTCCAACCTGGGCTCCCAGTTCCTGCTAGACGGGATCCAGGACAACGGCGAGATCAGCCAGGAGGCGCGGGACAAGGTGAACGAGCTGCTCAAGCGGTCCTTCCGCCCCGAGTTCCTGAACCGTCTGGACGAGATCGTGTTCTACAAGCCGCTGACCAAGGAGAATGTCACCCACATCATCGACCTGCTGGTGGCCGACCTGAACAAACGGCTGGAAGACAAGCAGCTCACCGTGGAGCTGACCCCTGCCGCCAAGCAGGAGATCATCGACGCGGCCTACGACCCCATCTATGGCGCCCGGCCCCTGCGCCGTTACCTCCAGCACACGGTGGAGACCCTCATCGGCCGGAAGATCATCGCCGACCAGGTGGAGTCCGGCGCGGTCCTCACTGTGGACTGCCGGAACGGGCAGCTCGTGGTGGAATGAGTGTGCCAATCAATACAGACAGAGCAGACAAAGCGTCTGGAAACCGGCTCGGCCGGTCTCCAGGCGCTTCGCCGCCTCTTGGGGACCTGCGGGAAAAGCGCGGCCGGAAGCCCTTCGCACTTGGGCCACAGCGGTGAAATTTTACGGCGGAAACCTCCAGATTTCTCTTGACTTTTCTTGAGTACAGGAGTATAGTAAAAACATAAATAAGAATTGTTACTATTAATAATAAATGAGGAGGGTATTTTATGAACCGTAAAGCATTCAACCGTATCAACTATGGCCTGTTTATCGTCGGTGTGGGCGGAGAGGGCCAGCCCCAGGGCTGTATCGTCAACTCCCTGCACCAGGTGACCTCCGGCCGCCCCTACAAGTTCTCCCTGACGGTGAACAAGAGCAACGAGACCTTCAAGGCCATTGAGGCCAAGGGCACCTTCGCCGCCACTGTCCTGGCCAAGGACGCCCCCAAGGACCTGGTGGACCTGTTCGGTTACAAGTCCGGCCGGGTGGTGAACAAGTTTGAGGGCCTCAATGTGGAACAGGACGGCAACGGCGATCCCTTTGTCAAGGACCACGCCCTGGCCCGCTTCGCCTGCAAGGTGACGGAGCGGCTGGACCTGGGCAGCTATATGCTCTACATCGCCGAGGCCGTTGAGGCTGAGGTGTTGGGCGAGGGTCCCGCCCTGACAGTGGATGACTACAAGAACGGCGGCGGCTCCACCCCCGCCACCGCTACGGTCTACCGCACTCTGGAGGGCAACGAGGGCTGGCGGTGCACCATCTGCGGCTATGTGGCCGACAAGGCGGAGCTGCCTGACGGGTACCAGTGCCCCATCTGCCGCGCCAACAAGGACAAATTCGTCAAGCTGTAAGCGTTTCTAAAAAACGGCGGCCGCCCAACAGGCGGCCGCCGTTTTCGTTTACAGGAACTGGGAGAACCCATCCATATCTTCCTGGAGCCCCTCCAGAAAGCGGTGGATGTGGTAGCCGTCTGTGGCGGCGTGGTGGCAGGTGATGGACAGGGGGAGAAGCTGCGCGCCGTCCCGGGAGAAGATCTTCCCCGCCTCCACTGAGGGGAAGTAATAGGGCTTGTTTTCATAGCTGTGGACGGCGAAATGGGAGAAGGTGACCCAGGGGACGCAGGAGACGGTGTAGGCGTTGGGGGGCGGCGGCGTTTGCGGCTGGGCCAGGATGCCGTGGTTGTCCCCATATGCGGCCTGGTTTTCCAGATAAGCCTGGTAAAAGCCGGAAAAGTCCTCCTGAAAAGGAGTCCACATCAGGGAGAAGGTCTTGGTATCAGAGTGAAAGGCGGCGTACAGGGGCGTGAGGACATCGTAAGTACCAAGGACGCCCTCCTGCTCCGCCAGCTTGAATTCCTCCTGCTGGTTGAGCCGCCGGGTGACCAGCCACAGGTAGGCGGGGAAGAATTTCAAATTGGTCTCTTTCAAGGTCCGGCGCAGGGCGGTGACATCCAGCTCCGTGGTGAGGGAGTAGCCGGTGGGGGCCATGCGGGAGAAGTAATAAAAGACCTCCCGCCGGGGCCAGGCCGCAAGGTCGATGGGAGTAAAGTTCATGGATGCGTCTCCTTTCGGTGTGGAAATAGGGGTCACCATCATCATAGACGAAGAAGGAAGCTGGGACAACAAACGGACCGTTGAGAGGAGAAAAAAGGACGCGCCGTTTCAAAACGGCGCGTCCTTTGAGGGATCACGGTTAAATGCCCTTGTTCTGAGGAATATCGGGCAGGGAGTCAAAGCCCTTTTGCAGGTCCTCGTCGGTGGGGATATAGTCGGTCATGGCGCCGGACAGGTAGGCCTCGTAGGCGGTCATGTCGAAGTAGCCGGTGCCGGTCAGGCCGAAGAGGATGGTCTTTTCCTCGCCGGTCTCCTTGCATTTCAGAGCCTCGTCAATGACGCCCTTGATGGCGTGGGCGGATTCGGGGGCGGGGAGGATGGTCTCCCGCTTGGCGAAGAGAACGGCTGCCTCGAACACGTCGGTCTGCTTGTAGCTGACGGCCTCCATGTAGCCGTCGTGGCACAGCTTGGACAAAATGGAGCTCATGCCGTGGTAACGCAGGCCACCGGCGTGGTTGGCCGAGGGGATGAAGCCGGAGCCCAGGGTGTACATCCGGGCCAGGGGGGTCACCTTGCCGGTGTCGCAGAAGTCATAGGCGTACTTGCCCCGGATGAAGGAGGGGCAGGAGGCGGGCTCCACCGCCACGATGCGGAGATCCTTCTTGCCCGCCAGCTTGTCAGCCATGAAGGGGGCGATGAGGCCGCCCAGGTTGGAGCCGCCGCCGGCACAGCCCACCACCACGTCGGGGTACTCACCCAGTTCCTCCAGGGCGATCTTGCTCTCCAGACCGATGATGGACTGGTGAAGCAGTACCTGGTTGAGCACGGAGCCCAGCACATACCGCTTGGAGCCGCCGCTCTTCACCGCGGCCTCCACGGCCTCGGAGATGGCACAGCCCAGGCTGCCGGTGGTGTCAGGGGTCTCGGCCAGAATCTTCCGGCCGGCCTCGGTGGTGTTGGAGGGGGAGGGGGTCGCGGAGGCGTCGAACACGCCCATGACCGCCTTACGGAAGGGCTTTTGCTCATAGGAGCACTTGACCATGTAGACGTCGCAGTCCAGGCCGAAGTAGGAGCAGGCCTCGGACAGGGCGGTGCCCCACTGTCCGGCGCCCGTCTCGGTGGTGACGCCGGTCAGCCCCTGCTTCTTGGCGTAGTAGGCCTGGGCCACGGCGGAGTTGAGCTTGTGGGAGCCGGAGGTGTTGTTACCCTCGAACTTGTAGTAGATCTTGTCCGGCGTGCCCAGGGCTTTTTCCAGCTCATAGGCCCGGATGATGGGGGAAGGGCGGTACATCTTGTAGACCTCCAGCACCTCCTCGGGAATGTCGATATAGGGGGTGGTGCCGTCCAGCTCCTGCTTGGCCAGCTCCTCGCAGAAGATGGGGGCCAGGTCGGGCACGTTCAGGGGCTGGAGAGTGCCGGGATGGATCAGGGGATCGGGCTGTTCCGGCATGGCGGAACGGAGGTTGAACCACTGTTTGGGCATCTGGTCCTCGGTCAAATACAGGCGGTGAGGGATCTTCTTGTTGCTGCTCATCATGATTTCTCCTTTTCTTTTGGGGAGAAGGGCAAACAAAAAAGCCCCTCGTCCCCGAAATTTTATTTCTGGGACAAAGGACTGAATACAGCCTCTGCGGTGCCACCCGGATTGACGTATGCTGATACGATACGCCCGCTCACTTTCACGTGCCCAACAGCACATGCTCCCCTGATAACGGGTGGAGTCCCCGTCTCGCTACTAAAGCCGCCGACTCGTTCGCTATGCCCTCGGAAGTCCATTCATACCGCCGTTCCCTGCCGCAATCCCACCGCCTGCGGCTCTCTGTGAGGTCCCGAGCCTGATACTACTACTCTTCCTCATTGGTTTTCCCTATCAACTTTGGCGACATTATACCGTCGGGGTCCGAATTTGTTAAGCATAAAATTTCCACAAAAAATCCGCCGCGGGATCTCCCGGGGCGGATGAGTATCGGTCAGGTATTTTTGGTTCGGACAGGCCGGTTCAGCAGGAGGATGGCCCCGAAAATGGCGGCCATGCCCAGCAGCTTGTAGGGGGTGATCTCCTCATGATAGATGAGGATCCCCAGCAGGGTGGCCACCAGGAGCTCCGCGGTGGCCATGATGGAGGCCTTGCCCGCCTCCGCGTGGAGCAGGCCCTGGGTGTACAGGAGGGAGGGGACCGCGCAGCAGAGCAGGCCGATGCCCAGAGAGCCCATCCAGAAGGTCCCGTTGGCGAGCAGGTCTGTCCGGCGGTACAGCCCGGAGATGGGCAGGGCCAGGACTGCGCAGAACAGGATGGTATAGAAGGAGACGGTGGAGGCGGGATATTTGGAGAGGGCGGCCTTGCTCAAAATGGAGTACAGGGCATAGCCGAAGCCGGCGCCCAGGCCGCTGAGCAGGGTCAGGGGGGCGATGGCGGTCTGTCCCAGGGGGAGCAGCCCGGTGGACAGCATGCAGCCCACAAAGGTGACGGCCAGAGCGGCCACCTTCACCGGGGTGATAGGCTCTTTGAAAAGGAAGGCGGACATGATCATCACGAACACCGGGGAGGTGTACAGCAGCACCGCCGCCACCGACATGGAGCTGGCGGAGATGGTGCTGAAATAGCACCAGTTGAAGAACAGCAGGCCGCACACGCCGGAGCCGAAGAAATAGTACCAGTGCCTGGGATCGATCTTCAAAGCGGGCCGGTCCGTAAACAACAGGTAAAGGAAAAAGACCGCGGAGGCCACCAGATTCCGGGCGGCCACGCCCTGCATGGAGGTCAATCCCAGGGAGGAAAGAATTTTGACAAACACACCGATGCCGCCCCACAGGGAGGCGGCGAGAATGATCTTCAGATAGGCTTTTTTCTCCATTCGTCTTGCCTCATTTTCAGAAATCGAATATACTGAACCAATACAACGACCTATATCATACCAGAAACCGAGAGGGAAAAACAAGATGTATTATCCAAATATTTGCTCCGGCACGTTCCTGGCCCGGCCCAACCGCTTCATCGCCCATGTGGAGGTGGAGGGAAGGACGGAGGTGTGCCATGTGAAGAATACCGGGCGCTGCCGGGAGCTGCTGGTGCCCGGCTGCCGGGTGTATCTGGTGGAGAGCGGGAATCCGGCCCGCAAGACCCGGTATGACCTGGTGGCGGTGGAGAAGGAGGTCCCGGCGGGGACGCTGCTGATCAACATGGACTCCCAGGCACCCAACAAAGTGTTCGGGGAGTGGGCCGCGTCCGGACAGTTCCGCCCGGGGCTTACGCTGCTGCGTCCGGAGACGTCCTATGGGAATTCTCGGTTTGACTATTACTGGGAGGCCCCGGAACGGCGGGGCTTTGTGGAGGTGAAGGGGGTCACCTTGGAGGAGAACGGAGTGGTCCGCTTTCCCGACGCCCCCACCCAGCGGGGCGTCAAGCACCTGGAAGAGCTGGCGGCGGCCAAGGCGGCGGGCTACGAGGCGGCGGTGTGCTTCATCATCCAGATGGAGGGGATGCGCTGGCTGGAGCCCAACGACGCCACCCATCTGGAGTTCGGCGCCGCCCTGCGCCGGGCGGCGGCGGCCGGGGTAGAGGTGCTGGCCCTGGAGTGCCATGTGACGCCGGACAGCCTGCGGGTAAAAAGTCCCGTCCCCGTGAGGCTCTGAGGCGGGCGAAGAAGCTGTGCGCTTCTCCTTACGGATCGGTTGAAAACGAAATGTCCCCGGAGGGACGGGGGAGAAGCGGCGTGATGGAGAAAACGGTCCGCAGCAGGAGGATGCTGTCAGTTTTTGACTGTATCCACGGAGGTATCCTGAAACTACGGAAGCGGTGAGCCACCGCTGGTATTTGCATTTTACACAAAAATTTCCTGCAAAAATGTACAAAAGAGACAGAGAGGGTACCGGGAGCATTTCATGGGATGTTCCAAAGTTGCCGTTGCCCCCTTGACAGGGGGGGCTTGGCGGCGTAAACTACGGCACAAGCAAGGGCGCTGTGGTCAAGGTTGACCGCAGCGCCTCCTTTCTTTCCGGTAAAGTGAGGGAGTTTCTTTCACGCAAAGACGCGTGCCCCGAAGTGTGTGCGGGGCCCGCGTCTAATTTTTTTAGGGAGAGTGAGCGTATGGATATGTCAGTATGGTTCCTGGTGGGCGCGGTTTTGGTGTTCTTCATGCAGTGTGGTTTCGCCATGGTGGAGACCGGCTTCACCCGGGCGAAAAACGCGGGCAACATCATCATGAAGAACCTGATGGACTTCTGTATCGGCACAGTGGTCTTCACGTTCCTGGGCTACGGGATCATGAACGGAGAAAATTACTTGTTCGGTCTGATCGGCATGCCCGAATATCAGCTTTTCACTGACTTCTACGCATTTGATTGGTCCAATTTCTTCTTCCAGTTGGTCTTCTGTGCCACCGCCGCTACCATCGTGTCCGGCGCCATGGCGGAGCGGACCAAGTTTGCGGCCTACTGTGTGTACTCCGGCGTGATCAGCGCCATTGTCTATCCCATTGAGGCCGGCTGGGTCTGGAACGGACAGGGCTGGCTGGTGAGCTTCGGCTATGTGGACTTCGCCGGTTCCTCCGTCATCCATATGGTGGGCGGCCTGTCCGCGCTCATCGGCGCCTGGATGCTGGGCCCCCGGATCGGCAAATACACCAAAAAGAAGGACGGTTCCCTGGAGGTCAACGCCATCCCCGGCCACTCCCTGACCCTGGGCGCTCTGGGCTGCTTCATCCTGTGGTTCTGCTGGTACGGCTTCAACGGCGCCGCAGCCTCTGACCCCGACCAGATGGCCCAGATCCTGGGCACCACCACCATCGCCCCTGCCGTGGCCACCGTGGCCTGCATGCTCTTTACCTGGTTCAAGAGCGGAAAGCCTGACGTGTCCATGTGTCTGAACGCCTCCCTGGCTGGCCTGGTGGCCATCACCGCTCCCTGCGCCACGGTAGATGCCTTTGGCTCTATTGTGATCGGCGCGGTGGCCGGCATCCTGGTGGTGATCGTAGTGGAAGTGATGGACTTCAAGCTCCACATCGATGACCCTGTGGGCGCTGTGGCGGTCCACTGTGCCAACGGCATCTGGGGCACCATCTCCGACGGCCTGTTCAACACCACCGACGGCCTGTTCTACGGCGGCGGTTTCTATCACCTGGGCGTCCAGTGCATGGGCGTGGCCGCCATTGCGGTCTATACCTGTGTGGCTATGTTTATCGTCTTCAAGATCATTGACGCCACCATCGGCCTCCGGGTCTCCGCCGAGGAGGAGATCATGGGTCTGGACATCACCGAGCACAACCTGGCTTCCGCCTATGCCGACTTCATCCCCTCCGCGCCCGGCGCCATCGGCGGCGAGGGCAGCTACGAGCCCGTGGACATCAGCGATCTGGCCCCTGTGCCTCTGAAGCCCAACACCGCTCTGGCGGCCGAGGGCACCAAGATGACCAAGGTGACCATTATCTGCAAGGAGGAGCGCTTCTCCGCCCTGAAGGATACCATGGCTGCCATCGGCATCACCGGTATGACTGTCTCCAACGTGATGGGCTGCGGCACCAAGCTGGGCAAGGTCGGCCAGTACCGCGGCGTCAAGATGAGCGTCAACCTCCGGCCCAAGATCCAGGTCGATATTGTGGTCACCAAGGTGGACCCGGCTCTGGTGGTAGCCGCGGCCGAGAAGGTACTGCGCACCGGCGACCAGGGCGACGGCAAGATCTTCCTCTACAATGTGGAGAACGTGGTCAAGGTCCGTACCGGTGAAATGGATTACGATGCCCTCCAGGACGACGATTAACGTCGTTGTCCGTTCCTTTCCTCTTTCTCTAGTCAAGAGGCCCCGCCGTGTATGCGGCGGGGCTTCTTGGCAGTTTAAAAGGCCGCCGGAAGGCGGCCTTTGGTTTACCGGAAACGGGGGGAACGGGGGAATTTGTAGCGGCACAGCTGCTCTGTGCATTGGCCGCACTGGAGGCGGCGGTTGGAGCCGAACCAAAACCGCTCCGGGTGGCGGCGGAGGCGGACTTCCCACACAGCCAGCACCAGGACTCCCGTCCAGAACAGGGACTGGGCGTACCAGTGGGGGACGCACATGAGGGGGGCGGCCATCATCCAGGAGCCCCAGGCGAAAATGCGGCAGTTGACGCAGCAGCGGTTCTTCATCAGAAAGGTCTGGAAGGGGCAGAAGAACAGCACGCACACCAGGTCGCACAAAAAGGCCAGGGCGCACAGCAGGGCAAGGTCAGGGATGTCCAAAACACCGCGGCGGTACAGCAGTCCGAAGGTCAGGTTGAGCGCCAGCCAGACCACGGCCACCTTGATCGCACCCCGGTCCTGCTGCCGCAGGGCCGCGCGCAGCTTGACGGCGTCATAGTTCGGTAGGGGGTCAAAGCCGGAGGGATACTGCTTGAGGCAGCCGGTGGTGAGTCCACTGTTGGGATTGAGCTGGACCAGCATGGAGGAGATGACCCCCAGCCACAGCAGCGCCCGCAGCCAGCCGCCGGGGCCTCCGGCGGTGAAGTCCAGCCATTGGGTGCGGAAACAATAAGCCCAGGCCACCAGCAGAAAAACGGCCAACCGGAAGGCGAAATCCCGCAGGTAGCGCCGGGCCATGGGAGTGGGCGGAGACAAAAAAACGCCTCCTTTCTAAGCTATGGGAGGTTCGGACGGTTACATCTCCCGGCGGCCCTCCAGGGCACGCATGAGGGTGGCGTCGTCGGCGTACTCCAGGTGGCTGCCCACGGGGATGCCGTAGGCCAGCCGGGTCACCTTGACAGCGAAGGGTTTGAGCAGCCGGGACAGGTACATGGCGGTGGCCTCCCCCTCGGTGTCCGGGTTGGTGGCCATGATGACCTCGGCCACGCCCCCGGCGGCCACCCGCTCCACCAGGGATTTGATGTGCAGGTCGTCGGGCCCCACGTGGTTCATGGGGGAGATGACCCCGTGGAGCACATGGTACAGTCCGCCGTACTCCCGGGAGCGCTCCATGGCTACCACGTCTTTGGGGTCGGCCACCACGCAGATCAGGGAGTGGTCCCGCTTGGGACTGGAGCAGATGGCGCAGGGACCGTCTCCTTCGGTGAGGTTCTGGCAGACGGGGCAGCAGTGAATGGCGGTCTTGGCGTCCACGATGGCCTGGGCAAAGGCGTTGGCCTCCTCCTCGGACAGGGACAGGACGTAAAAGGCCAGCCGCTGGGCCGATTTCAGACCGATGCCGGGCAGCTTGGCAAAATGCTCCACCAGGTTTTCCAGAGCGGGGGGGAAATACTGCATGGGGTGACCTCCAAAGGATGCACTGACACGCAGGGCGGGGCCTGACCCCGCTGTTCGTGGCAGCGCGGATATTATGAGCGGCGGGGGCGAGCCCCCGCCCTACCAAACGGATTTAAACACGCAGGGCCTGGATGGCGGCGGGGATATCGGCCGCGCCGTAGACAGCGGAGCCGGCCACCAGTACGTTGGCACCCGCCTCCACCACCAGGGGGGCGGTCTTGGGGGCGATGCCACCGTCCACCTCCAGCTCGCAGGCGGGGTTGTACTTCTCAATGATGGCCCGGACCTGACGGATAGTGTCCAGCTGGGACTCCATGAAGGCCTGACCGCCGAAGCCGGGCTCCACCGTCATCACCAGCACCATGTCCAGCTCCTCAATGTAAGGCAGGATGGCGTTGGCGGAGGTGATGGGCCGCAGGGCCACCGCCTTCTTCACACCGCACTCCCCCATGATCTTCAGAGCCTGGGCGATGCGGGTGGGGTGGTCGGCCTCCAGGTGGACGGACAGCAGGTCGGCCCCTGCCTTGGCGAAATCTTCGATATACCGCACCGGCTTGTCCACCATCAGGTGGACGTCCAGAAACATGTCGGTGCACTTGCGGATGGACTTGACCACCGGGATACCGATGGTGATGTTGGGCACAAAGGCGCCGTCCATCACATCCACATGGAGGTAGTCGGCGGTGGATACCTTTTTAATATCCCGCTCCAGATTGACGAAGTCGGCGGAGAGGATCGAGGGGGCGATCTTGACCATAACAGGTCCCTCACTTTCCAAAGAATGTGGCGGCGACAGGCCGGGGACAATTTGCTCCGGCCGCGCATAGGATACAGGGCGGAGAAGGGGAGCGCATGCCGCTCCCCGGGTGCCTCGGGACCGGGACCTGCTCCAGGCCCAGCCCACGGCCGAACCCTGTCCCGGCAGCCCGGACGGTCCGCCGCTTTCCGATAGCCGTCCGCCGGCGGGTCCCCTGCCGGCGGACGGCAGTGAGACGGCTGGGCTCAGGTGTAGAAATCGCCGGTGTCCGTTTCGGATACCTGGTAGCCCGCGTCCCGCATGGCGGCCAGGATCTGCTCCTTGTGGTCGTGGCCGAAGGCCTCCAGGGTGACCCGGAGCTCCACGCCGGACTGGCGGTTGATGTTGACGAACTGGTTGTGCTCCAGCTTGATGATGTTGCCGCTGTTCCGGGCCAGCACTTCGGCCACCCGCAGCAGCTCGCCGGGGCGGTCAGGCAGCTGGACGGCAAAGGTGAAGATCCGGCCCCGGCAGATCAGGCCGTGCTGGACCAGGGAGGCCATGGTGATCACGTCCATATTGCCGCCGGAGAGGACGGATACCACGTTTTTCCCCTGGCATTCCAGATGGCGCAGGGCGGCCACGGTGAGCAGGCCGGCGTTCTCCACCACCATCTTGTGCCGCTCCATCACGTCCAGGAAGGCCTCCACCAGCTCCCCGTCCTCCAGGGTCAGCATCCGGTCCACGTTCTTCTGTACATAGGGGAAGACCTTGTCGCCGGGGGTCTTGACGGCGACGCCGTCGGCGATGGTGGTGGCGGTGGGCAGGGTGACCACATGGCCGGCCTTCAGACTGGCGGTCATAGAGGCGGCCCCGGTGGGCTCCACGCCGATGACCTCCACGTTGGGGTTGAGGAGCTTGGCCAGGGTGGACACGCCGGCGGCCAGGCCGCCGCCGCCGATGGGCACCAGAATGATGTCCACGTCGGGCAGGTCCTGGAAGATCTCGTAGGCGATGGTGCCCTGTCCGGTGGCCAGGGTCAGGTCGTTGAAGGGATGTACATAGGTCAGGCCCTGCTCTTCGGACAGCTTTGCGGCCAGCTCGGCGGCGTCGTCAAAGACCTCGCCGTGGAGGACCACGTTGGCCCCGTAGTCCTTGGTGTTGTTCACCTTCACCAGGGGGGTGGTAGTGGGCATGACGATGGTGGCGGCCACTCCGGCGGCCTGGGCGGCGTAAGCCACGCCCTGGGCGTGGTTGCCGGCGGAGGCGGTGACCAGCCCACGGGCTTTTTCCTCCTCGGTGAGGGTACTGATCTTGAAATAGGCGCCCCGGATCTTATAGGCTCCGGTGACCTGCATGTTTTCCGGCTTCAGATAGACGTTGTTGCCGCAACTTTTAGAGAGATAGGGAGAGTGGATCAGCGGTGTGGGCCGCAGGACACCCTGGAGCACGCTCCGGGCGTTTTTGAATTGTTCAAGGGTCAGCATCATTGGGGCACTCCTTTAGTTGAAAAAAGTTCTGACAAAATCATACTCAATCTTTTCCCAGAAGTCAATGCAAAGGACCCGCACAGGGCCAAATTTCTTGACACTCCTGATGCTCCGGAGGTACAATAAATAAAATCACTTTGTGTTCAGCGGCCCGGAGGGCAACGGAGGAAAAAATATGGCCAAGCATGTAAAACGTTCTGTCATCCCCATCTATCTTATCGGCGTGACCTGGCTGGTCTATGCCCTGCTGTTCTCTCTGCATACGGCGGTGCAGTTCATTACCTGCGCTGTGGTGTCCCTGGTGGTGTTTGTGGTGGCCAAGGCCGTTTTCCCGGACAAGGCCTATGAGATTCCCGGTGAACCGGAGAAGAAGGCCGCGCCCAAGGAAGAAAAGAAGGCAGAACCCAAGTCCACCGGGAACCCGGAGATCGACGCCCTGATCAAGGAGCGGGACCGGGCCCTGTCTGAGATGCGCCGGCTCAATGAGAACATCCCGGATGAAAAGATCTCCGCCCAGATCGACCATCTGGAGGAGGTCACCCGGAAAATCATAGACCACGTGGCGGCCAACCCCAAGAAGCTGCCCCAGATCCGCCGCTTTATGGACTACTACCTGCCCACCACCCTGAAAATTCTGAACGTCTATGACCGGATGGGCTCCACCGGCATCTCCGGGGAGAACATCGACGCCACCAAGGCCAAGGTGGAGTCCATGATGGACACCATCACCCAGGCCTATGACAAGCAGCTGGACGCTCTATTCGGGGAGGAGGCGCTGGACATCTCCACCGACATCACTGTGATGGAGAACCTGCTGGCCCGGGAGGGCTTCGGCAGCATGAACATCAACAACAGCGCCAAGGACACCAAGGAGTCCGGCGGCGACGGCATCAAGCTGGAACTGTGAGGTGGGACCATGACCTGGAAAAAGTGGCTGCTGCCCCTGCTGTGCGCCCTGATGGTGCTCATCAACGGGGGACAGCTGGCGGTGAAATTGGCCCAGCCGGACCACGGTTCCCTGCTGGGCCAGGGCTTGATGGCCCTGTTCTGGCTGGCCTTGGGAGTGCTGAGCCTCCGTGGCGCTTTGGCCGGAAAGAAGGACGAAGAGAACAAGAAGGAGTGACCGGAGGCAGAGAAGACCGGTATGAAACGGGAACGCGAGCCCTGCACCGCTGGACATTTTTGGCGACGGTTGTTGGCGGTTCATTTGGGCACCGCTCCTGACTGCCGGTACCGCTGTCTTGTGTGTAATAAGAAAAACAATCAATCTGACGATATATATTAGGAGGAAACAAATATGAGCGATGAGTTGAACCTGACCCCGGAGCTGACCCTGAGCCCTGAGACCGCTACTGCCCAGGCCCCCGCGGCCCCCTCCCTGACCCTGGATGCCGCCGGCAGCAGCGCCCAGGCCGCCGCTGAGGCCGCTCAAAAGGAGCGGGAGGCCAACGCCGTCAAGGTGGACGAGTCCATGCTCACCGAGGCGGAGCGGAAGATGGTGGACGAGTTCTCCCAGAAGATCGACATCACCGACTCCAATCTGGTGCTCCAGTACGGCGCCGCCGCCCAGAAGAACGTGGCGGCCTTCTCTGAGAACGCCTTGAACAACGTGAAGACCAAGGATCTGGGTGAGGTGGGCGAAGCCCTGTCCTCCCTGGTGGTGGAGCTGAAAAACTTCGGCCAGCCGGAGAAAAAGGGGATCGCAGGGCTGTTCCAGAAAAAGAAAAACGAGTTGGAGGCCATGAAGGCCAGCTACTCCAAGGCGGAAACCAACGTGGACAAGATCGTCAAAGTGCTGGAGAACCATCAGGTGGTCCTGATGAAGGACATCGCCATGTTCGACCAGATGTATGATCTGAACACCAAGTACTATAAAGAGCTGACCATGTATATCATCGCCGGTAAGAAGCGGCTGGAGTATCTGCGCACCCACGATCTGGAGGACCTGCGGAAGAAGGCGGAAACCACCGGCGCCCAGGAGGACGCCCAGGCCTACAACGACTTTGCCAACCTGTGCACCCGCTTCGAGAAGAAGCTCCACGACTTGGAGCTGACGAGGATGATCTCCATCCAGATGGGTCCCCAGACCCGTCTGCTCCAGAACAACGACACCCAGATGCTGGAGAAGATCCAGTCCTCCCTGGTGAACACCATCCCCCTGTGGAAGAGCCAGATGGTGCTGGCCCTGGGACTGGAGCATGGTCGTCAGGCCACCGCCGCCCAGGCCGCCGTCACCGACATGACCAACGACCTGCTGAAAAAGAACGCCGATATGCTGAAGATGGGCACCATCGAGACGGCCAAGGAGGCCGAGCGCAGCGTGGTCTCCATCGAGACTCTCCAGCACACCAACCAGCAGCTCATTTCCACCCTGGACGAGGTCATGAAGATCCAGACCGAGGGCGCCCAGAAGCGGAAGGAAGCGGAAGCGGAACTGGGACGGATCGAGGGCGAGCTGAAACAAAAGCTGTTGGAACTGCGTGGCTGACCAGAAGCGCCGGATTCCCGAGCAGGGGAGATAAGACCGGAGCGGCCTTCGGTCACTTAGAAAACAGTAGGGCCCGATGCCCTCATCGGGCCGCTCCTGCCTGCAAATAGTCCGTGTATTTTTCCAATGAGTATTGAGGTATGCTATGAAAGTTTTCCAAAAAACCTGGGTGGCCTGGCTCGTTACCGCCGCCATGATCGCCTGTGCCGTGGGGATCGGACTGAGCAAGGGGAGCGGCAGCTCTGCCCCCGCTCCCTCCGGGCTGGACACCTCCCTGTCCACGGGAGCCTATGAGCAGTGGATCGGGGACTTCGCCGGCGTGCTTACCGACGAGCAGGAGAAACAGATCTGCCTGTACAACGCCAACTGGGACCAGCGGTACGGCAGCATCATCGTGGTGGAGACCCTGGCCGATACGCCCAATGTCAGCCTGGAGGAGTACACCTACAACCGGGCTGAGGAATTTGAATTGGGGGCCTATGATGGTTACTTGACCATCAACCCGCAAAACGGTGACGCTTATTTCGCTGTGGGGATGGATTATCCCCTGTCAGACAGCCAGGTGGGAGTCTACCTCAGCCAGTATCTCTATGACAGTGTGGCCTCCGGGGAGTACGGCAAGGGTGTGCTGACCCTGTTCTCCGCCCTGAACCAGTATTACCTGGACAATTACGGCGACGGTTCCGCCACTGTGGCGCGGCCCCAGTCCGGCGTGGGTTCCAGCATCATGGGATGGGTGATGCTGTTGGTCATCCTCCTGGTCATTGCCACCATTGTGGATAATCTGCGCTACGCTACCTACCGGCAGCGGTATTACGGCGTTCTCAATCCTCCGGTGGTGTTCCGCCCGATCCTGTTCTGGCACGGCCCTGGCTCCAGCTGGTACCGGCGACGCTGGCGGCAGCCCCCGCCCGGCGGATCTAAGGGCCCTGGCGGTCCGGGCGGTTTTGACGGCGGATTTGGCGGCTTCTGCAGCGGACCACGGCCGGGCGGTTCCTCTTCCCGGCCGGGCGGCTCCTCCTCCAGACCCAGCAGCGGCGGGTTCCGGGGCGGCGGCTTCAGCAGCGGCGGCTTCTCCGGCGGAGGCCGGGGCGGCGGCTTCGGCGGGAGCCGCGGGGGCGGATTTGGCCGCTGATCAGATTCCATACAAAAAGAGAAGGACTGCACCGCAGTCCTTCTCTTTTTAACGTTTATTCATTTTAAATCCCAGCGCCGCGCCGCAGATCCCCCCGATGATGTGGGTCAGCTGAGACACGTTGTCCTGGGCGGTGAAGGCGTCCACCACTTCTCCGCCCAGGTAGATCACCGCCACCAGAATCAGGGTCAGGGGGATGGTCCCCTCCTTCATTCCGGCCAGGGAGGACAGGACGATCATCATGAAAACGATGCCGCTGGCCCCCAGCAGGGCGGTACCGGGGAAGAAGCAGAACTGCACCAGCCCGGAAACCAGGGCGGTGACAAAAATGCAGAACAGCAGCTTTTTGGAGCCGTACTTCTCCTCTAAAGGCGGTCCCACCACCAACAGGAGGGTCATGTTGCCCATATAGTGGGCGTATCCCTCATGCCCCAGCACATGGCATACCATGCGCACATAGGTCAGTGGGTCGGACAGGGGAGCGCGGTAGACACAGAACAGCAGCGAGGTGGTCCAGCCGCCGGTGAGAGCCCCTAATACCAGCGCCCCCAGGGACAGAAGGGCAAAGGTGAGGACGACCGGGGAGTTGTACTGTACCCGCAGGCGCATCAGTGGTTGAGTACCCGGACCCGGATGACGCCGGGAATGGCTCGCAGTTCGTCGGCGGCTTCCGCACTAATGCGGGTGTTCACGTCCACCATGGTGTAGGCGTAGTCCTTCTTGGACTTGTTGGTCATGTTCTCCACGTTGATGCCGTCGCCGGACAGAACAGACATGATCTGGGTCAGCATGGCGGGCACGTTTTTGTGGATCAGGCAGATGCGGGCGATGCCGCTCCAATCCTGGGACACGTTGGGCAGGTTCACGGAGTTGGTGATGTTGCCGTTGAGCAGGTAGTCCTGGAGCTGGCGCACCGCCATAACGGCGCAGTTTTCCTCGCCCTCCGGCGTGGAAGCGCCCAGGTGGGGCAGAGCGATGACGTTTTTGACCGTGGCGATCTTGTCATCGGGGAAGTCGGTGACATACTTGGCCACCCGGCCGGACTCCAGGGCGGCGATCATGTCATCGTCGTTGACCAGTCCGCCCCGGGCCAGGTTCAGGATGCGGACCTGGCCCTTCATCTTGGAGATGGCCTCGGCGTTGATGGTGTCTTTGGTGGCGCTGCTGTAGGGGACATGGATGGTGATATAGTCGGAGACCTTGTACAACTCATCCAGGCTCTTCACCACATGGACGTGGCGGTCCAGCCGGAGGGCGGCGTCCACGGACAGGAAGGGGTCGTAGCCGTACACATCCATCCCCAGGTCCAGGGCCACGTTGGCCACCAGGGCGCCGATGGCCCCCAGGCCGATGACGCCCAGGGTCTTGTGGAACAGTTCGGGTCCCACGAAGGCGGACTTGCCCTTCTCCACGGCGGAGGCCACGTCTACGTTGGGGGTGTGGGCCTGCTCCTGGACCCAGTCGGCCCCGCCCAGAATGTCACGGGAGGCGATGAGCATGGCGGCGATGACCAGCTCCTTCACCGCGTTGGCGTTGGCGCCGGGGGTGTTGAAGACCACGATGCCGTGCTCGGAACAGCGGTCAATGGGGATGTTATTGGTGCCGGCACCGGCCCGGGCGATGGCCCGCAGACCGTCGGGGAACTCATAGTCGTGCATGGGGGCGGAACGGACCAGGATGCCGTCCTCGTTCTCTACCTCGCTCCCCACCTGAAAACGGGTCGGGTCCAGATGGGCCAGACCGGCAGAGGAGATTTTGTTCATGGTTTTGATGCGGTACATAAAGCATTACCTCGAATTAGTTTTATTGCGGTAAATTTTAGTTTATAGGGGTAGGAGATTTCGCCGCTACGGCGGCGAGTGACTTTTGGAGCCATCCAAAAGTCACCAAAAGATGGCCGGGGGACGGCCAGGCCGGCCTCGG
>NZ_JADYUM010000030.1 GCF_021531815.1 Pseudoflavonifractor phocaeensis
GTCGGGGCGGTGGGGGTCCACCACCGCCGCCGCGGGGGGCAGCTCCTCCTTGCAGGCGTGGTGGTCGGTGACCACCACATCCACCCCCAGTCCGTTGGCAAACCCCACCTCGTCCACGGCGGTGATGCCGCAGTCCACCGTGACGATCAGCGTGACCCCCTGTTCCGCCAGGGCGGCCACCGCCTCCCGGTTCAGGCCGTAGCCCTCCTCCAGGCGGCCGGGGATATAGGGGACCACCCGGCCCCCCATGCGGCGCAGGCACTGGGTCAGCAGGCAGGTGGAGGTGATGCCGTCCACGTCGTAATCCCCGTAGACCGCGATCATCTCTCCCCGCTCCAGGGCCAGCTTCACCCGGGCCGACGCCCGGTCCATATCTTTCAGCCCCATGGGGTCCAGCAGAGGCTCCTCCTCCGGCGTGAGCAGCTCCCGGGCCTGGTCCGGCGTCCGGACTCCCCGGGCAGACAGCACCGCCGCCAGCAGGGGCGGCGTCCCCGCTTCCTCCAGCAGCGCCCTGGCCTCCGGGCAGGGGGGCGCCACATTCCAGCTCTTATATTTCACGGACGTCCACCTCCCCAGCTCGGCCCCGCGCTCCCGGAAGGGTATACTGGGGCAGTATCAACTTTTCTAGTATACCATAACTGACGGGAATCCTTCAAGATAAAATCCACAGCCCCGCCTGTTTATTCCCGGTTTTTTCGGGCAGTTTTCCCCATTTGCGCGCCGGCGCAAAACCCGGCAGGCCGCCGGGGACGCCGCCCCCTGCAAATCAGCGGGGGCGCTACGCGCCCCACACGCGCGTTTCCCGCCATATCATCGGGGCGCGGGGCTTGTCCCCGCTGCAAAATCGTGATAAAATACCCGGCGAATCAACTGTGGTTTCACACATGTCTTTTGACGCAGAGGACTGAGACAATGAGAACTTACAACGCCGGACAATTTGACATTGCTGTGATCGGGGCGGGCCACTAAGGGACCCGGCGCAGCCGGGACGCGCCTTATGGCGCGTAAATGGTTTCCAAAGGAAACCATTTTGCCGCAGGTGCGATTCATTCGCACCGGAGGCTTTTCTATCACCTGCGGGACCCCGCGCGGCCCGCGCACACTGGCAGAGGACTGAGACGATGAGAACTTACAACGCCGGACAATTTGACATTGCTGTGATCGGGGCGGGCCACGCGGGCATTGAGGCCGCGTTGGCCGCCGCCCGGATGGGCCTTCGGACCCTGTGCTTCACGGTGAATCTGGACGCGGTGGGCAACATGCCCTGCAACCCCGCTATCGGCGGCACGGGCAAGGGCCACCTGGTCCGGGAGCTGGACGCCCTGGGGGGCGAGATGGGGAAGGCCGCGGACAAGGCCTGCATCCAATACCGCCTTCTGAACCGGAGCAAAGGCCCCGCCGTCTGGTCCCTCCGGGCCCAGGCGGACCGCCGTGCCTACCAGCAGGTGATGAAGCACACCCTGGAAAAGCAGGAGAACCTGTGGGTCAAGCAGGCGGAAGTGGTGGAGATCTTGACGGAAAACGGGGCCGTCTCCGGGGTGGTCACCCACACCGGAGCCCTCTACCGGGTGAAAGCCGCCGTGGTGGCCACAGGCACCTATCTGGGGGGCCGCACCATTGTGGGCGAGGTGGTCCGGGACTCCGGCCCCGACGGACTGGCCGCCGCCCTGCCTCTGACCCGCTGTCTGGTGGACCTGGGCCTTTCCATCCGCCGGTTCAAGACGGGCACGCCCCCCCGGGTCAACGCCCGCAGCGTAGATTTTTCCAAAATGGAGCTTCAGCCCGGGGACGAGGACGGCCTGCGCTTCTCCTTTCAGACGGAAGTTCCCCCGGAGAACCGGGCGGTGTGCTGGCTGACCTATACCAATGAAAAGACCCACCAGATCATCCGGGCCAACCTGGACCGCTCCCCCCTGTACGACGGCACCATCGAAGGGATCGGTCCCCGGTACTGCCCCTCCATCGAGACCAAGGTTGAGCGCTTCCCCGATAAGGAGCGCCACCAGCTGTTTATCGAGCCCATGGGGCTGAATACCGAGGAATTGTACATCCAGGGCTTTTCCTCCTCCCTCCCGGAGGAGGTGCAAATCCAGATGCTCCACACCATCCCCGGCCTGGAGCGGGCCGAAATGACCCGGTGCGCCTACGCCATCGAGTACGACTGCGTGGACCCCACCGAGCTGGAGGCCACCCTGGAGACCAAGAAAATTTCCGGCCTGTACGGGGCGGGCCAGTTCAACGGCTCCTCCGGCTATGAGGAGGCCGCCGTCCAGGGTTTCGTGGCCGGAGTCAACGCGGCGCTGAAGATCCTGGGAAAGCCGCCCCTGATCCTGCGCCGGGACCAGGGGTACATCGGGGTGCTCATCGACGACCTGGTGACCAAGGGCACCAACGAGCCCTACCGGATGATGACCTCCCGCACCGAGTACCGCCTGCTCCACCGCCAGGACAACGCCGACCAGCGGCTCACCCCCATCGGCTACGAATTGGGCCTCATTTCCCGGGAACAATACCACAAGGTGCTGGACAAGTACCGGGCGGTGGAACGGGAGGTCAAGCGCCTGGAGCACACCGGCACGCCGCCCACCCCGGCCCTGGCCGCCCTGCTGGAGGAGAAGGGGGAGCCCCCGGTGAAGGACGGGGCCCGGCTGGCCGACTTGATCCGCCGGCCCAGGATCACCTATGCGGAACTGGCCCCCTTCGACCCCGGCCGGCCGGACCTGCCCCCCGAGGTGGTACGGGAGGCGGAGATCACCCTGAAATACGCCGGCTATATCGGCCGGCAGCTGCGCCAGGTGGAGGAGATGAAGCGGCTGGAGGAGCGGGCCCTGCCCGCCGGTCTGGACTACCTGTCCCTCCACGGCATCCGCCTGGAGGCCCGGCAGAAGCTGGACGCCATCCGTCCCCGGAACCTGGGCCAGGCCAGCCGGGTGTCCGGGGTGTCCCCGGCGGACGTGGCGGTGCTCATGGTCTATCTGAAGCAGGAGGAACAGCGGTAAATTTTCTTTGTGGTCCCCGCCGCAAGGAGACTGCTCCGAACATCCCGCCGCGCGGGGCCGCGGCCGCTTGCCCCAGTCCTGCAAAACAACGCGCTCATCATGGGAGGCAATCAATGAAGCTGACACAAGTAGAGGGAAATACCTGGGTGGCCGAGGGCATGGAGCTGATCCCCTTTTACAAGGTGGATGACCGCCGCTGCGTCCTTCTGGACACGGGTCTGCTGTCCGAGCGGGAGGAGCTGGAGGAGGCTCTGCTGTCCGCCGGACTGACTCCGGCGGGCATCCTGTGCTCCCACGCCCACGTGGACCACTGCGCCAACAACGGCTACTTTCAGGAAAAGTACCACATCCCGGTAGCCCTCACCGCCCAGGAGGCGGGGATGTGCTCCGACATTCTCAACCTAAAGTGCTATTTTCTCCTGCTGTCCCCCGCAACGGTGGAGCGTGAGTCCTCCTGCATGGTCCATACCCCCGATGTGCTCATTCCCCCCGAAGACGGTCCCTTCTCCTTCGCCGGGGCGGAATTCCGGATCATCCACACCCCGGGCCACTCCGCGGGACACATCTGCACCGTCACGCCGGACCACGTGTGCTACACCGCCGACGCCATGCTCAGCGCGGAATACCTGAACGCCAAGCTGCCCTACAACCTGAGTCAGGCCGTGGCCGAAGCCAGCCGGGAAAAGCTGCGGGGGCTCGGCTGCCGCGCCTACATCATGGCCCACCGGGGGATATGCGGCCCCCTGGAGGTGGAGGAGCTGATCGACGGGAACCGGGCGCTGGTCCGCCGCCGGGCGGAGGAGATCCTCTCCCTGGTCACCCAGCCCATGACCGCCAGCCAGATCGTCCAGGCCACCTGTCAGCTGTACCAGCTTTTCACCCACAAGCCCCACCGGGCGCTGCGCTTCGAGCGGAACATCCGCTTTTTTATCGAGTACCTGACGGACACCGGGCGGCTGGAGGTGGTCTGCCGCCGTGGGACCGCTTTTTACGCTCCGGCGGCTCCAAAAGATTGCATATGATTTTTTCTTGCACCTACCGCTGGGGTATGTTACACTGTATACAGGTTGTGTCCTTTTCACGGCCGGGTAAATTTCAAACTATTTTTTGACCTTTTGAAATTTACATCCATAAAACAGAAGGGAGACCCTGACGGTTTCCTTTCCTATCTCCTGTCCTCCGGACCTTGAAGGCCAAGGTCTAACGGTGAAACGCCGTATTTTCCTATTTTGAAAGGAGCTCAAATCCGATGAAACAGGCTATTTCCACCTCCAACGCCCCCGCCGCCCTGGGCCCCTACTCCCAGGCCGTCCAGGTGGGCAATCTGCTGTTCCTCTCCGGCCAGGTGCCCATTGATCCCGCCACCGGGTCCGTGGTGGAGGGCGGCATCCAGGAGCAGGCCCACCAGTCCCTCACCAACCTGAAGGCCATCCTCAACGAGGCCGGCACCAACATGGGCGCTGTGGTCAAGACCACCGTCTTCCTCAAGAGCATGGACGACTTCGCCGCCATGAACGAGGTGTACGCCCAGTTCTTCCAGCAGCCCTATCCCGCCCGCTCCGCCGTCCAGGTGGCCAAGCTGCCCAAGGACGTGCTGGTGGAGATTGAGGCCATTGCCGTCCTGTAAGCCAGCGCCTATCTTGTACCCGCCGGCCCGGAGCGATACAATTTCCGGTGTTCCGGCGGGTTTTCCTTCTTTTCCGTGTATTTTTTCCGGAAAGGGCTTGCATTTGGTGCGGTTTTATGGTATCTTTTACTTTGCGTCCGGTCCCCGGGCGGATTTCAGATTTTTCGCCCTCAGGGCTTTGAAAGGAACGATGACTCGTATGAATATGGCGCTTACTGTGATCCAGGTGTTGCTGTCTCTGGCCCTGGTGGCGATCGTGATGCTCCAGTCCGGCAAGAGCGCCGGCCTCTCCGGTGCCATCTCCGGCGCCGCCGACACCTTCCTGTCCAAGAACAAGGCCAAGACCGTGGACGCCAAGCTGGCCAAGGCTACCAAGTGGGTCGCCATCCTGTGGGTGGTACTGACCGTGGTGCTGTGCGTCATCCAGTAATCTGTATTTGCTCCCAAACGCCCCCTGTCCGTGGACAGGGGGCGTTTTTTGTCCTCCCGCGCCCCGGCGTTCTCTCCCCGCAGCTTCTTCCCCTGTTGCAAGCCGCCCTATTTTATGGTATAAGTAACATATGTAACACCGCGCAGAGAGAGGTGGCACCGATGGAACTTACCCCGGAAAAACAGGCGCGTCTGGCCCATGTGGCCCGCCGCTATTATCTGGAGGACTGGAAGCAGATCGACATCGCCCATGAGCTGGGGGTGTCCCGCCCCCTGATCAGCCGGATGCTGACGGAAGCGCGGGAGCTTGGCGTGGTGGAGATCCTGGTGCATGAGCCCGGGGCTGGGAGCGCGCGCCTGCTGGACCGGCTGAGGCAGTTCAGCTCCATTCAGGGGGGCGTTCTGGTGGAGGACGGGGGAGACGACGACGCCACCAACCGGCTGCTCTCCCAGGGGGCCGTGGACGTGCTCCGGCAGATCGGCACCCGCAGCCTGGGGGTAGGTTGGGGATACCTGATCGGACAGCTGGTGACCTGGCTGGAGGAGAACCCCCAGCCGAACAGCTCCGTCACTGATATTTGCCCCCTGGTGGGCAACGCCAGCATCCCCGCCCGGAATTACCAGTCCAACGAAAACGTCCGGCTGATGGCCCAGCAGCTGGGCGCGGTCCCCCATTTTCTCTACCTCCCGGCCCTGCCGGACAATCTGGAGGAGAAGCAGCTGCTGTGCTCCACCGAGGTCTACCGCCAGATCTATCAGCAGTGGGAGGGGCTGGACACGGCGCTGGTCAATATCAGCAACTACCCCTCCAGCCCCGACTTCGCCTCCCTGGTCCGGTATGGCAGCCTCCTTCAGCAGCAGCACGCCTGCGGACGGATGCTGGTCTACTACTTCAACGAGGCGGGGACGGTGATCCAGTCGGAGCAGGATTTTGCCATCCAGATCCCCCTGGACACGCTGAAACGCTGCCCCAATATCATCGGCGTCTGCTCCGCCAACACCAGCACAAAGGCCCTGCGGGGGGCGCTCCGGTCCGGAGTCTTCACCCACATCGTGGCCCGGGCGTCGCTGGCGCAGACACTGTTCGGCCAGAATTAACATATGTAACTTCCCGTGCGAGATTTTCTCTCGCCGGGAAGTTATTTTTTGAGCATTTTAAATAAAATACTGAATATTAATCTATCAAATACAGAGAAAAGAACCAAGCCGCATTGATTTTTACCGCTCTTTGATGTAACATTTATGCACAGATGTAACAGTCAAACTGACAAATAAGAGGAGGTGAAACCCTATGACAAAAAGCGAATTCGCGGCGCGGCTGAAGCACGCCGGCGCGGCCGTCATCGCCGCCGAGGCGGAGCTCACCGCCATCGACTCCAAATTCGGCGACGCCGACCACGGCCTTACCATGACCAAGATCGCCAAAGCCATCACCGCCGCGGTGGAGGAGTCGGAGGGCGGCATCCAGTCCATGCTGGACGACGCCGCCATGGCGGTCATGTCCCTGAACGGCGGCAGCGCCGTCCCCCTGTGGAACACCTGGCTGGACGGCATGCAGGAGGAGGCCCCCGAGGGCGAGGAGATCGATGTGGCCGGACTCAAGGCCATCTTCGCCAAGGCCTTTGAGGAGATCGACGACATGTCCGGCGCCAAGGTGGGGGACAAGACCATGATGGACGCCCTGATCCCCGCCAGCGAGGCCATCGCCGCCTACGGCGGCTCCGGCCACGAGCCCGCCCAGGCGGGCTTCGTGGGCAAGGGCATGCTGGACGTCCAGGCGGTGGGGGACATCTTCGCCGCCCCCAACGGCCAGCTGGTCTTTGACGCCATGAAGCTGGCCGACAAGGGCCACGGCGTCCTGCTGCTGACTCTGAACTACGCCGGCGACCAGCTGGCGGGCAAGCAGGCCATGAAGCTGGCCAAGAAGGCCGGCCTCAACGTGCGCCAGGTGGTCACCGGCGAGGAGATCCAGTACGATCCCAACGGCGAGGACAACAAGCGCGGCCTGGCCGGCGCGGTGGCCCTGTACCACATCGCCGCCGCTGCCGCCCGGGAGGGCAAGACCCTGGACGAGGTGGCCGAGATCGCCCAGCACTACGCCGACAACATGGCCTCCATCACCGTCAAATCCACCGACGCCACCCATCCCCAGAACGGCATGTCCTTCGGCGACCTGGGGGAGACCGACCTGATGGAGATCGGCGCCGGCCAGCACGGCGAGGGCGGCGGCATCCGGGTGCCCATGGCCTCCTCCAAAGACACTGTGGACGCTGTGGCCGAGGCCCTGTGCAAGAATCTGGACCTAAAGGCCGGCGACAAGGCCTTTGTCATGATCAACGGCTGCGGCGCCACCACCATGATGGAGATGCTGGTGCTGTTCAAGGACACCGTGGAGTTCCTGAAGGCCAAGGGCGTGGAAGTGGTAGCCAACATGGTGGGCGAGATCCTCACGGTTCAGGAGGCCGGCGGCTTCCAGATGAACATCGCCAAGTGGGACGAGGAGACCCTCCGCCTGTGGAACACTCCCTGCCACACCCCCGCCTACAGCAAGGAGTAAGCCATGGCCGACAACATTGGAAACAAGGCGGCCCACGACTACCATCTGGACGTGCCGCCGGTGATGGATGGCTTCTACGTAAAGGGCGCCGCCCACTGTGACTGGGGCATGCAGAACCGCCTCTCCCGGCTGTTTGATCCCAAGTCGGGCAACACCGTCATGCTGGCCTTCGACCACGGCTACATCATGGGTCCCACCGCCGGGCTGGAGCGCATCGACCTGGTGATCCCGCCCCTGATCCCCTATGTCAACGTGCTTATGGGCACCAAGGGCGTTATCCGCTCCTGCATCTCTCCCGCCGCCCAGGTGGCCAAGTGCGTCCGCGTCACTTATGACTCCACCGTCCTCTATGACGACATGTCCAACGGCGGCGGCATCGCCTGCGACATTGAAAATGCCATCCGCATGAACGCCGACTGTATGGCGGTCCAGACCTTCATCGGCGCCCCTGGCGAGTCCCGCTCCCTGGAGTTGCTGGCCCGCACCGCCGACGCGGGCACCAAATACGGCATCCCCACCCTGGGCGTGGTGGCCGTGGGCAAGCAGATGGAGCGCACCGAAAAATTCTTCCAGCTGGCCACCCGGGTGCTGGCGGAGAACGGCGCCAACGTGGTGAAGAGCTACTACTGCGAGGGCTTTGAGCGGGTGGCCGCCGCCTGTCCGGTGCCCATCGTCATCGCCGGCGGCAAGAAGCTGCCCGAGCTGGAGGCCCTGGAGATGGCCTACCGGGCCATCGCTGAGGGTGCCCACGGCGTGGACATGGGCCGGAACATCTTCCAGTCCGACTGCCCCGCCGGCATGGCCGCCGCCATCGGCAAGGTGGTCCACGAGGGCTACACCGCCCAGCAGGCTCTGGAGGTCTACGAGACCATCAAAAACGGCTGACCGGACCGTCCCCGGCCCGGCATTCGAAAACAAACGGTATTGGAGGAAGCGTTATGTCCGCTGAGTATATGCATATCGGCATCCCTGTCACCAACCGCAAGCCCGGCATGGTCTACAACGAGGGGGCCAAGTTCTGGGTCAGCAACGTGGACGACTACGACTACAAGATCGAGTACCTGAAATTCGAGGAGGGCACCCCCTTCCCCGAGGAGATCCACCGCAACCCCCACGTGGCCTATAAGGTGGACGATCTGGAGAAGTACATCGCCGACGCCGACAGCGTCATCTGCGGCCCCATGCCCGCCAACGACAAGGGCGACCGCCTGGCCTTCGTGTGGAAGGACGGCGCCATTCTGGAGCTGTACCAGGAAGCCTGAGCCCTGAATAATGGGATCCCGCCCCAGCCGGGTAGGCCGGGGCGGGATTTTTTCACGGCGGGGGCAAGCCCCCGCCCTACCCAAAGCGGCTGGTCCGCCGCTCCGGTCCCGGCGGACGTGGCAAGCCGTTTCCTTGCGCGCTTGGTCCCCTCCCCGCCGTAAGGGCGGCCCCATGTGGCCGCCCGTGTCATACATCCAGACCAGCCCCGTAGGGCCCGATGCCCCACCGGGCCGCACCCCCGCCGCAGCAAAAAACGCCCCGTCCGGCCATAGGCCGGACGGGGCGTACCTGTTACATCTCGTGGCTGTTCAGCAGGGACTGCTTGATGTCCCACAGCTTCTGGGACAGGTCCACATAGTAGTTGTGGGGGTTTTCGAAGCGCTTGACCTCGTCCCACAGAGCGTCCACCTGCCGCTGGCAGTAGGCCCGACTGGTCTGGAGGTCGGGGACGTCATACACCAGCTCGCCCCCCTGGAAGATGGGCACCAGCAGCTCCTTGGCTTCGATGTCGGTAAACACCTTCCGCTTCCAGGTGGCGTCGGGGTCGAAGAGCTCCAGGGGCTGGTCGAAGTCGAACTCCTCGTCGTGGAGGCAGATCAGGTCGGCCTCCGCCTTGCCCGTGTCCTTGGAGAAGATGCGGTACACCTTCTTGAAGTGGGGAGTGGTGATCTTGGCGGGGTTCTCGCTGATCTTGATCTTGGGGATGATGTTGCCCTGGTCATCCTCGATGGCGGCCAGTTTGTACACGCCGCCGAACACCGGCTCAGACCGGGAGGTGATGAGCCGCTCGCCCACGCCGAAGGAGTCGATGCGGGCCCCCTGGCGGACCAGGTCCCGGATGATGTACTCATCCAGGGCGTTGGAGGCGAAGATCTTGCACTCGGTGAGGCCGGCCTCGTCCAGCATCTGGCGTGCCTTCTGGGACAGGTAGGTCAGGTCGCCGGAGTCCAGGCGGATGCCACACTTGGTGATGCCCTTGGGCAGGAGCACTTCCTTAAAAGCCCGGATGGCGTTGGGCACGCCGGACTTGAGCACGTTGTAGGTGTCCACCAGCAGGGTGGCGTTGGTGGGGTACAGCTCGCAGTAGGTCTTGAAGGCGGTGTACTCGTCGGGGAACATCTGGACCCAGGAGTGGGCCATGGTGCCGGTGGCAGGGGAGCCGTAGCGCTGGTCGGCCATGGTGCAGGCGGTGGCAGAGCAGCCGGCGATATAGCTGGCCCGGGCACCCAGCAGGGCGCCGTCGGCGCCCTGGGCCCGGCGGGAACCGAACTCCGCCACAGGGCGGCCCTCAGCGGCCCGGACGATGCGGTTGGACTTGGTGGCGATGAGGCTCTGGTGGTTCAGAGTCAGCAGGATGAAGGTCTCCACAAACTGGGCCTGAATGGCGGGGGCCCGGACGGTGAGCAGGGGCTCGCCGGGGAAGACCGGGGTGCCCTCGGGGACGGCCCAGATGTCGCCGGTGAACTTAAAGTTCCGCAGGAAGTCCAAAAACTCCTCGCTAAAGCAGCCCTTGGAGCGGAGGTAGGCGATGTCCTCCTCGTCAAACCGCAGGTCCTGGATATACTCCACCACCTGGGCCAGGCCGGCGGCCAGAGAGAAGCCGGCCTTGTCGGGCACGGAGCGGTAAAATACGTCGAAGTAGCAGATCCGGTCCTTCAGGCCGGTCTGAAAATAGCCGTTGGCCATGGTCAGCTCGTAAAAATCGCACAGCATGGTCAGGTTCGTTTTGGCCTTCATGGCAGGGAAGCCTCCTTAAAAAAAGAGGGTGACAAGACACCCCAGGTTGTCCCTATTATAATGCGCCCCGGGGAAAAAGGCAAGGAAAAGGCCAAAAAAAGCGGGAAAAGAATTGGCAGGCGGGGGAGTGAACGCCTCCGTTCCGGGGCATACTGGCTGTGCATCCATATTCTGCACCAAGGAGGCGCTGTTATGTCCGATCAGACCCAGGCTTTTCTCCACAGCCAGACTAAGGAAAACCTGATGCGGGCCTTTGCCGGGGAGAGCCAGGCCCGGAACCGCTACACCATCGCCGCCGGCATCGCCCACAAGGCGGGGCTGGCCGTCATCCAGGGGATCTTCCTGTTCACCGCCGAACAGGAGAAGTCCCACGCCAAGCAGTTCTACCGCCAGCTCCACGACCTGGGCGGCCAGACCATCCGGGTGGACGGGACCTACCCCGTGGACCTCTACTCGGACCTGCTGGACTACCTGCGGGCCGCCCAGCACAACGAGTACCAGGAGTGGGAGCACGACTACAAGCACTTTGCCGACACCGCCATGTCCGAGGGCTTCCCCCTGGTGGGCAAGCTCTTTGAAAACATCGCCAGGGTGGAGCAGACCCACGGAGACCGGTTCGGCCGGTTTGCCGACCTGCTGGAAAAGGAGCAGCTGTTCTGCTCGGAGGTGGAGGTCCAGTGGACCTGCCTGCACTGCGGCTGGGTGGTCACCTCCACCGCCGCCCCCGCCCAGTGCCCCGTCC
>NZ_JADYUM010000031.1 GCF_021531815.1 Pseudoflavonifractor phocaeensis
GTCCCGCACCGCCGCCCCGTCCCGTGCCCGCGCCCCAGCAGGCGGCGGCAAAGTCTCCCGCGCCCGCTCCCGCCCCCGCTTCCGGCGGCGACCGTGCCTTCTGGCCCTCCTTCGCCGCGGGCCTGCGGGGCAAGGTATCCCCCTCCGTCCTCCCCTATCTGAACAACCCCGCCAAGGTGACCGGAGTCTGGAAAAACGGCCTGCTCACCCTGTGGACGGACACTGAGTTCACCCGCTCCATGCTGAACAAGCCCGCCGTTCTGGAGGGCCTGACCCAGGCGGCCGCAGCCGCCTTCGGCGGACAGCCCCGGGTCAGCGTGGTCACCGGAAAGCCCCCGGCGGAGGACGCCCCCCAGTTGCCTCCCGCTCCCCAGCCCGAGGCCCCGGCGGAGGATGCCCTGGACCAGCTTCTGGCCTTCGGGGAACAGTTTGACAACATCGTGATTCAGTAATACCATTTTATGGATACGTGATAAAATCCAACAGTAAAGGAGTTATGTACCTATGGCAAAAGGCTATGGCGGCCGGGGGATGCCCGGCATGGGCGGCGGCATGAACATGAACATGCTCAAGCAGGCCCAGAAGATGCAGCAGGACATGATGCGGATGCAGCAGGAGCTCCAGGAGAAGGAGTATCAGGCCGCCGCCGGCGGCGGCGTGGTGTCCGCTGTGGTCAACGGCAAGCACGAGCTGAAGGCCCTGACCATCGACCCCGAGGCCGTGGACCCCGACGATGTGGAGATGCTCCAAGACATGATCGTGGCCGCCGTCAACGAGGCCATGCGTGCCGCTGACGCGGACGCCTCCGAGACCATGTCTAAGCTCACCGGCGGGCTGGGCCTGTCCTTCTGATCCGGCATTTTCTTCGGACCGCTGCGGCGCGCAGCGGTCCTTTTTTGTTTTTCCCCCTTGCCTTGGGAAAAAAGGGGGTATAAAATAATAAAAAACATATTTGCTCCGTTCCGGCGCGGCGGCGCCGGGGCGGTTTTTTCACTGACAGAAAGAAGTGAGTTCTTTGCCCCATCTCAACTCCCACGTTTCCAAAGAGCGCCCCGATCAGCGGCAAAAAATGCTGGAGACCCCCATCCCCGTCCTGGTAGGCGGGCTGGCGGTACCCACCATCATCAGCATGCTGGTCACCTCCATTTACAACATGGCGGACACCTACTTCGTCTCCCAGATCAACACCAGCGCCTCGGGCGCGGTGGGTGTTGTCTTCTCCATTATGTCCATCATCCAGGCCGTGGGCTTTACCGTGGGCATGGGCTCCGGCTCCATCGCCTCCCGTCTGCTGGGCCAGGGCAACAAGAAGGAAGCCGACACCTACGCCTCCAGCGCCGTCCTGACCGCCCTGGTGCTGGGCCTTACCCTGGCCGCTGTGGGCCTGCTGAATCTGCGGGAGCTGATCTGGCTGCTGGGCAGCACCAGCACCATCTACCCCTACGCCCTGGACTACGCCCAGTACATCCTCCTGGGCGCCCCTGTGATGATCCTGTCCTTCACCCTGAACAACCTGCTGCGCTGGCAGGGGAAGGCCAACCTGTCCGTCATGGGCCTGGCTACCGGCGGCATTTTGAACATGATCCTGGACCCCATCTTCATTTTTGTGTTCGGAATGGGGATCGGCGGGGCCGGCGCGGCCACCCTGCTGAGCCAGTGTGTCAGCCTGACCATTCTGTCCTCCTTCTTCGCCTTCAAGCGCAGCGACCTGCGGGTCAGCCCCGCCTGTGTGGCCCGGACCCCCCGGGTCTATCTGGCCATTCTGAAACAGGGCATGCCCTCCTTCTTCCGGCAGGGGGTCCTGAGCCTGTCCACCATGGCGGTCAACTACAACGCCCGGATCTACGGCGACGCCGCCGTGGCCTCCCTGGCCATCGTCACCAAGGTATTCATGGTGGTCAATTCCATCATCATCGGCTTCGGCCAGGGGTTCCAGCCCGTGCTGGGCTATAACTACGGCGCCGGCCGCATGGACCGGATGAAAGAGGCCCTGACCTTCTCCATCAAGACCTGTACCGCCATTCTTACTGCGGCCGCTATTCTGGGTCTGCTGTTCACCACCCCCATCATCACCTTCTTCCGGGACGACCCCCTGGTCATCGAGATCGGCGTCCGTGCCCTTCGGTTCCAGTGCTTCACCCTGCCCCTGGGAGCCATCGCCGTCTTTTCCAACATGTTTTTCCAATCTCTGGGCAAGTCCTGGCGGGCCACCATCCTGGCCGTCTGCCGACAGGGGCTGTGCATCCCCCTGGTCTTCCTCCTGTCCCACCTGTTCGACCTGTCCGGTCTGGTGGCCACCCAGGCCACCTGCGACCTGCTTTCCTTCCTGATCTCCAGCATTATCTTCCTCCAATACTTCCGGGGAGAATACGCCGCCGAATGTGCCCAGAGCCAATCCCATTAAATCAGTGTGATTGTTATAAAAACGCACCCCCGCCTGCTTCCAACAGGCGGGGGTATCTTTTATATTTCCGGACCGTTTCCATCTGCCGGCAGGAAACACACCATGTCTCCCCGGGGCACCCTGTCCCAGTTGAACAAGGGCAGCAGTTCCCGCGGGGTGACCGGAGCGTACTCCGGAAGGAGCCCGGCAGCGAAAGCCAGACGGCCCACCAGCTCGGGGGCGGTATATGTCTCCCGGAGCTGGCCCAGCTCCAGGTCCCGGTCCCGTTTGGCCAGGCGGCGGCCGTCGGGGGCCAGAAGCAGGGGAACATGGCCGTAGGCCGGATGGGGCAGGCCCAGGACCTCCTGAAGCCACAGCTGCCGGGGGGTGGAGTCCAGCAGGTCGCTCCCCCGGACCACCTGGGTGACCCCCATGGCCCCGTCGTCCACCACCACCGCCAGCTGGTAGGCGTACACCCCGTCGGACCGGCGGAGGATAAAGTCTCCGCAGTCCCGGTGTAACTCCTCTTTGTATTCTCCCTGCAATAAATCGCGGAATGTAATGGTTTTTTCCGGTACCTGCACCCGCCAGGCGGGCCGACGGGTCCTGGCGAGCGCCTCCCGCTCCCCCGGGGACAGGCGGCGGCACCGGCCGTCGTACACCGTCCCGCCGTCGGAGCGGTGGGGGGCGGAAACGGCCAGCCGCTCCGCCCGGGTGCAGTAACAGGGGTAGACCAGGCCCTGCCGCTCCAGCGAACGGAAAGCCTCCGCGTAGGCTTCGGTCCGTCTGCTCTGGTACATGGGCTGGCCGTCCCAGTCCAGGCCCAGCCACTCCAGGTCCCGCATCACCTGGTCGCAGTATTCCATTTTACAGCGGTCCGGGTCCAGGTCCTCCAGCCGCAGGACCATCCCGCCCCCAGCGCTCCGGGCGGACAGCCAGGCCAGCAGGCAGGACCACACATTGCCCAGGTGCATCCGCCCGCTGGGACTGGGGGCGAAGCGGCCCCGGACCATAGGTCTATCCGCCATGGGAACACACCTCCCGAACGTTACTCCTCCCCATACTCCTCCAACGCCTGCTTCAAAAATTCCAGATCCTTGTCATCCAGGGCGTGGAGGCCCGCCGTCTCCTCCATGTGGTGGGTGAACTCATGGGCCACAGTGGCGAAGATCTCGTCCTTCCAGGCCTCCTCGTCCTCCTCCCCCAGCAGGGCGGCGAAGGAGCCGTAGTACAGCAGGATGTACCGGCCCAGCATGTCGTGGACGTACTCCCCCATGATGTACATCTCCCCCGGGGGAAAGTCCGGGTCGGGGAGGGCCGCCTCCTCCAGCTGGATGCCGCCGTCCAGCTCTTCAAAAAAGGCCTCGGGGAAGTCCTGGGCGATCTCCTCCAGCCAGTCCCCCATCTGCTCATAGGTCGGTATCATGCACGCGCCTCCTCAGGGTGTCAAATCGGCCTGCCGCCGCAGCAGGGACAGGGGCGGCACCGGCCGGGGCAGGTCCATGACAAACTCCATCTGGGGCTTGCGGACCTCCTCCAGGGGGTTGCCCTCCCGGTCCCACAGGGCCTCCGCCCGCAGGGTCTGGGGCCGGACATCGGGGCCCACCAGCTCCAGCTCGTCCCCCAGGGCAAACTTGTTGTTCAGCGTCAGCACCGCTCTCCCGGTCTCATCGCAGGACTGGACCTTGGCCACAATCTGCCAGTCCCGGATATACCGGGAGTCCTCAACGAACTGGCCGGGCTGGCCGTAGAAAAAGCCGGTGGAGTAGTGCCGGTGGCTGATATGCTCCACCTCGTCCCGCCACACTGGGTCCAGGGGCTCCCCCGCCGCCGCCGCGTCGATGGCGTGGCGGTAGGCCCCGGTGACGATGGCGGCGTAATAGGCCGATTTGGCCCGTCCCTCCAGCTTCAGGGAGTCCAATCCCGCCTCCATCAGCTCGGGCACATGGTCGATCATACACATGTCCTTGGAGTTCATGATGTAGGTGCCCCGCTCGTCCTCGGCGATGGGGAAATACTCCCCGGGGCGCTTCTCCTCCACCAGGGCGTACTTATAGCGGCAGGGCTGGGCGCAGGCCCCCCGGTTGGAGTCCCGACCCGTCATGTAGTTGGACAGCAGGCACCGCCCCGAGTAGCTGACACACATGGCCCCGTGGGCAAAGGCCTCCAGCTCCAGCTCCCTGGGGGTCTTGGCCCGGATCTCCCGGATCTCCTCCAGGGACAGCTCCCGGGCCAGGATGACCCGGCCGGCCCCCAGGTCGTACCATGCCCGGGCGGTGACGTAATTGACGATGCTGGCCTGGGTGGAGATGTGGCACTGGACCTTGGGGGCGTACTTCTTGGCCAGGGACAGCACCCCCACGTCGGCCAGGATCAGGGCGTCCACCCCCAGGTCGTTCAGGTACTCCAGCCACTCCGGCAGGCAGGCGATCTCCTCGTTCCGGGGCATGGTGTTGCAGGTGACATGGACCCGGACCCCATGGGCCCGGCACAGCTTCACCGCCTCCGCCAGCTCCTCCGGGGTGAAATTGCCGGCGAAGGAGCGCATGCCGTACATGGTCCCCGCCAGATAGACGGCGTCGGCCCCGTAGGCCACCGCCATCCGCAGCCGCTCCATATCCCCGGCGGGGGCCAGCAGTTCGATGGGCTTGTCTCTCATGATCTCTTTCCTTCCTGACAGGGACACAGGGCAAGGGCAGCCGCCCTTGCCCTGTGTGTCTTTTTTTATTTCTTGTACCGCTCCTGAGACGCCAGGAACCGCTGCATCTCGTCATAATTCTTGAAGAAGTGGTGGACGTTGTCGTCCCCCAGGGCGTAATAGAAGTAGTCCGTCTTCTCCGGGTTCAGGGCCGCCTGGATGGACTCCAGACCGGGGTTGGCAATGGGGCCCGGGGGCAGGCCCTTGTACTTGTAGGTGTTGTAGGGGGAGTCGATCGCCTTGTCCGCCTCGGTGGGCACCTTTCCGCCGTTGATATAGGCCAGGGTGGCGTCAATCTGGAGGAAGCCCACGGTGCCGGCGTTGGGATTGTCCAGGCGGTTATAGATGACCGAGGCGATCCTGGTCCGGTCGGTGCCGTCGGTCTCCTTCTCGATGAGGGAGGCGATGGTCAGCAGCTCCTGGACGGAGTAGCCGCTCTCCGCCACCTTGGCGCGCAGCTCGTCGGAATACTTCTGGTCGAAGTTGACCAGCATCTTGTTGATGGCGTATAGGGCGCTGTGGGGGGTATTGAACTGGTAGGTGTCGGGGTAGAGGAAGCCCTCCAGGCGGTTGGCGTCCCCAAGGGGGATGTCCTTCAGAAAGGAGAAGTTGTAGTCGTGCTCCGCGGCCACCTCCGTCAGCTCCTCCACGGTGGACACGCCCTTGTCCTCCAGCAGCTGGAAAACCTGGGCCAGGGAATAGCCCTCGGGGATGGTGACGGTCACCTCCGCCTTGGTGGAGGAGTTGATGCTCATGCCGGACAGCAGGGCCCGGTAGTCCATGTCGGTGTTCAAGGTGTAGGTACCGGGGGCCACTTTATCCTTGCCTCCGGTGATGGAGGCAAAGAGCTTGAACAGGGACTTATACTCGATCAGGCCCTCTTTTTCCAGCAGCTTGGCCACGTCGTCGAAGGAGTCCTCCTTGGTGATGGTCACGGTGGCCTCCTTCGCCTCTTTGTTCAGTGCCAGCACGTCGTTGGCGGCGATCCAGCCCACACAGGCCAGCAGGATGGAAACGCCGATGACCATGATTACATAGATGGCCGCAAGGCCCATCACCGCTTCCGCGGAGCGGCGGCGCCTGCGTGCAGGGCGGCGCTCCGCCGTCCGGTCCTCCCGCCGGTCCCGTCTCGTATCGCTTCTTCGTTCTGATGCCATAGGGTCAGCTCCTAACACGCCCCCTTCCCGTCACCGGGGACAGGGGGTATCCATAGAATAGTACAGAATCGCGGAACGAAGGCTCCGCAAATCAAGTGAGGTGAAACTACATGTGCTGTGGAAACAACAATTGGGGCGGCGGCTGCGGCGGCTGCCTGTGGATCATCATCCTGATCATCATCCTGTTCTGCTGCTGCGGCGGCGGGAACTGGGGCGGCTGCGACAACAACTGCGGCTGTGACAACAACTGCGGCTGCTGCTGAGTAAGTCCGGGCAAGGGCGGGACTCCGGTCCCGCTCTTCCTTTTGTCAGGACTCAGGACAGGCTCTCGTCCTCGGTGAGCAGCAAGTCCACCCGGCTGTCGTGGGCCTCGGTGGGCACCTTGTCCCGGAGGACGGCCCGGCGGCACAGGCCCACCCGGAAACCGCCGAAATGCTCCAGCCAGCGGTCGTAATAGCCGCCGCCGAAGCCCAGGCGGTAGCCCTGCCGGTCATAGCACACCGCGGGGACCAGGATCAGGTCGATCTCCTCCTTGGGGATCAGGAGGCAGTCGGTGCTGGGCTCCTGGATTCCGAAGGCCGCTGAGTTCATGGGGATGGCCGGGTCATACAGCCGGACCTCCATCTGGTGCTCCGGCAGCATCCGGGGCAGACCCATCCGCTTGCCCTGGGCCGTCAGGGTCTCCACCAGGCGTCCGGTCTCGGGCTCCTTGCCGGGGATGCCCCAGAATGCGAAGATGGTCTTGGCCTCCTGAACCTGGGGCAGGGCTAGAAATCTGGCGAACAGAGCGTCATCACTGGCCCGCAGCTCCTGGGGCGTCAGGGCGGCCAGTTCTTTGCGCACCTGCTGGCGCAGATGCTTTTTCTCCTCAGCCATAGTGAACGGCATGGCGCACCTCCCGGGCCTTGTCCGTGCTGGACAGGACCTCCACTAATTTTAATCCAAAGTCGAAGGCAGAGCCGGCCGCCCGGCCTGTGACCAGTCTGACGTCCTCCACCGCGCCGGAATCCCTGCACACCCGGGCCCCGGTCAGCTGGTCCTCCATTCCCGGGTAGCAGACCGCCCGCTTTCCCTCCAGCAGGCCCCAGCGGCCCAAGAGGGTGGGAGCGGCGCAGATGGCGGCCAGGGGGATGTTCCGGGCCGCGGCCTCCCGGACCAGGCCCTCCACCGCGGCGGACCGGCCCAGGTTCCGGACCCCAACCCCGCCGCCGGGCAGGACCACCATGTCCGCCCGGTCCAGGTCCACCTGGTCCAGGGACAGGTCGGCTCGCACAGTGATCTGATGTCCACCGGTCACTTCCTCCCCCTCCAGGGCGGTGAGGGCCACTTCGATGCCCGCCCGGCGCAGCAGGTCGGCGGGGACCAGGGCCTCCGCCTCCTCAAAGCCGGGGGCCAGCAGGATATAGACCATACCAATCTCCTTTCCCGGAACGGCTCACAGCAGGGGAGCCGCCAAAGACCAGATCTCCTCGTGTATATCCCCGATGGAGCGCAGAGTGCCCCCCTCGTCCAGACAGGAGACCGTTTTCCAGCCCAGCACCTGGGCGGCCTGGAGGGCGCTTTCCCGGCAGGCGGCCAGATAGCCGGTGTCCAGTTCGTGGATGTCGGCCTGGGTGTGGGTGGCCGCCTCCCGGCTCCGGAGCAGCTCCACGGCCTTGTCCGTGGGCATGTCCAGATAGAGGACCAGATCGGGCCGGGGCAGACCCATTTTGTTGTGTTCAAAGTCGTCCAGCCACCGCAGGAAAGCGGGGCGGTCCGCTGGGGCGCACTTCACCGCCTGGTGGACGGCGTTGGAGGTGGTATAGCGGTCTGTGAGGACCAGTCCTCCCCCCTCATACCAGTCCCCCCACACCTTTTTCAGGGAGGCGTAGCGGTCCACAGCGTAGAAGGCAGAGGCCGCGTATGGATTCACGTCGGCGGGATTTTTCCCAAACTCGCCCCCCAGGTACATGCGGATCAGGGCCGAGGAGGGTTCGCTGTACTGGGGAAAGACCAGTTTTTGGTACTCCTTCCCCATACCATCCAGCCGCTGGCACAGAGCCCGGAACTGGGTGGACTTGCCTGAGCCGTCGGTGCCCTCAAAGACGATCAGCTTTCCGGCCATCAGTCCTTGCCCCCCTTGACCCGCTCCCCGGCGGCCTTCACCAGCACCAGGGGCAGCTTGGCCATGCGGCCGATGCGCTTAGGCTCCTTTTTCAGCCGGTAGGCCCACTCCAGGCCCAGCTTCTGCCAGGACTCGGGGGCCCGCTCCACATTGCCGGCGAACACATCCAGACAGCCCCCCAGGCCGATGGCCAGCCGGGCTCCCGTGTGGCGGCCCCAGCGGGCCATCCACTTCTCCTGCTTGGGGGCGCCCAGGCAGACGAACAGCAGGTCAGGCTGGGCGGCGGCCACCTCCAGCAGCACGGCCTCGTCATCCTTGAAGTAGCCGTCGTGGGTGCCGCACAGGACAATGTCCGGATACCGCTCCAGGATGCGGCGTCCCGCCTCCTGGGCCACGCCGGGCTTGGCTCCCAGCAGATAGAGCCGCCCCTTCCGCCCGTTGAGGCAGGCCAGCATCGCTTCCGCAAACTCGATGCCGGGCACCCGCTCTTTTAACGGTGTGCCCAAAATCTTGGCGGAATAGACCACCCCGATGCCGTCGGGCAGCACCAGGTCCGCCCCATTGAGCACGTCCATAAACTCACGGTCCCGCTCCGCCGCCAGAAGAAATTCCGGGTTGGGGGTGACCACATAATGAAATTGATCCTCCGCCAGCAGCTCGGCCCCCCGCTGGGCGGCCTCCCGCTGGGTCAGGTTATCAAACTGTACGCCTAAAATTTCTGTTTTCAAGCCATTCACTCCACGGTCGTTGGTTGCTCCGGCCGGGTTCTCCGGCCGCGATCGTTATATTTTACCATGGAGCAAACAAAAAGTCCATGAAATTTCCATGAAGGTTTCCGGAAGACAGATTTTTCTTGTCTTTTTCCTCCAGGCGGAGTACACTGTGTCCAAACCCGACCCAGAGGAGGTGATCCGGTGTCCAAAGAACTGTGGCAGCTGCTGGGGCTGTACCTGCTGCTGGTCAATTTGGCCGCGTTCCTGGTCATGGGGGCGGACAAGCGCCGGGCTAAGCGGGGCACTTGGCGCATTTCGGAAAAAGCCCTGTTCCTCCCCGCCCTTTTGGGCGGCGCCCTGGGCGGGGTCCTGGGGATGCGGACCTTCCGGCACAAGACCAAGCACTGGTATTTCCGCTTCGGTTTCCCCCTGCTGCTGGTCCTCCAGGCTGTCCTGCTGGGCTGGCTGGTGTGGAAATTCCGCTGAGCGGCCCCTGTCTGCATACAAAAACCTCCGGAAGCCAGCTTCCGGAGGTTTTTTGTTTCCGATCAGAACCGGTGTACCCAGCCGGACAGGAACCACACCGGCCCCAGCCAGGTCAGCATATAGACCAGCAGGTTCAGAGGGGACAGGGAGCCATAGGCCGGCACAGACACCAGATAGGCGCACAGCAGCATCCCCAACCCGGAGCCCAGACAGCACAGCACAGCCCCCATTCGGGTGGCCCGGCGCAGCCGCCGGGCGGCGGTGACGGATTCGGCAAAGGGGAACAGGCCCTCCCGGCACAGCAGGGCGGTGAGGGTCTCCCCATGGGGCTGCTCCGGGTCGGACAGCTCCCGGCGGCGCTCCACCGGGGGAAAGTCCATCTTGTCCGCCGCCAACTTGAACCGCTGGTGGAGCATGGCGGGGATCAAATTGAAGTCCCGGGTAGCCAGCACTGGCCCCACCTTCTCCCGCATCAGCTCCTCCAGGGAGGGGAACACGGTGTCAGGCAGGACGTAGCTCAGGGCAAAGATACCCGCCAGCTCCCCGTTGATGGCGCAGAACACGGCGTTTTTCACGTTCAGGCCCACGGGCAGGGTAATGTCCATCAGATTCATGAAGGCGGCGGAGCCCACCAGGACCTGGTCGCCCCGGATGTTGGCGGACAGGCCTCCTCCCTCATAGCAGCACAGCCGGTCGGCGTTGCGCATCAGGCCGCCCAGGGCCCGGAGCTGGTCGTGGAACAGCTTGGCCAGGCCGCTGCCGGAATCCCGGATCAGGGTGGCCGTATAGGCCACCACCCGCTCCATGGGGAAGTCCCCCAGCACCTTGTAGCCGTTCATCTCCACATAGCCCGGGGGAAACAGGTCGGTATCGGTGATGAGCACCCGGTCCCCCCGCCTGGAGCCGGCCACTCCGGGCCAGCCCGCCAGGGCGGCGCCGCTCTGGACCAGGCGGCGGGCCACCTTGTGGAAGGAGCGGCCATAGGCCAGGGAGCCGCCAAAGGCGGCGGTGGCGGTAAACAGGGCGGACAGCCCCCATACCAGGTTCTCCGGGCGTCCGGCGGCCACGGTGGCCAGAAGGGCCAGCAGCAGGTCGCCCAGCAGCAGCAGGGGGCAGACCCGCCGGAAGATCCGCTGGGCCCCGTCGTCGCTCTGGATCTGACTGCCGAAGCCCTCGGCGGTGCCCGACCATTTCGCGTAGGTGTCCCGGCCATTCCACTTTCCCTCGTCCAGGGTCACCCGGTAGGGTTCGGCGGCGGCGGCGGCCGTCCGGCAGGACAGGCGCAGGCCGCATTTTTTGTGATAAGTACCGTGAAGACTGAGCCACAGCCCCGTCAGAGCCACCACCGTATAGGGCAGACGGCCCGTCTCGTTGGGTAGCAGGGTCAGCATAACGCCGTCGGCCAGGGTGAACAGGGCGGACAGGGCGGCGAGGGTATCCATCCCCACCTTGCCCCGGAAGGCCCGCTTCAGGCCGTTCAGGACCTCGTCGATCCCCAGCAGCAGCCCCAGGGCCATCAGCCCCGCGGCCGCGGCGTTTTGGAGCCGGCTGTCGTCCAGGGGGGGCAGCCAAACCAGCCCCACCGCCGGCACCAGCAGCTGGACCAGGGCGGCCACGGACAGCAGAAACAGGAAAATGACCCGCAGGCGCATCCCCTTCAGCCCCTGACCGTAGGCCCGGGCCAGCTCCTTGGGGGGCACGTCCGGGGGCGGCGGATCGGGCCGGCGG
>NZ_JADYUM010000032.1 GCF_021531815.1 Pseudoflavonifractor phocaeensis
TTGAACAAAGCCAATTGGCCTTGAAAGACTTGGCTTTCAAGGCTTGCGGCTTTGTTCAGTACGCATTATAATAATGTCTGCCGTAATACCAAACGCGGCCCATTCCCCCAGTGAAAGCCCCCATTGCCATAAACCGCTTCCATTTTCCCAACGAAATGAGGTGCCCCATGAATCGTAAGCTGCGCACCGCCCTTATCGCAGTCCTCGCCCTCGCCTTTTTGGGCAGTTCCGCCATGCTGCTCTACAAAGCACTGCAATACAAGGAAGGAGATCAGGACTACGCTCAGGCGGAAGAACTGGCGGGGCTCCCAGATCTGACCGAACTGCCCGGCCTCTCCTTGCCCGAACCGTCTGGAAGCACCACCGCCTCCTCCGCCTCCTCCGCCACCTCCGCTTCCTCCGAACCGGACGAGGCTGCCCCCGTATATGTGGACCCCTATGCCGACGCCCTGCGCAATATGGATTTTTCCGCCTTGCGGGAGGTCAACTCTGACGTATTGGGCTGGATCCTGGTCCCCAACACCAGGCTGTCCTATCCCCTGGTCCAGGGCAGCGACAACAGCTATTACCTGAACCACACTTGGCGGAAAAGCCGAAATTCCGTTGGGGCCATCTTTTTGGAATGCCAGAACAGCCGGGACCTTAGTGATTTCAACACCATCATATACGGCCACCGGATGAACAACCGGTCCATGTTCGGCACCCTTCACTCCTATCAGGACCAGAGTTACTGGGCCAAGCACCCCTACCTCTATATCACCGATGACAACGGCAGCCACAAGTACGAGATCTTTGCCGCCTATGAAGTCAGCGTGGACGGAGACACCTACCGTCTCTCCTTCTCCAGCGACCAGAGCAAACAGGCCTTCCTCGATTTCTGTCTGACGCAGTCAGTCATTGATACCGGCGTGGTGCCCACCGTTTATGACCGGATCGTCACGCTCTCCACCTGCACCGGAAACGGCCACGACACCCGCTGGGTGGTCCAAGGCGTTTTAAAAGGGGAGGCCCCAAGCGACAGCACCGCTTCTCAGTCCCCCACCTCCGCACCGGAAGGGGAGCCAGCCGACCCCGCCGTCCCCCAGGAACAGGAGCCGGAGGCGTCTGACAGCTCCCAGGCCCTTGAAGCTCAGCCTGACGCTTCCGGGGCGTCCGTGGAAGAACCCCGCGTTTCCCAGGACATCCCCCGGGAACCGGAAAACGCCTCCGGCCAACGGTAAGGTTCTGTTTATTTGGAACCAAAACGCGGCGGACGCCTGGGCGTCCGCCGCGTTTTTACCTTCTCTTGTCTTTTTTCCCAATTGTTGCTATAATTTTCTCGTTTCCCCGGCGTGCGGCTTTTCAGGTATCCCGTCCGCGGCCACTGGTTTTCATAAATCTTCTGACGGAGGCACAAACGGCCCATGGAACATTCTCACCTGAAACAAATTCATACCGGAAAACAGCATGATGTCGACATGACCCACGGCAACGTGGTCCGGCATCTGATCAATTTCTCCTTTCCACTGCTGATAGGGAATATTTTTCAGCAGCTGTACAACACCGTGGACACCTGGGTAGTGGGCAATTACGTCAGCAACGAGGCCTTCTCCGCCGTGGGCACTGTGGGCCCCATCATCAATATGCTGATTGGCTTCTTCATGGGCCTATCCAGCGGCGCGGGCGTGGTCATCTCCCAATACTACGGCGCCAAGCAGCGGGACAAGGTCCGGGAGACGGTACACACCTCCATTGTGATGACCCTGCTTCTGGGCGTCCTGCTCACCTTTTTCGGTATCCTCATCATCCCCTCCATGCTCCGGCTGATGAAGACGCCTGACGTGGTCTATCCAGAGGCCCACACCTATTTGACCATCTATTTCGGAGGTATGCTGGGGCTGGTGCTGTACAACATGGGTTCCGGTATTCTGCGGGCCGTGGGGGACTCCAGGCGGCCTTTTTACTTCCTGGTGCTCTGCGCGGTACTGAACATCGTGCTGGACCTGACCTTTGTTATTGTACTGAATCTGGGGGTGGCTGGGGTGGCCTACGCCACCGTTTTCTCCCAGGGCATCTCGGCTCTGCTGGTCCTGATCACCATGATCCGAAGCGATGGCTGGGTCCAGCTGCGGCTGGAGGAGCTTCGGATCAACATCCCTATTCTGAAAAAGATCGTGGGCGTGGGCATCCCGGCGGCCCTCCAGCTGGCAGTTACCTCCTTCTCCAACGTCTTTGTTCAGTCCTATATCAATTTCTTCGGTCCTGACTGCATGTCCGGTTGGACGGCCTATGCCAAGATCGACCAGCTGATGGTCCTGCCCATGCAGTCTCTGTCTCTGGCCGCCACCACCTTTGTGGGTCAGAATCTGGGCACCGGACAGGTGGAGCGCGCCAAAAAAGGTACCCGGACCGCCTGCGCGCTGTCCATGGCGCTGACCACAGCCCTGATGCTTCTGGTGCTGCCCACCGCTCCCCATCTGGTGGAGTTTTTTAACGCCAAACCCGCTGTTATTGAGTTCGGCACCCTGTTTCTCCGCTGTCTCTCCCCCTTCTATCTCCTGTGCTGCATCAACCAGGTATACTCCGCCGCCCTGCGGGGGGCCGGGAACAGCCGGGTACCCATGGTGCTGATGCTGTTCTCCTTTGTACTGTTCCGCCAGTGCTATCTGTTTGTTATGGCCAACTTTATCTCCAACACCATTCTGCCCATCGCCATGGGCTATCCTGCCGGATGGCTGGTCTGCAGCGTGCTGACGCTGGTCTACTACCATTTTGCGGACCTGTCCCACAATCGGCTGGTGGACGATCCCCTTCCCTCCGCCCACTGAGTTTTCCTTGATAAAACCGGTCCCCGGTCCATCAGGACCGGGGACCGGTTTTTACACGTTATTCTCATAAACGCAAGCTCTTTAATCATCCTTGTCACTCGCATGGACCAGCACGGCTCCTGTGGTTCCATCGATCTTATACTGATACTCCACATTTCCGGCTTTAAATTCCACCTCATACACCGGACGGCCATCTTCGTCCTCCAAATCGGTCTTCCAATGGGAGGTCTTAGATTCCATCACCCCTGCATGGTTCAACGCGGCAGCCTTGGCGTCGTTCTCTGAAAGGCTGGCACTGACTTTGCCCTGCTTCTCTGGCTTGGAGGCATCTGAAGCCCCGGTGACAGAGCCGTGCGTCTCACTTTCGTAGTCCAACACCGCGCCGTCATACAGGCCGATCTCGTATTTGTATTGGATACCGTTTCCCTCAAACTCCACCTCGTAGCACTCCGGATGGCCATCCTCGTATTCCACCCAGGCATTGCAGTATTTTACCGCGCTCTCCGTAAGTCCGGCGTGGGCCAAAGCGGCTGCCCTGGCCTCCTCCGGGGAGATATATTCCGCTGTGATGATCGCCGTGGGTCCATCGGCGCCGCCAATGACACCCTTCCCGTCCGCTTCCTTGTCCCAATCCAATACCGCACCGGTATAGCCGTCGATCTCATAGTTGTACTCATAGCCGCCGGCGTAGAACTCCACCTCATAGCGCAGCCCGCCATTCTTTTGCTCCCACTTTACAAACAGAGCGGCGGTGTCGCTCTCGGACAGTCCCGCGTGGGCCAAGGCGATCTCCTTTGCCCGGCTTTCTCCGATCTCCACCTGGGACGAGGCGGAAGCGCCGTTCAGAATGTCCTTCTGTCCGCTGAGTACCTCCCCGGTAAAGGCGTCCACCATATACTCGAACTTACCCAAGGTGGGGTGGCGCAGTTCCACCTCGTAATGGGGGCGCGCCTCATCCAGCTCCGGGTCCACCGCAGCGGTGACGGAATCCACAGACAGGACGCCCGCGTATTCCTCCGCCGCCGCCTGGGCCGCGGCCTTGCCGACGGGGATCCGCTTCTCCCCTGTCTCCAGCAGGTCCTTCAGCTCCTCCACCGACAAAGCGGAGATCTCCTCAAAGGCGTTGGTGCTGTCCGTGGCGATCGTCCCGTTCATCTCCATAACCTGGCGGACCAAATAGGCCTTCCCGGTGGAGATATTGTTCTCCCTGGCCTGCTCCGCCAGGGCCGCGTCCTGTGTCACAGTCTGACTGAGGACGGCGGCGTTGGCCGACTGATCCTGGAGGACGGCATCCACCGCCGCCGTCAACTCCTGCTGGAGCTTGGCGGCCCGTTCCTGGTCCTTGTCCTCCACAGAGATGAGAATGGCGGAGGAGATGCTGTCCAGATAACCGCAGCGCACCAGGGAGCCTACGATGGCGTTCACCGCCACGTCCAGCTTGGTGCCTTTCAGGTCGGCTCCGCCGTTCATGTCGGCCAGGACCTCCTTGGCCTCCTCATTCAGGCCCGTACAGGAGAGGACTTTTTCCTTTTTATTGACTTTCAATTCGATACTGGGGTTTACGTCCAGGGACACTACGGAGGCTACAGCGTAGGCCTGCTGATAGGCCACGCCGCTCCCTCCTCCTACCAATAATACCGCCAGACAGGCGGCAGCCAGCCAGCGCATGGCCGGAGTTTTGCTCTGTTTCATGGGGATCACATTTCCTTTCCGCGTCTCACAGCGGGAGAGGACCCCCTCCAGATCATTGGGGGCCGTATGAGACAGGGCCCGCTCCAGGCGGCGCTCCAGTTCCCGATCCGTCATAGGGTGTCATCTCCTTCCAGTTGGACTCTCAGTTTTTTCAGCGCTCTGTGATACTTGGACAGGACAGTGGCCAACGGCAGCTCCAACAGGGCTGCGATCTCCCGGTGCTTCAAACCTGAGACGGCGTGGAGCAGCACCACCTGCCGCTCCTGGCCGTCCAGCTTTCCCAGGGCGGTCTGCAGGACCTGCCTGTCCTCCGGGGACAGGCTGGCGTCGCCGGCGGGAATGGCGTCCCACTCCTCGTCATTCAGTTCCACCTGCCGGGTCTGTTGGCGCAGTTTCATCCGTGCCAGATTCTTCGTCACGGTGAGCAGCCACCCCATGGGGGAGCCCTGGGGACGGTACTGGGGCGCACTTTCCCAGACCCGGACAAAGGTGTCCTGGGTCACATCCTGGGCGTCCTGAGCGTTTTTCAGGTAGGACAAGGCCAGACCGTACACCGCTGTCCGGGTGCGGTGGTACAGCCGGGCCAGGGCCTCACGGTCACCGGCCGCCACTCCGGACAGCAGCTCCTCCAGCTCCCGTTTCTCCTCCGCGCCCCCATGTTCCGTTGTCTGGATTCCGAAAAGAATCAGCATGGGCTATTTCTCCTGTCATCTGAGTAATGCGCCGGACACGTCTTTTATTGCACCGGAAAGAAATTTTTTTATGATACGTTCTCTGATCCCCGCAAAATAAGTCATGGTGTACATCTCATTATAGGGAGTTTTGAATCAAAAAACAAGGACCGCTCCTCCAGAAGCGGTCCTTGCCATCGTAAAGGTTCTAAAATGGTCACTGGGCGGGGTGCAGGCCGGCCTGCTCCAGGCGGGAGCGGATCATGGGGCCGGCCACCATGGAAATGACGATCTTCGCCAGATCACCGGGGATGAAGGGGAAGACGCACAGGCTGAGGGCCGCGCCCACGGCATAGCCGGCCTGGACACAGAACCAGGCGGTGCCGAAGGCATAGCACACGGCAGTACCCACCACCATGGCCACAAACTGGATGCCGCGGTTCCGGCACTTGTCAATGACGATACCGGCGATGATGGCCATGGGGATAAAGCCGATGATGTAGCCGCCGGTGGGGCCGAACAGCTTGCCCATGCCGCCGCTGTAGCCGGAGAATACGGGCATTCCCACCATACCGATGAGCATATAGACCAGATAGCTGAGGGTGCCCCGCTTCCAGCCCAGAATGTACAGGGCCAGGTAAATGACCAGGTTGGTGAAGGAGATGGGCACCGGGCCGATGGGGATGGACATGGGACCCAGGACACACATGACCGCCGCCATGACGGCGGTCATGGCCAGGGGATATACTTTACTTTTCGCTTTCGTTTCCATAACATTCTTCTTCTCTTTCCTGTTCCAGGCGGTAACCCAGGCGTGCCGCCATGGCGATGTCTCCAGCCACGCTGGTGCCGGTGGTGGTGAGCATGTCCCCGGTGATGGCCGCGTTGGCGCCGGAGCGGAACAGGGCCTCGCCGCCGTCCTCAAACCGGCCCCGGCCCGCCGCCATCCGGATCCAGGCGGTGGGGTTGATGTACCGGAAGATGGCCACCGACCGGAGCACATCCTCCCTGGAGATGGGCTCCATGTGCTCCAGAGGGGTGCCGGGGATGGGGCTGAGCAGGTTCAGGGGGATGGAGTCCACCTCCAGCTCCGCCAGACTCAGGGCCATGTCGATCTGGTCCTCCCAGGTCTCCCCCATACCCAGGATGCCGCCGGAACAGACCTGGAGTCCTGCCTCCTTGGCCCGGAGGATATTGTCCACCTTGTCCTGATAGGTGTGGGTAGTACAGATGAACGGGAAGTACCGCCGGGAAGTCTCCAGGTTGGCGTGGAACCGTTCCACCCCCGCCTCCTTCATAGCTTTCATCTCCTCCAAAGTCTGGAGGCCGTGGGAGGCGCACAGGGCCAGTCCCGTTTCCGCCCTCAGACGGCGGTAGGCGGCCAGCCCCTGCTCCAGTTCCTGTCCGTACAGCCCCCGGCCCGCCGTCACGATGGAGTAGCGGTGGATGCCAGCGGCTTCGTTCCGCTTGCCCTCAGCCACGATCTCCTCCAGCGGCAGGAAGGGGTACTCCTCCACATTGGTGTGGTTGTGGCAGGACTGGGCGCAGAACTTGCAGTTCTCTCCGCAGCGGCCGCTGCGTCCGTTGATGATGGTGCACAGGTCAAATTTATCGCCGCACAGGGCGGCCCGGATCTGATCCGCCCCCTGGCATAATTCCTCCAGGCCGGCCGATACCAGGACGGACAGGTCATCCCCCCGACCCAAGCGGCGGCCTGCAATGATCTCTTGTGCCAAACGTTTCATGGCTCCACCTCGTGTTGTAAACTTTATTTCCTCAGCAGTATACATTTTCCTTTTCCTCTTGTCAACCCCATTTTTCTAACGGTTTACATTTGTTCTTTCTCTCCTGTTTCCCAGTTTTGGAACGATCCGCAGCCTTTATAGCCCCGCCCTTGCCAAATTCGCTTTTTTTGGTTATAATATATAAATCGTATTTTTCTTTTCCCGAAAGGAGCTTTCTATGAACACACCGAAACGTTGGCTGTGTCTGGTCCTGTCTCTGGTCCTGACCGTCTCCCTGATCCTGCCGGCCGGAGCTGTGGACCCTCAGTCCACCTCCTTCGCCTCCTTCCTGATCAACGCGGAGTCCACCGACACTCCTACCTTAGATCTCCATGTGGCCCTGTACCGCAGGAGCAGCGCCGGTACCTTCTCTGTGGACGATTCCGTCCGCTACCGCTGCAGCATCAACCGGACCGCCGGCAAGACTGCCTTCTATATTCAGCCCCAGGCCGACCGGGTCTGGGTAGAGGTGGATTACCTCACCGATCTGAATTATGACGGGATCTACGAAATGCTGGACGGTGAGGATCTGCCCGTCCACGACATTATGAACACCAGCGGTCAGCTGGTGTCCCGGAACAGCGTGACTGATCCCTGGACCAACTCCTCCTATGCTCTGGCCAAAGGGCAGACCTATATTCTGTCCGCTGAGACGCTGAGAGCCCGAGGACAGCAGGCGCTCCGGGCCCGCTGTACTGCCGGAAACGCCCAAGCCATCCCCGTCTTCACCGATTCCTCCGCCAGCGAACGGACCCTCCTTTATCTGGTCACCCTCCACTACCTCTCTGCTGTGGACCAGGAGGAGTACACACTGAGCTACTATTTGCGCCTCTTTGACTCGGTCATCATCCCCTCCGACGTACCCGCAAACGCCTGGTATTACGAAACCGTGGAGTATGTCCTCCAGCAGGGCCTGTTCTCCGGCACCGGCGCCGACTCCTTCTCCCCCACCACCGCTGCCAGCCGGGCCATGGTGTGGACCGTTCTGGCCAAGGTGAGGGGAAAACAGCTGTCCGCTGGGAATCCCTGGTATGTCTCCGCCCAGCGCTGGGCGGTGGAAAACCGCATCTCCGACGGCTTCGGTCCCAACGAGCCTATCACCCGGGAACAACTGGTCCAGATGCTCTACCGGCTGGCCAGTCTGGAGGAAACGCCCTCTGACGCCGTTCTCTCCGCCTATCCCGACAGCGGCAGTATCTCCTCCTGGGCACGGACCGCCATGGCCTGGGCCGTGGAAAACGGCATCATCTCCGGACAGGGTAACGGCAACCTGGCCCCGGGCGGACTGGCCACCCGGGCTGAGATGGCCGCCATGCTGCGGCAGTATATCCAAAAGGCCGGGCAATAACCAAAGCTCCACTTTCAATACACGGACCGCCTTCTCCAAAGGCGGTCCTTTTTCATGCCGCCTGCGGCTCTTTTCGGTTAGCCTCTGGAATATTTGTCCAAACTATCCATAGAATGGGACCGGAGTTATATGATTTGAAAGGAGTGATCCCTGTGGCCCGGACGTCTCATCCCCCCCTCTTTCGCCACCGTCCCTCCCCCCGTGACACGGAGCGGAGGGAACTGATGGCCTCTCTGGCCAGCACCCGGACCCTCATCAATCAGGCCTATGGCAGCTTCAACAATGTCAGTGACAGCGACCTGATCGAATCCTATGTGTTTGAGATCAACGCCCTCCAGGCCCGGTATAATTATCTGCTGCGCCGGGTCAAAGAGTTGGAGGCCGCCCCATGAGCGCCCTCCCCGATTACACAGCCTGGGGATTGGCGGTTCTGATGCTCTGCACCGTCCTGCTGCTTTTCCGGCGCCCCTTGGCCCAGTTGATCCGCTTGCTTCTGCGCTCCTCGGTGGGGCTGGCGGCGCTGGCCCTCTTCTCCCAGATCGGACATCTGACCGGCGTCACCTTGGGCGTCAATTGGGTCAACGCCCTGGTTCTGGGCCTGCTGGGCGTCCCGGGGTTCGGGTTGCTGCTCTTGCTCCAGTGGATGCTGCGGTGAGAGCCGCCGGATGCGGTCAGTCCGGCCAAATGATTGCATTTTTCCGCTGGGACCCGCCTGAAACAGCAAAAAAATTCACTTTTATGCCCGCAGTTTTCTACTTTTGCCATTGACACCCAGTTTTCCCTTTACTATAATAAAAAAATGCCCCGTTCCATCCGGAGCGGGGCGATTCTTATTTTGAAAGGGGTTCTCCCAAATGAACGACCAGCGTGTTTACAACTTCTCCGCCGGCCCGTCCATGCTCCCTCTGTCCGCACTGGAGCGCGCCGGGTCTGAGATCACCAACTACCGTGGTTCCGGTATGTCAGTGATGGAGATGAGTCACCGGTCAAAGGTTTTCATTCAGATTTTTGAGGAGACCCAGGAAAAGCTGCGCCGGATCATGAACATCCCGGAAGGCTATAAGATCCTGTTTCTCCAGACTGGCGCCTCCGGCCAGTTCTCCATGATCCCCCTGAACCTGATCGGTCAGACCGGCAAAGCTGACTACGCCGTCACCGGAAACTTCTCCAACCTGGCCTATAAGGAGGCCAAGAAGTACGGCCAGATCAACCTGGCCGCCTCCTCTGAGGACCGGGACCACAGCTACATCCCCGGTCAGGACCAGCTGAAGCTGGCCCCGGACGCCAGTTACTTCTACTATTGTGCCAACAACACCATCTACGGCACTGAGTGGAACTATGTCCCCGATACCGGCAGCGTTCCCCTGGTCTGCGATATGTCCTCCGATATTCTGTCCATGCCCGTGGATGTGTCCAAGTACGGCATCATCTACGCCGGCGCCCAGAAAAACATGGCTCCCGCCGGCCTGACCGTGGTCATCATCCGTGAGGACCTGGCCGGCCACGAGCTGCCCTACACCCCCCTGATGATGAACTACAAGACCATGATCGATAAGGACTCCATGTACAACACCCCTCCCTGCTGGTGCATCTACATGCTGGGCCTGACCCTGGACTGGGTCATGGAGCAGGGCGGCGTGGAAGGCATGGAAAAGCTGAAAAAGCTGCGCTCCGGCATGCTGTACGACACTCTGGACGCCTCCCGCCTGTTCCACTGCCACGCGGAGAAGGCCGCCCGTTCCGGCATGAACGTCACCTTCCGCACCGGCAGCGACGAGATGGACGCCAAGTTCGTCCAGGAGGCTGCGGCAGCCGGCTTCGTCAATCTGAAGGGCCACCGCAAGGTGGGCGGCATGCGCGCCTCCATCTACAACGCCATGCCCGTGGAAGGCGTGGAAAAGCTGTGCGACTTCATCCGGGAATTTGAGAAAAAGAACGGGTAAATTTTAGTTTGTATTAAGTTATCGCCTGCGGGCGGGACGGGGGATGGAGATATTTCGCCCCCGGGCGA
>NZ_JADYUM010000033.1 GCF_021531815.1 Pseudoflavonifractor phocaeensis
GCCCAGTGCCCCGTCTGCCGCCACCCCCAGGGCTACTTCGTCCGGGTGGAGCTGGCGCCCTGGTCTTAAGGGAGGAAGCGCCCGGAAGCCCGGGCGCTTTTTCATTTGTCCGCCTGCCGGCGGACGTGGATTTTCAAAATTTGCCGAATATATCCCGGCACAGTATAGCAATTCTCCTTCGCCAAGAGTTTCACCTGCTCATACAGCTCCTGCGGCATGGATACGCCGACCTTTTTCTTGGGATTCTCTTTCATGGCCGTCACCTCACAGCAATATTACTGCATTTTGTTGTAAATGTAAATACAACATTTTGAGGTAAACTATACTCTTTATGAGGTGATCTCCATGTATCAGCGCATCAAAGACCTTAGAGAGGATTCCGACCTCTCCCAAGCCCAGGTCGCGTCTCATCTCCACTGCTCCCAGCAGGCATACAGCAACTATGAACTGGGCCAGCGGGACATTCCTTCCGCTGTACTGATCCAGCTGGCTGTGTTCCACCATACCAGTGTGGATTACCTGCTGGGCCTGACCGATGTCCGTGAGCCATATCCCCGGACATAGGCGGGCGCATCGTGATGCGCGTCATACCCGTAGTTGTCCCCGGTCCACCCACTCTGTAGGGCCCGATGCCCTCATCGGGCCGCATGTTCCCTTTTCATCCTGCCGTTTAAAAAGCGGCCGCCCACCGGGCGGCCGCTTGTTTTATCTGCTTTTATTTGATCTCGTAATCCCGGCCGAACTGGAGCTCGCCGAAATCGATGCGGCTGCCCCGGGCGGACCGCACCTCTTGATGCTCCTCCTCGTCCTCCCGGAATTCCTCTCCGGAGACAGGGGGAAACTCGGCGGTATCCTCCAGGTCCTCCTGGGGTTCCTCCGCCTGCTTGGCCCGCAGGTTCTCGGCGGTGGCGTCGGCCATGGCCTGGGCCAGCAGCCGCTGGACATTGTCGTCGATCTCCTCGACAGCCTCCTCCACCGGGTCGGCGCTCTGTGCGGCGCCGGCGGGGCACAGGTCGGCCAGCTTGTCCAGAAATTCCGCCTGTCCAGCCTGGAGGGCGCGCACCTTCTCCACAAAGGAAGCGGTAGCCCGCTGGGCCTCCTGGAGGCGGTAGGCCTCCGCCGTCAGCTCCTTGTTGATCTCCTCTTTGCGGCGCAGGGCCTCGCCCTCCGCCTCCCGGAGAATGTCGGCCTTCTTCTGCTCGGCCTCCTTCACCAGGTCGTCGGCCATCCGCTGGGCGGTCATCAGAGCCTTGCGCATGGCCTCCTCGGTGGAGCGGTACTCCTCCACCTTGTCCACCAGCACCTTCATCTTGCTTTTCAGCACCGCGTTCTCGCTGTACAGGGTGGAGTAATCCCCGGTGAGCACATCCAGGAACTCGTCCACCTGGGCCATGTTATAGCCGCCGAAGGACGCCTTCTGGAAGGCGCGCTCGGATACTTCCTGCGGAGTCAGCATAAAAATCCCTCCGATCCAAAATTACAGGGACAGGCCGTGGTCTGTCTGTCTCAAAAATACAGCCCGTTGTTCTCTAATTCATCGATCAGGTCGCCCAGAATGTCCACGTTGTAGGGCGTGATGATGTAAGTGGAGATGGCCGCCCCACCCGATGCTCCGCATCGTGCGGGGGCCCCGGGATTCTAAAATCCTCGGGCGAAATCAATTCGCCCTGCGGAAATTCTCCGGGCCTGCGGCCCTCCGAATTTACGGCGCCTCCCGGCGCCGCCCCATCTGCGATGGGGCCCCGGTGGCCATCTCAGAAGTAGAGCCCGTTGTTTTCCAGCTCATCGATCAGGTCGCCCAGAATGTCCACGTTGTAGGGCGTGATGATGTAAGTGGAGATGGCCACCTTCTTGATCTTGCCCTCGTTGGCGTAGGCCACGCCGGACAGGAAGTCCAGCAGGCGGCGGGCGATCTCCTTGTTGGTGGACTCCAGGTTGAGCACCACGGTGCGCTTCTCCCTCAAGTGGTCGGCGATGGCGGAGGCGTCCTCAAACTTCTCCGGCTTCACCAGCACCACCTGGAGCTGGGTGGCCGCCCGGATGTTCACCACCTTGTTGCTGCGCCGCTCCTCGTCGCCGGGGGTATAGGCGCTCTCCGTGCGGGCCAGGCGATCGGTGCGCTCGGCGCGGTCAGTCCGGTCCCGGCGCTCCACAGGGCGGGGGGACACGTCGAAGTCGTCCTCAAAATCGTCTTCTTCCTCATCCTCATAGGGGTGGGCCAGTCTCTTGAATTCATCAAAGATTCCCATGGCAGCTTCCTCTTTTCTTTGGCAGGTCTATCATGCGTCCGTGGGGCCTCAGCGGGCCGCTCCCATGGGGGGACGGGGGCCAAACAGGGCGGTGCCCACCCGGACCAGGGTGGCCCCTTCCCGGATGGCGTCCTCATAGTCTCCGCTCATACCCATGGACAGACAATCCATATCAGTTTGATTATCCGACATTTTTTCCCTTATGTCAACAAAAAGCTGACGCATGGCGGCAAAATATGGCCGGTTGGCCCCCGGCTCCGGAGAGATGGGGGGGATGGCCATCAGGCCCCGGAGGCGCAGGTGTCCCAGGCTCTGGGCCAGCTCCGCCAGGGCGGGCACCTCCTCCGGCAGGCAGCCTCCCTTGCTCTCCTCCCTGGCGATATTTACCTCCAGCAGAATGTCCTGCCGGATACCCAGCTTGTCCGCCTGGGCGTCGATGGCCCGGAGCAGCCTCTCGGAATCCACCGAGTGGATCAGCTCCACCTTGCCCACCACCTGCTTGACCTTGTTGGTCTGGAGGTGGCCGATGAAGTGGACCCGGGCCCCGGCGTAGGCGTCCGCCTCCAGGTGGGCGGTGAGCTCCTGGACCCGGTTCTCTCCGCAGACCTGGATGCCCGCGGCGATGGCGGCCCGGATGGTGTCGTCGGTCTGCACCTTGGTGGCGGCGCACAGGGTGACCTCTTTCGGGTCCCGCCCCGCGGCCAGGGACGCGGCCTCGATTTTGGCCTGAACGGCCTGAACATGCTCCTTGATACCCATAAAAATCCTTCTCTCTGTCTGGCGCTGTGGTTTTATCCTTTGCCGCCCTCAGGCGGTTATTTCCAACACGAAATCTCCCGTAGGTGCGGCCCGATGGGGGCGGGCCCTACGGCTTCACTCCCCGGGTCCTCAATATTCCAGCAGCTGTCCGTCGTACAGCCCGGTGCCCTGGACGATGATCTCATCCCCCGCCCGGAGGGCGCTGCTGCCCGACCCGGCGGCGCGGACCACATAGTAGCCGCCGCCCTCGGTGACCACCTCGATCCGCTTAAACTCCACCCGGCCGCCCACCAGGGCGTAGATCCCCAGGCGGTTCTCCTCCACGGTCTCCCCGGTGGACTTGTCCTCATAGGTCACGGTGACCATGCGCACCGCCTCCTTGGGCACCCGCAGGCCGGACCAGCTGTCGAAGATCAGCTCCGCCGTCTGGCGGCGCAGCAGGGTGGTCCGGGCCAGGTAGCGGTCGGAGGAGAAGACCACCACCGACTTGCCGTCCTCGACCGGACCGATCTGGTCCACCCGCATGTCCACATCCTGGGAAAAGTCCCCGGTAAACCGGAGCTTGGCGGTATTTCCCTCCCGGAGCCGCTGGGTCACGTCCTGGGGCAGGGCGGCGGCAAAGTACCACCGGTCGGCGGTGATCAGCTTGCCTACGCCTCCGCCGCCGGCGCCGTCCCCCGCCATCAGCTCCCGGAGGGAGGAGGGGGTGAGCTGGAACACCGTCTCGGGGGTGAGTAGGCTCTCATAGCCGTCCACCAGACTGGAGAAGACCCCCGACTGGGCGGCCTTCACCCGGGTGGTGGCGGCGGCGTTCTGCTGGCTCAGGGCGGTGTAGCTGCTCCGCAGCTCCCGGAGCCGGTCAGACAGGTCGGCGGAGGTCACCCCGTCGCCGTAAGTATAGCCCCGCTTGAGCACGCTGCTCTTGACGGTGCGCACCTGCTCCTCCAGGTCATTGTAGTCCCCCAGGGCGGAGGCGGAGCGCAGGGCCACCACCGCCTGGAGGATGTCCTCGTCCAGCCGCGCGGCGGACTCCACGTTCCCCGCGTCATAGACGGCGTACTCCAGCACTCGGATCTCCTGCTCCAGAGCGTCCAGCTCCGCCTGGTCGGCCTGGGCCTGGCTGTCCCGGTAGACCAGGGCCACGGTCTGGCCCACGCCCACCTTTTCTCCCTCGCCCCGGGTCACCTCCACGATGCCCCCCTCGACGGTGAGCACCTGCTCCTTCCGGACCAGGATCCCGTCGGCCTCCACGCTGTCGTTGGCGGTGTACTGGTAGGCCAGGGTGGTGGTGTAGGGGTCGTCCAGGGTCCGGAAGGCGTAAAATCCGAAATAGACACACAGGGCGGCGGCAATGGCCACCATCACAAAGGTGATGAGGGATTTTCCTTGCTTCATGGCTGTTCTCTCTTTCTTTCAGCGGGGATGGAGGGATTTCCCGGGGCCGGAGCTCAGTCGCCGCCGCCCGGTTCGGTGAAGGGCACGGGGCGCTCCGGGGTGATGGTGGAGATGGCGTGCTTGTAGATGAACATCTGCTTTCCGTCGCTGGTCAGTACCACGGAAAAGGCGTCGAATCCGGTGACATAGCCCCGCATCTGGAACCCGTTCATGAGAAAGACGGTGACAGGGCGGCGCTCCCGGCGCAGCTGGGTGAGAAAAATTTCCTGAAGGTTGTTGGTTTTCGGCATAAGTAGCACTCCTTTTTCTGTACGGGCCAGGAGTTTACGGCTCCGCGCTGCTCACAACGGCTCCGCGCTTCTGCTTGTCACGCTGCGCCTGTTCGCGACGCGCGGCTTCCCTTCGCCTCGGGCTTGAAACAGGTCCGCTGCGCGTCCCTTCGGTTTCTCGCCCTCGCTCCGGTCCATCCGCGCTGCTCTCGACGGCTCCGCGCTTCTCTCGGCCCTGAGTGCCCTTATCCTATACCAAATTCTGCCACATATTCTGTCGAAGCCTGACAGGTCCTCTCAAAATCCGTTTTTTCCCCCCAGAGCAGCCATTTGGCCCCCCGGTTCCGGCGGAACCAGGTGATCTGCCGCTTGGCATACTGGCGGGAGCGGAGCTTGATCTCCTCCGCCGCGGCCCGGACGTCCCCATCCCCCCGGAGGGCGGCGGCCATCTCCTTGTAGCCGATGGCCTGCATGGAGGTGCACTTGTCCGGCACGCCGCTGTCCAGGAGGGCGCGGACCTCCTCCACCAGCCCCTGGGCCATCATCACATCCACCCGGCGGTCGATGCGCGCCCACATGTCCTCCCGGCGCTCAAAGCCCAGGGTGAGGGTCAGGGCGTCGTACCGGGGCGGGATGGCCCTGGTTTCCGCGTTGTGCTGGGTGATGGTCTTTCCGGTGGACAGCCAGACCTCCAGGGCCCGGATGATCCGCTTTTCGTCGTTGGGGTGGAGCCGGGCGGCGGTGTCCGGGTCCACCCGGGACAGCTCCGCCAACAGGGCCTGGCCCCCCTCGGTCCGCATCCGCTCCTCCAGCTCCCCCCGCAGGGGGCTTTCGGGGGAAAAGGCGGCGAAGGTCCGGCCGGACAGCAGGGAATCGACGTACAGCCCCGTCCCCCCGGCCAGGATGGGCAGCTTCCCCCGGGCCAAAATATCGTCCACACAGCGGGCTGCCATGTCCACATACCGGGCCACGGAAAAGTCCTCCTCCGGGTCGGCCACGTCGATCATGTGGTGGGGGACGCCGCCCATCTCCTCCGCCGTGGGCTTGGCGGTGCCGATGTCCATGCGGCGGTAGACCTGCATGGAGTCGGCGGACACCACCTCGCCGTTGTGGCGGAGAGCCAGCTCCACCGCCAGTTTGGTCTTGCCCGAGGCGGTGGGGCCGGTGATCACTAAAATTTTCGGGGGCATGGCCCCACCTCCTTTGCATTGAAATTCTTGGGGCGGCGGGGCAAGCCCCCGCCCTACAACAGATTACCCGTCAGGCCCGCTTGAACTGCTTCTCCAGCTCCTTTTTGGTCAGCTGGATGGCCACGGGACGGCCATGGGGGCAATATTTTTCCCAGCGGGCCGTGCCCACCGGGGACCCTTTTGATTTTGTCCTCGGGCGGAAGTGAATTCCGCCCTGCGGCGGCTGCGCCTGTAAAATATTGCCCATCAGATCCGCTTGAACTGCTTCTCCAGCTCCTTTTTGTTTAGCTGGATGGCCACGGGACGGCCATGGGGGCAATATTTTTTCCCAGCGGGCCGTGCCCGCCGGGGACCCTTTTGATTTTGTCCTCGGGCGGAAGTGAATTCCGCCCTGCGGCGGCTGCGCCTGTAAAATATTGCCCATCAGATCCGCTTGAACTGCTTCTCCAGCTCCTTTTTGTTTAGCTGGATGGCCACGGGACGGCCATGAGGGCAATATTTTACGCTGCCGCTCATCACCGCCTGGGCCACCCGCTCCAGCTCCCGGGGGCTGGTCTTCCAGCCCCCCTTGATGGCCGCCTTGCAGGCCATGGTGTGGAGCAGCTCGTCCCGGGCGGCGGCGGGGTCGGCCCCGCCGGTGGTCAGCAATTTCTGGGCGATCTCGGTGAGGGTGGCCTCAATGTCCTCCACCTCCACGTCGAAGGGGGCCTGGCGGATCACCAGTTTTCCACCCAGCTCGTCCACATCGAAGCCGAACTCCTCCAGCAGGGGCAGGCGGGACAGCAAAGCCTCCTGCTCCTCCGCCGCCAGGCGGCAGGTCACGGGGGCCAGCAGGGTCTGGGCCATGGGGTCATAGCCCTGGGCCTTCATCCGGTCGAAGTTCATCCGCTCGTGGGCGGCGTGCTTGTCGATGAAGAACACCTTCTCCCCCTGCTCCACGATGATGTAAGTGTTCAGCACCTCGCCCGCCAGCCGCCAGGGCTCTTCCTGGGGGAGCAGGGCGGGGGAGGGTTTCCCCTCCGCCGCCCTGCTCCCCCAGGAAG
>NZ_JADYUM010000034.1 GCF_021531815.1 Pseudoflavonifractor phocaeensis
CCCGAGGAGCGGCACAAGCCCGCTTCCCCCGCCGGTCCCCCGAAAACACAGCGCAAGCCGAAGCCTCCCGGACAGGGCGGGTCGGCCCATTTCGCCAAGGATGGCTCCGCCCGTCCTGGCCGATTCCAAAAGCCCGGTCCCGGCGGCCGTCGACTGTCCGGCACAATCCCTAAGAAACGAGGTGGCTTCCCCACATGATGATCAAATATCCCATCCACAAGGTTGCCAAGGATTTTAAAAAGGGTGCCAAAGAGCTCCCCTCCAAGGAGATCATGGACATTCTGACCCAGTACAACCATCCTCCCAAAAACCACATGCAGCCCCTGACCGACCAGGAGTTGTCCATTGTTTTTGAGTATCTGACCCAAAACAACCAGATCGACTCCATCGAGTCGGTATACGCCGACGTCTACCACGACCCCAACGCCGCCAAGGCCCAGGCCCCTGCCCAGAAGCCCCAGAGCCAGCCCGCCGCACCCAAGGCCGAGACCCCCAAAGCCGCTGCCCAGCAGCAGAACCGGCCCCAGCCCAAGCAGCAGCCCGCCCAGCAGGGCCAGGCCCCCAAGGCTCAGTCTCAGGCGCAGCAGCAGAGCCAGGTCAGCCGGCCCGCCACCCGCGTCCCCGAAAAGAAGGTGGTCGACACCCGGGGCGGCGGCAATGTCAACCTGGACAAATACGACGAGCGTCTGGAGTCCTTCACCTCTGAGAAGCAGCAGGACCGGGGCGGCAAGCAGAAATTCCAGGGCCGCAACGCCCAACGCCAGCGGGGCGGCAAGCAGGCCGGCACCTTCGGCAACAAGCGTAAGCAGGAGGAGCAGGACCGCCTGCGCCGCCTCCAGCTGGAGATCGCCAAGAAGGCCCCCGTCAAGGTCATGATCCCCGACGAGATCGCCGTGGGCGAGCTGGCCAGCCGGATGAAGAAGACCGGCGCCGAGGTGGTCAAGTGCCTGATGAAGAACGGCGTCATGGCCTCCCTCAGCCAGATCATCGATTTCGACACCGCAGCCATTATCGCCGAGGAGATGGGCTGCAAGGTGGAGAAGGAAGTTGTGGTCACCATCGAGGAAAAGCTCATCGATACCACCGAGGACAAGGAGGAGGACCTGGTGTCCCGCGCTCCCGTGGTGGTGGTCATGGGCCACGTGGACCACGGCAAGACCTCCCTGCTGGACTATATCCGCCACGCCAACGTGGTCTCCGGCGAGGCCGGCGGCATCACCCAGCACATCGGCGCCTACCAGGTGGATGTGAAGGGCAACCCCGTCACCTTCTTGGACACCCCCGGCCATGAGGCTTTCACCGCCATGCGCGCCCGGGGCGCCATGATCACCGACGTGGCCATCCTGGTGGTGGCCGCCGACGACGGCATCATGCCCCAGACCGTGGAGTCCATCAACCACGCCAAAGCCGCTGAGATCCCCATCATCGTGGCCATCAACAAGATGGATAAACCCACCGCCAACCCCGACCGGATCATGCAGCAGCTCACCGAGTACGAGCTGGTACCCGAGGAGTGGGGCGGCGAGACCATCATCTGCCCCATTTCCGCCAAAACCGGCATGGGCATCGACAACCTGCTGGACATGGTTGTCCTCACCGCCGAGATGCGGGAACTGAAAGCCAACCCCAACCGCTCCGCCCACGGCGCTGTCATCGAGGCCCGTCTGGACAAGGGCCGCGGCCCCGTGGCTACCCTGCTGGTCCAGAACGGTACTCTGCACCAGGGCGACGTGATCATCGCCGGCACCGCCGTGGGCCGTGTCCGCGCCATGACCAATGCCCAGGGCCAGAAAGTCACCGAGGCCGGCCCCTCCGTCCCCGTGGAGATCATCGGCATGGGCGAGGTGCCCGGCGCCGGCGACGACTTCCACGCCGTGGCCGACGAGCGCATGGCCCGCGAGCTGGTGGAGCAGCGCAAGCACGAGCAGAAGGCCGCCTCCGCCTCCCCCATGGGCAAGGTATCTCTGGAGGACCTGTTCAGCCAGATCCAGGCCGGCGAGATGAAGAACCTGAACGTCATCGTCAAGGCCGACGTCCAGGGCTCCGCCGAGGCCGTCAAGGCCTCTCTGGAGAAGCTGACCAACGAGGAGGTCCGGGTGCGGGTCATCCACTGCGCCGTGGGCGCCATCAGCGAGAGCGACGTGATGCTGGCCTCCACCTCCGGCGCCATCATCGTGGGCTTCAACGTCCGTCCTGACGCCAACGCCAAGGACTCCGCCGCCCGGATGAACGTGGATATGCGGATGTACCGGGTCATTTACGACGCCATCAACGAGGTCGAAGCCGCCATGAAGGGCATGCTGGCCCCCAAGTTCAAGGAAGTGGACCTGGGCCGCGCCGAAGTCCGCAACGTGTTCCGCATCACCGGCGTGGGCATGGTGGCCGGCTGCTACGTGCTGGACGGCAAGATGCAGCGCGGCGCACAGATGCGCTTGCTCCGGGACAACATCGTCATCTACGACGGCGCCATCGCCTCCCTCCAGCGCTTCAAGGACAGCGTGAAGGAGGTCGCCGCCGGTTACGAGTGCGGCATCACCTTCGAGAAGTTCCAGGACATTAAGGAAGGCGACGTCATCGAGGCCTTCCTGATGGAGCAGATCGAGGTTTGATCCAATCACCCAATATTTTTGATACCACCGGCTGGGGCGGGCGTTTTCGCCCGTCCCAGTTTGCTTTTTTGTGGCAGTAAATTTTTGTTTATCGGCTCATGGAATCTGAACCCCATGCCATGTAGGGCAAGGGCTTTGCCCTTGCCTCTGCAAGACGGAAACCGTCACCAGCGGGCGGGAAACAGGGGGGCACCCTGCGCGGCGTGGTCCTTGACCGCGCTGGTCCGTCCATTGCATACAGCTTGATTCTTCGGCAAGCCTCGGCCGGTTGTAAGACTTCGCGATGGACACCCTGTAGCAATTTCTCAGTGCCGAAAGCATCTGCATCACAATCACCATCTGACTGGGCGGCATCGCGCCCGGAAAGGAGCAGCATTATGGCAAGCAATCGAATCGGACGGATCAACGAGGAGATCCAGCGCGAGCTGGCTTCTTTGATTCCCAACGTGAAAGACCCCCGGGTGACAGGCATGATCTCCGTCACCGCCGTGGATACCACCCCCGACCTGCGGTACGCCAAAATCTATATCAGCGTACTGGACAAGAGCGACAGCGCCCAGGTACTGAAGGGCCTGAAGTCCGCCTCCGGCTGGCTGCGCCGTGAACTGGGCCATGCCCTCCAGCTGCGCTACACCCCGGAGCTCACTTTTGTCCGGGATGACTCCATTGACAAGGGCGCCCACATTCTGGATATGCTTCGGAACCCCGAGGTGGTCAAGCCCGCGAATCCCGCCAACGAGCACATTATTCTGGACGAGGAGTGACCGCTATGACGCCGCAGCAAGCCGCTGCTTTTCTGCAGGCCCATGACCAATACCTGATCCTGACCCACGTGCGCCCCGACGGCGACACCATCGGCTGCGCCGCCGGTCTTTGCCGCGCCCTGCGCCATGTCGGGAAAACCGCCTATGTTTTGCCCAACCGGGAGGCCACCTCTCTGTTCACGCCCTATCTGGAGGGGCTGTTGGCCGAAGACGGCTGGGAGCCTGGTACAGTCGTGTCAGTGGACATCGCCGCCAGAAGCCTGTTTCCCGAAAACGCTCTGCCCTACCTGGACCGGGTGGCGCTGGCCATCGACCACCACCCCTCCCAGGAGTTTTTCGCTGGGGAAACCTGTCTGGACGCCCAACGGGCGGCCTGCGGCGAGTTGGTATACGAGATCGTAAAGCAATTTTGTTCCATTACCCCGGAGATCGGCACCGCTTTTTACGTCGCCATCTCCACCGACTGCGGCTGCTTCGCCTATGGCAACACCACCGCCGACACCCACCGGGCCGCGGCCGAGCTTATGGAGGCGGGAATTTCTACCGCTCAGCTGAACAAACGCCACTTCCGCACCAAGAGCCTGACGCGGATGAAGCTGGAGAGCATGATCATCGCCGGTATGGAGCTCCACGACCAGGGTACCGTGGCCATTGCCTCCGTTACCCTGGACATGATGTCCTCCCTGGGCGCTACTGAACGCGATGTGGAGGATATTGCCGCCCTGGTGGGGCAGCTGGAAGGGGTCAAGACTTCCGTCACCATCCGCGAGCTGGCTCCCGGCAAATGCAAACTGTCCGTCCGCACCGATCCTAATGATTTGAACGCCAGCAAGGTGTGCGCCCTGCTGGGAGGCGGCGGCCATGCCGCGGCCTCGGGGGCCACGGTGGAGGGTCCGGTATCCCACGCCAAGGAGGTCATTTTGGCCGCCATCCACCAGGTCAAGTATGGCGGGTGAGCTGACCCGTGAGCAGGCCCTGGAACTGATCCTGGGCAGGCCGGTCCCATGTCCGGCCTGCGGCAAAGCCGCCCTGCTCCCCCTCCACAAGTCCCGCCAGCAGAATACCAGATTTCAGTGTCCGGCGTGCCGGGCGGTGTTCCGCCCCACCCGGCTGATATAAAGAGAGGAAACCTATGCCCAGCGGAATCATTGTGATCGATAAGTCTCAGGGCTGGACCAGCATGGATGTGTGTGCCAAGCTCCGGGGTATTTTTCGGGAAAAACGGATCGGCCACGCCGGCACTCTGGACCCCATGGCCACCGGAGTTCTGCCTGTGTTCATGGGGCGGGCCACCCGGGCCGTGGAGTTTGCTTCCGAGTCCGAAAAGGAGTATGTCGCCGGACTGCGGCTTGGCGTGGTCACCAACACCCAGGACACCTCCGGCGAGGTCCTGGAGACGCATCCCTCGGATGTGACGCCGGAAGGGCTGGAGGCCGTTTTGGACCAGTTCCGGGGCAGCATCCAGCAGGTCCCTCCCATGTACTCCGCCATTAAGATCAATGGGAAAAAGCTTTACGAATTGGCCCGGAAGGGCCGGGAAGTGGAGCGCCAGCCCCGCTCCGTCACCATCCACGGACTGACCCTGGAAGGGCAGACCGGCCCCGCCGATTTTGTGCTCCGGGTCCGCTGTTCCAAAGGCACCTATGTCCGCACTCTGTGCCACGACATCGGCCGGACCCTGGGCTGCGGCGGGTGCATGTCCTCTCTGCGGCGTACCATGGCCGCCGGATTTACTCTGGACCAGGCGGTCACCCTGGATCAGATCCAGCAGGCGGAGGACCCCGCCGCCCTTCTCCTTCCCGTAGACGCCTACTTTGCCGACCGTCCAGCCCTGACGCTGTCCTCCGCCCTGGAGAAAAAAGTACGCAACGGCATGACTGTAGTGATGCCGGAGGTTTCCCCCGGGGAGTACCGGGTCTATGGCCCGGAGGGAACGTTTCTGGCCTTGGGCAGAGCCGAGGCCGGCAAACTGTTTACTGTAAAAAGTTTTTTTGAGGTATAAAGTTTCGTTTCTAAATCAGAGAGTCTTTGCTCTGCGGGACGAACCGGTGCGGGTTCCCTCTGAATCAAGCTGCACGCAGCAGAGAGGATCAACGCAGTCAGGAACCACGCCGCACAGTTCGGGAACTCAGGCGCTGATATTAAGCGGTTGTCTGTATTCAAGTTGATCCACCCAGGGCCGAAGGCCCGGACGGTGGGGCAGCAAAACCAGGGGATGGGCGCCGGACGTAAGGAAGGCTTTTTTGTAGGACGCCCCTTGGGGGCCGGGGCCGAAGCCCCGGAGATTTTTTGGGTACTTTTGTATCTCTACAAAAGTACCTCGCCCGAGGGCGAAATATCCCCATCTCCCGTCCCGCCCGCAGGCGAAGTGTTCCAGTGCGCAAATTTATCCCGGTATTTTGTCCACCCGGAAAAGGCAAGGGCAGAGCCCTTGCCCTACATCACATCGGGTTCCGGTTTCATGGACAATGAAACGAATTTTTATGATCGGCACCCGCGGGCAAACGCCGCGCCGGTCATAACCGCTTACAAAGGAGACGATACCCCTGTGAATTCTACCAAACGTGTCATTGCTCTCGGTTTTTTTGACGGCGTCCATCTGGGGCACGGAGCCCTGCTGCGGGCCGTGGCGGCGGCGGCAGACCGGTTGAACGCCTCTGCCTGCGCCTTCACCTTCGACCGCAGTCCCACCGCCGTCATCACCGGCCAGTCGGTCCCCCTGATCAGCAGCGTAGAGGACCGGATCTGGCTGATGCGCCGGTACTACGGCATTCAGGAGGTCATCGTAGCCTCTTTCGACGCCATGCAGCGCATGGACTGGCAGGACTTCATCCTCCAATACCTGGTCCGGGACCTGGGCGTCGTCCACGTGGTGGCCGGCCACGACTTCCATTTTGGCTACATGGGCAAGGGTAATCCGGAGCGGCTGAAGGCCAAATGCGCCGAACTGGGCATTGGCTGCGACATTATCGGCCGTGTGGAACAGGACGGCATCACCGTCTCCTCCACCTATATCCGTACCCTGATCGCCCAGGGGGAGATGGAACGTGCCAATCAGTTCCTGGGACACCCCCACACCCTTACCGACCGGGTGGTACACGGCAAGAAGATCGGCAGCTCTACCCTGGGTTTTCCCACCGTCAACCTCACCATTCCTTCCCGGGTCATTGTGCCCGCTTACGGTGTCTACGCCACCCGGGTCTGGTTTGACGGCCAATGCCGCTGTGCCGTTACCAACGTGGGGATCCGCCCCACCGTGGAGGACAATGACGGCCGGGTCACTGTGGAGGGCTTCATTCTGGATTTTGACGGAGACCTGTACGGCCACCAGGTCCGGATGGAGTTCTTCAAACATCTGCGGCCGGAACAGAAATTTCTCTCCATGCAGGCCCTGTCTGACGAGATCCGCCGCAACGCCCAACAGACCCGCGACTACTTCCGCCAGCTCCCCTGACCCCCTGTCCCTCCCCCCATATTC
>NZ_JADYUM010000035.1 GCF_021531815.1 Pseudoflavonifractor phocaeensis
AAAAAAGTAAAAAAAGGTGTTGACAAACCGGGGCGGTTTTGCTAATATAAGCAAGCGCTCTGCGACAGGGCAAAACCGGTCGGGAACGCAGGCGGCCCAAGGGTTCGCGGGTTTGAGAGCTTGGAAAAAAGTTTGGAAAACTTGAAAAAAGTTCTTGACAAAGCGAACTGAGTGTGGTAACCTAATCGAGTCGGCTGCGAAGCCGGCGCGAGATAGCCTCGATAAGCGGCGAATGAAAGAGCTTCAAAAAAGTTTGAAAAAACTTGAAAAAAGTTCTTGACAAAGCGAAAACGATGTGTTATCATTAAAATCCGCCGCGACAAGTTCGCTGCGGTGTGCACCTTGTAAATTAAACAACGTGACAAACACGAAGCACCAAAAAGGTGACGGTTGTTTAAAGAGTTTCGAAAGAAGCTTGTAAGGAACAACGTCAAATAATTTCTTTGAAGCTAAGTTTAAGCTTCAATAAAATTGATTTGAAGGACCTCGGTCCTTTAGATACCATTTTATTGAGAGTTTGATCCTGGCTCAGGATGAACGCTGGCGGCGTGCTTAACACATGCAAGTCGAACGGAGCTGCTTTGAAAGAGGATTCGTCCAATTGATGAGTATGCTTAGTGGCGGACGGGTGAGTAACGCGTGAGTAACCTGCCTTGGAGTGGGGAATAACACAGTGAAAATTGTGCTAATACCGCATGATGCAGTTGAGTCGCATGACTCTGACTGCCAAAGATTTATCGCTCTGAGATGGACTCGCGTCTGATTAGATAGTTGGCGGGGTAACGGCCCACCAAGTCGACGATCAGTAGCCGGACTGAGAGGTTGGCCGGCCACATTGGGACTGAGACACGGCCCAGACTCCTACGGGAGGCAGCAGTGGGGAATATTGGGCAATGGGCGCAAGCCTGACCCAGCAACGCCGCGTGAAGGAAGAAGGCTTTCGGGTTGTAAACTTCTTTTCTCAGGGACGAAGCAAGTGACGGTACCTGAGGAATAAGCCACGGCTAACTACGTGCCAGCAGCCGCGGTAATACGTAGGTGGCAAGCGTTATCCGGATTTACTGGGTGTAAAGGGCGTGTAGGCGGGACTGCAAGTCAGATGTGAAAACTCAGGGCTCAACCCTGAGCCTGCATTTGAAACTGTAGTTCTTGAGTACTGGAGAGGCAGACGGAATTCCTAGTGTAGCGGTGAAATGCGTAGATATTAGGAGGAACACCAGTGGCGAAGGCGGTCTGCTGGACAGCAACTGACGCTGAGGCGCGAAAGCGTGGGGAGCAAACAGGATTAGATACCCTGGTAGTCCACGCTGTAAACGATGGATACTAGGTGTGGGGGGTCTGACCCCCTCCGTGCCGCAGTTAACACAATAAGTATCCCACCTGGGGAGTACGATCGCAAGGTTGAAACTCAAAGGAATTGACGGGGGCCCGCACAAGCGGTGGAGTATGTGGTTTAATTCGAAGCAACGCGAAGAACCTTACCAGGGCTTGACATGGAGAGGACCGGTGTAGAGATACACTTTTCCCTTCGGGGACCTCTCACACAGGTGGTGCATGGTTGTCGTCAGCTCGTGTCGTGAGATGTTGGGTTAAGTCCCGCAACGAGCGCAACCCTTATTGTTAGTTGCTACGCAAGAGCACTCTAGCGAGACTGCCGTTGACAAAACGGAGGAAGGTGGGGACGACGTCAAATCATCATGCCCCTTATGTCCTGGGCTACACACGTACTACAATGGTGGTTAACAGAGGGAGGCAAAGCCGCGAGGCAGAGCAAACCCCTAAAAGCCATCCCAGTTCGGATCGCAGGCTGCAACCCGCCTGCGTGAAGTTGGAATCGCTAGTAATCGCGGATCAGCATGCCGCGGTGAATACGTTCCCGGGCCTTGTACACACCGCCCGTCACACCATGAGAGTCGGGAACACCCGAAGTCCGTAGCCTAACCGTAAGGAGGGCGCGGCCGAAGGTGGGTTCGATAATTGGGGTGAAGTCGTAACAAGGTAGCCGTTCGAGAACGAGCGGCTGGATCACCTCCTTTCTAAGGAGACATCAAGCAACGGAAGGTTGCTTGTAACGTCCTAGGTCAGACCTGAGGAGCGGAGAGGGAGTCACGTTGTTTAATTTAGAGGGTGTACGCCGCGAGGCGGCCGATGGGCCCATAGCTCAGCTGGCTAGAGCGCACGACTGATAATCGTGAGGTCGGTGGTTCGAGTCCACTTGGGCCCACCACCAAAACTCTGATGGAGAGTCGGGGGTATAGCTCAGCTGGGAGAGCGCCTGCCTTGCAAGCAGGAGGCCAGCGGTTCGATTCCGCTTATCTCCACCAACAAGATTAGATTGAAGTGTTTACTGGAAAGTGAGCATTTCAATCTGACCTTGAAAGAGGTTGGAAGCCTGCACCTTGAAAACTGAACAGTGAAGCAAGCAAGAAATTGCGAGCAAGCAACAGAGAGGTAACAAAGTAAAATTTGTGGACTTTAAGAAAATTAGGGTAACACAAACTACAATGAACCGATTTGTGCCTGCATAATTCTTATAGAACCAAGAGAACAGCTGAAAGGCTGTTCTACGAAGGTCAAGCTAATAAGAGCGCAAGGGGAATGCCTTGGCATCAAGAGCCGATGAAGGACGTGACAAGCTGCGATAAGTCTGGGGGAGCTGCACATAAGCTTTGATCCCAGAATTTCCGAATGGGGAAACCCGGCGGAGCAATACTCCGTCAACCTGCGTTGAACAAAATAGGCGTAGGTGGGGAACCGCCTGAACTGAAACATCTAAGTAGGGCGAGGAAGAGAAATCAACAGAGATTCCGCAAGTAGTGGCGAGCGAACGCGGAAGAGGGCAAACCGAAGGATTTATCCTTCGGGGTTGTGGACTGACACAACGGAGCGATAGGCTAGCTGAACGGTATGGGAAGGCCGACCACAGCGGGTGATAGTCCCGTAAGCGAAAGCTGATTTGTTCCAGTCAGGATCCAGAGTACCGCAGGACACGTGAAACCCTGTGGGAAACTGGGGGGACCACCCTCCAACCCTAAATACTACTTGATGACCGATAGAGGAGCAGTACCGTGAGGGAAAGGTGAAAAGGACCCCGGGAGGGGAGTGAAATAGAACCTGAAACCTTGTGCTTACAAGCACTCAAAGCTCGTTAAAGAGTGATGAGGTACTTTTTGTAGAACGGTCCGGCGAGTTATTGTACGTAGCGAGCTTAAGGTATTCAGTACCGGAGGCGAAGCGAGAGCGAGTCTGAATAGGGCGAATTAAGTTGCGTGCAATAGACCCGAAACCAGGTGACCTATCCATGAGCAGGCTGAAGTGGAGGTAAAACTCCATGGAGGGCCGAACCGACCCCCGTTGCAATGGTGGCGGATGACTTGTGGATAGCGGAGAAATTCTAATCGAACTTGGAGATAGCTGGTTCTCCCCGAAATAGCTTTAGGGCTAGCGTTGATTTAGATTACCGGAGGTAAAGCACTGAATGGGCTAGGGGCTGATAAAGTTACTGAACCCTATCAAACTCAGAATGCCGGCTAATTGATGATCAGCAGTCAGACTACGTGAGATAAGTCTCGTGGTCAAAAGGGAAACAGCCCAGACCCACAGCTAAGGTCCCTAATGTACGCTAAGTGGAAAACGATGTGGAATTGCGAAAACAACCAGGATGTTGGCTTAGAAGCAGCCACTCATTAAAAGAGTGCGTAATAGCTCACTGGTCGAGTGACTCTGCGCGGAAAATGTAACGGGGCTAAGCGTACAACCGAAGCTTGGGATGCACGTGAGTGCGTGGTAGGGGAGCGTCGAATGCGGGGTGAAGTCAGAGCGGAAGCACTGGTGGACTGTATTCGAGTGAGAATGCCGGAATGAGTAGCGAGAATTATGTGGGAATCATAATGGCCGAAAATCTAAGGTTTCTTGGGGAAGGTTCGTCCGCCCAAGGTAAGCCGGGAGCTAAGGCGAGGCCGAGAGGCGTAGTCGATGCACATACGGTTGAAATTCCGTAGCCACCGAAACTTAAACTAGAAGGACACTTGGAGCTATCCAGACCCGGGCGTTGGTTGACCCGGGCGAAAGGGACCGAAATTAAGTAGGGAAGCTGGAGAATGACGAGGCGAGAAAAGTTCTAGTGTATGCTAAGGTGCCCGTACCGCAAACCGACACAGGTAGATGAGGAGAGAATCCTAAGGCCAACGGGAGAAGGGTTGTTAAGGAACTCGGCAAAATTACCCCGTAACTTCGGGATAAGGGGAGCTCCGAAAGGAGCCGCAGAGAATAGGCCCAAGCGACTGTTTACCAAAAACACAGGTCTATGCTAAATCGAAAGATGACGTATATGGGCTGACGCCTGCCCGGTGCTGGAAGGTTAAGAGGAGAGCTTAGCGCAAGCGAAGGTTTGAATTGAAGCCCCAGTAAACGGCGGCCGTAACTATAACGGTCCTAAGGTAGCGAAATTCCTTGTCAGGTAAGTTCTGACCCGCACGAATGGCGTAACGATTTGGGCGCTGTCTCAACAGCCCACCCGGCGAAATTGTAGTACTGGTGAAGATGCCAGTTACCCGCAACTAGACGGAAAGACCCCATGGAGCTTTACTGTAGCTTAATACTGAGGATTGGTAAATCATGTACAGGATAGGTGGGAGGCATGGAAGCCAGAGCGTCAGCTTTGGTGGAGCCACCCTTGGGATACCACCCTTGATTTACTGGTTTTCTAACCTGCGGCCTTGAATCAGGTCGGGGGACACTGTTAGGTGGGCAGTTTGACTGGGGCGGTCGCCTCCTAAAAGGTAACGGAGGCGCTCAAAGGTTCGTTCAGCACGGACGGAAATCGTGCATTGAGTGTAAACGCATAAACGAGCCTAACTGCGAGGCCGACGGGCCGAGCAGTAACGAAAGTTGGAGTTAGTGATCCGGCGGTATGCAAGTGGAAGTGCCGTCGCTCAACGGATAAAAGCTACCCTGGGGATAACAGGCTGATCTCCCCCAAGCGTCCACAGCGACGGGGAGGTTTGGCACCTCGATGTCGGCTCGTCACATCCTGGGGCTGAATTCGGTCCCAAGGGTTCGGCTGTTCGCCGATTAAAGTGGCACGCGAGCTGGGTTCAGAACGTCGTGAGACAGTTCGGTCCCTATCTGTTGCGGGCGTAAGAGATTTGAAGGGAGCTGTCCTTAGTACGAGAGGACCGGGATGGACAGACCTCTGGTGCACCAGTTGTCCTGCCAAGGGCACAGCTGGGTAGCTACGTCTGGACGAGATAAACGCTGAAAGCATCTAAGCGTGAAACTCCCCCTAAGATTAGATCTCTCATCCTTTATGGAGTAAGGCTCGACGTAGACTATGTCGTTGATAGGTCGGAGGTGGAAGTGCCGTGAGGCATGCAGCTGACCGATACTAATAAGCCGAGGGCTTGACCTACAAGGTCAATAAGGAATGCAGGCGCTTGCGAGCGAGAGATTGTGGCTTCACTGTTCGGTTTTCAGGGCGCAGGAAAAGCGCCCCCCTTCTGGAGAGTGGGAAGGTAAGTAAAGAGAGAAAGCTTTCTTTGCATACTTTCTTTCTCGAAAGAAAGTATGCGCCTTTAGCTCAGTTGGTAGAGCAACTGACTCTTAATCAGTGGGTCCCGGGTTCGAATCCCTGAAGGCGCACCACACGGCCCGTTGGTCAAGCGGTTAAGACGGCGGCCTCTCACGCCGCAAACATGGGTTCGATTCCCGTACGGGTCACCA
>NZ_JADYUM010000036.1 GCF_021531815.1 Pseudoflavonifractor phocaeensis
GGGGGGGTGGCCCGCCAGGGCGGCGGCGGTCATGGCGATATGCTTGGGGGTGGTGCCGCAGCAGCCGCCCAGAATGGCGGCGCCCGCCTGAGCGATCTGGACCATCTTCTGGCTGAAATAGTCGGGCGCCCCCTGGAACACGGTGCGGCGGCCCAGCACCGTGGGGTAGCCCGCGTTGGGCATCACCGAGAGGGTGACGCCGGTGAGGTCCAGCTCCTGGATGAAGGCCAGCAGGTGGTGGGGGCCGGACACGCAGTTGAAGCCCACCGCGTCCACCTGGGGCAGGGCGGCGGTATTGCGGAACAGTTCCTGGCCCAGGCTGCCCTCCCGGGTGATGCCGTTGGAGTCCACGGCGTAGGAGACGATCAGGAAAGCCTGGGGGCAGCGCTCCTTCAGGTACCGGGCCAGCTCCGGGATGCCCTCGTCGGTGGGCAGGGTCTCCACCAGGAAGTGGACCAGCCCCTGCTGGAGAAACAGGTCCGCCTGGCGGCAGTAGTTTTCCGCCGGAGACAGCTCCTTGCCCTGGGGGGCGGGTCCCATGTCGGCGAAGACATAGGCGTCAAAGGGCCGGGCCTCCTCCAGCGCCAGACGGCAGGCAGCGGCGATCATGTCCCGGGCCTGGTCCTCGTCCCCCTGGGCCATGTCCACGCCCACGGAGAAGGTGTTGGTCTTGATGGCCCGGCAGCTGGCCTCCAGATAGGCCCGGTGAATGGCGGAGACCTCCTGGGGGAAGTCCAGGTTGGCCCGCTCGCAGCGGACCTCCTCCCGGCCGGGGAGAGAGGCGAAGTAGGTGCCCATGGCACCGTCAAAGAGCAGGGGGCCGCCCTGCTTCAAATAGGTTCTGATGTCCATGCTCCAATCCCTTTCTTGGGTCAGTATGTACCGGGCGCCTGGGAGGCCCCGGCGGCTTTAACGGTATCATACCGTATTTTTGACAAATTGTACAGTCATCAATTTGTTGGAAATGGAGAGGAAACTTTTGGACAATTTTACACTAAAATAGTATGTTGATATGAAAACTGGGCGAGCGAGAAGGATTTGGAAAAGGAATACGCTTTTTTATCTGACTCCCCCGTTCAAAAGCGCTTCTTCCAGCTCCTGCACCGTTTTGCACACGGCCAGAGCACCGCTGGCCGCCATTTCGCCCGGCGGCGCAAAATCGAAAAGCTCCACGCCGATACAGGGAATGCCGCATTCAGCCGCGCCCTCCACGTCGAACTTCCGGTCGCCCACCATCACGGTCTCCGCCTTTTCAGCTTCCCCGATGCCCAGGCGGACAAAGGCGCTGCGAATGACGTCAACCTTGGCCTCGTTCTTTCCTTCGCTGCCGCAGGCGGCGGAAAGGTAGGGGGTAAAACCGAATTTTTCCGCGATGGGCACCACGCTGCGCTCGGGCTTGGAGGATGCGATGGCCAGGACGCAGCCCCGTTCCTTTAACCGGGACATCAGCTCCACTATGCCGTCGGCGGCTTTGTTCTCCGCCCAGCCGATGGTCTCATAGCGCTCACGGAACACCTCTACGGCGTGCCAGGCTTCCTCTTGGTCCATGCCGCAGTAGCATTCAAAGGAGTCCTGGAGAGGCGGCCCCACAAAGCGCAGCAGCGTCTCATAGGACGGGCAGGGCCGGCCCAGCTTTTCCAGACTATACCGCACGCTTTTGAAGATCCCTTCCCGGGAATCCGTCAGCGTACCGTCGAGATCAAAAAGAATATAGCGATACATATATCTACCTCGGAAATAAAAATAACTGGCGGAGTTTTGAACTCCGCCAGTTATTATATCGTATACAGAATGGGAAATGCAACTGCTTAGCCGAAGTAACGCTTCAGCAGGCCCTCGAAAGCCTTGCCGTGACGGGCCTCGTCGCGGGCCATCTCGTGGACGGTGTCGTGGATGGCGTCCAGGTTCAGGGCCTTGGCCTTCTTGGCCAGCTCGAACTTGCCGGCGGTAGCGCCGTTCTCGGCGTCCACACGCATCTCCAGGTTCTTCTTGGTGGAGTCGGTCACCACCTCGCCCAGCAGCTCGGCGAACTTGGCGGCGTGCTCGGCCTCCTCATAGGCGGCCTTCTCCCAGTACAGGCCGATCTCGGGGTAGCCCTCGCGGTGAGCCACGCGGGCCATGGCCAGATACATACCGACCTCGGTGCACTCGCCCTGGAAGTTCTCGCGCAGGCCGGCGATGATCTCCTCGTCCACGCCCTGGGCGACGCCCACAACGTGCTCGGCGGCCCAAGTCTTCTCAGCGGCCTGCTCCTGGAACTTGGAAGCGGGAGCCTTGCAGATGGGGCAGAACTCGGGAGCGGCATCTCCCTCGTGAACATAACCGCAGATGGTGCAAACAAACTTCTTCATGATAATACGTCCTCCTCGTGTTTTTGATTGTGTATACATGTTGGGCATAGCCCATGGAACGTGAGTTCATGGTGCTCCACCATGAGCCCATATTGCTCACTGACGTCCCGGTCGATACGGCTGGCCAGCTCAGTCCGGCTCAGGTCCATGACCGCGCCGCAGTGTCTGCAAATGAAGTGGCTGTGCGGGGTCGTGATGCCGTCGAATCGCTCCTGTCCTTTGATGACGCCAACGCTCCGGATGTCGCCCCGCTCCTGAAAAAAGACCAGGTTGCGGTAGACTGTCCCCAGGCTCAGATCGGGGTGGTTGGGTTTCAATGTCTGGTAGACCCATTCGGCGGAAGGGTGGCAATCGGTGCCGCGGATGGCGGCGAGAATGTCGGCGCGCTTTTTGCTGTATCGTGTCGTTCGTTCCACCTTTTGCCTCCTAAACAATATTGATTCTCGTTACGATAGGATAGTACCATAGAAATACCCATTTGTAAAGAGGGAAAATCAAGAAAAATATTGATCAGAGCCGGGTCCTTCCGGCTCTGATTTGTTAAGGTTTCTGGCGGCGGAGCCGGGCCAGAACGGCAGCTTCGAGGCGGTCCGCATATTTCAAACCCAGGACAAAGCAGGCAGCGCCCGCGATCCCCGCCAGCACCAGGGCCCACAGGGGGAACGTGAAGGAGGCACCGCCTAGAAAACAGGCAAAGAGCAGTCCCCAAGGGCGGGCCAGCAGGACGATGATGAGGAAGCGGCGCAGCGGGATATCGGTGAGTCCGGCCAGGATACACAGCACGTCGTCGGGAAAGTAGGGAAAGAGAAAGGCCAGGGTCAGGAAAACAGAGGTTTTGGACCGAATCACGTCCTGATACTTCTCTGACAGGCGGCGGCTGACCACCCGATCGGCAAAGGACTGTCCCAGGACCCGGGCCAGCCAGAAGACCAGCAGGGAACCGACGGTCACGGCGGCGAAGGTGAGCAGAAAGGCGGGCCAGGCGCCGAACAGCATCCCGCCTGCGGCGGCGGTGAGGTTGCTGGGGATGGGGGCGAGCACCACGGACAGAAATTGCAGCAGGAAGAAAAACAGATGGGAGTAGGGGGCGGAGCGGCTAATGTAGGCCCGCAGGGCCTCAATAGAGGTACACGCGGCAAAAAAGCCGCTGCGGCACAAAAACAGACCGCCACCCACCGCCAACAGCAGCACCAAACCCCATAAGATCCATTGTTTTCCCTTGCCCATGGGCGCATCCACCTCCTTGTCCGGCCATTTTCCCGGGAACTGTCCTAGTTTACCACCGGGATGTTAGGAATTGTTTTAAAATTCCTGAAAAGACCATGAAGAATGTCCTCAGCCGTTCAAAATGTCCGGGTGCCGGAGGTAGTGCTCCGTCACCAGATAGGAGATGGCGGGGGCGGGATGGAGGAGGGAG
>NZ_JADYUM010000037.1 GCF_021531815.1 Pseudoflavonifractor phocaeensis
CGCCCCATCAGGAGCGCTGGCCCCTCACCCCCATCCAACAGGGCATCTACGTCCAGTCCCACCTGGACCCCACGGGCAAGACCTACCACATGGCCGGGGCCTTCCGTCTGGGCATGGTCCCCGATATTCCCCGGCTGGAGGGCGCTTTCCAGGCCCTGGTGGCCCAGGAGCCCCTGCTGCGCACCGTCTTCGCCCCCGAGGCCGACGGCATCTTTGCCCGGGTCCTGCCCCAGGCGGACTTTACCTTGCCCATCTGCCGGGACTGCTCCCTGGAGGAGGCCGCCGCCCCTGTTCTGGCCCCCTTCGCCCTGGACCGGGCTCCCCTGCTCCGGGCCGCTCTCTGGGAGGAGGCCCCCGGCCGCTGGGTGCTGCTGCTGAACATCCACCACATCATCGGGGACGGTCTCACCACCCCCGTGCTTTTGGAGCGGCTGGACCGGCTCTACCGGGGCGAGGCCTTGCCCGCCCAGCCCCTGACCTATCTGGACTACGCCTGGCACCTGGCCCGGAAGGAGGCCGGGGACGGGCGGCTGGACTATTGGAAGGAGCGGCTGTCTTCCCTGCCCGAACCCCTGGAGCTGCCCGGCGACTTCACCCGGACCCGGGAGTTCGATTTCCGGGGCAAGACCATCGCCCACACCCTGAGTCCAGAGCTGTCCCGCGCCTGCGACGACTTCTGCGCCAAGCGGGGTGTCTCCCCCTATATGTTCTTCCTGGCCGCCTTCGGCCTGCTCCTCTCCCGCCTGTCGGGGAAGGAGGACCTGGTGGTGGGCGCGGCAGCGGCGGGCCGCCTCCTGCCCGAGACCCGGGCCATGTGCGGCCCCTTCATCAACACCCTGCCCCTGCGGCTGTCCCCCGCCCACGGCCAGACCGTGGACGACTACCTGGACCGGGTCCGGGACGAGGTCAACGGGATGCTGGACCACCAGCAGGTGGGCCTGGAGGAGATCGTCTCCGCCCTGGGCCTCAAGCGCACCCTGTCCCAGAGTCCCCTGTTCCAGGTCATCTTTTCCCAGCGCCCGGTCGACGCCGCCGGCTTCTCTTTGGGCGGCGCGCCCCTGGAGTACCTCCCCCTGCCCACCGGCACCGCCCGGATGGACCTGTGGGTGGAGCTGTCCCGGGAGGGCGGCTGCTACTCCTTCCACTTGGAATACGCCACCCAGCTGTTTCTGGACGAGACGGCCGCCTACTTCGGCCGCTGCCTAGAGGCCGTGGCCGCCGGTATAGTCCGGAGCGTCCACGCCGCCCTGGCCGACGTGGACGCCCTGTCTCCCCGGGACCGGATGGAACTGCTGGACATCCCCAACAACACGGTCTACCCCTTCCTGAACCTGCCCATCCCCGTCCAGTTTGCCCGCCAGCTGGCCCTGGACCCGGAGGCCCCCGCCGTCATCTTCCACGGCAAGGCCATCACCCGGCGGGAGCTGGACCGGCGGGCCTGCCAGATCGCCAACCTCCTGGCCCAGGCCGGAGCCCAGCCCGGCTGCCGGGTGGGCATCGCCCTGAGCCGGAACACCGACCTGGTGGCCGCGGTATTGGCCATCTGGAAGGTGGGCGGCGCCTACTCCCCCCTGCTGGCCCACTACCCGGAGCAGCGGCTCCAGTCCATGGTGGACACGGCGGGCATCTCCCACATCCTCTGTGACCCCAGGACCCGGGCCCAGCTGCCCCCCTCCCTGCCCGTCACCTTCGTCCCCATCGACCAGAGCGCCGGCGACACCTTCCAGGCCGTCCCCCTGAAGGAGACAGACCTGGCCGAGGTGCTGTTCACCTCCGGCTCCACCGGCAACCCCAAGGGGGTCATGCTGGTGTGGCGGTCCATCGCCAACATGGCCGGGGGCTTCCGGGAGATCCTGGAGCGGTCCGGCGGCCCCATTCTGTGCACCACCAACGTGGTCTTCGATATGTTCAACGGCGAGGTGGTCATTCCCCTGTCCATGGGCAAGACCATCGTCATGGCCGATGAGGAGGAGATGATGCTCCCCTGGAAGCTGGCCGAGCTCATTGAGCGGGACGGGATAAAGATCACCCAGTCCACCCCCTCCCGGGTGCAGATGTGGTTCTCCAACGAGGCCTTCTGCCGGGCGGCCCCCAATCTGGACCTGATGATCTACGGCGGCGAGGTGCTCACCCCCACCCTGCTGGAGAAGGCCCAGACCGCCGCCTGCAACTCGGTCCAGGTGAACATGTACGGCCCCACCGAGGGCACCGTGTATAATACCACCTGTCCGGCGGACTACCGCTCCCACATCAATGTGGGCTGGCCCATGCGGAACAACCGGGTCTATATCCTGGACGCCGACCAGAAGCCCGTGCTGCCCACCGCCGTGGGCGAGCTTTGGCTGGCCGGGGAGTGCGTCTCGGCGGGCTACATCTCCCGCCCCGACCTCACCGAGGCCGCCTTCCATCCCGATCCCTTCTTCCCCGGCGAGCGGATGTACCGCACCGGGGACATCGCCCGGCTGCGGCTGGACGGCTCCTACGACTTCCTGGGCCGCCGTGACGCCCAGGTGAAGCTGAACGGTCAGCGGGTGGAGCTGGACGAGATCAACGGCGCCCTGGTGTCCCAGGGCTGCGCCCTCCAGGCGGCCACCGTCCCCGTGCGGCGGGAGGACGGCTCCATGGAGCTGTTCACCTACTATATCCCCGCCCCGGACCGCCCCGATGACCACGAGATGCGCCAGCGCCTGGGCAAGGTGCTGCCCGCCTATATGATCCCCTCCCACCTGGAGGCCCTGGAGTCCATGCCCAGCACCCCCACGGGCAAGATCAACCTCCGGGCCCTGCGGGAGCGGGCGGAGGCCGGCGGGCAAAAAGCCCCCGAGACCTTCGCCGCCGTGGAGGCCCCCGCGGCCCCGGTTCCCCCGGTGGAGGCCGCTCCGGCCCCTCAGCCTGCCCCGGAACCGTCCAACCTCCAGTCGGCGCAGCCCCAGCCGGAACCCGTGCTATCCCGGCCTGCCGCTCCCGTTCCGGTGGCTGCGCCTGTGTGTGAACCTGCGCCCCAGACTGTCCCCGCTCCCATGCCTGAACCTCAACCGGAGCCCGCGCCCCAGCCCGTCTCCCCTGCGCAGGAAACGCTTCCCGGTTCTCTGGACTGGATCCTGGCCCTGTGGCGCCGGGTGCTGAACCGCCGGGACGTGGACCCCGACCGCTCCTTCTTCGAGCAGGGCGGGACCTCTCTGGCCGCTCTCAGCGTTCTGAGCTTCTATAACAACAGCCGTCTCACCCTGTCCCTGGCCCAATTCTATGAACAGCCCACCGCCCGGGGTCAGGCCGCCCTGCTCTGCCCCCAGAGCGCGGACCTTCAGGCCCATCCCGCTCCCACTCCCTCCCCTGCCCGTACCCTGGTGGTCTC
>NZ_JADYUM010000038.1 GCF_021531815.1 Pseudoflavonifractor phocaeensis
GGCGCCGGACGTAAGGAAGGCTTTTTTGTAGGACGCCCCTTGGGGACCGGGGCCGAAGCCCCGGAGATTTTTTTGGTACTTTTGTATCTCTACAAAAGTACCTCGCCCGGGGGCGAAATATCTCCATCCCCGTCCCGCCCGCAGGCGATAACTTAATACAAACTAAAATTTATAGTTCTTCGCAATAAACACGCCAAAATTCCGTCTGAATCAATGAAGGGCCGACGGCGGACAGGAAGGGAGGAGGTCCGGTGGAAGACAGTGCCATTATCGACCTGTACTGGGCCAGGGACCAGTACGCCATTTCAGCCTCTGACGAAAAATACGGCGCGCTTTGCCGCAAACTATCCCAGAACATTCTGTCCAGCCGGGAGGACGCGGAGGAGTGCGTCAACGACACCTGGCACCGGGCCTGGGACACCATGCCGCCCCAGCGTCCCGGCTCCCTGCGGGCCTATCTGGCCAAGATCGTCCGAAACCTGTCCATCGACCGCTGGCGGGCCAGAAAGGCCCAAAAGCGGGGGGCGGGGCTGGAGGTACTGCTGTCGGAACTGGAGGGCTGCATCCCCGCTTCCCCCAGCGCCGAAGCGGAGACCGAGGCGGGATTGGTGTCTGACTGTATCGACCGTTGGCTGGACGGTCTGCCTCAGCTGGACCGGGTAGCCTTTGTCCGCCGCTATTGGTACGGCCAGCGGGTGGACGAGTTGGCGGTCCAACTGGGGAACACCCCCAAGCAGATGGCTCAGCGGTTGTTCCGCTTGAGGGGCAGTCTGCGCCGCGCGCTGGAAAAGGAGGGGATCGTCCTGTGAGCGAGAAAAGCGAGCGCCTGTTCCGCGCTATGAGCGATATTGGGGACTATAAGATCGACGAGGCGGCGGAGACTATCGTTTCCGGGAAGCCTCATTGGAAGCGCTGGACCGCTCTGGCCGCCGCCCTGGCCCTGGTGGTGGGGGTGGGCAGCTATTTCCTGCCCCGCATGGGCGGAGGGGCCGCCAACGGGGGCTCCGGCTCCGGAACCGACGGGGCCAGCACCTTCATGTCCTATGCCGGACCGGTCTTTCCGCTGACCCTGCGGGAGGAGAATGATGCCATTACGGCGGAGCGGAACATCACCCTGGATTTTCAGCCTTGGGTGCGGGTGTGGTGGTCCAACGAGGAGGAGGCCGCCTCCCGTCGGGACCTGACGGAGGCGGAGCGGCAGGAGGTGCTGGATGATTACAACCAGTGGTTCCCGGAGGGAGGTCTCTGGCAGTCGTCCTCTGACATTCTGGTCACCGATGCCTATACGCTGACTAACGCCTTAGACACCGATCAGACTGTTTCCCTTCTGTATCCTTTTGTCAGTTCCCTGCAAGAGCTGTCAAAGGAAGCCCCCGTCCTTGCGGCGGACGGTGAGACATTGGAAACGGTCCTCCACGCGGGGGGCTATTCCGGCGGGTTCCAGGGGGCCTGGGAAGACTATGGAGAGACAGGAGAGAACCCGGGCAGCCGCAATCTGGAGCAGCCCAACTCCTGGGAGGCGTACAAGGCCCTGCTGTCTGACGGGCGTTATGCGGAAAAGGCGCTGGGAGAGTACCCGGACCTGAGCGGCACCCCGGCGGTGGTCTACCAATTCACGGACGCCTGGGGACCGGAGGCGGACGAGAGCAAGGGCGTCCCCAACCCCTCCATTCGTGTGACCTTTAAGATGGACTACGGCAAAACCACTGTGCTGTCCTATGGGTTCCACTCCATGAGCCGGGATGAGGAGAACCACTTCATGGGTCAGGGCTTCTCCATCCGGGAGGAGTGGGAGAAGGGGTACGGCGATCCCTATTACCTCATCGTTCTGGGGGATGATGTGGAGAACATGGCGTACCAGGGCTATGTGACCGGGGGCTGGGATACCCAGGCGACGGTGGAGGCCGGGGTGACCATCCGGCGGTATGAGACAGACCTGGACACCGTTCTCCGGGAGGCTGCCGCGCTGATGTACCGGGAAGTGCAGGAGGTATGCGGCAGCGGAGTGGATTTTGAGATGTACTACGGTCTGCTGCGGGAGGACCTCGCCGCCTACGGCCTGCTGTCGGAGCAGCCTGTCCAGCGGTACGATACCGGCTGGCTGGAGGAGAACGATGTGACAAATTCAGACCGGGTGTTCTACCTGAAGGCGGAGGTCACGATCCCCGCGGGACAGTCGGTGGAGCTGACGGCGGAGATGACCAGGGAGGCCAGCTTCGACTTCTACTGCGCCCATACCGAAAACCAAGGGGTGTACGGTTACGACATGGTGACGAAGTTGGGTTCTAACCTGGCCTGTACGTCGCAGACCGCCACCCTGGAGGACCGGGGACAGATCGAGATCGCCCGCCAGAACTTCGGTTTTGATCTGGAGCAGGGTGTGAAGACGGTTGTACTGGACCCGGACCAGGAGCACTACTACCTGGAGGTCCGCCAGCCGGAAGATACGGAGTGAAGAATGGAAACAGGCGCGGCCCGATGGAAAGGGCCGCGCCTGTTGTCAGCTTTTCGGCTTGGGTTTGCACACCAACGCCACCAGGAATCCGAAGAAGATGGCGGCGGTAATGCCGCCCGCGGCGGAGGTGACCCCGCCGGTGAGAGCGCCCAGAAAGCCCTGCTCCGCCACCGCTTTTTTGACGCCTTTGGCCAGCAGGTGGCCAAACCCGGTGAGAGGGACCGTGGCTCCGGCACCTGCCCAGTCTGCCAGGGGCTGGTATAGGCCCAGGGCACTCAGAATTACTCCGGCGGTGACGTAACTCACTAGGATCTTGGCGGGGGTCAGCTTGGTCTTGTCGATGAGGACCTGCCCGATGATACAAAAAATGCCTCCGCATAGAAATGCTTTTAAATATTCCATCGTGAAACGGAACCTCCTGTGGAAATGATAAATTTTAGTTTGTATTAAGTCATCGCCTGCGGGCGGGACGGAAGATGGGGATGTTTCGCCCCCGGGCGAGGTACTTTTGTAGAGATACAAAAGTACCCAAAAAATCTCCGGGGCTT
>NZ_JADYUM010000039.1 GCF_021531815.1 Pseudoflavonifractor phocaeensis
GACAGGAGCCCCGCATCCCCCTGCCCCTCTCCCTGGAGAACCTGGAGCAGACCTTCGAGGGCTGCGCCGACTTCAACAAACGCCAGGTCTATCTCCACGGCGATCCCGGCCGCCGGGTGACGGTGTGCTACATCGGCGGGATGGCCCGAACGGAGCGGATCAACGACTACGTCTTCCGCCCCCTGGCCCAGGACCCCATGCTGGCCTCGGCGCCGGAGAGCCAAGTCTTCGACCTGCTGGAGAAGGGCGCCATCTACGCCCAGAAAGCAGAGCGGGAGACGGAACTGGACCAGGTGGCCCTGGCCATTATCGACGGCAGCTGTGCCCTTTTCTTTCCGGACCGTCAGGACGCCCTGGTGGTCCCCGTGGCCACCGAGGAGAAGCGGTCGGTGGGGGAGCCGGAGAACGAGCCCTCCCTCAAGGGAGCCCGGGACTCCTTTGTGGAGAGCTTGCGCACCAATACCTCCCTGGTCCGGCGGCGGCTCCGGGCCCCGGAGCTGAAGGTGAAGGAGCACATTGTGGGCCGGCAGTCCCTGACGCCGGTGGATGTGGTCTACCTGGCGGGCATCGCCGATCCGGACACGGTGGCCCGGCTGGAGCAAAAGCTGGACGCCATGGACATCGATGGGGTGGAGGCGGCGGGCAATCTGGAGGAGTATCTGGTGGAGGCCTCCCGCACCCCCTTTCCCCTGATAGCCTACACCCAGCGGCCCGACCGCTTCTGCCAGGGCCTGCTGGAAGGCCGAGTGGGCCTGATCGCCGACGGTATCCCCCTGGGCTGGCTCATTCCCGGCACCATCGACCAGTTCTTCAAGACAGGCCAGGACCGGGCCTACCACTGGATGACCGCCTCCGCCCTCAGCCTCATCCGCTACCTCTGCGCCCTGGTGACCCTGCTGCTGCCCGGGCTGTATATCGCTCTGGTCACCTTCCACCCCGAGGCCATTCCGGTGAAGCTGGCTCTGTCCATCGTGTCCGCCAAGCAGGAGGTGCCCTTCTCCACCATTTTTGAGGTGCTTATCATGCTGCTGGCCTTTGAAGTGGTCCAGGAGGCGGGACTCCGGCTGCCCAGCCCCATTGGGGCCACCGTGTCCATTCTGGGCGGTCTGGTGGTGGGAAACGCGGCGGTGGACGCCCACATCGTGTCCCCGGCGGTCCTCATTGCTGTGGCCATTGCCGGAGTGGCGGGATATACCATGCCCAGCCAGGACTTTGGCAACGCCCTGCGGCTGTGGCGGTTCCTGCTGGCCATCCTGGCCAGTCTGGGAGGACTGCTGGGCCTGGTGCTGGGCTGCGCCGCCCTCATTTACCACCTGGCGGGGTTGGAGACCTTTGGGGTGCCCTACCTGGCCCCCTTTACCACCGGGGTACAGGTGCGCCGGGGGCATCCCACCCTGTTCCGCCTGCCCCTGCCCCAGATGAAGTGGCGGGATGGGGCGGTCCAGACCCAAAACCGGAGGAATCAGGCGTGAGGGGGCGGATCACGGCCCTGTGGGCGGCCCTGTGTCTGCTGCTGACAGGCTGCGGGCGGATGCCCTACCCCCGGGAGATGGAGGACATGGCCCTGCTGCGCACCATGGGAGTGGACCGGGAGGGCGGCATGCTGGCTCTCACCGTGTCCACCGGCCCCCGGGCCCGCGGCCTTCAGGGGGATCAGGAACCCGCTCTGGTGCTGTCCGCCCATGGGGAGTCCCTCAGCGCCGCCGCCCTGTCCCTCCAGGGCCTCAGCGACAGCTATGTGTTTTTCGGCTACGTGGACCAGCTCCTTCTGGGGGAGGAGCTGGCCCGGGAGAATGTGCGCCCGGTGCTGGACTGGTTCGCCCGGGACGCGGAGCTGGGTCTGGGCGCCCGTGTCTGGGTGGTCCGGTGGAACGCCCGGGAGGCGGTGGAGTCCGGCGGAGACCGGGGGGTGGACAGCCACCTAACCACCCTGCGCGCCGACGGAGAGATGGGGGTGGCCTCCCTCTCAAGGACGGCGGGGGAGGTATATGGCGACCTGCTGGAGCAGGGGACTGCCTATCTCCCCGCTCTGACGGTGTCCGGACAGGAAGCGGGCGCTCTGAAAGACGGGGGCTACGCCGTGCTCAAAGACGGAACCTTGATGGGCTATCTGGAGGGGGATGAGGCCCTGGGCCTGGAGCTGCTGGCGGGCAGGTCCTCCGTCCATGTGCTGGAGGAACGGACGGGGGAGGGGCCTGTCTCCCTCCGGGTCACCGCCTCATCCGCCGCCGGCCGCCTGACCGGGGAAGGACGGCTGTCCCTCACCTGCCGGGTGTCGGTCCACCTGGAGGAGTACCGCCATCCCCTGACGGCGAGCCAGCTGGAGGACCTGCAAAACCGGGTCAAGACCCGGGAGGAGGGGCGCGTCCGGGCGGCTCTGGACAGGCTGAGGGACTGGAAGGCGGACTGCCTGGGCCTGGGGCCCAGAGCGGGATTGACGGCGCCCCGAGTCTGGAGCGGCCTCCAGGTGGATTGGGACAGGGCGTTCGCGGCCCTGGAGCCGGAGGTGGAGGTCCGGGTGGAGCTCCACCCGTAGGAACAAACCGGAGGTAGAATAGGATGAAGGGAGAAGGGATCTCGCGGACCCAGCTGGCCTCGCTGGTCTGGGCGGGGGTACTGGCCCCGGCGGCGGAGCTGCTGCCCGGTATTACCCTGCCCGCGGCAGGGAAGGGAGCCTGGCTGGCGCCGCTGGCGGCTTTGCCGCTGGTGCTGGTGGGGGGCTGGCTGCTGGGCAGACTGGGGG
>NZ_JADYUM010000003.1 GCF_021531815.1 Pseudoflavonifractor phocaeensis
CCCTCCCTTCGGTGCGGCCCCCAGCCCGCTGAAAGCCAAGGCGGCGGAGCCTGCTCCCGCGCCTGCGGCGGCCGCAGCCCCTGCCCAGGAGGACCCGGTGGCCGTGCTGCAAAAGCTGAAGACCATGCTGGACGCGGGACTGATCCCTCAGGAGGTCTACGACAAGAAAATGCAGGAAGTGCTCAGCCGGATGTGAGGAAAGGAGCGGGATATGGGATATAAGATTGGATTTTCCATCGGGTATGGGATCGTATTTCTGGCCTGCGAGGCCATTCTGTTTTTGCTGACAGGCTTCGCTCAGCCGGGGGCGTGGCTGGGACTGATTTGCACGGTTCTGGTGCTGGGACTGTGTCTCGCCGCTGTGTGGAAGGACGCCTTCCGGGCCGGGATCGCCCATCTGCCAATGGCCCTGGGTACGGTATTGACCATCTTTTTTGTGCTCCAGCTGGCGGCGGGTGTCATCGTCACCTTCCTGCCGCTCAAATGGGGCGCTATTGTGGAGATCGTGCTGGTGGCGGCCTGTCTGCTCTGCGGCGGCGGGACGGTGCTGGGCGGCAGAATGATCGCGGAACGGGAGCGGGAAAACCGTGACAAGCGGGCCGCGCGAAATGAGGAGGAAGAAGCATGAAGTGTAAAGCTTGCGGATACGAGGGAGAGACCTTTCCCCGTACCCCCATGGGAAAATACTGCTGCCCCCAATGCGGGGCAGGAAAAGAGGAGGCGGTCGGCCAGCCGGTGGACCAAAGCGTGGCGGATTACGCCGCCATGCTGGAAAAGCTGGCGACAGCGCCGGTGGAGGTCACAAGATATGAGGACACCCAAGAGTTTGCCCGTCTGGATGCCTGGGGAAGGAAAAACGCGGCCTTTTTGAACCAGTTTAACGTGGAGGAGATCTCCGAAGCCCTTTGGGCTGACAAAAAATACTACCGCCCGGAGGGATGGTCCGACCAGCTGTGGCGGCAGGACATCCTGCGCTGTATGCAAACACGGTACCAATACAGCGGTCCATACAACCTATACAGCCGCCAGGTGGACGAGAACGATCGGGGCTTTGAGGTTCTCTACGCCGCAGGGGGCGTGATGGAATTTCGCCTGAGAATGAAAAATACGGGGTTTGGTTTAAACGATGGGCGCTGGCACACCTATTATGTGCCCTGCCGCTTTATCGACGGGGATGTGCGCCCCCTGATGGATGGCTGCAGGATGAAGCCCTCGGGCCTGCTGAAGACAGAGAAAATCTATCGGTTTAAGGGTTAAAGGAGAGAGTGTAAATGGAAAAATTACAGTGCAGTGTGTGCGGCGGCGCCCTGGTGATGAGCGATGACGGTGAAAAAGCCATCTGCGAAAGCTGCGGCATGAGCTTCAAAAAGGAAACTGTCAAGAAAATGATCATGGAGCTGTCCGGCCCGGTAAAGGTGGAGGGCATACAGAACAGCGACTCTCTGGCCGACCGGGCGGAGACCTTCCTGCGCATGGGAGAGACGGGAAAGGCCCAGGCCGCTTTCCGGCAGATGGCTGACGAGTATCCCGCCGATTACCGGGGCTGGTGGGGCCTGACCCGTACCATGGACTGGGAGAAACACTTCTACGATGGCGGACTGGACGAAGCGGCTATGCCGCAGGCGTGCCAGCGGGCGCTGGACTTCGCGCCGGAGGAAACAAAAGGGGAGATCCGGGCCTATTTCGAGGAGCGTGTGCGCACCGTCAAGCCGGGGACGGATGAGAAACTGCGGCAGGAAGCCGCAGAGCGGGCGGAACAGGAGGCCGCAAAACGGGCAGAACAGGCACAGCAGGAGGCCAGGCAGCAGAAGATTGCCCTCTACCAGCAGGCAGTGAAGCAGGCCACCGCCCGGGAGGAAGAAGCCCGGCAGCGGGTGAATGATCTTTCCCACAGTATTTCGTATCTGCCAGGTCTGATCAAGGACGAGAAAAAACTGTTTGCCAACAATAAGCGAGACGGCGACCGCCGCCCTGTTACCATGGGCAACATCATCGCGCTGGTTTTCGGCGGTTGGCTCACCTTTGCCGCATGGATAGAGTTTCATCCCATCGGAACGCCTGTTGTTACGCTGTTGGGGCTTGGTCTGCCTCTGCTGTTCCTGTTTCGCCGTTTGAACCGGACAAAGAGCCATTTCGACCGCGCCGGGGAACTGGAGCGGCAGTTGAAGCAGGCGCAGCAGGAGCTGCCCGAAGCCCGGAAAGCGCTGGAAGAAGCCACAGCGGCCCGGCGGGCCGTTCAGGATGCCAGACCTGAGTGATAATGGAGGAAGATACATATGAAAAAATTACAATGTGAGATCTGCGGCGGAGCGCTGGTCATGCAGGACGGAATGGCCGTGTGCGAGAGCTGCGGCATGAAGTTTTCTAAAGAAGAAGTTAAGAAAATGGTGGTGGAGCTGTCCGGCCCCATCCAGATCGACGGCGAGGTCAAGGTCACCGGCATAGAGGACGCCGACGCTCTCTACCGGCGGGCCAAAGACTTCGAGCGCATTGGAGAATTAGAAGATGCGTATGATACCTACGAGGATGCCGCAGATAAATATCCCGGAGATGGCAGAATGTGGCTTGGTAAGGCAACTGTCCAGGTGAAGATCAACCTGGGAAAATGCGAAAAGGAACTTAAAGAAACTGATGATAATCATTATGATGATTATCGGCTCCGGTGGTCTTTTGAGAAATTGGAGTGGTGCGATGAAATAGAAAAATACTATGAGCGGGCACAATCTCTCGGGGGCGTTGACGATGAAGCGCAGCAGGGTCTGCTGTGGTTCCGGAATCAAAAGGAAACGATCATCCAGAAGTACAAGGACAAGAAAAGGAAGCGTGACATATATCGTGACACATTTGACTATTGGAAAAAAGCCAATGCAGAATTTCTGAATACCTTTCCCGGTTCTAAGGTTAAGGAGGAAATATTAGCCTTTCTCCTGAAGCAGGATGTGAGTGAGGTCTGCAAAGCGCTCAAGAAAACCTATTTGCATTACAGCAGTTACCATATTAAATCTTTTATAGATGCTCAGGGTCGTAGTATCTCGTTTAGATATTGGTATTATAATGACGTTTATAAATCTTACCCTACTATAGTTGGAAAGATTGATCTTCCGGAAGGCATGACCATTGAAGGCGATATCCGTCCCATGATGGACGGCTTCACCTATAAGGAAAAGGGCCTGTTCGGTGGTAAGAAGACATATTCTTACGCCAACGACCCTGACAAGGACAAAGGCCCCACATTTGACGAGTAAGGAGGCGGCGGTATGCCCCTGTTTCAAGGAACCGAGCTGGAGGACGGCCGCTATCTGGGGCTGACCGTCCGGGAGGTGACGGCCCTGCCCCATGTGGATGTGTTCGGCCCGGACACCGGGCGGATGGGGGAGATCTTTGAAGGTCTGCTGGGGGATCTGGCCCGGCTGTGCGGGGAGTCCGCGGCGCTGGAACTTCTCTGGCTGTCCCAGCCGGTGAGCGGCCAGAAGTTCCCCGCCCGGGCGCGGCTGTTCCTGCTGCTGCGGAAGCTGTCCGCCACGGCACAGCAGGCAGAGCGGGAGATGGACGCCTTCCTGTCCGCCATGGAGGCGGTGCTCACCCAGAAGGGCTGCTCCCTGTCCGGGGGAGAGCCGTTGACGGGTCTTCTGGAACAGGCGGAGGGACAGCTCCGCGCTCTTGTGCGGCAGGAGAAGGTGCCCATGAGCTTCTTCGCCCAGTTTCCCTATTACCACTATGACACCTGGCAGGGCTGCGCGGTGGACTTCGCATCCCTTCTGACGGCCCTGTGCGGCGCGCCGGGTGGGGCGCTGTCCGTGCAGGTCATCCCTGCGGCCCTGTCCCCGGAGGAACAGTTCGCCGCCGAGCAGATGCGCCAGATGCTTGCCCAGGCGGTCAGCGGAATGCCCGGGCAAACCCCCGCCATGGGGGACGACACCGCCCGCAGGCCGCTGGAAACCTACACCTATTACGCCCAGGACAGCGGCCCCCGGTTGCTGCTGAACCTGCTGGTGGGCGGGCCGCCCGCCGCCTGTGCCGCCCTGCTGGCCCGGGTCCAGAGCGCCCTGCGGGGGGTGTCCTTGACAGATACCGACCTGACGGGAGCCTTTTCCCTGGGGCGGGACCTGCTGTTCTCCCCCTGGAACATCAGCAGCGCTCTCATCTACCAGTACCGGGACGGGGCGCTGTGGCAGAATTTGCAGGGCATGGAGGCTCTCATGCGGCTGCCGTACCTCTACACGGAGGGGGAGACGGCGAAGCTGCTGCAGATCCCCGTGGATGACGGCAGCCTGCCCGGCATCGTCAGTAACCGTGTGGACCTGTCCGGGGCACTGTTTGACAAGGCGGTTCTGGCAGAGGACAATATCGTCTTCGGCCACCTGGCGGGAGATGAGCGGGTGCGCATCGGCGCGCCGTTGAAAGCCTTCACCCGCCACGGCCTCATCGTGGGCACCCCCGGCACCGGCAAGACCACCTTCTCCGTGGATATGCTTTTGCAGTTCTATGAGAAGGGCATCCCCTTCCTGGCCATCGAGCCGACGAAAACCGAGTACCGGGCCATGATCGACGCCATCCCGGATCTGCAGATCTTCACCCCCGGCAACAGCGGCGTGTCGCCCTTCCTCTGCAATCCCTTCCTGCCGCCCCGGAACATCACGGTGGAGAAGTACATCCCCAGTCTGGTCAGTGCTTTCCAGGCGGCGTTTTCCATGCCCTCGCCCCTGGATATGATCTTCCTGTCCGCCGTCCGGGCGGCCTATACGAAATACGGCTGGAAGAACAGCAGCAGGGCAGGGGACCCGGATGTACAGCCCTTCGGCCTATATGAGTTCATCCTCTGCTTCAAGGAGCTGGTGGCCAACTCCGGGTACAGCGGCGAGGTGCGGAGCAACCTCCAGTCCGGCGGCACCCTGCGGCTGATGAACCTGCTGGAGCAGAACGCCAGTATCTACGATACCATCCACACCATCCCGCTGGATGACCTGCTGTCCAAGCCCACGGTGCTGGAGCTGAACGCCATCGAGAATCAGGAGCAGAAAGCGCTGCTCATGGCCCTGCTGCTGATCTCCGTCTGCACCCACACCAAGCAGAACCAAAAGGGCGACGGAGAGCTGAAAAACATCATCCTCATCGACGAGGCCCATGTGCTGCTGGGGGGCAAGTCCCGCGCCGATGGGGCGGGCGGGCAGGACACCACGGTGCGGGCTCTGCAGAATATGATCGCGGAGATCCGCTCCTACGGCACCGGCATCCTCATCGCCGACCAGTCTCCCACGGCGGTCAGCCGTCCCATTGTGGCCAATACGGACATCAAGGTGTCCTTCCGTCTGGTGCAGGGGGAGGAGAAGGCGGCTCTGGCGGACAGTACCGGCATGGAGGAGACCCAGCGGCAGCATCTGGGCCGTCTGGGCGTGGGCGAGGCCTTCGTCTACTACAGCCGCCTGGACGCGCCCCAGTTGGTGAAGACCACCGACAGCCGGGCGGCCAAGGGTATCCGCCTGTCTGTCCCCGACGGGGAGATCGCCGGACGCATGACCTATTGGACGAATCATGGGGATCTGCTCAAGCCCTGCCGGGAATGCGGCCTCTGCCCCCAGTGCGCCGGCGGCTGCGATCTTGTGCTCCGGGACCGGGCGGACTACTACGCCGCCCGGGTGCTGCAGGAAAACGGCGTCAAAATGAAGGACCGCAGCACCGCGGCACAGTATGCGATCCTGCTGCACAAGCCCCTGGCCCTCTGGGAGGGGACGCCGGGAGCGGACTTTGAAAGGCTGTGCTTCTGCGCCCGTCTGCGGCTGCTGCGAAAGATTGCATTGGAAAAAGCCTTTGTATTTACCCCGCGGGAGATGGAGACCATTCTGCTCCCTCGGGAGAAGGGAGAATAACATATGTGTGACGAATTCGGAAGCAGCATGGATGTCTCCGGCGATGTGAGCACAGACAATGATGTTTCCTGCGAGGAGAGCGGCATCGATTTTGAATCGGAGGGCATCTTCGACGCGCCCCAGGACGATATTCAGGCGGATATCTCCGACGGAGCTGAGGATGACGTGTATGAAGCCAGCAGTCTGGATAAGATCGAGATCTTAGAGGAGAACGGCGACACCCACACCGTTGCGGAGCGGATGGAGGAGCTGTACGGAGAGAACCCTGTGGAGGAGCTGACCCCCGCCCAGGAGGGCCTGCGGGAGTTTGAGGAGAGTACATCCGAACGGCTGGATGAGATCCAGGAGCATAAAGAGGCTCTGGAGGATCTGAAGACAGCCTTGCTGGCGGGCGACGCAAACGCTCTGGAGATGTTCGGCCTGGAAACACCGGATACCTCCGAAGAGGAGGGGCACCAGAAGGTGCTGACCCGGTAAGCAGAGATATTCACTAAAAAAGAGTTCTGGCCTTTGCAACACGCAAAGTTCAGAACTCTTTTCAATGTCAGCAGCTCTTGCTTGTCCCATTCCATCTTGTACGCTTTGTTTCGCCGAAGCGCTGGAAGTGGACGATCTCCCGCTCCCGCAGGAAGCGGATGACGTTGTTCACGTCCGGGTCGTCGGACAGGCGGAGGATATTGTCGTAGGTCTTTCGTGCCTTCTGTTCTGCTGCGACCTTGTAAGGACAACATCTGATTTCTGGGCCGTATCTTTTCGATATGCTTGATTTTGTGCTATAATAATCCCAAAGCAAGAAGTTTGTCAATGAAGAACGACAGTTTGATCAATCTATCATAAAGGAGGGTCTTATTATGGGAGCTGCAGCGTACACAATCTGTCCGATAAGCTGCGGTGTGGCTCTCTGCGATATACCGAGGCTGTGAAGTCGCCTATGTGCTGGATATGACATCGTGTGGCAGAAAAGGCGAGATTTACGTTGAGATTTTTGCAGCTGAATCGTATAATAGAAGAAACCAGAAATATAAAAGGAGGATACAGCAATGCCCATACAATACGATAAAAATACGGTTCTTGAAATGTGCGATGAAGCGATGAAAAATCCAGCTTTGTTCTATGCGCAGAATCTTGTCAATTATCAGGGCATCTGTCCGGACGCGCAGGTTCCCTACACAGAGATCATCGCGAAGTATTTGATCGAGCATCTTGCGGAATTTACGGATGGGATTCCTAAAATCCGGCGAAGCGCTTCCTATCGCACATCTACACACAAGGGAGAGTTCGATCCGAACTCTAATCGTATTGAGGAACTCACGGCAATGAAGATGTTTAACCTTTGCCAAACGGGTGAGCGATATGCGAAGGTTGGAAAAATTCTTGATTACCAAGTTCCACTGAAAAACAAGCAGAGCGATCAGGCTGGAAAGATCGATCTTCTTGCCTACGACGGCAGCATCCTGCGCGTTCTTGAATTGAAGAAGCCGGACACGCAGGAAACGATGCTCCGCTGCGTTTTGGAGGGTTATACCTATTTGCGCACAGTAGACACGGTGAAATTGACTGAGGATTTCAATATTCCGGCAAATACTCCCGTAAAGGCAAGCCCGTTTGTGTTTGAAAATAGCTTGCCCCATCAAGAATATCTGGATCAACGTCCGAACTTAAAAAAGCTGATGGGTCTGCTGGACAGCGAGCCGTTCTTTATCCGTGAAGTTTCGGGAGGATACGAAGTTTTTTAATTTTCAAAATCAAACAACCACCCTGCTGTCGCGGCGGTTTGCTATACTGTCCTCAAAAACAGGAGGATGGTTTTATGGCAGAAGAACAATTCACACAGGGCAAAACCGTTCTGACGGGGGACGATGTGACCTGTCCGAACTGTGGCAGTCACAATGTGTACTGCGTTCCGTATCCAAAAGTAGAGTTTGGTATCTGGTTTTTTCTGTGGCTGATCGTTGTGTTCGGCGGTTATATGCTCTCAGTGCTTGTTGCGATAGTGGGTGTTGTTTTCTGGAGCGTTGCACTGGTGATCCGGCTGAAGCAGAACAAGCTGGCAAAGCAGTATCTCCGGATGCGGTGTGTCACCTGCGGGACAAACTTTGACGTGGCAAGAAGCGAACTCACAAAGGGAGACGGCAACAAATGAGTCGGGACTATCGTATCAATACCTTCGGTCTGACCGAAGAACAGAATGCACTCGTGGAAGATAATATCCCGACACGGGACTATGAGGTTTTTGACACCGATGCGCCGACCGACCTGATCGCAATCAACTGTGAGGTACTGATCATCTATGCCCCGGAGATGGACCAGGATTCCATCGGCATGATCTTCGATTACTATTCGCAGGTCAACGGCTGCACTGACGAAACCGTTATCTGGCTTGGAGAGCCCAAACCTCCAAAAGAGCTGCAAAAGTTTTTCAAATGCTACGATTCCTTTGATGCGATCACGGACAAGCTCAAATATCTGCTGCTCACGGCACACAGCAAGAGTAAAAAGGCGCACGAATACAGTGAAAAGCTGGTAAACGGGCTGAAAATCCTCGCCTTGATCCGGAGTCATCCTGGCATCTCTACGCAGAAACTGGCTGAGCTGACCGAACTGCCGATGCGCAGTGTGCAGCGCTATATCGCGGCTTTGCAGGCAGCGGGGGAGTGGATCGAATATGACCGGATAATCAAAGGATGGAAGCTGTTTCACGGCATTTCTGCTCTGTTCGGAGAGGTTTGGGACGGTGAATGGGATTGAAAATCTGCATTTACAGAGGTACGCATCAGATCGGTGGCATCGCCGCAGAAATTTCCACGGAGAAAACGCGTATCCTTATTGACATGGGCGATGAGTTGTCAGTTGATCCTGATTTTGTTCCTGCACCGTTGAATATCCCTGGTGTCACGGATACAAACGGGCACTGCGATGCGGTGCTGTTCACACACTATCACGGCGACCATATCGGGCAGATGGCGCGCATCCGGCCAGAGATCCCGCTTTATGCCGGAGCGTTGGCAAGGGACATCATGCTCCTGTCTGCACAGCACAGCAACCGGACAGACGAACCGCTTTTTCGCCGTATGGATAGCATCCGCACCTTTTCGCCCGGTGAAGCTTTCTCTGTCGGCGATATTCGAATCACGCCCTATTCTATCGACCATTCCGCCTGCGACAGCTATATGTTCCTGCTGGAGGCAGATGGAAAGCGCATCCTCTATACCGGCGATTTCCGGCTGCATGGTGTTCGCGGCAAGGCAATGCCCAGGATACTGGATAAGCTGGTGGGCAAGGTAGATGCCATCATTACGGAGGGAACATCGGTTTCCCGGCCCAGCGGTGCAGTTCCACGGGAGTGGGACTTACAGGCGCAGATCAAGGACTATCTGAAAAAATATAAATACGTCTTCGTCTTATGTGCAAGTACCAATCTTGACCGGATTTTTGCCTTTGCAAGGGTTGTACCAAGGGGGAAATATTGCATCTGTGACAAATATCAGTATACCCTTGCAGAGACTGTTTCCCGTCATTGGAAGCGTTATTCTTCTTTTTATGAAATACCGAAGCTGACTTGGTTTCAATACAAGCCCGCTGCTGGTTTTCAGGAACGCGGCGGTCTGATGTTCGTCCGGGCAAACCGGCAGTTTGAAACCATCATCCGGCAGTTTGATCCGACGCAAAGTATTCTGCTCTACTCCATGTGGGACGGCTACCGTACCAAACCCGGCAGTAATCTCCCGGCGTTTCTTGCACTGACCGGCACATGGGAAGCGCTGCATACCAGCGGCCATGCGTTGCCGGAAGATATTCGGCTTATAATCGACAAGGCAGACCCGGAACTGGTGATTCCAATGCACACGGACGCCCCGCAGCAGATGCAGAATATTTGCCCAAATCGTAAGGTTGTGCTTTTAAACGACGGAGAGGAGCTGAGACTGTGACGAACGATGTATATACCATAGGCCTCACACGTACAGAGCATCAGACATTGAAAGTTCTGCTTCCGATCACATTTCCCGTTATCCCATATGACACAGAGCAGCTCAACGAAACTGAGATCAAAAGAATCACTGGACAGGCACGCTGCATCGTGCTGAATCCCAAGCATCTTGATGCGGCGATTCTTGCGGAGTTTTTTTACGATCAGGACTACCTGTGCAATCACGGCCAACCGGTTCCGGTGATACTGCTGTCTGACCATCTGACCCGCGAGCAGCAGCACACAGTCCCCGCTCCAGAGTATCTTTCGGTAATCGACCTCCATAAACGAATTGACCGTAACAGAAGTTTTGCAGTCAAAACATTGCGCGAAGCGTCACTTCCGTGCTGGCAGAACCGGGTGGCAATGCGCAGTAATATGTTCAATGACGGATGGTATCTCATCGACATTGAAACCACTGGTGTTGAAGTCTGGGAGGACAGCATCATCTGTATCCGCCTTGCATATATGGCAAATTATAAAATTGTAGGCCAGCCGCAAACAATTTATATTCGCCAATCAAAGCCGCTGCCGGACGGAATTTCAAGAATAACCGGCATCATCGATGAAATGCTGGCGCAGGGCATATCGCTGGAAGAGGCAGTGGGACAGCTTGAAGGGCTTTCGCACAGCAATACACCTTTTGTCTTTACATCAGAGGAGTTCACAGCAGGTTTCCTGAAAGCGGCTTTCCTGCGCTGCGGCAAATCTTTCATACGCCCATATATCGCCATTGATAAGCTGGCGGCCATTCCATTCGGCTACCTGATGCAGCGTCGTGCGCTGAATATTCCATCGCTGATAGATCCCAGCCCATCCAGCAATCTGTTTTTTGACGATCAGCTTCAGGAACTTTATGAATTGACAAAGTGTGTCTTTGAAAACCTTGGTATCCGGTATGACGTTCGTTGTCCCGGGCAGTTTGATAAGCTGTATGCGGCAGAACTCTGCGAAGTCTGACACGTGAAAGCAAAGAAGGAAGCAAGCTTTTTCGCTTGCTTCCTTCTTTCTGTATCAGAAGTTCCAGTGAATCTCAATAGGTACCTCATGGGTTCCAGGAATTCGTTTCCCGACACTTATGTAGTCGATCAGGATTTCCACCATCTCACGGGTCAGATGCTCCACGTTGGTGTAGCGCTGAATCAGTTCCTTGCGCTGATCACCGGCCAGCATCTGCGCCTCTAACTCTTCCAGCCGGTGGTCCGCCTCTTTGATCTGCTGTTCCATGCGCTCACGGTCTGCTGCAAAGCTATCTGCCATAGAGATATAATCCTCTTCGCTGACGATGCCTTTGACCTTATCCATATACAGGGTGCGCAGGTAAGCCCGGTTATCTTCAAGCTGCTTCTGTAGCTTAGCCTTGGATTCTATCCAATTTGCTTTTTGCTGCTCCAGGTTCTGACTGAATTGGACATTGCGCTCCAGCTCATCCTGATCCAAATAGGTGCGGGAGAGGGCGTTCAACTCCTGAATCACCATTTTCTCCAGTTTCTCCACGGGGATGAAGGCACCGATGCAGGCGTCCTTTGACACATGACGGTTCGAACAGATCAAGTAGTGTCTTCCATGATTTTTCGAAGACCTCATCGTATATCCGCAGTTTGCGCAACGCGCCTTCCGGGCAAAAAGCCCAATGCTGCCCACATCAAACGGTTTGGCGCGGGATGCCACCATTGCCTGTACCCGATCCCATAGGTCACGTTCAATGATCGGCTCATGGGTTCCCTCAACACGATACCACGTTTCCTTGGGGCGGGGCTTATTCTGCTTGGTTTTATAAGAAATGCTGCCGTATTTGCCCTGGACCATGTTGCCGATATAAATCTCATTGACCAGCATATCCGAGATGGCAGAATACTTCCAGAGAGTACTGTTTTTTCGTTTCGGCTGCTGATAGCGCAGACCGTGTAATCGCTTGTACTCGGTCGGATTCGGAACGCCTCGGTCGTTGAGCGTCCGGGCAATGGCGGTTTTTCCATAGCCCTGAGAGAAGAGCGTAAATACCTCCCGGACAACGGCGGCGGCCTCTTCGTCAATAATCAGGTGGCCCTTTTGCTCCGGGTCCTTCTTGTATCCGTATAGGGCGAAGGCACCGATGTGAAATCCATTTTTCCGCCGGTTGGTCAGGACGCTGCGGATGTTTTCCGACATGTCCTCCAGATACCACTCATTGACCAGGCCGTTGATCTGCCGGGACTTTTTGTTGCCCTTGTTGGCCGTATCCGCATTATCAACCAAGCTGACAAAGCGGATGCCCCAGATAGGGAAGAGGCCGTTGATGTATCGTTCCACCAGTTCCAGCTCACGGGTGAAGCGGGACTGGCTCTTGCATAGAATGATGTCAAACTTGCGGGCTTCGGCATCCTGCAAAAGGCGTACAAACTCAGGACGGTTTCGGTCAGAACCCGTGTAATTATCATCGCTGTAAATGTTATATACTTCCCAGCCATGCTCTATGGAATATTCCAAAAGCATGGCCTTTTGATTCTGGATGCTGTTGCTGTCATCCGTTTCGAATTTCTTATTGCGGTCCTCTTCAGACAGACGGCAATAGATCGCAACTTTTTCCATTCGGATTGCCTCCTATCTATAAAAACACCCGCTTTCATCACAGCTTGAGCGTGATGAAAGCGGGTCATGTATTGCACCGATATTCAGTTTATCGAGCGCCGGACAGGATCGCCTTGGAGCGTTCCAATTGATTGATCAGCTGGATCCAGACGCTTGTATAAGCCTGTACGGTTGTGCAGGTCTCACCGCTTTTAAAATAGCTCTTGCAGAGAACAGAGTCATTCATAAATCAATTCCTCCTTACTCAAATTTATGCTGGTATCCGGCAGGGCAGAAGTAAAATGAAGCGCCCTTTATCGGGTGATTCTGCCGGTACGAAAATTTACTCAGCGGGATCATCCGCAGGCGGAACAAATCCAATTGAAACCAACTGGGGAAGAGAGGGGAGGTAGGAAATGCCCGCTCTGGCCTCGATGGTCACAGGGTTGATACCGATGCTGCGCAGCTGCTTGAGCCGCTTCTTGCCGTTTTTGAATTGGAGAATACTGTTCGTATCCACTTTGGCGTGCCGGTTGATTTTTTCGAGGAACTCAATGAGCTTCCATTTTTTCGATGAAGAGAAGTCGGTATCCCTAAGGATCCGCTCCTTTGCCTTGGCCAGCGTATAGTACGGTGCATCAGGTACCAACCGCTGAAAAAGCCGCAGCATAATTTCTTCGCCGTGGCAGCACAAAGCATCCATCAGGAGATACCAGGGGCGGTACCGATCCAGAGAAAACTGCTGCAGCTGCTGGTCGATTCCCTGGGAAAACAAGGATGCCTCCAGCCGCAGAAGCGAAAAGGGATTATCCCAGGATGTAGACAGGAGCTGATCGGTGATCTGATAGAGCTTGTCATAGACCGTCACCTGATACCGGTCATTCGCTCGCCGGAACGAATGGCTGGCGCGATGATCGGGGTAAGTCTCCGGCTTCCAACCTGTACAAGAGGCTCCTTTTTCCAGCAATCGGATGTACTCCAGGAGCACGGCATTATCCACAGGCGTATTTTTACATAAATCCAAGCGGTTCAATTTGAAATCGTGGATCGTCTGGCTGATCGGCATTTCCTGGACAATCGCATCCAGGGCCTGTACAAGAGCTTCCATATTGCTGCTTGTCGGGGCGAATATCGCGATTGCTTCCATATTCCCCAGCAGCCTCGAGGGGTTCACGCGCAGGAGCATTTTTCTGCAATAACCGTTCGTGTGCTTCTGGATCGAGACCTGGACCCCATGCTCAGACCAGCGGTTATAGTAAAGAATACCGGTCGTTTTATTTTTGTAGCAATAATGATTTTGCCCGGCGGCAGAAAGGTAGAATGCATTTCTGCATGCGCGGGTCTCTTCGGGAGAAATGTTCACATAGATCTCAAAAGTATGCACGTTCATAAAAACACCTCATTATTCAGAATGTTGGTCAGTGTATTTTTTTAGAATTCCGTACTGACCTTTCATGAAATTACCATCATGTTGGGGTGTAAATTTTTTTAAAACGGTTTTATATATGGTAATTTATGTAAGTGCTATTTTTTCTGTATCATGTCTGTATTCATGATAAATCCATCCAATCATCTTGAAATAATTGGAACCTTATGCATATACTTAAATAGATGCTGCTGCCGCAATATCACACTAAAATAATATTACGTAGAAATTTCGGACGATCCGGAAAATGATCTTCGCACAGCGGAGCAGCTGAGGCTGACAGCCTGCAAGCATTTCTTTTCTATAGAGCTGTTGGCAGCGATATAAAAATAAAAACAGTGTTCGGCCAGGGGAACATACAGGCGGAAACCGACGGAAAAGAGCGGTTCAGGTGCCTGTCCCGGAGTCAGAAAGACGCCTCCAGAAGGATCTTCTGGAGGCTGTTTTTTTTAATCCCGGAAACAAAAGTTTAGCGTTTGCATATTGATTTATTTTAATTAAAGTGGTATTTAGTGTATAAGGGGGTGCGGCTGTATGAGGACTTTTCTGGATCGGGAGCAGGTCGTCGATCTGATCTGTGAGCAGCAGGAACGGCTGTATTCGGTGATGGATGCGCGTCTGGATGACCGCGCACAGGAGACGCTTTTTCAGCAGAGCTTCCGGTGTTCGCTGGCGCCGGTTGAGAAGGGACGGATCGAAATTCATCTGCTTTTTCTGCGCTGTGTATTCGTTCCGGATGAATTGCCTGATCCGAAGCGGTTCCGGTTCTCGGTCCTTGATGTATCCTGGATGGCCAGCCAGAACATTCGTTTCCTAAAGAAAATCGAGCAGCAAGGGGAGATGCAAACGAGTCCTGAAGCTGACGCGATCTCCTTCCGGACGATCATCAAACGCGATGCACAGGCAAAGAAAAATTTCAAGAAATGGAGCGGCAGCATCCGCAAAATGATTCAGAAAGTGGTTCGGAGCAAACTGATAGAAAACCCGCAACGGATTGCGGAAATCATCACAAGAGATGCTTTCTGGGACTGCATCATCTCCCAAACCGGCCTTCATCCGGCCTACAATGATCAGGGCTATATGGACCAGGAGCTTGTTGCCCAGGAGCTTTTGGTGGATTGGCAGGGGAAAGTGGTGGGCAGAGATGTGCCGCGCCATCCGTTGGGGTGGGATCTGCGAAAACTCTGCCAGGGCTTTTCCAGATATCTGGTGCTTCCCCAGCTGCGGGAACGGTTTATGTGGCAGTTCATTCCCGAGGGAGAACGGCAAAAGCTGAACCACATGGCGACCGCTCCCTGGCATATTGGCTGGTATGAGCTGAACGGGATTCCGGTCATGTCCGGTATCCGCTCCGCGGAGACACGGCCTTCCGGCTACGGAAGCGCATTGCTGCGGGATTTATCCCAGCCCAACCGGTTGGAAGACTTATTGTCGGTGGCTCCCTATGAGATCACGGTCCCTCTTTTGTGCTATGGGATATTCTCCGTCATCAAACCGTTTCTGCCGGATTACCCAGCCAGAATTTCGGTGAATGATTCTTTTTCCAGCGTCATGAAACGACAGAAGGAAATGATATTCCTGTCACTCACCGGCCCTCATTCCCAAGCCCTCGCTAATTTGTTTTATGGTGCTTTTGTGGACTACGGAGAAGGGGAGAGAGCGGGCGAAAAGGAAGCGAAGAAAAGACTTCGCCAGCTCCAGAGCAGGGTACATGATGGCGTTGTCATCCTGGATGAGGAGTTTAAAAATTTACAGACATTCCGGAACCGGGCAATGCTCCGGGACGCCTGTATCGTGCTGACCAATTCCGCCTTTGAAGAAAACCAGTTTGAGATCCGTCTCAGTTCCGATGCATTTGACCCGCAGTGTTGCTCACCGGCCATGCAGCAGGTATTCCCAAGGGTTCTGATCGCGTTCGTTGATTGGTTCTGGGAGGAATATGTATGGCGACGGGAAGAAAAGGTTCAGGAAGCCCTGGGTTGTATCGCGGGCCAGGCCCATAAGCTCTATCAACGCTGGCGGCAATTATTTGCCGGAGAGAAAGAGTCCCAGATACCGAATAAACTGCGCAGACTTTCTGACAGTCCGGCAGGGAACTGGAGCGAATTAAACGATGTAATCAAGCTTTACACCGATCAACTGGAAGAAATTATTGAAAAAGATGCAGGTGATCAGCGTTGTAATACACGCAAAAAAGAAGCGGCATTGAAGTGGGTCTCCGATTTTTCCAAACAGGCAAGGGAGGAGGCAAAGGAGTACCGGCTGACAGCCGATACGTCCTTTGCAAATGATTTTTTCCACTTTAGCAGCATCCGAAAGCAATATTCCCGAAAATGGGCCAACCTGCAAATCGCCCTCTGCGTGTTCCTGAAATTCAGGGAAACCCATTCGGAATACGCCCGGATCTCGCTTCCGGAACCGTGGGAGGCGTATTTGCAGGAAGGATCAAAAGTATCGGAGAAGACGTATGAACAACTCTTTTTTGGTTATTTATCTCAGGAATTGGAAGCGGGACGGGTAATCTCATTCCGCACATACCGTACTGCTGACTGCTCGGGCTGGTATGACGGAGCAAAAGAGTTGTTCTATCTACCATATCCCGATTACTACAGTGACTTCCGGAACTGGGCCACGGAGCAGGGCTGGATGGACTTGCCCAGTCAGCGCGTTTTTCAGAAACAATTGGCAGAGAAAGGATTTCTGCTGCTTGCGGACAACCACAGCAAAAGCGGCTACAAGCGGGCCGATCACCGAATGGTCGTAGATCCTTATTCGGATACCAAACCGAAGGTCAGTGTGATCAAAGTCCGGCCCGATCTTACGGAGCTAAGTGTAGCGGCGCAGTCGATCATACAGAAATTAGGAGCTCAAAAGGTTCCGCGCCGCCGGGATGCTCTGAAGGAGAAATAGCTCAGAGTTCTTCCAGACGATCCCGCCGGACCCGCCACTGCCGCCCGATTCGGAACGCTGGCAGCTGCCCGGACTGGACCATCTTGTAGAACGTGTTTTTCCCAATGGCCAGCAGCTCCATGACCTCCCGGGGCGTCAGGAATTCATTGATCTGTTCCTCATAGTCATCGTCATCCCGCTCATAGCCAAATTCATCATATCGTTCATCAAATCTCATCATAAAATCTCCCTTCAATTTTTTGGCGTTGTGCCTTACATAGTTGTTATCCCTTCTGATCCCATTTTGCGTTATTCCGTCCCGGTCAACCGTATATTATTAACATGATAAAGAGTCAGAACCCGTAATTTTTCGACGATTGCGGACTCTGGCTCTTTTCCTGTTTTGCAGAGAAAACGGCGGTATTTTGACTCTGTAAACTGCAAATTTGGACGGAAATGATAAAAATCAGGAAGGGAGAGAAACCATATGCTGATCCATTTGCTGCGTCTTATCCGCACTGTTTTAGCAGAAGTCGTAGGCCTTCTGCTACGCAAAACTGTTCTCGCGTAACTGCCGCGAGGGAAAAGAAGGGACGAGATAACCAATGACAAATTGAACCTGGATTCCAAGGACATCTTTGGAATCCTGCTGGCTGCTGCCGCCGCGCTGGTATGTGCGGCAATTGACTATTTTATCAAGGAGAATGACGATGATGACTGAAACTTTTACCTGCTGTCACTGTGGACAGGATCACCCACTGGAGAACCGCATCATGGTGGGTGACGATGCGCTTTGCGAACGCTGTGCCAATGAGGAGACTGTGATCTGCTCCCGCTGTGGAGAGCGTGTTTACCAGGATGATAATGCCGGGGATGAAAACACTCCCCTCTGCCAGCCTTGCTATGATCGGCACTATACCAGCTGTGCGCGCTGCGGGCGTATCATCCATCTTGATGATGCCTACTATGAGGATGACGATGAAGATTGCCCGCTCTGCTATAACTGCCATACCCACGCACGTCGGAATAAAATGATTGAGGACTATTATTACAAGCCGGAGCCTCTGTTCCGTGGCGATGGCCCCCGCTATTTCGGTGTGGAGCTGGAAATCGATGAGGCCGGCGAGAATGACAAAAATGCACGGGAAGTCATGGAAATCGCCAACGGAAACGGCGTGGAGAACCTGTACTGCAAGCATGACGGTTCCCTGGATGACGGCTTCGAGATGGTGACGCATCCCATGACACTGGAGTATCACATGAAAGAAATGCCATGGGCTAAAATCCTCCAGGAAGCGATCCGCTTGGGCTATACCAGCCATCAGGCCAGAACATGTGGCCTCCACGTCCATGTGAACCGGAATACCTTTGGCGACACGGAGGAAGATCAGGATGCGGTGATTGCCCGTATCCTCTATTTCTTTGAAAAGAACTGGGAGGAGCTTCTGAAATTCAGCCGCAGAACACCCCGGCAGCTGGAACGCTGGGCCGCCCGGTACGGCTATAAGGAGCAGCCCAGGGACATTCTGGACCACGCCAAGAAAGGGTATGGGGCTGGTCGGTACACCTGCGTCAACCTGACCAACACGGACACCATCGAATTCCGCATCTTCCGGGGAACTCTCAAATACAACACCCTCATCGCCACGTTGCAGCTTCTTGACCGAATCTGTGATGTGGCGACTTGTTTGACCGATGACCAGATCAAGGCCATGTCCTGGACCACCTTTGCCTCTGGTTGCACACAGCCGGAGCTGGTGCGGTACTTAAAGGAACGGCGGCTGTATGTCAATGAGCCGGTGGAAAGCGAGGAGGAAGTCTGATGTGCTGTCTATTTGGGATGATCGACTGCCATGGACGATTCAGCGCCAGAGAAAAGGCTCATATTCTCTCTGTACTGGCAACAGAATGCGAAGAGAGGGGAACCGATGCCACCGGGATCGCTTACTATACCCATAACCACCTGAGCATCTATAAACGCCCTCTGGAGGCCCACAGGCTGCGTTTTCGCATTCCGGAGGATAGCAGGACTATCATGGGCCATACACGAATGACCACCCAGGGAAAGGCCAGCAGAAACCGAAACAACCATCCGTTTCTGGGAAATGCGGCTGGAGAGATATTTGCGCTGGCTCACAACGGTATACTATACAATGATCAGCTTCTGCGCCGAACCAACCGCCTGCCGAAAACCAAAATTGAAACCGACAGCTATATCGCGGTACAGCTGATCGAGCAGAAAAAAGCCCTCGACTTCTCCAGCCTGAAATACATGGCGGAGCAAGTCGAGGGCACTTTCACATTCACGGTGCTGGATCAGCAGGAAAACCTCTATTTCGTGAAGGGGGACAATCCGCTCTGTCTTTACCACTATCCCCGCTATGGTGTGTATCTGTATGCTTCTACAGAGGCCATTCTGACAAGAGCGTTGAATCTCCTGAGACTGCCTCTCGGAAAGCCGGAGCGCATCGAGTTGGACTGCGGAGATATTTTGAAGATCACTGCATCCGGCCAGCAGGCAACAGCATCTTTTAACACCTCACATCTTGTACAGCATTGGGGATATTGGCCCATGTGGACACCGGAGGTGAGGCGGACTGGCAAGGCCCGAACAGTAGAGCAGGAGTATCTGGACGAACTGAAATCCGTGGCCTGCTGCTATGGGTTTTCTCCGGAATCGGTGGACAGGCTGCTGGAATCCGGGTTTTCCACGGATGATATTGAAGAATTCTTATACGAAGGAGCAATGTACTGATGGGTATTTACGAAATTGATGCCAAGGTAAAGGAACTGCGGGAACTACGCAACATGGAGGCTGAGGTGAAATCGGCCATTACCGCCATTGAGGATTCCCTAAAGGCAGAGATGTTGGCCAAAAATACAGATGTGCTGTCTGGGAAGGACTACACCATCACCTGGAAGACCGTTATCACCAACCGCTTTGACAGTGCGGCTTTCAAACTGACCCACGCGGATTTGTTCGCCCAGTTCAGCCGGAGCAGTACTTCCCGGCGGTTTGTCATTGCGTGAGGGGGATAGGTCATGCAAGTAATTGTCGTAGAGCCAAAGAAAAAGCCGATGGTGCAGGACATCGGTTCTGACTTGGACTCCATGCAAAAAATCGTGGGTGGCCCCATTGAGGCGGTCTACCCCTTTGACGCTCCTGTGGCCCTGATTGCCAATGAGGAGGGCAAACTGCTGAATCTGCCGCTGAACCGGGCGTTGCGGGATGATGAGGGAAATGTCTATGACATCATTTCAGGCACGTTCTTTCTCTGCGCCGCACCGCCGGACAGCGAGCATTTTGAAAGCCTCACAGACCAGCAGGCGAAAACGTACATGGAGCGCTTTGCCATGCCGGAGATGTTCCTGAACGTGGGCGGCAGTTTGTTCGTCCTGCCATACCTGTAATCTGTACCGTTAGGGTGTACCCTATCGGCACAGGCAAAAAGCGTCCCATTAGGGTCGGTCTCCGCATTTTGGCATGTGCCATCTGTGGAAGCCACCCTAATGGGACATTTCGTTTGGAAAGGAGTCTTTTTCTTGAAAATCGGATACATTCGTGTCAGCACCCAGGAACAGAATACCATGCGCCAGGAAGCTCTCATGGAAGCCCTGGGTGTGGATGAGGTTTATATCGACCGTATGAGCGGAAAAAACGCCAACCGTCCGGAGCTGCAAAGGATGATGGAATATGTCCGCAGAGGCGATACCGTCATCGTGGAGTCCATCAGCCGGTTTGCCAGGAACACCCGTGACCTTCTGGAGCTGGTGGAGCAGTTGGCCGCGAAAGGCGTGGAATTTGTCAGCAAGAAGGAAGCCATCGACACCACCACACCCACCGGAAAATTCATGCTGACGGTGTTCGGAGCCGTGGCGGAGTTGGAACGGGAGTACATTCTGCAGCGCCAGCGGGAGGGCATTTCCATTGCGAAGGAGCAGGGAAAGTACAAGGGAAGAAAGCCCATCCAAACGCCAGAGTTTGAACAGATCGTAGCCAAATGGAGAAGTGGAACTATCACAGCGGCGGAGGCCATGCGGACGTTGCACATGACAAAAACAACCTTTTACCGCAAGGTCAAGCAGACTTGAAGGAAAAAGATACTCCAAAAAGTCACGAAATATGTTACAATGGCCCTGCGAGGTGAGAAAACGATGCTGATGGAAGTGACGGAACTGCACCGCTCGGAAAAGAGTATTGTCACGCTGGTTATTGACCCGGATACTGGCATCCGCTATGTGCGTAAAGAGCTGAAAAGCTCGCACCCGGTCTATGAACAGCTGCAATCCTTACATCATCCCTACCTGCCCAAAATTGTGCAGTTGGAGCAGAAGCAAGACGGCGTAACATTCCTGGAGGAGTACATTGACGGTGCGAATCTGGCGGAGATCTCCCTGCCGGAGAAGCAAGTCGTTACTCTCATGGAAGAACTGTGCGAAGTACTGATAGTTCTGCATCAACACGGAATTATCCATCGGGACATCAAGCCTTCAAACCTGCTATTAGCTCCGGACGGACACATTCGGCTCATCGATTTTGATGCGGCCCGTGAGGAAAAATCTAAAGGTGACAGCGATACTCGTTTGCTGGGGACCAAAGGCTATGCGCCGCCGGAACAGTATGGCTTTGCCCAGACCGATGCCAGAGCAGATATTTACTCTGTGGGCGTCACGATGCAACAGCTTTTAAGGAAACAAGCCGAAAAGCGCCCCTACCGACATATCATTCAAAAATGCACCGAGTTCGCTCCGAAACAGCGCTATGCCACGGCAAAGGCATTGCTGCGGGCAATAAAAACCCGAACGCTCCAGCTCTGGCTACCGTGGATCATTACCGCTGCGTTGCTCATAAGTGCAGGCAGCTTTATATGGTGGTATCATATCAATCAGGCGGAAATCACTGAGACCCGCTATCCGGATGAGCCATTGCTGTTTTATGCCGCATCCGGAGAGTATCTGATTGCCCACATCGGTGATCTGCGGTACAGCGGACAGGCATCATCTATGAGCATTGACTTGGATGGCGACAGCTTGAAGGAAAACATCGAACTATACGGAATTCCGGAAACAGGCAGCGTTTATGGCAATCTGATAGTAGGCACTGAGGACGGAAACTGGATAGATCTGGTTGCTTGGGCTATGGCGGATACCGCGGCTTGGGAACGGCTGAGTAGTGAGCCTTATACACCAGAAAACCTGCCGGACGATTTCTATGTTCAGATTACCTGTCTTGACCTGAATCCCAGTGATCGAGACGGACAAGAGATTGTAGTCTCCCTTGGAGATTTGACAAGCGAATCTATTTCCGCCGTGTACCACTATACCGGAGCTGTTTATGCAGACGAAAACAGTCCCAATCCGGCAGACTATATGGGACGGCTGTGGGGCGGTGCCAGTTTTAAGGTCGATGCCAATTGGAATATCACAAGCGACCTGTTGGAGAACCCCTATCAGACACAGAATGGTTATCGCTATACATCAATGGGCGTGGAAAGTGACTGGCAGGGTGAGGCGGATTATGATAAATACCGCTATGCCATAGAGGATCATTTAAGTTTGGAAGAATGGCACAATTCCTTTGCTACATGGTAGAAACAAGAAGCCGCTGGCCTATAAACGGTCAGCGGCTTTCCCTATTCCAGCACTTCGATATTGTGGTCATATAGAAGTTCGTTTGCATTGATGATGCTCTGATGATGGCCAATGGCGTAAAGCAGCAATGCGTCCCGGGGGTCTCTGGGATACAGCTCCCGGTATCCGGCCTGCTTCAGCAAGACCTGTACTTCCTTTTCGTCCAGCTCCAATCCAAAGGCAAGAGCAATTATTTTATCCCGTGACGGGTATTTCTTACCCAGGAAAATCTGATACACATAGGCTTTGTTCAGGTTGGATTTCCGAACTACATCTGCTTTGGAGCAGTTCTTTTGTTTCAGCCATCTGTCCAAATATTCCGGCAGACTGTCCAACTGCATTTCACTGCGATTTTCAGCAAAGTAGTCCAGAATGTTGTCTGATTGGCTGATCTCATGGGCTAGCTCGTCTGTTGTTTTCATGTGGTTTTCACCTCCAACCACGATACTACGCCCATTATAGCACAAAAAGGTTAGCTGCCAGCTAACCTTTTCTTACGTTATCTCTGCTACTATACAACAGAGCCCAAAATAAAAGAAAGAGTGAGGGAATAGAAATGATTTCTGCCGTACTTTCCATCGTCATCGTTAATATCGCCTACAAGCTCTACGCTAGGTTGATTGGTGCGGATGTGATGTTCTTCAGCGGGAAAAAGAAGTTGGCGGCATATGTTGTGCTGTGGGCGCTTCTCTTTGCTACGACTGGAATCTAAAGCACTGCGGCGGAGTTTTCTTCGCCGCAGTTATCTTAATCCGCTTTCATCAAGAACAGTTTCAACACATCCTCGGCCAGTTTCAATTCTCTGTCTGTGCAACGGGAAAGCAACTCTTGTACACCGGATGTGTCCCCCGGTTTATAACCGGAACCGTGAATAATATATTCCATTGGAAGGTGCATGGATTGAGACAGCTTAATGAGTGTGTCGATGGACATTTGCGATGTACCGACTTCAAGCTGACCGTAATACCCTGTTCCAATGTCCGCCAGCTCGGCCATCTTTTCGCGAGTCAGTCCTAATTCCTGCCTCCGCTGCCGCAAACGCTGGCCTATTTTAATCAGCTGTTACTTTTCCATTACGTCTCACCTCCTCTTTTTCGTCATTGTAATATGAGAAAAAAGGCGGTAAAATATGGTATGATATATCTCAAAATAATACTTATGCAGGTGGATAGGGTGAATAATATGAGTTACATATGTAAAAAATGCGGAAACGAACTGACGGATGATGCTTTGTTTTGCAGCAGATGTGGGGAGCGGGCCTCGAAACCTGAAACAGATAATCCTGCTGCTGATGGACAACAAGAACAGGTGTTGCAGGAAGAAGTGGAGGTGCCAGTTGAAGAATGTGTGCCACCGACAACCGATGCTGAAGAGTCAGCAGAATCCAAGGTATCTGTAAAAAAGAAAATAACGGTTGGAAAAATCCTGAAAGGACTGGCTCCATGGGTGTTTTGGATAATCGTTGTCCTACTTGCATCAAATTACCTGAAAGATCAGCAAATCAAAGAATTGAATGTCGTGATTCAGGAGGCAGCAGAGGAGGCTCTAAAACCACTGGAGCAAGTGGGCGTTTCCTATTCGACAGTTATACCGGATTATAAGCTTCCAAAAGTTGTAAAACGGTCTTGGGAGGAAGCGTTGCAGGCTGATGATATGGCGTCTCTGTACTATGGCATTGGCGGCGCTTTCGGAATAGCTGAGGACATAAAAAAGGGAAAGCCAGTGAAATACTATCTTTATCAACTGCCCGTGGAAGTCTATGCTAATCTCAATGATTCTGGCACTGAAACACTTATCGGAAAAGTTGTTATAGATGTAACTGCGGCTTTTCAGGGGTGGCAGTATTTCGCAGATGTGAGAATATGGACAGATACTCAACTGGACTCCAATTTGCAGGCATTCATAACCAACGCAGAAGCTGCAAGAGAAGCCGCCTGTGTAACAATTGATAACGTATGGTTTGATGAACACAATGGAAAAGAGACCATTGTCATTGCCTACACTTGGACAAATACAACCAATTCAGAAACCTGCGCCATCTACAATGTAGCAATTCATGCATATCAGAACAACATTGAACTTGAAAATGCCTATTTTGCGAATGCTAACAATGAACTATTGCAAAGAAATGTAAAACCTGGCATATCGGTCGAATTGGAAGAAGTGTTTTATCTGGATAATCCGAATGCTGATGTTTTGGTAGAGGCAACACCATGGATTACAATGAATGACAAGGTCTATATTAGTAAAACGTACACCAAAAGCACGGCACAGACAAGTGAAAGCGGCAATGATCGGTCATCATGGGAATATGACGATTATGTTCGTTACTACGGCGTTGATCCAGCTGACTATGGATACATGTGGTATAACGAAATCCGCAGCGGCCCTCTGGACGAGTTCTTCGATTGGGCGATTGAAGGTATTTCTACACAGACGAATGGTTCACATCTGTATGAAATCACCGATCCATGGGAAGCCGATTTGACCCCAGACGATTTTATTGGAACATGGCAAACGGAAGGGGGCATTCTGTTTACCATCAAAAATATGGATGGCCAATATGTAATCGACCTGTCAGAAAACGAAGGCCTTGGGATTCTTGGCGGCAGGTTATCCCAAAATCTCTATAATATCGAGGGGGATTTTGGCGGTATGGCAGGAGAATATGGTGTAACATCGTTCTCTGTTTTCTATGAATACGGAAGTGATTATCCGCTGAACACATGGCTTTCGCTCAGTTTGACAACCAGTGACGGCACGCAAATATGGGATGTTGTTCCGCTTATCAGTAAGTATGATGAGCCTGACTCTCCGTATTATGAAACGTCAATAGATGTGAACTTGAGCTCTGAAGGTTCTAATTATTTCGCTGGCTTTGATGGAAGGACAGACTATAACTCTTCAAATAAACGAGACTGCCCAGCAATTGTACAGGAATATATTAATAGTGGGTATGATGTTTATAAGATTAATCAGCGAGGTGCAAGTGGATACTATTATGCAGAGTACGACAGTACGCATCAATTTAAGACCTATTATTTGATAGTGCAAGCAAATAATTCCACAAATCTCCATCCTCAACAGATTCTTTACAGCAAATATGGAAGCCCCGAATACAATATGCAGAATTGTTCTTTTGATGATAATTGGTGATAATTTCAATAAGCACTTTGGTGCTACATCATAATTAACCGTAGCTAAATACACTAAACAGCACCCTAGGTTATGCTTAGAACCTAGGGTGCTGTCTTTGGTTAAACCATCAAATATAGGGAGATTCTATTTCCTTCAGTCTTTGATGGCGGACTGTGTAACGATAGATAAGGAGCAACATAAAAACTCTCTTATGGTTCCATTGGTCGGCTGCCAACATTTTTGAAAACAAGCGCAGGAACTATCTGGAAGATTCCTAAAAAGTAAAAAGCCCGCCCCGATTCGAAATGAGTCGGGGCGGGATCATTAATGCCTATATTCCAAGGGGCTTTTAATTCCTCGGATTTTTGATAGCGGCCTGAGCGGCTACCGATATTGCGAGGAAATAGAATTCTATTATCATTCTTCTGATTTAATGATAACAAGAGAAGAGAGTGCGCGAGTCATAGCGACATATTGTTCGTTTTCGGTCATGTCTTCCAAAATTACATTGACCGATTCGAACTCCAGCCCTTTTGCTTGCTGTACATGTAATACATTTATGACACCGGTTTTAATTCCGCAATCGGTTTTGTCCCAAAAATAAAAGGTAGGATGCCCGCGGAATACATTATAACGTTCAAGTAAGGACTCATTGCTGTAAATAATGGCGAGTCTATCATCTGAAGCCAGATCGTTTTGAGAAAAAGAGACCCTATCACTGAAAAATACCTGTCCGGGAATTCCGATTGCCAACATGTTCATGTCAAAAGTTTTATTTATATACTCTGTAATTTCCAGTGCATTTCGGTAGTTCTCTGAAATCCTATGGCGTTCAATGTTGTGCATACATGTTGGTAAAGCATCTTCTGCGCCAATTCCTTTTGGATTGATGCACTGCAAAAAATCGCCATAATAATTGAATACTCCGTTAGGGAATAGTTGAGAGAACAAGGACAGCTCAGTTGGGTTGTAGTCTTGGAATTCGTCAATAAAGAAGAATTTTTCAGAGTACTCCAAAGCACCTATATGAGAAAAGAGGGTATATGCTTTTGCAAAAAGTTCGAAGTGGTAGCGGTAATCGGGATCTAGCCCATATTGTTCCTTCTCCCTTTTTACTGCATATTCGAACGCTTGATTTAGGTAGAATGCCTTGTCACCACCTTTTTGGAATTTGAAAAAGGCGTTTAAATTTTGTTTTATCTCGCACAGCATTTCGAAAGAAGAAAATGTCTTTTTACTGGCACACTCTTCGATTGCTAATTGCCCAGAGGTGTTATAACTATGAAACACATCAAAAAAGGAATACAAAGCTGCGAAATCGACAGTTTTGATGCTGCCGGTCAGAAGATCCGCTTCGACAAGTTGAGTGAGCCGGTTCTTCTTTTGAGCCGCAGCACTACGCAAAGCATCTAGACTTAGTTTGAGTTGAATAGGCTTTTGCTTATGTGCATTACGCTCTCGCTCCAAACGTTCAAGTCTAGTTTTTGTTTTGTTTACGCGGCCTTGCTTCGTGAGTAGTTCTTCTTCGTAGATCGTTTCAACATCCTGAGATTTGCGTTTCTGGCTTATACTTTTCTGGCTTCTCAAGTTAGTTACAATACTACCGATATTTCCGGTTTTATTATAAACCTCCTTTTCTTGTTTGAAGTCAGCCAATTCCCCTTCTTCATTTGAAAGTCTTTTTTGTAAATCAAGTATCTCATCGGTCATTTTTTGGAGCTGCTCGGAAAATGATGAGTTGCATTCGCTTAAGTGTTCCTCTGCAACTTGAATTTCTTTATCTATGTGCCTAAGTTCATTTAGAATCGCTTCGGGCGATGCTAGCTTAAGGATTTTATTTGCATCTTGAAATAGTTTTAAAAGACGTGAAAATTGTATGTCGGTTGTAATATCTTCTAGGTTTTCCGCGTTTGCATTGACGAAAAACACCTTCAGAAGGCCAACATAGTCATCGATAGAATCTAATACGAAGCGTTCGTAAACGCTGTTGTTTCTATCCAGAATTTTAAATGTTGTATTTGCTAAACCGTCCAAGAAGCGAGAGGAATAGAATTCTTTTATCAAATCCGATGAGAAATCGTCGGGGATGGTTGAACTGGGAGAGATATCCTTTGTTAAATAATAGCAGCCTACCTTTTCTAAGTAATCTTCGATAATTTTTTTATAAAAAGACAAAGTGGAGAATCTTTTTATGCCGTCTAAGTGCAACGTTTCTGTGAGAATATCACTCTCTATATTTAAGGTTCCTGTGGGTGAGATAATGGTGATATTTTCGGGTTTGATTGAGGTGTCATTCCGCAGGATATAACGGATCCGATGATATAGAATCATTGTTTTTCCGCTTCCGGCGCAACCGACCACAAGCGTATTAGATCGGAAAGGATTTGTTATGATTCGATACTGATTGGATTGAATTGAACGAATAATATCATGAATTTTTTTGGTGTTTCGACCCAATTGCAGAACTTTTAGTAGATAAGGATCCGCAATTGTGCTACCCGTGTTGCCTTCAGAATCTGTGTCGGATGCCTTTGAAAATTCTTTGGGTGCTGACTCAACATATAAATCTGAAATGGCGGATAGTTCCTGATTGGAAATCTCGTAGTTTCTAACCAGAGATAATCCGCAAGATTCATCTTTGATATATAGCTGATAATCATAGTATAAGGCAGCACGTTCGTCAGTCCAATCAATGACATGGTTTGCAATCTCGTTTTTGCCGATGTAAACTCCGTTTTCCTGATTGTAATCCAAACGGGCAAAAAATGGCTCGTCAAGTTGATCATTGATTAACTTGCGAGTACGAAAAAAATCATTGTCGCCTCTGCTCGCAAAAAACTCTGCTTTTGCTAGAGAACCATTTCCGTGCTGATTAATTGCTTCATGCAGTGATTCCTGGAGTATTTTTTTGATCTTGGTGAAGTGTTCCTTTTCATAAGGGAGATCGGTGGGGACAGGGGTTTTCGAAAACTTTATTTTACGGCTGCTCTTGTCCCACTCGTTGAAGTATGGAATATAGCGCTCATCTTTTCTTAATAATGGTTTTTGTTTACTAATGTCATCCAGACTGAGAAAAATATCGCGACCAACCTGATAAAATTGATAAATCTCAGCAAAGCGAGTGCCGTCTACACCAGGGCGAAGGGCGACAAAAGACTTGGTTTGTTTGGAGTTAATAATATCGTGAATTTTTAATGGAGTGCCTTCTCTATTGAATAAGGTTCTTCCAACGTATAGATAGCCGCGATCTAGTGGAGGAGTGTGATCATTGAACTGTGTGGAGGAAGTGGTAGGCGCTGTGTGCTTAGCCGGTACAGGTTCCGATTTAAGGTTCTTTGAGGTTGCAGCGTTTTTCGCGAGACCAGTAGAATCGAGTTTTTTTGTTTCGACTTTATGATTTGGCTGCGAATACGAACACTTATCTTGCAGGATGTCGATAGGAACTTGTGATGTAGATTCAATATTTGACTCACAAAGAAACAATTCGATTCCAATTGCGCTTTTTCGAAAACGCCGTAGCTTTGATCCTTGTCGGACAAAGATGAATTCCTGGACGATTTTTTCTACTTTGACCTGTTCGCCTTGAGCGGTCTTTAAAATTTGACCAGAATAGATGTCATGTTTCATATATTCTCTCTCCAGCATTACTTCGTCAATTACAAGAAAAGGAGATGCTACACTTAGTACAACTATACCATATTGCAAAAATGTCCGCAATCAATTTCAAATGTTACAGTTTCAAACAGAGGAAAGCATTTGAGGGTAAATATTTGGGCAGTGTGGCAGCGTGGGAAATAGTTGATGACAGATCTGTAATCCTGCACAGGCGATGTTTGCGAGTAAATATTGAACACTTATCGAGAAATCGAAATTAGTCGAACGTAGAAAAAAGCACTCGATTCCAAATGGAATCGAGTGCTTAATTATTGTGATTCGAGTAATCAATTACGACAAGCTGTGCTTACTTGCGGGGATTTTTAATAGCAGCCTGGGCGGAAGCCAGACGGGTAATGATCAATGTTGTCCTTACACCATCGCAGCATCTGCTGCCAGGCTTAAAAAACGTGCCATTAGGGTAGACCCTATTGGCACAGATAAAAGAGTCACAATTTGCGCAAACAAAGATTCCCTATGCCGTTGCATTGACATTTTTTGTATGCTATGATATATTTTAATTACCCTTATACCACTACAAGGGAAAATCGTGTTACTACGATAAGGTAGAACACCTCGAAGCTCCACCCCGGCCCTATCGGCTGGGGTGTCTTCGTATCTGAGAAAGGAGTTCTCTCAAATGTCGGAATTTCATTACGCATTGGGGTTGGATATCGGAATTGGTTCCGTCGGTTGGGCAGTCCTCCAAAATAACTTGAATGGAGAACCAATCCGCATTCGGGATCTCGGAGTCCGTATTTTTGACAAGGCAGAACAACCAAAGACGGGTGAGAGTCTGGCTGCGCCCCGTCGGGATGCCCGCAGTACCCGAAGACGTCTGCGTCGTCATCGTCATCGTTTGGAACGGATCAGATATTTGCTCGAGCAAACAAACATCATGACGTGTCAGGAAATCAAAGAGATTTACGAAAGGGGCGGCTTTACCGTCTCTCCATATCAGCTTCGGGCAGAATCTTTGGACCGCCTGTTAACAAAAGAGGAAATCGTAAGGGTGCTGATTCATCTGGCGCAGCGCCGAGGATACAAGTCCAACAGCACGGCAGAAGCAGCAGCGAACAAAGAGAACGGCCTTGTAAAAGCAGCCATCAAAGAAAACCAGGACTGCATGGTGAAGAATGGCTACCGCACAGTGGGCGAGATGATGTATCGGGACCAAAGGTTCTGGCAGACAAATCCCGACGGGACCCGGTATCACCAGACCCGAAACAAGGCAGACGACTACCGGTTTACAGTGGATCGTATTTCGGTGGTAGATGAAATCCATCAAATTTTTGCAGCTCAACGACGCCTTGGCAGTGCATGGATGTCAGAGACGTTGGAGCAGGTGTATCTCTCTATTTTTGAGAGTCAGCGCAGTTTTGATGAAGGGCCGGGAGGAAACAGTCCTTTCCGCGGTGGCGTTGCTGAAAAAGTTGGCAGCTGTACATTTGAAACGGCAGAGCCACGGGCTGCCAAGGCAACCTATACTTTTGAATATTTTAAGCTGTTGCAGGACCTGAACCATATGAGATTGACCGGAAAAGGGCTTCCGTCCCGCCCCTTGGATCAGTCCCAGCGGGAGCTTCTGATTGCTGCGGCCATGCAGTCACCCTCTCTGAATTACGGACAGATCCGCAAAAAATTGGCGCTGGATGAAAATACCTATTTCAACGATCTCTCCTATGGTGATAGAAGTCAGGAGGAGGCAGAAAAGAAAAAGTGGCCTCAGATGCAGTCCTACCACAAACTGCGGACCGCGCTGAACAAGGTCAGCAAAAATGCCATACAGACGCTGAGTATACAGCAGCTTAATGAGATTGGGTCCATCCTGACGCTCTATAAAAGCGACGCTAACCGAATGGCTGCACTGCGGAAGGCAAATGTCCCTGAAATTTATGATCAGGAACTATTGCCGCTGTCTTTCAGTAAATTTGGGAATCTTTCTATAAAGGCCATGGAGAGATTGATTCCTCTTCTGGAATGCGGGCAGCGATATGATGAGGCATGTTCCTTCATTTACGGCGACCACCGCGGCAGACAGCCGGAAGGGCGGAAAAACCGATTGTCTCTCAATGATATCGAGGAGATTACCAACCCAGTGGTGCGTCGAGCTGTGTCGCAGACAATTAAAGTAGTCAACGCTGTGGTATGGACCTACGGGCCGCCGGATGTGATCCGCGTTGAACTTGCGCGTGAAATGAGCCGCAGCTTTGATGAACGCCGTAAAATTGAGAAGCGTCAGGAGGAGAATCGGGCTGCGAATGACCGGGCCAAGGAGCAAATCGCGGAATACAAAGGTGACCATGCCACAGGCCTGGATATTGTAAAGTTCCGCCTTTTCAAGGAGCAGGACGGCGTCTGCCTGTATTCGGGAAAAAATCTGGATATCTCCCGCCTGTTTGAACCGGGTTATGCGGATGTGGATCATATCATCCCATACAGCCGCTGTTTTGATGACAGTTATCAGAATAAAGTCTTGGTACTGGCCAGTGAAAACCGCCAGAAGGGAAACCGGATCCCATATGAATATTTCGGGCAGGACGAAGATCGCTGGCATAGCTACGAAGTCCGGACAGAAAATCTGATCCGCAGCTACCGGAAGCGGCAGAAATTGTTGAGAAAAGGACTTACCGACGAAGAAAGCCAGGGCTTTATTGAGCGAAATCTCAAAGATACCCAGTATATTACCAAGGCGGTTTACCATCTTCTGCGGGATCATATGCTCTTTGCCGAGTCCCGCTATGAAAAGAGTCCTGTGCAGCCAGTCAACGGTGCTGTCACTTCCATGCTTCGGGGACGCTGGGGCATTCAGAAGATTCGGGAGGACGGAGACCTGCATCACTGCCTGGACGCGGCGGTGGTGGCATCTACCAGCCCAGGAATGATACAGCAGCTGACCGTATACAACCGGCAGAGGGAATCTCTGGAAAAAACTCCCGGAGTATATGTAGATTTATCTACCGGGGAACTGGTGGAACGGGAAAACTGTGATACCAGGCGCTGCCCGCAGTTTCCTCAGCCCTGGCCGCATTTCCGCCAGGAACTGGAGGCGCGTCTGGACCCGGTGGATCCCCGGCACGCCATTGATCTCTTGAAGCTGAACACCTACGAGAGCAATGAGGAGATCAGACCGGTTTTTGTCTCCCGAATGCCAAATCATAAGGTTACTGGTTCGGCACACGCCGAGACCATCCGCAGCAAAAAAATGGGCGATGGATATACAGTGACAAAAACAGCACTGGCAGATCTGAAACTTAATAAATTTGGCGAAATTGAGGGCTACTACAATCCGCAGAGCGATACGCTGCTGTATGATGCGCTGCTGACACGGCTGAAAGAATTCGGTGGTGATGGAAAGAAAGCGTTTGCGGAGCCGTTTTACAAACCGAAGCGGGATGGAACGCCCGGCCCCCGCGTGAATAAGGTAAAAATTTTCGAGAAGTCCACGCTGAATCTTATGGTTCGAGAAGGCGTTGCAGCCAATGGCAACACAGTCCGTATTGATGTGTTCCAGGTACCGGATGACGGATACTACTTCATACCGGTTTATGTGGCGGATACCAAGAAAGCAATGCTGCCCAGTAAAGCCGTTGTAGCACACAAGCCCTACGACCAGTGGAAAGAGATGTCGGGTCAGCATTTTATTTTCTCCCTTTATCCCGGAGACCTGATACGCATTCGAAGCCGAAAGGGCATAAAACTGAAGCTGGCAAAGGGCGGCACGGGAGAAAGTGAAATCAGCCGGCAGGATGGACTGTATTACTATCGGGGAGGGGATATATCTACGGGGGCAATTTCCATCTCTACGCATGATCGGAGGTACGAGAGCCGAGGCATCGGCATCAAGACACTGCAATCCATTGAGAAGTATCAGGTGGATGTCCTGGGCAATTATCATAAAGTAAATCTCCCTGAAAAACGGATCCCGTTTACAAAGGAGGGCTGAAATGGAATATCGGAATATCTTTTTGGCAAATCCCGCACGAGTCAGTGTACAGCGCGAACAGTTGGTCATTGAACAGGCGGAGAAGTACATGGTCCCGCTGGAAGATATCTCCGCTATTCTCATCGAATCCCGTCAGGTAACACTGACGTCGTACGCTGTTGCATCTTTGGCGGGGCACGGTATCACAGTTTTCCTTTGCGATGACAGGCATCTGCCGAGCTGCCAGATATTACCCATCAACCAGTATTGCCGCCAGAGAAAGCTGTTGATGGCGCAGTGCGAAATTGGAAAACCTCTACAAAAACAACTCTGGCAGCAGATCGTGATCCGGAAGCTGCAAAACCAGGCAAAGTGTCTGGAACTCATGCACCACGAAGAATGTGAAAAATTATATCAGATGGCGCACAGTGTCCTTTCCAATGACCATGATAATCGTGAGGCTGCGGCTGCTGCGATTTATTTCCCGGCATTGTTTGGCCGGGGCTTTTCCAGAGGCTCTGACGATCCCCGCAATGCTGCACTGAATTATGGTTATGCCATTCTGCGGGGTGGAATCGCACGGAATCTGGTAATCCATGGGCTGGAACCTTGTATTGGCATCCATCATCGCAATGAATTGAATCAGTTTAATCTTGCGGATGACTTGATAGAACCATTCCGCCCGGTCGTTGATCTCTATGTGGCAACTAATTTCTGTGAGGACGATGATGTGCTGACAGCGGAGCAAAAAGCGGGCCTGTTCAATCTGACAAATCACATGGTTCAGCAGGCGGGAAAGCGGTACAGGATTATGACCGCCATCGGTCGCGCCTCGGTGGCATTAGCAAACTCCATCGTGGATGAAGATGCAAAACTGGAATTGCCGCACCTGATTCCGTTGGAGCTGCACCGATATGAATAGGCTTATGAGAATACTGGTGATGTTTGATCTGCCAGTCAAAACAAAAGCACAGCGCCGAAGCGCCGCGCAATTTCGTAAGTTCCTTGTAGAGGACGGGTACCACATGGTGCAGTATTCTGTTTATGCACGGGTGTGTAACGGGCGTGATTCTGTGGAAGCCCACAGAAGACGAATCCAGCTGGCTTTGCCGCCCACGGGATCTGTGCGGATGCTGGTGATCACAGAGAAGCAATACAACGCAATCGAATTGCTGGTTGGTAAGCCGACGCCATATGACAAGCCGCAGCAATTTGAGCAGCTCATGATTTTTTGAAAAAAGCAGAACGTTTTCCTTGCGAAATCGTTCTGCTTTTTCCTGTTTTCTTGGGATTTCCGGACAAATCGCAAGGAAAGAGTGGCAATTTTTTGTTTCCCATTTTCGCCTATTATACCACTACAAGAGAAAAAGGGGAACTACGACGAGAATCATCATGAGTTGTAAATCTGCTTTATTATACCACTACAAGAGAAAAAGGGGAACTACGACGCGCAGTTCAGAGGCTCGGCAACCTCCAGCATTATACCACTACAAGAGAAAAAGGGGAACTACGACATAACTGATAGTCTATGAGCTTCCCGAACTTATTATACCACTACAAGAGAAAAAGGGGAACTACGACTGCGGTGTTTGCCGCCTGTACCTACCTGGAATTATACCACTACAAGAGAAAAAGGGGAACTACGACGCTCTCCAGAATGGTGGTGCCGGTAACCGCAATTATACCACTACAAGAGAAAAAGGGGAACTACGACCTCTGTGATCTGGACGGCGGAGGCCGGGTTATTATACCACTACAAGAGAAAAAGGGGAACTACGACCACCCGGTCGGCCACATTCTCGGCGTTGAGGATTATACCACTACAAGAGAAAATGGGGAACTACGACGCAGTTGGGGCAGTAGTCATATGCCACAGTATTTACCACTACAAGAGAAAATGGGGAAGTCTTACTTGGACTCCTTGATAGCGGTCTGCGCGGAAACCAGCCAGGCAATAATCAATGTTGTTCTTACACCATTGCAGCATCCGCGGCCAGGTCCTCGGTCAGGTCGGCGATCACGTCGCCGGTGGACTGGATGGAGGCGGCAGTCCAGGGGAAGCCGGAGGCGGCGGTGGGGTAGACGCCGGTGGTGTGGTCCACAAAGTAGGCGGCGAAGCCGGGGTTGGCCCGGACCTCCTCGTCGGTCAGGTTCCGGGTCAGCTGGTGGACGATGGCGGCGACCATCTCCATGTGGCCCAGTTCCTCGGTGCCGATGTCGGTCAGCACCCCCTTGGCCTCGGGGTAGGGCATGGCATAGCGCTGGGACAGGTAGCGCATGGAGGCGCCCAGCTCGCCGTCGGGTCCGCCGTACTGGCTGATGATATAGGCGGCCAGCTTGGGGTTGGGGTTGGCGATCTTCACCGGGAACTGGAGCTTTTTTTCATAAATAAACATCTCATTTCACCTCATTCTGCTGATAGTTCCAGGGCCAGGGGTCCTGGAGCCAGCGGTATCGGTCGCCGGAGGCGGCGGAGGACTTCATCAGGGGGCCGAACCGGGACTCGTAAGCTGCCCGGGCGGCCTTCTCCATGGCCGCGTACTGCTTGAACAGGGCGAAGGCCTCGGCGTCGTCGGGATGGGTGTCCAGATAGATGCCCAGCTCCAGCACCACAAATTCCAGGGCCTGGAGCTCCACCAGGGGGGTGGAAGGCAGGTCGCTGCCCTCCACCTTCAGATGGAAGGGCAGGTTCAGGCCGGGGAACAGGGTGCCATTGCTCAGGGCCTCGGCCTGGTCGTACTTTTGGGGATCGTCCTGCTGAAAGGGGACGTAGGGAACTGCCAGGCCGGCGCAGGGCGGCAGGGTGCCGCTGTGGTCGGGGCAGCCGGGCCGCTGGCAGGAGCCGCCGTTTTCGATATTCAAGGGAAATTCCCTCCTCTGGTCAGATTGTGGGGGCAGCGCCCCCTCAGGTCATTCTATGCCGTACGCCGCCCTTTGCCCGTTCCAGGCATACCGCCCGCCGCCGCCGCCATAAGATAGGGGTGAGGTGGTGTGGATTGAAAGGATTGTACAGGTCCGCGGCGGTTCTGGCGCTGGCGGCGGTGGGGCTGACCGCGGCCCTGGGGTACTTCTGGGGCCGGAGCCTGCCGGCGGCAGCATCCTCCGGCCCCGGTGCGGCACAGATGCTGGTGCTGGACGCGGGACACGGGGGAGAGGACGGAGGCGCGGTCTCGGTGACGGGGGTGCCGGAGAGCCAGATCAACCTGGCGGTGGTCCTGAAGATGGACGATATCCTGGGGCTGTACGGAGCGCCCCACACCCTGCTGCGCCGGGAGGACGTCTCCCTCCACGATCCCGGCGCGGACACCCTGCGGCAGAAAAAGGTGTCCGACCTGAAAAACCGGGTGGCGGCCATTGAGGGGACGGAGAACGCCGTTTTGCTGAGCATCCACCAGAACTCCTACCCCAATGGCCGCTACCACGGGGCCCAGGTGTTTTACGCCCCCACAGACGGCTCCCATGAGCTGGCCCGGCACATCCAGAACGCCATCCGGGCCGTCCTCCAGCCGGACAACAGCCGGGAGTGCAAGCAGATCCCGGACACCGTCTACCTCATGAATCACGTCTCCTGTCCGGCGGTGCTGGTGGAGTGCGGCTTTCTCACCAACGGGGAGGAGGAGGCTATGCTGCGGGATGACGGGTACCAGCGGAAGCTGGCGGCGGTCCTGTCCGCCGCCTGGCTCACCGCCTCCGCCGGGGCGGACCAGGCGTGAGGGGGAAGCCGCCCTGCCGGAGGGCTGGGAACGCGGCGCGCCGGGGGACACCGAAAGCTGTGTTCCCCCGGCCCGGGGCGGCGGGAAAAAACTGGGTGGGGCAAAATCAGGGCTTGTGTTTCTGGCTGAAAGAAGGTACAATAAACAATACGCCTTATTACAAATGACCGGGAGGATCAACATGAACCGGACACTGGAACACATCCTGCCAAAGGTACAAAAACCCGCCCGCTACACCGGCGGAGAATATAACGCCGTGGTCAAGGACAAGCAGTCTGTGGACGTGCGCTTTGCCCTGTGCTTCCCCGACACCTACGAGATCGGCATGTCCAACCTGGGCTGCCGCATCCTGTACGGCCTGATGAACGAACAGGACCACATCTGGTGCGAGCGCTGTTTCGCCCCCTGGGGGGACATGGAGGAGGAGATGCGCCGGGAGGGCCTGCTCCTCTATGGGCTGGAGAGCGGCGACCCCATCGCCGACTTCGACTTTATCGGCTTCTCCCTGGGCTATGAGATGGCCTACTCCAACGTGCTGAACATGCTGGACCTGGCGGAGGTGCCCCTGCGCTCCGCCGACCGGCCCGACCTGACCCCCCTGGTGGTGGCGGGGGGGACCTGCTGCTACAACCCGGAGCCCCTGGCCCCCTTCATCGACTTTTTCTCCCTGGGCGAGGGGGAGGAGGTCACCCTGGAGTACATCGATCTCTACCGCCAGGCCAAGGAGGAGGGCTGGTCCAAGGAGGAATACCTGCGGGAGGTGGCCAAGATCCCGGGGATCTACGTGCCCTCCCTCTACGACGTGACCTACCACGAGGACGGCACCGTGGCCGCCATCACCCCCAAGGACGGCGCCCCCGCCACCGTGACCAAGCGGATCGTTCAGGACATGGACAAGTCCTATTTCCCCGTCAAGACCATCATCCCCTCCACCGAGATCGTCCACGACCGGGTGATGCTGGAGCTGTTCCGGGGCTGCATCCGGGGCTGCCGGTTCTGTCAGGCGGGGTACGCCTACCGGCCCGTCCGGAACCGGGACCCCAAGCTTCTGGCCCAGTACGGCAAGGCGGCCTGCGAGGACTCGGGCTATCAGGAGATGACCCTGTCCAGCCTGTCCTCCACCGACTACCCCTGCCTCATGGAGCTGTGTGACGACCTGCTGGACTACTGCGCTGCCCGGGACATCGGCCTGTCCCTGCCCTCCCTCCGGGCGGACACCTTCTCCATGAGCCTGATGGAGCGGCTCCAGCGGGTGCGCAAGGGGGGCCTGACCTTCGCCCCTGAGGCGGGGACCCAGCGCCTCCGGGACGCCATCAACAAGAACCTGCGGGAGGAGGACCTGCTCCAGTCGGTCCGCACCGCCTTCTCCGGGGGCTGGAGCGGCGTGAAGCTGTACTTCATGCTGGGCCTGCCCACCGAGACCGACGAGGACGTGCTGGGCATCGCGGACCTGGCCCGGAAGGTGTACTTCGCCTGGCGGGAGTGCACCCCCAACAAGGCCCGGGGCGTCCGGATCACCGTGTCCACTTCCTGGTTCGTCCCCAAGCCCCACACCGCCTTCCAGTGGGAGGCCCAGATCCCCGTGGAGGAGTACCAGCGGCGGGTGGACCTGCTGCGGGACGCCTTCAAGCGGGACAAGTCCATCACCTACAACTGGCACGATCCCCAGACCAGCTATCTGGAAGCCATCTTCTCCCGGGGGGACCGCCGTCTGGCCGACGTGCTGGAGTGGGCCTGGGCCCACGGGGCCAAAATGGACTCTTGGAGCGAGTATTTCGACTACCAGCGCTGGATGGACGCCCTGGCCGCCTGCGGCCTCAGCGGCGACTTCTACGCCCACCGGGTCCGGGAGAAGGACGAGGTCTTCCCCTGGTCCGTCCCCAGCGTGGGGGTGAGCCGGGAATTTCTCTGGCATGAGCGGGAGCTGTGTTACCAGTCCCAGACCACCCCGGACTGCCGGACCCGCTGCTCCGGCTGCGGGGCAAACAAGCTGCTGACAGGAGGTGGCCGCTGTGGCTGACCGGCTGCTCTTTTCCAAAACAGGCAGGGCCAAGTACATCTCCCACCTGGACCTGATGCGTACCTTCCAGCGTGCCTTCGCCCGGGCCAAAATCCCCATCAAGCACACCGAGGGCTTCAATCCCCACCCCTTCGTCTCCATCGCCCTGCCCCTGTCAGTGGGCTACTCCAGCCAGTGCGAGATCCTGGAGTTCACCCTGCTGGAGGGGACCGGCTATGAGGAGGTGCCGGAGCGCCTCACTGCCGCCATGCCCGAGGGCATCGTGGTCCACCAGTGCTACCCGGCCCAGCGGAAGCTGAAGGAGCTGGCCTACCTCAACTACATCATGAACTTCGAGTACCCCGAGGGCCGTCCTCAGGCGGCGGAGCCCGCCATGCGGGAGCTGCTGGGCCGGGACAGCCTGGTGGTCCAGAAGAAGTCCAACAAGTCCAAGAAGGGGTACACCGAGGTGGACCTGATCTCCCTGATCCGGAGCTGGAACCTGGAGTGCCAGAGCGACACCATGACCCTGGACGCGGTGCTGTTTGCCCAGAATCCCGGGCTGAACCCGGAGCTGATCCGGGCCGCCTTCTGCGAAGCCTACCCCCAGTTCGCCCCCGATTTCGTCACCTTCCACCGCCGGGAGGTGCTGGACGGGGAGGGGAAGCCCTTCCGGTAACCCGCGCCACAAATGGAAACAAAGATAAAAAGGAGGACACCAATTATGGATAAGCCCACCCAATACACCCTGACCTGGGAGGTCACCGACGATATGACCGCCAAGCGCATCGGCACCGCCGGCGCCAAGATCCTGTCCACCCCCAACATGCTGGCTCTGATGGAGGCCGCCGCCCTGGAGCTGGCCAAGGCCTATCTGGACGAGGGGATGACCACCGTGGGCGCCGAGGCCCACGTCCGCCACCTGGCTCCCACCCCCGTGGGCATGAAGGTGTCCGCCACTGCCACCCTCCGGTCCATCGAGCGGCGGAAGATGTGGTTCGACATCGAGGTGAACGACGAGAAGGGCAAGTGCGGCGAGGGCTCCCACCTGCGCATCATGGTGCCCAACAAGGACCGCAGCAAGGAAAACGGCTGATTTTCCTCCCACAAAGCGGGGAAAATGACCATAATTTCTCCATGACAGGCTTGTCAATGGAGAAATTCGGTGGTATAATATTTGCGCTTTTGAACTGATTACACAGAAGGGAACGATACTTCATGTCCGGACATTCCAAGTGGCACAACATACAAAAGACCAAGGGCGCGGCTGACGCCAAGCGCTCCCAGATCTTCACCAAGATCGCCCGCGAGATGATCGTGGCCGTCAAGACCGGCGGCAGCGGCGACCCCGCCAACAACTCCCGCCTGGCCGCCGTCATCGCCAAGGCCAAGGCCGCCAACATGCCCAACGACAACATCAAGCGCACCATCGACAAGGCTCTGGGCGCCGGAAACACCGACAGCTTCGAGTCCGTGGTGTACGAGGGCTACGGCCCCAACGGCGTGGCCGTCATCGTGGACGCCCTCACCGATAACCGCAACCGCACCGCCCCCGAGGTCCGCCACCTGCTGGACAAGTACGGCAAGGGCCTGGGCGCCACCGGCTGCGTGTCCTGGTCCTTCGACAAGAAGGGCGTCATCGTCATGGATGCCGAGGACCTGGACGAGGACACCGTCATGATGGACGCCCTGGAGGCCGGTGCCGACGACATGCAGGCCGACGAGGACGTGTTCGAGATCACCACCGATCCCGACGCCTTCAACGACGTGGTGGCCGGCCTGGAGGCCAAGGGCTACACCTTCCTGGAGGCGGAGGTCCGCATGGTGCCCCAGAATTATGTCACCCTGACCAATGAGGAAGACATCAAGAACATGGAAAAGCTCATTGAGATGCTGGAGGACAACGACGACGTGCAGAACGTCTACCACAACTGGGATCAGGACTGAGACCAGTCATGAAAAGCGGCGCCGCCCGGCGCCGCTTTTGTCATAGGTGACGGTTCTGCCGGAGCAATGCCGGGAAAAGAACGGATAGGAGCCGGTCTCCCTCCGCCGTGGAGCCGCGGCCCTTTCCCGTTTCCGGCCTCCGCGGGATGGATGCGGACCGCCCCCACGGAATGTCTTCCCAGCTGTTTGCTCCGGCCCTTTGAGAAAGAAAAACGATTTGGAGGGAATACCGCATGGTATTCAGCAGTCTGACCTTTCTGCTCTTTTTCCTGCCCGCCCTGCTCCTGTGCTATTTTCTGGTCCCGGCCCGCTACCGGGGCGTCAGGAACTGCGTGCTGCTGCTGTTCAGCCTGTTCTTTTACCGCTGCGGCGGGGCCGACTACCTGCCTCTGCTGCTGGTGTCCATCGGGATCAACTACCTGGGGGGCCTGCTGGCCGCGCCCGGACGCCCCCTGTGGGTCCGCCGCCTGGGGCTGTGGGGGGCGGTGGCCGGGGGATTGGGCCTGCTGGGCTGGTTCAAGTACGCCGGGTTCCTGGCCTCCAACTTGAAGGCTCTGGGCCTGCCCGTCTCCGTGCCCCAAATCGTGCTGCCCATCGGCATTTCCTTCTTCACCTTCCAGGGGCTGAGCTATGTCATCGACGTGTACCGGGGGGATGCAGACTGTCAACGAAATCCCCTTTACGTAGCTCTCTATGTGGCGCTTTTTCCCCAACTGGTGGCGGGTCCCATCGTCCGGTACACCACGGTGGAGGAGGAGATCTCCCGCCGGAGGGAGTCCCTGGAGGAGTTTTCCCAAGGGGTGGTCCGGTTCTGCTTCGGCTTGGGCAAAAAAATGCTGTTGGCCAACGCCATGGGGGAGGTGGCGGACGGCATCTTCGGCCAACCCGCGGCCTCCCTGGCCACCCTGACCGCCTGGGTGGGGGCCGCGGCCTATACCCTCCAAATCTACTTTGATTTCTCCGCCTACTCCGACATGGCCATCGGCCTGGGGCGGATGTTCGGCTTCCACTTTCTGGAGAACTTCGACTACCCCTACATCGCCGCCTCGGTGAAGGAGTTCTGGCGGCGGTGGCACATCTCCCTGTCCACCTGGTTCCGGGACTATGTGTACATCCCCCTGGGCGGCAGCCGCTGTTCCCGGGGGCGCAATCTGCTGAACCTGCTGGCGGTGTGGCTGCTGACCGGCCTATGGCACGGGGCCAACTGGACCTTTGTGCTGTGGGGGCTCTGGTTCTATGTGCTGCTGACCGGGGAGCGGTATGTGTGGGGCGGCGCCCTGGACAAGCTTCCCTGTATGGTAAAACACCTTTACACCATGCTGGCTGTCATAGTCAGCTGGGTCCTGTTCCGCGCCCCGGACCTGGGGTGTGCCGTGGGTTATTTGAAGGCCATGTGCGGGGGCGGCTGGGGACTTCCGGTCCGGCAGGGGGTCTATTACCTGCTGGAGTTCTGGCCGGAGTGGGTGCTGGGGGTGCTGGCCGTCTTTCCCTGGAAGCACTGGGCCGCCCGGCGGCTGGAGGCCAGACAGGGGAGAGGGGCCGCGCTGGTGCGGTCCTGGGGGCCTGTGTTCCTGGCCCTAGGCCTGCTGGCCCTGTCCTACGTCAAGCTGGTCTCGGGGAGCTTCAACCCCTTCATCTACTTTCAATTCTGAGGAGGGACGGAGATGAGTCGAAATGCCCAGCGGTTGGTGACAGCCGCCTTTCTGCTCTTTCTGGGGCTGGCCCTGGCCGCCACCCTGCTCCGGGAGGAGGAGACCTACTCCTTTTTTGAAAACCGGACCCTGGCCCCAAAGCCAGTTTACTCCGCCCAGGCCGACGGGGACGGCAGCTATTTCAGCGGCTGGGAGCGGTATCTCTCCGACCACGCGGCGGGGCGGAACACCCTGCTGCGGCTCAAGACCCAGCTGGACCTGGCCCTGGGCCGTCCGGTGGTCAACGACGTGGTGGTGACGGAGGAGGCCCTGCTGCCCTATCTCCCCGAACGTCCGGTGGACCGGGGAGCGGTGTCCCGGCAGGCCGGCGCCATGGCGGACCGGCTGGCGGAGATCCAGGCGGCTGTGGAGGGCTATGGGGGGTACTACTGCTATGTGGGGGTGCCCTGCCAATACGCCTGCCGGGAGGAGGACTACCCCTGGTACCTGAACAACCGGGCGGACCTGAGCGCCTGGTCGGTCCAGGAGCTGTCCCGGGCGGCGGCGGAGCGGGGGGTGAATTTCCTGGACATGGGGCCGGTGTTCCGCACCCAGCCCGACCCGGACCGCCTCACCTCGGCGGTGGACAACCACTACAGCATCCAGGGGGCCTACCTGACCTACCGGACCATTCTGGAGCGGATCAACGCCCAAGCGGAGCTGGAGGTGCCCGTCCTGGGGGAGGAGGACGTGACCATCTCCCAGGTCCCCAACCGCTATCTGGGCTCCCGGACCCGGAAACTGCTGGCCCAGGAGTGGCGTGAGGACGCCCTGTACCGCCTGGACCCGGTGGAGGCGGTGCCCTTCACCCGGTACAACTACGGCAAGGAGACCTACTCCAGCCTCTACGCCCTGCCGGAGCACCCGTGGGAGGACGTGACCTATAACCTGTACATGGGAGGGGACCTGGCCGAGACCCTCATCGATACCGGCAGGGAGGAGCTGCCCTCCGTCCTGGTCTACGGGGACAGCTTCACCAACGCCCTGGAGTGCGTCATGTACCTGAGCTTCGACAAGATGTACTCCCTGGATCTGCGGCATTACAAAGACATGTCCCTGGAGGACTATATCGCCGGGACACGCCCCCAGGTGGTGGTCTGTATCCGGGATTATGAGTCCCTGCTGGACCTGGGGGCCAACGGCGGGGGCTGAGCGGCCTTCCGCCCCGGCGTTTCTCCCGCCGCAAAATTTTTCTCTCCCCGCTCCGGGCCCCGCCGAGCCCACTCTTACTCTGACAGATAACCATTACATTTTCTCTTTCTGTCACTGTGACTGTTTCAGTTACTCTCACTATTACTATTACGTACCCTCTTTTTGTACCAAAAGATACACCAAATCCCTCCTTTTCCCCTATGGGTGTAAGGAGGGATTCTTTTTGGAAAACGAAAAGAAAAGTTTTTTATTCTACTTTGACAACTACCCCATGATCCAGGCCCTGCCCCCGGAGCAGCGGGGATGGCTGCTGTCCGCCCTGTGCGTCTACGCCGACGGGGTGTGGCGGGACGAGACCCTGACCATGGAGCAGGTCCTGGAGGGCTTTCCCCGGATGGACCGGGAGACCCGGGTGGCCTGTGCCTTCCTGGGCGGGACCATTCTCCGGGACACCAAGCGGTGGCTGAACCAGCGGCGGAACCGTCAGGCCTGGAAGGAGGAGGCGGGCCATACCCGGTCCCGGCAGGCGCCCCGGCCCCCCTCAGAGGAGGACGAGGAAAAGGCCCGGGAGGACATGGAGCGGATGCGGCGGCTGGTGGAGCGGATGAAGCTGGCGGAAGGGGAGGAGGGATGAAAAAACGGCGAAGACGGGGCGGACCCTGTCTTCACCGTATACCTTTGGTGCAAGTAAGCCTGTAAGCCGGGTTCTGTCTTTTAAGACAGCCATCTATCTCGACGCACCGTTGCCGGTACGCTCAAGCCGCCTCCCCGGGACGGCCGGGCCGGCCATATGTCCCTCCACGGCGTTGCTCCGGATAGAGTTTACAGCGTCACGATGTTCCCATGTGACGGGTGAGCTCTTACCTCGCCTTTCCACCCTTGCTGTCCCGGCAAAACCGGAACAGCGGTATCTCTCTGTTGCACTTTTCCTAGGGTCGCCCCCGGCGGGTGTTACCCGTTATCCTTGCCCTTCGGAGCCCGGACTTTCCTCACAGGCGGGCCTTTCGCCCCGTCCGCGCGGCTGTCCAGCTTGCTTGCCCGACTATCATACCGGAAAACGGGCGGGTTGTCAAATGGTTTTCTCCTCCTCCGGGACCTGGACCCGGGGCAGGTTCCAGCGGTAGTGCCAGGCCAGCAGCCGCAGGGCCACGGTGACCACCACCCCCGCCAGGGCGGCCAGGGTGCCGTCCAGCCCCGTCCGGATGAGAACGTAGAAGACCAGCCCCCCGGCGATGGCGGCCACGGCGTAGATGTGCTTGCGCAGGACGAAGGGGATGTCGCCGCACATGATGTCCCGGAGGATGCCGCCCCCCACGCCGGTGGTCATGCCCAGAAAGATGCACAGGAAGGGGTTGTCTCCATAGCCCGCGGCCAGCCCCGCCTCGGTGCCGATGACAGCGAAGATGCCCAGGCCCAGGGCGTCGCTGAACACGAACAGAGCGTCCATCAGGCTCTGGAACCGCCCGAAAATGCCCCGGGACCGCCGGGCGGCCAGGAAGGTGATCAGCGCCGCTGCCGCCGCCAGGGCCAGGTACTGGTAGCTGTAAAACATCTTGGGGGGCGTGATGCCCAGCAGCAGGTCCCGGATGGTGCCGCCCCCCAGGGCGGTGACGATGCTCAGCAGCAGGATGCCGAAGATGTCCAGCCGCTTCTCGATGGCCAGCAGGGCGCCGGAGAGGGCGAAGGCGATGGTCCCCACCAGCTCCGCGCATTGCAGCATAAATTCCATAGGTGCTCCTCCGTATACAACCGCCCGGAGGCGGAGCAGATGAACCGGTAGTATGTTCTCCGGTCCAAGTCTAGCATACCGGAAAGGCTTTTTCAACCACCGCAGGCCCTGGGGAGGATTTTCCATCGGGGAAAGCAGTAAATTTTTTCACTGACCATGCCATGTGCGCAGGTCCTTGACAAAGGGAAAAAACTGTGATAAAGTTGGCACACTGCGAGGAAAAGGACCAGTAGCAGCGCACGCCCTGCCCAGAGAGCCCCCGGTTTTGGTGGAACGGGGGAGAGGGACCTCTGCGAATACCCCTTGGAGCAGCCGCCCGAACCGCTTGGCGCAGTAGGGGACAGGCCGGGCCGCGCCCGTTACCGCGCCGGAGTCACGCACTCCATGAGGCCCCCTCCGCGAGGGGCGGGGCGAACCAGAGGTGGTACCGCATGTTTGCCCTCTGTCCGGATGGCCGGACAGGGGGCTTTTTGCCGTCCGCTTTAGGAAAACGGGAGGGATATTATGGACCAGAGCCGGCGCGGCACGCTGTTTGTAGCGGCCGCCGCGGTCTTATACAGTATCGGTGGACTGTGCATCAAGGTGATCCCCTGGAACGGCATGTCCATCAACGGCGGGCGCACCGCCATCGCCCTGCTGGTCATCGGGGGCTACATGGCCCTCTCCCGGCAGAGGCTGAAATGCAACCGCTGGGTATTTCTGGGCGCCCTGTCCGTCTTCGCCACCAACGCCCTGTTCTCTGTGGCCAACAAGCTGACCACCGCCGCCAACGCCATCGTCCTCCAGTTCACCGTCCCGATCTTCGTCATGCTGTTCTCGGCCCTGTTCTTCCGGAAAAAACCGGGGAAGCTGGACCTGGCCGCCTGCGCCGTCATCTTCGGGGGCGTGCTGTGCTTTTTCCTGGACAGCCTGTCCATGGGCGGCGGGTTGGGCAACCTGCTGGCCCTGCTGTCCGGGGTGTCCTACGCCGGGGTGTTCCTGATAAACGACACCCCCGGGGGCGACGCCATCTCCTCGGTGTTCTGGGGGGACGTGCTGTCCGCCCTGGCGGGGCTGCCGTTTCTCCTCCGGGAGACCCAGTTTACTACCGTGGCCCTGATCAGCCTGGTGGTGCTGGGGATCTTCCAGGTGGGGGCGGCCTACGTCTGCCTGTGCATCGGCCTGAAGACCACGCCCCCCGTCACCGCCAGCCTGATCTCCGGCATTGAGCCGGTGCTCAATCCCATCCTGGTGGCCCTGTTTTATGGGGAGCAGGTGGGAGGCTTCGCCCTCCTAGGCGCCGGGGTGGTCATCGTGGGCGTGGTGGGCTACAACGTGCTCAAGGGACGGCGGAGCCAGACCTCCGTCCAATAAAAACATCACATAATGGGGAATATGATAAAAAAGGAGAAAACAGAAATGACTTGCTACGAGGAACTGAAGGCCCGGGGCCTGATCGCCCAGGTCACCAACGAGGAGGAGATCTCCAAAATGATCAACGAGGGCAAGGCCGTGTTCTACATCGGCTTTGACCCCACCGCCGACTCCCTCCACGTGGGCCACTTCATGGCCCTGTGCCTGATGAAGCGGCTGCAGCAGGCTGGCAACAAGCCCATCGCACTCATCGGCGGCGGCACCGCTATGATTGGCGACCCCTCCGGCCGCACCGACATGCGCCAGATGATGACCCCCGAGACCATCCAGCATAACTGCGACTGCTTCAAAAAGCAGATGTCCCGGTTCATTGACTTCGGGGAGGGCAAGGCCCGGATGGTGAACAACGCCGACTGGCTGCTGGACCTGAACTATGTGGACGTGCTGCGGGAGGTGGGCGCCTGCTTCTCCGTCAACAACATGCTCCGGGCCGAGTGCTACAAGCAGCGCATGGAGAAGGGCCTCAGCTTCCTGGAGTTCAACTATATGATCATGCAGTCCTACGACTTCTACCACCTGTTCCAGCACTACGGCTGCAACATGCAGTTCGGCGGCGACGACCAGTGGTCCAACATGCTGGGCGGCACCGAGCTCATCCGCCGCAAGCTGGGTAAGGACGCCCACGCCATGACCATCACCCTGCTGCTCAATTCCGAGGGCAAGAAGATGGGCAAGACCCAGAAGGGCGCCGTGTGGCTGGACCCCGAGAAGACCAGCCCCTACGAGTTCTACCAGTACTGGCGCAACGTGGGCGACGCCGACGTGCTCAAGTGCCTGCGGATGCTCACCTTCCTGCCCCTGGAACAGATCGACGAGATGGACAAGTGGGAGGGCAGCCAGCTGAACACCGCCAAGGAGATCCTGGCCTTCGAGCTGACCAAGCTGGTCCATGGTGAAGAGGAGGCCCAGAAGGCCCAGGAGGCCGCCAAGGCCCTGTTTGTGGGGGGCGGCGACATGAGCAACGTGCCCGCCACCACTCTGACCGCTGACGACCTGACCGGCGGCGCCATCGGCGTGCTGGACCTGATGGTCAAGTGCAAGCTGGCCCCCTCCAAGAAGGAGGCCCGCCGCCTGGTGGAGCAGGGCGGCGTGGAGGTCAACGGCGAGAAGGTGGCCGCCGCCACCGTCAGCTACACCGCCGCCGACCTGGCCGGGGACGGCCTGATGATCAAGAAGGGCAAGAAGGTCTTCCACCGCGCCCAGATGTAATTGCAGCGGTCCGGGCAGTCTGTTGGCTGCCCGGACCAGATTTCAGAGGGAGGATTCTTTATGAAACCGCTGTCTGCCCGGACCGCCGGCTTTACCGATTCCGTCATTCGCCGCATGACCCGGATCTGCAACCAGTATGGGGCGGTCAACCTGTCCCAGGGCTTCCCGGACTTCGACCCGCCCCATGTCCTGCTGGACCGGCTGGCCCAGGTCAGCCGGGAGGGGCCCCACCAGTACGCCGTCACCTGGGGGGCGGAAAACTTCCGCCGGGCCCTGGCCGCCAAGCAGTCCAAATACATGGGCCTGCCCATCGACCCGGACAGCCAGGTGCTGGTGACCTGCGGCTCCACCGAGGCCATGATGTGCGCCATGATGACGGTGGTGGATCCGGGGGACAAGGTGGCGGTGTTCTCCCCCTTCTATGAGAACTACGGGGCGGACGCCATTTTGTCCGGGGCCCAGCCCATCTATGTGCCACTGAAGCCCCCGGCCTATCAGTTTGACCCCGAGGAGCTGGAGGACGCCTTCCGCCAGGGGGCCAAGGCATTGATTCTGTGCAACCCCTCCAATCCTTGCGGAAAGGTGTTCACCCGGGGGGAGCTGGAGACCATCGCCTGCCTGGTCCGGAAGTACGACGCCTATGTGATCACCGACGAGGTGTATGAGCACATCGTCTACGCCCCCCACGTCCACACCTACTTCGCCAGCCTGCCCGGGATGTTTCAGCGGACCATCTCTTGCAGCTCCCTGTCCAAGACCTATTCCATCACTGGGTGGCGGCTGGGCTACATCATCGCCTCGCCGGAGATCATCGACGTGGCAAAGAAGGTCCACGACTTCCTGACGGTGGGCGCGGCCGCACCTCTCCAGGAGGCGGCCATCCCGGGGCTGGAGATGGGGGAGGACTACTACCGCCAGCTCCGGCAGATCTATACCGAAAAACGGGACTTTTTCCTGAAGGGGCTGGACGACCTGGGGATCGCCCACAACGTGCCCCAGGGGGCCTACTACGTGCTGCTGGACATCTCGGAATACGGCTACGCCAGCGACCTGGAGTTCTGCGAGGCAATGGCCGCAAAAGTGGGGGTGGGGGCAGTCCCCGGCTCCAGCTTCTTCCGGGAGGATGTGAACCACCTGGTCCGGCTCCATTTCGCCAAAAAGGAGTCCACCCTCCAGGGGGCTCTGGAGCGGCTGGCCAACCTGAACAAGCTGAAAAAATAAAGGAAAGCCCGCCGTAAGGCGGGCTTGCTTTACAACTAAAATCAAACTAAAACTGACCCAGGTCCCGGACCACCGCCGAGGCCAGCACCAGGCCGGCGGCGGCGGGGACAAAGGAGATGGACCCCGGGGTGGCCCGCCGGGCAGTGGAGCCGGGGCGGGTGCCGGAACCCGCCGGGACCTCCGTCTCAATGGGCTGGGCGGGGGAGAGGGGCTCCTCCTGGGAGTAGACCACTTTCAGGTGGTGGATGCCCCGCTTGCGGAGCTCCTTACGCATGACCCGGGCCAGGGGACAGCCCTGGGTCTTGGAGATGTCGGTGACCGTGAAGGCGGTGGGGTCCAGCTTGTTGCCCGAGCCCATGGCGCTGATGATTTTTACCTGTAAAGCAGTGCACCTTGACACCAATTCCAGCTTGGCGGCCACCGTGTCGATACAGTCCACCACATAGTCGTACAGGCTCAGATCCACCTGATCCGCGTTCTGGGGCAGGTAGAACATCCGGATGGCCTCTACCTTACAGTCCGGGTTGATGTCCCTGACCCGTGCCGCCATGACCACCGCCTTGGACTGGCCGATGGTAGACCGGAGGGCGGCGATCTGCCGGTTCAGATTGCTCTCGGAGACGGTATCGTCGTCATAGAGGTGTAAAGTACCTACGCCTGCCCGTGCCAGGGCCTCCACGCAGAAACCGCCCACGCCCCCCACGCCGAAGACGGCCACCCTGGCGGCGGCCAGCCGGTCCAGGGGTTCGTCCCCAATGAGCAGGCGGGTGCGGATGAATGGATCGGACATAACAATGCAGCTCCTTCGACTCATTCTGTGACTTGTCAGGTAAGAAGTATTCTTTCTTTTATTCTACCACAGATGCGCTCCCTTGCAAAGAAAAACAGCCTCTCACTTCCGTAAGAGGCTGTTTTTAACAACTCATTTCACCAGCATGCTCATGTCGTACATGCCGGGGGCGGTGACGGCGGCCATGAACTTGGCGGCCTCCAGGGCGCCCTGGGCGAAGATTTCCCGGGAAAGGGCGGTGTGTTTGATCTCCATGACCTCGTCGTGGCCGGCGAAGATGATCTCGTGCTCGCCCACGATGGTGCCGCCCCGGACGGCGGAAATGCCGATCTCCTTCTTGTCCCGGGGGTGGCGGACGGAGTGGCGCTCAAAGACGTACTCCGTCTCGTGGCCGCAGGCGGAAGCAGCGGCGTCGGCGATCATCAGGGCGGTGCCGCTGGGGGCGTCCACCTTCCGGCGGTGGTGCCGCTCCACGATCTCGATGTCATAGCTGTCCCCCAGGATGGAGGCGGCCTTCTTCACCAATTCCAGCAGCACGTTGATGCCCAGGGACATGTTGGCGGACCGGAAAATGGGCACCTCCAGGGCGGCGGCGCCCACCTGGGCCACCTGCTCAGGGGAGTAGCCGGTGGTGGCCAGCACCAGGGGAGTCTTGGTGGCCTTGCCGAAGGCCAGCAGGCCGTCCAGGGCGGCGGGGGAGGAGAAGTCGATCACGGCGTCGGCCTGGCCCTTGAACTGGTCGGGAGAGGAGAAGACGGGGAACTCCCGGTCAGTGGAACCCATGACGTCGAAGCCCGCCACAACCTCCACCTGGGGATCGGCGGCGCACAGGTCAGCCACCACCCGGCCCATATGGCCGTTGCAGCCGGAAATGATTATCTTCAGCATAAAAAGACCTCCAGTTCAGAAAAGCCTCCAGTTCGGAGGCTTTTCTGTCTTACTTCAACAGTCCCATCCGCTCCATGGAGGCGCGCAGGACAGCCAGGTTCTTGTCGGAGATGTCGCACAGGGGCAGGCGCAGGGGGCCGGCCTCCATGCCCATCAGGTTCATGGCTGCCTTGACGGGGATGGGGTTGACCTCACAGAACAGAGCGTCGATCAGGTCCATGTACTGGATCTGGAGCTTGGAGGCCTCCTCAAAGTTGCCCTCCAGGCACAGGTGGCTCATCTTCACCATCACCTCGGGGGCGATGTTGGACACCACGGAGATGACGCCCTTGGCGCCCAGGGACATCATGGGCACCACCTGGTCGTCGTTGCCGGACCAGATGTAGAAGTCCTCGGGGCAGATGCAGCGGGTGTGGGCCAGGAGGGAGAAGTTGCCGCTGGCCTCCTTGACGCCGTTGATCTTGGGGTTCTCGGAGAGCACCTTGTAGGTGTCGGCGGTGAAGGAGACGCCGGTGCGGCTGGGCACGTTGTACAGGATGATGGGCAGCTCGGTGCGCTCGGCGATGTACTCATAGTGCTTGATAAGGCCGGTCTGGCTAGCCTTGTTGTAGTAGGGGGTGACCAGCAGGGCGGCGTCGGCGCCGGAGTCCTGGGCGTGCTGGGTCAGGTAGACGGCGGCGGAGGTGTCGTTGCTGCCGGAGCCGGCGATGACCTTCACCCGGTGGTCCACCCGCTTGACGCAGAAGTCCACGGCGGCGATGTGCTCCCGGATGGACATGGTGGCGGACTCGCCGGTGGTGCCGCAGACACAGACCGCGTCCACGCCGGCGGCGATCTGGGCGTCGATCAGGCGGCCGAAGGCGTCGTAGTTGATATTGCCGTTCTGGTCAAAGGGGGTGGCCAGAGCGGGGCAGGAGCCGGTAAATACGGGGTTTCTCATGGAACATGCACCCTTTCTTCAAATTAGATCAAAACCAATCACTTGTGGTCGATGTAGCCCTCGGCGCACAGCAGCTCGGCCAGCAGGACGGCGCCGCCGGCGGCTCCCCGGAGGGTGTTGTGGGCCAGACCCACGAACTTGTAGTCATACTGGGTGTCGGGACGCAGGCGGCCCATGGAGACGGCCATGCCGCCCTCCAGCTCCCGGTCCAGCTTGGCCTGGGGACGGTCAGGCTCCTCAAAGTAGTGGATGAACTGCTTGGGGGCGGAGGGCAGCTCTAGCTCCTGGGCGCGGCCCTTGAAGTTGGCCCACTCCTCCTTGATGGTCTCCATGGAGGGGGCCTCCCCCTTGAAGGAGACAAAGACGGCGGCGGTGTGGCCGTCGGACACGGGGACGCGGAGGCACTGGGCGGTGATGGCGGGGCCCTCGGCCTTGACGATCTTGCCGTCCTCCACATGGCCCCAGACCTTCAGGGGCTCCTGCTCGCTCTTCTCCTCCTCGCCGCCGATATAGGGGATCAGGTTGTCGATCATCTCGGGCCAGCGCTCAAAGGTCTTGCCGGCGCCGGAGATGGCCTGGTAGGTGCACACCAGCACCTTGTCCACCCCGTACTTCAGCAGGGGATGGATGGCGGGGGCGTAGGCCTGGATGGAGCAGTTGGACTTGACGGCGATGAAGCCCCGCTTGGTGCCCAGGCGCTTGCGCTGGGCGGGGATGACATCCAGGTGCTGGGGGTTCATCTCGGGCACCACCATGGGCACGTCCTCGGTCCAGCGGTGGGCGGAGTTGTTGGACACCACGGGGCACTCGGCCTTGGCGTACTTCTCCTCCAGGGCGCGGATCTCGTCCTTCTTCATGTCCACGGCGCAGAACACGAAGTCCACCAGAGAAGCGATCTTCTCCACGTCGGCCTGGGCGTCCATGACCACGATGCCCTTGGCCTCCTCAGGGATGGGCTTGGTCATGGCCCAGCGGCCGGAGACGGCCTCTTCATAGGTCTTGCCGGCGCTGCGGGGGCTGGCGGCAATGACGGTGAGCTGGAACCAGGGATGGTTCTCCATCAAGGTAACGAACCGCTGTCCCACCATGCCGGTCCCGCCGATCACGCCTACTTTATACTTTTCCATTTTTACTTACCTCCAATTGGTGTTCATAGTCAAAAGCACGCGGTCCGCGGCGGCGGACAGGGACCCGCCCCGGTAAGGGAACCAGCTCTTTTTGACTATATGACCTGACTAAAAATTTCATGTGTCCGCCTCGCGGACATGGGGCAAAGGGAAAAAATAAATCAGCGGCTTTTCAAGCGGCTGATTTTGTACTATAATGTCGACTGAGGGCTTTCCGGGGCAGCCGGCAAAATATTCACAAAAGCAGACAGCGCTCCATCAGGCGGCCCCCTGATGACAGTCGCATGGCTCTTAACCAGACGACCAGAGCCTTCTCCACCGGCGGAGGGACCCTTCGGCGGCTTTCCCTTTCCACATGGCTGACGCGGGGACCGGTCCCCTGGCCATGCTTACTGATGTAAGCCGCGACCTCTATCCTGCATAGTTTGAATTAATCCTATCATTTTTCAGATAAGGTGTCAATAGAGCAAAACTGTGCGAAACGTAAGAAATGGAGTTGACCATGAGAAAAAGATTTATGCAGCTTGCCGCTGTCCTCCTTGCGGCCACATTGTCCATCCCTACTGTCTGGGCAGGACGCACAAACGACAGGGGAGAGACCATGATCCGGGTGGGTCTGGCCTCCTCCAGCAGCCACAATTCCACGGGGGAGCTTGCCTGCGCCCAACTGCAGAACAACACGGGATACGGCGAGGGCTTCCGTTTCGGTTACTATGACAGTGATATGAATTTTGTGGAGCTGGGCCGCACCGGGCGGGAAGTCACCCAGGTGGCGGTGCTCAAGACCCAGAACATGTATTACGGATACGACTCCTCCGCGGGGAAATACACGTATTTCGATTCCGACACCGGCGGCCTTTCGGTGGGCTGCTACCACATCCAGATCCCCGGCTCTTACATGACCTATGAGGACGCGGCGGCGGACGCGGAGATCTACGGCGGCTTCGTGGCCTGGATCGGCGGGGAATACCAGGTCCGGGTGGGGGCCTACCTGAGCAAGGAGGGGGCGGAGGGCGCCCTGGCCTCCATGTCCCAGGGGACCATCGTAGGCACCAGCTCCTACGGCGTCAGCGTGGTGGAGACGGGCACCGACCGCATCCTGTTCCAGTTTGACGGGGGCAAGGACCAGGCCCTGGGCATTCTCCCCGACGTGACGGAGGCGGAGGACGCGCGCACCTGGTTCTCCGGCTTCAAATACCGGGGCGGCTTTACTTACCAGCGCCTCACCGGCGGAAACCTGACGGTGGTCAACGTGGTGGAGCTGGAGGACTATGTGAAGGGTGTGGTCTGCTATGAGATGGGCCGGGAGTGGCCCCTGGAGGCCCTGAAGGCCCAGGCCATCTGCGCCCGGACCTACGCCCTGAGGCGGCTGAACTACCACGGCAGCCTGGGCTTTGACGTGTGCAACACCGACTACTGCCAGGTGTACCGGGGGGTGGGCAGCGGCCGCACCGACTACGGCCCCAGCGACATCAGCGACCAGGCGGTGGAGGAGACGGCGGGGGAGGTCCTCTGGTATCGGGACACCCTGGCGGACACCTTCTTCTCCTCCAGCCACGGGGGCGCCAGTGAGAGCGCCTATTATATCTGGGGCACCAACATGGAAAACTATCCCTACCTCTGCGGCGTGGAGGACCCCTATGAGGAGACGGTGGCGGACAAGAACAGCTACTCCTCCTGGACGGTGAAGTACACCGCGTCGGAGCTGAGCAAACGGCTCCAGGGCTACGGCTACGGCACCAACACCTCCATCGACCGCCTGGAGCTGACCTACTCGGAGCTTGGCAATGTGATCCAGGTGAAGGTCTGCTACACCAACGGTCAGAGCAACACCTTCACTCCCCGGACCAAGGTGGGAATCCGCTCGGCCTTTGGGGTGAACTCCATCCGCTTTACCGTCAACGGCCAGACGGTCCAGGCGGGGGGCGGAAGTTCGTCCTCCTCCACCGGCGGCGGCTACGCCATCAACGGCTCCGGCTCCCTTGCCAGCCTGGAGGGGCTGTACACCATCTCCGGCAGCGGGACCACGGAACAGGCGGGGGAGGAGCTGTACGTCATCTCTGGAACGGGACAGACCTCCAAGGCGGAGGAGAGTTCCGGTTCCGGCGAAACCACCGGCGGCACCAACCAGGGGGGCGGCACCGTCACCGTCTCCGGCAGCTCTTACGTGTTCAACGGCTCCGGCTGGGGCCACCAGGTGGGCATGAGCCAGTACGGCGCCAACGCCATGGCCCGGCTGGGCTTCTCTTACGACGAGATCGTGGAGTTTTATTTCCCCGGCACCCAGGTGGGGGACTACTGATATATCACGGCAAGAAAGGCGTAATGAACATTGAAGACCTCTGATTTTGACTTTTACCTCCCCGAGGAGCTGATCGCCCAGACCCCGCTGGAGCGGCGGGACGCCTCCCGGCTGCTCACCCTGGACAAGACCACCGGCGCGGTGGGCCACCACCACTTCTACGACCTGCCCCAATTCCTGCGTCCGGGGGACTGTCTGGTGATGAACGACTCCCGGGTGCTCCCCGCACGGCTCATCGGCCACCGGCCCACCGGCGGGGCCTGCGAGGTCCTGCTCCTGGTGGACAAGGGGGAGGGCCTGTGGGAGTGCCTGGTCCGCCCGGGGCGAAAGCTGAAGCCCGGCGCCCAGGTCATCTTCGGGGAGGGCCAGCTCACCGCCACCATCGAAGCGGAGGTGGAGGACGGCAAGCGGCTGGTCCGGTTCCACTACCAGGGCATTTTCCTGGAGATCCTGGAGCAGCTGGGCAAGATGCCCCTGCCGCCCTATATCAAGGCGGAGCTCCAGGACCAGGAGCGCTACCAGACCGTCTACTCCAAGGTGGTGGGCTCCGCCGCCGCCCCCACCGCCGGACTCCATTTCACCCCGGAGCTGCTGCGTCAGATCCGGGAGATGGGTGTAAAGGAGTGTTACGTTACACTCCATGTGGGCCTTGGCACCTTCCGCCCGGTGAAGGCGGAGGACATTCAGGACCACGAGATGCACTCAGAGTTCTGCCAGATCAGCCAGGAGACGGCGGACATCATCAACGAGACGAAGCGGAACGGAGGAAGGGTCATCTGCGTGGGCACCACCTCCTGCCGCACCATCGAGTCCTTCGCCGCCGAGGACGGCACCATGACCGCCCGTTCCGGCTGGACCAACATCTTCATCTACCCGGGCTACAAATTCAAGGTGCTGGACGCCCTGGTCACCAATTTCCACCTGCCCCAGTCCACCCTGATCATGCTGGTATCTGCCCTGGCGGGGCGGGAGCATGTGCTGGCCGCCTATGAGGAGGCGGTGCGGGAGCGGTACCGCTTTTTCTCCTTCGGCGACGCCATGTTCATCGCCGACGGCCTGGAAAAGGAGGCGCGGCCATGAGCGAGCTGACCGGCCTGCCCAACATCGGCCCGGAGCTGGCCCGCCTGCTGGAGGAGGCGGACATCCACGACCCGGAGACCCTGCGGGCGGTTGGGACGGAGGGGGCCTTTCTGCGGCTGAAGGCCCGGGACCCCTCCGCCTGCTTCCACAAGCTCACCGCCCTGGAGGGGGCGGTCCAGGGGGTGCGGAAGACCCAGCTGGATCCGGAGCGCAAAGAGGAACTGCGCCGGTTTTTCCGGGACTGTTCCGGGAAAAAATCGAGGGAATAAGGAGAACTGTCTGTGTTTGAAGTGATCAAAACCGAGGGAAAGGCCCGCCGGGGCGTGTTCACCTGCCCCCATGGCACCGCCCAGACCCCGGTGTTTATGAACGTGGGCACCCAGGGGGCCATCAAGGGGGCGGTGTCCGCCCACGACCTGAAGGACATCGGCTGTCAGATCGAGCTGTCCAACACCTATCATCTCCACCTGCGCCCCGGAGACGGGGTGGTGCGCCAGATGGGCGGCCTCCACAAGTTCATGGACTGGGACGGCCCCATGCTCACCGACAGCGGCGGCTTCCAGGTGTTCTCCCTGTCCGGCCTGCGGAAGATCAAGGAGGAGGGGGTCACCTTCGCCTCCCACATCGACGGCCGCCGCATCTTCATGGGACCCGAGGAGTCCATGCAGATCCAGTCCAACCTGGGCAGCGACATCGCCATGGCCTTCGACGAGTGCGTGGAGAACCCCTCGCCCCGGGAGTACGTCCAGCAGTCCTGCGAGCGGACCGTCCGCTGGCTGGAGCGGTGCATCGCGGAGCATGAACGGCTCAACGCCCAGCCCGGCTGTGTCAATCCCGGCCAGATGCTCTTCGGCATCAACCAGGGCGGGACCTACCCGGACATCCGGGTGTGGCACATGGAGGAGATCGCCAAGCTGAACTGCGACGGCTACGCCATCGGCGGTCTGGCGGTGGGGGAGCCCACCCAGGTGATGTACGACATTATCGACGCAGTGGAGCCCCACATGCCCCAGGACAAACCCCGCTACCTCATGGGCGTGGGCACTCCGTCCAATATCATCGAGGCGGTGGCCCGGGGCGTGGACTTCTTCGACTGCGTCATGCCCGCCCGGAACGCCCGCCACGGCAAGCTGTACACTTGGGAGGGCACCATCAACCTGAAAAACGAGAAGTACAAGCTGGATCCCCGGCCCATCGACCCCACCTGCACCTGTCCCGCCTGCGCCTCTTTCTCCCGGGCCTACCTGCGCCACCTGTTCACGGCGGGGGAGATGCTGGCCATGCGCCTGGCGGTGCTCCACAACCTGCACTTTTATAACGAGCTCATGGCCCGCATCCGGGAGGCTCTGGACCAGGGCACCTTTGAAGACTTCCGCCGCCGGTATTCCGGGGTGCTGGACCGGCCCGTCCAGGAAGCAAAATGAAAAGAGACGGGGGAATTTGACAAAAAGGCTTGTCAAGAAACCCTATAACCGCTATAATAGTAGAAACGCGTCCAGCAAAATGCTGACAGACGACTTTTGGAGGGAACTACTTTGGAATCTATTATTTTGCTTGTCCTTATGTTCGCCATGCTCTACTTCTTCATGATCCGCCCCGAGAATAAGCGGAAGAAGGAAGCGGAGAACCTGCGCAACTCCCTGGTCGTGGGTGATGAGATCACCAGCATCGGCGGCATCACCGGCACCGTCTGCGCCGTGAAGGAGAACACCATCGTCATCGAGACCGGCGCCGACCGCGTCCGTATCGAGCTGACCAAGTGGGCTGTCTCCAGCAAGAACGCCAAGGCCGGCGAGCAGGCAAGTAAGTAAAAAACAGGACATGAAACATACCCTCCCCGCATAGGTTTTGACAGAAGCCATGGGGGAGGGTATTGTTATGAAAAAACGGGACAGACGTCCGGAGGAGACGGGCGGACAGTGGATCGACGCCCTGTGTGACCTGCTGAAGGGGGGCGCGCTGGCCGGGCTGGCGGCTATCCTGTCCCTGCTCCTGTGCGCGGTTCTGGTGTCCGCCGGGCTGCTGCGGGAGCGGTGGATGGAGGGGGCGGTGCTGGCGGTCTGCGTTCTGGGGGCTATGACCGGCGGCCTGTACGCGGCCCGGCGGATCGGCCGCAGGACCCTGCTGGTGGGCCTGGGGGTGGGCGCCGTGCTGTTCCTGCTGCTGCTGACGGCGGGGCTGCTGGCCTATGACACCGCCTCGGTGGACCAGGGCGGGGCGGGGCTGCTGTGCGCCTGCCTGTGCGGCGGAGGCATCGCGGGACTGCTGGGCAGCGGCGGCGCCTCCAAGAAAAAACGCAGAAGATGATTGAAATGGAAAAAGTTCTGTGTTATAATAGTTATAATCTATGCGGGGCCCGCGCTCCGCGATCAATCAGGAGGAGATACCAATGAAGCATATCCAGACTCTCAATGGCGCCACTCTGAAGGCCAGCGCCGCCAAGGGCGGCTGCGGCGAGTGCCAGACCTCTTGCCAGTCCGCCTGCAAGACTTCCTGCACCGTTGCCAACCAGAAGTGCGAGAACCAGTAATATAAATCAGCGCTTAAAAAGGGTAGGCGTCAGCCTGCCCTTTTCCTATGTCAGATAGACGCAACGGAAAGGACGTTTCAAGATGGTACATACCTTTACCGCCCTGGGCCAATACCTGGCGGCGGATGTGAACAGCGGCGCGGTCCATGTGCTGGACAAGCTGAGCTATGACCTGCTCTCCCAGGTGGAAGGCCCCATGGGGGAGGCGCTTCCCGGGGAGCTGGCCGCCCGGCTGCCCCAGTATAGCCCGGCCGATCTTGCCGAGGCTTGGGAGGAGCTGCGCGCCCTCCAGGACCAGGGGCTGCTCTTTACCGATGACGAGTACGTGGACCGGGACAAGGCCATGGAGCTGCCCCGCCAGGCGGTGGTCAAGGCACTTTGCCTTCACGTGTCCCACGACTGCAACCTGCGGTGCAAGTACTGCTTCGCCTCCACCGGCGACTTCGGCACCGGCCACCGCATGACCATGGACTTTGAGACCGCCAAGCGGGCCATCGACTGGGTGGTGTCCAAGTCCGGCAAGCGGCGGAACATCGAGGTGGACTTCTTCGGCGGCGAGCCCCTCATGGCCATGGACACCGTGAAGAAGACGGTGGAGTACGCCCGTTCCCTGGAAAAAGAACATGACAAGTGTTTCCGCTTTACGATCACCACCAACGGCATCCTCCTCAACGACGAGAACATCGATTATATCAACCGGGAGATGTCCAATGTGGTCCTCTCCCTGGACGGCCGGAAGGACGTCAACGACAACATGCGCCCCACGGTCAACGGAAAGGGGAGCTATGAGATCATCACCCCCAAGTTCCAGAAGCTGGTGGCAGGCCGGGGTACCAAGGACTACTATGTCCGGGGCACCTTCACCCGCCAGAACCTGGACTTTGCCCAGGACGTGCTCCACATGGGAGACCTGGGCTTCCGCCATGTGTCGGTGGAGCCGGCCAGCGGCCCCCTGGATGACCCCTTCGCCATCAAGGAGGGGGACCTACCCCAGGTGGAGGCAGAATACGAAAAGCTGGCCAAGCTGCTGATGGACCGGAAGGACATCAATTTCTTCCACTTTAATGTGGATCTGGCCCAGGGCCCCTGCGTCATCAAGCGGCTCCGGGGCTGCGGCGCGGGCTGTGAGTACGTGGCCATCACCCCCGACGGCGACATCTACCCCTGCCACCAGTTCGTGGGGAAGGAGGAGTACCGGATGGGCAACGTGTTCGACGGCTCCTTCGACATGGAGATCTCCCGGACCTTTGCCGACCAGAACATCTACACCCGGCCCGCCTGCCGGGAGTGCTGGGCCCGGTTCTACTGCAGCGGCGGCTGTTCCGCCTCCAACCTGCTTGTCAACGGCGACATAACAAAGTCCAACGAGGTGGCCTGCGCCATGGAGCGTAAGCGCCTGGAATGCGCCATCGCCCTGAACGCCATCGCCGCCGGCATGGGGGAGCAGGGGGATACAAAATGTGATAATACATCTTGTAATCAGTGTGATCAGTGCGGCGAATGACCGAAAATCCCAAGATATAGCATAACAAGGCGAAAAATCATCCATATTTGGTAAAGGAGGCCCCGCTCAGGCGGGGTCTCCTTTCTTTCCACTTTACCAAATTTACATAACGCAATTTACATAACAAGTTTTAAAAATAGAAAAAATTGAAAAATCCGGGAAAAGGACTTGCGAAAAATGGTGGAAAAGGCTATATTAATTATATCGCCACAGTTGTCCGCCGTTCTCCGTCTATTTCCCGCCGCCGCCTCATACCCTGTATGGAGGTGAGGGCAATGGGAAAACGGGAGCAAAGGAAATGGGACTTGCCATGGGGACAGGGCGCGGTTCTGGTGCTGCTGTGCCTGCTGTTTTTGGCGGGGGGTATGGCCGGATGCCTGTTTGCCGGGTTGGGAGACCGGTCAGGCGCCCAGGAGCTGCGGGACTATCTGGTGGACTATCTCAGTTTGGTCCTGGAGGGACAGGCCGCTTACCCCTTCTGGCCGGCGGTTTGGAAAGAGTTGTGCCTCCTGCTTCCTGTCCTGCTGCTGGGGTTGGCTGCGGCCGGCGTTGTGGTGATCCCCCTGGTCCTGGCGGTCCGGGGATTTTTCTTCGCGTTTTCCGTGGGCTGCTTCTGCCGGGTCTTCGGGGCGGCGGGACTGGTCCCGGGGCTGGTCCTTTTCGGTCTGCCCGCCTTGCTGTGGGGGCCCGCTCTCTTTTTAGCCGCGTTTCAGAGCATGACCAGTTCCCAGGCCTTGATGCGGCGGGTCATGGGAGATTCCCGCTGCACGCTGCCTTTTACCCCGCGGTATTGGCTGTGGGCATGGCTGTGCGTCCTGCTGGTCCTGGCCTGTGCCGGGGCGGAATACGCGGTGGTGCCGGTACTGCTCCGGGCGGCCGCCCGTGTTGTGTTGTAATTTTGTGTTGGGAGAGTTGACTTGTGACTGATTGGTTATCTGTCTACGAGGACTATTTGAAAAATGAAAAACAGGCCTCGGCGAACACGGTCAGCTCTTATCTGCGGGACGTGCGGCAGTTCGCCAAAGAGATGGAGGAACGGGAGATCCCCTTGACCGAGGTGCTGTCCCAGGATGTGGAGGAGTACGCCCACGGCCTGACCCGGAAGGGAAAGTCCCCCGCCACGGTGACCCGTTCCGTGGCCTCCATCAAGTCCTTTTATAACTGCCTCATCAGCCGGGGCGGGATCGACCGGAACCCGGCCAAGAGCGTGGTCCCCGCCAAGGTGGAGCGTAAGCTTCCCCAGGTGCTGACAGGGAAAGAGGTGGAGCTGTTCCTGGAGCAGCCCGAGTGCACCGACCTGAAGGGCTACCGGGACCGGGCCATGCTGGAGCTGCTCTACGCCACCGGCATCCGGGTCAGCGAGCTCATCGCCCTGGACGTGGATGACCTCAACCTACCCGGCGGCGTGCTCAAGTGCTTCAGCAAGGGGAAGGAGCGGATCATCCCCCTGTATCCGGCGGCTATCCGCGCCCTGAACGAATATGTACATAACGTCCGGCCACAGTTGGTGGACTCCCTGGACGAGACGGCCCTCTTTGTCAACATGAACGGAGAGCGGATGAGCCGCCAAGGCTTCTGGAAGCTCATCAAATACTACCAGGAAAAGGCGGGCATCAAAAAGGACATCACGCCCCATACCCTGCGCCACTCCTTCGCCGCCCATCTGCTGGAAAATGGAGCGGACCTGCGGTCCATTCAGGAGATGCTGGGACACGCCGACATATCGTCCACCCAGATCTATTCCCGGCTGCTGAACCAGAAGATCAAGGACGTCTATTTAAAAGCCCATCCCAGGGCATGAAAACGCGGCAGGAGGGAGGCCTCCTGCCGTTTTGCGTTTACAAGTTTACCGCAGCCTGCTATAATGAAAAAAAGTTTTGTTGACCAAAGAGGAGTTTTTCATGAAGGCAAAGACCTTGTTTTATTGTACCGAGTGCGGCAATGAGACTCCCAAGTGGGCGGGAAAATGCCCTGCCTGCGGCGCCTGGAACACCGTAGTGGAGCGCCCGGCGGAGAAGCCGGCGAAAAAGGCCGGTCCGGCCGCCTCACGGGGGTCTGCCATCGGGGTGGCGGTCCGCCGCCCCAAGCCCATGACCGAGGTGGAGACCACCGACGAGCTGCGCTTTCTCACCGGAATGGGGGAACTGGACCGGGTGCTGGGGGGAGGGGCGGTAAAGGGCTCCCTGGTGCTGGTGGGCGGCGCCCCCGGCATCGGGAAGTCCACCCTGATGCTCCAGATCTGCGACAATCTCTGCCGGTTCGCCACCGTTTTATACGTGTCCGGTGAGGAATCGGAGCGGCAGATCAAGCTCCGGGCGGAGCGTCTGAAGGTGCGGGGAGATGGGCTTTATCTGCTGTCGGAGACAAACCTGGAAAATCTGGTGGACGCTGTGCACCAGCTCCAGCCCGATGTCCTCATCGTGGACTCCATCCAGACCATGTACAACGGGGATGTAAACTCCGCTCCCGGCAGCATCACCCAGGTGAAAGAGTGCACCATGACCCTGATGCAGCTGGCAAAAGGGGAGGGGCTCACCGTCTTCGTGATCGGTCATGTGAACAAGGAGGGTTCCATTGCCGGTCCCAAGGTGCTGGAGCACATGGTGGACTGCGTGCTTTACTTCGAAGGGGAGCGCCATATGGCCTACCGCATCCTGCGCGCGGCCAAAAACCGCTTCGGCGCCACCAATGAGATCGGCGTCTTCGAGATGGAGGACGGCGGTCTGACGGAGGTGCCCAATCCCTCGGAAGCCATGCTGGCGGGCCGCCCGTCCGGGGCCCCCGGCACCTGTGTCACCTGCGTCATGGAGGGTGTGCGCCCGGTGCTGGCGGAGATCCAGGCCCTGGTGGTGCCCAGCAGCCTGGGAAACCCCCGCCGGGTAAGCAACGGGTTTGATTATAACCGCGGGATGCTGCTGCTGGCGGTGCTGGAGAAGCGGGGCGGACTGTTGGTGGGCAATTGCGACGCCTATGTGAACGTCATCGGCGGCCTGTACCTGGATGAGCCGGCCGCCGATCTGGCCGCGATCCTGGCCCTGGCTTCCAGCTTTCGGGACCGCCCAGTGCCCCACGATCTGACCGCCATCGGAGAGGTGGGATTGACTGGGGAGCTCCGGTCAGTCAGCGCCCTGGGACAACGGCTGGCTGAGGTCCGGCGTCTGGGCTTCACCAAGTGCCTGATCCCCAAGCGGGTCCAGGGAAAGCTGGTTGTCCCGGAGGGCCTGGAGTTGATCCGGGTGGCCAATATCCGGGAGGCTCTGGCCGCGCTGCTGTAAAGCCGCGGACGGGTGCCTGGGGATAAAGTTCACACAGCCGCCGCTGGAAGGGATCCCGGAAGACAGCGCCCGTGACAAGGAACACCGGCCGTCTTTCTGATAAACGCAGGGATCGGTGCAGGCAATAAGACTCACGCAGATCCACCTCGATTCCATCCGGCATCTTTGTCTTAGCATCTCCAAAAGACTTTTTCATATACCGACGAAAGGAGGGACGTTAAAGGCCCTCTAAAATGGGTAGAGTCTCAGGTCAACAAAATAAAAATTTTGTTGACCTGAGTGGAGGCGAAAAGCCTGATCCACCCCGTTTGAAGGCTTTTAGCAGGCATACGGACTACCGAACTGAAGCTCCGCCGCTGCTGCGGGATTTTCTGGTTTACCATGAAACGATCCAGGGACATTCCAGGCAGACGGTTGACGAATACTTTTTAGACCTGCGGAATTTCTTCCGCTATTTGAAACAGGAAAAAAATTTAGTTCCCAGAGACGTTCCGCTGGATCACATCTCCATTGACGATGTTGATCTGTCTCTGGTCCGCAGTGTCACGCTGACGGATATTTACAGCTATATGAATCACCTGTCCCGCGACCGCGGTCTGAACGCCGCGTCCCGGGCCCGCAAGGTCGCCACCATCCGTTCCTTTTACAAATACCTGACCAACAAGGCCAAGCTGCTGGACCAGAATCCGGTCCAGGATCTGGATTCCCCCCGGTTGAAAAAGTCCCTGCCAAAATACCTGAATCTGGATGAAAGCGTGGAACTGTTGGAATCGGTGGAAGGCAAAAACGCCAGCCGGGACTACTGCATCCTGACGCTGTTTTTGAACTGCGGTCTGCGTATCTCCGAGCTGGTCGGGCTCAATGTAACAGATGTTCGAGGGGACCATCTCAGGGTGTTGGGCAAAGGCAACAAGGAACGGGTCTTATTTCTCAATCCCGCCTGTCAGAAGGCTTTGCAGGACTGGATGACCGACCGGAACACTCTGACGCTGGTGGATCAGAACGCCCTGTTCGTCACCCTCCAAAACCGGCGGCGCATCTCCAAGGCCGCAGTCCACAAGCTGGTCAAAAAGCACTTGGCCGCCGCCGGTCTGGACAGCACCCAGTACTCCTCCCACAAGCTGCGGCACACCGCCGCCACCTTGATGCTGCAAAACGGTGTGGATGTCCGGACCCTCCAGGAGGTGCTGGGCCACGACCACTTGAACACCACCCAGATCTATACCCACGTGGACAGCGACGATCTCCGCGCCGCCGCCCGGGCCAATCCTCTGGCCCAGGTAAAGCGCCGGGGCCGCCCGCCCAAAGGTGCCGGCAGCACCAAAGAGCATACCGAAACAGACGAAAAGGATGTGGATTGACATGTATTATCTGGCTTTCCTGCTGGTGATGGCTACTCCCCTGGCCCTGCTGGCCCTCGGCCTGATCTGGCGTTCCCACTCGCCCAAGCGCGGGGGCGGTGGTTTGGCCTACCGCACTGCCCTGTCAGACCGCAGCGACGAGACCTGGGCCTTCGCCCACCGGCATATCGCCAAGCTCTGGACCCGGCTGGGTCTGCTGCTGGCCATCGCGTCCGCCGCGCTGATGGTGGTATTTCGTTCCAGCTATTCCGGCTTTTTTCTCTGGCTTATTGGCGGCCAGATGGTCTTTCTGTGCATCAGTGCCTTCCTGGTGGAAGGCTTGCTGAAGGCCTCTTTTGACGAAAACGGCAACCGGATCGGCTGAACCAATTGCCGCGGAAAAGCGCCGCACATCTATGGAAGATGTGCGGCGTTTTCGCTTTACAGTCATTGGTTCTTCTTGGATTTTTCGGGTATCCAGAGCGGACGTCTGGCCCCGAGGATATGGATGAAACGGATCTCCTGGAACTGGTAGGTGTCCAGTGGACGGAAATCCGCATCCAGACTGTGGGCAGCTACCAGAATGTTGTTCAGGGTGGGCGGTTCTCCCACCTCCACCACGATGGGGGTATGCCCAAACCGCTCCTGCTCAAATCGGAGCTGGACAAAGTCACCGGGCTGGATCATGCGTGGAGAACTCTCCATTCCGAAAGGCCCCTGTGTCTCTTCAGTCCGGGTCATGAAATTGAAGAAGTAGGGCACGCCGGTCCAGGCGGGAGATTTGTCATTGGGCCCCAGGTAATACCAGCCGTAGGTAGGGGTATAATTCATGATCCCGGTACCGGCATAGAGGCACTGGGAGGCGAAATTGGTGCAGTCGCCCCCGATCTCCTCATAGTCGTAATACTTTGGATTCCGGCCATAGGCCCATCGGTGGGCATAGCGCACCGCCGCTTCCCGGTCATATGGAATGATCTCTGACATGAGGCCCTCTCCCCTTTCCCACCAGTCTATGTCCGGGGCAAGGGAAAAGGTTCCGCCCCGGCCCATAGGACCGGGGCGGTTTTCAGTTCTTCACAGATTCTCGTGGGACAGTGGCCAAGGAGTGAAAACGGGCCGCCGCAAATTCCTTGCGGCGGCCCGTCGGGTCACATGGGAAAAGATAAGCTGAGATCAGGCCTTGCCGTCGCAGCCCAGGACGTTGATCAGCTTGTGCTTGACCAGCTCCTTGATGTTGGCGCGGGCGGGCTTCAGATACTCGCGGGGATCGAACTTGTCGGGGTGCTCATCGAAGAACTGGCGGATGGTGCCGGTCATGGTCAGGCGCAGATCAGAGTCGATGTTGATCTTACACACGGACATGGAAGCGGCCTTGCGCAGCTGGTCCTCGGGGATGCCGATGGCGTCGGGCATCTTGCCGCCGTGCTCGTTGATCATCTTCACATACTCCTGGGGCACGGAGGAAGATCCGTGGAGCACGATGGGGAAGCCAGGCAGGCGCTTGGAGACCTCCTCCAGCACGTCGAAACGCAGGGGCGGGGGAACCAGGATGCCCTTCTCGTTGCGGGTGCACTGGGCAGGCGTGAACTTATAGGCGCCGTGGCTGGTGCCGATGGCGATGGCCAGGGAGTCGCAGCCGGTCTTGGTCACAAACTCCTCGACCTCCTCGGGATGGGTGTAGGAGGAATCCTCGGCGGAAACCTTCACCTCGTCCTCCACGCCGGCCAGGGTGCCCAGCTCGGCCTCTACCACCACGCCGTGGTCATGGGCGTACTCAACGACCTTCTTGGTGATCTCGATGTTCTCAGCGAAGGGCTTGGAGGAGGCGTCGATCATGACGGAGGTAAAGCCGCCGTCGATGCAGGCCTTGCAGGTCTCGAAATCGGGGCCGTGGTCCAGATGCAGGGCGATGGGGATCTCGGGGCACTCGATGACAGCGGCCTCCACCAGCTTCACCAGATAGGTGTGGTTGGCGTAGGCGCGGGCGCCCTTGGAGACCTGGAGGATCAGGGGGGCCTTGACCTCGCGGGCGGCCTCGGTGATGCCCTGGACGATCTCCATGTTGTTCACATTGAAAGCGCCGATGGCGTAGCCGCCGTCGTAAGCCTTCTTAAACATTTCGGTAGTAGTGACCAATGGCATAGTTACCATCTCCTTTTCAAATTTGGCGTTTCTTATTGTATCATTAACGGTTGATAAATACAAGGGTTTGTGTTATCCTTTAAAGAGAATTTCCGAGTTAATTCCATTTTATTCTTATTTATTTCGTTTAAGGAGGAAGCAAACATGGAGAAATTGACTGGCGCCTGTATTATCGGCCAGTCCGGAGGCCCCACCGCTGTCATTAACGCCAGCGCTCAGGGCGTCATCCAGACCGCTTTGAAGGCTGACTGCATTACCCGGGTGCTGGGTGCCGCCCACGGCATCAAGGGTGTGCTGGAGGACAAGCTGTATGACATGTCCCAGGAGGACCCCGCCGAGCTGGATATTCTGAAGTATACCCCCTCCTCTGCTCTGGGCTCCTGCCGGTATAAGCTGGCTGACCCCGACAAGGACGACACCGATTACAAGCGCATTCTGGAGATCTTCCAGAAATACAACGTCCGCTATTTCTTCTACAACGGTGGCAACGACTCCATGGACACCTGCAACAAGATCTCCAAGTATATGCAGAAGGTAGGCTATGAATGCCGCATCATGGGCGTGCCCAAGACCATCGACAACGACCTGAACGGCACCGACCACTGCCCCGGCTTCGCCTCTGCCGCCAAGTATATCGCCACCTCCTGCGCCGAGGTCTGGCAGGACGCCCACGTCTATGACACCGGCATGGTCACCATCATTGAGATCATGGGCCGTCACGCTGGCTGGCTGGCCGGTTCTGCCGCTCTGGCCTCCCTCACTGGCTGCGGTCCCGACCTGGTCTACCTGCCTGAGACTGACTTCGACATGGACAAGTTCCTGGCCGACGTGAAGGCCATCTATGCCAAGACCGGCAAGTGCATGGTTGCTGTCTCCGAGGGCATTCACTACGCCGACGGCACCTTCGTCTCCGAGGCCAAGACCTCCGCCACCGACGGTTTCGGCCATGCCCAGTTGGGCGGTCTGGCCTCCCTGCTGGCCGAGACGGTGAAGCAGGCCACCGGCGCCAAGGTCCGCGGCATCGAACTGTCTCTGCTTCAGCGCTGCGCGTCCCACGCCGCCTCCAAGACCGACGTGAAAGAGGCCTGGCAGGCCGGCGCCGCCGCTGTGGAGGCCGCTGTTTCCGGCGTCACCGATAAGATGGTTGCCTTTAAGTGCACCCGCGAGGGCGGCTACCAGTGTGAGACCAGCCTGGAGCCCCTGGATATCGTGGCCAACTTCGAGAAGAAGGTCCCCCGCGAGTGGATCAATGAGGCCGGCAACGGCATTGAGCAGCCCTTCATTGATTATGTGTTACCCCTGATCCAGGGTGAGTCCGAGGCCCCCAAGGAGAACTCCCTCCCCCGCTTCGCCCGCCTGAAGAAGGTCCTCACCACCGAGATGTAATGATCTGGACGCCCCGCCGTGTTATCACGGCGGGGCGTTTTCTTTCACGCCATGCGTGCCCGAAAATACGAGCGCCCCATGCCAGACGGCATAGGGCGCTCGTTTTCAATACTCAATGCAGAGGGTTCTTTTCCTCCGGCACATCACCTGCACCGCAGGACAAAGGCCCCGTTTTCCCCAGATAGAACCCCGTGTCCTGGGGCAGCCCATGCTTTCGCAGTCCCCGCCGGACCAGCCGGTTGGCAATGTTGTACAGCATGGCAAAAACAGGTACCCCCAACACCATTCCCGCAAAGCCAAACAGGCCGCCGAACAGCAGAATGGAGAACAGCACCCAAAAGGAGGCCAGCCCGGTGGAACTGCCCAGGATCTTGGGGCCAAGGATATTGCCGTCAAACTGCTGGAGCACAATGATAAACACCACAAAATAGATACACTGGATGGGACTGACCAGCAGGATCAGGAAGGCGCAGGGCACCGCCCCGATAAAGGGGCCGAAAAAGGGGATGATGTTGGTCACGCCGATGATGGTGGCCAGGAGGGCGGGATAGGGAAACTTGAACAGGTTGCTGCAAACCAGCGTGATCCCGCCGATGATCATGGAATCCAACAGCTTCCCAGTGATGAAACCGCTGAGGATACGGTAGGCGTTCCGGACTTCCTCCACGATCAGGTCCCCGGTGCGGGTGGGGAAAATGCTGTACACGACCTTCTTGCTCTGGGCGGCAAAGGTATCCTTCCGGGCCAACAGGTAGATGGAGACGATGAGGGCAATGAGCAGGTCCTTCATCAGGTTCAGGAATGCGGCGATCATGGCCGAAACGTTTGAGACCACCCCGGTAAGATTGGGCAGGACGGAACCTCGCAGCCATTGGAAGGTGGAGGGAATAGATTCCAGATTGGGCAGGATATCGGTGTACAGCCACTGCTCCAGGGAGTTGGCCGCCGAGTCGTACAGAGACATGACCGAAGACTGGATCTCCGGGTTGTCATCCAGAAAGGCGACCAGCCAGGTTTGGACGCTCTCAATATAGTCCGGGAAGGCCTGGATCAGCCCCACAATGCTGAGGTAGACCTGGGGGACCACCATGGCCATCAGAAGATAGACCAGAAAAAAGGCAAAGAGCAGGCTGAAAACGATGGCCAGGACATTCAGAAAGGCGAGGTTCCGCTGGTCCTTCAGACTGCTGTCCGGCGTCGTGGCCTTCATAAAGCCCAGGATGCCCCGGTGGACAGGCAGAAGGAGAAAGGCGATGATCATGCCCATGAAGATGGGGCGCAGGATGCGGGCCAGCAGCGTCAGAAACCGCCGGACCCCCGCGGCGTGGAACAGAAGGAAAAAGAGCAGGATGGCAGCGGCGACCACGCAGAACGCCGTGACGCCGGCAGCGATATAACGTCTATATGGACTGCGCTTCAAGGCAATTCCACCTGTCCTTCCCGGTGTGTCAGACCTTCAGTTCCGCCTCTTTGTCCTGGAGGGCGCCGGCGTAGCGCTCCAGCACGGGAGCTACCTCCCCGTCCAGGAACTCCTCCACCTGCTGGGGACAGCGGCCAATGTAACGGCTGGGCTCCAGATGGGCGGTCAGCTCCTCCCGGGTCATGCCGAAGGCGGGATCTTCCGCGATCAGATCGATCAGGTTGTTTGACAAGCCCAGATCCTTTACATTCTTTCCGGCCTCCAGGGAGTGGACACGGATGCGCTCATGGAGCTCCTGGCGGTTGCCGCCCTTCTTCACCGCGTCCATCATGATGTTCTCGCTGGCCATGAAGGGCAGCTCCTCCAAGACATGCTTCTCGATGACCTTGGGGTGGACAATGAGGCCGGAGGCCACGTTCAGGTAGATATTCAGGATGGCGTCCACGGCCAGGAAGGCCTCGGGCACGGAGATGCGCTTGTTGGCGGAGTCGTCCAGGGTCCGCTCAAACCACTGGGTAGCGGTGGTGACGGCGGGGTTGCCCACGTCCACGATGACATACCGGGCCAGGGAGCAAATCCGCTCGCAGCGCATGGGGTTGCGCTTATAGGGCATGGCGGAGGAACCGATCTGGTTCTTCTCAAAGGGCTCCTCCACTTCCTTCAGGTGGCAGAGCAGGCGCATGTCGGTGGCGAACTTGCTGGCGGACTGGGCGATGCCGGCCAGGGTGGACACCACGTTGTAGTCCATCTTGCGGGAATAGGTCTGTCCGCTTACGGGGACAAAGGCCGTAAAGCCCATCTCCTTGGCGATCTTCTCCTCCAGCAGCTTCACCTTCTCGTGGTCCCCCTCGAACAGCTCCAGGAAGGAGGCCTGGGTGCCGGTGGTGCCCTTGGAACCCAGCAGCTTCAGGGTGGAGATGCGGTGCTCCACCTCCTCCAGGTCCATGAGCAGATCGTTCATCCACAGGGTGGCGCGCTTGCCCACGGTGACCAGCTGGGCGGCCTGGAAGTGGGTGAAGCCCAGGGTGGGCAGGGCCTTGTACTCGTTGGCGAACTTGGCCAACTTGGCGATGACCTGGACCAGCTTGCCCCGCACCAGCTCCAGCCCCTCCTTCATGAGGATCACATCGGTGTTGTCCCCCACGTAGCAGCTGGTGGCCCCCAGATGGATGATGGGCATGGCCTTGGGGCACAGCTCACCGTAGGTGTGGACGTGGGCCATCACGTCGTGGCGCAGCTTCTTCTCCCACTGGGCGGCTTTTTCGTAATCGATGTCGGTGATATGGGCCTCCATCTCGTCCACCTGCTCCTGGGTAACGGGCAGGCCCAGCTCCATCTCGGCCCGGGCCAGGGCGACCCACAGGCGGCGCCAGGTGGAGAACTTCTTATCGGCGGAGAAAATGTACAGCATCTCGTCACTGGCGTAGCGGGAGGACAAGGGGCTTTCGTAGGTGTTGGTAGCCATGTTATTTCGACCTCTTTTATCTAAAGTGTTTCTTCTATGGCGGCACGAGGGCGGGAAAATACTGTTCCGCCTCCCCCCTGCCCTTCCGGCATGGCGGGAATCACAGCGCCGTTGATCCAGTCGATATTATTATATCGTATTTCTTTCCGCATTGCCACACTTTCGGGAAACTTTCAGGAAAAATTCAGAATAAAAAAGGATGCCGCGGACACGGCATCCCTTTGCATGTTCATATTGCTCAGACGGTCTCGCCCCGGAGGAAGCGCTCCAGGCGGCTCAGACCCTCCTTGATATTATCGATGGAGGTGGCGTAGGACCAGCGGACAAAGTTGGGGGCGCCGAAGCTGGTGCCGGGGACCACAGCCACCTTGCCGTACTTCAGGAACAGGGTGCCGAAATCGTCGGCGTTCCGGATGACCTGGCCGTGCATCTCCTTACCGATGAGCTGTTCAATGTTCATCATGATATAGAAGGCGCCGTGGGGCTTGTTGCAGCTGACGCCGGGGATGTTGTTCATCCGCTCCACCATATAGTTACGGCGGCGCTCAAAGGCCAGGCGCATGCTCTCCACGCTGTCCTGGGAGGCGGTCAGCGCCTCCAGCGCGGCCTTCTGGGAGATGGCGCAGGGGGAACCGGTGCAGTGGCTGAGATAGTTGGCGATGACCTGGGCGATCTGGTGGTTGGCGGCAACGTAGCCGATCCGCCAGCCTGTCATGGCATAGGACTTGGAGACGCCGTTGATGAGCAGAGTGCGCTCCTTGACCTCCTCGCCCAGAGAGGCGAAGCTGACGAATTCGGCGTTGTCGTAAACCAGGCTGTAATAGATCTCGTCGGAGATGACATAGATGTCCTGCTCCAAACAGACCTTGGCCAGAGCCTCCAACTCCTCCCGGCTGTACATGGAGCCGGTGGGGTTACAGGGGTTGTTCAGGATCATGCACTTGGTCTTGGGGGTGATGGCGGCGGAGAGTTCCTCGGCGGTGATCTTGAACTCATCGGCCTCGGCGGCATGGACGATGATGGGAACGCCGCCCACCATCCGGATCAGCTCGGAGTAGCTGACCCAGTAAGGAGAGGGCAGAATGACCTCGTCCCCGGGGTTGACCAGGGCGCGGAGGGCCACATAGACACAGGGCTTGGCGCCGTTGGAGACAGAGATCTGCTTGAAGTCGTAATCCAGTCCGCAGTCGGCATTCAGCCGGGCACAGATGGCTTTGCGCAGCTCCACAGTACCGCTGGAGGGGGTATAGCGGGTGTCGTTGTTGTCGATGGCCGCGTGACCGGCGGCTTTGATGTGGTCAGGCGTGGCAAAATCGGGCTCACCGGCGCCGAAGCCGATCACGTCCTGCCCCTCTGCTTTCATCTGCTTGAACATGGAGTCGATCGCCATGGTGGCGGAGGGTTCCACCGCCAGAGCAATTCTTGACAACTCTTTCATAGGTCTCTTTCCTCCTATTTCCTACCCTGTAATTCTTTTCCGATTTTGCAAAAAATCATGCAAAACAAAAGTATCTGTCCTGCAAAATACAGGGATTCCTGCAAAAATTTGCCGCAGCGGCCTCCGACCTAATCTATGCGGTCCTGTTCGCACACGGCAGGACATATTATACCCGCGAACCTGCAAAAATGCAAGAAAAATCTGCGAATCCCCTTCTTTTTTGCGCATATGACATTTCCCACACTGCAAAAAGAGCCTCCTGCTGTGATTATCACCAGAAGGGCGGGCCCCCATTTCCACCCATCTGCCCTTTTGCACTTCGCCGGGCAAGACGGATGCATGCTTCCGTCATGCAAAAGAGGTCCGGCTCCATAAAAAACGGCCGCCCACAGGCGGCCGTTTAAAGGTTTGGGTTGGATCAGATCTTTGCGCGGATCAGCTCGCCCATTTTTACGGTACCCACTGCCGGTTCGCCGGGGGCGGCGATGTCAGCGGTACGCCAGCCCTCGTTGAGGACGGCGTCCACCGCGTTTTCAATGGCGGCGGCTTCCTGGGGCAGGTTGAAGGAGTAGCGGAACATCATGGCCACGGACAGGATGGTGGCAATGGGGTTGGCCTTGTCCTGGCCGGCAATGTCAGGTGCGGAGCCGTGGATGGGCTCGTAGAGGCCGGGGGCGGTGTCGCCGATGGAGGCGGAGGGCAGCAGGCCGATGGAGCCGGTGATCATGGACGCCTCGTCGGAGAGAATGTCGCCGAACATGTTCTCGGTGACTACCACGTCAAACTGGCCGGGGTCCCGCACCAGCTGCATGGCGGCGTTGTCCACCAGCACGTCCTCATAGGCCACGTCGGAATACTCCTCAGCCAAACGGTGCATCACCTTCCGCCACAGGCGGGAGGTCTCCAGCACGTTGGCCTTGTCCACACTGGCCACTTTCTTATTGCGCAGGCGGGCCAGCTCGAAGGCGCGGCGGCCGATGCGCTCGATCTCCAGCTCGGAGTAAGCCATCCGGTCAGCGGCTTCCTCTCCCCTGTCCTCGGTCTGGTAGTGCTCCCGCTTGCCGAAATAGATGCCGCCGGTCAGCTCCCGGACGATCATCAGGTCGATGCCCCGGTCCGCCGTCTCCTTTTTCAGGGGGCAGGCGCCGGCCAGAGCGGGCCGCAGGGCGGCGGGACGGAGGTTGGCGTACAGGGCAAGGTCCTTGCGGATGGACAGCAGGGCGGTCTCAGGCCGCTTATCCGCCTCGGTGGAGTGGCCCCACTTGGGGCCGCCCACGGCGCCCAGCAGCACCGCGTCACATGCCTTACACTTCTCGGCGGTTCCCTCGGGGTAGGACTTGCCCACCGCGTCGATGGCGCAGCCGCCCATCATCACGTCCACAAACTCGAAACTATGGCCAAACTTGGCGCCCACGGTCTCCATGACCTTGACCGCCTCGCCCACCACTTCGGGGCCGATGCCGTCGCCCCGGATCAGCGCGATCTTATAATTCACTTCGCCACACCTCTCGCTTTCAGGGAATTGAGCAGTCCGCCGCTCTGGATGATGCCGTCGATAAACGCGGGGAAAGGAGCGGCCTGGTAGGTCTTCCCGGTGGTCACATCGGTGATGACGCCGGAAGCAAAGTCCACTTCCACCTGATCCCCGGCCTGGATCTCCTCGGCGGCCTGGGGGCACTCCACGATGGGGAGGCCGATGTTGATGGAGTTGCGGTAGAAAATGCGGGCGAAGGAGGGAGCGATGACGCACTTCACGCCGCAGGATTTGATGGCCAGGGGAGCGTGCTCACGGGAGGAGCCGCAGCCGAAGTTGGGGCCCGCCACGATGATGTCCCCCGCCTCCACGGTGGAGGCGAAGTTGGCGTCGATGTCCTCCATACAGTGGGAGGCCAGGGCCGCGGGAGAGGGATCGTTCAGGTGCCGGGCGGGGATGATCACGTCGGTGTCCACATTGGCACCGTATTTGTAAACCTTCATGCTCGGTTCAGTCCTTTCTTGTTGTGGAAAAACTCCGTTTTTCTTTATTTGATCGATCGCCTTTACAAAGTCCGTATCAGGTCAAGTCAGACCTTTCGGGGATCGGCCACGCAGCCGGCGATGGCGGAGGCGGCGGCCACGTCGGGGCTGGCCAGAATGATCTCGGAGGTGACATGGCCCATGCGGCCCACGAAGTTCCGGTTAGTGGTGGAGACGGTGCGCTCCCCCTCCGCCATGACGCCCATGTGGCCGCCCAGGCAGGGACCGCAGGTGGGGGTGGAGACGGCGGCGCCGGCTTCAATGAAGGTCTGGATCAGGCCCTCCTCCATGGCCTGGAGGACGATAGCCTGGGTGGCGGGGATGACGACGCAGCGGACGTTGGGGGCCACCTGTTTGCCCTTCATCACCGCGGCGGCGGCCCGCAGGTCGCTGATCCGGCCGTTGGTGCAGGAGCCGATGACCACCTGGTCGATGGGCAGGCCGGCCACCTCGCTGACCACCTTGGTGTTCTCCGGCAGGTGGGGCATGGCCACGGTGGGCTCCAGCTGGTCCAGGTCGATGACGACCTCGCTGTCATACCGGGCGTCCTCGTCGGCGGAGAAGGCCTCGCAGGGGCGGTTGACCCGGCCGTTGATGTACTCCATGGTCTTCTCATCCACAGGGAAAATACCGTTCTTGGCCCCGGCCTCGATGGCCATGTTGCAGATGGTGAAGCGGTCGTCCATGGACAGGGCGGAGACGCCCTCTCCGGCGAACTCCAGGGACTTGTACAGCGCGCCGTCCACGCCGATGGTGCCGATGAGGTGCAGGATCACGTCCTTGCCGGACACGTGAGGCTGGAGCTTGCCCTTCAGGGTCACCTTGATGGCGGAGGGCACCTTGAACCACAGCAGGCCGGTGGCCATGCCCGCGGCCATGTCGGTGGAGCCCACGCCGGTGGAGAAAGCGCCCAGCGCGCCGTAGGTACAGGTGTGGGAGTCGGCACCCACAATGACCTCGCCGGGGGCGCACAGGCCCTTCTCCGGGGCCAGAGCGTGCTCCACGCCCATCTGGCCCACGTCGAAGAAGTTGGTGATGTGGTGCTTGTGGGCAAACTCCCGGGACTGCTTGCACAGCTGGGCGGACTTGATGTCCTTGCAGGGGGTGTAGTGGTCCAGAATAATGGAGATCTTATCCTTGTCAAAGACCTGGGTAAAGCCGGCCTTCTCAAACTCGGTGATGGCGACTGGGGTGGTGATGTCGTTGCCCTGCACCAGGTTCAGTCTGGCCTCGATCAGCTGGCCAGGCTCCACCCGGTCCAGTCCGGCGGCCTTCGCCAGGATCTTCTGTGTCATGGTCATTCCCATAAAAATGATTCCTCCTATGCTGATAAGCGGTTACCGTTAGTATGACAGAGTCCTTGCAAAAAGAATGTAAACTATGTTATAATCAGTCATATTTCTTGGAGGTGACATCCCTTGGAACTGCTTTCCCAAGACTCCATGGGCCTCCCCGCCCAGATCTGGCAGCCCTTCGCCGAGCACCGTGCCCCCATCGCCTGCTCCCCCGGCTTCCTCATCTATCTCCAGGGCACCGAGGCCACCTGCTTCTACTTTCTCAAGGAGGGCCGGGTCAAGAGCTTTATCCAGTCCGAGGACGGCAACGAACGGGTTCTGAACATCTACGGCGCGGGCAGCCTGTTCGGGGAAGCGTCCTTCTTTGACGAGCTGCCCCGGGTGTCCTCCGCCGTGGCCATGACCCCCTGCCAGCTGGTCCCCATCGACCGGGAGCTGGTGACCCAGGAGATCGCCCGGGACCCGGAGCTGGCCCTGGCCATGATGAAGTATCTGGCCCGGACCGTTCGCCTCCTATCCGGCCAGGTGGACCAGATGGCCTTCCGCCCCGCCAAGTGGCGGGTGGCCCAGTACCTCCTCTCCCACGCCGGAGCACAGGACCTGGTGTCCTGCACCCAGGATGACATCGCCGCCTCGGTATCGGTGAGCCGGGTGACAGTGAGCCGCATCCTCAACGCCCTCGCCCGGAAGGGCGTAGTGGAGCTGGGCTACCGCGGGCTGGTCCTGCGGGACCGCGCCGCACTGGAGGCGATCTGTCAGGAGGAGTAAAGCCAGTCCACCCCATAAAAAGCAGCCCCGGCATCCTTTTAGATGCCGGGGCTGCTGTCTTCACTATGACAAGTATAAAGGCTTTACGCCTTCTGTTTTTCCTCCATCAGGTCCCGCAGCTCCACCGCGCGGGCAATGGCGGCGTCGATGTTGGGCTGGAAGTTGTCCGCTCCCATATCGTCCAGCAGGCCGGACTTCTTGAAGACAGACATGGGCTGCTCGTTCACATGGGAGAACACCACCTGGATACCCTTGCGGCGGCACTCCTCCCACAGGCGGCGCATACCCTTCAGGGCGGTGATGTCCAAGGCGGGGACCGCACGCATCCGCAGAATGAGTACGCTCTTGTCGGTCTCCTGGTCCATGTGGGGGATCTTGTCGGCGGCGCCGAAGAACATGGGGCCGGTGATCTCAAAGACCATGACATGGGCGGGAACGGGCTTCAGCCGGCCCTTCTTGTCCTGGGTGTCCTCCACATAGTCCCACTCCTTGACGGAGGACACATCGGCCATCCGCTTCATGAACAGCAGGCAGGCCAGGGACAGGCCCACGGCGATGGCCACCACCAGGTCAAAGACCACGGTTAGGAAGAAGGTGATCAGCAACACGGCGATGTCGCTCTTGGGGGAGCGCTTGACCACCCGGACAAAGGTGCGCCAGCCGCTCATGTTGTAGGCCACCTGGAACAGGATGGCGGCGATGCAGGGCATGGGAATGAGGGCGGCGTAGGGCATCAGCAGCACCAGCACCAGCAGCAGGACCCCGGAGTGGACCATGCCGGCAATGGGAGACAGGCCGCCGTTTTTGATGTTGGCCGCCGTCCGTGCGATGGCGCCGGTGGCGGGGATGCCGCCGAACATGGCGGAGGCCGCGTTGCCCACGCCCTGGGCCACCAGCTCCATGTTGGAGTTGTGGCGGGCGCCGGTCATCTCGTCGGCCACCACCGCGGACAGAAGGGACTCAATAGCCGCCAGAATCGCGATAGTAAAGGCGTCCGGGAGTACCGCCGCCACCGTTTCATAGGAGAAGGAGGGCAGGTGGAAGGTGGGGGGCGCGCTGGAGATGGTGTACAGGTCGCCGATGGTGTTCACCGGCAGGTCCAGCAGGGCCACCGCTCCGGCGGTGATGATGACCGCCACCAGAGAGGCGGGGATCTTGGCGGAGACCCGGGGCCAGAAGATCAGGATGGCCAGGGCCAGGACGCCCACCCCCATGGCCGCCACGTTCAGCGTGCCAATGCAGGAGACCACCTGCTCCAGCTTTTCCATGGTCTCGATGGGTGACTTCTCAAATGTCAGGCCGAGGAAATCCTTGATCTGGCCGATGAAAATGGTGACGGCGATACCGGCGGTAAAGCCGGTGGTGATGGTGTAGGGAATGAACTTGATCATGCTGCCCATCTGCAGCAGGCCCATTGCTACCAGGATAACGCCAGCCAGAATGGTGGCCACCGCCAGGCCGTCCATCCCGTTTTTCGCCACGATGCCCGCCACGATGGTGGCGAAGGCCGCCGTTGGGCCGGCGATCTGGACCTTGCTGCCGCCCAGGGCGGAGATCAGGAAGCCGGCAACGATGGCGGTGTACAGGCCCTGTTCCGGCGACACGCCGGAGGCAAGGGCCAGGGCAATGGACAGTGGCAGGGCGATGATGGCTACAATGACGCCGGAGACCAGATCTTTCAGGAACTTTTCCTTGGAGTAGTCCTTCAGGGACAACAAAAGCTGGGGCTTCAAGTCGTTCATGGGGTGCTCTCTCCTTCTCTTGATTGGACACAACACATTATTACGCGGGAAACAGGGCCAGGTCAATCATACGTAAGTAACGAACCGCTTTTGTAACTAGAGTAACAGCGCTTTCCTTCAGCCGCCGTGACGTGAAGCTGCGCCGAAAGCGGATGACCGTATCAAATGATAAGGGATAGGTCCATATTTTGCAAGTTATTTTTCCAATTTTCTCCCGTCCGTTCAATCCCTTCCCAACCAGCCGGAGAAAGTCGTATGAGGGGCGATTTGGCAGAAAGCTGTTGCAAAGCATAGGGTCCTATGGTATTTTTAATATGGGAATTTTTGCGGTGGGATGCTGTCTTTTGAGCCGCCGCTCCAAATAGGAAAGAGATACTGGAGGGAAAGCACAGTTTTGTGCGTGTCCATATGGAAAACGAACTGCATCACCCGTTAGAAGCCCCGGCCAATCCCGGAGAGGCCCTGCATGCTGAGCCGGCTGTACCGGAGGATCAGAAAGCCGCCCCCTCCTCCGTTCACCGGCAAAGAGAAAGACTGATCCGGTGGGCGGGCCTGCTTCTCTTATTCGCGGGTCTTCTGTCCCTGTTCTGGCTGTGTCCCGTCATGGGAGACGACTGGTTCCGGGAGGAACTGGGGCGGAACCTCCACAGCCTATCCGACCTGATGGATAAAGTGATCGCCGGCTGGTGCACCTACAACGGGCGTATTCTCGGCAACATTCTGGCCTACTCCGCAGGGGGACGGAAAGTACTGCGGGAACTGATGCGCGCCCTCTTTACCCTGGGCACCGTATGTGTCGCCGGCCGGCTGGCCGGTTTTCGCTCCCTGTGGGGCACGCTGCTTGCGGCCGCTGCCCTCCTGGCCCTGCCCAAGGAAATGTTTTGCCAGATCTACCCCTGGGCCGCCGGCTTTTTCAACTATGTGCCCCCGGTGCTTTTTCTGTTCACCGCCCTGTGGCTTATCCGGGCCGTCTTCACGGAGGAACCACTCCCGGAGAACCCGATCCGGGGAGCGGCGGTGTTCCTGCTGGGATTCAGCGGACAGCTGTTCATTGAGAACAACACCCTGTACGCCGTCTGGGCGGGGTTGGTCCTGCTGGTCTGGTACGCCTTCCGCCGGAGGATGCTGTCCCCCACACTGGTATCCTTCTTTCTCGGCACTGTGCTGGGCGCCCTCCTGCTGTTCGCCTCTCCCTCCTACGGGCTGATCTGGAGCAGCGGCGGCGGATATGAGACGGGCCTCGGCGGCGGCCTGTCCGGTCTCTGGTCCACTGTTCAGGGCAACCAGGAGGAGGTCCTGCGCTATCTGATCGCCGGCTGTCCGGTGCTGTACCTGTCGCTGACGGCTCTCGGCCTGGTGTGGTTCGCCCGCTCGGCCCGCCGCTGGCCGGACTGGACGGCGGCAGCGGTGCTGCTTCTGGGCTGTGTATACTTTGCCGCGAACCGCGGCGCCTCTCTGGGCCCTTGGGCCACTCCACTGGCCGTGCTGCTGTGGGGACTGGCCCTGGGCGTGGGCTGCTGGCGCTGGCTGCCCAAAGGGGCCGGACGAAACAGCGCCCTGTTCTTCTGGGCCAGTTCCGTGGTAGCCGCTTTCCCGCTGCTCTTTGTACTGCCCATCGGCCCCCGGTGCCTGTACCTGTCTTATGTGTTTCTGCTGCTGACCGCCGGATGCCTCCTCTCCTCCCTTCCCCTGGAACGGCTGCCCAAAGCGGCGGTATGCGTGTCCGCCTCCCTGCTGGCTGCCGCCGTTCTGGGTTATTACCTATACTTGTTCCTCCCCATCCACAGTCTGGAACTGGAACGGGACGCCGCTCTGGAGCGTGCCATGGCCGCGGGCAAGACTGAGGTCACCCTGCCCGCCTATCCCCACGGAGATTACCTCTGGGATGGGGACTCCGTCAAGGTCGGTTTCCGCTACTACTACCACACCCCTGGCGACCTGACCGTCCAGTATGTGCCGGCGGACCAGTGGAACAGTGAGGGCTGAGCCGATTCATCATGGGTTACCAGCCGCCGCCCATATCCCCATACTTCACCGAAAAACAGCCACATCCGGACAAAACCCGGATATGGCTGTTTTTTCCCTTTGTTTCCTCGCTTAAAGGATGATACAGATGAGTCCGCCGGAACCCTCGTTGATGATACGCTGGAGTGTCTCCCGCAGCTTTGCCCTTGCGTCCTCCGGCATCCGTTTCAGCTTCACATTCAGGTCCTCATTGACCAGCTCGTGGAGGGATTTCCCGAAGATGTTGGCCTCCCAGATCTTGCTGGAGTCCCCCTCATACTCCTGCAGCAGGTAGTTGATCATGTCCTCGCTCTGCTTTTCGCCCCCCACAATGGGGGATACCTCCGTCTCAATATCCGCCCGGATCATGTGTATGGACGGGGCGCTGGCTTTCAGACGGACGCCGTACCGTCCCCCCTGCTTCATGATCTCCGGTTCCTCCAACACCAGGGAGTCGATGGAGGGTACCACGATGCCGTAACCTGTCTCCTCCACCTCCTTCAAGGCGTCAGCCACCTTGTCATAGGCCGCCTTAACCCCCGCCAGCTGGGTGAGCAGGGCCAGCAGATCTCCGTCATCGCTGACCTGGAAGCCCGACTGCTGGGACAGGGTCTCATAGAACAGGGCCCGGGGCAGCTCCAGGGAAGCCACCGACAGGCCGATGCCCAGATCGATTGAGGTGATCTGGGCCTGACTGACCACCTCACAGTCCCGGAAGGAGGCCACCGCCCGCTCCACGTCCCGGATGCGGCACAGCTGTCCGGTGCCCTCCCGGATGGCGGCGTACAGCATGGCCTTGATGGGGTGCTCCTGGGGCAGAGCGTCAATCCAGGGCGGCAGGTACAGGTCCAGCTCCTTCAGGGGGAACTCATAGAGAACGTCCTTCAGGATCTCGTGGATCTGCTCCTGGCCAAGCTCCAGACAGTTCACCGCCATGCAGGTCACGTCATACCGCTGGGCGATGTCCGCGCGGATGGCCTGGGCCCGGTCAGAGTCGGGATAGGCCGAGTTGAGCAGCACCACAAAGGGTTTGCCCAGCTCCTTCAGCTCGGAGATCCCCCGCTCCTCCGCCTCCAGATAGTCCTCCCGGGGAATGTCGGTAATGGTGCCGTCGGTGGTGATCACAATGCCGATGGTGGAGTGCTCCGAAATCACCTTCCGGGTTCCGATTTCCGCCGCCTCCGCCATAGGGATCTCGTGGTCGAACCAGGGAGTGGTGACCATCCGCTCTGTCTCCCCCTCCAGCTGACCCACCGCCCCGGGCACCATATAGCCCACGCAGTCGATGAGCCGGACCCGGAAGGAGGCCCCTCCGTCCACCGTCACGCTTACCGCGTCCTCGGGGACAAATTTGGGCTCGGCGGTCATGATGGTCCGGCCCGAACCGCTCTGGGGCAGCTCGTCCCGGGCCCGCTCCCGGCGGTACACGTTGTCGATACCCGGGATCACCAGCGTCTCCATGAAACGCTTGATAAAGGTGGATTTTCCGGTACGGACCGGCCCCACGACGCCGATGTAGATGTCGCCCTCCGTCCGAAGGGCAATATCCTCATAGATTTTGCGGTCTTCCACTGCGATTCCTCCTTCGGCCCTATTCGTCAGCCGGTAGTTTCCCTACACTCTATGAGGATAAGCCCTGGAATATAACCCGGGCTTCAGAGGCTGTTACAGAAAACGGCCGCCCATAGGGCGGCCATTCTGATTCGTCTTTTCACGCCCCGGCGGCACTCCTACCTCATGCGTGGGATCAGCAGCATCCGGCCCTCGGGGAGGGCGTCCTCGCTGAGTTCATTGGCCTGCAGGATCTGCTGGGTGGTGGTACCGTAGGCCTTGGCCAGCTCCCAGATACCCTCCCCGGGCGCGGCCAGACGCAGGACCACCGAGGGACAGGGGCCCTCCCCCCGGGTCCTGGGGCCGCCCAGCCGGGCTTCCCGCACCGACGGTACCTGGGTACGGCCCAGTGTGAGGCAGTGGAACTCCAGGGTGAACCGTACCTCGGCGCCCCCGGCCGCCGGGACGGCAAAGACCTCACCGGGGCAGCGGCAGACGCAGGTGCAGCGGTAATCCTCCGGGCAGTCCAGTCGGCAGGTCACGGGAACGGTCCTGTGGGCGCACTGGACCAGGCCGTTTTCATCCAGGTAGAGGACTGTGATCCAGGCCTCCGCGCTGAGCAGCAGAGTGTTGCCCTCCCGGCTCTGGGTCACCTGGCCCAGGGTCAGGCGGCTGTCAATGACGCTGCGTACCAGTTCCCCCGTCTCCAGCAGCTCCCGCACCGCCTGTGGCCGGACAGACTGCTCCCCCAACTTCCAAAGTGTCTGGAGCTCGCTGTCCGCCTCCATCTCATATGCGGTGCTGTACAGGTCCTGCAGCAGAGTCACTGGCCTCCGGCACCGTACCCCAGCCTGGGCCAGCAGCTCCAGGTCCACGTTCAGACTGCCTCCGTCAGCCAAATCTGTCTCCCAGGTCAGATCGGTGAGCTCCACATCCACCTGGCAGTCCCCCTCCTCATTCTCCCCGGACACCTCCATGACCTGGGAGAAGGTGAGGGACTCGTGGCTGGAGGTCAGGCCCCCATCCCCCTCCTGGAGGAGCATATGGAGGTCTACTGTGCCCTTGAAGATCATCTTGCTGCCCACCAGCTTGCTTTCCGTGCACATGGGCTGGGCCCACAGGGCCATGATCCGGGGCACCTCTCCCGGACTGGAGGGCAGGCGTACCTGCTCCTGGAATGTAAAGGGCTTCTCCTGAACAGCACTGATCAGACAGGTCTCCCCGTGGAATTGGCGCTGACAAAGCCCAGCCCCCTCCCGCTCCTGGACGCCCCGGCAAAGGGTACATTTGGAGGGCTGATAGGCGGCCACATCCACCGCCAGGTCCACCCGCAGCAGCACCTTGCGGGGATTCAGGGCCCGGGCCTCCGCCCTGCGCAGTCTGGGAGAGGCAAAGACGGTCCCATCCCCGGTGAAGCCCGGCGCCTCCGCCTGGCAGGTAAAGGGCAGCCCCACCTCCATCCGCCGCAGTCCGCTGCCCTCCTCGGGCTGGTACAGGATGGCCGCCTTCACCATACCGGAGACCATGGCCGCTCCGTCCCGGGCCTGCTTCCCCGTCAGCACCGCCTGACCGCATACATCCACAATGCGCAAAATGTCCGGGCAGGCATCCGGGACGATACTCTCCAGGGTCTCCTCCTGGCACAGGGTCACCTCCGCCGCCGTTTCATAGAAATTCATGGTCTCCCGATCAAATTCCAGTTCCATGGTCGCTGTCCTCTCCCTTGTCACAGTATCATGTCCATTCCGGCCATCCGGGGGCACTGGCTTTGTGACACTATATGGCTGGGGGAGAAAATGTATGCCTGTTTTTACTTCAGACCGAACACTCTGCGCAGCAGGCCCCGCAGGCATTTGGGGGAACGTACCACCACGATGCCCATGAAAACGCCTCCCCTCCCTCATAGATTGGCCGTTTCCGGCTGTGTCATCCTATGTCACGGGGGCCGTGTTTGACACAGGAGATTTCTCCGCCCTCCCTCCACTCCGGAGAAAAAACATCCCGAACGGACCGTAAGACGCGGTTCGTTCGGGATACTTTCATTTCATGGATGGGTCCTGCTGGTTTTTGCGCCGCTCCCAGTCGGGGACGGCCTTAGCCTGCTGGTACAGGCGGACGTAGCTCTGGTGCCGGGTGGGTTGGATCTTGCCCTGGGCCAGGGCCTCCAGCACGGCGCAGCCCTTCTCCTTCACATGGGCACAGTCCTGAAAGCGGCACTTGTCCAGGTAAGGCGCAAACTCCCGGAAGGCGTATTGCAGGTCCTCCGCCCGGGCCAGCTCCATCCGGTCCACATCGAAGGAGGAAAAGCCCGGGGTGTCGGCCACCAGAGTGCCGCAGGACAGCCGCAGCAGCTCCACGTGCCGGGTGGTGTGCCGGCCCCGGCCCAGCTTCTGGCTCACGTCGCCGGTAGCCAGGGCGAACTGGGGATCTAGCACATTCAGGATGCTGGATTTTCCTACGCCCGAGTTTCCTGTAAAGGCAGATACCTTTCCAGTAATTGCCTGCCGCAATTCCTCCATACCCTCCCCGGTTTCCGCGCTGACCATCAGGGTCCGGAAGCCCGCCGTCCGGTAGATGGCGGCCAGGGGCTCCCCATCGGCCAGGTCGCACTTGTTGACGCAGACCACCACGTCACATCCCCGGCTCTCGGCAATGGCGGCCACCCGGTCGATGAGGAAGGGATCAGTCACGGGGATGGCCTGGGAGGCGATGACCACCAGCTGGTCGATATTGGCCACGGCGGGGCGGAAAAATTCGTTCTTTCGGGGCAGGATCTCCTCCAGCGCGCCGCTGCCGTTTTCCAGGGGGGTAAAGCGCACCCGGTCCCCCACCAGCGGGGTGACCTTGTCCCGGCGCAGCTTGCCCCGGCCCCGGCAGGCGGTGACGGTTTGCCCGTCGTCCACGTAATAGAAGCCGCTGAGGGCCTTCATGATGATTCCTTCCGACGTCATGGCGTAAACTCCACAGAGATACTGTCGGCCTGGACGCCGTTATAATAGACCGTCAAAGTTTTGGTCTCCCCTGCCGGCGCGGTGACCGTCACGGGGACAGTCAGCTCCATGGCGGTATCCACATCCTGGGAGAAGATCACCGCGCCGTCCATCATCACCTGGACGTTGACCACGTCGCCCCTGTCAGGCAGGGAGATGTCCACGGTCTTGGTGACCTCCTTGGGCTGACTGGCGGGGTCCGGACCCTGGCTCACCTGGAGATTCACCTTGGTCCCCTCGGATACCATGGTCGTGACCGCGGGGTACTGGTCCACCACCACGCCGGCTTCCACCGTATCGCTGTATACCGGCGTAATTTCACCCACCTCCAGCTTCTGGAAGGTGATCTGTTTCTCCGCATTGGCCTGGGTCATGCCCACCACATTAAACATGGGGAATTCCTCCACCTTGGGACCCAGGCTGATGACCAGATGGACGGTGGTGCCAGGCGCCACCGGGGTGTCAGCCAGGGGCGTGAAGGAAATGACGTGGTCCTTGGCCACCTCGTCGCTGTTTTCATAGTCGGGGGTATCGTACTTCAGCTTATGCTCATCCAGCACGATAAAGGCCTTGCGGTACTCCAGATTATACAGGTCAGGCACCTGGACGATCTGCGGGCCGCCGCTGACGGTGACGGTGATCTGGGTCACCGGCTCCCCCACCTTGCTGCCCGCCGCCGGGTCCTGGTTCAGGATGGTGCCCGCCTCGGCGTCATTTTCCACCGTATTGCCCAGCACCACGGTGAACCGGCCCAAAAGCGCGGTATCCTGGAGGACCTGCTCATAGTTCTTGCCCGTCAGGGGTGGGACCTCATAGGTTTGGGGCGGAGCGAAAAGGCCGGAGAAGAAGGTTCGGAACAGGAAATAGAATACCCCCGCCAGAAACAGCAGCACCGCCGCCACGCAGGCTACAATGGTCCAGGGAGAGCCGCCCCGGCGCTCCTCCTCGTCCTCCTCATAGCGCTGGACGTGCCGGCCGCCGGAGCGCTCGCTCCTGGGCCGCTCATAGTCCTCCCCCGAGGCGTGAATGTGGGTGACCGGACGGATGCGGGTCTTGTCCTCGTCTGGTTCTTCCTCGGGCAAAAACTCGTGGAGGTCATAATCAAAGTTGATGTTGGGATTTTTACGGAACTCCTCCAGGTCGGCGAGCATCTCGTCGGCGCAGGAGTAACGGTCATCCGGGTTGGGGGCCATAGCCTTCATGGTGATCTTTTCCAGGGCCTCGGGGATGGAGGGATCGATCTCCCTGGGAGACAGGGGGATGGAGTTGATGTGCTGAATGGCCACGGACACGGGGGTGTCCCCCTCAAAGGGCAGGCGTCCGGTGATCATCTCATAGAGGACCACGCCGGCGGAGTACAGGTCGGACCGGGCGTCGATGTGGCTGCCCCGGGCCTGCTCCGGGGAGATATAGTGGACGGAGCCCAGAGCCTCCTGAGTCAGGGTACTGTGTCCCCCGGAGGCCACCCGGGCGATGCCAAAGTCGGCCACCTTCACGCTGCCGTCCCGGAGGACCATCACATTGTGGGGCTTGATGTCCCGGTGGATGATGCCCCGGCTGTGGGCGTGGCCCAAGGCCTTGACGATCTGGGTGATGAAGTGCAGGGCCTCCCGCCAGTTGAGCTTGTTCCCCTTTTTCTGCATGTACTGCTTCAGGGTGATGCCGTCGATGAGCTCCATGACGATATACTCCAGCTCAGAGGAGCGGCTCACGTCGTACACCGCCACGATGTTGGGGTGGGACAGCATGGCGACGGCCTGGGACTCGTCGTGGAAGCGACGGCGGAACTCGGCGTCCTGGGCCAGATCCTCCCGCAGGATCTTGATGGCCACCAGCCGGTTCAGCCGGTGGCAGCGGGCCTTGTAGACCCGGGCCATGCCGCCGGTGCCGATGAGCTCCAGTATCTCATATCGGTTATCGAGTAATTTACCGATGTACGGATCCATGGTAAATATCCTCCTTCTCTTTCAGGGTCGTGCCGGAGTCAGCGGCGGATCAGCACCGCCGTCACGTTGTCCGGAGCGCCCCGGTGCAGGGCGATGTCCAACAGACGCTGGCAGCAGCTCTCGATCTCTCCGCCGTGGATGACCTCATAGAGCATCTCCTGCTCCGTGACCACGTTGCTCAGTCCGTCGCTGCACAGCAGCAGGCAGTCTCCCGGGGCCATGGCCTGCCGGAAGCAGTCAGCCAGCAGCACCGGCTCCGCCCCCAACGCCCGGGTGATCAGGTTTTTGTGGGGGTGGATGCGGGCCTGCTCCCGGGTCAGCTCGCCCCGTTCCACCATATCCTCCACCAGTGAGTGGTCCCGGGTGACCAGGACGATCCCCTCCTGATTGATGTGGTAGGCCCGGCTGTCCCCCTCGTTGAGGATGACCGCCTCCCCCGGCCCGGCCAGGGCCGCCACCAGGGTGGTGCCCATACCGGCACATTCCGGGTCGTTGGCCGCCCGCTGAAAGACCTCCTGGTTGGCCAGGGCGGCCGAGGTCTGCATCCGTTCCTGGTCGTTAGGCTCGTCTTTTTGCTCCAGGAAGCGGCGCATGAACAGCTCCACCGCCATGGTGCTGGCCACGTTGCCCGCCCGGGCGCCTCCCATACCGTCGCAGACCAGGGCGATGATACGCCCGTCCTCCAGAAGCCGGGCGTCAAAAGCGTCCTGATTTTGTTGCCGGACCGCACCCCTGTGGGTGATTCCCCATGTCTCCATGGAACATCTTCCTCTTTTCTGCCGGGATCCCGGCGAAACTGGGGCCTGATTTCAGCGCCCCTCCCCCTGTGCGGCCTTCATGGCCTTCCGGCGCAGCTGGCCGCAGGAGGCGTCGATGTCGCCCCCCAGCTTCCGCCGGACGGTGACGGTGACGCCGTGGCCCTCCAGACGTTTCTGGAAGGCGGCCACGCGGCGGCTGGGCTTCAGGGGACTCTCCTCCACCTCGTTGAGGGGGATCAGGTTCACATGACCGGGCGTGCCCTTCAGCAGACTGGCCAGCAGGTCGGCCTGCCAGTCGGCGTCGTTCACCTCGTCGATCATGGCGTATTCGTAGGAAATGCGCCGCCCGGTGGTCTGAAAATACCGGCGGCAGGTCTCCATCAGCTTTTCCACCCCCACCGAGCGGTTCACCGGCATGATCTTGGATCGGGTCTCGTCATCGGGAGCGTGAAGGGAGACGGACAGTGTCAATTGTAACCCACGCTGGGCCAGTTTGTCAATTTGCTCCACCAGACCGCAGGTGGACAGGGAAATATGCCGCATCCCGATGTTCATGCCCTCCGGGTGGTTGACCAGGGTGAGAAACTTCATCACCGTGTCGAAATTGTCCAGAGGCTCCCCGATGCCCATCAGGACGATATTGGAGATGGGGGCGCCGCTGTCCAGCTGGGTAAAGAGGACCTGGTCGATCATCTCCGCCGGGGTCAGATTCCGGACCTTGCCCGCGATGGTGGAGGCGCAGAAGGCGCAGCCCATTCGGCAGCCCACCTGGCTGGAGATGCACACAGTGTTGCCGTGCTTGTAGCGCATCAGCACCGTCTCGATACAATTGCCGTCGGCCAGCTCCCACAGGTATTTGATGGTGCCGTCCTGGGCGGACACCTGCTTCCGGGCCACCTGGGGGGCGGTGATGAAGCAGGTCTCCTCCAGCTTCTGCCGCAGGGTTTTGGACAGGTCGCTCATCTCGTCGAAGGAGGTGGCCCCCCGGTACAGCCAGCGGAACACCTGCTTGGCCCGGAAGGCCGGCTCCCCCTGGTCCCGGAACCAGGCGGTAAGCTCCTCCAGTGTCATGGATTTGATGTCGGTCAAAGGGTATCCTCCCCTTTTCTCAGTTTGCAGATAAAGAAGCCGTCCGTCCCGTGGCGGTGGGGCCAGAGAGTGACCATGCCGTCCTCCACCTCCCCAACGGGACCAGGGAGTGTAAAGGCTTCTGCCTTGTAAGTTGGATGGCCCTCCAAAAAGTCCCGGACCACCGCCTCGTTCTCCCGCCGCAGCAGGGTGCAGGTGGAGTAGAGCAGCGTCCCGCCGGGCCGCACATACCGGGCGGCGTTGGCCAGGATGGCCGACTGGACGGCGGGCAGCTCTGCCAGGGGCTTCGGATCTTTATAGCGGATATCCGGTTTTTTCCGAATGACCCCCAGCCCCGAGCATGGGGCGTCCACCAGTACCAGGTCAAAGGCATTCTCCCACTGGGAGCGGAACACCTTGCCGTCGGCGGTCATGGGGGCCACGATGTCCAGACCAAGCCGGTCCGCCCCGGCCTGAATCAGTTTTTTCTTATGGGGGTGGAGGTCGCAGGAGACCACTTCTCCCCGGTTCTCCATGGCGATGGCGGCGGCGAAGGACTTGCCGCCAGGGGCCGCGCAGCAGTCCAGCACCCGCATCCCGGGCTTGGGGTCTGCCGCCATGATGGCCGAGCGTGAGGCAGGGTCCTGGACGTAGAACAGTCCCTCCTGGAACGCGGTGAGCCGCTCCAGATCGCCGGTGCGGCTGAGCAGCAGGCAGTCCTCCAGCCAGGAGTGAGGCCGCACCTCTACCCCCGCCTCCTTCAGACGGAGGGTCAGTTCCTCCCCCGTGGTCCGGGTGGTGTTCACCATGACGCAGGTGGGCGGCTGGCTGTTGTCAGCGGCCAGAAGCTGGGCCGCCTCCTCTGCTCCAAGTGTAAGGATAAATTCCTTTACAAGCCACTCTGGATGGGAGTAAAGGGTGGACAGGTACGCCGCCTGGTCCCCCTGGGGGATCACCGGCAGGTCATTGAGGCTGCGCTCCAGGCTGCGGAGGATGCCGTTGACCATCCCCGCCGCCCGGGGGTTCTTGCAGTTGGCCTTGGTGATGGCCACCGCGCTGTTCACCGCCGCGCTGTGGGGAATTTTATCCAGAAACAGCATCTGGTAAGCTCCCAGACGCAGGATCTGGACCACCTTTCCCTCCATGCGCTTCAGGGGGATATTGGAGAATTTGGACAGGTAGAAATCCAGCAGCAGCTGGTTCTGGAGCACGCCGAAACACAGCTGCGTGGCCAGGGCCGCGTCCCGGCTGTCCAAATCGGCGGCCGCCAGCTGCTTTTTCAGCACACCGTCCGACCACCCTCCCTGCCGCTGGCAGGCGTTTAAGGTCAGCATCGCCGCTTCCCGCGCGTCCATATCCTCTGCCTCCTTGTGTGTTAGTTGTGGATCCTTTTCTTGTAAGAAAAGAATCAAAAGAACTTTGGCGCAAAACTTCGTTTTGCTTCCACCTTTGGATCGACCTGCGGAAACAACGAACCGTGTTCTTTGAAGAAAACTGTCCTTTGGGCGCATCGTGATGCGCCCCTACGGCCCGTAGGAGCGGCCCCATATGGCTACCCGCATTCGGCGGGGGCAAGCCCCCGCCCTACCGGCGCAAACATCCGACATATGCCGGAACCCGGACACGACAAGCCGTCTTCCTGCGCCATTCAAAAGCAATACTCCTCCAGCGCCGTCCGAGGCGAAACGCAGTTTCGCACAAAGTTCTTTGCCCCGCTTTCTTTCAAGAAAGCGGGTGGCCACGGAGGTAATCGGCGGCGGACATGCGGCGGCTGCCGGGCGCCTGGAGTTCCAGTACCCGGAGGACCTGCCCATCCCCGCAGGCGATGTCGATGCCGTCCTTTCCGGCGGCCACGATGGTCCCGGGCGCGGCAGAGACAGCTTTTCCCGGCACCGCGGAGCGGTAGAGCTTCACCGTATCCCCGGAGATCACGTCGGTGGAGGTGGCGGGCCAGGGGTTCAGCCCCCGGATCTTGTTGTGGATCGCCCAGGCGCTCTGGCTCCAGTCGATGGGCGACAGCTCCCGGGACAGCATGGGGGCGTAGGTGACCTGGGCCAGGTCCTGGGGGGTCCGGCGGACAGTCCCCGCCTCGATCTGAGCCACCGTCTTCACCAACAGCTCTCCGCCCAGAGCGGCCAGCCGGTCGTGGACGGCCTCCACCAGTTCATCCGGTCCGATGGGGGTACTGGCCTGGGCCAGAATGTCGCCCCCGTCCAGCTCCTTCACCACGTCCATGATGGTCACGCCTGTCTCCTTGTCCCCGTTGACCACCGCCCAGTGGATGGGTGCGGAGCCCCGGTACTTGGGCAGCAGAGAGGAGTGGACATTGATGCAGCCCTTGGGCGGCAGCGCCAAGATCTCATCGGGCAGGAGACGGCCATAAGCCGCCACAACGATGAGCTCAGGGGCCAATTTCTTCAGCTGGGCTAGGGCCGCCCCGTCCCGCAGCCTGGCAGGCTGAAACACAGGGATGTTATGGGCCAGGGCGCACTCCTTCACGGGAGTGGGCTTCAGCTTGTTCTGGTGCCGGCCCACAGGCTTGTCCGGCTGGCTGAATACCCCGCAGACCTCATGTCCCGCGGCGATCAGCGCCTCCAGAGAGGGCACGGCAAAATCGGGGGTGCCCATGAAGACGATCCTCATCGGTCCGCCTCCTGCTCCTCCATCATCTGGTCCAGTTCCTCACTGGTATAGAGCTTTTCACAAAGCTCGGTGTACAGATGGCCGTCCAGATGGGCCAGCTCATGACAGAAGCAGCGGGCGGTGAGTCCGGTGCCCTCCGTCTCAAACCAGTTCCCGTTCCGGTCCTGGGCCTTCACCCGCACCCACTCGGGGCGCTTCACATAGCCCCACATGCCGGGGACGGAGAGGCAGCCCTCCAGACCGTCCTGTTCTCCCTTCTGGGCCAGGATCTCGGGGTTGACCAGCTCTAGCATCTCCCCCTCCCCGTTGACCACCAGCACAACGCGGCGAAGGATGCCCACCTGGGGGGCGGCCAGCCCCACGCCGTTGGCCTGGGTCAGGGTCTCCCGCATGTCATCCAGCAGGTCGGCCAGCTTGCCGTCAAACTTGGTGACGGGGTGGCAGGCTTTGTTTAGCACCGGGTCATCCCCGGTAATAATGGTACGGATCGCCATAATCATTCTCCTCCATGTGGTAAAAATTCAGCTTTGATAGGGGTCCAGGTCCGCGTAGACCGACACCCCGCGGTTTTCCTTATCCTGATGGGCCGCCCGAAGCAGGTGGGCGATAAGGGCCCTGCTTTCTTTATCGTTCTTGCCTGTGAGGGTCAGACGGTAGCGCCAGCGGTTGTTCACCCGGGCCACTGCCGCCGGAGCGGGGCCCAAGATCTGCCAGCCTCCCCGCCGTCCCAGTCCGTTCTCCAGGGCCTGACGCAGGCGGACGCAGCACCGGAGCACCGCCCCTTCCTCCGGTCCCGAGGCGGTAATGACCACCACGTCGGAGAAGGGCGGGCAGCTCCGCAGCTTCCGGAGCTGGATCTCCGTCTCGTAGAACCGGCCATAGTCCTGGCGGGCGGCAAACCGGATCACATCGTTGTCGGGCGTATAGGTCTGGATGACCGCACGGCCCTGCTTCTCGCCCCGGCCGGCCCGGCCCACCACCTGAGTCAGCAGGGAGAAGGTCCGCTCCCCCGCCCGGAAGTCGTCCACGTACAGGGACAGGTCGGGGGCGATCACCCCCACCAGGGTCACATTTTCAAAATCCAGCCCCTTGGCCACCATCTGGGTGCCCACCAGAATGGGCACCTTGTCCTTGCGGAAGTGGTCCAGCAGCTTTTCGTGGGGGTTGGCGGCGGTGACAGTGTCCGTGTCCATCCGCAGGACCTCCACGCCGGGAAACAGCTCTTCCAGCTCCTCCTGGACCCGTTGGGTCCCCACTCCGATGAAGTTCAGCAGACCCCCGCAGACGGGACAGGCCCGGGGCAGGGGCTGGGAATAGCCGCAGTGGTGGCACATGAGCCGCCCGTTGGCCGAATGGTAGGTCAGTTTAACGGAGCACCGGGGGCACTCGGGCACCGCGCCGCACTCCCCACAGGACACCATTCGGTTGGCCCCCCGGCGGTTCAGAAACAGAATGGACTGCTCCCCCCGGTACAGGTTGGCCTGAAGCTCCTCTTTCAGCACGGAGCTGATGGTGGTGTCGTTTCCCCGGCGCAGCTCCTCCTTCATGTCCGCAATGAGGACCTGGGGCAGCGCCTTCTGATTGTAGCGGTTTTTCAGCCGGAACAGGTGGAAGGAGCCCTCCTCCGCCTGGTACATGGTCTCCACCGAAGGGGTGGCGGAGCCCAGCACCAGCAGGGCCTTATGCTGGACGCAGCGGTACTTGGCCACATCCCGGGCGTGGTAGCGGGGAACGTTTTCCGACTTATAGCTGTTTTCCTGCTCCTCATCCAGAATGATCAGGCCCAGATCGTCCAGCGGGGCAAAGACCGCCGACCGGGTCCCGATGACCACACAGGCGTCCCCATTTCTGGCCCGCTTCCACTCGTCGTACCGCTCTCCCGCCCGGAGAGAGCTGTGGAGCACAGCGATCTTGTCGCCGAAGTGGGAAGCAAATATCCTTAACAGCTGCGGCGTCAGAACGATCTCCGGCACCAGCACCAGGGCCTTGCGCCCCTGGGCCAGCATCTCCTGGATCAGGCGGATGTAAACCTGTGTCTTGCCGCTGCCGGTGACGCCGTACAGGAGGGCGGCGGCGGGCTTTCCGGTCCGGGTCAGGGCCAGCAGACCCTCAAAGGCCGCCTGCTGCTCCCCGTTCAGCACCGGAGGGGGCGCCGGCTCCACCTCCCCGGTGGGGACGCGGCGGAAGACCTCCTGCTTTTCCAGGGTAAGAATACCGCTTTTTTCCAGGGACTTGACCGTGGGCATGGAGGCCCCGGTGAAGTAGCAAAGCTCCTTGGCGGAGGCGGCTCCCAGGGTGCACAGCAGTTCGGTGACGGCATAGCGCAGGGGGGCGGACTTCCGCCGCGGGGTCACCACGGCCATGGCTTCCTCCGCCGGGACGGCCAGGACGGCCACCTTCTCCGTCTTGTCCCCCACCCCCCGCTGGGTGCTGGTCTCCAGGGCCACGATTCCCTGTTCCGCCAGCCTGTGGATGACGGGGTTGGGGTCCCTGGTCCCAAAGGCCAGACGGATCTGCTCCATCTCCCCTTGCCCGCCCCAGCCGTAGAGCAGGTCCAGGAGCTTGCTCCCCCCGAACACACCTTCAGCGGCGGCGTAGTTCCCCTCCCGGTCTGCCGGGCGGACCAGGGACACACAGTCCCGCAGGGAGAAGTACAGCCCCGCGGGGAGCATGGCCTTGACGCAGTCATAGAGGGTACAGAAGTACCGCTCCCGCATCCAAAGGGCCAGCTGGATGGCCTTGTGGTCCAGCACCGGAGTCTGGTCCAGCTGGGCCCGGATCTCCTTCAGATTCTGACCCGCGCCCTGCTCCTCACAGACAGACAGGACGATGCCGTCAGAGCCCCGGTTGCCCGACCCGAAGGGGACCAGCACCCGCACGCCGGGTCCCAGGCTGTCCTCCAGCTCCCGGGGGACCAGATAGTCATACGGCTTGTCAATGGCGTAGATCGCCTTGGATACCGCGACTTTCGCCACCTTGCGCCCCAATGTTTTCTTCCTCCCTTATATTCGGAAAAACCAAAACAAGCGCAGGGGGATCCCTTCGCTTGTTTTGCTCCTTATTGCAGTTTGTCGTCCAGCTTGCCCTCGGCCACCTCACGGATGGCGATGCTGACGGGCTTGTCATCCAGGGGCTCGCCGGCGGCCTCGGCCTCACTGGCGATCTGACGGGCCCGGCAGGCCACCACGTTCACCAGCTCATAGCGGCTGGGCACCTTCTTCAGCAGGTCTTTCATAGCGGGATAGAGCATCATAGTGCAAGACTCCTTCTTTTCCATTCAAAATAACTTCGGGGACCGCTCCAAACGGGATCGTCCCCCGCAGGCATCAGATAAACTGGGACAGAATGTCCCGGCGGTTCTCCACCTGGCACTCGGCCGCGGTGAGGATGGCCTCGATCTCCTCCACGGCGTTGGACACCTTGTCGTTGATGACCAGGTAGTCGTAGTTGGGGATCTCCCGGAACTCCAGCCGCGCCTTCTCCAGCCGGCCGGCGATCACATCCTCGCTGTCCGTGTTCCGGCCGTGGAGGCGGCGGGACAGTTCCTCAAAGGAGGGCGGGATAATGAAGATGAGCAGCGCCTCGGGACACCGGGCCCGGACCTTGGCCGCGCCCTGGACCTCGATGTCCAGCAGCACGTCCACCCCGGCCTCCAGCCGCTCCCGGATAGCCTTCAAGGAGGTGCCGTAGTAGTTGTCCACATACTCGGCATACTCCAGCAGCTCGTCGTCGGCGATCATCCGCTCGAACTCCGTACGGTCCACAAAGTTGTAGTTTACCCCGTTCTGCTCCCCCACCCGGGGCTTCCGGGTGGTGTAGGAGACGGAAAAGTACAGGTTGGACCGCTGGCCCATCAGCTCGGCAATGACGGTGCTCTTGCCCACGCCGGAGGGGCCGGACAGGACAATGAGCTGCCCCTTGTCTTTCTTCTTTACTGCCATTCTTCTTCCTCCTCCCCGTCCGCCGGCTCCCCGGACAGGCGGTTGGCCACCGTCTCGGGCTGGAGGGCGGACAGTACCAGATGGTCGTTATCCATGACCAGAACAGCGCGGGTGCGCCGTCCGTAGGTGGCGTCGATGAGCATCCCCCGGTCCCGCGCCTCCTGGACCATACGCTTGATGGGAGCGGACTCCGGGCTGACCACGGCGATCAGCCGCTGGGGAGAAACCAGGTTGCCAAACCCGATGTTGATAAGCTTCACCGGAGTTCCCCCTTACTCAATGTTCTGGACCTGTTCCCGAATCTTCTCGATCTCGGCCTTGATGTCCACCACATGGCGGGCGATCTCGATGTCGCTGCACTTGGAGCCGATGGTATTGGCCTCCCGGTTAAACTCCTGGATGAGGAAATCCAGCTTCCGTCCGGTGGCGCCGCCCTTGGCCAGCATCTCCCGGAGCTGGCCGATATGGCTGCGCAGGCGGACCGTCTCCTCGTCCACGGCGATCTTGTCCGCGAAGATGGCGGCTTCCGTGAGGATGCGGGCGGGGTCGATCTGGGTGTTGGCTAGGACCTCGTTCATCTTGGCCTCCAGCCGGGCGCGGTATTCCGACACGGTCTGGGGGGAGCGCTCCTCCACCAGGGCCACCTTGGACTCAATGGTCTCGGCCCGGGACAGGATGTCGTCCCGGAGCCGCTCTCCCTCCCGGGTGCGCATCTGGTCGAAGTCAGCCAGAGCCCGGTCCAAAACGGAACAGATGTCCTTGGCCATCTGCTCCACGTCTTCCTCCGCCTTCTCGGCCAGCAGGACGTCGGGGAACCGGGACAGCAGAGAGACGGAGATGTCGTTGGACAGGTGGTACTCCTCCGCCAGCTTCGTCAGGGCGGCGTAGTAGCCGTCGGCCACCGGCTTGTTCACGGACACCTGGACCTTGTCGGCCCCGGCGTTGTCCAAGGTGACGAACACGTCCACCTTTCCCCGGGAAATGGTGTTCTGGACTCTTGATTTGATGGCGTCCTCCGCGAAGAGGTACAGCCGGGGGATGCGGACGCTGCAGTCCAGATAGCGGTTATTGACGGAGCGCAGCTCCACGGTGATGGTACAGCCGTTGACGGTCTCCTCCGCCCGGCCGTACCCTGTCATGCTTTTGACCAAAGTGGTCACTCTCCTTATGTGATGATCAATATGGACCCGCCCGCCGGCCCGGACCCAGCCGGGTCAACAGCAGAGCGATGAGCTTGGATAATCCGAAATCATAGGCCAGAAAGACCAGGTTGCCCAACACACCGAGCAACACGCCCCGCTCGCCCAGCCAGGGCGGCAGATGGGGCAGAAGCAGCCCACGCAGGACAAACCAGGCGATGGTCAAGGCGGCGTTGAAGAAGGCCAGCTTCAGCACCCACTCCACCGGACGGCGGCGGATGGCCTCGATCCGGCTCTTTATCACGGGATAGATCCCCAGAAAGATCAGGTACAGGACCGGCACGCCCTTGTCAGGCAGCAGGACCAGGCCCAACAGGCCCGCCGCCGCCCAGCACAGGTAGCCCATGCCTCTCCCCGCGGCCAGCACCCCGGCCACGGGAAACAGCCCCGCCACGGCGGTGAGCCCCATCCGTCCCGACGGCGCCAGACAGGCCAACCACAGTATAGCCAGACTTCCGGCGGCCAGCACGCCCCCCAGGGCGGTCCGTCCGCTTCCCTTTGAAAACGGCGCATTCGCCATGTTAACAGTGGCCTCCTCCGCACAGGCAGTTCAGGCACAGCATGGTGGTACAGCAGTCCAGGCCGTCCACCGTGTTGGTGTATCCATAGGGGCGGTAGCCTCCGCCCCGCTGCTGCATCATATTCAGGGCCTGACGGTATTCCATGTTGCTCGGCTCCATCTGGACGGCCAGGGTGTAATTCTGCATGGCCTCGTCCAGCCAGCCCTTCCGGTAGGCGATGCTGCCGGACAGGAAGTACCACTCCCCGTCCTTCTGCCCTACCTCGTAGAGCAGCCGCTCCGCCGTCCCCAGGTCCCCGGCGTTGATGAGGTTGCGCACCCGGGCGTAGGTGGGGTTGTTGGAGGAGTAGCTTCTCTGCTGCTGGGCGTAGCCGCCATAGCTCCCGGAGGACTGCTGCTGGTAGCCGCCCCCTCCGGCGCGCTGCTTGGTGATGGCGTCGTAGGCCTCGTTGATCTCCTTCATCTTCTCCTCAGCCAGATCGGCCAGAGGATTGTTCTGGTAGTTGTCCGGATGGTATTTCCGGGCCAGCTCCCGGTACGCCTTCTTCACTTCCTCGTCGCTGGCGTTCTGACTGACGCCCAGGACGCTGTAAGGATCTTTCATTGGCCGTTTCTCCATATCTTTTGTTTTTTGATCTGAGCCCAGCTGCCGTCAAAGACGGCCCGCTGTACCAGGGGCAGGCCCAGGTATACAACATTTTCCAAAACCGGGGTCCTGCACCCGAAGTCCCCCAATTGCAGGGCCGCCCCCATCAGTTCCAGGGAGTGGTCCAGGGTCAGCTTCAGGGCCTGGTCATCCCCTTCCGGTCCGTACCGGGCCGCTACCGGATTATAGCGGTCCGCCTCCCGGTCCTCCGCCAGGTCATCCCGGGCGTCGATGAGGTAGATCCAACGGCCCAGGTGGTAGAGCAGCTGCTCCAGCACCCGGCTTCTGGGATCAGAAGACGGGGCCGCCGACCGGAGCAGGCGGGCGAAGGTATCCGCCGTCCGGTCCAGGGAGGCGCACTGTTCTGTCTCCAGGGCGGTCAGCTCCTCCAGGCTTCCTTGCACCGCCCGGTCAAATTCAGGCCGCAGCCCCGCCGCCTTCCGGTAGGCGGGATAGAGCAGTCCGGACAGGGCCTGGGCGGACATCCCTTCCCAAAATTCCTCATCCCGGACCGAGTCCCTCAGCTTCCACCAGGCCAGAATGATACTCTCGTCCGCCGCCAGCTCCAGGGCGGGGCTGTCAGGGCACATGGGCTTTTGGACCAGGGGATTGGCGTGGCACCGGCCCCGGCAAGGGGTAAAGGTATTCTCCGGCTGCCACAGCAACAGGGCGAGGAAAGTAAAATCAAAGTTCAGGAACATGGGGGCTACCGGACCGTACCGCCGGCGCAGACACCGGCACAGGCCACAGTAAGTGGCCCGGTACAGGTCGAAGTCCCGGCACTTCAGCTCCTGACGCAGGGGACGCACATAGCCGAACACCCAGCCGTCCTCAGCCCAGCAGCTTCAGGATGCGGAACTCGGGAGCCTGACGGCGTGTGATGGCCCGGTTGGCCAGCACGGCGGGCACAAAGCCCGCCACCAGGCCCAGGACCGCCGTTCCCAGCGCCGCCATATCTCCCAGGCCCAGCAGGCTCTGACCCAGGACATAGCCAAGGCCCAGACCCAGGCAGGGCAGCAGGAACACGATGACGGAAGTCATGATGTTGTGGCCGTCCACCGGCTCCACCTCCACCACGCTGCCGGGGACCGCGCCCACGGAATTGCTGGCCAGGGCCAGGATCTCCTCCTTGGGCTTCTGCCCGCAGCCGGCGCAGGCACCGTCACAGTGGAGTCCACACTCCATCTGCCGCAGGAGGGAGACCTGGACCACTCCATCCCCCACGATCTTCTTCACAATTGCGTTTTGAACCATAGCTGATGTTTTCCTCCAGGCAGGGCCGCGTTTCCGGCTACCTGCTGATATTGACCACAATGGAATACTCTCCGATGACACCCACCGAACTGCTGGCGTCCAGATAGACCTTCACGGGAATGGAATAGGTCCCCACCGTTGTGATCTCCGACATGTCGGCCACAATGCGCAACTGGCTGGCGTCCACCGTGGCCAGGTCCTTCTCCTTGCCCCGGACCACCACGGTCCGTACCTGGGTGGCGGAGGTCACCGTGTATCCCTCGGGCACGTTGGACAGAATGATGTTGTCCACATCAAAGGTGCGGGTGGAAAGTCCGCTGACCGTCACCTTAACGGTAGCCTGGGTGATGCCGCTGACGTTCTCCAGACTGGGATCCAGGTCGATGGGCCGGACGATGGAGTTGGTGCCGATCACCTTGGCCAGGTCCACGCTGCCCAGGGAGATCTCCGTCAGGTCCCGCAGGTCCTCCTCGGCCCCCGAGACCGTGATGGTCTTGGGATCGATCTCATACTTGATGTCATCCTCGGTGGCGCCGCCGCCGGTCTGGAAATTCACCGTCAAGGGAATCTCCTTGACAACCACCACCGGCAAGACCACATAGGCGGAGCTGGTGTCCAGCGTGATCTCCATGCCCTCCAGCACCTCGCCGGAGGCGTCCAGCAGGGTCAGGGGCAGGTCGCCGGCAAACCGCTCATCCAACTGCTCGTCCTCCAGAATGGCCACTACTTTGGCCACCCGGCTCACCTGCTCCACCGCGCCGCTGACCACCACGGTCTCCGGGCTGATGGCGGGGGTACCGGCCTGGTATCCCTTGGCCACCTTGCCCTTGAGCTGGAACTCCACGGTGAAGGTCTTGGTGTACAGCTTTTCCACGGTGACGGTAATGGAATCCGGGTTCCGGTTGGTGGTGACCAACTTCTCTGTGTTCACATTGCTGGGGTACACCGGGGTGTAGAGCAGCTTGTTCTCCCCCTCCACGCACTTGGATACATCCACGGTCACGTAGATATCCTTCCGGTTCCGGATCAGGTCATCCAGCACGCTGGTGGGGCCCTCCACCTTCAGGTTGACTGTGTCGGCGGACAATTCCGCCACCGTCAGTCCCTGACGGGTGAGCACCGTGCTCCCCGTTGTCTGGACAGGGATGTTATAGAGCCAACTGTCGTCCATGGGGTCCTGTTCCGCCCGGACATAGAGCCAGAACGTGATCGCCAGGGCCACGGAGATCAGCACATAGACCCACTTGCTTTCCCGAAGTTGTTCCATCATGTCTGATCCTCCTTCCGGCTCCGGCCCAGGATCAGGTTGACCAGCTGGCTCTGCCCGTTTTTCTTCTCCTCCTGGCTGTCGCTGAGCAGCTCGTTGCGCAGCAGGCGCTCCAGGGTCTCAGGGGCCAGGTGCCGCTTGAGCATCCCGCCCACGGCGGCGGAGATGGAGCCCGTCTCCTCAGAGACGATGACCACCACCGCGTCGGAGTGCTCGCTCATGCCGATGCCGGCCCGGTGGCGCATGCCCAGGTCCCGGCTCAGATTCACGTTGCCGGACAGGGGCAGCATACAGCCCGCGCCCACAATACGGCCCTCCCGCACGATGACAGCGCCGTCGTGGAGGGGAGCCTTGTTCCAGAAAATATTCTTTAAAAGCTCACTGGATACCGCACAGTCCAGGGCGGTCCCCGTCTTGATCACATCGTCCAGCAGATTCTGCCGCTCAAAGACCATCAGGGCCCCCACCTTGTCCCGTGACATGTCGGTGTAAGCGGCGGTGGTCTCAGTGATGGCGGATTCCAGGTCCATGGGGGTGGCCTTGTTGGACGTGAATACCAAGCCCAAACGGCTGCTGCCCACCCGCTCCAGCAAGCGGCGCAGCTCCGGCTGGAACAGGATGACCAGCACCAGAAGGCCGTATTCCACCACCAGGTTCAGCAGAAAGCTGGTGGCCGTCAGGGGGATCTCCGAGGAGATCCACATGGCCAGCATCAGCATCAGGATGCCCCGGAGGACCCTCCCGGAACTGCTCTTGCGCAGCATCCACAGCAGCTTGTAAATCAGGAAGGAGAGAATGGCAATATCCGCTACGTCCCAGATCCGCAGCCGGATCATAGGCAGCTGAGACTGCATAAATATCTGGGCCGTTTCCAACATGGAACTCACCTCTTTCATTCTCCGCGCAGACTGCCGTTCTGTCCCGCCGGCTGATCGGTTTTCCCGGGGACAGCCGCTTCGCAGCCTATCCATTAGATAATATTATACGATATTCCGACTGGATTGGCAACATGAAAGAGGGAGCGGGAAATGAAAATTTCATGAATTTTTCGGGGAATGTTTTCCGTTTCTGTCAATCCCCAATTGTCCCCGGAGCCCTCCTGCCCTGCCCGGGCATGTCCCTGTCCCGCGGGCGGCGGTCCGGTCCGGGGCCGCTGCTTCTTCCCATACGGATACCGCCGTCTCTGTCGGGACGGCGGTACCGGCGTTGGTATTCCGGCTCTATGGTTTATTCAGCCCCTCCATGGCCCGGAGGAACTGGCAGATCTCCCCCTCCCGGTTGAAGGGGGACACGCTGGCCCGGACGGTCCCTGTCTCCAGCGTACCGGCGCTCCGGTGAGCCAGGGGGGCGCAGTGGAGCCCTGCCCGCAGGGCGAATCCCCGGTCGCCCAGGGCCTCCCCCAGTTCCTCGCAGTCCCGGCCCTCCATCAGGAAGGACAGCACGCCCCCCTGGGCCTCCGGGTCCTCCGAGAGAAACACCCGAAGTCCGGGCAAAGCGGTCAGCCCCTCCCCCATCTTCCGGATCAGGCAGCTCTCCCGGCGGCCGATTTCTTCCACCCCCTGCCGCCGCACAAAACGGATGCCCTCCAGCAGGCCGGCCACGCCGGTGATGTTGTGGGTCCCCGCCTCCAGGCGATCAGGCAGAAACTCAGGCATGGTCTGGCTGAGGGACTGGCTGCCCGTCCCTCCCTCCAGCAGAGGCTCCGCTTCCCCGGCGCAGAGCAGCAGTCCGGTGCCCTGGGGGCCGAACAGACCCTTGTGTCCCGGCATGGCCACAAAGGCAACCCCCAGAGCCTGAAAGTCCAGGGGAAGGCACCCGGCCGACTGGGCGGCGTCCACGATAAGCGGCACTCCCTTCGCACGGCACAGGGCAGCGATCTCCTCCAGGGGAAGTATGAAGCCGAACACGTTGGACACATGAGTGCAGACCGCCGCGTCCACGCCCCGGTCCAGTTCCCGTCGGAAGGACTCCACCATGGCAGCCTGGTCAAACAGCGGCCCTTCCGCCACCCGTACCTCCACCCCGGGGATCGCATGGAGGGGCCGGGTCACGGCGTTGTGCTCATAGCCGGAAATCACCACCCGGTTTTTGGGCTTCACCAGGGATTTGATGGCGATATTCAGTCCATGGGTGGCGTTGAAGGTAAAAACCACCTGCTCCGGCGAAGTGACGTGGAACAGGGCGGCCGCTTCCTCCCGGCAGGCGAAGGCTGTCTCCGAGGCGGCCATGGCGGGGCGGTGTCCCCCTCGTCCGGGACTGGCCAGATGGTTGATGGCATTTGCCGCCGCCCGGGCCACGGCAGGCGGCTTTTGCAGCGTGGTGGCGGCACTGTCCAGATAGATCACAGTTCCACCTCCTGATAGCTGCCGTCTCCGGCAGTGATGAAGATCCGTTTGGGACTCAGCGCCGCCCGTTCCAATACCCGCAGGGCGTCCGGCAGACTGCGCTGGGAGACTTTTACAGAGTGGCTGCACCCCTCCCCCGCGATGCTTTTGGGGGAGCGCAGGACCCGTGCCGTGATCCCCGCCCGCTCCAGGGCGGCGGCGGTCCGCTGGGCGTCGGTCAGGGAGCGGCACACGATGAGATAATAGAGCATAGCACAGTTCCTTTCCTGTACAGCGGGGCGGCGCCCGGGACACCGGGGCCGCCCTGAGAGAACCCTCCTCTCTGCCCCATCCTATGCGTCTGCCCCGGCGGCGGTGCTCAAAAAGAGAGGGCCTTCCGGCACACCGGAAGGCCCTGGTACCATATGAAGCTGTAAACGTCCCGTGGACATTCTTCCCTGAACTGGGCCCGGTCGCATCTTCCCGGCCGGACCGCAGGGGCCGTTCTTACGCCCGTTCCAGCAGGCAGACCGCGTGGGCGGCAATGCCCTCCCCGGCCCCGGTGAAGCCCAGTCCCTCCTCGGTGGTGGCCTTCACATTGACCTGCTCCGGCGCCACACCCATATGGGAAGCCAGATTCTCTCCCATTTTTCCGATATGCGGGGCCAGCTTGGGCCGCTGGGCCAGGATGGTGGCGTCCACATTGCCCACCTTCCAGCCCCGCGCCCGGAGCAGCCCCACCACGTGGTCCAGCAGGACCAGGCTGTCCGCCCCGGCGTAGGCGGGGTCGGTGTCGGGGAAGTGCCGGCCGATGTCCCCCAGCCCGGCGGCCCCCAGCAGGGCGTCCATGACGGCGTGGGTGAGCACGTCGGCGTCGGAGTGGCCCAGTAGGCCCTTCTCCCAGGGGATATATACTCCCCCCAGGATCAGCTTCCGGCCCTCCACCAGCTTATGTACGTCGTATCCGTGTCCGATGCGCATGTTATACTCCTCTCGCGCGGCCTTCCAGGATGGCCTCCCCCAACAGCAGGTCAAAGGGCGTGGTGATCTTGATGTTCTCCCGGCTCCCGGCGGTGAGGGACACCCTCATCCCCAGCCGCTCCACGGCGGCGCAGTCGTCGGTGAGGCTCTCCCCGTCCTGGACCGCCTTCTCCAGCGCCGCCCGGATGAGCCCCGCCTCAAAGACCTGGGGGGTCTGGACCGCCCGCAGCTGCTCCCGGTCCACCGTCTCCACCGTCTGGCCGTTCTCCTCCCGCTTAATGGTGTCGGTGATAGGTACGGCGGGGGCCGCCGCCCCGGTGGCCCAGCCCCGGGCCACCACCTCGTTCAGCACCTCCTGGGACACCAGGGGCCTGGCCCCGTCGTGGATGGCGATCAGCTCCGCCGCCGGATTCACCTCCCGGAGGCCGGCCAGCACCGAGTGGATGCGCTCCGCACCTCCCACCACCACCTTGGTCACCTTGTCCAGGCGGTAATCCTTGCAGAGGCCGCTGATCTCCACCAGCAGGTCCTCCCGGGTGACCACCACGATCTCGTCCACCCCGGGGCAGTCCTGAAAGGCGTACAGGGTGTGGACGATCACCGGCAGTTCCCCCAGGGGCGCCAGGATCTTGTCGATCCCCTCCATCCGCCGGGCCGAGCCCGCCGCCACGATCACCGCGGAGCACAGCCCCGGAGCCGCCTTTTTCTTTTGAAACAGGGAAAGCAGTCCAGCCATATCATGTCCTCCCGTTGGAAAATAGTTACAAGGCCAAAGGAGCCCGAAGGCCCCCCTGGCCCTTTGTCATCACAGTATGGGTATTCATTTCCAGTCTTCTTATGCCAAGGCGGTGTCCAGCTCCCGTTCCACCGCCTCATAGCTGAGGCTCTTGGACAGTACCAGCTCAGAGATCAATATCTGCCGGGCGGAGTGGAGCATCTTCCGCTCTCCGGTGGACAGGCCCCGGGCGGTGTCCCGGACCGTCAGGCCCTTGACCACCCGGGCCACCTCCAGAAGGTCGCCGCTTTTCAGCCGTTCCATGTTTTCCCGGTAGCGGTGGTTCCAGTTGGAGGTCATCTCCACCTGGATACCTGGGATGGCCGCCAGTACCGCGTCGGCCCGGGCCCGGTCCACCACGGGACGCACCCCGATCTCCTCGCTGTTTTCCACCGGGATCATCACCACCATGGAGCGCTCAGGCAGCTTCATGATGTAATACTCCCGGGTCACACCGCTCACCTTCTTCTGCACGACGCTCTCCAAGATCCCGGCGCCGTACATGGGGTGGACCACCTTATCCCCGATTTGGAACGACATTTGACACCTCCAGTCCGCAAAAGCCCCTATCTCACCATATTTTCCCCTTCATTATAACCATTTAAACTTTTACGTGCAAGGGAATTCGGGAATTTTAACGAAAATCACACATTTTTTACATATTCTCGTGGTTTTGACCAATCAAGATACAATGTATGGCGGAGGTAGGGAGGCAGGCGGATACGCCGGTCCGCAGATGCGGATAACTCCACAGACCGCTTCTCGGAGAACCGCGGCGTGCGGAACAAAAAGGGTCCGGACGCGGCAGCGTCCGGACCCTGATGGGATTTGCTTACTCCTGAGTCTCAGCCTCCTCCTCAGCGGCGGGAGCCTCCAGCAGAGCGCGGATGGACAGGGAGATCTTCTTGTTCTCCATGTCGATGTCGGTGATCTTCACGTCCACCTTATCGCCCTCAGCCAGCACGTCGCCGGGCTTGTCGATGCGGTGGTCGGCGATCTGGGAGATGTGGATCAGGCCGTCCACACCGGGGACTACCTCGGCGAAGGCGCCGAAGGTCATCAGCTTGACAATGCGGACGTTGGCCACGTCGCCCACCTGGTAGGTGCTGGTAAACACGGTCCAGGGCTCCTGGCTGTGGTCCTTCATGCCCAGGGAGATCTTCTTCTTCTCCTTGTCGGCGGAGATGACGTACACGTCCACGGTGTCGCCCACCTTGACCACCTCGGAGGGGTGCTTGATGCGGCTCCAGGACAGCTCGGAGATGTGGACCATGCCGTCCACGCCGCCGATGTCCACGAAAGCGCCGTAGGAAGTCAGGGACTTCACGGTGCCGGTGTAGTGCTTGCCTTCCTCGATCTCGGCCCAGACCTTCTCAGCGGCGGCGGCCCGCTCGGCGCGGGTGACCTTGCTGATGGAGCCCACCACGCGGCGGCGGGCACGGTTGACCTCGGTGATGACCAAGCGAACCTTCTTCTTCAGCAGCTCGCTCATGGGAGTCTCGCGGGGCAGGCCGGTCTGGGAGGCGGGAACGAAAACGCGGATGCCCTTGACGGAGACGACCACGCCGCCCTTGTTGTCCTCGGTGACGAAGCCTTCCACCACGGTCTCGTTGTCCTTGGCGGCCTCGATCTCCTCCCAGCCCTTGACCATGTCCAGACGCTTCTTGGACAGCTTGACCAGGCAGTCACGGTCACTGACCAGCATGACATAGCTCTCGATCTCGTCGCCCACCTTGACCACGTCCTCGGGCTTGACGTTGGGATCGTCGCTCAGCTCGGACAGGGGAATGTAGCCGGGGTACTTGATGCCCAGCTCGACCTGGATCTCAGTGGGCGTGATTGCCACTACGGTGCCGGTGACCTTATCTCCATTATTGATAGGCTTGATCGACTCCTCCAGCAGCTCCGCGAAGGATTTTTCGATCTCCATGATTTCATCGCTCATTTTGTTATAGACCTCCTTTATTATCCACGCGGGCGTGGACGCGCCCGCCGTGATGCCGATCGTTTCCGTCTGGGGAATGTGGGTCAGGTCCAGATCCTCCGCCCGCTCGATGAGACGGACGTCGGGACAGACCTCCCTGCACAGCTCCGCGAGCCGTTTGGTATTGGAGCTTTTCCGGTCCCCAATGACCACCATCATGCCGCACTTTTCAGCCAGCTGACGGGCCTCCTCCTGACGTTTGGACGTCGCTCCACATATTGTATCAAAAAATTCTGCGTTTGTACACTCTTTTTTTGCTTTTTTCACGCAGCTGTCCCAAATTTTCCTGGTGGAGGTGGTTTGGGACACAAAAGTGAGGGGCAGCCCACGGTGCTCCGGCCCTTGGGACAGCCAGGTTTCCAGGTCTTTTTCCCCGGAGAGGACCACGGGATGGCGGCACCACCCGGCGATGGCCCGGACCTCGGGATGGTCGGGGGTTCCCACGATGATAGGCTGTCTTCCCCGCTCCTCCGCCTGAGCCACGATCTGGTGGATGCGGGTGACGTTGGGGCAGGTGGCGTCCAGGACCCGGACGCCCCGGGCCTCCAGTCCCTCGTGGACCGCCCGGCTCTCCCCGTGGGAGCGGATGATGACCGCCGAGCCGTCCGGGACATCCTCGGGCCGCTCCACTGCCCGCAATCCCTGGCTGGCCAGGTGGTCCATCACGTCCTGGTTATGGATGATGGGACCCAGCATCACGCAAGGTTCCCCCTGCTTCGCCGTCTCCTCCGCCAGCTCCACCGCCCGGCGCACGCCGTAGCAGAACCCGGCGGACTTGGCTAAGACCAGCTTCATTCCCGGCCCTCCCCCAGCTTATGGACCCGGTCCATCAGGTCGCCCACAATGGCGTCCAGCTCATCGGGGGTGGGCTTCCGTCCGGCGTACCCGGGGTGGTAGGGCTTTCCGATGACCACCACGTTCCGGCCAAACACCTTTTTCTTCCGCTGAATATAGACAGGCAGCAGGGGCGCGCCCGTCCGGGTAGCGAACATAGCGGCGCCCGTCTTGGCGGTCACGTCCTCCCCATCGTGGACCCGGGTGCCCTCGGGGAACATAAGCAGCTTGTTGCCGTCTTTCAGGCATTTCAGGGCGGTCTTCACCGCCTTCATGTCCGCGTGGCCTCGGTCCACGCCGAAGACCCCGGCTTTCCCCAGGATCCAGCCCACAAAGGGGACCCGCATGATCTGGATCTTGGCCATGGCCCGCATGGGATATTTGCGTCCGAAGGCGAAGACCACGTAGAATGGGTCGCCGATGGTGCTGTGGTTGGGGCAGATGACCGCCGGACCGTCGGGGATGTTCTCCCGGCCGATGGCATGGACAGGGTGGATGAAATTCAAAATAGGCCAGAGAACGGCATACAGGAAATGAAACCAGGCGTCTTTCCGCCGGTCCTCCCGGCGGCTCTCCTCCTGGGCGGCTAGTTCCGTGCTCACAGGTCGATCTTCTCCTTTATGATGGCCAGCAGAGCCTCCAGGCTCGCGGCCAGATCCAGATTGGTGGTGTCAAGCAGCACCGCGTCCTCCGCCTGACGCAGGGGGGCGATGGGGCGGTTCCGGTCCTGCTCGTCCCGGGCGATGATGTCCCGGAGGACGGTGTCATAGTCGGCCTGCTGGCCACGCAGCTCCAGGTCCCGGAGCCGCCGGCGGGCGCGGGCCTCGGGGGCGGCGGTGAGGAACACCTTCACGTCGGCATGGGGCAACACCACGGTGCCGATGTCCCGGCCATCCATGAGCACGTCGTGCTCCCGGGCCAGCTTCCGCTGGAAGTCCAGCAGAAAGGCCCGCACCTCCGGGATGGCGGACACCTTGGAGGCCAGACCGGAGATTTTATGCTCCCGGATGGCGGAGGACACATCCTCCCCCTCCAGGAACATCCGCTGCTCCCCGTCGGGGCCGTAGTCCATCCTCAGGTCCAAGTTCTCCAGCAGGGGGACCACCTGGGCCGGGTCGACGGGGTCCGCCCCCGCCCGTACCGCCTTCAGGGCCACGGTGCGGTAGATGGCCCCGGTGTCCACATATAAAAATCCCAGCGCCTTGGCCGCCTGTTTGGCCAGAGTGCTCTTTCCGGCCCCGGCGGGGCCGTCGATGGCAACGCTTCTCATCCAGTGATCACTCCAATGGTTGTTAGTTGTGGATTCTTTTCTTACAAGAAAAGTGACGCCCGGCCGGCGAGGCCAGCCTATCCTTCCGAGGCACGGATAGATTCCGCGGCGCTCTCCCCCGCCGCCCGTCCGGTGGCCCAGGCGATCTGGAGGTTGAAACCGCCCGTATAGGCGTCCACGTCCAGCAGTTCCCCGGCGAAGTACAGCCCCGCCGCCTTCTTGGAGGCCATGGTCTTGGGGTCCACCTCCGAGACTTTCACCCCTCCGGAGGTGATGATGGCCTCGCTGATGGGCCGGGGCCCGGACACCGCCACGGTGAAGTGCTTGAGCAGCTCCAGCAGCCGCCGGCGCTCCCCTCTTGTCATATCGTGGGCCTTCTTCTCTCCGGGGATGTCCGCCCGGGCCAGCAGCACCGGGATCATCAGCCGGGGGACCAGAGCCCCCATCAGGTTGGCCATGTCCTTGTTGGCGTTCTCCCCCAGCTCCCGCACCAGGCGGGCGTCCAGAGTCTGCTCATCCAGGGCGGGCTTTAAATCGATGGAGCAGGCGTACTGCTCCTTGCCGAAGTCCCGCATGTGGGCGCTGGCGGACAGGACCAGGGGACCGGACATGCCAAAGTGGGTGAACAACAGCTCACCCTGCTCCTGGTATACGATTTTACCCTTTCGGCCCCGCACCGTCAAGACCACGTTTTTCAGGGCCAGCCCCTGCATCTCCCCGCAGAAGGGATCCGGGGACTCCAGGGGCACCAGAGAGGGGCGGGGCTCCACAATGGTGTGGCCCAGCTCCTCCGCCATCCGGTAGCCGTCTCCGGTGGATCCGGTGGCGGGATAGGAGGCTCCGCCTGTGGCAAGGATAACCGCCTTACAGCTCAGTCCGGTCCGGTTTTTGCCCTCTCCCATCTCCACGGCGCACACCGCTCCGTCCCGCAGGCAGACCGCTGAGACCCGCTCCTGGAGGATGGGCACCCGCAGCCGTTTCAGCTCCAGAAACAGGGCGTCGATGATGTCGGCGGACTTGTCCGACTTGGGGAATACCCGGTTGCCCCGCTCCACCTTCAGCTCTACCCCCAGGCTGGTGAAAAATTCCTCCACAGCGGCGGGGGTGGTACGGCTCATGGCGCTGTACAAAAAGCGGCCGTTCCGCGGAGTGGCAGCCAGAGCCTCCTCCGGGGTGCAGTGGTTGGTCACGTTGCACCGGCCCTTGCCGGTGATATACAGCTTGCGGCCCACCTTGGGGTTGCGCTCGACGAGGCAGACCTCCGTACCCATCCGAGCGGCGGTGATGGCCGCCATCATGCCGGCGGCCCCGCCGCCCACCACGATCAGATCATAATGGGCGCCGCTCACTCCTGCACCTTCTCATAGACGCCGTACTCGTCCCAGATCCCCTCCAGGGTCTCAAAGGTGTGGGCCAGATCGTCATTCTTCTTCCGGCTCACCGCCACCAGCAGGGCGTTGACCAGAGACAGGGGAGCCACCAGGGAGTCCACAAAGGAGGCCATGTCGCTGCGGGCCTTCAGCGTGTAAGTGCAGATGGGGGCCAGGGGGGAAGCCTCACTGTCGGTGATGGCGATGGTGGTGGCCTTCCGGTCCCGGGCGAAGCTCATGGCCTGGACGGTACGGCTGGAGTACCGGGGGAAGCTGACGCCGATGACCACGTCCCCCTCCCCCACCCGGAGCAGGTTCTCAAAGACCTCGCTGGCGGTGTTGGCGGACACCTTCACCACGTTGTCGAAGATCAGGTTGAAGTAGAAGGACAGGAAGGTGGCGATGGCGGCGGAGGACCGCACGCCGATGATATAGATCTTCCGGGCGGACACAATGGTGTCCACCGCCTTGTCAAAGGCGGCCCGGTCCAGTTCCTCCAGGGTCAGGCGGATCTTCTCCATATCCGACTGGAGGACCATGGCCAGCAGGTCCTGGTCTCCGATCCGGTCGTTGGTCACCTCGATGCGCTGGACGGAGGTGAGGCGGTTCCGGATCATCTTTTGCAGGGATTTCTGCATATCCGGGTAGCCGTCATAGCCCAGCTCGGCGGCGAAGCGGACAACAGTGGATTCACTGACCCCCACCTTCTTGCCCAGGCGGCTGGCCGTCATAAAGGCGGCCTTGTCATAGGACTCCAGGATAAAATTGGCGATCCTCTTTTGACCCTTGGAAAAAGTGTGCATATTTTCCTGGATCAGCGCAAGGATATCATGATTCATTTCTTTTTCATCTCCCAATCTGTCGGCCCTGCACAGGGGCCGGCACTGGGTATATCTTACTCTGTTCTCCCATAAAATGCAAGGGCTTTTTGCAGGAAATTCATTTTTCCTTGCAAAAAGCCCCGGTCAATCTTCCTTTTTTCCCTCCTGGGACAACAGCAGCAGCTCCTGTCCGGTCAGCGCCCGCCACTTTCCCGGCGCTAGGCTCCGGTCCAGGGAGAGGCCTCCCTCCCGGATCCTCTTGAGCCGCAGCACCGTCAGCCCCGCCTGGGCGCACATCCGACGGACCTGGCGGTTCTTTCCCTGGTGGATGACGATGGACAGCTGGGAGACCCCGCCGATTACCCTGCCCCGGCGCACTTTGGCCGGAGACAGCATGTCCCCGGCCAGCTCCATGGGGGCGGACAGGATGGGCAGGGCCCGCTTCACGTCCCCGGTGACCCAGACCAGGTACTCCTTTTCGATCTCATGGCTGGGATGGAGGAGCCGGTGGGTCAGCTCCCCGTCGTCGGTGAGGAGGAGCAGCCCCTCGGAGTCCATGTCCAGCCGCCCCACAGGCCAGACCCGCGCGCCGCAGTCCGACACCAGGTCGGCCACCGTCCGCCTCCCTTTTTCATCGGAAAGGGTGGTCACATAGCCCCGGGGCTTGTTCAGCATCAGATAGGTCCGCCCGCCTCCGGGGTCCAAGGGGGTCCCATCCACCAGGATCTCATCCCGGTCCGGGTCAGCCCGGTCCCCCAGGTGGGCGGTCCGGCCGTTTACCGTCACCCGCCCGGCGGTGATCCATCCCTCCGCCGTCCGACGGGAGGCCAGACCGCAGGCGGAGATCAGTTTTTGCAGCCGTTCTTCCATAGGGACGCCCCCTTTCTCTCTGTATCGGTGAGATTTGCGTGGCGGCGGTCAGCCGCCCCCGCGGAAACACTCAGTCTGACAGCTCCTCCAGCCGCTCTTTCAGGCGGTCCAGAAAGTCCACGCTCGCTGTCCGGTCCGCCGTTACCGCTTCTCCCGTCACCAGGGGCACCCGGCCCACCTCCTGGTTTTCCAGGAAATAGACCGCCTCCCCCACCGCCGTCCCCGCGGGCAGAGGTCCCTCCAGCACCTCCCGGTCCAGCCGCAGCTCCCGGCGGACCTGCTCCTCTCCGGTCAGGCACAGGGAGAGGCTCCCCCCCGCCTTCACCGGACAAAAGGGCACCAGACTGCCCGACGTGGGCACCCGGCACAGGGTATCTCCCGCCCGGACCGCCTGCTCCCCACGGTAGTTGGCAAACCCATAGTCAAAGAGGGCGGCGTGGTCCGCCCAGTCGTTGGGGTCGTTAAGGGTGACGCAGATCAAGGTCAAGCCGTCCCGCTCAGCCGCCGACACCAGGGTCCGCCCCGCCTTCTCGGTATATCCGGTCTTCATGCCGATGCAGCCCTCATACCGCCACAGCAGCTTGTTGTGGTTGGTGAAGATCCGGGTGCCCAGGGTGATGGACTTGGTGGACACCATTTTGGCCAGAGTCTCGTTTTCCAGGCAGGCCCGGGCCAGCAGGGCCATATCGTAGGCGGTGGAGTAGTGGTCCCCGGCATTGAGGCCGTTTGGGTTGGCAAAGGAGCTGTCCTTCATGTCCAGTTCCCGGGCCTTCTCGTTCATCCGGGCTACGAAATCCTCCACCGTCCCGCCGCAGTGGCCCGCCACCGCCAGGGCGGCGTCGTTGCCTGACCGGAGGATCATCCCGTAAAGCAGGGTCTCCAGGCTTACCTTCTCCCCCGGCCGCAGGTAGATGGAGGAACCCTCCGCCCCCGCCCACTCCGGGCGGATGGTCACCTCTTCCCCCAGGTCGTGGCCCGACTCCAGGGCCACCAGAGCGGTCATCAGCTTAGTGATGCTGGCGATGAGCCGGGGTTCGTGGGCATTTTGCTCATACAGCACCCGGCCGCTGTCCGCTTCCATCAAAATGGCGGAGGACGCGGAGGTGCCCGCCGCGAAAGCGGCGGGCAGAGAGGTCATGATGATGGTCAGGGCGAGGACCGCCCTCAGGACCCGCTTCATAGCTGTCACCTTCCTTAGAAATGGACACTTGACACTAGTATGAAGCGGTATTTCTCCATTATCACGGGGAAATTTTTGAAATTATCCCATCATTCGGCAAAGTCGCTCTCGGCGGCCTGGGCGGCCTTCTGCTCCTTCTTGGCCTGCTGGCTCTCGATAAAGCCGGTGACCTTGTCCACCACCTCGGGCACCGTCTCGATGACCCGGTCCACGGTGGTGGCGGGGGGCGGAGCCACAGGCAGCAGCTTGACGCTGCCCTCCCGGACCACCAAGAAGGCCACGGGCTCCAGCTTGGCGCTGGCGCCGCTGCCGCCGCCGAAGCTGTTGTCTCCGGCGGGCTGCTTCTTGGTGGAGAACTCGGTGCCCCCTCCGGCCACGCCGAAGGACATCCGGGATACCGGGATCAGAGTCACCCCCTCCGCCTGAATGGGGTTTCCGATAATGGTGTTGGCGTCAGCCATGGTGCGCACATGCTCCATGGTGGTGCTGATGAGCTCAGCCAGGGAATTGTTCTTTTCCATACCGTCAGGCCGCCTTTCTCTCCTGTTGTTTCAGTTTCTGCCGTCTCCGGACGGCGAGGAAGCCCCGCAGGGCCTTACATCCGAAATAAAGTCCCAGCCAGAGGATCTGGCCGATCTTGAGGGACAGGGAGGCCCGGCCATATACCGTCATCCCCCCGGACTCAAAGTCTACCCGCACCCGGGCGTGTCCGTCCTTCACATGGAAGGCGCGGGTCAGGGGCTCCCACAAAGCCCCCAGGGCGGCGCTGGCCTGGCCGTACCGTATGGCGGCGTCCGCCGGGTCGGCGGCCCCTACCGTCAGTTCCAGTTCCAAAGTGTCCATCCGGATCTTGCTGTACATGCTGCCCACCGCGTCCAGAGCCACGGGCAGCAGAGTCCTGGCGTAGTCCAGAGCGCCCCCCGCCTTCTCCGCCAGCGGGACCTCTGCCTTGGGCTTCTCCTTCTTCTCCTTGGGAGGCTTGGCCTTTTTCGCCTTCTTTTTGGCGGGCTTGTCCTTCTTTTTCAAGGGGAACACTTTTATATGCAGCTTCCCCAGCCGCACCCAGGCAAGAAACCCTTTGGCGCTGTACTCCGCCAGACCGCCCACCCGGACCTGTCCGATCAGAAGCAGGACGGCCAATACGATCAAAAGGATTTTCATTCCTCACCCGCCGGGGGCTCCGGCTGGGCCGGGGAGGACTCCTCCCCCTCCTCCTGGGCCTTCAGCTTGGCTACAGCCGCCTCCAACTCCAGGGTCATCTGCTCCCCCTCCTTGGAGGCGTCGGGCAGCTCAGGCAGCTCCTCCAGGCTGGACAGGCCGAAGGAGCGCAAAAAGTTCTTGGTGGTGCGGAACAGGGTGGGACGGCCGGGGACCGCCAGACGGCCCGCCTCCTCGATGAGCTCCCGCTCCAGCAGCAGGCTCACGGTGTAGGCACTGTCCACTCCCCGCACCTGGTCCACATAGGCCCGGGTCACCGGCTGGTAGTAGGCGATGATGGCCAGCACCTCCAGCGCCGGCTGGGACAGGCGGGCGGGCTTGCGGCTCTCCAGGGTCTTTCGGATATAGGGGGCGAACTCCGGGGCGGAACACAGCTGGTAGCTGGTGTCCAGCCGCAGCAGGCGGATGCCCCGCCGCTCATAGCTGTACTTGTCCATGAGCCGCTGGGCCACCGCGTCCAGGGTGGGACGGTCCACCTCCAGGCCCAGACACAGCCGCTCCACGGCCACCGGCTCACCGGAGGCGAACAGCACCCCCTCCAGGGCCGATTCCAGTTCTTTGATCTCCATGGTCTCCCCCTCTCCTTATTGGCTGTATTGGCTGTCGGCGGTAAACTCCACCGCCTCGCCCGTCTCCTCCTGGGTGCAGGTGACGGTGCAGTCCTCCTCGGTGCCGGCCAGCCGGACCCGGTGGGCCTTGCACAGCTCCAGCACCGCCAGGAAGGTCGCCACCACCTCGGAACGGCTGCGGTTACCCTTGAACAGGGCCCGGAACCGGGTGACCCCGAATTGGACCAGGCGGTGGATGATCTCTCCCGCCTTGTCGGCCACGGGGTAGGGCTCCCGGCCCACGATGCCCTGAAAGGCGGCCCCCGGAGGCGGCAGCTTGTTGTCCGAACGGCTGAGTACCGCCGTCATGGCCTTCAGCAGGTCCTCCTTCTCATGGACATAGCGGTAGGTCTTGTCAGGCTGAATGGCCTCGGGCACCTTGGTCAGGTAGTCCCGGCCATAGCGGTAGCGGTCGTCCAAGGATGGGACCACCGCCTTGATCTTCAAGTAGTTCTCGTTGCGCTGGTGGGCCTCCAGAGTGGCGATGAGCTGTTCCATCTCGCTCATGGCCTCCTCGTCGTGGATGGACAGCAGCATCCTGGTCTTGATATAGATGAGGTGGGAGGCCATGGTGACAAATTCGCTGGCTACCTCCAGGTCCAATTCCTTCCGCTTGTTCATCCACTCCAGGTACTGGTCCAGGATCAGGGAGATCTGGATGTCCTTGATCTCCATCTTGTTCTTGCTCAACAGATGGAGGATCAGGTCCAGGGGGCCCACGAAGTCCTCCATGCTCTCCTCTTTCGCCTTCACCACCCCTTCCAGGTGGTAGATGGGTGCCTCCAAGGGCTCACCTCCCCCGATTTTTCCAGATTCATTCAAGATATTATATCAGTTCAAGGGAGAAAAGACAAGTTGAACGGGCGGCGGCAGTCGGATAAATTTTAGTTACCGTTTCTTAAGGCCCCCTTCATCGAACATGTAAACTAAAATCTATTATTCCATACAGCAAGATTCCCCCGACACGCCAAGCGCATCGGGGGAATGTAAGCAAATCATTTGAGCCCCGCCCCTGACAGGATGGCGGACAGCAGGTCCTCCCTGCCCGTCCCCTTCTCGGCGGAGAAGGGGATGACAGCAGTTTCCTCATCCAGCTCCAGGGTGTCCCGGATGGTTTGGAGGTTTGGCTCTATCTCGCTTTTTTTCAGCTTATCCAGTTTGTTGGCTACCACCACCAGGGGACAGCCCGTATCCTTGAACCACTGGGCCATGGTGCAGTCATCGGCGGTGGGCTTGTGCCGGGAATCCACGATCATGACTCCCAAGGTCATCAACTCGGGGTGGGCAAAGTAGCTCTCCATCAGCTTGCCCCAGCGGTCCCGCTCGGACTTGGACACCTTGGCGTAGCCGTAGCCCGGCAGGTCCACCAGATAGAAGGCTCCGTCAATCTTGAAATAGTTGATATGGATAGTCTTGCCGGGGGCCGCCCCCACCCGGGCAAAGTTCTTCCGATTGAGCAGGCGATTGATCACCGAGGACTTGCCCACGTTGGAACGGCCGGCAAAGGCCACTTGGGGCAGGCCGTCATGCAGGAAATCCTTGGGGGAGGCGGCGGAGAGGATAAACTCCGCCTTTTGCAGATTGATGGCCATTTTCTCCTCCTTACAGCCGCAGTCTGGCGGCGGACTGGTCCTGAACCGTGGGGACCAAAACCGTCTCCTGCTCTTTCCGGGCGGGTTTGCTGCCGCCGCCGGACTCCACTGCCGGGATCACATTCCGGACCAGCGCCTGATCCAGCACCTGGTCCGCCCGCTCCACCAGAATGAAGTGCAGGGCTTTCCGCACGGTCTGGTCGATCTCCTCCAGGTCCTTTCCGTTGTCCGCCGGGATGATGACCGTCTTGATGCCGTTTCGGAAGGCGGCCATGGTCTTCTCCTTCAAGCCTCCGATGGGTAGCACCCGGCCCCGCAGGGTCACCTCTCCGGTCATGGCGATCCCCCGCCGCACCGGAGTCCCGGTGAGGGCGGACACCATGGCGGTGGTGATGGCAATACCGGCGGAGGGTCCGTCCTTAGGGACGGCTCCCTCGGGGAAGTGGACGTGGAGGTCCTTTTCCTTATAAAAGTCAGAGGGGACGCCCAACCGGTCAGACTGGCTGCGGATATAGCTCAAGGCCGCGTGGGCCGACTCCTTCATCACGTCGCCCAGGTTGCCCGTCAGCTCCACCTTTCCGGAGCCGGGGACCACGTTGACCTCCACCTCCAGCAGCTCGCCGCCGACGCTGGTCCAGGCCAGACCGTTGACCACGCCCACACGCTCCTCCAAAGCCTGGCGCTCCGGGTAATACCGGGGAACACCCAGGAACTTCTGGAGCTGTTTTTCTGTAATGCGGATTGACTTTACATCATTTGATACTACCTGCATGGCCGCTTTGCGGCAGATGGCGGCCAGCTTCCGCTCCAGGATCCGGACGCCGGACTCCCGGGTATAGGAGGCGATGATCTCCCGAATGGCCCCGTCGGACACCTTCAGCTGCTGACGGGTCAGCCCATGGCGCTTCAGCTCCTTGGGCAGCAGGTGTTTTTTGGCGATCTGGAGCTTCTCCTCATCGGTATAGCTGGACAGCTCGATGACCTCCATCCGGTCCAGCAGGGGCCGGGGAATGGTGTCGGTGGTGTTGGCGGTGGTGACAAACAGCACCTCGGACAGGTCGAAGGGCACCTCCAGGAAGTTGTCCCGGAAGGTGGCGTTTTGCTCCCCGTCCAATACCTCCAGCAGAGCCGAGGCCGGGTCTCCCCGGTGGTCGCTGCCCAGCTTGTCGATCTCGTCCAGAAGGATCAGGGGGTTGCAGCTCCCTGCCTGGTTGATGGCGTTGATGATGCGGCCGGGCATAGCCCCCACATAGGTCTTGCGGTGGCCACGGATCTCCGCCTCATCGCTGACGCCGCCCAGAGAGATGCGGGCCAGCTTCCGGTTCATGGCCCGAGCCATGGACATGGCAATGGAGGTTTTGCCCACGCCGGGCGGGCCGACAAGGCAAAGTACTTGCCCCTTTAAGTCGGGAGCCAGCTGCTTGACAGCCACAAACTCCAAAATGCGCTCCTTCACCTTTTCCAAACCGAAGTGGTCCTGGTCCAGAGCTTTCTTCACGGCGGAGACACTGACCTTCTCCTTGGTGGTCTTGCCCCAGGGCAACTCCAGGCACACATCCAGGTAGCTGCGCAGGACGGTGGCCTCAGAGGAACCGAAGGGCTGCTTGGTCAGGCGGTTCAACTCCTTGGTCAGCTTCTCCCGCACCTGGTCGGGCAGCTGGGCGCCGGCGATCTTTTTCCGGTACTCCTCGAACTCGTCAGAGTCCTCCCCTTCCCCCAGTTCCTGCTGGATGGCCTTCATCTGCTCCCGCAAATAGTAGTCCCGCTGGTGGCCGGAGATCTGATCCCGGGCCTTGTTCTGGATCTCCGCGTCCAGGGAGAGGATCTCCACCTCCCGCTCCAGCAGGCGGTAGAGCTTCTCCAGCCGGCGGACAGGGCGCAGCTCCTCCAGGATCTCCTGCTTGTCCCGGTTGCGCATGGCGATGTTCTGGGCGATATAGTCGGCGATGTAGCCCGGGTCCTGACTGGCCAGCACATGGATCAGCAGGTCGGGGGACACCTTGGGCGCCAGTTCGGTGTACTGCTGAAACAGCTCGTAGGTGGAGCGCATCAGCGCCTCCTGCTTGGCCGTGGCACGGCTGCCGGGCTCCTCAGCCGGGATGGCCTGGACCTCCGCCTCCAGGTAGGGTTCGGTACGGGTCAGTTGGACCAGACGGCCCCGGCTCTGCCCCTCCACCAGCACCCGCACATTGTCCCCCGGCATCCGGAGGATCTGGCGGACATTGGAGACGGTACCCACGGTAAACAGGTCCTTTTGCTCCGGCTGTTCCACGCCGATGTCCTGCTGGCCCACCAGAAACACCGGACCTCCGGTGTTCATGGCCTCCTCCAGGGCTTTGATGGAGATGTCCCGGGCCACCTCAAAGTGGATCATCACATTAGGGAACACCGTCAGCCCCCGCAGGGCGATGGCAGGCATGGTGGACACATCGGTCAGGTTCCATTCTTTGCTCATAGCAAATTCACTTCCTCTCAGGGGTATCAGCGGAGGAGCGAGAAAGCGCGTTCTTCTCCCGTCCGCTGACAATATCGGCAAAAACGCCCCGTGGCCCGCCGTATCGGGGTGCCGCGGGACGTTTCCGTTTTCATTCTTTCGGTATCAGCCTGCGTGGGTGCCGGGCATTCCGCCCCGCTCCGCCCGCAGGGAGGCACGGCCCAGCTTTGGCCGCTGTTTCCGCTCCGGGTCCCGGGTCAGTTCGGGGGCGGCTCCCTGCTTCACGCTGTCAGCGTGGATGGACACCTTGACGATGGTGGGGTCGGAGGGCACGTCATACATCACCTTGGTCATGACCTCCTCCAGCACAGCCCGCAGGCCGCGGGCGCCGATGCCCCGCTCCACCGCCCGGTCGGCCACCGCCTCCAGGGCGTCCCGTCCAAAGTCCAGCTCCACCTGGTCGTACTCCATCAGCTTCTGGTACTGCTTCACCAGGGCGTTCTTGGGCTCGGTGAGGATCTTGACCATCTGGTCCCGGTCCAGAGACTCCAGGGTGGTGATGACAGGCAGACGGCCCACCAGCTCAGGGATGATGCCGAATTTCAGCAGGTCCTGGGGCTGGATCTCCGCCATAAGCTGGCCCACGTTCCGGTCCTTCCGGCTCTGGATCTCGGCGCCGAAGCCCATGGCCCGCTTGTCCAGGCGGTTTTCGATGATCTTGTCGATGCCGTCGAAGGCGCCGCCGCAGATAAAGAGGATGTTCTTGGTGTCCACCTGGATGAACTCCTGATGGGGGTGCTTCCGGCCGCCCTGGGGCGGGACGTTGGCCACGGTGCCCTCCAGGATCTTCAGCAGAGCCTGCTGGACGCCCTCGCCGGACACGTCGCGGGTGATGGAGGTATTCTCGCTCTTCCGGGCGATCTTGTCCATCTCGTCGATGTAGATGATGCCCCGCTCAGCCAGCTCCACGTCATAGTCGGCGGCCTGGACCAGACGCAGCAGGATGTTCTCCACGTCGTCGCCCACATAGCCCGCCTCGGTGAGGGTGGTGGCGTCGGCGATGGCGAAGGGCACCTTCAGCACCCGGGCCAGGGTCTGGGCAAAGAGGGTCTTGCCGCAGCCGGTGGGGCCCATGAGGAGGATGTTGCTCTTCTGGAGCTCCACATCCTCTCCGCCCCCGAAATAGATGCGCTTGTAGTGGTTGTAAACCGCCACGGACAGGGCCACCTTGGCCTTCTCCTGGCCGATGATATACTGGTCCAGAACGGCGTGGATCTCCTTGGGAGTGGGGATCACGTCGGGAATCTCGTTGTCAATGGCAGGCTCCTCCGGGGCATAGCCGTCGTCCAGGATGCTCATGCACAGCTGCACGCACTCGTTGCAGATGTAGGCGTTGGGACCGGCGATGATCCGGCGGACCTGGTCGGAATGTTTGCCGCAGAAGGAACAGCGGATATTTTTCTCGTCGTTTCGAGCCATGGATACACCTCATAAACACGTTCCTGGGGAACAGATAAGTCGGCGGGGGGATGGATTCTCCCCCGCCGGCGGGGAAAAGCCCTCAGCGGTGGTCGATGACCTTGTCGATGAGGCCATACTCCATGGCCTCCTGGGCGGTCATGAAGTTGTCCCGCTCGCAGTCGGAGGTGACCACCTCGATGGGCTTTCCGGTGTTTTCAGACAGGATGCGGTTCATCCGCTTCTTGACGATCTCCAGCCGCTTCAGGTGGATGGCCATATCGGTGATCTGGCCCTGGGTGCCGGCGGAGGGCTGGTGGATCATGATCTCGGCGTTGGGCAGGGCCAGACGCTTGCCCTTGGCGCCGGAGGACAGCAGGAAGGCCCCCATGGAGGCCGCCATGCCGATACAGATGGTGGACACGTCACACTTGATATACTGCATGGTGTCGTAGATGGCCATGCCCGCGGTGACGGAGCCGCCGGGGCTGTTGATGTAGAACTGGATGTCCTTGTCCGGGTCCTGGGCCTCCAGGTACAGCAGCTGGGCCACCACCAGGGAGGCGGTGGTATCGTTGACCTCCTCGGACAGCATGATGATGCGGTCGTTGAGCAGGCGGGAGAAGATGTCATAGGACCGCTCGCCCCGGTTGGTCTGTTCTACTACATAGGGAACTAAACTCATAATTGAAACTCCTTTTTCAGACGAGATACCAAAGTATACCCGCCCAGCCGGAAAACCATTCCTCCGGCCCGGGTGGGACGCTGATGAGACGTTCACAAGCCGAACGTTTCCGTCCCACGTAAATAGCACGCGCCCGGGGCGGCCTTGGCTGCCCCGGGACGTGTGATGGATACTTACTCAGCCTTGGGCTCCTCGGCGGGCTCCTCGGTCTTCTTCTTGCGGGTGCGCTTGGGCTTCTCTGCAGGGGCCTCCTCGGCCTGGGGGGCCTCGCCCACCTGGGCGGAGGAGATGACCAGCTCGCTGGCCTTCTTCAGCAGCAGGTCCTTCTTCAGGTCCTCGGCGGGAACGGCGGCCTTCACCTGGGCGGCCTCCAGCTTGTACTGCTCGGCCAGACGGGCGAACTCAGCCTCCAGCTCCTCCTCGTTGACCTCCAGGTTCTCCGCGGCGGCCACGGCCTCCAGAGCCAGCATGGTCTGGACACGGCGCAGGGCGTCGGGACGGGCGGAGGAACGGATCATATCGGCGTTGACGCCCAGCATTTTCTGATAGTCCTCCATGGAGATGCCCTGGCTCTGCAGCCGCATGGCGTAGTCCTCCATCATGCGGTCCACTTCCACGTCCACCATGCCGTCGGGGATCTCGCACTCCATGTTGGCGATGAGCTGCTCCATGACCTTGTTCTCAAAGTCGTTCTGAGCCTGGGCCTGGCGGCGCTGGGCCACCTTCTCCTTCAGGTCGGCCCGGAAGGCCTCCAGAGTATCGAACTCAGACACGTCCTTGGCAAACTCGTCGTCCACCTCGGGGACCTGGGACTCCTTGACCTCCTTGACCTTCACGTGGAAGACCACGGCCTTGCCGGCCAGGTCGGCGTGATAGTCCTCGGGGAAGGTGATGTCCAGGTCCTTCTCCTCGCCGGCCTTCAGGCCCACCAGCTGCTCCTCAAAACCGGGGACGAAGGAGCCGGAGCCCAGCTTCAGGTCGAAGTTCTCGCCCTTACCGCCGTCGAAGGCCACGCCGTTGTCGAAGCCCTCGAAGTCGATGACCACGGTGTCGCCGTTCTGGGCCTCGCGCTCCACGCTGACCAGACGGGTGGCCCGGTCGATGTAGGGCTTCAGCTCGGCATCCACATCGGCGTCGGTGATCTCAGCCTCGGTCTTGGGGGCGGTGAGGCCCTTGTACTCGCCCAGCTTCACCTCGGGACGGACAGAGACCAGAGCCTTGAAGGTGTAGCCCTCCTTGCCGGCCTCCACCAGCTCCACGTGGGGGTAGCCCACATCGTCCAGGCCCTGCTCCTTCACGGCCTCGGCGTAAGCGGCGGGATAGGTGGCCTCGATGGCGTCCTCATAGAACACGCCGGAGCCGTACATGCCCTCGATGATCTTCCGGGGGGCCTTGCCCTTCCGGAAGCCGGGGACGTTGATCTTGGTGCGGTTCTTCAGGTAGGCCTGCTGGACAGCGGCCTCAAACACATCGGCCTCCACCTGGATGGTCAGCTCGACCGTGCTCTTTTCTTTCTTTTCAACACTGGTGACCTTCATTTGTCAATTTCCTCCTGTCGGCGCGTCCTTGCCCCGACATTTTTCGGAAACAACAGCGCCTTTTTACTTTCGCCACGATATTTTACCAGATATATGTCCGTTTGACCAGAGCAATTTTAAGAAATTTCCATGAATTTTTGCTCAATCCATAATTTTCCTCGGGCAGAACCCCAAATAATCCGCCGAAACCAGCTGATAGTCCACTCCGCCCACCGGGCCGGAGACAGCCAGGCGGTGGCTCCCGCCGTGGAGGTGGCCGTAGCAGCAGCGCGTTACGCCGTACCGCTCCAGCAGGTCCATGATCTCCCGGCAGCGGTAGCCCTGGTACACCGGCGGGTAGTGGAGAAAACAGATCTTCTCCCGGTCCCCCGCCGCCTTCAGGGACGCCTCCAGCCGGAGCAGCTCCCGGTTGAAGATCTTGGCGCTGTGCTCCCCCCGGTCCTCCTCGTAGAACCAGCCCCGGGTGCCGCAGAGGGCCACGTCCCCGTACAGCCGGCAGTTGTTGTGGAGCAGCGAGAGGGTGTCGAAGCCGTTCTCCCGGAAAAACCGTTCCATCTTGGCCGCGGTGGTCCACCAGTAGTCGTGGTTTCCCTTGAGGACCACCTTCTGTCCGGGCAGGGCGTTGAGAAAGGCAAAATCCTCCCGGGCCTCCTCCAGGCTCATACCCCAGGACAGGTCGCCGCACAGCACCACCGTGTCCCCGGGCTCCACGATCTCAAAGCCCCGGCGCAGCCGCTCCACATAGCCGGTCCAGCCGCCGCCGAACACGTCCATGGGCTTGTCGGTACCGAAGGACAGATGGGTGTCTCCGATCGCGTAGAGGGCCATAGGTCACCCCAACATGGACATCACAGCGTCCACCATGTGGTCCTTCTCCACCGTGGTGGTAAAGCGGACTTCCTTGTCCCGCAGTCCGGCCAGGGGCGCGGGGGCGGGCAGGCCGGTCTTCTCAGACAGCTGGTCCAGGGCGTCCAGGCCGGGAGCCACCTCGGTGACGCCCAGGGCGCCCAGCACGCTGCCGCAGAACTTGAAGGGGCTGGCGGTGGAGGCCACCACGCAGGGAGTCTGGTCCCCTGTCTCAGCCCGGTACTGCTCCAGGGCAGAGAAGGCCACGGCGGTGTGGGGGTCGATGAGGTAGTCGTGGGTACGGTACATCTCCCCGATGACCCGCTGGGTCTCCTTGTCGTCGCAGCAGTAGCCCCAGAACCGCTTCTGCAGCTTCTCCAGCACCTTCTCCCGGACCTCGTAGCGGCCGGTGGCGTTGAGCTGCTCCATGTAGCCCTTCACCTCGTCCACGTCCTGGGTCAGAGCCAGCAGCATCCGCTCCAGATTGGAGGAGATCAGGATGTCCATGGAGGGAGACATGGTGTTGTAGAAGGTCCGGTTCCGGTCATACACGCCGGTGCGGATGAAGTCGGTGAGGACGTTGTTGCTGTTGGAGGCGCAGATCAGGCGGCCGATGGGCACTCCCATCTCCCGGGCGTAGTAGGCGGCCAGGATGTTGCCGAAGTTGCCGGTGGGGACGCAGACGTTGATGGTCTGACCCAGCTCGATTTTCCCGTCCCGTACCAGGTCGCAGTAGGCGGAGACGTAGTAGACGATCTGGGGCAGCACCCGGCCCCAGTTGATGGAGTTGGCGGAGGAGAAAAAGAAGCCCTTGTCCGCCAGGGTCTGGCGCAGCCCCTCATCGGAGAACAGCCGCTTCACGCCGGTCTGGGCGTCGTCGAAGTTGCCCACCACCGAGGCCACACCCACATTGTTTCCCTCCTGGGTGACCATCTGCAGCTCCTGGACCTGGGACACCCCGTCCTTGGGATAGAACACCAGGATGCGGGTCTTGGGCACGTCTTTAAACCCTTCCAGAGCGCCCTTGCCGGTGTCGCCGGAGGTGGCCACCAGGATGCACACCGTCTTGAACTCCTCGGTCTTGGCCAGGGAGGCGGTCAGCAGGTGGGGCAGCATCTGGAGCGCCATGTCCTTGAAGGCGCAGGTGGGACCGTGCCACAGCTCCAGGCAGTGGGTGTTCCCGTCCACGGTCCGGACGGGAGCCACGGCGGGCGTGTCAAACTTGGCCGGACCGTAGGCCGCGGCGGCAAAGTCGGTCAGCTCCTTGACGGTGAACTCCTCCAGAAACTGCTTCATGATGTAGACCGCCCGGTGCTGATAGGACATGTCCTTCAGCTCCTCCAGGGCTTTCCCGGGCAGCTTGGGAATATAACAGGGGGTCAGCAGGCCGCCGTCCGCGGCCAGTCCCTGTGTGATCGCCTGGGAAGCGGTGAACCGGGTCCCTGCGTCTCTTGTGCTGATATATTGCATGAAATCATCCCCATTTTGAGTTATAACAGAAAGCGGCCCGGACCGGGCTGTCCTGTGTACTGTCACTAAAGTTATATTATGCCAGTTTCCCCGCTCCAGGTCAAGGGATTCCCGGAAAAACGCCCAGAATTGTCAAAAATTCCCCGTTGTTCAAAACGCGTTTTCCGTGCGGCGTACAATGGGCCGCAGGGTGTCCCTCCCCTGTGGAGCATAGACCTCCACCACGTCAAACCGGGGCTGAAGGTTTGTGGGATGCTCCATCAGGTAGAGCTGGGCGGAGGTGCGCAGCTTCTCCTGCTTCCGGCCGTCCACCGCCTCCGCCCCCCGGCCGTAGGCGTCGTTCTTGCGCAGCTTGACCTCCACAAAGCACAGGCAGTCCCCGTCCTCCGCGATGAGGTCGATCTCCCCGAAGCGGCACCGCCAGTTGGCCGCCAGCAGCACGCATCCCCGCTGCTCCAGCCACTGGGCCGCCAGCGCCTCCCCCCAGCGGCCCAGGGCTCTGCTCTCCCCGCCGCTCATAGGTTCTTTAGAAATGTCCGGCGGTGGATGGGACTGGGACCATATGTACGCAGCAGCTCATAGTGGAGCTTCGTCCCATAGCCCTTGTGCTGTTCAAAGCGGTACTGGGGATACTGCTCCGCCATTTCCAGCATAAAATGGTCCCGGCTCACCTTGGCCAGGATAGAGGCCGCCGCGATAGAGGCTGACAAGCTGTCCCCCTTTACAACGCAGCGGTGGGGCACCGTGATGGCGGCGGTCTTTCCGTGGTCCCGGTTGCCGTCGATGAGAGCGAAGTCCGGGAACTGGGGCAGACCGTCCATGGCCAGCTGCATGGCCTTCATCCGGGCGCTGAGGATGTCAGTCTCGTCGATCTCTTTGGCGCTGACCGAGGCCACGCTCCAGTACTGGGCGATCTCCTGAATGATGGGAAACAGCGCCTCCCGCTTCTTCTCCGCCAGCTTTTTGGAGTCGTTCAGGCCGGGGATGTCCGCCCCCATGGGCAGAATGACGGCGGCAGCGTATACCGGACCGGCCAGGGGGCCGGCCCCCGCCTCGTCACAGCCGCAGACAAGGGTGTACCCCTCTGCCAGAGCCTCCCTCTCATATTGCCAGAGATCCATGGTTCATGCTCCTTTCAAGCAGCGCGTTTTCAGCCGTGAATTTTGGTAGGGCAAGGGCTCTGCCCTTGCCTTTCCCCGCCCACCAAACAGCGAAGAGACGGGGAACGGTTCCTTCTCATGGAATGGGCGCGCGCCCGCGGGCGGCCACACGGGGCCGCCCCTACGCAGCCCTATTGTGACCTGTCCATACGGCTTTGTTCGTTCACGTTTGATCTGCCTCAGCGGGGGCTTCCAGGGTAAACCGTCCCAGCTTGCCCCCCCGGTACTCGTCCAGCAGGACCCGGGCCATGCGTTCCGTGTCGAACTCCCCTCCGGAGATGCGCATGCCCCGCTTCTGGGCGCAGGCCTCCAGGAGGCGGTAGCCGTAGGCCACGTCGTTTTCCTCCTCCTCCCGCTCCGGGAGGGCGGCCAGCTTATACCCGGCCTTCAGGGCCTCGGGGTAGCGCTGGGACATCAGCGTCATCAGGTGGCAGCCCAAAGTCTCCACATCCATAATGTCATCCTTCACCGCCCCGGTAAAGGCCAGGTGCATCCCGGTGGTCACGTCCTCGAACTTGGGCCACAGGATGCCCGGGGTGTCCAGCAGGTCCAGGGACTGGTCCACGTTGACCCATTGCTTGCCCCGGGTGACGCCGGGCCGGTCCCCCGCCAGGGCGGACTTCTTCCGGGCCACCTTATTGATGAAAGTGGATTTGCCCACGTTGGGCACCCCCACCACCATGGCCCGCACAGGCCGGCCCACCTGGCCCTTCTCCCGCCAGCGGGCGATCTGCTCCTTCAGCGCCTCCTGGATCAGAGGAGAAAACTGGTTCACGCCCTTCCCCGTCTTGGCGTCGGTCTCCAGCACCGCGTGGCCCTGGGCTTTGAAGAAAGCGGCCCAGCGGCGGTTCATGGCCGGGTCGGCCTGGTCCGCCCGGTTGAGGACGATGAGCCGGGGCTTTCCGGCGCAGATGGCGTCGATGTCCGGATTTCGACTGGACACCGGAATGCGGGCGTCGATGATCTCCACCACCATATCCACGTTTTTCAGGTCCGCCTCGATCTGCCGGCGGGTCTTGGTCATATGACCGGGGTACCACTGAATGTTCACGGGAGTTCCCCCTTTTCCTACCTATTTAAAATGTTATCCCTTGCTCCCGCTGTCAGGCGGGCATCCTTCCGGGACCGTCTCCATTTTGTTCCGGTGCGCCGGGAAAGATACAAAAAAGGAGCGGCTCAAACCGCTCCTTTCTTGATGGATTACAGGGCCTCTTTGACCTTGGCAGCCTTGCCCACGCGGTCGCGCAGGTAGTACAGCTTGGCGCGGCGGACCTTGCCGTGACGCACCAGCTCGATCTTGTCGATGGAAGGAGCGTGAACGGGGAACACCTTCTCCACGCCGACGCCGTAGGAGACGCGGCGAATGGTGAAGGTCTCCTCAATGCCGCCGTGCTTCTTGGCGATCACAGTGCCCTCAAAGACCTGGATACGCTCACGGTTGCCTTCCTTGACCTTCAGGTGCACCCGAACAGTGTCGCCCACCTCAACAACGGGGGGCTCCGCCTTCTTGTACTTCTCGGTAAAAGCCTGCATCAGATCCATTTTCTTTTCCTCCTGTTATATAGGCGTTCATGCGGCAATGGCGCCTTTCACCCCTGTGAAAGGACTGGCGCAGAGGACCGCCCGTTTTCAGACTGAAATAGTTTACCACAGGGAGTTGAAAAAGGCAAGGATTATTTTAGAATCTTTTTGGAAATTTTCAAAATCAGGCAGGCAGAAAACGGCCTACGCCCTGCTCCTCCCGGATGATGCCCAACGTTTGCCCCTGTCCGTCCGTCACCCGCAGTTCTTCCGTTTCTTCCTCCAGATAGATCCGGCACAGTGCGCCGTCCCGGTAGTAATAGAGGACGTCGAAGCCCCGAGGGTCGTTGACCGCCGCGTTCCATTGGCGGTAGATGGGATCGGTGGGCAGAGGCGTCACCGAAGGCAGGCCCTCTCCCCCATTCAAGCAGACCAGCAACCCGGTAAATGCCCAGCTGCTTTCTGTACAGCCGTGGATGTGCTCATGCCAGCGGAAATTCTGTTCCGGCAGGAAAGAGGCCTCCATACCCAACACCCCTACCCGAAGGTCCTTCCGGCCTTCGGCCGTTGGAAAGTCCCGGTCCAGGACCGCCAGCACCGCCCGTGCCGCCTGCTGGTCCGCCTCCCAGGTGTCCCGGTAGTCCCGGATCTCCGAGGTGCCAGCCACACAGAAGGTCAGCGCCAGTACCGCGGAAAATGCCGCTGGGCCGGCTTTTTTCCCGGGCAGGCTCCTCCACAGGAGGGACACCAGTGTGTCCGCCGCCAGGGCCAGCCCCAGGAAGGAGGTCACCGCCCCCCGGCAGGAGAACCAGGGGTTGGCCAGGATCAGGAAAATACTCAGAGGGGCCGCCGCCAACAGCAGCCCTGTCAGAAGGGCCAGGGCGGTCCGGTGGTGTTCCTCCCCCTTCTCCCGCCGGACAGCCAGCCAGCCGTACAGCAGGCACAGGGCGGCGGCCAACACCGTCCACAAAGCCATCCGCTCCCGGGCGATCAGCACCAGACCCCGAAGGAAGCCCCGGGACAGGGTGGCCCAACCGCCCGGACCGAACACCTGCCTGATCTGCCCCAGGATATTGGGAAGAAAATCGCTCCAATAGCCCGGAGCGTTGGGCAGGAACAGCTGGCCCCGGCTCCCGTAGACGCCGCCGTTGGACAGCGCCCCAGTGACGGCAAAGTAGATCCCCACCGCCGGAAAGGACCAGAAGGCCAGCAGCCCCCGCTTCCAGCGCCGCCGTCCCTCCAGCAGCGCCATACCCAGCACCAGAGTCATGGCCAACACTGCCGACTGCTCATAAAACCCGAAGGGCAAAAGCATCAGCCCCGGAAAGGCCAAGGCCCATCCCGGCTTTCCGGTATCCAGCCAAGCTCCGAAGGCCAGTCCCGCCAGACAGGCGAAAAACAGGCCGCATATGATCCGGGTGGAGGCGGATATCCAATAGGTCCCCTCCACCCCCAGAGGGAACAGGGCCATGACCACAGGGAATACCGGACCCAGGGAAAAGTACCGGCCCAACAGCTTCTCCCCCATCCAGATGTCCGCCACATACAGGAGAGACATCAGGGCCACGCCCAGGATCATCCGGTCAAAAAGGGGTGACCAGAGATAGTAGTCCGCCATCCCTGCCAGAGGCCGGGAGGCCAGCACTCCAACCACCGCTTGGAGCTGTGAAAAGGTGAACCCGGCGGCGTAGTTATGGCATTGGATGTAATCGTCCAGTTGGGGCCAATATGCCAGTCCGGCGGCGCAATTCCGGACCATGACCAGGGCCAGCAGCACCCCGTAACGAACAAACTCCCTCCGCTGCCGGCTCAAACTGTCACACGCCCTCATAGACCTCTTTATGCCGCTGGGAGAGCAGCACCTCCACCTCCGGGAATTTCCGGGCCAACTGCTGGGCCAGAGGAGCGCACGCCACGTTTTCCGTGGCGTAGTGGCCCGCGTCCATCAACGTGATCCCCAGGGCCTTGGCCTCCAGATACTGGTCATATTTCACGTCGGCGGTGACGAAGGTGTCGCAGCCCGCGGCCAAAGCGTCGGCCAGCATGGAGCCGCAGGAGCCGCCCCCCACCGCCACTGTTTGGACCGGACGTCCGCCGCCGGCAAAGCGGACCGAGGCCGCCCCCAGCTTCTCCTTTACAAAAGCGGCGTACTCCCCCGCCGTCAGGCCGGGCCGGTGGGCGATTCCCACCCGGCCGATGCCGTAGGGCCTGCCCTGGCCGTCCACCCCATCCTGGTGGAGTTGACCCACCTCCGTCAGCTCCAGGGCGGCGGCCAGACAATCGTTGACGCCGCCCTGGGCAGCGTCCAGATTGGTGTGGGCACAGATGGCGGCGATCCTCTGTTCCGCCAGCCCCAGCAGGACCCGCCCGGTCACCGTCTCGTCGGTGACAGACCGGGCCGGGTGGAAGATCACCGGGTGGTGGGACACGATGAGCTGGCAGCCCAGCTCCGCCGCCTCCTCCGCCACTTCTTCCGTGATGTCCAGGGCTACCAGGAGGCGCTCCACCTGGACCGCTCCACGGCCCACCAAAAAGCCCGCGTTGTCAAAGTCCATCTGGGTGGCAAAGGGGGCCAATTGGTCCAAGAACCCGTATATTTCCTTCACCGCTGCCATGTTTCCCACTCCTTTTTCATCTCCAGCAGGCCGCTCCGAACCTGCTCCAGCTCCCGCCGCCGCTGGGGCGCGCTCTCCTGCCGGGACTGGGACAGCCCTGCCAGGGCCCGCTCCGTCTTGCCCAGCCAGAGGTCCAGCCACTCGCCCCGGAGCGGGGCGGCGCTGTTCCGGCCAGCCCACAGCTCCGCCGGAGTTAGAGGGGCCATCTCCCCCGCTCTTACCAAGAGCGCGGTATAAAGGGTTTCTCCTTCCCGGCTCAATTCCTCTTGGACGATCTCATACCCGTTTTGACTCAGCCACAGACGCAGGTCGGATATGGAGGACATAGGCTGGAGCACCAGGGTCATGTCCCGTTCCCGGGTCCAGGGAGCCGCAGACAGGATGGAGGCGATGGTCTCGCCCCCCATCCCCGCAATGGCCACAGCCCCGACCTCCTCCGGGCCGATGCCCTTCAGGCCGTCGCACAGCCGGAAGGCGATCCGGCCGTTCAACCCGTACGCCCGTACGGTGGTTTTGGCCCGGCTCAGGGGGCCGGGCCGGAGATCGGCGGCGATGGCCGAGGGGATCTTCCCCTCCAGGACCAGAGCGGCGGGCAGGTAGGCGTGGTCGGTGCCCACGTCGGCCAGCCGTACTCCTTCCGGGATCAGATCGGCCACCATCCGCAGCCGGGGCGTCAGTTCCAGTTTCTTCGCCATACCGGCTCCTCACATGGAGTGTCCCACGGTGATGTACAGGGCGTGGGCAAAGTCCCGGACGTCAAACTCGGTCTTTTCGTCCATGAATTCCTCTTTTTTCCCGGTGTCCCGGCGGCAGTACATCCCCAGATAGTCCATCTCGCCGTGCTTGCACCAGCGCTTCAGCGCCTCCTCCCACAGGTCCGCCCCGTATTCGGGCTTATACCCGCAGGTGGTGATGGAGGCGACCTGCTTCATCCAGTAGGCGGAGGGCTGTTTCTCCGCCCCGTAATACTTGCAGCCGGCGTAGATCAGCCGGTCCATGACCGCCTTCATGGGCGGCGTACAGAACCAGGAGTAGATGGGGGTCGCCAGCACCAGTACATCGCTGGTTTGGATGGAGTCGAACACCGGCTGGAACTCGTCCTTCTGGACGCAGCCCAGGCAGTCCTTGGCGTTCTGGCAAGCTTTGCAACCCCGGCAGGGCTTGATATCCCGCTCGTAGAGCCAGATCACATCCTGCTCAATGCCCATCTCCTGGTTTTCCTCCACAAAGGGCCGCAGCAGCGCCGCGGTGTTGCCGTCACGGTTGGGGCTGCCCATCAAAATCGTATATTTCATCTCGTGTTCCTCCCTGCGTCTTTTTCAAAAAAACAGGGGCGGATCTCTCCGCCCCTGTCTTTGTTTGGCTTACTCTCCAGCGGCGATCATTTCATTGACCTTCGCCAGCAGGTCGTTCACGTCCACGCCGTGGACCATGCAGGCCTGCTCCACGGTCTCGCCCCGGGAGGCGGGGCAGCCCAGGCAGTGCATGCCGATGCCCATGAACAGGGGGGCGGTCTGAGGAGCGATGGTCAGAATATCACCGATGATGGTGTCCTTGGTAATGGTCATAACAGAATTCCTCCGTTTTTCTTTGGGATAACGATAGTATATCCTAAGCTGTCGGAATTTGCAACGGCGTTTTCAATATTTTTCACGGACTCAGTCCTCCTCCGGGGCCCATCGGGACCGCACAGTATGAAGCACTCAAAATCAAGTCATCCGCGAAAGGCAAGGGCAGAGCCCTTGCCCTACAATAATTTTGACCCATATTTTCCGGACATGGGGGCCACCAACTGCGGCTGAAAACTGCGCGACCCTACGTTGCAGCCGTGAAAACTGCCCCGAATGCAGAAAAAGGACGCCCGGTTGGGCGCCCTTTTTTCCTGGCTTATTAATTAGCCCTGCTGCTCACGCATCTTGGCGAAGCAGTCGCTGCAGTAGACGGGACGGTCAGACTTGGGCTCGAAGGGAACCTTAGCCTCACCACCACAAGCGGCGCACACGGCGGTGAAATACTCACGGGGGCCGCGGGCAGCGTTCTTGCGGGCGTCACGGCAGGGCTTGCAGCGCTGGGGCTCGTTCTGGAAGCCGCGCTCAGCGTAGAACTCCTGCTCACCGGCGGTAAAGGTGAACTCCTTGCCGCACTCTTTGCATACCAGGATCTTGTCTTCGTACATGGATTTTCCCTCTCTTTGACTCGTTGTCCAATGGGTTTGGACGGTTGTAATATTGCGATCAGCTCTCGCTGGATACGCCGGAAGAAAACTGCCGCGCCATCTTTCGCCGGATACGCTGAATGGCGTTATCCACCGACTTCTGGGGGCGACCTACCCGCCGGGCAATCTCACCGCAGGTAAGACCGTTGAGGTAGGGTGGTAAAATTTTCGCTTCGAGCTCAGACAACTGGCCCTTCAGAGCGTCGAGCCGCTCTTTCAGTTCCTCCCTGCCGATGATGACGTCCTCCGGGCTCTCAGCGCTGGAAAACATGTGCGCGTTGGTTCCATCAAAAAGAGGGGGTTCAAAAGAGACACTGTGATTCAAAGGTGCGTGCTTGCCGCCCTGAGCCGCGCGGATCGCGGAATTCAGACGGCTGCGGACACAAATCTCCGCATAGGTCCGAAAGGCTGTGTCCCGATCCGGATCATAGCTTCGGATCGCGGTAAGCAGCCCCAACATTCCCTCCTGGATCAGGTCCTCGCTGTCCCCTCCCGCCAGAAACAAGGGGCGGGCGCAGGCGCGGACCAACTGTCCATACCGGCGGACCAATTCACCCTCCGCCTGGGGATCTCCCCCTGCGGTGCGCAGGCACAATTCCCGGTCTGAAAGACCTTGGAACTTGGTATTTTGCCAATCAATACTGCGGCTATTGACCATAATAATAAAAATCACCGGATTTGTCAAGGGTCCGCCGGAAAATTTTTGTACAATTCTCCATACCCTCCAAATCCTCCCCCCGAAAGCTTACAGTTCTCCGATCAAATCGGCCAGCCGCTGGGCGGCTGTCTGGGCGATCTCCTCGGTCTTGGCCTCCACCATGACCCGCATCAGGGCCTCGGTACCCGAAGGACGGACCAGTACCCGGCCCTCCCCGTTCAGGGCGGCCTCCTCCCGCTGGATGGCCTGGGCCAGCAGTTCGCTGGCCATGACGGCTTTCTTCACGTCGTTGTCGGCCACCGGGATGTTGATCAGGACCTGGGGGTACCGGGGGCAGGCGCCGAACAGCTCGGAGGCCTTCTTGCCGCTCTCCTTCAGCAGGGCCAGGATCTGGAGGGCGGTCAGCTCTCCGTCGCCGGTGGTGGCGTGCTCCAGGAAGATCATGTGGCCCGACTGCTCCCCGCCGATGGCGTAGCCCTTCTCCAGCATCCGCTCCAGCACGTTCCGGTCACCCACGGCGGTGCACTCCAGCTTCATGCCGTGCTCCTTGGTGTAGACGTGGAGGCCCAGGTTGGACATGACGGTGGCCACCACAGTGTTTCCGGGCAGCTTGCCCTTGTTCATCATGTCCAGGCCACAGGCGGCCATGATCTGGTCCCCGTCGATGAGATTGCCCAGCTCATCCACCGCCAAACAGCGGTCGGCGTCGCCGTCAAAAGCGATGCCCATGTCGTAGCCGCCGGCCTTCACCATGGCCGCCAGGGCGTCAATGTGGGTGGAACCGCACTTGTCGTTGATATTAACACCGTCGGGGTCCGCGTTGATCACGTCGGTACGCAGCTTGGAGAAGCGGTCAAACAGCCGGGCGGCGGTGGCGGAAGCGGCGCCGTTGGCGCAGTCCACCAAGATACGCAGCCCCCCCAGAGTGGAGTCGATGGTGGACTCCAGATGGTCAATATAGTCCTCCGAGGCCTTGGGGGCCACGTAGCTCACTTTGCCGATGTCGCCATGGGTCTTCATGGGCACATTGTTATGGCCGAACAGGACAATGTCCTCGATCTTCTCCTCCAGCTCGTCGGACAGCTTGAAGCCCTGGCCGTTGAAGATCTTGATACCGTTGTGCTCAAAGGGGTTGTGGCTGGCGGAGATGACGATGCCCGCGTCCGCCCCCTCGTCCACTGTCACCCAGGCCACACCGGGGGTTGGCAGAGTGCCCAGGTCCAGCACGTCGGCCCCGGCGGTACACAGGCCCGCGATCAGAGAACCCTTCAGCAGGTCGCCGGAGATGCGGGTGTCCTTGCCGATGGTAACCAGGGGCTTCTCCCCCGGCTTTTTGTCCTTGGACAGCACCTGGGCGGCAGCCAGACCAACCTTGTAAGCCAGGTCCGCGTCCAGACCGGCGTTGACCACGCCGCGGATTCCGTCGGTTCCAAATAGTTTACCCATATTTGATACACCTCAATTATTGATATATAAATTTGATGATAGGCACAAATTTTCAGATCGAAGCAGAAGGACGAGATCTTCGTTTAAGGCGCTGTCGAAGGTAAGCGACAAAGCCTCCTGTCACAAAAGGAGGTGCATTTGCGAAGGGAGCCTTGAGACGCGGCCCTGAAACGCGCTAAGAAACGAAATCTTGCCGTTCTGGCCGCTCAGCCCTCGAAGCTCAGCTGCTCCATCTCTCCCCCGTTCCGGGCGCCGGGAACGGACAGGCCCAGGTGCTGGTACGCCTTCGGGGTGACACAGCGCCCCCGAGGGGTCCGGGTCAGAAAGCCCAGCTGCATCAGGTAGGGCTCATAGACATCCTCCAGGGTGACGGCCTCCTCATTGATGGTGGCCGCCAGGGTCTCCAGGCCCACCGGGCCTCCCTTGTAGTTTTCAATGATGCTGCGAATCATCCGGTGGTCAATGGAGTCCAGGCCAAGGTGGTCGATCTCCAGGGCGGTGAGGGCCTCGTCCGCCACCTTCTTAGTGATGACGCCCCCCGCCTTAACCTGGGCGAAGTCCCGGACCCGGCGGAGCATCCGGTTGGCGATACGCGGGGTGCCCCGGGACCGCTTGGCGATCTCCATGGCCCCCTCCTCCTCGATGGGTACGCCCAGGATGCCCGCGGACCGGGTGACGATCATGGACAGTTCCTGTGGAGTGTAAAGCTCCAGCCTTAACGTCACCCCGAACCGGTCCCGGAGGGGGGCGGACAGCTGGCCCGCCCGGGTGGTGGCCCCGATCAGGGTGAACTTGGGCAGGTCCAGGCGGATGGAGTTGGCCGACGGCCCTTTGCCGATGATGATGTCGATGGCGTAGTCCTCCATGGCCGGGTACAGGACCTCCTCCACCGCCCGGTTCAGCCGGTGGATCTCATCCACAAAGAGGATATCGTTCTCGTTCAGGTTGGTGAGCAGGGCGGCCAGGTCCCCCGGCTTCTCGATGGCGGGGCCGGAGGTGATGCGCACGTTGACCCCCATCTCGTTGGCGATGATGCCGCTGAGGGTGGTCTTGCCCAGGCCGGGCGGGCCGTGGAGCAGCACATGGTCCAGAGGCTCCTGCCGCATTTTGGCCGCCTGGATGAAGACTTCCAGGTTCCCTTTTGCCTTCTCCTGGCCGATGTACTCCCGCAGGGTTTTGGGCCGCAGGGAATACTCATTCTCATCCTCCCGGGTGAGCGAGGTGGTCACCAGGGGCTCCAGGTCCTCAGATGTAAATTCTGAATTGGAAAAATCGATAGACATTTGGTCACTTCCTATTGACGCGGCATAGCCGTGGTCACGTCCACGGTATTACGCCTTCATCATCTTTTTCAGCGCCGCCTTGATGATCTGCTCCAGGGTCAGGTTCTCCAGATCGACGCCCTTGAGGGCCGCGTTGATCTCGCTCTGGGAGTAGCCCAGCACCGCCAGGGCCGCGCTGGCCTCGGACAGCTTGTTCTCCGGGATGACGGTGATGCCGGTGCCGCCGTAGCTCTCTCCGGCGGCGGAGATGGTCTGGCCCTTGGCCAGCTTGTCTTTCAGCTCCAGAATGACTCGCTGGGCGATCTTCTTCCCAATGCCCTGGGCACAGGTCAGAGCTTTCTCGTCCCCGGTGATAATGGACAGAGCCAGATTTGCCGGAGTGCTGGAAGACAAAATGGAAAGAGCGGCCTTGGGACCCACCCCGGACACGGAGATGAGCTGCTGGAACAGGTTCAGTTCCTCCTGGGTGGCAAAGCCGTACAGCTCCATGGCGTCCTCCCGGACATTCAGGTGTGTAAAGAGTTTTCCCTTGTCACCTTTTTTCAAGGCGGACAGGGTGTAGCTGGTGGTCCGGCAGGCGTAGCCCACCCCGCCGCAGTCGATGACCGCCAGGTAGGGCTCCACATGGGCCACGGTGCCACTTACGTAGTAAAACATAGCTTCTTCCTTTCCGGCCATATACCGGCCGCACAAACGGCAGGGCCGTCATCTTGTGTCGTATTTGTTCGGGTCGAACACCCGGTCCGTATTCAGCAAGGATGTGGCCGCCCGACTGTGGCAGATGGCCAGCGCCAGGGCGTCGGCGGCATCATCGGGCCGGGGGATCTCCTTCATGCCCAGCAGCCGCTGGGTCATGAGCATGACCTGCCGCTTCTCCGCTTTCCCGTACCCCGCCACCGCCTGCTTCACCTGCATGGGGGTGTACTCGAACACCGGCACCCCCAGCTTCTCCGCCGCCAGCAGGATCACCCCCCGGCCGTGGGCCACGGCGATGCCGGTGGTGATATTTTTGGTGAAAAAAAGCTCCTCCACCGCCATCTCATCGGGATGAAAGGTATGGATCAGCTCCTCCATGTCGTTAGAGATCTGGAGCAGGCGGCTGGACAGGGGAATACCCGGCGGGGTGGTAATGACGCCGTACCGCAGCAGGGTATTTTTCTGCCGCTCCGCCCGGATGACCCCAAAGCCGATGGTGGCCACGCCCGGGTCTATGCCCAAGATGATCATAGCGTTCTCCCCTGCACATAATAATTCATTTTGATTATAGCATACTTTTATGAGATTGGGAAGCGTGGAAATAAAAGCCTGCGGACAAAAGAGTGGGAGGCCGAAACCCCCACTGTGGTTCCGGCCTCCCGCCTTGAATTTGCGGCCTGCCGACGGCAGCCCCGCGATGTTCCATTGTATGATTCAGGAATTGGTCATGATCCGGATGATCTCCTGGTCTGTAGCCCGCATCCCATCCCGGCCCCGGCGGCCGCCCCGGCGCTGACCGCGCCGCAGTAGGCGGACAGGCGGCCGATCCCCGCCTTCTGATGGATGGCAATGAGGTTGGACAGCACCAGCGCCCGGTACAGCTTGTCGTTGCTCACCCCCAACTCCTGAGCGTAGATAACCACCGGGACCGACACCGTGATGCCCTGGTTCCCGCTTCCGGAGTTGATGACCACCGGCAGTTCACAGCCGCTCATGCGGGCGTCCGAGCCCGCCGCCGCGGCCTTCGCCCGGGTCGCCACATCAGAGACGCCGTAGGTCTGGCTCAGGACCCGGCCAATGTTGGCGCCGTAATTCCCCTGCATTCCTTCTTCGGAAATGGCCATGTTATAGGAGATCTGACGGCTGATGACCTCCCTGACGTCTTCAATATCCACCGTCTCCGCAAAATCCAGGATATCCCACACGTTCATCATCCCATAATCCAGTGGATTATCTCCGCAATCGGACTCCACCGGCGTTTCAAACAGGACTTCACCGTTTTTTCCACCAGAACGATGTTAGTGTCGATTCGGTGGGTCCCCAGCTCCGCCACCGCGTTTTTCCAGGGTGGCGTGCTGGCGTCCGGTTTTGCAGCTCCGCCTTTTACCCCCAAAAATGTTCGGAAGGATAGGATCCGTCCCAGTTCTCCCACTTCGATCAGTTCCCTGGCCTTTCTTTATGGCTCATACGGGCGCTGGACACGGCAGACCATCAGCTTTCGCCCGCTCTTCGCCGCCTCGTCCACCATGTCTTCCCCCTCATCAGCGTTCAGTGCCAAGGGCTTTTCACACAGGACATGCTTCCCGGCCTGCAGCGCCTACACGGTCAGGTCGTGGTAGGTAGGCGTCGGGGTGGCGATCAGCACGGCGTCCACCTGGGGGTCCACCAGGACCTCCTCAAAGGTTTTCCGCTGCTTTCGTATCGTGTTCCATCTCCGCGGTGGTCTTGAAGTAGTAGAGCTGCTGTAAGTTCATGTCTCATCCTCCCTGCCCCAGTGCCGTCCAATGTCCAGAGGCCCTTTGTTTTACAAGAGATCGATCAGGCTCCGAATATAGTCGTAGCCAATCTTCGCCCCGTTCTCCGGCGGCTCAGGCCGGTATTCGAAGGCCAGATATCCCCCAAAGCCCGCTTTCTTCAGCGCCCGAACCACAGAGGGATAATCATATCCGCCCTCACAGGGACAACTCCGGTCCTCGCCGGATATGTCCACCTGAGCCAGAATATCGGCGTTCTCCAGAATAGGGGCCTCGATCCCCTCGTTTTCATACAGCATGTGCATGGTATCCAGATGCAGTTTGAAGAACGGCGTATGGAAATCGCGGATGAACCGGGCCGTGTCGCGGATGGTGATATAGGCGTCTGTCTCCAGATGGTCGTTAGCCTCCAGGATCACCACAATCTTTTTCTGCTCCGCGTAAGTCACCACTTCCTCCACGCTGCGGTGGAACTGCCGGTAAAACAGCTCCGCTCCCCCCGCGTCATGAAAGCGCCCCCGAATGGCTCCAATGATCACCATGGCGCCATCCAGCGCCCGGGCCAGGTCGATATGCCCCTTCATCCGCTCCACCGCCTTGCGGCGGATCTCCTCGTCTCCCGCACCCAGGCACAGGCCGTCCACGGTATATCCCATTCCGGTCGCTACCCCTGAAACGCAGAGTCCTGTTTGCTCCACCAACTTTTGTATCAGGGCAACATTCACACATTCCGGACGATTGACCGTCAGCTGGACCGCGTCATATCCTATTTCCGCCGCCATGGGAAAAACAGTTTCATAAGCTCCCTGTAAGGGCGCGGTGGCACAGGGGAATGTCCCATCCGCAATGATCACGCTTGTCTTCATAAATATCCTCCATTCCTTTTCACGGGGTCATGTTGGTAGTTTTATTATAATTCACCAGGGGATAGAAGACTAATACTTCTTACTCATCAGATAAATAAAAGCCATTTATCATTTGAACGTCCGGTTCCTTTGCAGCTGCTCCGCCAGGCCAACGAACTCAGTGTAAGGCACCTTTTTGTTCGTATCTTTTTCACGGTTTCCCGCCGCGAAAACAGGCATATTCGGATTGAATATTTTCCACGTTCATCCCCCCTTCCCTGACCGGATGGATAAAAACAAGCCCCGCCTCACCGGAGACGGAGCTTTTAAGACCCTGTTCAGTTCTTCCGTCTGCCCATGAACCGCAGCAGGTAAAGGAACAAATTCAGAAAATCCAGATACAGCTGGAGGGCGGAGAAAATGGATGCCTTCTCAAGCATATCGGGGAAGCCGGCATAGTAGTGGTAATAGGCCCGGATCTTTTGGGTGTCATAGGCGGTAAAGGCCAGGAAAACGCCGATCCCGATGATGCAGGCGATCCGGTCCATGGCAGCCAGCCAGGGAATAAACATGGACAGGAGCCCAAAAATGATCAGAAAGATCAGCCCGGAAAACAGGATCGGGCGCAGGCCGGACAGGTCGGTCCTGGTGAAGTGGCCATAGGCCGCAAGGGCGGCAAAATAGACCGCCGTGGCCAGGAAGACCAGGATCAGGCTGGGCAGGTCAAAGACCAGCAGGTAGACGGATATGGTGAAGCCAAACAGCACCGCAAAAGCGATGAACATGGCCTTGGCCGTCCCCACCGCCATCCGCTCGATACGGCTTCCCATGGTAAAGGCCATCACCAGGGTGGCGATCAGGATCACGATCTGGAAACTCCAGACGTACATCACGATGCCGGTGAGCCAACAGGCCAATGCCACCCCGAAGGTCACCATCAGGCCCAGCACCATCCACAGGAAGGTTCTGGCCGTATACTGGCCCTGGGTCTCCATCTGGCCCGCCGGCGTCATGCCCCGGTCAAACTCATAGGGATCAAAACTCATTGCGCAGCGCTCCTTTCCCCGCGTTCAAAACGGCGTCAGCCGTTCCATTGCCTGTTTCGTACTCCGTATTGTATCCCGCATAAGTGGAAAAAAATCAACGGTTTCCCATCCTCAGTTCTGGCCAAAGACAAGGTCGTAAAAGTCGTTTTCAATGATCAGCGGGGTGCTGTCCAGCTTATAGCCCACCAGCTTCTTCATGGCGGACACATAGCTCTCCTGCTCCTCGGCGGTCATGTCGACTCCCTCCGCCGGGGTGAATTCACCGGTAAAGCGGTTGTAGAAGCCCTTGTCCGACTTCCAGCACCGGGAGGTGAAGACCACTAACCCCTCGCTGTCAGACAGGATGTCGCTGCCGTCCAGCATCCGGGAGTCGTACTCCAGTCCCAGCAGGTTGGAGAGGGTAGGCAAAATGTCCACCTGGCAGCAGACCTTGTTTACCACCACCGGCTCCTCCATGCTGGCCGTCCAGAGGATGAGGGAGTTTTTATACACATCGAAGTCGATGTTGGACTCCTTCAGAGCCTCCATGTCCTCGGAACTGCCAAATTTCTGGCCGGACAGCTCCTCCAGGGTGTCCACATTGAAATAAGGGATGTGGTCCCCGGTGGCCACGATGAGGGTCTTGTCCAGCTTGCCCGCCGCCTCCAGCTTGTCCAGCAGCACCTCCAGGGCCTTGTCCACCTCCATGGCGGTGGCGATGTAGTTTTGGGTGGTCTCACTGTAGGGTAGAGCCCGGACGGTGTCCCGGTAGGGAGCCACGATGCGGTTGTTGGAGTAGGGCATGTGTCCGCTGATGGTCAGGTAGTAGACGTGGAAGGGCTTGTCGCTGTTGATGTAGTCATCCACGCTGGCCTCGATGACATAGGAGTCCCGCTGGGGCCACAAGGGCTTGGTTTCCCCCATCTCCAGCTCCAGGCCGGACTGGTACTGCCGCCAGTCATAGCCCAGGTTGGTGTGGGAGGCCAGACGGCCGTACATATCGTAGTTGCCGTGGTAGCCCAGCACCTCATACCCCGCCCGGCCCAGCTGCTGGGCCAGGGAGAAGTAACAGTTGGTGCCCAGTACCCCGGTGCGCTTCATGGTGATGGGGTTTCCGTTCTTGGGGTACAGGCCCAGGAGCGTCTGGCACTCCCCGTTAGAGGTACTGGTGAAGTGGAGGGCGGTGTAGTAGTTGTTGAAAATAAAGCCCTCGTGGGTCAGCTTGTACAGGGTGGGGGTCAGCTCCGGGTCGATGACGTAGCCGGAGAAGCCTTCCAGAACCAATTGGATCACATTATACCCCTCGAACATACCGGTGTACTCGTTCTTTTTGGTGGGGGTGACGCTGTTAAAGTAGTCGGCCAGCCATTTGACGTCCTTGTTGGAGGTCTCGGCGGACAGCTTGGACAGGTCCACGTCCATGACGTTGGGCGAGGTGTCGATGACCGGGGCGGGGTCAGGCTCAGAGACGTCCCCCGAGGAGTCGGCCCCGCTGCCGGCGGGATCGGCAGAGCTGGCGCCCAGGTCCCCGATGCCGCTGAAATCGGCGTCCAGGTCGTTTTTCACCGGGAAGGCCATATGCTTTACATCCAGGCGCAGCATGTTCCACAGGCCCAGCTGCTCCACCTGGTCGTCGATATTGGTGTCCATCCGGTAGAGCATCTTGGGGGTCAGGTCGCCGTTCCAGGGCAGGTGGACCACTCCCAGGCCCAGCAGGTGGAGGACCAACGCCCCCGCCAGCACCAGACCGGAGAACCGGACGTCAAAGCGGTCATAGCCCATGAACCGTCTGCCCAGGGCGCAGAGCAGAATCACGGGCAGGAAAAACACCAGGATAATGGGAATGCTGGACACCACCGTGGAGAGGATCACGTCGGCATAGTCGGTGAGCCGGTTGCCGGCGGCGGTACCAAGGGTGCTCAGCGGGTAGTAGGACTGGAGGATCTTCTTGGCGATCATCTCCACCACATAGACCAGGGTGACCACCACCGCCAGCACTTTGGTGATTATCCCATTGATCCGCCGCTTGAAGGGCAGGGTCAACGCGGTACAGACGCCCCCCGCCGCCAGGCCGTACAGCAGCCAGATGGGCAGGTACTGCAGTGCCATTTTCATGTACAGGTGGAGCACCAGCTCCAGATAGACAAACAGCGCCGGGAAAAACAGCACCCGGGCCGGGGTATTGGACCTACCACGGTAGCCGGACTGCTCCTGCCCCCCAAGGACCCGTCTTCCGTTATATGACATAGAGAGTTCCCTCCGAATTTTTCTTGAATTTTACACACAGTTTACCATAATATCACAGTCTTCGCAAGTAAAGAGCGCCATTTTAAGAAAGACTTCAGGAATTCTACTCTCATGCCTTTTCTCCGGGTCCTGTACGCCGGCCACACAAAATGCCGGTCCGCTTACCGCCTCTCCACGTTTTATTTTTGCTTTCCCGGGCAAGCTATTCCCGAGGTGATTTTATGAAGTACCCCGATCTGAACAGCCTTCTTCAAAACGATTTGGAGGCCAGGAAATATTTTGATACCCTGCCCTACTACGCCCGTGAGCAGATCAGCACCCGCGCCGGCAACGTCAACTCCTTCGCCAGCCTCAAGGACTACGCCGAAAACCTCCTGAGCGGCGACTAACGCCAACCCGCCCCTCCCTTGGGGCAGGTTCTTCTATGTGACAACATCCCCTTTGCCGAAGCAAAGGGGATGTTGTTTGCATGTCCGGTATCAGATTCTTTTACAGGACCAGGGAGGGCGCGCTGTAAACCCGGGCGGCCATCTCACTGTTGAGCATGTACAGGCTCTTGGCATCGTCGCCGAAAAGCTTCATCTTCTTGATCATGTCCTCGGCGTTCTTCTCCTCCTCGCCCTGCTCCTTGACGAACCAGTCCAGGAACTGCATGGTACGGAAATCCCGCACGGAGTAAGCCGCGTCATAAATGGCGTGGATCAGGCTGGTGACATACTGCTCATGCTCCAGACCCAGCTCCAGCACGTGGAGTTTGTCGTCCAGCACCTTATCGGGCTTCGCGATGGCCTCCAGAGTGACCGTCTCCCCGTTGTTCTGGAGGTACTGCATCATCAGCATGGCGTGGTCCCGCTCCTCCTGGGCCTGGATCTTGTACCAGTTGGCGAAGCCGTCCAGTCCGGCGTCCTCATAGAAGATGGAGAAATCCAGGTACAGATAAGCGGAATAAAACTCCTTATTGACCTGTTCGTTCAGCAGTTCTGCTACCTTTTTATCCAGCATGACAAACACCTCGTTTCAGAATTTTCCCGTATCCGGGCCAACCTATGTTAGCACGAAACCATATTTTTGACAAGATGACCGAAAAAACTTGTTCTTTCCCAGCGCTGTTTTCCCGGCAGCGGAGCGATTCCCGCCCTACACATTCATCCGAACATGGAAAACAGGTCGATCTGGCTGGTTTCCGGCAGGTCCCCAAAGGTCCCCGCCGCTTTCAGCAACTCGATGTGGGTCTTGGAGACCTTGGGGCAGGCGGCGGAAACCTCCTCGATAGAGATGAAGGTCCGGCCCTTCCGGGCCTCGGCCAGAGACAGCGCAGCCGTCTCCCCCAGCCCGGCCACTGACACGAAGGGAGGCCGCAGAGTCCCCCGCTCCTCATCCATGGTGAAGTTGATGGCCTCGGACTGGTACAGGTCCATCCGGTCGAAGGTGAAGCCCCGGAGGTAGAACTCGTAACACACCTCCAGGGTGGTGAGCATGTCCTGCTCCACAGCGGTGGCCTCCTTGTCCTTGGCCACGATCTCCCGCATCTTCTTCTGGCACACGTCCATTCCCCGGCACATGTAGGCCTCGTCAAAGGCCTTGGCCCGGATGGAGAAATAGGCGGCGTAAAAGGCCAGGGGGCGGTGGACCTTGAACCAGGCGATGCGGAAGGCCATCATCACATAGGCCACAGCGTGGGCCTTGGGAAACAGGTAGGCGATCTTTTTACAGGAGCCGATGTACCAGTCCGGCACCCCGGCGGCCTTCATCTCCTCCTCCGCGCCCTCCGGCAGGCCCCGGCCCTTACGGACCGCCTCCATGATCTTGAAGGAGCGCTTGGGGGGCATTCCCTTGGAGATGAGGAACAGCATGATGTCATCGCGGCAGCCGATGGCCTGCCCGACGGGGACTCCCTGCTGGAGGATCAGGTCCCGGGCGTTGCCCAGCCACACGTCGGTGCCGTGGGAAAAGCCGGACAGCCGGACCAGAATATCGAACTGGTCGGGCTGGGTCTCCTCCAGCATCCCCCGGACAAAGGAGGTGCCGAACTCCGGGATGGCGGTGCCGCCGGTGGGGCCCAGGATCTTGTCATTCTCATAGCCCAGCACCTTGGAGGATTTGAAGATGGACATGGTGTCCGGGTCATCCAAGGGGATGTCCGTCCGGGCATTCACCCCCGTCAGCACCTCCAGCATTCGGATCATAGTGGGATCATCGTGGCCCAGCATGTCCAGCTTCAGCAGGTTGGACTCCATGGAGTGGTATTCAAAGTGGGTGGTGATGATGTCGCTGTTGGGGTCGTCGGCAGGGTGCTGGACGGGACAGAAGTCGTAGATCTCCTTGTCCTGGGGAATGACCACCATTCCGCCGGGGTGCTGGCCGGTGGTCCGCTTCACGCCGGTGCAGCCCAGCGCCAGCCGGTTCTCCTCCGCCTTGGAGGCGGTGAGCCCCCGCTCCGCCAGGTACTTTTTCACATAGCCGAAGGCGGTCTTCTCCGCCACGGCGCCGATTGTCCCCGCCCGGAACACGTGGGACTGGCCAAAGAGTTCAAAGGTATACCGGTGGGCGTTGGCCTGGTACTCGCCGGAGAAATTCAGGTCGATGTCCGGGACCTTGTCGCCGCCGAAGCCCAGGAAGGTCTCGAAGGGGATGTTGAAGCCGTCCTTTACATATTTGGTGCCGCAGACCGGACAGTAGGCGTCCGGCATGTCGGCGCCGCAGCCGTAGGGATGCTCCGGGTCCTGGGCATAGTCGAAGTCGGTGTGCTTACACTTGGGGCAGCGGTAGTGGGCGGGCAGGGAGTTGACCTCGGTGATGCCCGACATGAAGGCCACCAGAGAGGAGCCCACGCTGCCCCGGGAGCCCACCAGGTAGCTGTGCTCCAAGGAGTTCTGGACCAGCTTCTGGGCGGACATGTAGATGACGTCGTATTTGCAGCGGATGATGTCTCCCAGCTCCGCCTCGATGCGGTCCACCACGATCTGGGGCGGGTTCTCCCCATAGAGGTCGTGGGCCTTCCCCCAGACCAGCCGCTTCAGTTCCCCGTCGGAGTCCTCCAGCTTGGGGGCGAACAGGCCCTTGGGCAGGGGATCGATGGGGTCGCAGCAATCGGCAATGAAATTGGTGTTCTTCACCACCACCTCGTAGGCCTTCTCCTTCCCCAGATAGGAGAACTCCCGGAGCATCTCGTCGGTGGTTTTCAGATAGATGGGCAGAGGTTGATCCGCGTCCTCGAAGCCCTTGGAGGCCAGAAGGATATGGCGGTAGACCTCGTCCTCCGGGTCCAGGAAGTGGACGTCGCCGGTGGCGCACACCGGCTTGCCCAGCTCCTCCCCCAGACGCACAATGGTCCGGTTGAAGTCCCGCAGCTCCTCCTCCGACTTGACCATCCCCTTGCGCAGCATGAACATGTTGTTGCACAGGGGCTGGATCTCCAGATAGTCGTACCAGGAGGCGATGCGCTTCAGCTCCCCCCAGCTCTTGCCCTCCACCACCGCCTGGAACAGCTCTCCCGCCTCGCAGGCGGAGCCGATGATGAGGCCCTCCCGGTTCTCGTTGATGAGGGATTTGGGCATGATGGGGTAGCGCTTGAAATACTCCAGGTAGGACAGGGAGATGAGCTTGTACAGGTTGCGCAGCCCCGTCTGGTTCTTGGCCAGGACGATAAGGTGCTTGGGCCGACGCTTGGCCTTGCCCGCCTTGCGCAGCTGGGGCATGTAGCCGTTGATCTCCCCAAGGTCGTGGAGCCCCCGCTCCTCCAGCATCCGGAAAAAGGGCGGCAGCATGTAGGCCACCGTGGCCGCGTCGTCGCTGGCCCGGTGGTGGTTGAAGGCGGGCAGATTCAGGTGCCCCGCCACGATGTCCAGCTTGTATTTGCCCAGGTCGGGCAGCAGGTTCTGGGCCAGGATCAGGCTGTCCACTGAGGGGTTATGGAAAGGTATGTGATACTTCTCGCAGCCGGCGGCGATAAAGCCCATGTCGAACTCCGCGTTGTGGGCGGCCAGAGGCCGGTCCCCAGCAAAGGCCAGAAAGGCTTTCAGCGCCTCCTCCTGGGAGGGGGCGCCCACCAGCATCTCGTCGGTAATGCCGGTGAGCTGGATGATCTCGGGAGACAAAATACGGCCCGGGGCGACAAAGGTGTTGAACCGGTCGGTGATCTCCCCGTTTTTCAGCACCACCGCGCCGATCTCGATGATGACCTCATACTTTTTGTTCAGGCCCGTGGTCTCGATGTCGAAACAGACGATCTCCTGGTCAAAGGGCTGGTGGGTCTCCCCGTGGACCACCACCCGGTCATCCACGTCGTTGACGTAGTAGGCCTCCACCCCAAACAAGATCTTCATTTTCTTGGCCGAATGCCAGGCGTTGGGGAAGGAATGGGCCACGCCGTGGTCGGTGATGGCCACGGCGGGATGGCCCCACTTCTCCAGCCTCTTGATGGCGTTCTCCGCCACCGGGGAGTCGGTCTTGGCCCCCACGGCGGTCAGGGCGTCCATGGAGGACATGTTGGTGTGGAGGTGGAGCTCCACACGCTTCTCCTCCGCCGTGTCCATCCGCACCTTCTTGTCCGCCTGGGTGACGGCCACCGGCTCCAGCACCATGTCGCCGTAAAAGCGGTCCATGTTCAGGCGGCCCTGGACCTTCAGGTGCATTCCCTTTTTGATCCCGTCCACCAGGGGCTTGCCCTCGTCCCCGGCAAAGAACTTGTTCACCCGGATGGAACCGGTGTAGTCTGTCATATCGAAGGCCACCACCCAGGCGCCCCGCTTTTTCAGCTCCTTGTGGTCCACGGCGAAGACGTCGCCCTCCACCACCACGGTGCCCATGTCCAGCTCCAGTTCTCCCATGGAGACAGGGTCCTTGGTGATGGGCTTGCCGAAGATAGCCTTGCCCGCGAACTTCTTTCCCTCTCCCTTGGGAGCGGCTGGGTGGGCCACGCTCTTCATGGCCGCTTTCCGCAGGGCCTCCGCCCGGGCGAAGGCATCGGCGGGAGCGCTCTCCTGCTTAGGCGCGGCATCAGCGGCGGGGGCCTCCGCCGGAGCGGTAGGCTCTGCCGCGGGCTTCGGGGCCGCGGTCTGGATCTTCACGCTGTTCAGACCGTAGGCCCGGCACAGGGTCTCCTCCGCCTCCCGGATCAGGTTGGGTCCGGCGCCCGCCGCGCCCTCCACCAGGATCTTGGCGCTGCGGCTGGCCTTGTCGATGGCGGCGGAAACAATGAGCCAGCCCTCCACCGCGTTGGACAACTCGGTCCAGCGGCGCAGGGCGGCGAACATCTGTAAAAAGGGGATCTTTTTAGACATTATGTCAACTCTCCTTGAGGGTATCTCGGCACTTAAAGGGTATCTATGAGGGCAAACAGCTCGTCCACCAGCCGCTCCTGGGGAACTTTCTTGATGATCTGGCCTTTTTTGAACAGCAGGCCCTCCCCCTGGCCCCCCGCGATGCCGCAGTCGGCGGCGGAGGCCTCTCCGGGACCGTTGACCACACAGCCCATGACGGCCACGGTGATGGGCTTGTCCACGGCCTTCAGCCGCTCCTCCACCTCCCCGGCCAGGGAGATCAGGTCGATTCGGGTGCGGCCGCAGGTGGGACAGGACACCAGCTCCGCCCCCTCCTTCCGGATTCCGGCAGCTTTCAGGATGTCCCGGGCGGCGTAGACCTCCTCAATGGGGTCGGCGGACAGGGACACCCGCATGGTGTCCCCCACGCCCAGGGCCAACAGGCCCCCGATGCCCACGGCGGACTTGAGGGTCCCCATGCGGACGGTGCCCGCCTCGGTGACGCCAATATGTAAAGGATAATCACTTTTCAGCGTCATCAGCTGATAGGCTTTCATGGTGATAGGCACGCTGGAGGATTTGAGGGAGACGCAGATATCGTCGAAGTCGAACTTGTTCAGCAGGCGAATGTGGCCGAAGGCAGACTCCACCATGGCCTCAGGACATACGTGGCCGTATTTGGCCAAAATAGGCTTCTCAAGAGAGCCGCCGTTCACACCGATGCGGATGGGAATATTTTTCTGCCGGCAGGCCGCGGCCACCGCCTTCACCCGGTCCTCTCCCCCGATGTTGCCCGGATTGATTCGCACCTTGTCCGCTCCGGCGGCAATGGCCTCCAGAGCCAGCTTGTAGTCAAAATGGATGTCCACCACCACGGGGATGGGGCTGTGCTCCTTGATCTTGCCCACCGCGTGGGCAGCGGCCATATCAGGCACCGCCACACGGATGATCTCACAGCCGGCAGCGGCCAGCTTCCGGATCTGGTCCAAGGTAGCCGCCACATCGTCGGTACGGGTATTGGTCATGGACTGGATCGTAACCGGAGCGCCGCCGCCGATCAGAACACCGCCGACATTGATTTGTTTGCTCATGGAAAAACTTCCTTTTTAAAGTATTGTGTAAAATTTTGGTTATTGGCCTATGGAACCTAAAACCTATGTTATGTAGGGCAAGGGCTCTGCCCTTGCCCTTTCCGGGTATCCGAAATACTGGGAGAAATCTGCGCACTTGAACACTTCGCGTGCGAGCGGGACGGGAGATAGGGATATTTCGCCCCCGGGCGAGGTACTTTTGTAAAGATACAAAAGTACCCAAAAAATCTCCGGGGCTTCGGCCCCGGTCCCCAAGGGGCGTCCTACAAAAAAGCCTGCCTCACGTCCGGCGCCGATCCCCTGGTTTTGCCGCCCCTCCTTCCGGGCCTTCGGCCCTGGGTCAAGGGGACTTGGATTGGAACAGGCGCTGAATACTGCGCTTGGGTTTCACAACTATGCGGCGCGGTCCTTGACCGCGCTGGCCCGTCCATTGCATGCAGCTTGATTCAGTAGACACCTGTACCGGTTTGTCCCACAGAGCATAGACTCGCTTCTCTATAAACTAAAATTTATCTTCCGAACAGCTTGCCCACGTCGCTGAGGGTCACCATCAGCATCAGGGACAGCAGCGCCGCCATGCCCGCCATATGGACGTATCCCTCGTACTTTGGCGGAATTTTTCTGCGGAACAGGCCGTACAACACCCCGTTGAGCAGCAAAAAGAAAATGCGTCCCCCATCCAGGGCAGGCAGAGGCAACAGGTTCATCACCGCCAGGTTGACGGCGATCAGGGCGGCAAAGGCCGCCATATTCTTGGCTGCGTCCAGAAGCGTAGGGGAAAGCTCGGGATTGCTGCCCACCTCGGTCATCACTTCCACGATACCCACCGGCCCGGACAGGTCCCGCAGGCCAACCGCGCCGCTGATCAGGTCCTCCAGGCTGAGCCACACCATGCGCACGTAGTCCAGCGCTCCATACCAGCTGAACAGCAGCTTATTGCCCAGGGTGGCGGGCAGCACTTCCATGCCGATGCTCAGCCCCCGCAGATAGGTGGTCTCCCCCTTCTCGCCGGTCCGCTCCTGGAGGGGCATGTACAGACCCTCCAGCTTCACCTTCTGGCCGCCGCGCTCCACAACCCAGTCCACCGTATCCTCCGCGCGGCTCAAATACAGGGACACGTCGTCATAGCTGTACATCCGGTGTCCGTTGATGGATACCACCCGGTCGCCCGCCTGGAGGCCGCAGGTCTCCAACCCGTAGCCGTCCAGAAATCCGGCCACCGTGGGCATGACGAACCCACTGCGCTGGGAGTACAGCACCAGAATGATCAGCAGTCCGGTGAGAAAATTCATGGCCGCCCCGGCGCAGAGGATCAAAAATTTCTTCCAGCCCGCGGCCCGGCCGAAGGCCCCCGGGTCGGCGGAGTCATCGTCCTCTCCCTCCATGGCGCAGTAACCGCCGATGGGAAGCGCCCGAACGCTGTAAAGGGTTTCTCCTTTCTCCCCGCTGAACAGAGCGGGACCCATCCCGATGGAGAACTCGTTGACCTTTACCCCCAGGCACTTGGCGGCGGTAAAGTGGCCCAACTCATGGGTGGCGATGAGGATACCGAAGATCAGGATGGCAACAAGATTATAAAGCATAGAACCTCCAATGATCGCCGGCGGCTTACCGGGCGGCCTCCCGGGCGGCGGCGTCGGCCTCCAGAATGTCTGTCAGGCCGGGGTCCCGGACCACCGGGACTTTTTCCATAGCCCGGGCCACCTTGTCGGCGATGTCCAAAAAGCCGATCTCCCCTGCCAGGAACTGGGCCACTGCCGCCTCGTTGGCGCCGTTGAGAATGGCCCCGGCGGTACCTCCGGCCTTGGCCGCCTCCAGCGCCAGCGCCAGACAGCGGAAGGTATCCAGATCGGGGGTGCCGAAGGTCAGCGGCCCGCAGTTCCACAGGTCCAGCGGAGTGGCTGGACCGGGCACCCGCTTGGGCCAGGTCAGGGCATACTGGATGGGCAGCCGCATGTCCGGGGAACCCAACTGGGCGATCATGGCATTATCACAGTATTCCACCAGGGAGTGGATAATACTCTCCCGGTGAATTACGATGGCAATTTTTTCCGGCGGCATATGGTACAGGTGCATGGCCTCCATGAACTCCAGCCCTTTGTTCATCAAAGTAGCTGAGTCTACGGTGATCTTTGCCCCCATGGACCAGTTGGGATGCCGTAAGGCGTCTTCCCTTGTCATGCCTTGCAGCTGTTCTCTTGTTTTGCCGTAAAAGGGGCCTCCGGAGCAGGTCAGGATGAGGCGCTTCACCTCTCCCCTGTCCTTGTTGCCCTCCAGGGACTGAAACAGGGCGGAGTGCTCGGAATCCACGGGCAGAATCTGAGCTCCGTAGTCTTTCGCCTCCTCCAGCACCAGCTGTCCGGCGCACACCAGGGTCTCCTTGTTGGCCAGGGCGATGCGCTTGCCCTCCCGGATGGCCGCCAACGTGGGCCGCAGACCCACCATCCCCACCACGGCAGTGATGACCGTATCAGCGCTGGAAATGGCGGCGGCCTCCATCAGCCCCTCCATGCCCGACAGTACCCGGACGTTGGTGTCCGCCAGCCGGACCCGCAGGTCGGCGGCGGCTTTCTCGTCCACCAGCACCGCCAGCTCCGGCTTGAACCGCCGGGCCTGCTCCTCCATCCGGCCCACGCTGGAATTGGCCGTCAAAGCAGCCACACTCATGCCGCAGGCGGCAATCACATCCAATGACTGCCGCCCGATGGAACCGGTGGAACCTAAAATTGAAATTCGTTTGCTCATATTTTTCACCTTTTCAGTTGTGGATTCTTTTCTTGTAAGAAAAGAATCAAAAGGACTTTGGCGCAAAACTTCGTTTTGCTTCCTTTGACACTCAGAGCTCTAGCATACAACGCAAAGTAAAAGTCCACTGACGGCTATTCCCAGCAATACGCATAAAGCAGTAATGATACTCTTTGCTGCCTGGTTCCCAGCGACTAACAGATCCACCTTATTCGCATTTAGGGCCACTATAATACCTAATCCGAGCAAAAGCCAAGAAATTTTTGACATTTTTCTTCCCTTTCACAACATAAAAAGAAACCTTCTTGACCGCCAGAAGCGCAACGCAGTTTCGCAGGAAGTTTTCTTTGCCTGCTTTCTTTTTCAAAAGAAAGCAGGTCAGAAGGCGGGGAACAGCTCCACCAGCAGCAGCAGGGTGGGCGCCGCAAAGACCATGGAATCGAACCGGTCCATCATGCCCCCGTGGCCGGGAAGCAGGTTGCCGTAATCCTTCACGCCGCACTGGCGCTTGATCAGAGAGAAGGACAGGTCCCCCAACTCGGTGACCGCGCTGCCCACCAGGCCGTAGAGGGCCATCAAGTGGAAGGACACCGCCAGCCCGGCGAATCTGGCCAGGACCAGGGCATAGAGCAGCATAAACACGCAGCCGGACAGGATACCGCCCACGTAGCCCTCCACCGATTTGTTGGGGCTGACCCGGGTGATACCCCGGTGCTTGCCCAGAAACACCCCGGCGAAATAGGCCCCCACATCGGTGAGAAAGGCGCTGATCACAGGCAGCAGCACCAGATACTGCCCGTTCTCCATTCCCTTCAGCCGGACCAGAGAGGACAGGAACAGGGGGATGGCCACGCCCCCAAAGAGGCAGACCATGACATGCTCGAACCGGACCTCCTGTTCCTCCAGGTCGTAGTGCTGAATGGCCGTGAAAAACAGGGCGCACATCAGCAGCAGGGCAGCGGCCAGGGAAACCAGGCTCCCCCACCCCGCCCAATAACCCACGGGGATGGCGGCGGCGGACAGAGCGGTGTAGACATACATGTGGTTGTGGTGGGCCACTTTGGTGGCCCGGAGCAGCTCATAGGAGGCCATGGCCACGATGGCGGCCACCGTCACCGCCAGACAAATGGGCGGCAGAAAAAACAGGTCCACGAAGAACAGCGGGGCCAGCACCACCGCCACAAGAATCCGTGCTTTCAACGGTCACACACCTCCAAACCGGCGGTTTCGGCCCTGGTAGGCCGCAATGGCCCGCAGCAGCTCCTCCTTGGAGAAGTCAGGCCAGAGCACATCGGTGAAGTAGAACTCCGCATAGGCGGACTGCCACAGCAGGAAATTGGACAGCCGCAGCTCTCCGCTGGGCCGGATGACCAGATCCGGGTCGGGAACCCCCTTGGAGAACAGATAGCCGCCGAACTGCTCCCGGGTCAGGTGGTTGGGGTCCGCCCTGCCCTCCAGACAGTCCTGGGCATAGGCCTTGGCCGCACGCATCAGCTCGTCCCGTCCGCCGTAGTTCAGGCAGATGTTCACCTGACAGCCGTCATAGTGCCGGGAGATCTCCCGGGTGCGCTCACACAGCTGGCGCAGCTCCGGGGTCAGCGGGGACAGGTCGCCGAAAAACTCCATTTTCACCTTGTCCCGCTCCATCCGGCCAATGGCCTCCAGCAGATATTTCTTCAGCAGGCCCATGATGGCCTCTACCTCGTCCGCCGGCCGCTTCCAGTTCTCGGTGGAGAAGGCGTATACCGTCAAATAGTCCAGGCCGATCTCCTTGCAGTAGGTAGCGATGGTTCGGAAGGTCTCAGCCCCCGCGGCGTGGCCCGCCGTCCGGGGCAATCCCCGCTTCTTGGCCCAGCGGCCGTTTCCGTCCATGATGATGGCGATGTGCCGGGGCAGGTGTTCAAAGTCCACCTGGGATTCCGGCTGATTGTTTTTTTTCTGAAATAAGGCCATTGGGGCACCTCGATCCGGTCTGTCGTTTCAGACCTTGTCTCAATATCTCAAAACCGTCAAAGGGCCGCGGGGCGGACAGCCGTCCCCGCGGCCATGTATGGCTGGGTCCGATCAGACCGCCATCAATTCCTTTTCCTTCTTCGCGGTCAGCTCGTCGATTTCCTTACACCGCTTATCGGTGATGTCCTGAAGCTCCTTCTCCAGATTCTTCTGGTCGTCCTCGGTGATCTCAGACTTCTTGACCTTCTTCTTAATTTCGTCCATGGCGTCCCGGCGGATATTCCGGACGGCAACCTTACCCTCTTCCCCGTACTTGCGGACCTGCTTGGTCAGGTCCTTGCGGCGCTCCTCGGTGAGCTGGGGGAAGGCCAGACGGATGATCCGGCCGTCATTCTGGGGATTGATGCCCAGGTCGGAGGTCTGGATGGCCTTCTCAATGGCCTTGAGCAGAGAGCTGTCCCAGGGCTGGATGGTCAGGGTCCGGGGATCAGGGGAGGAAATGGCGGCCACCTGGTTCAGAGGGGTGGGAGTGCCGTAATACTCCACGGAGATCCGGTCCAGCACACCGGCGTTGGCACGGCCGGCGCGGACAGAGGCAAAGTTGGCCTTGACCACCTCGATGGTCTTCATCATCTTGTCGTCGTAGATTTTGTTCTCAGGGCTCATGGTCTTGACTTCCTTTCCTTAATTCCAGTTTTTCCGATCAGCCGCCTACAATGGTGCCGATCTTCTCCCCCATAACGGCCCGGAGAATGTTTTCAGGGTCCTTCAGGGCAAAGAGGAGGACGGGGATCTTATTGTCCATGGACAGGGAGGTGGCGGTGGAATCCATCACCTTCAGGTGCTGGGCCAGGACGTCATCGTAGGTAATGGCGTCATATTTGACCGCGCTGGGGTCCAGCTTGGGATCGGCGGAGTAAACGCCGTCGATATTCTTGGCCAGCAGGATCACGTCGGCGTCGATCTCGGCGGCCCGAAGGACCGCGGCGGTATCGGTGGAGAAGAAGGGATTGCCGGTGCCGCAGCCGAAAATGACCACGCGGCCTTTCTCCAGGTGCCGGATGGCACGGGAACGGATATAGGGCTCGGCCACGGAACGCATCTCAATGGCGGTCTGCACCCGGACCTCAACGCCCTTCTGCTCCAGCACGTCGGCCACGGCCAAAGCGTTAATGGTGGTGGCCAGCATGCCCATGTGGTCGGCGCGGACCCGCTCCATCTGGTCGCCGCCGTCCTTGACGCCGCGCCAGAAGTTGCCGCCGCCTACCACCACGCCCACCTGGACCCCAAGGCCCACACAGCGCTTGACCACGTCGCACACCTGGCCGATCACATGGAAGTCCAGGCCGCGGGAGGCGTCGCCCGCCAGGGCTTCGCCGCTGATCTTCAACAAAACTCTTTTATACTTAGGCTGCTCCATTGGAACCACTCCTGTCTTTTTTCTTGCTTTCTTATTTTAATATAATTCTCCCCGTTTGCATAGGGGTGAAATCAAAGTTTTTCAAATTGTCCTCACTTGAAAACGGATCGTCCGCGGATCACGTGGACCGTCCCGGAGGCGGTTTTTCAAACCTCCCATGTCTTATTGGAAGCATAAAACAGATGTTTATTTTATTGGTACCGCAATAAATTTTCGTTTCGCTGTCCATGGGAGCGAAAACCGATGTGATGTAGGGCAAGGGCTCTGCCCTTGCCCGTTTCGGGTGAGCAAAATGCTGGGAGAAATTTGCGCGCTTGGACACTTCTCCTACAGGCGGGACGGGGGATTAGGGAAGTTTCGTCCTCGGGCGAGGTACTTTTTTAGAGATACAAAAGTACCCAAAAAAACTCCGGGGCTTCGGCCCCGGTCCCCAAGGGGCGTCCTACAAAAAGCCTGCCTCACGTCCGGCGCACATTCCCTGGTTTTGCCACTCCTCCTTCCGGGCCTTCGGCCCTGAGTTAAGGGGGCTTGGATTGGAACAGCCGCTGAATCCTGCGCCTGGGTCTCACGACTGTGCGGCGTGGTCTTTGACCGCGATGGGCCGTCCATTGCATGCAGTCTGATCCATCGGCAGTCCGCATAGGTCAGTCCTACAGAGCGTAAAACTGCTACCTCATAAACGAAAATTTTCCTGTTTATGTTGTCCGGTGTCTGCGATGTTTTGGCACAAACGAAAGATTTTTCCGCAAGGGGTTGCAATTTTCTCCCCTGTGCCGTATAATGTGCCACAGACAACTGAATCCAATGTCTTCAGGGCGGGGTGCAACTCCCCACTGGCGGTACAGTCCGCGACCGGACGCAGCGATGCGTCCGCTGACCCGGTGAAACTCCGGGACCAACGGTATAGTCCGGATGGAAGAAGATGTGTGTAGAACAATATTCACGCGCGTTTGCGCGGGTTGCGCACCTCCTTGATTGTTTTGACACCTGGAAGGCATGGCTTTTCGGGCGTCAAAAATTTTAAGGAGTGTTTTTTATGTCCGCAAATACCGCTACCCAGTCCGCCCGCAGCGCCAGCCGCGTCCGGGCCAGAAATCTGGCTGTCACCGCCATGTTGTCCGCCGTCGCCTTTGTGCTGATGTTTTTGGACTTCCCCATTCCCTTTCTGATTCCTGCCTTTGTCAAGATGGACTTCTCCGAGCTTCCCGCCCTTCTGGCCGCGTTCAGCCTCGGTCCTGTGTACGGCGTGGCGGTCTGCCTGGTGAAAAACCTGATCCATCTGGCCATCACCACCACCGGCGGTGCCGGCGAGGTATGTAATTTCCTGCTGGGCGCCTGCTTCACGTTCGCCGCTGGCTTGCTCTACCAGAGGGTCAAGTCCCGCAAGGGCGCCCTGGCCGGCGCCCTGGTGGGCGCTGTCATCATGGCGGTGCTCTCCGTCCCCCTGAACTATTACATCTCCTATCCCATCTACACCAAGTTCATGCCCATCGACGCGATCCTGAACATGTACCGGGAGATCCGCCCCAACTCCGGCGGACTGCTGGAATGCCTGATCGTTTTCAACGCGCCCTTCACTCTGGTCAAGGGACTGCTGACCACCGCTCTGTGCTTCCTGATCTACAAGCCCTTGTCCCCCATTCTCCACGGCACCAACCACTGACCGCTGACGCAAAAGCGGGGCAGATCTTCATCTGCCCCGCTTTTTTTCGCGCTTTTTTTGCTGGCGCAGGCGGAATTTCCGCTCCGCCTCCTCCTGCCGTTGTGCACGGCTCTGAGTCTGGTGCGCCAGTCCCTCCTGCTCCCGCTGCCGGCTAAGGGCCTCCTGGGCTTTCGTCCCCACTCCCCTGGCTCCGGCGGCCGCATGTGCCTCCCGCTGGAGCCGTTTCGGGTTCTTCGGGTCCGTTTCCGGGGGCTTCTCCGCCGACGGCTCACTGAACCGCAGCCTGTGCCATTCCCGCAGCACCCAGCTGTACAGCTGGGGCTCGGTGGGTTCGGCGCCAAAGACCACTCTGGCCGCCTGATAGCCCTCCCCGCTCCAGCGCTGGGCGATCCCCACCCAGAAGGGCGGCTGAAACAGCACGGTAAAGCTGCTCACGTTTCGGTCCATATACAGTTTCCTCCCTAAAAATACGCGTCAGGGAAGGGACGACCCGGGAGGGAAGGTTACTGACGGGAGCGCGCCGCCCGCGGACGGACTACCAACCGCCCTGTGTTTTTATCCCTGCCTTTTGATTATACCGTGCGGCCAAGCGGTCCGCAAGTCCAAACGCCCGAACATACGGGACGAATCACCTCCGCCCCTCTTAACCTCCTTTTGACCTGCTCCCGGTAGCGGTTTTAACAATCCTTTTTTAGAATAATGCCGTCTACTGCGACAAAGATTACATCAAACAGGAGGAAACCAATTATGAAGAAACTACTGTCCGCCGCGCTCTCCGCAGCGCTGGCCGCCTCCCTTCTGGCGGGCTGCGCCGCCAGCGCCGCCGGAAATGACGCCGCCGCCCAGTCCAGCGGCGCCGCCGCCGTCACCCCCCTCGCCTCCGCCACCGAGACTCTGAAAGCGCCGAAATATGTATTCCTGTTCATCGGCGACGGCATGAGCTACCCCCAGTTCCAGGCCGCCTCCGACTATCTGGGCGCCATGGCCGACAGCGACTACATGCAGGCGGAGCCCAGTCTGGACGACAACCAGGGTGCCGTTCTGGATGGTCCTGTAGCCCTGAACTTCATGAACTTTGAAGTGGCCGGCTCCGCCGTCACCTACGACTCCAACTCCTTCGCTCCTGACTCCGCCTCCACCGCCACCTCCATCGCCACCGGACACAAGACCTACTCCGGCTCCATCAACGTGGACGAGACTGCCACCAAGACCTATGAGACTATCACTGAGAAGGTCCATGAACAGCTGGGCATGAAGGTGGGCATCATCTCCTCCGTCAACCTGAACCACGCCACCCCCGCCGCCTTCTACGCCCACCAGGCCAGCCGCTCCAGCTACTATGACATCGGTCTGGAGCTCATCGACTCCGGCTTTGAGTACTTTGCCGGCGGCGGCCTGCTGAAGCCCGACGGCCACGACAAGGAAAACCCCTCCGAGAACCTGTATGAGCTGGCCGCAAAGGCGGGCTATAACGTGGTCAATACCCAGGCTGAGGCGGAGCAGGTCACCGGCGGCCCCGTCATCATCATCGACGAGCATCTGGCTGACGCTGACGCCATGGCCTATGAACTGGACCGCACCGATGATATGTGGGCTTTGGCCGATTACGTGGAAAAGGGCATCCAGGTCCTGGACAACGAAAATGGCTTCTTTATGATGTGCGAGGGCGGCAAGGTGGACTGGGCCTGCCACGCCAACGACGCCGCCTCCACCATCCACGACACCCTGGCGCTGGCCGACGCCGTCCAGGTGGCGGTGGACTTCGCCAAGGACCACGCCGACGAGACCCTGATCCTGGTCACCGGCGACCATGAGACCGGCGGTCTGACCATCGGCTTCGCGGGTACCGACTACGACACCTACCTCTCCCTGCTCAGCAGCCAGAAGATCTCCTTCGCCAAGTACGACAGCGACTATGTCTCCGCCTATAAGACGGGCAAGACCTCCTTTGAAGACGTGCTCAAGGACATCGAAAACCTGTTCGGCCTGAAGGCCCAGGGCGAGGAGGGCGACAAGCTGGTCCTTACCGACTACGAGAAATCTCTGCTGAAAACCGCCTATGAGAAGAGCGTCAACGAGAAAGACACCGGCATGGCCCAGCAGCAGGAGTATGTGGCCTATGGCACCTACGAGCCCCTGACCGTCACCATCACCCACATTCTCAACAACAAGTCCGGCGTCTCCTTCACCTCCTACAGCCACACCGGCCTGCCTGTGGGCGTCTTCGCCGATGGCGTCAACGCCCAGGAGTTTAAGGGATATTTCGACAACACCGAAATCTATCACAAGCTGGCCAACATGCTGAACGTCAAGTAAAACCACTTCCCTGCTCCCGCGTAAAAGCCCGCTCCCGCGCACTGCGGGGCGGGCTTACGCGGTAAATTTTGGTTTATTGACCAGCAAGTCTATGCTCTGCAGGACCAACCGGTGCGGTTTTCTGCTGAATCAAGCTACATGCAATGGACGGACCAGTGCGGCCAAGTACCACGCCTCACAGCTGTGAAACCCAGGCGCAGGATTCAGCGGCTGTTCCAATCCGGTTTTCCCTGACCCAGGGCCGAAGGCCCGGAAGGCGGGGCCGCAAAACCAGGGAATGTGCGCCGGACGTGAGGCAGGCTTTTTTGTAGGACGCCCCTTGGGGGCCGGGGCCGAAGCCCCGGAGATTTTTTGGGTACTTTTGTATCTCTACAAAAGTACCTCGCCCGAGGGCGAAACATCCTTATCTCCCGTCCCGCCCGCAGGCGAGATTTTCAATTCTCTACTATTCGGCGGCCCCAAGGGTCCGCCTTACCTGAACGCAGAATAACGTCCGTCAAAGGCAAGGGCAGAGCCCTTGCCCTACATCATATCAGTTTCCGCTTCCATGGGCTGCGAAGCCAGAATTTGTATTTTCCATCTCGATGCAAAGGAATCATACGCCATGAAACAGATCCTCTCCTCCTCCGCTGCCTCCACCCGCGCTCCTGTTTTGGTCTGTCTGCTGCTCACGCTGGTCCTGCTGTTTCTCCCCACCGGCTTTGAGGACAAGGAGGTCTTTCAGGAATCAGACATCCGGCCCGCACTGGTGCTGTCCACCGACGAATCTTCTGTCGTGGACACCGGCCTCATCCGTTCCGGGGAACAGCGCTGCCAGCTGAAAATTCTCGGCGGGCCTTTTCAAGGCCAGACTGCCGAGGGCAAGAACATCCTCAACGGCTCTCTGGAGCAGGACAAGCTCTTTGCCGCCGGGGACAAGGCCCTGGTCCGCATCAACTACGACGGGGAGCAAATTCTCAACATCTCCATGATCGACCACTATAGAATGCCCTGGGAGCTTCTCCTGGCCGGGATGTTTGTCCTTCTTCTGCTGCTGTTCGCCGGCTGGGCGGGCCTGCGGGCGGTGCTGTCCTTCGCTCTGACAGTGCTGATGATCTGGAAGCTGCTGATTCCCCTGTATTTAAAAGGCTGGGACCCTGTCTGGGTGGGGCTTGCCATCACCCTGGCCCTCACGGTCCTGATCATCGCCCTGGTCTACGGCTTCGACCGCCGGTGCGCCGCCGCCGTCTCCGGCTCCTTTTTAGGCATTCTGGTCACCTGTGTCCTGGGTATTTTGTTCACCAACCTGTTCAAGCTCCATGGGGCGGTGATGGCCTACTCGGAGAGCCTGCTCTATGCCGGGTATCAACACCTCAATCTGACCCAGATCTTCATGGCCTCTGTCTTCATCGGCGCCTCGGGGGCCATCATGGACCTGTCGGTGGACATCACCTCCGCCGTCCGCGAGGTGGTGGAGAAACGGCCTGACCTGACTTGGTGGGAGGCCGCCCGCTCCGGGATGAACGTAGGCCGGGCCGCCATGGGCACCATGACCACCACCCTCCTCTTTGCCTACTCCGGGGGGTATGCGGCCCTGCTCATGGTGTTCATGGCCCAGGGCACCCCCCTGTCCAACATCTTTAACTACAAATATGTGGCCGCCGAGATCATCCACACCGTCATCGGCTCCTTCGGGCTAGTCACCGTGGCCCCCTTCACCGCCCTGTGCGCCGGATTGTTTCTCACCAAACAGCCACAGAGATGATCCCCGGACATAAAAAACTGGCAGACCGGAACGGTCTGCCAGTTTTTCTCTTATACCGCCTCAAAGACGGCCTTCATTCCCTTGAAGGTCATATAGCAGTCCAGCTTGGACACCGTCTCGAAGGGGGCGTGCATGGACAGGACGGGGACCCCCGCGTCCAGGGTATCGATGTCCCGCTCCGCCATGTAGACGGCCACGGTACCGCCGCCGCCGGCATCCACCTTGCCCAGCTCAGCCATCTGCCAGACCACGTTGGCGTTGTCCAGCACCCGGCGGACATAGGCCACCAGCTCTGCGGAGGCGTCAGAGGCCCCGGACTTGCCCCGGGCCCCGGTGTACTTGCACAGGCCCATGCCGTAGTTGATGAAGGCGCTGTTACGCTTTTCATAGACCTCGGCGAAATTGGGGTCGTAAGCCGCCGTCACGTCGGCGGACAGGCAGAAGGACTGCTCATAGCAGGCCCGGGGCAGCACGCCCTGGCCCGCGCACAGGTCGGCCATGAAGGTGTCGAAGGCGGCGGACTTCATACCGGACACGCCCTCGGAGCCGATCTCCTCCTTGTCGGCCAGCATACACACGGCGGTGCGCTCGGGCATGCCCAGCTGCAGCAGAGCGGCCAGGGCGGCGTAGGCGCACACCCGGTCATCGTGGCCGTAGGCGCCGATGAGGGAGCGGTCAAAGCCGATGTCGCAGGCGGAGAAGGCGGGGACGGCGGACAGCTCGGCGGAGATAAAGTCCTCCTCCACGATGCCGTACTTTCGGTTCAGCAGCTCCAGAACGGCGATCTTCACCCGGTCGCTGCCCTCGTCATCGGCCAGGGGGCGGCTGCCCACCAGAATGTTCAGGTTCTCGGCGGGAATGGCCTCGCCCAGAGGCTTCTTGGACTGCTCCGCGCCCAAGTGGGGCAGCAGGTCGTCGATGGTAAACAGGGGGTCGCCCTCCCCGTTGCCCACGGACACCCGAACTACCTGGCCGCTCTTCAGGGCCACCACGCCGTGAAGCTCCAGGGGGATGGTCACCCACTGGTACTTGCGCAGGCCGCCGTAGTAGTGGGTCTTGAGGAAGGCCATCTCGTCGGCCTCGTACAGGGGATTCTGCTTCAGGTCCAGCCGGGGGGAGTCGATGTGGGCCGCGCCGATGTTGACGCCCTGGTCCAGGCCTTTCCGGCCCATGACCGCCAGCATGATGGCCTTGCCCCGGTTGGCCCGGTACACCTTATCGCCGGGCTTCAGCTCCATGCCCCGGGTATAGGGGCGGAAGCCCGCCGCCTCGGCCAGGGCGATGGTGCGGTCCACGCACTCCCGCTCGGTCTTGCCCGCGTCCAGGAACTGCTTGTAGCCGGTGCAGTAGTCCTCCATGGCCTCCAGCTCTCCGGGCAGCAGCCGGTCGTAGCCGTTCTTCTTTTCGTAGGCCAGGGCTTTACGAAGCTGCTCGCCCCGGGTGGGTTCCTTAAATTCGTCCATTGAAAAAACCTCCTTGCAAGAAATATAAATGGGTCAATCGATCGGTCCGGCCAGCGGCCGGCTGTCATTTTCTTCACCGTTCATCCAAAATCTTCTCAAACAGCGCTCGGGCCCGGGCGGCGAACTTCTCCGGGGCGGCGCAGTCGTTGACCAGAGTATAGCCGCACTTGCCCACATAGTATTCGTCCCGCTGCTGGGCGGCCACCCGGGACCGGGCATAGTCCTCTGAAATACCCTCCCGGGCCATGATGCGGCGAATCCGCACCTCCGGCGGGGCAGTGATGGCCAGCGTGGCGGAACACAACTCGGCCAATCCGCTTTCAAACAGCCGGATGGCGTCGATGGCGGCGGCGGGACGGCCCGCCCGCTCCGCCTGTTCCAGCCGTCCCCGGATCTCCGCCGTGATGTACCGGTTGGCGATGGCGTTCAGGTCGGCCATGGCGGCGGGGTCAGCGAAGACAATGGTCCCCAGCTTTTTCCGGTCGAAATGACCCAGGCCGTCGATGAGGGGGCCGAAGCGGTCCTCCAGCTCATCCCGTAAAGTATGATCACTTGCCAGCAGCTCATGGTACACGGCGTCAGCGTCGATGATGGCGCCCCCCAGTTTCTCCAGCTCATTCAGGGCCGTGGTCTTCCCCGCCCCGGTGGGTCCGGTGATACCGATAATAGTCATAACAGCCTCACTTCCGATCCGCCTTTCCCGCTCAGACTTCAATAATATGGAATCCCGCCGCCTTATTCAGCCGGTTGGCGATGGCCAGTCCAATGCCCGAGGCATCAGGGCACTGAGCCCAGATGGCGGGGACGTCGGTATGGTCGAAGGAGCGCAGGGCATCGAAAATGTGCCGGGCCTGCTCCTCCTTGTCCCCGGCGGGCCCCAGGTCCATGACCGGCCTCGTCCCGGCACGGCCTGAGAACAGGGACGTGTACTCGTCAAAGCAGATGATCCCATCTTCAGGAGCGGCATGGGCGGCGATGTAAGCGGCGCTCCTGGCCGGGTCCCCCGCCACCACCGTCACCGGGGCTTTGGGGGCGTAGTGGCGGTATTTCATGCCGGGAGCCCTGGGCTTCTCCCCCGCTCCCATCAGCCGGGTCACCGCCGGGTCCACCGCCACCTCGCCCAGCACGGAGCGCAGTTGCTCCAGGGTGATCCCCCCGGGCCGCAGCAGCCGGGGCGGCGTGCAGGTCAGGTCGATGATGGTGGACTCCACCCCCACGGCGCAGGGACCGCCGTCCACGATGGCGTCGATCTTGCCATCCATGTCCTCCAGCATATGCTGGGCGGTGGTGGGGCTGGGCCGGCCCGAAGTATTTCCCGAAGGAGCCGCCACCGGCACGTCCGCCAGGCGGATGATCTCCCGGCAGACCGGATGGGCGGGGCAGCGCATCCCCACCGTCTCCAGCCCTGCGGTGACCACATCGGGCACCACCGCCTTCCGGGGCAGGATCATGGTCATGGGCCCGGGCCAGAAGCGCTCCGCCAGAGTCCATGCCGCCGCCGGGATTTTTTCGCAGTACCGCTCCAGCCAGGAGGCCTCCGGGATGTGCAGGATCAGGGGATTGTCCTGGGGGCGGCCCTTGGCCTCAAAAATATGGGCCACCGCCTGGGCGTCCAGCCCGTTGGCTCCCAGTCCGTACACGGTCTCCGTGGGGATGCCCACCAGGCCGCCCGCCCGCAGAATGGCGGCCGCCTGTTCCGTATCTCGTTTTGTCAGCTGCTTTGTCTCCATATTGCCAGCTCCAAACCTTGGTTTTGTCTACGCCAAACGCATCGGGGTGTAACGGATCCCGTCCTCCACCTGTTCTTCCGCCGTGGGAACAAAACCCAGGCGGCGGTAAATCTCCACCGCGTATGGGGAGGAGTGTACCGTCATGGGCCGTCCCGCCCGGGCGGCGGCATATTGGAACAGGGCCCGGCCTATCCCGTGGCCCTGGACCTCTTCCCGGACAAAAAACAGAGAGATGTGATTGCCCCGCAGGGCCAGGACACCCGCCAGGCGGCCATCCGTATAGGTGCCATAGGTGACAAGTGTTTTCACTTGCTCCATGTTCTAAATATAGGTCTGAAAGGTCTCCACGCCCTGGGCGCTGTACTCCGGCGCTTCAAAGCGCTGAAAGACAGCCCAGACCAGTTCCATGGCCCCGGGCAGGTCCTGTTCCTCCAGCTTTCTGACGTGAATCATGCTAAAATCAACTCCGCCAGCTGGGCCGGGTCCTCCACAATGTAGTCGGCTCCCTCGGCCTCCAGTTCCTGCCGGGTGCGGAAGCCCCACAGAACCCCGCAGCCGGTGAGGCCGCCGTTTTTGGCCGTTTGAATGTCCACATTGCTGTCCCCCACGAAGAGGGTCTTCTCTGGGACAGCGCCCATCCGCTCCATCAGCTTGCGGAGCAGGGTGGGGTCCGGCTTGGTGGGCAGGCCATGCAGGGCCCCCTGGACCATGGGGAACACCCCGGGGTAGTACCGCTCCACAATGGGTCCGGCGGCCCCGTCGGGCTTGTTGGTCAGCACCGCCATAGACACCCCCGCCTCCTTGAGGCGGGCCAGGGCCTGGGGCATCCCGGCGTAAACAGTGGTTTTATCCGCCTTGTGGGCGGTATACCGGAAGGTAAACTCTTCCATGAGCTGTGCCCGCAGTTGGGGCGTCAACTCCACATCTTTGGGCGCCACCCGCTCCAGGAGCTTGGGTGCGCCGTTGCCCACAAAGTTCTTGTAGGCCTCCACCGGGTGGGTGGGCCAGCCGTGCTGCTGACACACCCAGTTGGTGGCCGCCGCCAGATCCTCCAGGGTGTCCAGCAGGGTTCCGTCCAGGTCAAATATTACATAATTGTACATGGTTTTGCCTCCAAAGGGCTGTTTTGAAGCCCTTTACTCGTAAATGCCGATCTCCATGCCGCCGATCTCCACCAGGGTATCCCGGGCAAAACCGGAGCGCTGAAGGTAGGCCTTCACCGCCATCTGGGCGTACTTGGGGTTGATGTTCTCGTCCTCCAGGTCCAGGTCCAGGCGGTTGTCCTCGCCGCCGCAGACCGCGCCGTGGTCGTCCAGTACCTCGTTCAGCTCGCCCACCACATCGGCCAGGGTCTTACCCTCGGGGAGAGAATTGTAATGAATAAACAGGTCCATGGTTCAAACTCCTTACCTTCTTGTTTCGGGGCCTCCGCCCCGGCTGTCTCAGTGTTCCCTCAAGACTGCTCCTTGAGTCGTTCCGCCTGATCGTTGGCCGCCAGGGCGTCAATGATCTCATCCAGGTCGCCGTCCATGACGCTGTCGATCTTGTACAGGGTCAGGCCGATGCGGTGGTCGGTGACCCGGCCCTGTGGGAAATTATAGGTTCGGATACGCTCGTTCCGCATGCCGGACCCCACCTGGCTGCGGCGCTGGGCGGTATATTCGTCCACGATCTTCTCCTGCTCCGCCTCGTACAGCCGGGAGGCCAGGATGCGCATGGCCTTGTCCCGGTTCTGGAACTGGCTGCGCTCCTGCTGGCACTCCACCACCGTCCCCGTGGGCTTGTGGATCAGCCGAACGGCGGAGGACGTCTTGTTGACGTGCTGGCCGCCCGCCCCGGAGGACCGGAACACCTGCATCTCAATATCCGCCGGGTTCAGCTGGACGTCCGCCGTCTCCATCTCCGGCAGGACAGCCACCGTGGCGGTGGAGGTGTGGATCCGGCCGCCGGACTCGGTCTCAGGCACCCGCTGGACCCGGTGGACTCCGCTCTCATACTTCAGACGGGACCAGGCGCCGTCTCCTTCTATTGTAAAGGAAATTTCCTTTATGCCACCTAACTCCGTTTCACTGGCGGAGTCCACTTCCGTCCGCCAGCCCCGGGACTCGGCGTACATGGAATACATGCGATACAGGGAGTGGGCAAAGAGGGCGGCCTCCTCCCCTCCGACCCCGGCCCGGACCTCCACAATGACGTTTTTGCCGTCGTTGGGGTCCTTGGGAAGCAGCAAAATTTGCAGTTCCCGCTCCAGCCGCGGCAGGTCCTCCAGGGCCTGCTGGTACTCCTCCTGGGCCAGGTCCTTCATCTCCGGATCGGAGAGCAGAGCTTGGGCCTGGTCCCGGGCTTCCAAGGTACGCTGGTAGGCATGGAAGGTCTCGGCCAGGGGTTGGAGCTCCGCCTGTTCCTTATTCAGTTTTGCCACCAGCGCCGGGTCGCCGTAGGTCTCCGGCGCCGCTAAACGGGCCTGGATCTGGCTATATCTGGCCTCAATGGCGGTGAGTTTGTCCAGCATGGCGGACCTCCTGTGGTAGGAATCGTTGTATGGTACACTTTAGTTTATCGGTCGAACAAGAACGACTTTACCAGGGCCAGCGGCTCCCGGACATACATTTTCAGCCTTGAGGGGGTATGGCTGGACGGTGCGGCCAGGGTGGACAGGGTATAGGTCCCCTCCCAGGTCCGGTCAAAAAGCATCCGCACCCGGGTCAGATGGAAGCCGTTGGACACCACCAGCACCCGTCCCATCTCCTCCTGATGTCCCGTCTCTTTCAGCAGTTCAAAGGTGCGTTGCAGGTTCTCATAGGTATTATGGGAACGTTCTTCTTTCAAAATCTGTTCTTCCTCCATCCCGCTGGCCACCAGATAATCATACATGGCCTGAGCCTCGGTGGAGGGTTCGTCAGGCCCCTGGCCGCCGGAGACCACCACCAAAATATCCGGGTGGTCCTCCCAGTACTCCAGCGCCTTGTCCAGCCGGTCCTGGAGCAGAACAGACGGTCCCCAGGGCTTCACCTGGCAGCCCAGCACCACCATAACCCGAGGCTCCCCGCTGAGCTGGTCCCGGGCCCCGGACAGGACCGCCCCAAAGATGACCCCAAAGGCCAGGACCCCCGCCAGCACCAACGCCAGCAGACCCTTGAGCCACCGGGAGTACCGGCGTCCCTTATAGCTGGCCACTTCCATTTTTTGCTTTTTCATCCCCGGGCCTCCTCCAGTTGGGCGGACAGGGACTCCCAGTTCCCATACAGCTTCAGGATCTCCTCCTCCAGGGCCTCCCGCTGCTCGTACAGCTCCTGGAGCTTCAGGTAGTCGGAGGCGGCCTCCTCGATTTGAAGGGAGAGGTCGTACATCTGCTCCTCCGCCTTGGCCACCGCCCGCTCAGCGGCGTTGACCTGCTTTTCCAGTTCCTTAGTCCCGCCGGGCCGTTTGGGTTTCTCTTTCTTCGGTTCCTCCTTGGCCGCCGGGGCCGGAGCGGCAGCCGCCAGCTTCTGCCGCTGTTTGGCCGCCAGGTACTCCTGGTAGGTGCCCTTGAAGTCGGTGATATGCCCGTCCTCCAGCATCCAGATACGGGTGGCGAAACGGTCGATAAAGTATCGGTCGTGGGACACAAAGAGCAGGTTGCCCTCGTACTCCTCCACCGCCTCCTCGATCCACTCCCGGCTCTGGATATCCAGATGGTTGGTGGGCTCGTCCAGGATCAGCAGATTGATCTTGGCGTCCATGAGCATACACAGCCGCAGCCGGGACTGCTCGCCGCCGGACAGGGTGGAGACGGGCTTGAACACGTCCTCCCCCCGGAATTTGAAGGAGGCCAGCCGGTTCCGGGCAGTCTGGGGCGTACAGTCCAGATCATAGATCATGGTGTCCACCAGGTTGCGCTCCGGGTGGTCGAAGTGGATAATCTGGGGCAGGTAGCCGATGCGCACCGTAGGACCCAGCCGCAGCTTGCCGCCGTCGGGCGCCTCCTCCCCCATGATGATCTTGATGAGGGTGGACTTGCCGGTGCCGTTGTCCCCCAGCAGGGCGATGCGCTCGCCCCCCTCCACCTCCAGGTTTACTCCGGAAAACAGGGTGCGCTCCCCGAAGGACTTTTCCAGGTTCTTGACGGTCATCACCTCGTCCCCTCGGAACTCCCGCTCTCCAAAGCGCACCTCCATCTTCCGCTCCCTGGTGGGGCGGTCGGTGGTGCGCATCTTCTCAATGCGCTTTTCCATGGACTTGGCCCGTCGGAAGGTCTTGTCCATGCCGGAGTAGGCCCAGGTCCGCAACTGCTCCGCCGATTTTTCCAGCTGCTCGATTTTGGCCTGCTCCTTCTCATACTGTTTCAGCTTCTCCTCATACCGCCGCTCCTTTTCCACGGCGTAGAAGCTGTAATTGCCGGAGTAGAACTCCGCCTTGCCATTCTGGATCTCGATGACACGGCTGACTACCTTGTCCAGAAAATACCGGTCATGGGAGACGGTGAGGACGGTGCCCTTGAATTTCTCCAGATACTCCTCCAGCCACTCGGTGGCCCGCAGGTCCAGGTGGTTGGTGGGCTCGTCCAGCAGCAGGATGTCGGTGTCCTCCAGAATGAGACGGCCCAGATTCACCCGGGTCTTCTCCCCGCCGGACAGTTTATCAAAAAGCCGCTCCCTCATGTCCCGGGAAATGGAAAGGCCGTTGCACACCTTGTTTTTCCGGGTATCCGTCTCATAACCGCCCTCGGACTGGAAGGCCGCGGACAGCTTGTCATACCGGGCCAGCAGGGCGGGGTCGCTGTCCCCCGCCGCCATCTGGTGGGACAGCTGTTCCATCTCCTCCTCCATCTCATGGAGGGGGGCGAAGGCGGTGTCCAGCACGTCCTCCACGGTGTAACCCGCGGGATAGACGGGAATCTGGGAGATCAAGCCCAGCCGTTTCCCCGGGGCGATGACCACCTCGCCCTCGTCATAGTCCATGACGCCGGTGAGGATGCGCAGCAGCGTGGTCTTGCCGCAGCCGTTGGGGCCCAGCAGGCCCACCCGCTCCCCGGCATCCACCTGGAAGGTAAAGCCGTCTAAAATTTTGGTGCCAACCTCAAATTCTTTGACCAGGTTGGTTACGGAAATATCGATCATCGCTTGTCTCCCGGTTCTCTGGTGTGATATGATAATAGATACTGAATCATAGTTTTTGGGAGGTCTCGCCATGGAAGCGATCCGATGGGAAAACCATACGTTATATCTCCTGGATCAGACCCGGCTGCCCACCGTGGAAAACTGGCGGCGGTACACCGACCCCTTTGAGGTGGCCAGTGCTATCCGGACCATGGTAGTCCGGGGAGCCCCCGCCATCGGCGTGGCGGCTGCCTATGCCATGGTGCTGGCTGCCCGGAAGGACCCAGACGGCTCCGGCCGCGGCCAGCAGATGGTCCGCGCCAAGGAGGCCCTGGCCGCCAGCCGCCCCACGGCGGTCAACCTGTTCTGGGCTCTGGACCGGATGGAGCGGTGCGGCCTGTCCTGCGGGAACGACCCGGACAGGCTGGAGGCGGAGGCCGTGGCCATCCACCGGGAGGATATTGCCACGAACCAGGCCATGGGCCTGGCGGGGGCGGCGCTGGTGCCGCAAAAGGCCCGCATCCTCACCCACTGCAACGCCGGGGCCCTGGCCACCGGCGGCTACGGCACCGCCCTGGGGGTCATCCGGGCGGCCCATGCCCAGGGCAAGGTCTCCATGGTCTACGCCGATGAGACCCGTCCCCTCCTCCAAGGGGCCCGGCTCACCGCCTTTGAACTGATCCGGGACCAGATCCCGGTCACCCTCATCTGTGACGACATGGCCGGAGCCCTGATGGCCCAGGGCAAGGTAGACCTGGTGGTGGTGGGCTGCGACCGGATGGCCGCCAACGGAGATTTCGCCAATAAGATCGGCACCTACTCCCTGGCGGTGCTGGCCCGGTACCACCATATCCCCTTCTACACCGCGCTCCCCTCCTCCACCGTCGACATGTCCATCCCCAACGGGGACCATATCCCGGTGGAACAGCGCGGAGGCGAGGAGGTCCTCCGTTTTGCCGGGGGCCAGACCGGCCCCCTCGGTGCAAAGACCTGGAATCCGGCCTTCGACGTGACGCCCCACCAGCTGCTTTCCGGTATCATCACCGAACGGGGCGTGATCCTTCCGCCCTTTGACCAGGGGCTGGCTCGCTGGTTTCGCAAAATCTAAAAGGACAATGTGAACAGACATCCAGGGCGTGCCCATGGCGCGTCCTGGATGTTTTTCTTGGTGAAAACAGGGCTTTACGCCTCCTGGGTGTGTTCCACCAGGTAGGCGGTCAATTCCTCCAACTGCATGCCTCGGGAGGCCTTTACCAAAATGGTGCTGTCCGGCTTGATGATCTGGTCCAGCACCGCCTTGGCCGCCGGCTTATCCGCGCAATGGTAGACCAGAGGCACCCCGGATTCCCGGGCGCCCTGGGCGATATGCTCCGACATCTCCCCCACTGCCACCAGGCAGTCGATATGTGCCTTGCCCAGGCACTCCCCCACGCCGCTGTGGAGGGCGGGGGCGAAGGGCCCCAGCTCCAGCATATCCCCCAGAACAGCCGCCTTCCAGGAGCTGTGGCTGTCAGACAGCACGCTGATGGCCGCCCGCATAGACTGGGGATTGGCGTTATAGGTGTCGTCCAGGATGGTGATACCTTGGGCCCGGCGGAGGATATTCATCCGCATCCGGGTGGGCACGAACCGGGTCAGGCCCTGCTCGATCTGATCGGGAGTCAGACCGAACCGCTCCCCCACCGCCGCGGCGATGAGGGCGGGATAGATCATATGCTCTCCCAGGGCGGGGATCTTCACCTCCCGGTCCATACCCGGGGTGGTGAGGCGGCAGTGGATATGGCTGACGCCGTCGCCGCCCATGACCTGGGCCCGGTACTCCAGCCCCTCCCCCTGGCCGCAGAAGACAGTGTTCACCGGCGTATTTCCCCGGAGGGTGGCCAGCATGGGATCGTCCCCATTGAGGACCAGCAGACCGTCCTTCCGGATATGGGGCAGCAGCTCACACTTGGCCTTGAAGATATTTTCCCGGCTGCCCAGCCGCTCGATATGGGCGTCGCCGATGTTGGTGATGACGCCCACGTCGGGCTTTACCGTCCCGGCCAGGTAGTCGATCTCCCCGAATTTGTCCATGCCCATCTCCAGAACGGCGATCTCATAGCTGCGGTCCAGCCGCAGCAGGGTCAGGGGCAGGCCCACGTTGTTGTTGAAGTTGCCCTCGGTCTTGAGCACCTTGTATTTGGTGCCCAGCACGGCGGCGATCATGTCCTTGGCCGTGGTCTTGCCCACGCTGCCGGTGACCGCCACAAAGGGGATCTGGAACCGCTCCTTGTACCAGGCGGCCAGGTCCCGGAGGGCCCGCTGGGTATTGTTCACCTTCACATAGAACTTGTCGGGGCGGTAGCTCTCCCGCTCCCGGGCGGTGAGGCAGCCCACCGCGCCCCCCTCCAGGGCGGCGTTGATGTAGGCGTGGCCGTCAAACCGCTCGCCCACCAGAGGGATGAACAGCGCCCCCTCGTGGATGTTCCGGCTGTCGGTGTCCACCCGCAGGATTGGGGCGTCCAGATCCTCATAGCTTCCCAGCAGCTTGCCGTTGACCGCCGTCAGCAGCTGGGCCAGTGTAATGGTCTCCATGGACTCAAAGTCCTCCCTTCCGGGCTTCCATTGATTTCCGGATGATGGTCTCGCACAGGGTCCCGTAGTCGATCCCCACTGCCGCCGCCTCCTGGGGGACCAGGCTGGTGGGGGTCATGCCGGGCAGGGTGTTGATCTCCAGGAAATAGGGGGTGCCGTCCTCCGTGACGATGAAGTCGGCCCGGGAGTAGACGGACAGGCCCACAGTGTTGAACACCGTCAGGGCGTCCCGGCCCAGACGCTCCTCCCACTCCGCGGGGATCTGGGCGGGGCACACCTCCACCGCGGCGCCGGGCTGGTACTTGTTCTCATAGTCGTAAAAGCCCACCTTGGGGATGATCTCGATGGAGGGCAGGGCCTTTCCATCCAGGATAGCCACCTGGATCTCCCGGCCCTGGATATACTGCTCCAGCACGGTGCGTCCCCCCAGCTTGATGCTCTCAGCCAGGGCATGGCGCAGTTCCTCCCGGTCGTGGGCGATGTAGACGCCGATAGAGGAGCCGCTGTCCATGGGCTTTACCACCACGGGCAGCTGCGTCCGCTGGGCCAGCTCCTCCAGATTTTCATGGGTGATGGTGACCGTCTCCCACCGGGGGGTGGTCACCTTGCCGGCCACCAGCCGCTTGGTCAGGTCCTTATCCATGGCGATGGCGGAGCCCAAGCAGCCGGAGCCGGTGTAGGGCACCCCCAGCAGGTCCAGGGCGGCCTGGATGCGGCCATCCTCGCCGCAGGCCCCGTGGAGGGCCAGATAGACCACGTCGGCCCCCCGGCACAGGTCCAACACCCCGGGGCCGATGGCGGAGGGGCTCCGGTCCTTCCGGCTGGCCCGCACCTGGGCCAGGTCGGGGGCCTGGCGGCTCACCCGCTTGAAGGATTCTGGAATGGGGGCGGCGTATAAGTCCTCCGGCGCGCCCGGGAAATCCTCCAGGCCAAAAAACAGGTCCACCAGGGCCACCTGGTGTCCCCGGTCCCGCAGGGCCTGGCACACCATGGAGCCGGACGAGAGGGAGACGTTGCGTTCCGGGCTGAGTCCCCCGGCCAATACCACGATTTTCATATTTTTACACCTCATTTGGGCCGATCAGGCATAACTGTTACATTTTATACGCTAATAGGATATTTTAGCACATCCATGCCCAATACTCAAGGATGGGGCGGAAAATTTTGACCGTATAAACTGACAAATCGGCGCCGGGCAGCACAGACCTCTCCTATCTTTTTCCACGATACCGGAAACGCCGGGACTCCGACAACGCCGCCGTGTTGGGGCACACTCCCTTCTCCCGCCGCCAAAGAGGGACCGACACACAAAATGGCCGTCCGGTGGATGGACGTTTTACCCGGGATCACAACAGCCGATAAAAAATCCTCCGGACTGCGATCCGGAGGATTTTTGAGGATTCCTTACTTGGTGCCGAAGATGCGGTCGCCGGCGTCGCCCAAGCCGGGGACGATATAGGCGTGGTCGTTGAGCTTCTCATCCACAGCGGCCACATAGATCTCCACATCGGGGTGCTCCTTCTGGATGCAGGCGATGCCCTCGGGGGCGGCGATGACGTTCATCAGCTTGATGTGCTTGCAGCCGTAGCCCTTGATGAAGGTGATGGCGGCGGCGGCGGAGCCGCCGGTGGCCAGCATGGGGTCCAGAATGATCACGTCCCGCTCGGCGATGTCGTTGGGCATCTTGCAGTAGTACTCCACAGGCTGATGGGTCTCAGGGTCCCGGTACAGGCCGATATGGCCCACCTTGGCGGAGGGGATCAGGTTCAGGATACCGTCCACCATGCCCAGGCCCGCCCGGAGGATGGGGACGATGGCCAGCTTCTTGCCGGCCAGCTGCTTGAAGGTGCCGGTGGCCACGGGGGTCTTGATTACGACCTCCTCCAGAGGCAGGTCCCGGGTGGCCTCGTAGCACTCCAGGGCGGCGATCTCGGAAATGATCTCCCGGAACTCCTTGACGCCGGTACGCTCGTCCCGGAGGATAGACAGCTTATGCTGCAGCAGAGGGTGGTTCAGAACGTGTACTTTCTCGTTAAACATTTCTATGATCCCCTTCGTTGTTTAAATTTTGGTTCTCCCGTTCCAGGCGCTCCCGCTCCGCCTGGGACAGGCGGTGGTAGACCGGGACCAGGTCGCGCCCCTTGACCAGAGCGCCCTGGGCCGCCAACTCCTCCGCCGCCCGGGCAACGCCCCAGGCCCCCTGCAGGCGCAGGTTGGCCGGGGCCAGTTCCAGCTGGACGCCTTGCTCCGTCAAGGTATTATAACACAGCTTCGCCCCGTCTCCAACGACTATTTTGGAATTTTCGTATTTTTTCAGTTCCTCCCCCAACTCGGCCAGGGAGATGGCCCGGTCCGGAGACAGCCGTTCCAGTCCCTCCCCGGTGGCCAGGAACAGGGCATTATACACCTGCTTGCGGCGGGCGTCCATGGCGCACACGATCACCTTCCCCACCAGGTGGACCAGGGGCCAGGCCATGGACTCCAGGGTGGAGCAGGGGGCGCAGTCCTTGTCCCCCGGCCAGGCCAGCCCCTTGGCGGTGGCCACTCCGATGCGCAGTCCGGTAAAGGAGCCGGGACCGGCGGCCACGGCCACCACGTCCACCTCCTCCAGCCGCTGGCCGCTGTTTTTCAGCAGGCTGTCCACCATGGGCAGCAGGGTGCGGCTGTGGGTCAGGCCGCTGTTCTGCCAGTTCTGGGCCACCAACTCCCCGTCCCGGGTCAGAGCCACGGAACAGGCCGCGGCGGAGGATTCCAAGGCTAAGATCATCATAACAGCATCACACGTTCCTTCTATGGTTTTTAAACTTGCGAAGGGAATGGGGCCGCCCCTTCTCTCCTCAGCCCGCTGAGGGCTGGGCCAGCTCCAGCAGCAGGGAGGTCAGCAGTTCCTGGCCGTCCTGTCCGGTGGACTTCATGGCCAGATCGGTCTGTCCGCACCGGACCACCGCCCGGCGGCACCACTTGAGCGAGAACCGCTTGGCGCTGGTCATCAGCTTGTCCGCCGGGTAGGGCTTGATTCCCCACAGGGAGGCCACGTAGGCGCTCCCCTTTCCCTGTTCCAGGGCCAGCCTGGCTGAGTAGAGCTGGCGCATCTGGCGCCCCAGGGACCACATGATCTTGATAGGGGGCTCCTGCATCTGGTACAGCTCCCCCAGCACCGACATGGCCCGGTCGAACTTTCCCTCGCCGATGGCGTCGGTCATGCGGAAGACCACCGCGTCCAGCTGGGGGGTGGCCACGGCCTCTATGTCCGCCTTGGTAATATGCTTTTGTTTGGAATAGGCGCCGATCTTTTCGATCTCGCCGATCAGGTTGGTCATCAGATCACCGCACAGAAAAATCAAATCCAGGGCCAGCCGGGAGTCGATGTCCTTCCCCAGGGCCTTGAAACGCCGCCGCACCCAGTCCACCAGGTCCCCCTGGTCCTGGCGCGCAAAATTCACCACCGTGCCGTACTGCTTCAGGGCGGCGGCCAATTTTGTCCTGGCGTCCCCCTTATAGTCCACCAAGTCGTAGAGGAACACCAGACAGCAATAGCCGGGCAGCTGGGCAAAAAGTCTGGCATATTCCTCCCGGTCCTTCTCCCCCACCTTGAACAGGTCGAAGTCGGTGACCAGCACCAGGGTCCGCTCCGCCATCATGGGCAGGCAGTCCACCGCCTCCTCCAGGGCGTGGGGGGACATGTCCTTGGCCTTGATCTCATGGAGGTTGAAGGTCCCCATGCCCCCGGTGAGGATCAGTTCCCGCAGGCGGCCCAAATAGTAGTCCCGGAGATAGGTCTCCTCCCCGTGAAAAATATACAGTTGCCCCGGGGTCCCCTCGGACAGGTCCTTTTTCAGTTTCTGATAGCCGGCGGTGTCCGGCTTGCTCTTGGGCGGCATAGGGTGCCCTCCTTCTCAATTACTTCTCCGGCCGGAAGCGGATGACCACCGTTCCCTGGAGGTCGGTGCGGTAAAGCTCCGCCCCGGCCCGGTCCAGCCGCTCCAGGGTATCCGGGGCGGGGTGGCCGTAGGAGTTGGACTTCCCCACGGAGATGACGGCTACCTCGGGCCGGACGGCCTCCAGCAGCTCCTCCGTGGTGGAATATTTGGAGCCGTGGTGGCCCGCCACCAGCAGTTCGATGTCAGGGAGCCGGACATGGTCCAGCAGCAGCTGCTCCGTCTGTCCGTCCATGTCCCCGGGGATCAGCACATCGTAGTCTCCCGCCGTGGCCAGAACGGTGAGGCCCAGCTCGTTGGTCTCCCCCGCCCGGCCCAGAGGCGCGTATAACATAAACTCTTGCTCTCCGCCCAGGGAGACGCGGGTATCCTCCTGGATGAGCCAGACCTCCACGCCCCGGTCCTCCGCAAGCTCCAGAATCTCCCGGCGCAGCGGGTCCCCCTCCTCCACATCGGGGAGGGCGATGGCGGACACGTCGATGCGCTTCAAAAGCTGGGGGATGCCGTTGGCGTGGTCGGTGTGGTAGTGGGACACCACCAGCAGGTCCAGGGTGTTCCGCCCCAGGCTGTGGAGATAGTCGGCAGCCACGTCCCCGGCGTTGTCCGGGCTGTCCCCGCCGCAGTCCACCAGGGTCAGGTAGTTCCCGGCCTGGAGCAGGACGCTCTGGCCCTGGCCCACATCCAGCACCGCCGCCGTCAGTTTCCCCGCCTGGAAGGTCAGGGAGGTGAACAGCAAAGAAACCGCCAGGGTCACCGCCCCGGCACACAGGGGGATCACAGGCCGCCGTCCCCCCTTGCTCAGCAGGGTGACCGCCAGAAGCAGGCACAAAAATATGATCCAGGCTCGGTAGTAGAAAGACTCCAGCGGAATAGCGGCCATGGGCAGGCGGCCCAGAGCCTCCACCACCCGAATCAGCCAGCGGGCAATGGCTGTAAAGGGAATTGCCAGCACAGCGGCCGGGCCGGGGTGGAACATCCCCAGCAGCCCCAGAAACAGCCCGCTCAGAAACAGCAGGGCCACCGCCCACAGGGTGAGCAGGTTGGAAATGGGCGAGATGAGGGAAAACGTCTGAAAGTGGATGGCCACCAGAGGCACCGTCAGCACCGACGCCCCCAGGGTGGCGCACAGGACGGACACCAGGAACCGGGGCACCTGCACCGCCAGACGGAGCAGCCTGTTTTTAGGCCGCTTGTCCAGCCGCAGCTTGCGTAGCATCCACACCTGAATGGTGTCTGACACCAGCAGAATGCCGGCCACCGCTCCGAAGGAGAGTTGGAGCCCCACATGGGCCGCGGAAAAGGGGTTCCAGGCCAGCAGGAGCATCAGGGCAAAGGCCAGGGCGGTAGGGCCGTCCCGCTCCCGGCCCAGCAGGGGCGCGATCTGGAGCAGCAGGATCATCACCGCCGCCCGGGTCACCGAGGGGGTACTGCCCGCCACGCCGCAGAAGGCAAGCACAAACAGGATGGTCACCAGGGCGGTGCTCCGCTTCCCCCGCCCCATGAGCGCAGCCACCAGGGCCGCCAGAAATGCCAGGTGCATCCCGGACACCGACACCGTGTGGGACAGTCCCACCCGCTGCAGAGAGCTGGTGAACGCATCGGTCAGGCTGTCCCGGTTGCCCGTGACCAGCCCCCGGATCAGCGGGGACACGTCCTCCGGGAAAACACCGGCAATGGACCGCTTCAAATCCCGGGACAGTACCGCGGGCCAATCCCAAACCGGGACACGCCCGGGCCGCTGGATGTCCAGCCGCCCATAGGTCTGGGCCCGGAGGAAAATCCCCTTGGCGGTGTAGTAGGTGATCTCCTCCCCGGCGAAGGTGCGGTCCCCCAGGGTGCAGTGGGCCACCGTGGAGAGCCGGTCCCCCGGACGCAGGTCCGCCCCCTGCTCGTCCACATAGAGAATGGCGGACAGGCGGACGAAGGTATCCGTGTCCGCCCGGACCAGGACGGACCAGCCGTAGTCCGTCTCCTGGGGCCAGTCGGCCACCGTGGCCGACAGCCTGACAGTGCGTCCGTCCAACTCCCGGGCGGGCTGGAAAAAGATGGCGGTGTAGATCGCCGTCCAAATCAGACCCACTGCGGCCCCGGCGCACAGGAGGGCGCAGACCTTCCGGGGTCTGGTCCGGCTGCGCAGCAGGAGCCACAGGGCCAGTCCCAGCAGGGCCAGCCCTCCCCCCACCGGAAGCCAGCAGTTCTCCGGGAGAACATAATTTGCCAGAAACACCGCGGCGGAGAAGGCGGAGGCAAAGATGGCAAGTATTCGCATGGCGCCTCCTCCCCAGTTGATCTCTCATGCCCGCATGCAGATCGTGAGAGATCCTTTGCCGGCGGTCAGGGCTTTCCGCCCTGTTTTTTCAATTCATCCCAATACCGCCTCGCGGCCTGCTCCGTCTTGTTGTCGCCGTAGCGGTAGTAGTGTACCCCCTTCAGCTCCTCAGGCAGGTACTGCTGCTCCACCCAGTGGCCGGGGAAATCGTGGGGATACAAATATCCCTGCTCCCGCTCCAGCCCAGCCGAGTCGGCGTGGACATTCTGCAGCTGGCGGGGGATGTCCCCCGCCTTCCCCGCCCGGACGTCAGCCATGGCGGCGGCGATGCCCTCATAGACCGAGTTGGACTTGGGCGCGGTGGCCAGCAACACCACCGCCTGGGCCAGCGGCAGCCTCGCCTCGGGCAGGCCCAGCTGGAGGGCGTTATCCACACAGGCCTTGACGATGGGGATGGCCATGGGATAGGCCATCCCCACGTCCTCGCTGGCGGAGCACAGGATGCGTCGGATGGCGGTGATCATATCCCCCGCCTCCAGCAGCCGGGCCAAATAGTGGAGGGCGGCGTCGGGGTCGGAGCCCCGCATGGATTTCATCAGGGCGGAGGCAATGTCGAAATGGGCGTCTCCCTCCCGGTCGTAGCGCATGGCCGACTTCTGGGCCACGGTTTTGGCGTCCTCCAAGCTGACAAGGAGTTTCCCTTGCTGGCGTTTGGCGGCACTGAGCAAAAGCTCAATGGCGTTCATGGCCTTCCGGATGTCTCCGCCGCAGGCCCAGGCAATGTGCTCCCGCACCCCGTCCTCACAGACCACCTGCGCTCCCAGCCGCTCCTCCATAATGGAGATCCCCCGGTCGATGGCGGGGAGGGCGTCCTCCGCTGTGATCTGCTTGAACTCAAAGACAGTGGCCCGGGACAGCACCGCCCCAAACACCGCGAAAAAGGGGTTCTCCGTGGTGGAGGCGATGAGGGTGATGCGGCCGTCTTCCATAAACTCCAAAAGGGACTGCTGCTGCTTTTTGTTGAAATACTGGATCTCGTCCAGGTAAAGCAGCACTCCCTCCGGGGCCATGAGGGTGCCGATGTCCGCCATGATGTCCTTGATGTCGGAGATGGAGGCGGTGGTGGCATTGAGCCGGTGGAGGGGCCGGTTGGTCCGCTGGGCAATGATGTTGGCCACAGTGGTCTTTCCCGTCCCGGAGGGGCCGTAGAAGATCAGATTGGGGACGCTGCCGCCCTCGATGATCCGACGCAGCAGGCCGTCCTTGCCCAAAATATGCTTCTGCCCCACCACCTGGTCCAGGTTTTGGGGCCGTATCTCATCCGCCAGAGGGCGGTATGCCATAGGCTCATCTCCTTATTCTCGGGACAATTCCCTCTCACATTCCGTCCGGGGTTTGGCCGGCGCTCCGTCCAGCCCCGCGGCACGGCACATTTTATCCTTGAAGAAGTAGTTGACCACTGCCACCGCCCGGCCTACGCCCAGCATAGCGATGATGGTGCCCACGCCGACACCCACGATATGGCCCACCTCCACCATGCACAGGATACAGGTGGTGGCCACACAGCCGATGTCAAAAATGTTCTTGGTAAAGCCCTGGTCCCTGCCGATCCGCTCCGCCAGAGCCTGAACGATACCGTCTCCGGGATTGGGTACCAGGCGCATATTCACCGTCATGGTGATCCCCACGCCGGTGACCCCGATGGCCAGGGCCAGCATGAGCAGATTGGATACCAGGCCGTGGGTCAGTGGATCGTAGGCCACCAGCCGGTCAAACACGTTCAGAAGGCGGCTGAACACCAGACTGAAAGGCAGCTGGAGCAGATCGTACCAGCGGCGGTTTTTTCCCCGCAGGGCAAACTCCGCCGCCACAAAAATGCAGTATTGGATAAATGTGACGTCTCCCATGCTGATTCCCGTGATCTGATAGACACTGTAGGACACCGATAAAATCGGCGAAACGCCCAGCCCCGTCTTGGTATTCAGCGTCAGGCCCATGGCCAGCACCAAGATCCCCGCGCCGTAAATCAGACCCCGATAAAACCGCTTCACTTCTGCCCCTTCTTTTCCTTGGATTTTTCTTTGTCTTCCCCGCCGTTTTTGGTGAAGTAATCACACCAGGGCCGCAGAACGCAGTTCTGACACTGGGGACGGCGGGCAATGCACACCGCCCGCCCATGGAGGACCAGCCGGTGGCAGAAGTCATTGGATTCCTCAGGGGGCAGAATGGCCCGGAGCTGCTGCTCCACCTTGCCGGGGTCTTTGGAGCCGTCGGTAAGGCCCAGCAGGCCGGAGATGCGGATACAGTGGGTGTCGGCCACCACCACGCCGGGGGTATGGTAGACGTCCCCCAGGATCAGGTTGGCCGTCTTGCGGCCCACGCCGGGCAGCCGCAGCAGGTCTTCCATGGTATCCGGCACCTTCCCGCCGTACTCCCGGACCAGCATCTGGGAGGCCAGCACGATGTCCCGGGCCTTGGCCCGGAAAAAGCCGGTGGAGTGGATATATTCCTCCACCTCGCTGATGTCCGCCTGGGCCAGGGACTCCAGGGTGGGGAACCGGGCGTAAAGGGCCGGGGTCACCTTGTTCACCCGCTCGTCCGTACACTGGGCCGCCAGCCGCACGGAAAACAGCAGTTCATAGTCTTTGCGGTACTCCAGGGAACAGATCCCATCGGGATACAGCTCTTTCAGCGCCTCCACAATGGCCCGAACCTGGTCTTTCGTCTTTTTCATCTGATCACCACTTCTGACGGAACGCCCCGCGCTCAGACAGGCGCGCGTTCACGTTATTTTTATATGATACCATATCTCGCCGAAATTTTCGACTGCTTTTTTCTCCGATCCCGATTTTTACAAGCGTCTTTTTCCTGCGTTCCGTCCCGAGCGGCATCAGAGGCAGAAAACGCGGGCCGCCGGAAGCGGGCGGCCCGCGTCTTGGACTCTTTTTCATCGGAAATGCCCGGACGCCCCACAGGTCCTCTCAGGCAAAAAACTGGTTCCAATAGCCCATGAAGAAAATGAACAGCACCACCACCGGCAAAACATAGGTCACATAGGGCCGTACGCCCCTGGGGAACTTCAGTCCGGCGCCGGTGTTGGCCTCGGCCAGGAAGTTCTCCCAGCCCCAGCCCCGGCGGGAGACGCAGAACACCAGATAGACCAGGGACCCGAGAGGCAGGACGTTCTGGCTGACCAGGAAGTCCTCAATGCCGGAGATGTCCATACCCAGGACGGTGAAGCCGGACCACAGGTTGAAGCCCAGGGCACAGGGTGCGGACAGAAGCAGCACCGCCACGCAATTGACCGCCACCGCCTTTCTGCGGCTCCACCCCCACATATCCATGGAGAAGGAAATGATGTTTTCAAAGACGGCGATGATGGTAGACATGGCAGCGAAGGACAGGAAGACGAAGAACAGCGTCCCCCACAGGCGGCCCATGGGCATCTCGTTGAAAATGTTGGGCAGGGTGATGAACACCAGGGAGGGACCGGCCCCGGGGGCCACGCCGTAGGCGGAGCAGGCGGGGAAAATGATCAGTCCCGCCACGAAGGCCACGAAGGTGTCCAGGCCGCAGATGCGCAGGGCCTCACCTCCGAGGGAGTGGCTCTTGTCGATGTAGCTGCCGAAAATGGCGATGGCGCCGATGCCCAGAGACAGGGTGAAGAACGCCTGGCCCATGGCGGCGAACACGGCCTCTCCCAGGATCCACTTTCCCTCCGCGTCGTACATCAGATTCCGGAAGTTGGGCCAGAGGTAGAAGCGCAGGCCCTCGGCGCCTCCCGCCAACGTCAGGGAGCGGACCGCCAGCACCAGCATCAGCACCAGCAGACACAGCATCATGGGCTTGGTCACCTTTTCCACGCCGTTCTGGAGACCCTGGAGACACACTGCCATACCCAGCAGGATGACCAGGGCCATGAACAGCAGCATGATCCCCGGCTTTCCCATCAGGGCGGAAAACTCACCGGCCACACCGTCGGCGCTCAGGCCGGTAAAGTCCCCCATGGCCATCTTGCCGCAGTACAGCACCAGCCACCCGGCGATGACGGTATAGAACATCATCAGCAGGTAGTTTCCGGCAAAGCCCACCCAGCTGTACAGGTGCCACTTGGAGCCTTTGGGCTCCAGTACGTGGAAGGACCGGGCCATGCTCTTCTGACTGGCCCGGCCCACAGCCAGCTCCATTACCATGACGGGCAGGCCCAGGACCGCCAGAAATAACAGGTACACCAGCACAAAAGCGGCGCCGCCATACTGCCCCACGATATAGGGGAACCGCCAAACGTTCCCCAGCCCGATGGCACACCCCGCCGAGATCAGCAAAAATCCCAGGCGGGAAGAAAAATTCTCTCTTTTCTCCATTCCGAGAACCTCCTTTATCCTTCGGCCCTCTCTAGGCCGCGCACAGTAAAGCCATTGTACTAGATTTTCTCCCCACGGTCAACCGTTTGGGTGGATGGCCATCCATCTTTCCGGCCGGACTGCAGAATATGCTTTCCTGAGCTGTTTATTCCAGGCGGGAATTATGGGGCCAGGTCAGCGTTCTGCCTTCACGAAGCACTGCTTCAATACGCCGGTAAACTCAGATTCACCCCATCTTCGGAGAGACGGCTACAGCAAAACCTCCCTCTGTCAAAATGACAGAGGGAGGTTTTCATTTTGAACCGTCAGCCGGCACGTCTTACTTTTCTTTCATCTTGACCTCAGGCATCAGTTCCTCACCCACCACATGGAGCATATGGTCCAGCTGCTCGGTCTCTTCCGGCGTAAACCGGTTTTTGATCCGGCCCATCACTTCCTGAAGGTAGGTGCTGCTGATGTTGTAGTAATCCAGATACTTTTGGGTGGGCCGCAGATGATACTCCCGGCGGTCATAGGGTGACTGGACCTTTTCCACATAGCCCTTTTGGATTAGGCTGTTTACCTTATAGGCGGCATTGGGGGATGAGATGTGGACAAAGGAGGCAAATTCGTTGATCGTCGGCTCCTTCAGCGCCTGGATGATCTCCATACAGAAGGTCTCCACCGCCGTCAGCGTAGCCTCCCGGCTTTGAAAACGGGAAAATATCTCCTGATAAAAATGCAGTTTGAATTTGGTATACACCTCGTCAAAGCTTTCCTCCAGCAACGTTCTTCCTCCTCACTGCACCGGAATCCGCCATTGTATCTGAAAACAGTCATTTTTTCCATGCTGATTCCAGTATATCAAAAGTTTACCGGTTCAGCAAGAGGAGGCTGGACTTTCCGTCAGCGCAAAGGTCAGTTCCGCCTTGCAGGCGGTCTTTCCGCTCACCTTGGCGGTGGCGGTGCCGAAGCCCACAGGCCCCCGCTGGGCGGTGAGCTCACACTCCAGTTCCAGCACGTCGCCGGGACGGACCTGTTGCTTGAAGCGGGCGTTCTTGATGCCCCCGAACAGCGCCAGCTTGCCCTTGTTCTCCGGCACGGTGAGAATGGCCACCGCCCCCACCTGGGCCAGGGCCTCGATGATGAGGACACCGGGCATCACCTTATAGCCGGGGAAATGTCCCTGGAAAAAGGGCTCGTTGGCAGTTACGCACTTGATGCCCTTGGCGCTCTGGCCAGGTTCACAGGCCGTGATCTTATCCACCAGCAGGAAGGGGTAGCGGTGGGGCAGCAAGGCCTCGATCTGGTCGATGTTCAGTTCCATATTCAGTCCTCCTCCCACTTCTTCAGCACGATGGCGGCGTTGTGGCCGCCGAAGCCCAGGGAGTTGGACAGTGCCACCTTGATCTCCGCCTCACGGCCCTGGTTGGGCACGATGTCCAGATCGCAGGCCGGATCGGGCTGCTCATAGCCGATGGTGGCGGGAACAAAGCCCTCCTTCAGGGCCAGGGCGGTGAAGATGGCCTCCACCGCGCCGGCGGCGCCCAGCAGGTGGCCGGTCATGGACTTGGTGGAGCTGACCATCAGTTTCTTGGCGTGCTCCCCGAAGGTGGTGTGGATGGCCGCTGTCTCACAGGCGTCGTTCATGGAAGTGGAGGTGCCGTGGGTGTTGATATAATCCACCGCCTCAGGGGCGATCCCGGCATCGGCCAGGGCCTGGGCCATACAAGCGGCTCCGCCCGCTCCGCCGGGGGCGGGAGCGGTGATATGGTGGGCATCGCAGTTGGCGCCGTAGCCCAGCACCTCGGCATAGATCTTGGCGCCCCGGGCCTTGGCGTGCTCGTACTCCTCCAGCACCAGGATACCCGCGCCCTCCCCCATGACAAAGCCGGAACGCCGGGCGTCAAAGGGGATGGAGGCCGCCAGAGGGTCCTGGCTGTCGGTGAGGGCCTTCATGGCGGTGAAGCCGCCCATGGCCAGAGGGGTGATCGCGGCCTCAGCGCCGCCGCACAGCATCACGTCGCCGTAACCGTCCCGAATGTGGCGGAAGGCGTCGCCCACGGCGTTGGTACCGCCGGCACAGGCGGTGACCACGCAGGAGCACATGCCCCGGAAGCCGTAGCGGATGGCGGCATGGCCCGCCGCCATGTTGGAGATGATCATGGGGATCATAAAGGGGGACACGGAGTCAAAGCCCTTGGCCAGGCCGCGCTCATAGGCCCCCCCCACCGTCTCAAAGCCGCCGATGCCGCTGGAGATCAGCACGCCGCAGCGGTCCAGATCTTCCTTCTCCCGGTCCAGACTGCTGTCGGCCATGGCCTGGTCGGCGGCGATGAGGGCAAACTGGGTGAAGCGGTCCATCTTCTTGGCGTCCCGCTTGCCCAGCAGGCCGTCCACATCCAGGTCCTTCACCTCTCCGGCCAGCTTTACCTTCTGGTTGGCGGTATCATAGCGGGTAATGGGGCCGATGCCGCATTTGCCGGCCTTCACAGCCTCCCAGCTCTCCGCCACCGTATTGCCGGTGGGGTTCACGGTCCCCATACCGGTAATGACTACTCTGCGTTTTTCCATATCCTTCACCTCATTACACCGCCATTCCGCCGTCCACACACAGCACCTGGCCGGTGATATAGGCGGAATCCTGCTCCGCGAAGAAGGCCACCGCCCGCGCCACGTCCTCAGGGGCGCCGGGACGGCCCATGGGGATGGTGGACAGCATGGCTTCCTTGGCCTTCTCCGGCAGAACGGCGGTCATATCCGTGTCAATAAAGCCGGGAGCCACGGCGTTGACGGTGATGTTCCGCCCGGCCAGCTCCTTGGCGGCGGCCTTGGTCAGGCCCAGAATCCCCGCCTTGCTGGCGGCATAGCCCGTTTGCCCCGGGTTGCCCCGCAGGCCCACCACGCTGGACAGGTTGACGATCCGCCCGAAGCGCTGGCGCATCATCAGCTTGGAGGCGGCCTTCATGCAGAAATAGGCCCCCTTCAGATTGGTGTCCAGCACCCGGTCCAGGTCCTCGGCCTTGGCGGTCATCAGCAGGCCGTCCCGGGTGATGCCCGCGTTGTTCACCAGAATGTCCACTTTGCCGAAGCGGTCCTTCACCGCCTTTACCAGTTCCTCGCAGGCAGCGGGATCGGCCACATCGGCCCGGAAGGCCTCAGCCTCCGCGCCCAGTGCCCGGCAGGCCTCCACCGTCTCCTGGGCGGCGGCCTCGTTGCCTGCGTAATTGACGGCCACAGCCGCCCCCCGGCGGGCCAGTTCCAGGCAGATGGCCCGGCCGTTCCCCCGGCTGCCGCCGGTGACCAGAGCCACAGCACCCTTCATGGTCATAGGTCTTCTCCTTTCAGAGCCGCCGCGACCTTCTCGAAGTCATCGGCGGTATCGATGTTGTAGGTACGGATGGAGGGGGCGGTCTTTTTCACGAAGGCGGACAGGGTCTTGCCCGGCCCGATCTCCACGATGGTGTCCACCCCGTCCGCCTCCATGCGGCGGATGGTGTCCTCCCAGTAGACGGAGGACTGGACCTGCCGCTCCAGCAGGGCGGCAATGGATTCCTCCTCCGCCTTGGGGCCGCCCTTGCAGTTGAAATAGACGGGAATTTCCATCTTATGGAAGGTAATGGTCTCAAAATGCTTCCGCAGCACGTCCCCCGCCGGTTTCATCAGCCTGGTGTGGAAGGGGCCGCTGACCTTCAGGGGCATGCAGCGCTTGGCCCCCAGCTCCTTGGCGATCTCCCCCGCCCTGTCCACGGCGGCTTTTTCGCCGCCGATGACCAGCTGGCCGGGGCAGTTGTAGTTGCAGATCTGGACCACGCCCAGCTCCGCTGCCCGGTCACAGGCCGTCTGCAGCTTCTCCCGGTCCAGGGCCAGGACGGCGGTCATACCGCACTCCAGGCCGGCGGCGGCCTCCTCCATGGCTTTTCCCCGGAGGGCCACGGTGCGGATGGCGGTGTTCCGGTCCAGCACCCCGGCGGCGTACAGGGCGGAGTACTCCCCCAGGGACAGGCCCGCAGCCGCCTGGGGATAGATCTCCCGGCTGTAGAGCAGTTCTGTGACGCCGATGGCAAAGGCCACCATACAGGGCTGGGTATACCGGGTCTGGGACAGCCGGTCCTCCGGGCCATCGAAGCACAGCTGCTTCAGGTCAAAGTCCACAGGCGCGCTGTCCATCACGGAGGCAAACTCCGGGTACCGCTCATAGAAGTCCCGGCCCATGCCCACCTTCTGGCTGCCTTGGCCAGCATATACAAACGCTAATTTCACCTGTTACACCTCCCGGGCCAGCTGCGCGGCGGTGGAATGGCAGCCGGCGCACAGCTCCTCCAGAATGGTCCGCAGGGGGCGGATCTCGTGGAGCATGCCAGCCACCTGGCCCGCCATCAGGGAGCCGGTCTTAGTATCGCCGTCAAAGACAGCCCGGCGCAGGGAGCCCAGGGTGTACTTCTCCAGCTCCATCTTGTCAGCGCCGGCCTTCTCCCGGCTGATATATTCCCGGGTCATCTGGTTTTTCAGGACCCGGACCGGGGCGCCCACAGAGCGGCCGGTGACGGTGGTGTCGCTGTCCTTGGCCTTCAGCAGGGCCTGCTTGTAGTTATCGTGAATGGGGCACTCCTCGCTGACCAACAGGCAGGTGCCGATCTGAGCGCCGCAGGCTCCCAGGGCGAAGGCGGCGGCCAGCTGCCTGCCGCTGGCGATGCCGCCGGCGGCGATCACCGGCAGGTCCGTCATGTCGCACACCTGGGGTACCAGGGCCATAGTGGTCAGCTCGCCCACGTGGCCGCCGCTCTCGGTGCCCTCGGCGATGAAGCCGTCCACACCCAGGGGTTCCAGCCGGCGGACCAGCGTGGTGGCGGCCACGACGGGAAACACCTTAATCCTGGCCTCTTTCCAGGCGGGAACATACTGGCTGGGGACGCCGGCTCCGGTGGTGACCACCTTGACGCCCTCCTCCACCACCACCTTGGCCATCTCGGGGGCGGCAGGGTTCATGAGCATGATGTTGACGCCGAAAGGTTTGTTGGTCAGCGCCTTGCAGCGGCGGATGTTTTCCCGGAGGCTGTCGGCATTCATGCCGCCGGCGCCGATGAGGCCCAGGGCCCCCGCGTTGGACACGGCGGCGGCGAACTCGCCGGTGGCGATATTGGCCATGCCGCCCTGGATCAGGGGGAACTCAGTCCCCAGCAATTCGTTCAGCTTCATATGATCTCTCCTTACGGATGGTTCCGTTGGTTTGATGGTTGTATGGCAAATTTTAGTTTTCTGAGGATTTCGCCTGCGGGCGGGACGGGGGGCGGAGAAGTTTCGCCCCCGGGCGAGCTACTTTCCAGGGAAGGAAAGTAGCCAAAGTTCCCCGGGCCTGCGGGCCCGGACCCGATGAAAGTTCGATTGGGAAAGTATTCCTTGCGTCCGGCGCGCATTCCTTGGTTTTGCTGCCCCGCCATCCGGGCCTTTGGCCCTGAGCCGAGTGAATTTGAATACAGACAACCGCTGAATACCGGCACCTGCGTTTCCGAATTGTGCGGCGTAGTGCTTGGCCGGCCTGGCCTTCTCCCGGCCATCTTTTGGTGACTTTTGGATGGCTCCAAAATTCACTCGCCGCCGCAGCGGTGAAATCTCCTAACCCTATAGACTAAAACTTACCACTTGAGCAGGGCGCCTGCCCAGGTGAGGCCGCCGCCGAAGCCCACGGTGAGGACCCGCATCCCGGGCTTCAATGTTCCTGCCTGGGACAGCTCGTCCAACGCCATGGGGATGCTGGCCGCCGAAGTATTTCCGTAGCGGTCCATATTTTTATAAAACAGCCCTTCCCGGGCGCCGAGTTTTTTGGCCACAAAGTCGATGATGCGGGCGTTGGCCTGATGGCAGACCACCAGGTCCAGGTCGTTTATCCCGCAGCCCTCCGCCTCCAGCAGCTGCCGAATCGACTTCTCCACCACCTCCACCGCGAAGCGGAACACCGCTTTGCCGTCCATATGGACGGTGGAGCGTACCGGGCCGGGGCCCTCCACCATGATGCTCTCCGCGTCGCCCCGGGAGCCGAACACGGTGTGCCACACCGCCTCCTCGTCCCGGCGGAACACCGCCGCACCCGCGCCGTCCCCGAAGAGGACGCAGGTGTTCCGGTCGGTCATATCCAGCACCCGGCTGATGACCTCGCAGCCCACCACCAGGGCGTGGGGCCGGGGGGCGTCCGCCAGCAGAGCGTGGGCGGTCTTCATGCCATACAGGAAGCCGGCGCAGGCGGCATTCAGGTCGAAACAGACGGTGTCCTCCTTCAGGCCCAGTTCCTTTTGCAGCAGGCAGGCCGTGGAGGGGCTGGCGAAGTCTGGGCTGAAGGTGGCCACCAGGCACACCCCGACGTCCTCCGCGCCCAGCCCCGCCCGTTCCAGGGCCTGACGGGCAGCCCCCACAGCCAGGTCCAGCCCGGACTCCTTGGTACAGAAATGGCGGTTATGGATGCCGGTGCGGCTGAACACCCACTCGTCGCTGGTGTCCACCTGCCGGCTCAGTTCCTCGTTGGTCACCACTCGTTCCGGCAGACACCGGCCGGTGGCAAGGATCTTGGGTGCGCTCATGGTTCCTCCTTCCCCGCCGGAGGCAGACCCTGCCCCATAGCGCGGAACATTTGATAGCGCTGCTGGGCCAAAGCGGGACCCTTCAGCTTGTCCAGACCGGCCAGTTCCTTTCGCAGGGCCGCGTCCACCGTGCGGAACGTGGCCTGCCAGTCGGTATGGGCCCCTCCCTCGGGCTCCCGCAGGACGCCCTGGACGATGCCGCCCCGGCGCAGGTCCTGGGCCGTGAGCTTCATCACCTCGCAGGCCTCTCCGCTGCGGGAGGAATCCTTCCACAGAATGGAGGCGAAGCCCTCGGGAGACAAAACGGAGTAGACGGCGTGCTCCAGCATGAGCACCCGGTTGGCCACAGCCAGAGCCAGGGCTCCGCCGCTGCCTCCCTCTCCGGTGACCACAGCGATGACAGGGACGGTGAGGGAGCTCATCAGGGCCAGACTCTGGGCGATGGCCTCGCCCTGGCCCCGCTCCTCCGCCTCCTTGCCCGGGTAAGCGCCCGGGGTATCCACGAAGGTGATGATGGGCCGGCCGAACTTCTCCGCCTGCTTCATCAAACGCTGGGCCTTCCGGTAGCCCTCAGGGCCGGGCATCCCGAAGTTGCAGCGCAGGTTCTCCTCCAGGTTTTTGCCCTTCCGGTGGCCGATGACGGTAACGGGACGGCCATGGAACCGGGCGATGCCGCCCAGGATGCTGCCGTCCTCCCGGCTCAACCGGTCTCCCCGCTGTTCAAAGAAATCGGTAAAGAGGGCGTCGATGAAGTCCGCCGTCCCCGGACGTCCCGGGTTCCGGGCGATCTTCACCTTCTCCTCCGGTGAATATTTGCTCATCAGGCGCGCCCCCCCTTCTCATGGAGAGCCAGCAGACGGCCCAGGACGGACCGCCACTGGTCCCGTGGGACGATCTGGTCCAGGAAGCCGTGGTCCAGCAGGTATTCCGCCCGCTGGAAGCCCTCCGACAGCTTTTCTCCGATGGTCTGCTCAATGACCCGGGGACCGGCAAAGCCGATGAGGGCCCCGGGCTCTGCCAGCATGATGTCCCCCAGAGAGGCAAAGCTGGCTGTCACCCCGCCGGTGGTGGGGTGGGTGAGGCAGGAAATATACAGTCCGCCCCTGTCCTGGAAATGCCGGATGGCGGCGGCGGTCTTTGCCATCTGCATCAGGGAGAAAATGCCCTCCTGCATCCGGGCTCCGCCGCTGGCGGCGAAAATGACCAGAGGCAGCTTCCGCTTTTCCGCGTACTCCGCCGCCCGGGTCACCTTCTCTCCCACCGCCGTTCCCATGCTGCCCATAAGAAACCGGCTGTCCAAAACCACAAAGACCGCTTTGTGGCCCTCCACCATGCCTACCGCCGCCACGGCGGCGTCCCGCAGTCCCGTGTCCTCCTCCAGAGCCTTCAGCTTCTGGGGATAGCCGGGGAACGCCAGGGGATCGGCGGGGGACAGCTTCTCCTCCAGCTCCTGGAAGGAGCCGGGGTCCAGGATCATGGACAGGCGGTAGTAGGCCTCCACGGGGTTGTGGTGGCCGCACTTCGGGCAAACCTGATAATTCCGGTTCCAGTCCAGCGCAGCGCTCTCCGCCCCGCAGGCGGGGCAGGTGATGCGCCGGGAGGGAGTCAGCTTCCCCTCCCGCATGGCCTGGTAAGTCAGCAGCCGGTCCCGGCGCTGGCGAAACAATCCGTTCACGTTTACTCCTTTCCGGTGGTGAGCTGGTCACAGGTCCGTGCCAGCTCCAACAGCTTTTCCAGATGGCCGTCCAAAAAGCCGGTGTCATACTGGCCCCGGACGAACTCAGGATCATGCATGATCAGATGGGCTAAAGCGGCGTTGGTGGGATAGCCTTCAATGACCAGTTCCTCCAGCGCCCGGCGCATCCGGCGGATCGCCTCCAAACGGGTAGGGGCGTGGACCAGCACCTTGGCCACCAGGGAGTCGTAGTAAGGGGGCACCTCATAGCCGGTGTACAGGGCGGTATCCACCCGCACCCCCGGTCCGCCGGGGAGGTGGAGGAACTCCGTCTTACCCGGACAGGGGCGGAACTCGTGCTCCGGGTCCTCGGCGTTGATCCGGCACTCAATGGCGTGACCGGACACCTTCACCTCCTCCTGGGTAAAGGACAGGGGCAGTCCCGCGGCCACCCGCAGCTGCTCCTTTACCAGGTCCGCTCCGGTGACCAGCTCGGTGACCGGGTGCTCCACCTGGATCCGGGTGTTCATCTCGATAAAATAGAAGTCTCCCTCCGGGGACAGCACAAATTCCACCGTGCCGGCCCCCACATAGCCCGCGGCCCTGGCGGCAGCCACAGCGGCCGCCCCCATCTTTTCCCGCAGCTCCGGAGTCAGCGCCCGGGAGGGGGACTCCTCCACCAGCTTCTGGCGGCGGCGCTGGATGGAACAGTCCCGCTCCCCCAGGTGGACCACATGGCCCTGGCTGTCCGCCATGATCTGAAATTCAATATGCCGGGGATTCAGGACCAGCTTCTCCAGATACATCTCCCCGTCGCCAAAGCAGGCCACGGCTTCCGCCTGGGCGGCCTGATAGGCCCCCTCCAGGTCCTCGGGCCGCTCCACCTGGCGCATGCCCCGTCCGCCGCCGCCAGCGGAGGCTTTCAGCAGGACGGGATAACCTACCTGGCCGGCCACTTCCCTGGCCTGCTCCACCCCGGACAGGGGACCGTCGGAGCCGGGGACCACCGGCACGCCGGCGTTCTGGGCCAGGGTGCGGGCGGCAGCCTTGCTGCCCATCTTCCGGATCACGTCGCCGGAGGGCCCGATATATTTCAGCCCCGCCTGGACGCAGCGGTCGGCGAAATCCGGATTCTCCGAAAGGAAGCCGTAACCCGGATGGATGGCGTCACAGCCGGTGATCCGGGCCGCCGTCAGCAGGGCGTCCTGATTCAGATAGCTGTCCGCCGCCCGGGCCGGTCCGATGCACAGGGAACAGGTGGCCAGCTGGGCGGCCAGAGAACTCTCGTCGGCCTCGGAATAGACGGCTACCGTCTCCACATCCAGTTCCCGGCAGGCCCGGATGATCCGCAGGGCGATCTCTCCCCGGTTGGCGATCAAAACACGCTTCAGCATGGCCTTACACCTTCCGGACCCGGAACAGGGGCTGGCCGTAGCCCACGGCCTCGCCGTCCTTGGCCAGGACCTCCTCCACCACGCAGTCGGCGGGGGCGGGGACCTCGCTCATCATCTTCATGGCCTCCAGCAGACACAGGGTCTCCCCCTTCTTCACCTGCTTTCCGGGTGCGGCAAAGGGCGCCTCCCCCGGGGCGGGAGCGGCGTAAAAGACGCCCACCAGGGGCGCCTTCACCAGGTCGCCCTCCGCCCGCTTCTCCGGGACGGGTGCGGGGGCAGGCGCGTGGGCGGCGGCAGCCACAGGCACCGGGTTCTCCGCCCGGACCACAGGGGCCGGCTCCCGGCGCAGGTGGACCTTTTCTTCCCCCTGCTCCCACTCCAGCTCTGTCAGGCCGGAGGAGGCAAAACGCTCCATCAGGCTGTAAAGTTCCTGTAATTCCATGGACAACTCCTTATTCTCGTCAACGCAACAGATTTGATTCCGTATAATCCGGAAAAGACGGGGCGAAAACGCCCCGTCTGTGATTCCCGAACTTACTGCTTCTTGCTCTCCAGATAGGCCACGATGTCGCTGACAGTCTTGATCTTGGTCATATCCTCGTCGGCGATGCCCACACCAAAGGCATCCTCCAGGGCCAGAGACAGCTCAACCGCCTCCAGAGAGTCGGCCTCCAGGTCCTCGAACAGGTTGGTCTCCATGGTCACCTGGTCGGCGTCGCAGCTCAGGGTATTCACGATAATATCGCGTACGTTTTCGAAATTGATCTCCATAGGTCAAACTTCCTCTCAAATTTGTTCAGGCATTTTAGTTAAAGTTTTTTAGGTAAAATGCTTTAGAATTATTATATGGGCTTTCCACCAAAAGTCAAGACGAATTTTACGCTCTCTCCTTCTTTTTTCCATTCTCACAAAGCCCGCTCCCCTGTTTCCCGGTTTTTACGCTATTTTCCACGGAATCATCCCCAGTTTTCCGGACTCCAGGTCCCGAAAACGAACTTCTGTTTTGAAAAATACATCCCCTGCCCCACGGCCGGATGACGGGTGATGTCCACATGCCTGAACGCAGTCTGCCTCCTCTTCGCCTCCGGGTTCTCCGCCCTGACTCTGTCCGGACGGGCTCACAAGCACCTTTCCCTTTCTTTTGACAGGCCGCACAGTCTTCACGAACCCGACAAATACGCGGGCATACAAAATGGGCGCATGGTGATGCGCCCATTTCTTTTTCGTCTTTTCCTATCAAAAGCAGGCCGGAGGACCCGCAGCGGGTCCCCCGGCAATGACAAGGCATATATGATTGCTGCGTTACTCCCCGTCGTGGGCGTGGCAGCCCTCGCAGTCCATGTTGCAGAACAGCTTGGGGTCGTAGGTGATCCCATGCTTGTCGTAGTAGTCCTTGACAGCGGCCTTCACCGCCTCCTCAGCCAGAACGGAGCAGTGGAGCTTGTGGGCGGGCAGTCCGTCCAGCGCCTCCACCACCGCCTGATTGGACAGCTCCAGCGCCTCTTCCACCGGCTTGCCCTTGATCATCTCCGTGGCCATGGAGCTGGTGGCGATGGCGGAGCCGCAGCCAAAGGTGGCGAACTTGGCGTCCGTCACCACGCCGTCGTCGATTTTCAGGGTGATCCGCATGATATCGCCGCACTTGGCGTTGCCCACCTGGCCCACGCCGTCGGCGTTCTCAATCTCACCCACGTTCCGGGGATTTCTAAAATGGTCCATGACCTTCTCACTGTATAACATAGGGTCTGACTCCTTTCTGAAGCTCGTCCCACACCGGGGACATGGCGCGCAGCCGCGCTACCACTTCGGTGACCGCCTGAATGGTCTGGTCGACCTCCTCCCGGGTGGTCTCCTCGCTGAGCGTAAGCCGCAGGGAACCGTGGGCCACCTCGTGGGGCCGGCCAATGGCCAGCAGTACATGGCTGGGATCCAGAGAGCCGGAGGTACAGGCGGAACCGGAGGAGGCGGCGATACCCTTGTCATCCAGCAGGAGCAGCAGGGACTCACCCTCGATACCCTCGAAGCAGAAATTCACGTTGCCGGGCAGGCGGCGCTCACGGTCGCCGTTAAGAGCGCTGTGGGGGATCTTGCTCAGCCCCTCGATCAGGCGGTCCCGGAGGACGATCTCCTTCCTGGCGTTTTCCTCCAAATGATCGCAGGCCTCCTTCAGCGCGACGGCCATCCCCGCAATGGCAGGAAGGTTCTCGGTGCCCGCCCGCTTGCTCCGCTCCTGGGCGCCGCCCTCGATGAGGTTCAGCAGCGGCAGGCCCTTGCGGACATACAGCAGACCTACGCCCCGGGGGCCGTGGAACTTGTGCCCGGACAGGGAGAGCATGTCGATGTTCTGCTTCACCACGTCGATGGGCAGGTGGCCCGCGGCCTGGACCGCGTCGGTGTGGAAGGGGATCTTCTTCTCCCGGCACAGGGCCCCGATCTCCTGGATTGGCTGGACAGACCCGATCTCGTTGTTGGCAAACATGATGGAAACCAGGGCGGTGTCCTCCCGGATGGCGGCCGCTACGTCAGACACCTTCACGACGCCGCTCTCATCCACAGGCAGCAGGGTGACGGAGAACCCCTCCTTCTCCAGCCGGGCCAGGGTGTGGAGCACCGCGTGGTGCTCGATGGCGGTGGAGATCAGGTGGGTCTTGCCCTTCCGCTTGCCCAGCAGGGCGGCGCTGAGAATGGCCTGGTTGTCCGCCTCACTGCCGCCGGAGGTGAAATAGATCTCCCGGGGAGAGGCGCCGATGCAGGAGGCCACCTCCTCCCGGGCCTTTGCCAGAGCCTCCGCCGCCCGCTGACCGGGGGTATGAAGGCTGGAGGGATTGCCCCAGAACTGTTCCATGCAGTCCAGCATGGCCTGCTGTGCGGCCGGACTGGTCTTGGTGGTAGCCGCGTTATCCAGATAGATCATAGGGAAGTTCCTTTCTTGTTATAGCGATAAAGTGCAGGGCAATGGCCGGAACACCCGTTTCCCGGCGGTGGGCGCCCCGGCCATTGTCCAAGAGGGGGAGAGCGTATTACACCTGGTCAAACGCCTGGGCCAGGTCTTCCAAAATGTCATCGATATGCTCGGTACCGATGGACAGGCGGATGGTGCTGGGATGGATACCCTGGTCCTCCAACTCCTCGGGGGACAACTGGGAGTGGGTAGTGGTAGCGGGATGGATCACCAGGGACTTGACGTCGGCCACGTTGGCCAACAGGGAGAAGATCTTCAGGCTGTCGATAAACTTGTGGGCCTCCTCCTGGCCGCCCTTGATGTCGAAGGTGAAAATGGAGCCGCCGCCGTTGGGGAAATACTTCTCGTACAGGGCGTGATCGGGGTGGTTGGGAAGGCTGGGGTGGTTGACATGGGCCACCTTGGGGTGGTTGACCAAGAACTCCACCACCTTCTTGGTATTTTCCGCGTGGCGGTCCAGCCGCAGGGACAGGGTCTCCACACCCTGGAGGAGCAGGAAGGCGTTGAAGGGAGAGATGGTGGCGCCGGTATCACGCAGAAGGATCGCGCGGATGTAGGTGACAAAGGCCGCGGGACCGGCGGCATCCACGAAGGACACGCCGTGGTAGCTGGGGTTGGGGGCGACGATGGGGGCGTACTTGCCGCTGGCCTTCCAGTCGAACTTGCCGCTGTCCACGATGACGCCGCCCAGGGTGGTGCCGTGACCGCCGATGAACTTGGTGGCGGAGTGGACCACGATATCGGCCCCGTGCTCAATGGGCCGGATCCAATAGGGGGTGCCGAAGGTGTTGTCGATGACCAAGGGCAGGCCGTGCTTATGGGCGATGGCCGCGATGGCGTCGATGTCGGGGATATCGCTGTTGGGATTGCCCAGGGTCTCCAGATAGACCGCCTTGGTGTTGGGCTGAATGGCGCCCTCCACCGCCGCCAGGTCATGGGCGTCCACAAAAGTGGTGGAAACGCCGAACTGGGGCAGCGTATGAGCCAACAGGTTGTAGCTGCCGCCGTAGATGGTCTTCTGAGCCACGATATGGTCCCCGGCCTGGGCCAGGGCCTGGATGGTGTAGGTGATGGCCGCCGCGCCGGAGGCCGTGGCCAGAGCGGCCACGCCGCCCTCCAGAGCCGCGATGCGCTTCTCCAGCACGTCCTGGGTGGAATTGGTCAGACGGCCGTAAATATTGCCGGCGTCGGCAAGGCCAAACCGGGCCGCCGCGTGGGCGGAGTTGCGGAACACATAAGAGGTGGTCTGATAAATGGGCACCGCCCGGGAATCGGTAGCGGGATCGGGCTGCTCCTGACCGACGTGGAGCTGAAGGGTCTCGAATCTATATTGGTTAGACATGACAAAATCTCCTTTTATTATTATGTTGATGTTGGGGCTTCTTTATCCGCGGCAGCATCCTGCGCACATTCGCCCGAACCGGAAATTTTGCCGAAGCAACCGTTGAAACAATTTGTCCATGGCCGCCTCCTAAATACATATCATTCTTGTGGGTTGATTGGATATTACTACTCTTTCCCTGTTTTGTCAATAGGTTTTTTCAAAATACTCCTCCCTTTTTCCTTCCCGGGCTCCGCCCCTCTCCAGATTCCTTGTCCGGCTGTCCCTCCGGACCGCCCCAGACTTTCTCCCCATTCCCTTGCAATACGGGAAAAAAAAGCCTATAATAATGTCTACTGAATCAACCGCGCTGTAGTTGATTCGTGCGGCGGCTGCCGCTCATCTTCGTGGTATCTCCGCGCACATGAGGAGGAACATTATGACCATCGACCAACAGGGCCGCAAATGGTGGGACCGGGCGGCGGCGGCTCCGAAAGCCGCCTTCCTCTCCTGCGTCATCACCGGCTATCTGGTCCACCTATATGCCTTTACCAACCTTATTCCAAACTGCGACGGTCTGAGCCGGGTATTTGACACCCAGCAGATGACGGTCTCCGGCCGGTGGTTCCTCCACTACGCCTCCGCTCTGAACAGCTTCACCCAGATGCCGGCGGCCATCGGCCTGCTGTCCCTGCTGTTTCTGGGGCTGGCCGCCGCCTTTGCCGTGGACCTGCTGAAGCTCCGCAGCAAGCTCCTGGCCGGACTGGCGGGAGCGGTCATGGCAGCGTTCCCCTGTATGGGCTACACCTTCCTTTATATGTTCACCGCCTCGGCCTACTGTCTGGCCATTTTCCTGGCGGTGCTGTCCGTCTGGCTGGCCAAGCGCTGTAAAGTGGGATGGCTTTGCGGCGTGCTCGCTCTGGCCCTGGCCATGGGCACCTATCAGGCCTATGTGACGGTGGCCATTTCCCTGTCCCTGCTGGTGGTGCTGCGGGAGTGTCTGGACCCGGAGTCCGGCTTTCAAGGGACCCTGGCCCTTGGCCTGCGGCTGGTGGCTTATCTAGCTGCCGGCGCCATTCTCTATTATGGGATTCTGTTGGTTTTTTTGAAGGTAAAGGACCTGAAGCTACTGTCCTACCTGGGCATGGACGCAGCCAGTTCCGGATATCCCTTCGGCAAGCTGCCCCATCTGCTCCTGTCCACCTATAAGCAGGTGGTGGCCTTCTTCTTCGTGGCCGGTTCCTCGGACGGCTTCACCAGCCGGTGGATGGTGGTCCTGGACCTGGCAGCTCTGGTCCTGGGGCTGTGCTTCTTCCTGGCCCGGCTGTCCGGCAAAGGCCTCTGGAAAGAGGTCTGGCGTCCTCTGGGCGCCCTGGCCATGGCGGCGCTGCTCCCCCTTGGGATCAATTTTATGCAGGTGCTGTCCCCCTACTCCGTCCCCACTCCCCTGATGAAATACGCCTTTGTCACTGTCTATCTGGCGGTACTTCTGGTGGCTGACCTAGCCGACGGGCTGCCCAACACTTCCACCCAGCGCGGAACTGCGCTCTCCGTGGCCGTTGTATGGGCCGCCGTTCTGCTGCTGTTCTGCCTGAACACAAACAACCTGCTGTACACCGCCTCCGCCCAGGCCCACCGGGCCTCTGAGAGTTACGCCACCCGGCTGCTCTCCCGGATCGAGGACTGTCCGGGTTACGAGCCCGGCATGGAGATCGCGCTGGTGGGGGCCGTTCCCGCCGACCAGATCAAGAGCCAGATCCCCAGTTATGCCCAGGTGGACCACTACAGCGTACCCTTAAATTCGGTAATCTCCCTGAACAAGCACCTCTACTACTATCTAAACGACTGGCTCAACTTCCCTGTGGAGGAGCTGGACGAGGAGACCATGCTGGCGATCTCCGACTCCCAGGAGTTCCAGGACATGACCCTCTACCCCGCCCAGGGCAGCGTGCAGGTACTGGATGGCCGGGTAGTGGTCAAGCTCCAGGAGCGGTACACCCCCAAGTCGGATTTTGAGAAAGCCTACGAGAACAGGAGATGACCTATGGAAGAAACACTGAAATCGGGCCTGTTGTCGGTGATCCTGCCTTCCTTCAACGAGGAGGCCTCCGTCCCCCGGGCGGCGGACACCGTCACCGCCATCCTGGCGGCGGCAGGGATCAAGCATGAGGTCATCTTCGTGGATGACGGTTCCCGGGATGGTACCTGGGCAGCCATCCAGGCCCAGACAGACCGCTTCCCCCAGGTACGGGGAGTACGGTTTTCCCGGAACTTCGGCAAGGAAGCGGCTATTTTCGCCGGACTGGCACAGGCCAAGGGCGACTGCGCCGTGGTCATGGACTGCGACCTCCAGCACCCCCCGGAAAAAGTGGTGGAAATGTACCGCCTGTGGCAAAAGGGGTTTCAGGTGGTAGAGGGCGTCAAAGCCGACCGTGGCAAGGAAAACCCCTTGCACACCTTTGCTGCCAAAAGCTTTTATTCCATGATCAGCCGGGCCACCGGCATTGACATGTCACGGGCCTCCGACTTTAAGCTCCTGGACCGCCGGGCCGTAGACACCTTGCTGGCCATGCGGGAGAAAAACGCCTTCTTCCGGGCCCTGTCCTCCTGGATCGGGTTTTCCACTGCCCAGGTGGAGTTTGAGGTCCAGCCCCGGCTGGAGGGGGAGTCAAAATGGTCCATCCGCAGCCTGGTGCGCTACGCCGTGACCAACATCGCTTCCTTCTCCACCGCGCCCCTCCAGCTGGTCACTCTGCTGGGTGTGGTGGTCTTTGTGTGCTCTGTGGTCCTGGGACTCCATTCCCTGTGGCAGAAGCTCACGGGACATGCTCTGGAGGGCTTCACCACTGTCATTCTGCTCCAGCTGATCATCGGCAGCATCCTGATGATCTGCCTGGGCATCATCGGCTACTACATCTCCAAGATCTACGAGGAGATCAAAGACCGGCCCCGGTACATCGTGGCCGACCACTGTGAGGGAACGAAACCGGATGGACAAACTGAAAAAGATATTTGATCCCACCTTTTTCCGCTTTATTCTGGTGGGTGTTATCAACACCCTGGTGGGCTATGGGGTCATGTTCGGGCTTTACAACCTGGCCGGCCTGCACCGCCTGGGAGACACGGGCTATTGGATCTCCTCCGCCGCCAACTACGTGGTGGGCAGCATTGTCAGCTTCTTTCTCAACAAGCATTTTACCTTCCGCAACCGGGAAAAAGGGGCCGGCGTGGTCCTCCGGTTCGTGGTCAATATCTCAGTGTGCTACCTGCTGGCCTACGGCCTGGCCAAGCCGGCGGCGGCCTGGCTGCTGGGTGGCATGGGGCTGAGCCAGCAGCTCCAGGGCAACCTGACCATGCTGGCCGGCTCCGGCCTGTTCGTAGTCCTCAACTACTTCGGCCAGCGGTTTTTCGCCTTCAAATCTTCCAATTAAAAAGAGGTGTGCCAGCCGGCACACCTCTTTTCTTTATTGACACCCGGAACACCGGGAACAGTCCCCGCCGCAGGCTGCCGCCACAGCGGCGATCTGCTCCTGCCGCTTCCGCCGCTTTCCGGCCCACAGGTCGGCGGCAATGAGGATGGCGCACCACACCAGCAGCAGAGCCAGGATCAGGATGGCGCAGTTGCGGAAAAATTCCTCGGGGAGGATCAGGATCACCGGGTCGGTCTGCCAGTCAAAGATCCAGTTATCCTTGCCCGGGAAGAACAGGGCGTGGAACAGCACGAAGGAACGGTCGAAGTCCAGCGCCGCCAGACCGCCCACCGTCAGGAAGGACACCCCCAGGCCGGCCGCCGCCCAGAAGCCGGGGCCCCGGCCCCGGAAACAATAGGGGCGGGTCTTGCTTTTTCGGCAGTAGGCAAAGAGCAGGACCAGGGCGGCCAGGGATAAAACCAGCACCCACAGGTCCAGCAAAAACAACTTCCGCACGTCGGCAAAGTGGTCCGCTCCCGACTGGGAGAACCACAGCACTCCGGCGGCAAAATCAGGCCGCAGTCCCAGGCAGAAATCCATCACCTGTCCGAAGGCCTCTTTGATCTGTTCCACCGACAAACCGGTGTACTCCGCCAGGCCCAAAGGACCGATGTGGGCATAGTAAAAGGACCGGCACAGCAGCGGAACGGCAATGGAGCCTGACAGCACCAGCAGGGCGGTGAGGAAAGACAACAGCAGGGAAAGGGATTTACTGGTTTTCATCATCAAGACCTCGCAAAACAGGATCGGGCAGACCGGACAGGGCAATCAGCACCTGGGCGGGCAGATAGAACAGCCACATTCCCACCCGCGCAAAGGAGTATACAGCACTGGGGACCAGTCCAGGCTCATTGAAGGCGCCTACGCAAAGATCACAGCACAAAAAAAGGGCGAGCCCCAGGGAGAACAGGCGCAGACGCAGGCCCCGGAGGGACAGGCTCTGGATCACATTCACAAGAAAGTTGTTAAAGTAAAAGGCTGTCACCCCATTCAGCAGAGACAGCATGCCCAGCCGTCTCAAAACCCACAAGGCCACGGCAAAGAGTCCCAGCCGCAGAGGCCACAGGGCATGTCCTCCGTTTTCCCGCAAAATGCGGGCCAGGTACAGCCCCTGGACGACACAAAACAGCAGCACTCCCGCCAGATACCGAGCGTCGAGCAGCAAAAGGAAGGTATCCGCTCCCAGAGTGAAGGCCAGCGCGGCGGTCACCAGCCGCTCTCCGCCCCGAACACTTCCGTACAGGGAAAAGAAAAAGCACAGGGCGATGGCGGCGTATTTGACCGGAGCGCTTCCCGCTCCGCCGCAAAACAGGTCCAGCCAGAGGAAAAGCAGGTAAACGGCCAGTTCAGCCAGCAGAAACCATCCCACAAGCCGGCGGCGCATGGCCCCTCCCCCCTTTCTCCGGCAGACATTACCTTTACTATATCACAGAAAGACCGGACAATGCAAGGCAGGCCGGTATTTCTCCCCCACCATTTGCCCGTCCCGGCAACAGAAAAGAGGACCCGGAAATTCCGGGTCCTCTTTTGCGCAGCTTTTGAAGAAAATCGTCTTACTTGGCAGCCTGCTTCTTGCCGAAGATGGTCTGAACGCCCTCGATGGCCAGCACGATAGCCAGCACGAACAGGACAACGGCCAGGACCAGCTGAATCACAGGAGCGGTGGTAGCGCCGCCGGCGGTGATGACCTTGACCTTGGCCATGGCGGTCTGGAGCAGGGAGCACAGAGTCACGACCAGCATGAAGAACATGGGGAAGTAGAACATCTTGTTGTTGCGGCCAATATTGCCCAGCCAGGCACAGACAGCCAGCAGAGCCAGAGCGGCCAGCAGCTGGTTGGCAGCGCCGAACAGGGGCCAAATGGTGGAGTAGCCGCCCAGGCCCAGGCCAACGCCCAGCACCACGGTGATGGCGGTAGCCACGAAGGGGTTGCACAGGGTCTTCTTGAAGCCGGTGGCATCCTTATAGGTCTCGCCGGGCTTCAGCCAGAACTCCTGGAACATGTAACGGGCCAGACGGGTAGCGGTGTCCAGAGAGGTCAGGCAGAAAGCGGAAACAGCCAGGATCAGCAGAGCGCTGACGGTGGACTGGGTGCCCTGCAGGCCGGGGATGGTGGCGACCATCTTGGACAGGCCGGTGGCAAACACGGTGGTCGGGGTGCGGATGGCGCCCTCAGCGACAGGCTTGGCGTAGTCAGCCCAGATGTAGCCGACAGCGCACAGGGAGATCAGAGCCAGAGCGCACTCGATGAGCATGCCGCCGTAAGCGATGGGCTTGGCGTCGCGCTCATGGTCCAGCTGCTTGGCGGTGGTACCGGAGCCCACCAGGGAGTGGAAGCCGGAAATGGCGCCGCAGGCGATGGTGACGAACAGGGCGGGGAACACGGAGCCCAGAGAGCTGATCTGATCAGTCCAGCCGGTGAAGGCGGGGATCTCCATGTGGGTGTTCTGACCCATGATGCCGGCGCCCACAACGCCAACAAAGGCGATGACCATCATGCCGTACAGCAGGAAGGAGGACAGGTAGTCACGGGGCTGGAGCAGGATCCACACGGGAGCCACGGAGGCGATCAGGATGTAGATGCCGATGATGATCATCCAGGTGGTGCCGCTCAGGTAGATGGGGTGGAAGTTCAGACCGATGACCAGGCAGGCCACGATGCCGATCACGCCCACGATGGTGGCCACGGACAGGGAAGCGCCCTTCCGGTAGACAAAGAAGCCGAAGATGATCGCCATCACGATGAACAGGATGGAGATCATGGCCACAGAGGCGTTGGCGGAAGAAGCGGCCACGTCCAGCACGCCCTCCACATAGGTGGCCTTAAAGGTGTTGGCCACGATGGAGGCAAAGGCGGCGACCACCAGGATCAGGGTCAGGTAAGAGAAGATGATAAACAGCTTCTTGGCGCGCTCGCCGATGTTGGCGGCGATGACTTCGCCGATGGACTGGCCCTTGTGGCGGATGGAGGCAAACAGGGCGCCATAGTCATGGACGGCACCGAAGAAGATACCGCCGATCAGGACCCACAGCACGACGGGGACCCAGCCGAAAACAGCGGCCTGAATAGGACCGTTGATGGGGCCGGCGCCGGCGATGGAAGAAAAGTGGTGGCCCATCAGCACGGGAGCCTTGGCAGGAACATAGTCCATACCGTCTTCCATCTCATGGGCAGGGGTGACCTTGGAATCGTCAACGCCCCACTGCTTGGCGAGCCAGCTACCGTAGAACACGTAGCCCGCAATCAGAATGGCGCAGCCGATCAGAAGAACCAATACTGCATTCATTGATTTTTCTCCTCTCCTAAATGTTTTGAGATGATGCGTTCCACCATCCGCTTCAGATCTTTCTCCATTGTTTTCCCGCTGCGGTTGGTGGTAATTTCCGCCGTGGATACGTCCACGGCCGCTATTCTAAACTCCATCCATCCATGGAGCGATAGCTTAAATTCCCGGCGCTTTTTCAGCTTTTTCAGCTGGGCCAGGGCCTGGGGGTCGGCACTGTCATAGAGCACCACCGCCGTCAGGTAGGTGTACATGTGCTGGGAATGGGGCTGTACCCGGGGCTCGCCGTCCTCCAGCACCCGCCGGAAGACCTCGTCCACATCCGGCTGCTCCAGCCGGTCCAGCGACCACAAATAGAGGTATTCGTGGCTCTCCGCTGCCCACAGTTCCGCTTTCTTCACCAGTACATACTGGCTGTCCCGCATGTGGCAGGCACAAAGGGCCTTCAGCCCCGTTCCATCCTCCACGGGCGTGATATCGTAGTAGGCGGCATAGGCGTTCATAAGACGCTCCGCCACGGTCTGTCGCAGCTGAGACAAGGTCTGATCCTCGCTTTCTTCCCGCCGTCAAACATACAAAACAAAAGCAGCCGGCGGTAATGGCTGCTTCTCAGAAGGTCCACCCGGCGGTCGCGCCTTTGCTGCCGGTGGGCTGAAATATGAACAAACTATGAAGGCAGTAATATAATAGCAGATTAGAGGGCAATTTGCAAGAATTTTCTTATGGTTATATGACAAAATGCTCCTCTTGCATGTGAAAGTTTTTATTCATTTCGCTGTATTTTCCCTCTTTTCCCCGGTATACATCCGTCCGCCGTCTCTCTTCTCTCCGCGCCGTTCTCCTCCCCCGTCTCTTTTTTCCAATCGGCCGCCCCTTTTCTCCCCGTTCTCGTTGACACACCCTGGGAAATCGGATAGAATAGAGGGAACTTTTCCACCCCTCCCCCTTTCTTTTGGAGGTTTGTCATGAAATCTCTCAAAAAATGGTTCTTCCGTTCCGGCCGCGGCACCTTTTCCCCGGACTGCTGGAAACGGTTGGTCCGCCCCTCCCTCTTTTTTTTACTGGCTGTCTATTATGATGAGCTCTTTTTAAAACTCTATTGTTTCGGAAGCATCTCCCCCACCGGCGCCCTGTTCACCCTGCTTTTCACCCTGCCCATGGCCCTGCTGCTGGGCCTTCTGTGCGGCGGGGTATCCTCCCGGCGCGGGTGGATCCTTCTCCCCCTCTGTACCGGGGTGGTCTCCCTTTGGCTGGGGGCCCAGGCCATCTATTACCGCCTGTTCAAAACCTTCCTCACCCTCTTTTCCCTGACGAAAATGGCCATGGTGGCCGGGGCCTTCGGCAATATGGCCGCTTCGGAGGTCCTGCTCAACTGGTTCCCGGTCTTGATGATGGCGGTCCCGGTCGTCCTGAGCCTGGTGTTCCTGAAAAAGCTGATCCCCGGCGGTCCCCGGCCCAAAGGGCTTCGGCTGCGGTGGGCGGCGCTGGCCGCTGCCCTCCAACTGCTCGTCATGGGCATTGTTCTGTGCTGCGGCGGCGGAGTGATGTCCCTGCGGTATATCTATGTCCGCGCCGCCACGCCGGAGCTGGAAACTCAATATTTCGGCATGCTCACCCAGACCCAGCTGGAGATCCGGCGGGTATTGTTCGGCATCAAGCCCGACGACCCCACCCAGCACCACCGGACGAAATGGACCCGCCGGATCTCCAGCT
>NZ_JADYUM010000040.1 GCF_021531815.1 Pseudoflavonifractor phocaeensis
CTCGGCCTGGCCGGACGGCTGGCGGAAAGCGGAGTGGGGAAAGCCATCCTTATTTTATATATGGTGTGGGGAGAGCTGCTGCTGACCCTGCGCCTGCGGCTGTGTGCCCGGCGGCTGCTGGACGCGGGCCGGCGGGACGGGGCACTGTGGTTCTTCCTGCTGGCGGTAGCCGCCGTGGTCCTGTGGATGGGGCTGGGGCAGCTGTCCGCCTTCGCCCGGGCGGGACAGTTCTTCCTAGCCATCCTGCTGACCGCCGGCGGGGTGGTGCTCCTCCTGTCCCTGACCCAGACCAGGCCGGAGCGGGTCCTTCCCCTATGGGTGGAGGACATTCCTGGCATTCTATCTTCCGCCCTGCCGGCGGCGGGAGTGCTGGGCTGGGGGCTGTACGGCGTGTTCCTGCTGGGAGAGACGGAAGGGGAGGATACGAGAGGACGGCGGCATTGGCTTGCCTGGGGCGTGGGCGGCTGTTTGCTGCTCACCCTGGCGCAATATGTGATTCTGGCCAGCTTGGGGCAGGAACTGTCCGGGCGGCTGGAGAGCCCCTTCTTTACCCTGGCCCAAAGCGTGGGAGTGGAGGGGGCCTTTCAGCGGGTGGAGAGCGTGGTCACCGCGATATGGACGCTGGCCGACCTGGTCATGGCGGGAGTGCTGCTGTTCAGCCTGCGGTCCATGGCTGCTGCCCTTCGGTGGCGGGAAAAGAGGATTGCCGTCCTGGGGCTGGTCCTGGCGGCGGCGCTGGCCCTGCTGTTCTTTTCTGACCGCCGTGCCGCGGCGTGGGGGAGGACCGTGGTGCCGTTCGGGAACCTGATTTTGGGGTTGGCCCTGCCTGCCCTGATGATTTTGCCCAAAGAGATTGCCGGGAAAAGGAGACCCGGCGGCACATCTTGTATGGGAAAAGGGATGTAAAACCTAAGATATAGTTGTGGAAAAGAAAGTGGAAAAAAAGGCGGAAAAAAGTAAAAAAAGGTGTTGACAAACCGGGGCGGTTTTGCTAATATAAGCAAGCGCTCTGCGACAGGGCAA
>NZ_JADYUM010000041.1 GCF_021531815.1 Pseudoflavonifractor phocaeensis
CTATGAATGAATTTAAAGGCAGTCAGAACTATGTGGCGTCGGAGGAGCTGATGGGGGCGGTGAACATCGCCATGGTGCTCCAGAAGCCCCTGCTGATCAAGGGAGAGCCGGGCACGGGCAAGACCATGCTGGCCGAGGCCATCGCCGCCGCCCTGGGGAAGAAGCTCATCATCTGGAACATCAAGTCCACCACCAAGGCCCAGGACGGCCTGTATGTCTACGATGTGGTCCAGCGGCTGTACGACAGCCAGTTTGGCGGCGAGGGTGTGGACAACATCGAAAAGTACGTTCGCCTGGGCAAGCTGGGCGAGGCCTTCACCGACGAGGAGCAGGTGATTTTGCTCATCGATGAGATCGACAAGGCGGACCTGGAGTTCCCCAACGACCTGCTGTGGGAGCTGGACAGGATGGAGTTCCACATCCCCGAGACAGGCCGCACCGTCAAGGCCAAGCACCGCCCGGTGGTCATCATCACCTCCAACGCGGAAAAGGAGCTGCCCGACGCCTTCCTGCGCCGGTGTGTCTTCCACTATATCGCCTTCCCCGACAAGGAGCTGATGGGGGAGATCGTCAAGGTCCACTACCCCGACCTGGACGAGAACCTGCTGACCCAGGTGCTGGAGGCCTTCTACAAGATCCGTTCCCTGCCCCAGATCAAAAAGAAGCCCTCCACCAGCGAGATCATCGACTGGATCCAGGCTCTGGTCCATGGAGGCGTGGACCCCGACCGCATCGTGAAGGAGGTCCCCTATCTTGGGGTGCTGCTGAA
>NZ_JADYUM010000042.1 GCF_021531815.1 Pseudoflavonifractor phocaeensis
GGCCAGCGCTCCTGATGGGGCGCGGGGGCTAGATGGGCGGCGGCGGGCAGGGCTTCGCCACCCTCCCGGTCCAGCAGGGCGGACAGCCGCCGTACGCTGCGGCAGGTGTACAGGTCGGCCACCCGGAGGGCGCGGCCGGTGGCCTCGCCGATCTCACTGAGGGCCTCCATGGCGTTGAGGGAGTTGCCGCCGAAGAGGAAGTAGTCGCTGTCCACCCCCAGGCCGGGACGGCCCAGCACCCGGCGGAAAATGGCCAGCAGGGTCTCCTGGGTCCTGGTTTCGGGCAGGGCGTGGTCGTCGGCGGTCAGGTCGGGGCGGGGCAGACGGGCCTCGTCCACCTTGCCGTTGGGGGTGAGGG
>NZ_JADYUM010000043.1 GCF_021531815.1 Pseudoflavonifractor phocaeensis
GAGCGGAGTGAATTTGAATACAGGCAACCGCTGAATATCGGCACCTGAGTTTCCGAATTGTGCGGCGTGATTCCTGACTGCGCTGCCCCGCCCCGCTGTGTAAAACTTGATTCAGTGGCACGTCCCACCGGGCGGCCCCGGCGGGCCACGGAAGTAAGAAGCATCAAGAGCAGGTTTTGCCTGTATCGAGGCGGGCCATATTGCTGATCCCCCGTAAAACCGCCGAATTTTGCGAAGCAAAAGGCGGTGTGTTCCAAATCAAATTTTGCGGCTTGGGTTTCACGCAGGGCCGCTGGGCTCCCGTAGTGGGGTCCGGGGGTA
>NZ_JADYUM010000044.1 GCF_021531815.1 Pseudoflavonifractor phocaeensis
GAAAGCGCGCCGCGCCGAGTGGCGCGTAAATTCGGAGCGCAGCGGAGAATTGCGCAGGCGAAATTCACTTTCGGCGAGCATTTAAATCCAGAGGGCCCCCATAGGACGCTTGCGTTTTATGGGAAAGACTGGCGTATGCCCTCCGACACCGTGGCGGCTCTGTGGATGGAGAAACTGAAGGGGCTGGAGTAAGGTCCCCCCTAGTCGCCTCGCGCGCGAAAGCGCGCCGCGCCGAGTGGCGCGTA
>NZ_JADYUM010000045.1 GCF_021531815.1 Pseudoflavonifractor phocaeensis
CCCACCGGGCGGCCCCGGCGGGCCACGGAAGTAAGAAGCATCAAGAACAGGTTTTGCCTGTATCGAGGCGGGCCATATTGCTGATCCCCCGTAAAACCGCCGAATTTTGCGAAGCAACAAGGCGGTGTGCTCCAAATCAAATTTTGCGGCTTGGGTTTCACGCAGGGCCGCTGGGCTCCCGTAGTGGGGTCCGGGGGTAAGGC
>NZ_JADYUM010000004.1 GCF_021531815.1 Pseudoflavonifractor phocaeensis
TCCCCCGGCCATCTTTTGGTGACTTTTGGATGGCTCCAAAAGTCACTCGCCGCCGTAGCGGCGAAATCTCCTAACCCTATAGACTAAAATTTATTTGACCGTTGAGATCGCAATGGCGTGACAGATGCCGGGAATAGACTCGCCCTGGAAGGATGCGGTGGGGGAGTGGAGCGCCCCGGTGGGGCAGAACAGGATGTTGTTCCACCGCCCGGTCCGCATCCCGTTCAGAAGATACCCGGTGAGCACCGACGCGCTGCATCCGCAGCCCGATCCGCCGCAGTGGACGTCCTGGTCCTGGGCGTCAAAAATCAAAGTTCCGCAGTCCACATGATTGGAGAGCCGGTAGCCCTCCCGCTCCAGCAACTCGACCAACAGCTCGCTGCCCAGACTGCCCAGGTCACCGGTGACGATCAGGTCATAGAAGTCAGGGGAGCGGCCGGTGTCCCGGAAGTGGGCGGCGATGGTGTCCACCGCTGCTGGCGTCATGGCGGCTCCCATGTTGTTGGCGTCTTTGATCCCCTTGTCCACGATCTTGCCCACGGTGACATGGGTAATATAGGGGCCGGGCCCCTCCCGGGCCAGAATGGCGGCCCCGGAGCCGGTCACCGTCCACTGGGCGGTGGGGGTGCGCTGGCTGCCGTATTCCAGAGGGGTGCGGTACTGGCGCTCGGCGGAGCAGAAATGGGAGGACACCACCACGCCGGCCCACTCGCCAAAACCGCCGTCCAGCACCATGGAGGCCAGGGCCAGTCCCTCGCCCATGGTGGAACAGGCTCCGTATAGGCCGAAGAAGGGAACGTTTTCGTCCCGGGCGGCGTAAGAGGAGCCAATGCACTGGTTCAGCAGGTCCCCGGCGAAGAGCCAGTCCAGGTTGGAGGCGGACTGCCCCGCCTTGTTCAGCGCCAGCTCCAGGGACTGCTTCTGCATGGCGCTCTCGGATTTTTCCCAGGTGGACTCGCCGAAGGTGTCGTCAGGGGCGATATAGTCGAAGGAATCGGCCAGGGGGCCTTCTCCCTCTTTTTTGCCCACCACGTTGGCGTGGCCGGCGATGGAGGGCGGATTGGACAGGGCAACCGTCTGGCTGCCCCGCTTTTTGGTGGTCATAGGGAACACCTCGCAAGCTGTATTGAGAATCGAAACTAGCCTTCCCATGGAAAAAGAAAATTATGCCCGGCCCAGGCAGAATTTTGAGATGGGGCGGGAAGAAAGGCAGGTGAACCGCCGCCGGAAAAGTATCAGGCATAACCCGTCCTTCCGCCACATAGGATTGGGCGAAAGGAGTGGACAGGCATGGATGGGGAACAGAGGATACGGGCGTATGTCCAGGCGGCGGGGGCCCTGCCCCAGCGCCTACGGCAGGAGGCCCTCTCCCTGCCCCGGGAGGAGCAGGCCCGGGGAGAGGAGCTTCGGCTGCGGTCGGGGCGGCCCATGTCGGTGGTGCTGCCCGAGGGGGAGCGGACCCTGGGCCGTGTTCCGGTGAGCACCAGGGAACTGGAGCAACTGGTGGAAATCGCCAGCCGGGCCTCTCTCCATGCGGTGCTGGACCAGGTGCGCCGGGGCTATCTCACCATGGCGGGGGGACACCGGATCGGCCTGTGCGGGACGGCCTGTATGCGGGATGGTGCCATCCACAGCCTGAGCCGCTTTTCCTCCGCCAATGTGCGGATCGCCCGCCAGGTGCGCGGGGCGGCGGACCCGGTGCGCGGGGCGCTCTGTCCGGGCGGAAAGCTGGCCAGCACCCTGATCCTGGCCCCGCCCGGGGCGGGGAAGACCACCCTGCTGCGGGACCTGATTCGCCAGGTATCCGACGGAGCGGGCTGCCAGCCCCTCCGGGTGTCTCTGGCCGATGAGCGGGGAGAGGTGGCCGCCCTGTACGGCGGCGTTCCGCAATTGGATGTGGGGGGACGTACCGATGTGGTGGAGGGATGCCCCAAGGCCCAGGGGCTGATGCTTCTGCTCCGGGCCATGAACCCCCAGGTGCTGGCGGCGGATGAGATCACAGCTCCGGAGGACGTGACGGCCCTGCGGACGGCGGCGGGGTGCGGGGTCACCCTGCTGGCCACTGCCCACGGGGAGAGTCGGGAGGATCTGGAACGCAGAAGCTTGTACCGCCCCCTTCTGGAGGAACATATTGTGAGAAAGCTGGTCCGCATCCGGGAGAAAGGCGGCCAGCGGTTCTATACTGTGGAGGAATTGGGATGATGCGTCTGTTGGGCGCCGCCCTGGTGGCGGCGGGAGCGTCCTGGCTGGGGTTCCGGGCTGCTGCTGCTTTGAACCACAGGGCCAGGGCGTTGGAGGAGATGGCTCAGGGGTTGGCCCTGCTGGAGCAGGAACTGGAATTGGATGGACCTCCCCTGCCCCAGTTGATGGAACGGCTGGCAGAGGGCAGCCGGGGTCCGGCCCGTGCCCTGTTCCGGGACTGCCGCCGGGCGCTGGATGAGCTGGAACGGGAATCCCTCTCCGATGCCTGGGAGGAACTGGTGGGGGCCAGAGGAGAATTGGGCCGGGAGGGGCAAGGGGCGCTCCTCCCCCTGGGGGAGACGCTGGGGCGGTGCGGCTGTGAGGAACAGCGCCGGGCGGCCGCCCGGGTCCGGATCCGGCTGGAGGAGCTGGTCCAGCGGACGGAGGAGGACCGCCGCCGCCAGGGAAAGGTGTACCAGGTCCTGGGCCTGTCCGGCGGGGCTTTTTTGATCATTCTGCTGCTGTGAGCGGAATAGGAACACGAAAGAGGGGCTTGATGTGGATGTGGATCTGATTTTTAAGATCGCCGCCATTGGTATCGTGGTGGCGGTGCTCAACCAGGTGCTCAGCCGGGCGGGCCGGGATGAGCAGGCCATGATGACCACCCTGGCGGCACTGGTCGCAACAAGATAGAATGGAAAATCCTAGCTCAAATGGTTCTATCTTCTTACCTAAGCAGGACTTAGGAATACAAGATAGAAGTGTTATGATCCCTATTATCACGAACCACTACAGCAAAGAAGTATCGTATTATAGGGAATATGTGTATAGATTGCATATAATTGTTGGTTAGAAGTTCAAATATTCGAAAAATAGCACTCCATGGCGACAGGGCCATGGAGTGCTATTTTTGATGCTTTACTTCTATTTAACCGAAAGCTCTTTCCATCAAACATTGGAATGCAGATGGTACCAGTCACATTTCTCCTTGAGCATGAGTTGTATTTCGGATGTATCGTAGTCAGAGAACTGGCTTACAGCTTTCACGAAAGAGGGAATCATAGGGCCGTCCAGTACGTGGTCATATCCAGAGTACCACTCAAATCCATTATCCAATTTTACTGGTTTAATCAGCTTGTCGTATGAAATGAAAAGATTGTCATATTTGAACAGGTGGTTCGGTACTCTATAATTTGCAATATACAGTAGGTGTTTTACGCCTCGCGCTGATATGAAGCCATAGCTCTTATAGATATACCCGTAGACAAACCATTCTGGAAGATCTTCAGCTTTTATTTTTGTTGGGTACTTACCACTAGAGTACAAATAGCCATCAGGATGGGGTTCGAATAAAGATCGACGTTCTTGGCGAACCCTATGTGTTTCCATGTATAATGTTGATCGTATTCTCTTCATGAGCCTCATCATTCTTTCATTCACGTTTCTTCAATTATTGCAATAACGGAATTAACAGTCAATGGGATTGGCGGTTTCATATTTGCTATGAAACTGGCCCCTGCAGAAGTCTCTGCAGAGGGCCAGTTTTCTTAGCCAATCTGTGGTTTCACCTGTCTTTTAGTACATTGGATGTACTTGGTAAATGCTGTAGACTATCAATAATGAGACCTTGATTTCACCAGAAGACAACGGTTGTTCCGAAGGCTGGTTTTTGCTGCAACTGCCAGTTCGTAAATGATCCGACGTTCGTAGCTACTGCAGTCCTGTAACAGTTTATAAAACTCAGGTTGGTATTCCAAACGATCATGCGGTTGGTTGCCATAGAGTATGTGGTCTACGGTGACACCAAGGGCTGCAGCTATCCTGACATAAGAATCCAGACTTCCGCTTCTCACGCCGGTTTCAATACGACTGATGTAAGGTTCTGTGAGATCTACCGATTCCGCCAGCTCTGACTGTGTCATGTGTAGCAATTTACGGATGTCGTGGATTCGCCTGCCAATCAGCACATAGTCCAAAGACATTTCTTCACCTCCTATCGTGCATAATTTCAATTTAAATATGCACAATAGTTTGTGTCACCGTCTATTGTTTGTTCACTATTTCGGCTTTTCACGGTACTATTTCAATGCGCAACAAGAATAGTGTGTGGAGGTGATCCAATGTCAGAGCAGCTGAAGGCGCTTGGTGAGCGAATTAGAGAGACCCGAAAAGAGAAAGGACTCACTCAGTTGGAACTGGCTGAAAAGGTCAAGATTTCTCCCACATACATGAGTGAAATCGAGTTGGGTAAGTCCAACTTTGGTGTAGAGACGTTGATCCGGATCAGTGAAGAATTGCAGGTTTCTACGGATTGGCTTATTCGTGCAGCCGTTCCGGAGGTTAATGCAATCTATCAGAACGAGATCCACAGCATTATTAAAGACTGCGAACCGGCTCTCATTGAGTACATGCTGCAGATGCTCCAGCTGATGAAGAAAACGAGCGAGCAGTCCGGAAAAGAAGAGTAAATGAATGGCACCCTGTACGGCTGATACAGGGTGCCATTTTTATGCGCTTCATTCAGAGTTGAATTTTTTCGTCTATTGTTGTAATATATAATTAAACTTACAGTTGCAACGGAGGCCGCCAACATGGATGATGTGCTGTTTCATCAGAGGATAACTGAAATTGTAAGAGCCATCAAGGATGCCGGCTATGATCCGTATGATCAATTGATAGGTTATCTGAAGACCGGGGAGGATTATTACATTACTCGGAAAGGCGATGCCCGCATTCTGATTAAGACGTTGGACAAAGAGAGGCTTGAGTCCTTTGTTCGTGATCTAAAGATTAAAAGATAATGTTGATGGACACCCTGCGCTGTGAGTGCAGGGTGTTTTCTTTTTGTGAAGTAGAAAATTTCAGATATTGTGTGAACTTTTGGCTCTTCACTCGACATGTGGACTGTAATTATAGCATGGGACTTACAATTTCTAAAAAAGATTCTCGAAAATGCACTAGGTGGAAGATACCTTCCAGCTGGTGCATTTTAATTTTACCACCCCACCCGTATACTCGAAGTAGATTACACGGTGGAGTGAAAGCCATGAATGAGAATGAAAAGAAACTGATGTCTGTCCAGGATAGGAAAGCAAAGATCCGGGAGCGTTATAAAGGTGTAGATCCGGATCGGTTGGAGATTATTCCTGCCCGTCGTCAGACAGATGTGTTCGATGATGAAATCTATAAAAGAGTGGCAGTTTATGCTCGAGTATCAACGGACGATCCTCGGCAGACATCGTCTTATGAGCTCCAGAAGAATTACTACACGGACATGGTCAGCAGGCATCCTAATTGGGATCTCGTCAACATTTATGCAGACGAAGGTATCAGTGGTACATCCCTTAAAAAACGTGACTCGTTTAACCGCATGATTACTGACTGCAAGGCAGGGAAGATTGACCTCATCGTTACAAAGAGCGTATCGCGATTTGCTCGAAATATTGTGGACTGCATCAGTATCGTACGTATGCTCTCTGCCATGACACCTCCGGTAGAAGTGTTTTTTGAAACTGAGCACATCAATACTCTGAATGATAAGACTGAGATGAGTCTGGCATTTACGGCAACACTGGCGCAGGAAGAGTCTCATACGAAGAGTACAATCATGAACGCATCCATTGAGATGCGTTTCTCTCATGGTATTTTCCTAACGCCTCCGCTGCTTGGATATGATCGTGACGAGGAAGGCAATCTTGTCATCAATGAGGAAGAGGCGCAGACAGTGCGCCTGATCTTCTTCATGTACCTGTATGGCTATACCTGCACACAAATCGCAGCAACGCTCACACAGCTTGGTAGAACGACGAAGAAGGGAAATACAAACTGGAGCCCGCAGTCAATCCTTGGTGTTTTGAAGAACGAAAGACACTGTGGCGACCTGATTTCACGAAAGACATATACACCGAGTTACCTTGACCATAAATCGCGTAAAAACCGTGGTGAGAGAACACAAGTAAAGACTCGTGACCACCATGAGGCTATTATCAGCCGAGATGATTTCATCGCTGTGCAGCGCCTAATCAGCAATGCCAAATATGGAAACAAGGGGATTTTGCCTCAGTTGAATGTAATCAAAGAAGGTGCTCTGCGTGGTTTCGTGTCCATCAATCCGCGTTGGGGCGCTTTTACGGAAGACGATTACTTCGAAGCTTCTGCAAGCGCTTATCCAGAGGATGCTCCCATGGAGAGTGAGATTAAAACTATTGAAGCGCAGGGGGGCTCATTTGATTTAAGAGGCTTTGAAATTGCAAGAGCACAGTTTTTTAATACTTCAGGTCGTTTGTGTGTAACCTTAACCGACAACTCTGTCCTTTTCAGCACGGAATGTATTCGCAAATTTGGAAAGACAATCTATGTAGAATTATTGATCCATCCCAGTGAGCATCTTCTTGCTGTTCGACCCAGCACAAAAGAAACTCGTAATGCTGTGAGATGGGCAAATCTGAGCGAAGTGGGGACCTATCATCCGCGAACGGTGCGAGGAGCCGCCTTCGGGAAAACGCTCTATTCCTTGTTTGGATGGTCGCCTGAATGTAAATACCGAGTCAGAGGTGTATACCGTCAGAGGGATAAAGAGAAGCTGTTGGTATTCGATATGCGTGAAACTGAGGTGTTTATTCCTAAGGCCGTGCTTGAACCTGAGGTTGGCGAGATTTCTGAGGAAGTAAGCTTTGTTGATGGTGCTAGTGAATCTGCCCTCGAAGAGCGTCGGAATGTGATTGCGTACCCAACAGCCTGGGCAGCCAACTTTGGACCGGGTTTCTACCGCCATTCTCAGGCACGAGAACTTGCGGCGCTGGAAGCTGAAAACGCCTGGAAGAGCATGGAGGAAGCGCAGCCCTATACGGACAAGATGGACATACAGGTGACTGCACCTGAACTGGTAGTGCAAAACATCCATCAGATTATCAGTGATATGAAGCAGGAGGTTGGAGAAGTCGATGCCTGAAAACAATTCTATAATTTACGATCCTGTGGCAGCTGCGCTTTCTGGCCAGACAATGCCGCCCCCACCAATTGAAATCCCTATGCAGCAGATGATGCCGCTCTCACCCCAGGATCAGGAAGAGGAGCCGTTTAGCTATGATGGATATCAAGTTGTCCGTGGTGAGTTCTTCGCGCACATCTATGAGCCGTCCATCACATTTAACAACTGTAAGGTTAATGTGAACACGGCATGTCTCAATCGGCTTCCAACAGTCTCCTATGTGCAGTTTCTTGTTAATCCTGAAGATAAGAAAATGGTTGTTCGGCCATGTAGCGAAGATGAAAAAGACTCTTTCCGGTGGTGTAGCGAGAAAAACGGAAAACGGAAACCGAAGCAGATTACCTGCAGAATCTTCTTCGCGAAAATCGTGAACCTGATGAACTGGAACCCGCATTATAGATTCAAGCTGCTTGGTAAGGTAGTACGCAGCGGTGATGAGCAGCTTGTGGTGTTTGATTTGACTGCTACGGAAACTTATCCCAGAGTCATCAAGGAAGGTGAGAAGCCAAAGACATCACGTACGCCAGTGTTCCCGGCAGAATGGCAGAACCAATTCGGTTTGCCGGTGGAAGAGCATCGTAAACTTCTGCAGGTGAACATTTTCAATGGCTACACCGTTTTCGGGCTTGGCGATGAGCAGAATGCTTCGGATAGCGTACAGGAAAAGATGGAGGAGGTGTCTGTTGATGCAGGATAAAGAGACAGCAAACTTGGGTATATTCATAGATTTGAAGAAAAAACGTATCCGGATCCATCGCTCCACACTCCATGCGCTTGGAGACCCTGATCGGGTATATTTACTTGTTAATCCGGAGCAGCGCATTCTTGCCGTGCAGTCTGCCCTGGCGTCCGATAAACGCGCTCATAAAGTATATACAACGTCCGAGAGCAATCGACAGACATATGAGTTGTATAGCACCCCACTGGTTGCAAACTTACTCGCGTTAAATCCTGATTGGACTGAGCTCTATAAGTATCGTTTAAGGGGCGAGGCTATTCCAAATGAAAGCGCTGTGGTTTTCAAGATGGATGATGCAACGGCTGTTGGATGCTAAGTTCAAGGTGACTGGCATGAGAATGTATAATTTAACGATTGACCCTGAATTCAAGCAACTGATCCCGCCTTTGATGCAAGTAGAGCGTCAGCAGCTAGAAGAGAATATAAAGCGTGATGGGTGCCGTGAACCGATTGCACTATGGGGCAACACCATCATAGATGGCCATAATCGGTATGAGATCTGCCGGAAGCACAATCTTCCATTTAACACCGTTCAGGTCGAACTGCAGAGCAGGGAAGAGGCCATTGCGTGGATCTGTGCCAATCAGTTAGGAAAGCGTAATATATCCGATGAATCACGACGCTACCTGATTGGGAAGCGGTATGCAATGGAAAAAATCCTGGGTGCACACAACTCTGCCGGGATCAACCAATACACAAAGAATGAGGCAGGGGCCAAATTGTTGCCCGAAGCTAAGTCTTCAGATCCGGAGATTGGGGCCAAATTGTTGCCCGAACCACAATACGATAGAACAGCAACTCGGACGCGAGAACGCCTTGGTCGTGAATACCACATATCCCACGCAACTGTTCTGAAGTACAGTACCTATTCTGAAGCTCTGGACTATCTCGCTGAGATTGTGCCGGAGCTCATCTCAAAGGTGCTGTCAGGCCAAGTGAAAATATCACAAGAGAATATTCTGGAGTTAGCAAAAATGCCCCCATTGGAAATTAAACGTCTTGGCTCCCAGTTGGTAAGGAAAAAGGAAGACTTCGTAGGTTACTCAAATGCCAGACGAGTCATTCCCACAAAACCAGAACAACCAACAAGGCCTCTGTATACGCCAAACGTATCAATTAAGAATATGCCAGAGTATGATCCTGATGCAGAGTTTTCCAGCTTGACACTTACAATCCCGTCTTGGGTTAGCTCTATCATGCGAACACAGTCAATTGCAAACTTGGAGAAAGTGACTCCCCAAGCAAAAAGCAAACTTGTGCAGGGCCTGATGGATTTGAGAAAGACTGTCGATGAACTTCTGAGCGTGATCGAGGAGGTAGAATAATGGATGAAGATCTGAAACTCTTTGTACCAGATGTTCATTTTGAATTGTTGCCGATAAAGAACCTGGTTTCCAGCCAGGACTATCAGCGTAATCTGTCACTGGCTCATATCCAGCGAACAGTTGAGAATTTTGATTTGCATCAGGTAAACCCTGTGAAGGTAAGTCGGCGTGATGGTATAAACTATGTCTTCAACGGTCAGCATACGATAGAAGTGATTGCTGCAGTCTCCGGATCTCGAGAGACCCCTGTTTGGTGCATGATTTACGACGACATGGATTACACCATCGAAGCAGACACCTTTGCCAATCAGCAGAAATATATAAAGCCGCTGATTCCCTATGAAATCTTCATGGCCAATATTGAAGCAGGTAATGACACTCAGCTGATGATTAAGTCTCTTGTAGAATCCTATGGCCTTACCATCAGCAGTACCCGCTCGCCCGGATCTGTCTGTGCCATTTCCACGCTCGAAGGAATCCACGATAAGTATGGGTTTCACGTTCTTGATCGCACGCTCCGCCTATGCGTCGGCACCTGGGAAGGAGAGCCGGACTCCCTGTCTGGAAACATGCTTAAGGGCATTGCTCATCTGATCATGTCTTTTGGAGAGTCCTTGCGTGATGACGTATTCAAAGATAAAATTGGTAAAGTATCAGCCAGAGAGTTAAGTAGGACAGCTCGGGAGCGGAAGGCTGGTTCTATGGGCTATGCTGAAGCGATCCTGCTTGAGTACAATAAGAAGATGAAGAACCCTCTCCATTGGTCGAAGCTATATGAGAAGAAGACGCTGAAGACAGACGGGTATGATTTTGAAGAAGATGCAGAGCCCATGTATGAGGATATGGATCATTATAGCCAATCGCCGTGGGACGATATGGATGCACTCACTGGAGGTAACGAGCTATGCTGAGCGATATATACAGGGAAGGGGAGCGAGTGTTTGGCCAGGAATCGAAGTGTAGGGTATTACACGCGACGAACTCCCGATGAGATGGATATCGATCAAGATTATGACTTGCTATGTAAGGAGGCCTTTAGTGGCAGATTTGCTGAAGCTGGTGAAACTGAAACGGCAAGCTACTATTTGGATATATGCTATCAATCGGACATAACCCAACGCCCGCAGATGCTTCGATTACTCCGCAACTGCGTAGATGGCAAGGTAGATCTTGTTGTGATGGACTACCCCGAACGTGTAGCTGCAAGTATGAATGAACTGTTTTTTCTCTTGTATTTTCTGCTCCATTTAGAGAGACCACCGGAAATCGCTATACTCAATTGTCTGAGCACGGGAGTATCTAAAGGTAAAAAGAAAAGCATCATGCGAGTAACTGAACAGATCGTATCCGAACAAAAATCGGATTACACGCATTGGAAGAATCGCATTCTTCGTGGAATGTAACAGAGCAATTTTCATGATCCACCACTCCGAATTAGGGTGGTGGATATTTTTTTTGTTTTTTCAAAAAAAGTTTGAGGAGGATACCTTAAAAAATGGCCGTTTTTCTCTATTTATTACGAGAGGTTCATTCCGGTTTCAAAACTGGGCAACAAATCGCCTCTCGATATACCCATAGCAAATGCACCTTGAAAACTTCATACGACCTCAAGACGTTACCATGTTCGAGCCACCGTAGCGGGTGTTAAGGGCCGAGGACAAGCCCAGAGCGAAGAAGACATGGGAAAATAATGATACCCCGCCCGGCTAGGCCACACACCGAGGGGCGGCTTGCCCACAAGAATGGGATGAGCGCTGAGATGCCTGTGATCCTCCGTGACCAGAGGACTTGAGGTTGATTTTTTTCTAATCTATCTGGAAGGAGGTGCATGTCATGGCTTGCACACAGCATAAGCAGCTTGTATGCTTTCCGAAATCGAGAATTCAAAAGAAGTGGTTTCGCTACTTCAATGACCATAAGGACTTTCATAACGAAGGAACCTTACACCTGTTCAGCTTAATGGCCTTATTTTCCTACGCCAATTTCCGAAGCAATAATCGTAGATTTGGCAATCAGGAGTTTATGGAAAGCCCCGGCCAGTGGATTTGCAAATGGTCGGCGCTGCCTCGCATACTCCGCGTTCATTCCAAAGAACAGGCAATGGTGCGTATGGAATACTTCAAAGGAGCCGGGTTCCTTGATTATGAGATTCTGGATGAAGAGCTGGGAATCATTCGTTACACGATTGCTGACTGGCAACGCCATTGCGTGCATCTGGAATATAATTACTACAGCTACAAAGGATCAGGCTTTTTCTTCTTTCCGCTACCTGTTGGCAGATCCCTGATCAAGAGCTGCCGCGAAAGTGGGGAGAAGGTCGTATTCAGTGAGTTGGACGCAATCATGGACCTGTGGCTCCACACCATACTCAATGATCCAGCTGTTGCCGGGTCTGAGTATATGCCAGTCGTATACTATGCCAATATGAAGGGCATGCCGCTGTTGTCCTATTCCTATCTTGCAAAGCGATGGGGCTGGTCAAAGTCCAGAGTCGGACGCTTCATTCTGAAAATTGAAGAGAGTGGAATCATCAGCCGCGTGAGCTTTTCGAGTTCTCGCGGCTCTGTACTTTCACCCTGCCTGTTCCGTGAAATGATTTTCGGCGAGGATTGTGAGCAGCTTCAGCTGCAGAAGATTGGCGAAATCCTGGGTATTGCTCAGGTCGTTGAGCCGGTTAGCGATCCCAGTACACTTGAACTGAGTGTCCAAACTCGCGTCCCATCGGGGAAACCTGTGAGGGAAGGCGCAAAAGCCTTGAGAATTCAGGTGTTTCAGGTGCCTGGATCCTCTTTTTTTGCTCGTCCGGTGCCCTTAATCTTCTATAGTTCTTTAGACTGGGGAACGTTAGAAGTAGAAGCTGGTACTTATAGAGGCCCACCAAGAAATAAACGGAAGGGAGATGAGAACGGTGGCTCAAAGTAAAAACATCACAAATCCAGCCTTTGAGTTGGAAAAAGCAATCATCTGTGAGGAAGTCCAGGCGGGACTTGAGACTGGTGTGGATCAATTGAAGAACCACGGTGAAAGCAAATCAGAAAAACCGGATCATTTCCACAACACGAAGCATTTGCTCCAGCAGTATCGTAGAGTTGCTTACGCAGTGAAAATGTCGGAGGCTGATCTGAACGTTCGCATTGAAATGGAGCATGGTACTCGACTTTCCACATTTGAGCTGAACGCGGAGCTGGCTGGGATTGATTTATCTAACACGAAGCTGGAGAACTACGCCAGAACGGTTGTACGCAGTAAGCAGATGATGGAAATCATCAATAATGCTCTTGAATACGTCAAAGAGGATCCGGATCGAGGAGACCTGCTCCATGCCGTATTAGAGCAGACGTACTTCACCCCCAGAAAGCCAAGAAATCGTGAGGAAATCCTGTATGCTTTAAGCCGACTGGGCTTTGATATGTCCCTGGCAAGCTATCACATATACCTCAAACAGGCGATTCGAGCGATTGATCGTATCCTGTGGGGCTACACAGCTCGTGACTGCATGGATATCATCAAGCAGTTCCTGCCGGAGCCCTAAGACATAATTTGCACTAAATTTAGACTGTTTTTTAATTGAAGGCTGATTTTTCCTATGGTAAGATGTCATCGTTCCAAAATAGCAAACACGGACAAGCTGCCTAAGCCAGGCGGCTTTTTTATTGTTCGAAGGCTCGGACGGGAAGTAGATCGCACTATCTGCTCCTGACTGGGCCTTTTCTATTTGGACAAGTCACTTCAAAAGGAGGTCAAGCACTCATGAAATCCAAAGTCGAAGGCATTCGGGCAAAAATCCGTGAGAAAGTACATGCCCTTGATAAGGGCCGTGCTCTCTATACGGCATTCGTATTGCCCAGTGCCATGACGCTGCTGCCTACCACGGCATTTGCTGCAAACGATACGATTTGGACCAAGGCCAGTGAAATCATGAAGGACGTGTACAGTCAGGTCCTTGGTATTTCCACCATTGCTGCCATCGTCACAGCCAGTATCGCATTGCTACTGATGAACTTCTCTAAGACTGGTAAAACTGTCGATGAGTCCCGTGCGTGGCTGAAGCGCATCATCATCACCTGGGCCATTCTGAACTCCCTTGGTTTCATCATGGCCTACGTTACGCCCTTCTTCCAGGGAGGACAGTGGACGCCCTAAGAAGGCAGAAAGGAGCTTATATGAACAAAGGAATTATCGGTTTTATTGGCGGCATGGTCACTGGTGTAATCCTGACCCTCGCCGCAGCAAGTCTGATCCCTGAAGACTATGTCTTTCAGGATAGACACTGACAACGCTGGATAGGAGGGACCCTCCATGGGGATTCTTGATAGCGTCGTTGAATGGCTGGCAACACAGGTCATGAATCTGCTGGATATGATAAACGGCTCTGTTCTTGGCGCATTAGGTTGCGATATGACCGTGTTCCTCCGGTACTTTCCGGCAGCACAGACGCTATACGAGGTCTTTGTTGCCTTTTCCATCGGATTTATTCTGTTGAACCTTGTGTGGCAGCTATTCAAGAATTTTGGAGCAGGTATCGGACTCAGTGCGGAGGATCCGGTAAAGCTCACCGTTCGTTCGATTCTTTTTATCCTCCTGGCATATTTCGCTGACGATATCGTTTCACTTGTCTTGACGATTGCTGGAACACCGTATTCATGGATTGTAGATGCTTCGCTTCCAGCCATTGATTTCGGTAATTTTGGCAGTGTGTTGACGGTAATCATAGGCTGTCTTGCCAGTGGATCTGTGAGCCTCATTGTCCTGATCCTGATCATCATTATTGCCTGGAACTACATTAAGCTGTTATTTGAGGCAGCTGAGCGATACATCATGGTAGGCGTGCTGGTCTATACGGCACCTATGGCCTTTGCAACAGGCGCTTCAGAGAACACTTCAAACATCTTCAGTGCATGGTGCCGTATGCTGGGTGGCCAGCTATTTCTGCTGATTATGAATGCATGGTGCCTTCGTCTATTCGTATCCATGGTCGGAACCTTTCTGGCCAATCCGTTATCTGTATGAGGAGGAAAAGAACTATGAAACATCGAAGAATAACAGTATGCTTCCTCCTGATTATGCTGATGGCGTTGCTTTCTACCTCAGCCTTTGCAGTGGATGAAAGTGAGGTGGAAAGTGCCATTGCAGCATCCGGACAGGATGCAGTCGCAGGCAACCTCTTCATCTGGTTCCTCTGTGCGGTATCATTCCTGAAGATCAGTCAGAAGATCGATAGCTTCATGACCAGCCTGGGTATCAATGTCGGTCGAACAGGTGGCAGCATGATGGCTGAAATGCTGATCGCCGGTCGTGCGCTCGGTGGAGCAGCCAAAGCAACAGGTGGTGCAATAGGCAACATCTTCAATCGCGGCCATTCCAATATGACCAACCAGGCAACTGGTCAAGCTTTCACTGGAGGTGGTGGCGGTATGATTGGTGTCGCCAAACGTGCCGTTGGTAATGCTGCAGCAGCAAGTGCAACGAATACAGCAGTTGGGCTTGGAAGCGTTGTGGGTGGAGCTATGTTCGGCTCCAGCCTTAATAACGGTGGCAAGTTTGCAACAGGTGTTGTCGGAGCAGTTGCTACTGGAAACATCTCGAAGGTAGGTTCCATTACAGGAGCGAAAGCTGCGCAGGCCCTGACTTCTTATTTGGGCTATGGAGTAGCTGCGGGTACTGGTACCGGTGCGCCTTCTGGCAAACCGGGAGGAAGTGCCACAGTAAATGCTGGTGGTGTCACTGATCCACACCTACGCAAAGAAGGGAATCACACATGAAAATGACTCCCTAATCGATCCGGAGGACCCCACACGATATCGGGAGATGCCGCTTTTAGGCGATGTCTATGACCTGCTGATGGAGTCGGATGAGACCAGACGTCTTGGCAACATCTTGAACCGATTGGTTCATGGCTCGGCAAAGACATTCAATCAGCATACCAATGTCAATCTGAACAGCCCATATACCGTTCTGGATATCTCCGAGCTTACTGGCGACCTGCTGACCGTGGGTATGTTCGTTGCTCTGGACTATGTCTGGGATAAAGCGAAGGAAGACAGAACAAAGGAGAAGGCCATCTTCATTGACGAGATCTGGCAGCTCGTAGGTACCGGCAGTAACTCCCTTGCTGCTGAGTTCTGCCTGGAGATTTTCAAAATTATCCGTGGCTATGGTGGTGCTGCCATTGCAGCTACCCAGGACCTGAATGACTTCTTTGCCCTTGAAGGTGGCAAGTATGGTAAGGGCATCATCAATAATGCCAAAACAAAAATCATCTTGAACCTTGAGGATGATGAGGCCGTTCGTGTTCAGGACACCTTGAAGCTCACAGATGCAGAAATTACCAACATCACACGCTTCGAGCGAGGCAACGGACTCATTTCCACCAACAGCAATCACATAACCGTTGAGTTCAAAGCCTCCCAGTTGGAGAAGCAGCTCATCACCACAGACCGGTATGAATTGAGCAAGATGCTCGAGGAAAAGCGGCAACAATAAATACGTTCAACGTTCTCGTTTGAAAACGTAGAAATAGCGGGTTTTACATATCGAGAACGTTGAACGTAACACTCTCAAATGACTACGTACAACGTTTTCGATTGAAAACATAGGAGGGATCAAAAATGACTTTTGCACGTGCCGTGAAGAATAAGGAACTGGCCTACATATCACGGCTTTTATCTATCTTTGGGATTGTGGAAGAACGGCAGATGCGATTGCTGTTCCAGCACCTTGATTCTAAAGAGTATGGAAAGATCATGACACGGCTTCATCGTGAAGGCATGGTCTACCGAACACCAGACGCCAAGTACTTGGCAGTCAGTGAGTTAACAGCCAACCGCGCTGATCGCAGGTACAGTGTTCTTTGCTTCTGGGCTTTCATTAAGATCCGCGATAAGGCGCATGACTTCTGTATGGGAGAGCCTCCGACGATCATCACTGTCGCATCCGGAACAACAGACTATGATGTGATCCCCCTGTCGAAGGAGAATATCCCTCTGATCAATGAGCAGGGAGATGAGATCCCGGAACGCTCTGTGAGATATCTGGTTACAGACGACTTGACGCTAGTTTCCGGTGTGGAGCGTCGGTTCAAGAATGACTATTTACTCCATATCAATACAGACGGCGAAATTGAAACTTATGAATTGTGAGGTGAAGCATGTTTACTAATGCCTATAAATCCATGCTCAGGAAGGTTGCATCAGATTATGATGCTGCCAGTCAGGAGCTATTTGGCATTGCACACAGGATTGAAGGATCTGAGCGATACAACCCTGGGAATGAGTTGTATGGTCTGGTGCGTGTTGCGGAAACAAATGCCGTGCAGCTTCGAACGCTGGCAGCGCGTGTCATGGGTCAGCCCAATACGGCTCTGAATGAAGAGATCTCCCAGGCACAGGGTATCAGGGTAGAGGAGGAGCACCGATGGATTAAGATCGTTGTTCCTGCAATCCTTCCGAACCGCAACGCACGAGATAACACCCTGTTTACAACTCGACCATTGCGACACAGCCTCATCCAGTTCCAGAGGGAAAACCCAATGGAGCGCTTTTCATCCTGTGCGATTTGCATCGTCCATAAATACGACGAAGCGCTTGGCCTGAATCGTGTTCGTGACTATGACAATATTGAGACCAAACGATATCTGGATGTAATTGAGTCGGTAATGCTGACGAACGACAGCGGGCTGCTTTGCACTATCCTTCAGACCACGCAAATATCTGATCGGGACTGCACGGAGTTCTATCTGATGCTCCCGGAAAGCCTACCTATTTGGGCCAGTGCACAAATCAAATCTCATACCGGAAGCTACAAAAAAATAGCTTTAGAAAATGGTACCTAAAATGAGGACACATGTGAGACCCGTCCAGCAACCTCAGAAATTGGTATGCTCGAGATGAAATCATCTTTTGGGGTCTTTCTGTTCTGGGGCGAATAGTCACTCGTGTGTTCTTACGAATATTTTGTACAGGCAGTCTAGGCAGTCTGTTATTCAGAATGGAGGTGAGTTGCTTGATTACCTGTAAGAATGATCGGATGCTGGAGCTTCTTTGGTTTGTTGGGTACTGTGGAGAATTTCCATCGCAGTTGGCGATTCGTGTAGGAGGTCATCCTGAGTGGAATCGTCATGTGAAGTATCGTGCGATTGAGGAAGGGTATGTGACGGTGTTTCGGGGTAAGAACAGGCAGAGAGTGATTCGGTCTTTGCGTTTAACTGAGAAGGGAATTGACTATATCAGTGAGCGGGATCCAGAGGCACTGGCATACATCCTGGCAAAGAACCACGGTGGAATTATTACAAGAAACAATATTGATAAAACAATGCGGAGGCATTCACTGGCGACCGGTCTTCTAATGTCCGCAAATGCAGGGGCAGAAATCCTGCCAGGAAAGAAGCCCACACTTATGCCGGATGCTCCGAGGGTAACGCCTCTGGAATGGGGACCTCTCTATTATTCAGTTGAAGAAATCCGTGCGGCAATCCAAGCCTTTGACCCAGAGACAATGGCAAAGACTTCGCGGATCATCGGAATCATCGTCAGCGGAAAACAGTGCTTTTGCCTTTATCATACCGGTCATAGCAGAATGTATTGGATGAAAACGCAGGAGGAAAATACCGTTGCGGCAATAGATGCTCTGTTAGTGACACGTGGTTTCTCCTGTACTGTTTTCAATCAGGTGGTAATTGGCAGCAACCTCAATCTGGCCGTCAAGATCGCACGATATAAGCTCAATAGCAGAAGTCGATACTTCACACTCTCTGAGGAATACGATCACAGCTACTACCTGGAAAACAGCTTTCACGGCGATGAACTGCTGAAGATCCTCATCCATCCGGACTTACGGTTGAAGGTGGACCGAACTGCCCTACAGGGTTACGAACCACCTCCCGAATGGGTCAGGACATGTGATGCAACAGCGGATGACGGTCAGCGTCCTGTCATTCTGGGCTACTCATTTGATCTATTGCAACTCCATGAATTGGATGGCGCTCATAATGGTTTTCCACAGAGTCCTATCGTGCTCTGCTTCGAATACCAGCGTGATGCGCTGCAGGCCATTGCAGGCCCAAAGGTTGAAGTTCGCCCATTCAGTGGAGGATTATGAATATGAAAGAGAAATTGAAGAAGAACACTGGTGGAGTGCTGTCCATCGCTCTTCTGGTCCCAGTACTATTTTACGTGGCAGGCATTATCGCACAGCTGATGATCAATATCAATGAATGGGAAGCGGCAGGCAGTAACTATAACGTGAGCCCTGGCTTGCCGTCACTGAATGTACTGGACAGTTGGGGGGCACTCTTCAACTTCCCGGAAGGTCCCATCGCCATAGGTGTGGTACTAATTGGAGTGACACTCATCTGCGTCTTCGGCCTACGACTTGGTTGGGGATCTCGCGGCACTACGGATCGTGAGAGGAATCTTACCATCTCCAACTCCGGCAGTTATGGTACAGCATCATTCATGACCGATAAGGAAGCGGAAGCCTGCTTCGATATTACCACCTGTGCAAAGACGGACCAGGACATCCTCGGGACCACTGCTGGAGGTAAAGTCTTCACATTACCTCGTAACACCCGTCTTAACGCGAATATGGCTATCTGCGGTGCCTCTGGTACCGGCAAGTCCAGATCCATATCCCGAAATCTGATCCTACAAGCTGCAAGACGGAATGAGAGCGTAATTATCACTGACTGTAAGTCAGAGCTTTACGACTCCATGTCCGAATACCTCAGAGAACAAGGTTATGTGGTCAAGGTCCTGAATCTCATTGAGATGGAACATAGCGATGCCTGGAATTGCCTTGGTGAAGTGGGCTCCAGTGAGCTTATGGCTCAGACCTTCTCCGATATTGTTCTATCCAACACATCGGGTGATGATCGTGATGCATTTTGGTACAATGCAGAGCTCAATCTTCTGAAAGCTCTTGTCCTGTATGTCTCATTGGAGATGCCGCCGGAGAAACGAAACTTCGGTTCCGTCTACGATATGCTGGTCAATGAAGATGAGAAATCATTGAAGCAGAAAATGTACGCAATCCGGGGCGGACGTGTGGATCCGGAAACCGGCGAGTATAAACCCCCATCACCAGCCTTTGCTCCATTTGCCATCTTCATGCAATCCAGTGAAACAGTCCGAACCAGTGTGATCATTGGTCTTGGCAGTAAGCTGCAGGTCATGCAGGCACAGCAGGTGAAGAACATCACCAGCTACGATGAGATTGATCTGGAACTGCCAGGGAAGCAGAAGTGTGCGTATTTCTGCATCGTATCCGATCAGGACAATACATTTGAGTTTCTAAGCACCTTGTTTTTCTCGTTCCTATTTATTCGACTCATCCGCTATGCAGATAGTCGATGTGAAGGGAATACACTCCCAACGAAAGTGAGATTCATCCTGGATGAGTTTCCAAACTGTTCTGGTAGTATCCCTGACTTCCAGAAGAAGTGCAGTACAATCCGTAGCCGTGGCGTATCCGTCGCAGTCTTCTTTCAGAATGTCGGTCAGATGAAGAACCGCTATCCTGATGACCAGTGGCAGGAGATCCTCGGCGCTTGTGACACGACCGTGTTCCTCGGCTGTACTGACATGCTTACTGCAGAATACTTCAGCGATCGCATTGGAATTGCCAGTGTGGAAGTGGAAGGAACCATGCGAGAACTTAACTCCATGCGTATCACCAACTACACACCCAGCTACCGCGAGACCAACTCTCTTGGCAGACGTCAACTTATGACGCCAGACGAGATCCTCAGGATCCCACCTGACGAGGAGCTGATCTTCATCCGTGGCCAGAAAGTATTCCGAGCGCATCGCTTTGACTACTCCCAACATACTCACTATAAAAAACTGAAAAATACCAAATCCATATACCATGAGCCTGCCTGGAAGCGAATTGCTGACGGACAGGCTTTTGCTATACCTGCCATTTACGATACGCCTCCGAAAAAGCATCACGTGAAGGAGCGCAAAAGAGCAGAGAAACCCACTGCCAAGCAATCCGGAGCGGAGTCCTTAGGCCTGAAGCGTACCGATATAAATGAGACCATATAGAAAGGAAGGTAAACCCCAATGCCCAGAAAGAAGATAGAACCTGAGCTGGAAGCTGCGGTAGAGCAGAAGCTGGTAGAGGAAAAAGAACCGGTTGAACTGACTCCCAAGCGTAGCCATCCTCAGACACGTTCTTCCGACGACATCCTGACCATCAACGATCAGGAACGTGGCATCACCCCAACTGATAGCGACGACGTCAAGTGGAACTACATCTCCGGCGCATATGCCAAAAAAGAGATCCTTACCGGCATCGTCAGTGGTATCGAATCTCCTGATACTGCTAACCCCGTCTGCGTTGTGGATTTCGAAGGCATTCGCATTCTGGTACCTGGAAGAGAAATGTTCATGGACGATTGGCCTGTAAATGAGAAGATGCCGCGTGAATTCTTCATGCGCTTCAATCGCATTCTCGGAGCCACTGTCGATTTCATTATCGTTGGCGTTGATAGTAGAAACCATGCTGCAGTTGCAAGCCGTAAGATGGCCCTGGAACAGCGGCAGGCGAAATACTACGCCACCGGTCGAGTGAAGCCCGGTATCCGAGTTGCATGTCGTATCATTGGCGTCGGCAATAACCGTATCACCGTCGAAGCGGTTGGTGTAGATACCACCATCTACGCAAGTGCACTGTCCTGGGAATGGTTCCCGGACGTAACAGACCTGTACTCTACGGAAGACCTGGTCGTTGCAAGAGTACTGGCAGTCGTGAAGGATGAGAAGACCGGTGCGTATTCCGTTCGACTCTCCGTCAAGGATGCCACAGAGAATCCCGATCTGCCCAACCTGCGCAAGCTGGTGCCCGGCTCCAACTATTATGGCGTCGTTACTGGCGTCCGCGATCAGCTGATTTTCGTTCGACTCCAGATGGGCGTCAATGCCAAGACCAAGCTGTTCCACACCAAGCAGATGCCCAGTAAGTTGGACACCGTCAGTTTCCAGGTACGAGATGTCGATCTGGAAAGCGGCGTTGCATTCGGACTCATCACACGCATTATCAGACGCCACGCAAGAACGAGGTGAAGACCATGCCCAACAAGCGGAAAAGCATTTATGAAAATTGTCGCGCTGTTGTGCGGGCATGTCTCAATATCGTGGAAGAGAAGGGCGACACCTACGTTGCCATCCATAAAGATGACGATGTGGAATGTGTCGTCCTTGTCTCCATGATCCGATCCTATCCCATCCTGTCCATTGTCGTAGCGGATAAACTGCTCTTTGCTGAGGAGAATGCCGCAGACATGTATCAGGCAGCCAATGAACTCAATAGCGAGTCCATTACCGGCTGGCACTCTATCATGCTCTCCAGCCAGACCAGTATCTACATGTATCGCCAATGCATCTGGATCAATGCGCAGCTCAATCGTGACTACCTCATGGAGATGCTGTGTCAGAGCATTGCGGAATACAAGAGGGGGAAACTGCATCTGGCATCCGCACTGCGAGAGGGCGAGAAGACTCCAAATAATACTGAAGAGGAGGTTCACTGAGCGCCTCAACCTTGGGGCGCTCAGCCAAAATCAAATGAAGAAAATGATTACCGTATTCGGACTTGTGCTTGCATTGAGCATGAGCCTTTGCGTGGGTGCCAGCGCTGCGTCGTATGTAGCGGATGACATCACGTATCAGAACCTGAACGGTCAGCAGTTGGCAGTCAAAGTCTACACGCTGCTCCCGGATCAGGATCCCGGCGACCTGCTGGAAGCCGACTTCGAGCATGACGGCTATATCTATTCCTACAGTGACATGGTCAAAGCGGAACAGACCTTCAATGAAGAGACCCTGCACAAGGAGATCGTAACCGTCACCACTGCAAGCAAGAACCTGGAAGATATCCTTGCAGCCCTGCAGCCTACCATCGAATTCGATGATGGCAACGCAAAGGGCACTCTTGCACTGGACCACAGCACCCTCAAGACCGAAGCTGCAGGCTATAAGAGCAGCAGTTACACCGTCACCGCTACCAAGAACTACACCGGCCTTGCTCGTAACGACTCCAGCCTGATTGATAAGACCGTGGTGAAAAACGGTCGCACTCTGAGTCTCTCCAATGTGACCTGGTCCGTGGAGAGCACTGCGCTGGTTGGCGATGAGCTGGTCCCCGCAACCTACTCTGCAGTTGCCACCTATTCCGGCTCTGCCAAATCCACTGTAGCCACCGGCTACATCACCACCGCTGAGTATTCCGGTAAAGTCACCGCATCCGGCATCTCCAGCATCCAGTACACCGTCACTTACCTCGGCACTCCCATTGTGATTGAGGAAGATGGTATGGATCTTCTGCCTGTTATTGTGGGTATTGTCGCCTGTGCGGGAGCAATTTTGTTGTTAGTTTGCCTGCTGCCTCGTAAAAACACTACAGTATACGCTGCAACAGGAAAGGGCAACGAATACGACAAATGCGGTCGTTTGCATCTCAAGGTGAAGAACCCTGACCTGCGCATTGACCGTCTGAAGGAAGTCCCTGAAGGTGTCATTGCCATTGAGGTAGAGGAGAAGGTGGCTCGTAAGCTGTTCGGTCAGAACATCGCCATCCACTACTACGATCGGAACTTCGCCCACACTGTAGGCACAGTCAATGGACCCTACTGGTTTAAGGTCGATGTTGGCACTGCCCCTGCAGATGATGAGGATGAGATCCGAGCGGATGAAACCAGGGAGGACCTCGTATGAAGAAAGGACTCATCAATCTGTTGCTCACCATGAGTGTAGCTGCCAGCATGGCAATCTCCGCAAGTGCAGCAGATTACACATTTAAGACAGATCCCAATCCCGAGTATTACGGGAGCACCAATTACACGGATCTGTATAACGCCGACTATCAGTACGGCGGCAGGAACCAGATCGATTACGACATCCCTGAGATCCGCTACGGACTCAGTCAGCAGTTCCTGGAAAGTTCCCTCAATAATCCCTATCTCGGGAGCGGGATCCAGTACGGTGTGACCGCATCTGGTGGCGGGAATACCTCCATCAACTATCCTGGATCTGACTTCAGTTCGTCCAGCATCATCACCGGCGGCGGTCTGATTGATGTCATCTATCGGCCTTCTTATACACTGAAGGATCTGACACGCAGTGACGGCAGCATCGGCACCGTCAGCATCTCCCGCGTCGGTCTGAAGGCGAAGGTCTACGAAGGTGCCACAGACGCCTCTATGTCGAAGGGGGCCGGACACTACACCGGCTCCAGCCTGTATGAGGGTAACATCGGTCTGTTCGGCCATAATCGTGGCAGCAACGCCTATTTCGCCAAGCTGAAGAATGTGAAGATCGGTGATACGGTCACCTACAAGACCAGCGTTGGCACCAAGACCTACGAAGTCGTATTCGTTGGTACCATCGCCAGTACGGACTTCTCCTACCTCAACGAGATGGGTGATAACCGGATCACGATGATTACCTGTATTGCAAACCAGCCCTCTCTGCGCCTGTGCGTTCAGGCAAAAGAGATTCACTGATATAAATGGAGGAACATATGAAGAACAACAGCAAAGCCCGTAACCGTGAGCATCGAACCAAGCCTTCCAAAACACCCGTATCCATCCAGATCAAAATGGATCGTGAGATGTTCGAGCAGGTCAAACGCATTGAGACCCGAACCGCCTATACTCGCGATCAAATCTTCATGCTGGGCTTAGCCTGCTGCAGCAAGGAGTGCTTCAATTCCTGAAACCCTAACAGTCAGTAACCTCACAGAGAGTGGTTGGAAATAAACTGATGAGGTGAAAGCACATGAAACGAATCGGAACCTTTATGACCGGTCTCGTGATCGGCGCAATGCTCTTCGGTAGCTCTGTAGCTTACGCTGCAGGAGCCATCGCAGAGCTGAGCAACCATCGCTTCTTCGTAGATGGTGAGGAAGTGACCATGACAGCCTATGGCATCAACGGCAATAACTACGTTATGCTGCGTGATATTGGTAAAGCTGTCGGATTCAACGTGTATTGGGACAGTGTGAACCACTGTGTCCAGATTGAAAGCGATAAGCCTTATACCGGTACAGCGCCGACAAAGGTGCAGCAGGTGGCTAAGCCCGAGAGAGCAGATTACTCTCAGGGTGATGTGATGCCGAACCCTGAAGTGGGAGATACCATTACCTGTAGCGACGGCTACGTAATGGAGATTAAGGACCTGACCAAGTACCAGAACAGCATGTTCGCAACCCAGGAAACGGACACGCTTCCGAAACCGACCTGTGATTGGTCCATGTTGGATCAGCCGGTTCTGCCGGATGCTGAAGCAAATCACTTCAAGTCCGGTGGTCGCGACTACGTCTTCGTCAGGAACCTGTTCGAAACCCGTCGCATGCAGTACACACTGTATAACGCGATCGGGGATAATCCCCAGACCTGGAAGAATGGAAAGCCTGTAACAAGAGCTGACGGCGGTCCTCTTGTGACCGTGAAACTGTCCATCCCTGAAACCGTGGCAGCCAACAGTTTCTGGCCCTGGCGCACCGAACAGATCACAGAGCTTTTCAACTCCTGCCCGCCTGGTGAGTATAGCTTCGAAGCATGGGATGTCTACTGTGATGGCGTCTTCCGCTACACGGAATACTACGTGGCAGTCAAGTAACTCAATAGCAGACCATCTACGAGAGCAGTGTGCAAAAAACGCACATTGCTCTTTTCTTTCACCTCAATTCCAACAGCTTCATGTGATACACAAAATCAAAATGGAGGAACAAGATATCATGAAAACACGCGTAATGAGTATGTTGCTCGCCGTCATCATGATCTTCGGCATGATCCCCGGAACGGCCTTCGCTGCAAGTTCCGTAGAGGAAGCGCTGGGCGAAGTGGACATCTACAATGGTGGCACTCCGCTGAGTTATCTTTCCATCAATGGCCGAGTCCGCGAGCTCATCTATACGTACTACAACTACGTCAACCGCAATGGCCAGACGAAGGAGATTCCTGCGTACTGTGTCAACCCCAACACAAAGGGCGTGCCCCAGACCGTGGCAGAAGGGGAGAGCATCAAGTACCTGGCGGAGGAGATCGGTAGCGATCCCAAAGTCATCGGTATCATTGCCAACGGCTATCCCCACCGTGGCCTCGGTGAGCTGAAGCTTGAGAATAAGTATCAGGCCTACTACGCCACCAAGATGGCACTCTGGGCGTATCTGCTGCCCAACTGGGACATCAACAACATGAAGGTCAATCCCAATCTGACCGGCGTTGAGCTTGAGCGTGCCAATAAGATGCTGGCAGCGGTGAAGGACATCTACCGGCGTGGCACCGCATGGTCGAAGGTCCTGGCACCCAACGTTACCACGGAACCCGATCAGGAAGTAGCATATCCCGTGACCGTCAATGGCCAGGAATACCTGCAGCAGATCTTCACTGTCACTTCTGAGACTTGGGTTTGCGACTATACCGTCAATGTCGGATTCACCGATCCCTCTGCTGTACCTGCCGGTACCAAGATCGTGGATATGAATAACCAGGAAATTGATGTGGTTACCACCCAGGCAACTGGCAATGGTTACGCCGGTCAGTTCAAGGTCCTGTATCCCGTTGGTAGCGTGGAAGGTCAGAATGGCAGTGTGCAGCTCAGCCTTCGTACTAACGTCTATAAGTACGCTATCTACTACGCCGTGTGTGCTGAGGTGGATAAGTACGGTAAGCTGCAGAACTACATGGTGGATACCGACCCCACCACACCTCTTAGCCTGACCACCTACAGTAACTATACCGACACCCCTGAAGAGGAGCCTACTGAGACCAGCCTGAAGATCATCAAGTATGAGGAAGGCACCACCATCCCCCTGAAGGGCGCGATGTTTGAAGTGGTGGATCCCGAGGGTGCTACCGTTGGCACTTTCGCAACCAACTCCAAGGGCCAGATCGTAATCCCTCTGACTCTGGCGGGCAACTATACCGTCTACGAGCGCGAGGCTCCTAACGGGTACCTTATGAGTGAGGAGCCCGCAAAGAATGTCCGTGTGGAATTCGGTAAGCAGGCGACCCTGACTTTTGAGAATGCACCTTACGGTACCCTGATGGTCCGGAAGTACTCTGACTCCGGCATGCAGCTCTCCGGCGCTGTGGTCAAGATTGAGCACATTGAGTCCGGTGCCACCTACACTGGTGAGACCAACTACTCCGGTGTGGCCGTTTTCGATGAGATCCAGCCCGGTGCATATCGAGTCCAGGAGATTGCTGCACCTGCAGGCTACATCATGAATGATACGATCTATACCGCAACTGTGCTCTCCGGAGACACTGTGGAGGTGCCCATCGTCAATGAGGAGAAGCCCGGCCTGCGAATCATCAAGTACGACTCCAAGAATCAGAAGGCTCTGCCCGACGTCTCTTTCGAGATCTTCCGCGACACACAGTCTCTGGGCATCTTCAAGACCGATGAGTTCGGCGAGATCCTGCTGACTGATCTGGAGCCCGGTACCTACGTTGCAAAGGAAGTTGCAACGGACTCCGAGCATATCATTAATACCAATCCCCAGCAGATTGAGCTGGAGGGCTCTGACGGTATTCTGGAGTTGATCTTCTTTAATGACCAGAAGCCCGGCATCCATCTGGTGAAACTGGATAGCACCACTCTGGAGCCTCAGGCCAATGCCCGATTCCGCATTGAGCATGTGGGTGGCACCTTCTCCAAGGAATATGTGACCGATGAGAATGGTGAGATCGACCTGACCGCTCTGGAGCCCGGTGCATATAAAGTCACTGAGTTGGAAGCACCTGAAGGCTACCTGATTGATGACTCCACTCGTGTCATCCAGATCAATGGTAATGAGAATGCACAGTTCGTCTTTACTAATACCCGCATGCCCAGCTTCCGCCTAGTTAAGCTGGATAGCTTCAATAGCGAAGGCTTGCCCGGAGCAACCTTCCGCATTGCGAAGATTGAGGATGGCACCCATTACCTCGATCGCATCACCGACACCAACGGTGCAATCAACATCTCCAATCTGGAGCCCGGCGTCTACTCCATCATTGAGATGGATGCACCTGAAGGCTATGTGAAGGATCTGCGTGAGTATCATGTGGAACTGTTCCCCGGCCAGACCAGTGAGCTCGTAGTCTCCAACGATCGCATGCCCAACCTGGAGATCCTGAAGACAGACGCAATCACCGGCAAGCCGGTCGCAGGCGTCACATTCACCGTCAAGCGTGTAGATTCCTCCACGCTGACTACCGTGACTTCTGATGAGAATGGCCGCTGCTTCCTGGAGAAGCTGATGCCCGGTGTCTATGAGATCTGGGAGCAGTCCGTACCCGATGGCTACCTGCTCAATGAGGAGCATCAGCTGATCACGCTGTTCCCCAACAGAACGGGTACCGTGCAGTTCCAGAACTACCCCAAGCCTACACTGACCGTCAATAAGATCGACAGCATCACAGGCGATCCCATTAAGGGCGCAAAGTTCAGCGTCACCTTCAAGTCCGATAAGACCAGTACCGGTGAGATTCGGAACCTGGGCACCTTCTACTCCGATGAGAATGGTCAGTTCAAGCTGGACAAGCTGGATGACGGCTGGTACACCATCACCGAGCTGGAGAGCGCTGCGGGTTATGCCATTAAGGACCCTGCATCTCAGGAACTCTATGTGGAAGCCGGTCGCGGTAAGGTTGTAACATTTGAGAATACGCCCCTTAGCGCCATCGTTGTGAAGAAGGTGGATGCCAATACTGGCGATCCTCTGCAGGGCGCGTTGTTCCGTGTCCGATTCTTGGGCGGCACCTCCGGTACTGGCGGCACTACCATCGCTGAGCGTCAGACCAGCGCCAACGGTACTTTCGTCCTGACCGGCCTGAAGGCAGGCACCTACATTGTGGAGGAGATCTCTGCTCCTAACGGTTACGTGCTCAGTGAGGATGATATCCAGACCGTGTACCTGAGCGGTAAGGATCAGGATGTCATCACCGTCACATTCGGGAACGAGGCGAAGGGCAGCGTACTCATCAAGAAGATTGACGCTGTGACTCGTGAGCCTCTGTCCGATGTGGAGTTCCTGGTCACGGAGAGCGATGGCAGCGTCGTTGGTAACAGCAACGGTAAGTTTGTTACGGATAGCGCTGGCACCATCCTGATTGAAGGCATTGATCCCAGCACCACTCTGGTAGTGAAAGAAGTTAGAGCTCGGGAAGGCTATGTCCTGGACGATACGCCTCAGAGCATCAAGACTAAGAGCGGTGAGACCGTCACCCTCGAGTTCCGTAACTATCCCGAGGGAACCCTGCACATCATCAAGAAGGATGCCTTCACTAAGGAGCCCATTGCCGGTGTTGAGTTCCTGGTCACCACCAGCAACGGCACTGCAGCTGGCAACAATAATGGCCGCTACACCACTGACAGCTCCGGCAGTATTGTGATCCCTAATCTGAATCCTGAGACTACTGTCATCGTGAAGGAGACCAAGGCGAAGGCAGGCTACATCCTGGATGACACTCCTCAGCAGGCAGTCATTAAGAGCAATGACGTTGCCATCCTGGAGTTCCTTAACCAGCCTCTGGGCTCCCTGCAGATCCTGAAAAAGGATAGCAATACCCGTGAGCCTCTGGATGGCGTACAGTTCAAGGTTACGAAGACCAATGGTGCTGTTGTGGGTAATGGTACCGGCATCTACACCACTGACGCGGATGGTAAGATCATCATCGATGGACTGGAGCCCGAGATGACCGTTATCATCATGGAAGTCAGAGCGAAGGATGGCTACCTGCTGGATGACACTCCTAAGCAGGCGACCATCAAGAGCAATGAAGTTACTACCGTGGAGTTCCTGAACCAGCCCTTGGGCGGCCTTAGAATTGTGAAGTTGGATAGTGTCACGAAGAAGCCCCTGGAAGGCGTGCAGTTCAAGGTGACCTACGATGACGGCAGTTATGTGCCCGATGAGGGCGGTAAGCTGTCCTCCAACGGTATCTATCGCACAGATAAGAATGGTGAGATCCTCATCAGCGATATTATCGGTACTCTGGTCGTCACTGAGACCCAGACCATTCCCGGCTATGTGATTGATGAAGAGACCAGAAGCCAGACCGTTGTGGTCAATGTCAACGACCTGCAGACCTTGACCTTCTATAACCGTCCTGCAGGCGGCTTGCAGATCATCAAGTCCGATGAGGATACCGGCGCACGTATCGGCGGCGTCAAGTTCGAGATCCGGAAGATCAATGGCGAGATTTTGGGTACCTACACCACCGACCGGAACGGTGTCATCAGCATCCCCGGTGCTGAGAGTGGCTGGTACACCATCACCGAGCTGAAGGCGGCGGATGGCTATGAGCTGGACGCTACGCCCGTACAGGCCTGTGTGAAGGATGGCGAGACCACTACTGTGGAAATCACTAACCAGCGTATGGCGTCCATCATGATCCATAAGGTGGATGCCCACACCGGCAGAGGCATCTACGGCGTCAAGTTCGTTCTGTACGATTCCGGTAAGAATCCCATCGGTGAGTACACCACCGATCAGGATGGTTATATCTACATCGACGACGAGCTGACTCCCGGCAAGTACTACATCCGTGAGCTGGAGGCAGCTGATGGCTATATCCGTGACGAGCAGTATAAGACCGTCTACGTGGAGCGAGGCAAGTGCGCTCAGATTGAGTGGGAGAATAGTGCTGTCACCGGTGAGATCCAGATCCGCAAGTATGCTGCAGATGATAACTACGTCACCGGGCAGCGTGCTGGCAGCGCACTGGAGGGTGCGGTGTTTGAAATCACTCAGGCCAGATCCGGCGCTGTAGTCGGCTACATTGTGACCGACGCACGTGGTGTCGCAGCTTCCGGGCCCCTGCCTCTGGGCCGCTACTATGTCACTGAGGTGTCCGCACCCAAGTACTATCAGCTCAGCGGCGAGAAGATGGAGGCAGAGATCGAGTATCCCAACCAGATCATCAAGCTCTCCGCCTATAACAAGGCAGCCAATCTCGGCGTTACCATCAAGAAGGTTGGTAACTATGAAGTGCAGCCCGGCCAGGTGATGAGTTACGCCTTCTCCGGCATTGGCAATACTTCCAACGTTGCCCTGAATAGCTTCTTCTGGCATGACCGCATTCCTACCGATGCCACTCGTGCCATCAGTATGTCTACCGGCACCTATAACCAGCGCCTGTACTATAAGGTCACCTTCAAGACCAACCTGAATGACTATCGGACTCTGGCCAGTAACCTGCTGACTACCAATAACTACTCCCTGAGCCTGAATGCTACTACGCTGGGCCTTGTGCAGGGTGAGTATGTGACCGATGTCCGGTTCGAGTTCGGCGCTGTGCCCAGCGGTTTCGCATCCGTGGTCAATCCCACCATGCGTGTACAGGTCCTTGGCACCGTCAGTAACGGCTACCAGATCATCAATCGTGCGGATGTGGGTGGCCAGTATTTGAACGAGTGGCAGACGGCTAAAGCAACTTGGGTAACCACCGTGCGTCGATTCCAGAATACTTCTCTGCCTAAGACCGGCTATTAAGCTGAGTTAGAAGCGGATTGTATCTACCTTTTGAAGGGATTGGCCCCGGAGCTAGTAACACAGCTCTGGGGCCAATCAAATTCCAATGTGAAAGGAAATTCCAAATGTACATCCAACATTATGACATCCACCTCATCAATGGTGAGGTTCTGCATGTTGGCGAGGACTATGAGCTGTCAGGCGACTATACCCTCGTTGCAAAGTTCAGGAAAGCTTCTGATGATGCCATCTTCCAGATTGGCGATGAGTTTTCCGGGTTTGTCTATGTTCCTAAGAGAAGTATCGTGTTCATCTCCACGGGCGATGTTAGAAGAATTGATCGCACGGATGAAGCTGATACCCATGACGGAAAGCCTGTAAAGGCACCTAGTATTTGAAATGAAAAGGAGAAAAAATAATATGTGTAAATTTGTACCGGTTGGAAAAAGTGATCTGCTCAATACCAACGTCGTTTCTCGCATTGTACCCATGGAAGATGACAGCGGCTGCGTCGTTATCACGAATGACGGTCAGCACTTCCTAAGCGAGTTCGATCTCACTGAGGAAGTAGATACCTTTGAGAGAGTTCGTGCAATTATCCCCTGCAAGGGCATCAGCTCCATCTACTTGAATCGTGACGGTAGCACGGAAATCAGACCCTGCGCATTCATTATCCTGAAAGACAACGGTAAAGTTGAGCCTGTGGAATTTGTTACGGACGCTGATTTGGAACACGCGGCCTTTAACGACGAGTATGGGTTCCAGGGCTTTGTCCCTACCAGAAAGGTGTAAGCAATGAAGCGACAGGGCCTGCTTGATCGTGCTGCAGCATGCCTAGGTTGCCATTGCATTCCCGACCTTCGCTATCTAACACAATATCAGCGCTGTATATTGGCTACCCATATCGAAGACTACGATGTTGAGCAATACTCTCTGTGAGAGTGGAATGACGCTCTGGAGTATCTATGTCGGAAATCATCTGAAGCAACGGGAATGGCGGCGAAGGAAGCATTCTTAGCGGCATTACGCTACTCATAAAAATCAATAAAGATGGCCGGGACTGAGCGTTTAATACTCAGTCCCGGCTTTCGTCGTATATGGGCAATGTTACTGCCTGTATATCAGGGTATATTCCAAAACATGGCTCAGGAGCGCACGAGGCTCCACACCAAATTTGGCAGCGAGAGTAATGGTGTCTTCGTCAATGAGATGCAGATTGTCTTCCTCAACTTTTTTCAAGGAGTCCTGGTCATGGATCAGGAACTCGGAGATGCCATTTGGCTGAGCACCTAACTTCTCAAATAGCTTCTGGCTTGCCTTGTTACCGGGGTCAATCCGAACTCTGAACTCATTAACACCAAGACGCTTGGCGATTGCTTCCATCATTGCTGTAATTGCGCAATAACCGATACCCTGACGCGTCCATTGTGGAAGCAGTTCAACGGCAATCTCCCATGTCGTTTGTGTAGTGTTTTTAATACCGCAGTAGCCGATATACGAGCCATCCTGAACGATAGTGAGCATAAGAGCCTTCGGCTCAACATGTTCGTTCCAGACCATGTCACAATAGGCGTCTTCCGCTAACATGGATTTCATGATGCAGTATTCCTTCTGTAATGCAATGTATCCGCTGCGATCGGTGTCATCAGTCTTGCGAAGGATCAGACTGGTGCCAGGACACGTGATCTCACCGTAGCGCCAGAATTCGTCCTTATTCTGTTGGCCGATTTTATCGGCAATCGCGAGATCTGCCAGTGCATCTACAAGCACAGGCTCGCGATGCTTTTGTAAATGTTCGATGATTGCCTCTCGCTTTTCTTCAAACGACTTGCCGTCATCTGCATCCAGAATGTCCAGAGCTTCTTGTAAGGTGTCCTCAATGGTGTTCTTGACAGCATATTCAGCAAAGGTTTCTTTATCCATGATGATCCCCCCTCGATGCTTCTGTGGGTAAGATTAGGCGGCTAGAGCAATCCAGATCCAGAATCCTACTCCAATTACAATTAGGAAAATGCCCCAGACGACATTCAGAGCTTCGCCCTTGCCAACTTGCTTGAAGCCGATGATAGGGAGCGCAAACATCAATAGCAGGAACATAACGACCAGGCTGAGTGCACCCTCATAATCATTTCCGCGTCTACGCATTGATTTTACCTCCAGTTTTCCTCTTGATGTACCCAGTCTACTCACTACGCTGTCCCATTGAATGGACTGCGAAACTCTCGAAAGGAGATAACGATGAAAAAATATAAGAAACTTCCCGGTCTGATCCTTGCACTGATGCTTCTGTGCATGTCGTTGACCGTATCCGCCTTTGCTGCAGAGCCCCCCGCGTTCTCAGACGTTGCGGCTGACTCGCCCTGGGTGGAGGGCATTAACTACGCAGCAGAGCAGGGAATTACCTCCGGTACCGGAAATGGATGTTTCTCCCCGAACCAGAACATTACTGCACGTCAATGGGCAGTCATGCTCTGCAGAGCGTATGAAAAGGACGTTGAACGACAGGAGGATGAGGCATTCGGTGCCGCAGAACTCCGCCTGGCATTTGAGGAAGGTTGGCTTGATGTAGGTGCCATGATTTACCCTGACTCCGGCATCTGCCGTAGATACGCGTACGAGAGCATTTTCCGTGTTGAGCGTATCCCCGTATTCAGCACAACCCTCTATAGCAACGCTCCTGCAGAAAACAACTTCGTGTACGTTGCTAAGGAGAATGGCTTATGTAGTGAGAGTGCCAATGCCCTGGATCTGCTCAGCCGTGGGGAAGCAGTGCACCTAATCTATCTGATGCAGACACAGGAGCTGCGTATTGCAACACCGGACCTTCTGAAGGTCATGGATATCGTCAATACTGACGACGTGTATTTGAATGACTTCCTGTTGGAGATCCAGAAGATCCCCGAAACCATTCTCTACGAATTCAATGCCCGTGGTTGGAGCTATTACGTCGATAGCGCATACGTCGATGCCTTTGGTGATCGGATTGGCATGGATTGCGCCGGTTGCTGTTCCTACATGAATAAGAGCATCTACGTCAAGATGGACTATGCCACAACCCATGAGTTCGGACACTTTTATCATCAGTTCATTGGCTATGACGATGCCATTGAGACTCTGTATGAGAAGGAAGCCAAGGCGGCAGAGAAAGTGCTGGGCGAGTATTCTACCACCAATCACAAGGAATACTTCGCTGAGGTCTTCGATTACTGGATCCAGCACAGCGACCATAACGAATTGGCTAAGGCAGCGCCTGATACGCATGCCTATTTCACGGAACTGGAAGAAGGGGACTGGATGAAAGCCCCCGTCAATTAATTGAGGAGGAAATAAATCATGGAAACCAAGAAGAATCTGCAGTTGGAATATCCCTGGAACTTCATTGATGCGGTATTAAAGGAGCCGCTAAGCGATTCGGTTGATCGTGCTGAAGTAGAGCGTGGCCTTGAGTATCTGCTTTCGACCCTGGTTTCGGAAGATACTCGTACGATGATCGAACTTAAATATCGTGACGGCATGACCCAGTACGCGATTGCTGAACAGCTTGGGGTAACACCCTCTTTGGTTGGTGAGAGAATTCGAAAGGCAGTGCGTCGGTTCCACGGTCCACACTACAATACTTTCCTGAAAAATGGCTATGCGGAAGGCATGAAAAAGAACCCGAAAGACCTTTGGGAAAGCAAGTATTCTAAGCTTGATGCTCGCCGTGTGCCTGGCACATATCCGGGCCATATTCATGACATTAAGGATCCATGCAAGCGTATTGACGCCATTATCGAGCGTGGTGGTGCATTGTCAGTCTGGAAGTTGCGGCTGGGTACTCGTGCATCGAATATCCTCCTTCGGCATCATATCCAACTAATTTGGCATCTTTGCTTCTATACGGAAGAGGAACTGCTTGACTTCGAGGATTGTGGTGATGGCACGATTGCCAGAATTGTGGATACTCTTTATCAGTGGGATCTGGCCCTGGATGATGGGTTACTCGGCAGTACAGAAGAATCCCTGAAATACGCAGAGTACGCTGCGAACTTGTGCGACGCCCTGGATGAACAGAAGGAAAATGGAGGTATCTAATCATGGAACTGAAACAGTATTGCTGGAAAGTCCGAAAGGATACACTGTTCCATGTCTACTATGCCGTCATTGACGATCAGCTTAGCATGGCGAATTTCCTCTGTATTCGATACAGAATCAAAGCAAAGATCCTGGGGTCCTATGCAAGGCCCGGCAGCAAGTATGCGATCCATATCCTTTGCGTGAGAAAACGAGATGAAGTGGACTTTGAAGCCGCAATGTTTGATCTTCCGAGCATTATGCAGGAAGCTGGACACGACGACTATGAGTTATACTGCGGGGAACTGCAGAAAGATCTGGAAAAGACGAAGTTGAAGATCTTCGCATAAAACGAAAATGATAGCGGGCCTGCTTATTGCGGGCCCGCTGAAGTGATGGTTTATTTGCTTGTGAGCACAGGTTGTTATGTAGTCGGCAATTTGACAGCTGGAATAAAAGAACATGCGTCGCTTGCGTGACTCTGTTGAAGACTAATTTGCTCATGTTCCGACAGATCCTGAAAGAGGTGTTCGCACCTGTCGGCATAATCATGATAGCCTGCGATGACGGTGTATTCCTTCAAGGCATCCACGGCGGCCATGAATTTAGACTTCTGCCATCTGCGGATCTGGCAGGTAACCAGGCGATAGGGTGAACCGGCCTCATAGGTTTTATCAACTGCGATGAAAGGTACCTCGTTTTTCCGAAGATATCTCCCGAGCTGATGATTGCAATCCAAAACAGTGAAGTAAGTATTGAAAAAGGAGAAGCGGGGCACACGCAGCCAGTTGGGAATACCCTCCAGACGGCTTCTGAGCTTTGCCTGCAGCGAAGCAAGGGCTTTGGCCTTCAATACCTCCACATGCTCAGCCCAGGAATAGCTGAGCATCATACGTGTGAAGTTATGGAATGAGTGGATCCCACCACCGTTTTGGACGTGGTATCCGACATTGAACAAACGCTGATAATTGTCAAGGACAGAGTAGTTGTTGTGATAGAGCAGAGGCTTATTATTCACGAAGCAAATCATCCAGTGATCGTCATGTACCTTGATGACGACTCGGTCGATATCAATCGCAGATAGCCGAGCGCTGTTTTCAATGATGAGCTCTTTCAGATCTGCCACAGTGGCCTTAAGTCGATCGAAGAGATGTACGTAGGCATTGATATGCTTAGTATCGTCACCAATGCCGCTACGGATGATAGCTTTGCGATAGCACTGCTTACAGATCGGCCTTTTCACATCGAAATCTGCCAGCATACGGAAGTCCTTATCTCGAATAGCCTTCAGAGCTTCGCAGTCCCGATCGTGGATGGTGTTATCGATCTGGGAATACGCATAGCGCATTCTGGGATTACTCAACAGGCTTGCTCGCTTCCTGGCTTCCGGGGAGACATACTCGATCTTTTCAACCGACTTTGGATTCATCGGCGCGGGCTGAGGCTTTTCAGCCCCAGTACCAGCACCCTGAAGTTCGGCAAGAAGCCCGCTGAAATCTTGGTGTTCATAATGTCTACAGACTCTTGCCATACTTAACATCTCAATTCATCACGAAGCTGCCGGTTTCCTTACCATCCATCACAAAATTCAGAAAGGCTCCCTTACTGATGGCAGCGAAGTAGCTGCCGCGCTTATACTGAGCAGCATAGTTCTTTTCGATTAGATCCAACGTCTCTCTCAACTGCAGCATTGCCGCTACTTCGTGCTTGCAGGGATAACTACAGAAGCAGTTGCAGGTGAGGTGAGAGATTTCACCGTTCTTGAACTCAAACTCCAGTTCATAGGGTTCGCTGCCTTCTACAATGGCACGACCGTGTTCACCATCCAGGCAGATGTAAACCACCTTGTTGGACATGTAATAGTCGTGACCGCGTTCGCCAACCGCGTTGCTGGCACCCATGCCACCGAGGTTCTCCAGACGGAAGGAAGAGTCGTCCTGACCGGAGATATACTCATCATCTTCCTTCACGGGAGGCTTGAACCAGGTGATAACCTTCTCATACGGCATGGTAGTGGGTTCGAACGCTACGAAGTGAGAGCCAGCCAGATGCAGTTCGCCGGTGACATTTGTATCTGCAACGGCAATGACGCGTTTGTAGTCGGAAACCTTGATCTTAAAGTTATAGGCCACATCTACAACGCAGCCACGCTTACCCTCAAGCTTGCCATCTACGAAGACCAGGTCACCCCGATGGAGGTTGAACTGATCGTTGTAGTAGGAGAGCGTCATATTACGAGCAGGGAAGTGGATCTGTACCACGGATCTGACCAGCTTAGGTTCTTCGGGAACTGCGATATGGGCGGGTGCTGTATCTTCGTGTTCGTACTTATCAGCAGAAAAACCAATCTTGAATTTCATGTGTTACCCTCCTATATACGATAGAGATTTCTTTCAGTGTACTCATTCTACATCCTTAGTTGTCCCATAAAACGGACAGCGAAAAAGAAAAGTGGCCCTGGACAAGTTGTCCAGAGCCACTGTAAGAGCTTGTTATTACTGCAGTTCCTCTCGGATTAGATCTCGCATGCGCTCCACAATCAGCTTCACATCGCCACGCTCCACCCGAGTTTCAAAACTGCCATTATCGAAATGATCTTCACGGAACAGGAGTGTGAGCAGTGCACGACAGAGATCGAAGTCAGCATCGAGCACACGCCGGAGCTCTTCATCTACATTAAGTGGTTCCGTTACCATATAGGAACCGTAGTCATAAACGATCATATCCAGATTTTCCAGCTGATCATAGTACCAGTCGAACTTCCTGGGTTCGTAGCTGAGCAGCTGTGCCAGAACATCATCGATCTTCTGGTTTCTTTCACTTAAATTCATATCCATCACTGAGTGCTCCATAGATTTCATTTTCAGACAGTACATGGTACTGCGTTAGAGGTCAAGAGAGTTGGGGATCGTATCAAGGTACTCAGCCCGCTTGGCATCGTTCCAGGTGAGAGGATCGCCAATTAAGCTGCCATCCATCTTGGTCAGAATTCGTTTCTTCGGTTCGACTGCAATATTAACAAAGTCACCATCCACAGTGAGATGTAGCTTACGTATCTCAAGGTGTGGATACTTTTCCAACACATGGCTTTCGTAGTATTTCTGTTCCTCGATTGAGAGCATGCCGCCAGTCACGATAACTTCCATTGTTTCCTCCTGTCAGGACAGAACACAGTGAAGCTAAGCAGCACAAGTGGCTCGTCCGACAATTCTATTTCAGCAGTTTTTTGATTTGGGCTTCCGTTGCGATGGGATACTCAGAAGCGATATGAGTATAGATCCTAGCTTTGGATTCCTCCGGAGACTCCTGATAAGCAGATGAGAGCAGTTCATAACCCCAAATTGCTTCCGGTGTAGTGTAAACAGCAATCGGCCAACCGTAGGGGAGACCGGCTTTATTCACGCGACGCCGGAAATCCCGAATGACCAGGTAAGTTTGCATTTGGAGATCTGTCACAGTACCTTCGAAGTTTTTCTCGCCACCCTTACCGAACCCAGCTTTCTGTTTTGCTTCAAAGGAGAATAGTTCAGTGGCATCTTCAAATAGGTCCATGATCTTCTTTGACCGGTGATGCGCCTTGCCATCTTCCCAGCGAGCATCAAAGTCATAGCCATCCCTGCGCCAGTTGGCAAAGTAGGGAAGCCATTTCAGGGAAATGAACCCGGCCTTCTTATCGAAGAATTTGCCATAGGCTACCTCGCCAGTCGCTGCAATGATCTCACGCCATTCCCATGGATCACATTCCGGATCTCCACTCCACCAGTCTCTGGCGAGCGTGCGCTCCTCAACTGAAAAGCCCGGAATGGTGTTTTTGAACAGGGGAAGGAAGCCGATCTCGTTGATGTAGCTGATCAGCTCAGGGACAGATTTAATTCGATAAGGATCGTCTTCATCGACGCCATACATGATCCATTCGCCGTTTTCATTTCCCATGGTGATGTCTCCACTTAGGTTTGAAGTTACTCGCGCGGTCCGTACAGATCGGCAGCAGAGTAGATGTGCTCTTTCATCTCAGCAACAACATGATCCGGCCCGATGATCTGTGCTTGGGAGCCAAAGCCAAGAACCCAAGCAAAGAACTGGGGACTCACAACCACGTCAGTACGAACGGTGAAGTGGTCAGGGCCGTCAGCAATGATGAATACCTCGCGGCCAAGGCGATCCAAAACAGCGCCAACCAGGTGGTTTTCAAAGCGCAGCTGCACATTCGTTTCTTCGCCAGTGAACATGCCGAACGTCTTTCGAGCGTAGATGGCCATGTCAAGGGCCTGATAAGCCTCCTGACCGTCGCGCTCTTCATCCAGCATGGAGATCTTCTCCATCTTATCGACGCGATAATGCTTAATAATACCGGCATCAGAGTCGTAGGCGACCAAGTAGTAATTCTCATCATCCCAAGTCATGGCAAAAGGACTTACAACGTAGTATTCGCCGTTACGGCGGTACTGACGTTCTTTAGCCACGTTATACTCGAAATACAGGAATTGGATTTTGCGATTGCTGGAGATGCCGTTATAGATCTCATCCACGTTGTAGTAGATGGACTCATTCATGGTCTTAATCCGGTTCTTTACGAAGACCTGACGATTCAGTAGCTGAGCGCTATGTACACTGGCTAATGTCTCGATCTTTTTGATCAGAGAAGCAGTCTTCTTATGGGTAATGAACTTGGAGGACTGAACACTATCTACCAGAAGCTTCAGCTCGGGAAGCTCAAAGGTACGGCTTGCCACATAATAGCCGTAGAATCGACCACCCTTTACCTCGACGATATCCATGCCAAATACACGCAGAGCTTCAATGTCATCATAGACGCTCTTACGCTCGGCGGAAATGCCATTGGAGTCCAGGTAGTTGATGATTTGATTTACCGTTACGGGGTTTTCCTCGTCAGAATTCTGAAGCAGGTAATTCATGACGTGCAGCAATTTCAACTTCTGAAAAGAAGATCTTGCCATTGTGATGGTCCACCTTTCTTATATCATAAGCAGGCACAGGCACGTGCCATAGTTGCCTCATCTTCCACATGGCGGGCAGCCTTTGCTGCTACATGTCCACCATGCTCATTGTAAAAGGAATTGAGGGCATCTGTCAACGGATATACGATCCGGTTACAACGATATCAGTCATCGCTCTTCCGGATACGGATACCTCTGATGGTACCCATTCTAAACACTTAGATGTCCCAAAATGCGGACAGCCAGATCAATCCATGAAGCAGTCGCTGAAAAGCGGCTGCTATTTTTGTTGCCCAAATTAATGTTCACAAAAAATTCACAATTAAAAATGTGGGGTACCCCCGGGTTTTCTGGGTGAACTCATGATGAGAACGAAATAAAGGAGGTTTAAGACCATGTGTAAAAAGAAAACGAAAAAGAAGATGAACCAGCCGGTGCGATGTCCATACTGCGGTTCTATTGCCCACATTCGGCCTGCAGCTGAGATCTACCACGACGCACAGCGTACAGATGAGCTGTATGTCTGCAGCAAGTACCCAATCTGTAAGTCCTACGTCAGCATCTATCCTGGCTCCAAGACACCTATGGGCCCTCTGGCCAATGGTGATTTGCGGAACCTGCGCATCCGGGCGCATCGGAAATTTGACCGGATTTGGCAGACCGGCATCATGTCTCGGCAGGATGCTTACCGTTGGATGGCTGATTTCTTCTGCTTACCGCTGCGTGAGGCGCATATCGGCATGTTCAGCGAGTATCGCTGCGAGGAACTCATCAAGAAATGTGACAGCATTTTAGCCCTGAATGAGAAGGCGGCCAGCTAAAAGGAGGTATTTGAAAATGAAACAGATGACGGATTATCAGCGCGAACTGGTTGTACAGAATATGGACCTCGTAGAACAGATCATTAAAAAGAGAATCAAAGTGGTTGGTGAGGTTCTATTAACCCACGAGGATTTCTATCAAATCGGGTGTGAGGCTCTGTGTCGTGCTGCGATGAGCTACAGACCGGAGATTGGATCCTTTGTCCCTTTGGCTTGCAGGGCAATCTACAATGCCATGATCGATCACTGTAGAAAGGAAAACTCTGCCCGCTATCCGAAGATGGAGATGGATCTTGAATGTGATTGTGATTCCTACGCGCTGTCCTTCTTCGGAGTAAGCGATGATTTGGACGAGTCCATGTACTATAGTGACGCCCAGAAGGTGCTGCAGCGCTGTAAGGAGAATTACTCCGGGATTACCCTGCGTGGTATTGAGGCGTTGGAGCTTAAGAGCCTTGGCTATAGCTCCAGAGAGATCGCCGAAAGGTACGATACGACGGTGAATAACATCAACGCCTGGATATCCAGAGCACGCTCCAAACTGCGTGAGGATCCGCAAATGCTGAAATTCGCATTCTAATTTGTTGTTGCCAGTCAGGGTGGTGCGTAAAAAAAGAGTAGAAAGACAAATTGAGGAGGACTTGAATATGATGACTTTTTACTCTGCAATTGGCAGTTACCGTATTAAGAATCAGAATGGCCGAAAGGTACCGTACATTCAGAGGCTTGGGAAGCTGCATCCGATTTCCATTCCTGAGTTTGTGATTTGGAGCACGCTGCTTTGGGAGGTGCTTACCTACGATGAGTTGAAGCGCTTCTATGACAGTCAGATGAAGCTGTTGGAAGGGGAGAAGCCCGACTTTGACCAGCTGCTGGATCTGCTGGTGAAGCGCAAGCTGGTGTCTAAGGGCTTAGGCTATACTGGCCGAGATGCACTGTACAATATGCTGTCTGATGCGTTTGTTGTGCCGTATCACATTTCCACTGGCCGGAAGACTCTGCAGCTGCTGAGAATGCTCACGAAAGGTACTCTGCAGCTGGTGGATATCCTGCTGGGTACCAAGAAGCGTTCTTTGACTGCAGATGAACAGCGTGTGTTGGAACTGGTGGAGCAGACGCCATTAAGTACAGCGGAAATCATCCGCTGCTTTGAGCGTAACATTGTAGACGTCAGCTCTGCAGAAAAGGTGATTAATGGGATCTACTGTGCAGAAGACAGCGATCAGCGCCACATCTCCAACGAGCAGTTCCATTCTGTATATACAAATCCTGTGCTGGAGGCAATATCCAATCTGTACCTCAATCGGCAGATCCTTCTGGAACTGCCATGATATTACGGCACCCGTCAGATGCGTCTGGCGGGTGCTTTGCGTTCAATAGGAGGACAAAATGAAAAATACAATTCCCGGACCGATCTTAAATCGGATCATCAAACTCATTATCTGCGGCATCTGCATTACCGGAGCCGGAGTCGTATGGAGCGTTGTATCACGAGATAAGACCACAGCCATGCTCTCTCTGGCCGTAGCGTTGATATGTGTGATGAAAGTAGCCACTCTTTATCGTACAGCTCGCGATGCTGCTTATGATGTTTTTGAGGGCACCGTTCTAACGGCAACGGTACTGCCGCTTCGCAAGAAGCAGGAAGTCATTCTACAGCAGGACGATGGCGAGGTATCTATCATGCTGGAAGGCCGAACGAAATTTGACCTTGGTTCAAACTATCGCATTTATACGGAAAAGCAGCATGAGGTGCTGCAGAATACGAATCTGCCACAGGCCTTCCTGCCTGGCAGGTCACTTCTGGGTTTTGAGCTGCTGGATAAAAACGGTTCGCAAAAAATGATGTAGATTTCGGTATCGTAGAATCGCCATGCTTCAGATGGTAGTATGAACCTGTATTTATTAGATTCATAACCTCCTGGAGGAGATTGCGTGTGTGGTGAGCCTGGAGCGGAAAGTGCTTTAGGCAATGGACAGCTTCGTTTGTTATGGTCCGTGGGATCTGCAGATGACGCTGTTTTTTCTTTTGCAGTTGGAAGACTGCAGTTTAGTTGGACCAAATTGCTGGCGACGGCATTTGGAATATATTTTATGGTCTGGTAATCCCAGACGGAAAGGATGTCATAGTATGTCGTTTGCAAATCTGAATTTGATGGGTCGTCTTGTAGGTGATCCGGAGTTCAAAACCGGGAAGGAGAATCGTGAGTTCTGTACGTTTAGCGTTGCTGTCAATCAGCAGTTCGGCGCACAGGAGAATACTTCCTTCTACAACTGTACTGGCAATGAGGCGATTGCAAGACGTGTGAGAAACGCGGGCCTGTGCAAGGGCCGTATGATCCACATCAGTGGTAATCTGACTCTGCGTGAGTACAAGACCCAGGGTGGCGAGACTCGTATGTCTGCGGATGTTGGGATCCTTGACTGGCACTTCGTTGGCGGCAAGCCGAAGGGCGAAGAGCAGCAGGGTCAGGCTCCGGCCAAGAGCGGTTCCACGAGACCTGGTAAGGTCAATCAGGAGCAGTATATTGGCGAAGACGATGATGAACTCCCCATCTAAAAAGCGTGAAATGGAATACTGCCGCAGGGCTGTGAGTGTTTGAGGATACTTACAGCCCTGCTTTTTTTGTTTCACGCGTGAAATCTTTGAAGGAAAGGATGAAGAATTGATGGCGTTGATCCGCCAGGCGAAAAGTGCGACGATATTCCGTTGCCTGGTAGTACCGTCGCTCCTGTTGTGCTGCATTTTCCGAAAGCAAGTATTCCAGTGGATTGCATTAGCTGCCGCTGTCATCTGGCTCTCTACGGAACTGGTACTTGTGTATCAGCAGCATAAATGCAGGAGAAAACGAACCAAATCTATCCGGCATCTATCGGAACTCAAGGTAGAGTCGAACGGTGACCGGCCAGAAGCTAAGACAGACGAGCATGAGTTGTTCCTGATTCGGCAAATCAATTACCGTATCACGGAGCAACTGAAGGAGAACTATCCCATGGTCAGCTGGCTTTGGCAGCAGCAACCCAATGCAGCGCAGCTGTGTAAGGGCGGCTCGTGGCGTATCCGACTATCCAATACGGATCCATTCAATTATGGAGAAGTAGAAATCTCCCGTATGGGCAAGATCAGCATCACACTGCTCCAGGCAGTGGCGCTGAAGGAATCCAAATCGGTTGTGGTGGAGTCGGAGGATATTGCGGAAGAAGAACTCCTGGATAAGGTCGATGTGAAGGCCTGGTATCAGGAACATGGTGAACAATTGCTGTCTCAGATCATTGACGATCTGAACACACAGGGACATCGCCAGATCCTCATCAAGGAAGATGGCGCTGTTTGTGTGACTACCTCTGACACAGAGCAGATTGTTGATTCACTCCTGAACTTCCCGCCAAGAAAGGCGTGGGTGGAGCTGAAACAGCTGCTGCTGGAGGATGAGATCACTGCATCTGAGAAGCCTGAAGGCCTGCTCATGGCCTGGAACTAATTGTTGAAGGAGCTTTTATTTATGGCAAGATCGAAACTGTTTGAAGGCTGGTCGTTCAAGTTGAAGCTGCCAGCACCATTTGACGATCCCCAGTACGCGGGACAGAAGAACATGGGCAGGTCGAAGTATAACACCAACACTTCCGTTGGTACTGCGACACTGCATGCACCATCCCTGCGAGCGTTACTTGCGTTTGCGAAGCTGGTCAATGCATCGGAGCAGGGGAGTCCTACTGATGACCTTGGTGCGATTGGACATCAGGATGCAACCTATCGGATTGCAGAGTATGTCTCTGCCAATAAGACCGATTGTGTTGTTTTCAATCCCACTACCGGTAAGTTCATTACTGGACGATTCATCAAAGGCTCTGATAACGCAGTGCCTTACACCATGGGAGCGGGTAATTGTTCCGGCTCTGCACTTCTGTTCTGTCTGATGCCGGTATTTGACGAGGACTCTGAATTCCACGATTGCATGGCGGACTTCAAGGAAGCTATGGCATCCGGCTGGCCGGATATGGATGCGGCATTCGAGACAGCGCTTAAGCTCTGTGACAATATGTATCGTCGCATTGAGAATGCCAAGGGAGCAGGGAAGGCGGGCATTAAGCTTGCAATCCCTACGACCGGTAACATCAGTAACCTTTCTCAGCTGGCGATCAATAACGGCAGCTATTCGCCGACCGGAGCGGTGTATGGTGACTTCTCCATCCTGAAGATCGGGAGTCGTAGTACGCCTGTGACAAAGGTGGTCAGCCATAACGATTTCGTGAGTCAGTATCAGATGACTCAGCGAATTCTGACCGATCGTGAAAGGGCGATGGTGCCCAAGCTCCCGGACTGGTACATCATCCCGCATGAAGTGGTACGTGTTTGCGAGCATGCGAAGCTGACGACATCATCACAGCAGCCGATGCGGAACTTCCTGTTTCGAGGTGAAGCGGGAACCGGCAAGACCATGGGTGCCCAAGCTATTGCCGCCGGTCTCAATCTGCCCTATACGCTGATGACCTGCAGTGCAAATACGGAGATCTCCGACCTGGTTGGCCAGTTCATCCCGGATGCTGACGGTACCGGTCACGATAGCTGCTTTGGCGATGACGAGTTACCGAAAGTCTCTGATATCATCATGCATCCGCCTTCCGTCTACATGGCGCTTACCGGCGTCTATGACGACGATAAGACGGAAGATGACGTGCTTGAGAAACTGGTGGAAGCAGCTGTAGCACGTCTGGCAGTGAAGGAAGAGAAGCAAGGTCAGAAGATCCGCTATGTGGATACTCCGTTGATTGAAGCGATGCGGCATGGTTACGTCTGCGAGTTGCAGGAGCCGAGTTGTATTGCAAATCCCGGTGTTCTGGTTGGCTTGAACTCTCTTCTGGATAGCTGTCAGGAAATCACATTGCCTACTGGTGAGCGTGTGAAGCGCCATCCGGACACTGTGATTGTCGTTACGACAAACTCCGACTACGCGGGCTGTCGTGATATGAATCAGAGCATCATTTCCCGTATGGACCTGATCTATGACATTGCAGCTCCTGACCTTGCGACGATGGTAAAACGCGTGATGAATGTAACTGGCTTTACTGATGAGCAGGAAGCGACCAAGATGGCGCTTGTTGTACGTGACATCGCTGAGCGGTGCCGTGAGACCATGATCACGGATGGCAGCTGTGGAATGCGTGAATTCAAAAGCTGGGTGCTCTCCACGATGATTACGAAGGACCCGTATGAGTCGGCCCTGTCTACGATTATTTCCTCTGCTTCTGCGGATCCGGATAATCGATCTGATCTCGTGAGTACCTGCCTGGAGAAGCAGTATGTACGGTCATTTTAATGTTGAATTGTGAGGTGTGAATTATGTTGATGAAAACGAATGAAACCAGTTATTTTACCTTTGCCGTAGCCGTTGCTGTTAATTGTAGCGCGGTGGATTTGAGCGCAAATGCCTCTCCGGATCAGGCAGCCGCATATGTAGAAGATATCCTGAGCGTTATCTTCAGTAATACCGACGTGACTGCCAGCGTGGAGCCCATGGCGTATCCGGTCACGAGTAAGATCCCTCTCATTATTACGCTCAACGACAGTGTGCAGCGCCTTCTGTGGTTCTACCCGCAGATGAGTGCATGCGAGCTGGCGGCGGAATTGGAAGGTCTCTTTTCCGACGTGTCCATGGGAATGCTTAGTGCGACCGCGTGATAGGAGGTACGGAGTATGAGAACTTCGCACCGACAGATCAGAAAGCGGATTCTGGAAGAGAAGAGCAAGATCACAGATGAAGAGTTCTTCTCATCCAAGGCGTATCAGGCCTATATCACAGATATCTGCGAAGCAGCTACAAGAAGGTATCGTCGTCCACTGAAGGTGACGATCGTAGCAGATCATGACGATGAACGTCTGGCACACACGGATTTCAAGGGGATTTTCATCAATGCCTGTAATGAAATCACTTGGAGTATGCCGGGTAGAATGCTGCGTTCCCTCAGCATTGAGGGCCTTGCAGCTCATGAGAATGGTCATAACCTGTTTACAGACAATCGGGTCTGGCGCACGTATCGAAAGGCACTGGAGCGTGGTAGGTTCTATCCCAAGCTTCCTCAGGGCCTTGATGGTATCCAGAAGCTGCACGCCCAGGAGATCCTGGACGCACTGCAGGATGATACTGACGACATCCCGAAGATGGTCATCTGCAGTACAGCACACGCACTGAGCAATATCCTGGAAGATGGATATGTGGATGCCCGCTATGCGTTCGAGTTTCCCGGCAATCCGGCTCGTGGAATTACGCTGAATAACCTGCGTATCTCCGAGAAGGCACCGGATATCCAGACCATGATCGATCGCAAGTACTGCGACCATAACATTGTCATGAATCTTCTGATCCAGTATGTCAATGCCGGAGAGGTCAATAACCTCTCCGGCTACTCCGGCGAGTTGCTGGACAAGCTGACGGACCTGATTCCTGTTGTTGATGGCTGTATCCATGATGAGGATGCCAGAGCTCGCTGTGAGGCGTCTAATTGGATCCTGATCGAGCTTTGGCCTATTATGCAGCGCAGCTTTGATATGCTGCGTGACATGCAGAAGAATGCGCAGCAGAGTTCTGGTAATTCTACAGGCCAGCCGACTGGTACTGCACCAGGCGGATCCGGTCAGGGCAATCCCAACCAGCAGAATCAGCAGGCAGGCTCCAAGGCTGTGCAGGAGGAATTGGATAGTCAATTGCCTAAGACCCCGCAAAACTTCACCTTAACGACTTCTGCGGTGCCGTCTACCGGTAATTTCATTCCGAATGGTGGCCAGACACAGACGCTCAGAACACAGGTGGAGCGGGTACTGGCTGAAGAAACGGATCGCATTGCCTCGCATGTATCTTCCCTGACTGAAGGGGAGGGTGAAGGCGGTGTCACCATGAATACTCAGTATACCGGTAATGGCTATCAGCATGCTGCAGAGGATATTGAACGTGTTCTGGAGGAAATGGCAGAAGGCCGTGTCCATGAAGCAATGGAGGAAGAACTGACGGAAGAACTGCAGGAGGAGGCAGATGGCATCTCTTACGGGAATGCACATCGCAACATCAGTGTAAAGGTAAATCGCATGGCACACGTTGATCAGGAACTGATTGACGCCTATCAGAGCGTTGCACCGGAACTTCTGATGCTCTCCAAGCGCCTGCAGAGAAGCGTTAAGGGTGTACTCCAGGACAAGCGGCAAGGCGGTAAACAGACAGGCCTGCTTTCTGGCAAGCGACTTAATCAGCATGCCTTCCATCGCAACGATGGCAGGATCTTCTGTAACAGTCGCCTTCCAACAGAGCCTATCAATTTATCCGTCGGACTGCTCATTGATGAGTCCGGCAGTATGTGTGGCAATGACCGTATCACACGAGCCAGAGCTACCGCCATTGTCGTTCAGGACTTCTGTGAGAAGCTGGGCATTCCCATCATGATCATGGGCCATACGGCTTGGAACTCCCATGTGGAGCTATTCTCCTACGCAGAGTTCCAATCTGTTGATAAGAATGACAGGTACCGTCTCATGGACATGAGTCCTCGTGACTGTAATCGTGATGGTGCAGCCCTGCGCTTCGTTGCGGAAAAGCTCTATAAGCATGTATCTGAAGTGAAACTGCTCATCATCATCTGTGATGGACAGCCGAATGACAATGGATATTCCGGAACGGGCGCGGAGGCAGATCTGCGTGGTATCAAACTGGAGTATAACCGGAAGGGCGTGAAAATCTTTGCTGCAGCGATCGGTGACGATCGTGACAGGATTGAACGTATCTACGGTTCTGGGTTCCTTGATATTACGGATCTTAATCAGCTGCCCATTATGCTGACAAATCTGATTTCACGAAACCTGCCGTTATGAGGTGCTGACGCTATGAAGAAAGTAAAGAAAGTTGCTGTGCGAAGAGTACGACTCAGACCGAGGAAGATCTGCGACCCTGCTATCTGCGACCACTGTATGTATATCGGGGAAGGTGACTTTGTCTGTGATGACCATCCGGATGGCGAGTTTGTCCTGGTCATGTCGGACTGGGAGCCTACGGAACTCTTCATGCATTGTGAAACTGGAGGAAACAAAAAATGAATTTGGAATTGAGATCTACCGGTGTGATCCGCAGGATCGATGATCTTGGTCGAATCGTTGTTACAAAGGAAATTCGGCGTAAGTTATGTATCCACGAAGGTGATCCTCTGGAGTTTTTCGTTGGCGACGGTGTTGTAGCATTTAAGAAGTACAATCCGGCAACCAGTGTTAAGGCTTCCCTGGAAGCACTGAAGGATGCCATTCGTGATGAACCCCTGCTTCATGGTAAACCCGAACTGCTTGTGAAACTGAAAGAGTTTTCTGAGCTGCTGGATGCCATGGGAACGGAGGGAGATTACTCATGACGAATGCGGAACGCAAGATCCGACTCAATGTAGCCATCGAGGTTGCCGAGCACGTCCATTCAGACCTCTGTCATGAGCGGACGGAAGAAATCAGCCGTGAAAAGCTGATGGACCTAGTGGACATCATTGTGAAGCTGCGCTATTTCGCCGAGTCTCTTGGCACGGAAGATAAAACTGAAGGGAGCAGAACAGTATGGGACTCAAACCATTGACGGTGAAGGACATCGTAGACCGAGCCGTAAAGGATGCGAAGGCGGATGTTGCATTTGCCCTGGCAGAAAAGAAATGTCCACTGGACTACGACATCTATTCCTACGGACGCGAGGTGGAAGTGGTCAATTGCGATAGCTTCTACGCAGTTGGTAGCGTCGCCTATGGCGGCAGTGAAGGGATTTATGGTGAAATCTACTTCATGGGTACCTGGAACGAGCAGTTATCTGATATCAGGTACAAGAACTCCATGGAAGTCTATACCCTGAAAACCCTGGACTGCACGAAGGATGCGTATCTCGGATTAGGCATGATGGTCAATCTTATCTGCTACTACATCAATGAGCGGATTAGAGATGGCTTCATTCCGTTTTGATGGTTGGGAGGTTTTGAGATGATCTATAGCATTTTACAGATCTCCCGGACACCGGTGGCACGGGACGCCTACATCCAATTCTGCAGTATTCCCGAGTCGTTCTTTGCGACGAATGCGGAATACATGGTTGAGGAAACGAACCGAGATGAGGCTATCCGCCAGTTCTTTGAAGCACATCGGAATATCATTGTGCCCAGAGAGGATGGCGAGAGCTTTACATTCATCGCCCATGCCAAGCAGACGTATTTCAGACGCAGGCACAGCGAATTCGTACAAAAGGCTGCAGAATTGGCAGATGTCAGTATCGACGCCTTTGTTGGTAAGACTCCTTATCCCATTGGAACTGCCATGTACGAGCTTAATCGCGCCTTCTGTGATAAATTTGCTGACTACGTCATGTGTGATGATGAGCTGACGCCATTTGATCAGTGGCTTCGTGATGAGCCTCTGAAAGGCGTCTACTACATCGGTGGTGTTATGGAATACCATTACTAAATTTGAGAAATGAGGTATTGATTGATGGAAGATAATCGTATTCAGCCGCAGGTTGCGATCTATATGACGAATAAGAAGCTTTGCGAATTCAACGATAAGTTGAAGGCAGCCCCCGTAGAGTACTACGGGCACCTGCATGCGCAAGGGGAGAAGGTTGAGGGCGAACGCAGTCAGCGCTCTTGCATTGGTATCGTTCTCCAGGACTACTCCAACGGCACCGGAAACAAGACCGTGAGAGTATCTGCCAATCTTGCTCCCGAGTTCTTCGCCTATGCACTCAGCCGTGTATCTCTCGGAGTGGAGCTCTTTGAGTTCTATGAAGAGAAGATCTTCGGTGATCCCGATAAGGAAGGGAAGAGCATGGTTACGAAGGTGTCCATCAAGCGAGCTTCTGTTGGGCCGGATGGCAAGAAGCGGAACTACCCCTGGTGTGTGATCGTTGAGAACGGTCGTGCTATCAAGGAAGGAACGCAGACCGGCGGTGTACACATGAAGAAGGGTAGCTATCAGAAGGAGCGTCAGGTGTTCGTGAATATCAACGACTACGACTTCTTCCGACTCATGCAGCAGACCACACGCTACATCAACGCGTGGGAGCTGACCAATGGTCCGAAGAAGATCCGCGAGGCGATGCAGATCATGGAACAGCAGTGTGCTTCTGAGCGGAATAATTGAAGAACATAACCACATTGGGGGCGATGAGAGATCATCGTCCCCATCTCTTTTCTGGAGGTAACTTATGATTGCAGACGAGTTTGACATGATCATGGAAATTGCGGATTCTATCAGCGTTTTTGCTGAGCTGGAGCACCGCTCTCAGGCGTTTCAAAGAGCTGCAGCTGAGGCGATTGAGTCGTCTCTGAAGCTGGTCCGATTCTTCCGAAACCAGGGGATTCGCAGCGATGTGGTACATGTCGTTTATGAAAAGCGCATGGCGCAGATCCAGGCGGCAAGTACTGTAGCTGAGTTGAATGAGATCTTAAAACCGGCCAAGCCGCATTATACCGGCAATGGCTTCATCACAGGCCCGTATGATGTTCCGGAAGAGGAAATGATCTTCTGGTCCCTTGCGTCCTTGAAAGCGCCTTTGAATCATGATGCGTCTGAGCGATATATGGAGCTCTTCCGACAGACTTTCGGATTTGATATCCGAGAGGGTGTTCCTCAGACCATCCGAATTCAGGGGGTGGAATGAAATGCTGGCCTACTTTGGTGTAGATCTGCTCCATGAAGTGAAGGCATATTATGTTCCTCGCTTCCAGCAGGCATGCGATCGCGGCTACACGCAGCCGGGGAGTAAATATCACTGGCTGTATGAAGAACTGCTCTGCCGTGTGCTGACCTTAGATCAGGCACTGCGTTTTCTGGATGCACTGCCTAAATTCATGGTCTCAGCGACAGAAGACCAGATTTTCCAATATGTGATGAATTACGCAACTGCGCTATTCAAGACCGATCGGATAAAAGACATTCCCCGAGATGACCAGGATCAGCATCCCTACTTCAATGACCAGAATCCATACTGGGTTCAGATGAATGAGGTGCTGGACTCCATGGGTGTAGATTACGACACTACCTTACTTCCGCTTCTGTTCATTGACTTGAGCGAATATGTGGTGCGTAGCGTCCGGCTATATCTGCAGATCCGGGAACGTGAGATCCATGCGATTGATCGGGATAAGTTCGATCAGATCATGAGGGTAGCCGGTGTGCTGTCTTCATCCGCATGAGAGTGGTGAGCTGCAGCATGAAAGACATGCAGCCCATGACTCCTGAGGAGCGGGCATTTGTCGAGCAGAACATGAAGCTCCTAAATGAGTTTGTATGTCGATATGGGCTTGGATCGGAGCATTATGGACGCCTTGCCCTACACTTCACACAGGTTGCTGTGCGATATCAGAGGGAGGAGCGGCTTCGACGCTTTTCCTTTTCAACAGTAGCCTGGATGCGATTGAGAACAGAGCTGTCCCACATCATGCGTGAGGAGCTAAGAACGCCTCAGGTCGTTTCATTAGAGGAGCAATACTGTCCGGAGGGCAGGGAAGATGAGTACGAGTCATTGCTTTGGCATATGACCACTCAGTTACTGACACCACGTCAGCAGCAAGTCCTGCGCCTACGCTTGGATGGAAAGACCAATGTGGAAATAGCGGATGAATGCGGTATCAGCCGGAAGGCGGTGGAGCATCTATTCGCACGGATCCGAGCACGGATGAAAAAACTGATTGATGACACTTCGTAGTAAATGGCCGTCAACCCTCATTTCGAGGGCTGACGGCCACTTTTTTTGTTATAGGATGCCGAGCTCAGAGCCTTTCTTGAGGAGATCTTCCACCCGCGTCAGGACTTCAAACCAGACGTCATCAGGTTTAGTTCCAGCCTGGAACAGGGGAAGGACCATCATACACATAACCTCATACATTGTTTCCTTAAGGTCGTTCTCTTTCAGGTTGCTGGTTGCCAGGGTGAATTGCTCACAAACCCAGGATGCTGCAATCTCTGAGGAAGGTGCCTGAATATTAACCACAAGCCGGTCGATGACCTGACCGATGGTAAGCTCCAGATTTTTGCTGTGTTCCTGCAGATACTCCATCGTCTGGAACATGACGGTTGCATTGAGTTCCCGAGTCCATTTCGCTTCCTTACTCATTGGCGGTCCTCTCTTTCTCTCGCTCACGAGACTTGTAAGGCGTGGTGAAGCCAAGTTCATATTCCAGGTACAGCGTCTTTGGCATGAGGTCCATGGAGCCCATGGGAACAACGGCGTCAATGGTATCTAAGCCGAAGCGGTACCCGATATAAAAGGCATAGACAGATGCGCTGTGTGCTCTCTGATCCCAACCACAGCTGATGGAAGTGATATGCTCCGTGGTCTCCTCATCAGCGCCCTGCAGGAGATGATTGGTTTCGTCTAGGATCTGTGTGTTGAGCTCATGATATCTTATATGGCGCTTCATGCGAGGAAGGGTGTTCAGATCCTCGTTGATGCTGGTGCTGAAGTCAAAGATCTGCTTCTGACTAGGCAGGAAGAACTGCTCGAATGCACACAGAAGGCCACAGTAGAAAGGGTAAGTACTGGCGTAACTGTACTTTTCAGCGTAGTTTGCTTCCATGCTGGCGAGAATGGCTTTTTGCTCTTCAGACAGTTTCTGACTCAGGAACTCAGCACCCAAAGCATATTCTTTTTCTTCCGTTTCGAAATAACCAGCTTTCACCTGGTCGTCATACGCAGTTTTGAGCGCACTTGCATAAGAGGGGTCAAAGATTCGGGCTTTGATTCCCTCGATGATATTTCTTGTATCCATATTTGTCTCCTTGGTGTATATTTATTGTGGTAGCTACCCAACCAGGTACAGTGTATCAGGATGGGCATCCGGAATTTGTCGAAACCTAGAGCGAAACGTGAAAAATAATCGGGACCCCAAAAGTTGGGATCCCGATGGAGATACGTATTACTGTGCTTTCATGATGACCTTAAGTCGCTGCACGATCTGATCGCCTTTCAATTCCTCAAGGTCGATGACGGCAATTCCAAGCTGGGCAGCCCGATGTCGTGCCGCTGCGTTACAGGGCTCTGTCGTGACGATTGCAGCCTTTGCACCCTTACCGCCAAACCGATCACGGAGGATGGCCAGCTCGTTGAGCGCTTCCGTTTTGATATCGCAGGCCTTGCAGCTGATGAACAGGGGAATGACACCCCGGGCGGCCATGACATCGATCTCATTGGTGACGCTGCCATGACCTAAGACGTCATCCCAACGAACAACGGCGCTGCTGATAACATCGTTGAAGATACCGGTATCAATACAGGCCTTGTAGGTGTACAGTTCCAAAACGCTACCAACATCACGTAACCACGCCCTGGCATTCAGGTCACGGAAACGGAAGGATACCGACTCACCACGCACGATTTTGAGGTCTTGGATATAATTGATCCGTTCAAGCTCCTGCAGAGCAGCTTCATTGGCAGAGTTCCTAGAGCCGTGATCGCCTTTCACGGTATATTTACCCTGGATTGACAGGGGAGGGACCTGACCATACTCGCAGGGCGACACTCTTTGGATGTAGGAGATAATATCCGTCCAATCCCTGCGGAACTGAAGGAAGCAGTCGAAAAACGGATCGAAGTCGCTTAGGTACTTCGATAGTACCGCATTATCCACACGACCGGGGAGAAGAGTACCGCCAGCCATCAGGAAAAAGTCTTCAACGGAATATGCGAGATCGCACAGCAGGTTATCTGCAAACGCTGCTCCGGATATGTCGTAGAAGCGATTTTTCTTTCTGGAGTAGGTAAATGCAGGAACTCCCGTTTGGGCTGTGAACATACCAGCAGCGAATAGTGCGGCGTCACTGCCACCGGTAACGTCAAGAGCGCAGTCCGGATATTTCTCACCAATCGTAAGTAACTGGCGGAGAATGCGGTCTGCCTTAAACAGGCTTGCCTCCATGAAGATAAGTTCAGGGTTCCAGCCCCGGCGCTTGAAGAAGTCCTTCAGCTTTTCTTGCCGGGAACGGTCCTGCGCGATTTCGCCGGGACAGAGGTAGATAATGCGCTGGGGGCGGAACATATCCGGTGCCAGAATGTTTTCAATGGCACGATCATCATATAGCTCAATTAATGTGTTCATTGGTGGCTCCGCCTTTCCTTATGTTTATCTTTAGCGGTATCAAACTGCTCGGAAAATTAGAATTGTCTGTGTGACTTAAAATCTATTCCAGCTTTTCTTGCTTGACTACATAGGTCTTTCTTTTGCAATTTGTATTTTTTGCCATCCTTAATAAAATGAGATCCGCATTGTCTGAACTCAAAGGATACGTTTTTGCGAATACACTGGTCTCTAACATCCAGAACCCAAGCGTAATCAAGCGGCCTTGCATTCGTATCCGATTCACCACCGACGACCACAAGCTCAACACCGTCAAGATGTTGTTCTATGTTGATGGCCTCTATAAGCGGCTGTGCGGTGATGCACTTATGCTTGATCGGGAGCTTTGAAAATATACCGAGCTTGTAGTCTGCATTCTTTTGATCTTCTATCGCACAGCAAACCACCACGTTTTCATAGCCGTCACCCCAATCATCGGGGATACAACGAATGAATCTGTCGATGCGCTTTGTGAGAAAAAGAAAGGTGCAATCCTTACGTTCTTTGATCATATGCCAGCAGTCTTTGCGCCATACATCTGCTTCTTCAATCAGAAAATCGGTGGAAAAACAGGTATATACAGTGCCTGATTTCATTTTGTAATTGCCGTTCTTCAAGCGCTCAATCGGCTTTGCAAAGTCCTTTGTTTTTTCAATAATGCTTGTGTCAACTCCGCGCTTTGCGTCACCTTTGTGGATATAGCAGTGCAGACATCCTTCACTACACTTTTTGCAACCTCTCCATGGATTCCACATTGCCATATTCTCACCTCTGCAAATACCTGTTTATATCTCGAATGTATTCTATCAAATTGGTACCTGAACTTCAATTCTGACTTATAGATAGACGGATGAACTAGAAAAAGGATGCAAACCCGATTTGGGTCTGCATCCTGAGATGATTAGGTGTTCTTTTTGATGATAGGCGTAACAGCTTTTGCAATGTCCTTGAGCATCTGTACCTGTTTGTCAGTCAGATTCTGCTCCTCGATCATCGGTGCCGGAACTAATTCTTCGGGCTTATTGACCCTGCCAGTGAGGTAATCGATAGAGGTATCCAGCGCTTCTGCGATGTTGTAGATCGTCTGCAGGCTTGGACCTCGAGAACCGCACTCAATATGAGTCAGAGAGACTTCACTTAACCCAATCATTTCTGCCAGTCTATAGGCAGTCATCTTACGGGCTTTTCTTACAGCGCGGATACGAGAGCCGCAGAGTTTTGTGTCTATACCCATCGATCTTACCATCCTTATGTATATACTAAGTTAAGTATAGGAAAAATAAGTACTTTTCAGAATGAGCAAAAAGGGTATATGACCCAAAATAGGTTATTGATTTTGAAAGTTTTCTGAATGATGGTTAATACCGTATTTCATTCACGTAGTACGGATTATGGGACAGCTGAGCCGTTACAATGGGATTGTAAGCTGAGTTACCATAGGCCGTCTTAGGGGGAAATCATGAAAAAAAGGAAAAAGAAGCTACTTAAGCCGATTGTGATCGTCCTTGTCCTGCTTGCTATTATTGGCAGCTTCATGGACACGCCAGAGGATTCTGGCACACAGAATCCGGACTCCGGGACCAGTAGCGTCATCGAAGATGTGAACGGTAATGAAACGGGTTCTGAAGAAGAGAACTCGGGTACCGAGAACGTAGCACCGGATGAGGATACAACGACTCCACAGGCTCCGGATGATAACAGCACAGATACTACGATGCCTCCGGAAGAGGGAAATTACGATGTGACCGTTATTCCACCTGCTGAGTTACCTGCAGACTCTACCTTTGAGGTGCATTACCTTGACGTTGGCCAGGGTGATTGTTCTCTGGTACTCTGTGACGGACATGCCATGCTCATTGATGGTGGCGAGTCCTCTGAGTCCAGTAAGGTGTATGCGTATCTGAAGCAGCATGGCGTCAGCCATCTGGATTATATGGTTGCTTCCCATGCGCATTCGGATCACATTGGCGGTCTGTCCGGTGCTCTGAACTATGCCACCGTTGATACTGCCTTTTGTCCTGTGACAGACTATGATTCCAAGACCTTCGATAGCATGGTCAAATACCTGGATAAGCAGGGGATAGACATTACGGTTCCGAGCGCCGGTGATGAGTTTATGCTGGGCAGCGCTCATGTGCAGATCCTTGGTCCACAGAAAAACTATGATGATCCGAACGATACATCTATCGTTTTGAAGGTGACCTACGGGGAGACATCCTTCCTATTTACTGGTGACGCCGAGCGCACAGCTGAGGCGGATATCCTTGATGCGGGCTATAACCTCTCCAGCACGGTCTTGAAGGTCGGACATCATGGCAGCGACACCAGTACGAGCTATCCGTTCCTGAGAGAAATCATGCCCCAATATGCGGTCATCCAGGTAGGTAAGGACAATTCCTACGGTCATCCGACTGAAGATACTCTGAGTCGCCTACGTGATGCCGATGTGAAGGTATATCGAAACGACCTGCAGGGCGATATTGTATGCTCAAGCGATGGCAAGACGGTTTCCTTTACAACTACGAAAAATGAAAGCGTTCAGACCAATCCGACTGTTGTGGTTACACCAGCTGCGGACGAGCCTGATGATGTAGGGGAGTATATCGGGAATAAGAACTCTAAGAAGTTCCATCTACCTACTTGCAAGAATCTTCCCGCAGAAAAGAACCGTATTTATTTCGATTCCAGACAGGCAGCTGTCGATGCGGGACAATCTCCTTGCGGTAATTGCAATCCATAACTGGGAGTGCGAGTCTGATGTTTGGTAGAAAGAAGAAGCAGGAACTACCGCCTGTAGATATTACGAAGAAGCTTGTAAAGACTTGGTGGGGTGGAAAGAAATTCGTGCCCACCACAAAACGTGAGCAGCGTGAGATGAAGAAAGCGCTTTTGAAGGCAAACCCAAAGCTGACCATCATTGATGATGCTGCAAAGAAGGAAAAAGAACTTGAGTGGATTGATCGCATCGAGGATTATGATGCGATGCTTTGATAAAGGTGGACGTGTATGATGGTCTATTTACGTGAATTTACTATGCTGTCCAGATCTGCGGAGGAAGGGTTCTTTTGTGATCCCACAAACGTTAAAGCACGAAGAACCTGTTACACAACAAAGTATCCATTTGGCGTGTTTCGCTATAGAGATCTTCCGACATTTGAGTTTGAACCGATCACTATCCTGTATGGAGGAAACGGCAGCGGCAAATCAACAATCCTGAATGTCATCGCTGAACGTTTGAAGATCCAACGTGGTGCGGTGTTTAATCGGAGCGATTTTTATGACGATTATGTTCGCCTATGCACCTATAAAGAGACCAGAGGACATGGAATACCGGAGCATAGCCGTATTATCACCAGTGATGATGTTTTCGACTATCTTTTAGACATCCGTTGCATCAACGAAGGCATCGATACAGAAAGAGTGAAGCTGTTCGATAGATACGTCAGTGATAAATACGAACCATACCAGCTGAAGTCTCTGGACGATTATGAGGAGTTTAGGAGACGTTCTGACGCAAAGTCGAAGTCTCAGTCACAATTCGTGAAGGACCGGTTGATGCGCAATGTGCAGGAACAATCAAACGGCGAAAGTGCCCTGGTTTATTTTACGGATTCCATCAAGGAAAATGCTTTGTATCTACTGGATGAGCCTGAGAACAGCTTGTCCGCTGCACTGCAGTTGGAACTAAAGCGGTTTATTGAGGACTCAGTACGATTTTTCAAGTGCCAGTTCATTATCTCAACTCACTCGCCGTTCCTATTATCTATGGAGGGTGCGAAGGTATATGATTTGGATTCGACGCCCCCACAGCCTCGGAAATGGACGGAACTGGATAATGTCAGAATCTACCGGGATTTCTTCAAGAGTCACGATAGCGAGTTTTGACTGAGTGTGACTGGAGGTCATTATGTTCGGCGAAATGAAATACTACTATCAGTTTATTGAAGGGGCAATCCTTGGTTCTGTCGTAGGTGATGCACTGGGAGTACCTGGTGAGTTCATGAGCAGGGAAGAGTTGATGGAGGCACCGATTACCGATATGATTGGTGGTGGTGCGCATGAGCAGCTTCCTGGCACCTGGTCCGATGACACCAGCATGACGCTTTGCACAATTGACTCTATCATTGAGAAGGGCATCGATTACGATGACCAGATGTACCGGTTTGCCGACTGGCTTTGGAATTCATCAAATACAGCTCGCGATGAAGTCTTTGACGTAGGTGGTGCCACAAAACATGCAATCTTCCGTTATATGAAGAAGACACCGGCGTTGGAATGCGGAGAGCTGGCAGAGAATACCTGCGGTAACGGATCACTCATGCGGATCATGCCGACTGCTTTGTATCTGGTTGGTCAATACGGCAACTGGGCGCTGGATGATAGAACAGCAGATATTATTCACAACACATCCAAATGTACGCATGCCCATGTTCGCTGTCAGATGGCCTGCGGAATCTTTTGCTCGGTTGTATTCCAAATGACCTGTGGAGGAGACCTCCATAATGCAGCGATGGGGGGCATTATTTCCGGCCTTAAATACTATCGAAACAGACCGGAATTCGCTACTGTTTATCCTGAGTTTGAGTCTCTAGCTAAGGTAGATAAGTGGTCTGAATCTGAGGTTGAAAGCACAGGATTTGTGCTCCACACACTGCAGGCCGCACTTTGGTGTTTGCTTACGACATCTGATTATACTGAGTGCGTCCTAAAAGCGGTCAATCTTGGCAGGGATACAGACACAACAGCTGCGGTTGCAGGCGCTCTGGCCGGACTTTGGTACGGCGAACGTCAGATCCCGAGAGATTGGGCTGAGAAGACAGCGAAATATGATGAGATTAAGCAGCTGGCAAAGACATTCTATTTTGCCTGTCTTAAGAACTCTAAAACGGGTAGGACAGCAAGTGAGTATATCCCGTAACCCTTGCAAGTGAGCATGTACAGCTCTTGAGAATTTTCCTGGATAAGAGTACAATTAAGTCGAAAACAATGCGCGTTTGCGCCGAAAGGACTGCCCTTATGAGCATGTATGAATCTGAAATCAGATTGGAGACAAAACTGGTTGGATCCATTGAAGGTAATTTCTTTGTGCCTTCCTACCAGCGTGGCTATCGTTGGGGTGCGGATGAGGTCACCAGACTTCTGGATGACATTTACACCAATGGACCTAAAAGCTACTGTCTGCAGCCGGTTGTAGTCAGAAAACAGGGCGACAGCTATGAGCTGATTGACGGCCAACAGCGTTTGACTACGCTGTATTTGATTTACAAGTACATGCACATCTCCAGTTCTGGCTTTCTGGATGAGCCTAAGTTTACCCTACGCTATGAGACTCGAGAGAAGTCAGAGGAGTTTTTGAAGTCCATAGACCTAAGCCAGAAAGAAGATAATATCGACTTCTGGTTTATCTGCAATGCTTATGAGACGATTGCTTCTTGGTTCGCGACGAAGGACAAGAAATCTACACTCACCAATATCAACACCTATTTTGACGAAAAGGTGAAGATCATCTGGTATGAGGTGGATGAGTCAGAGGATGCTATCGCTCTATTTGCACGATTGAACATCGGAAAATTCCACTGACCAGTGCTGAACTGGTAAAGGCCATGTTCCTAAGTCAGAGTGGTAATGCTGCCATGACGCGAGAGAAGCAAGAAGAGATCTCTCTGCAGTGGGATACCATCGAGAAAGAACTGCATAACGATTCTCTCTGGTACTTCCTTACTAACAGCATCAAAACTGCATATCAGACGCGCATTGACCTGATCCTGGATCTGATTTCCGAGAAGCAGGCAGATAGCAAAGAGAAGTACTATACTTTCTTCTACTTTGATGCCAGGAAGAAGGAAGAGGATATGAATGAGATCTGGAGATCCATCCAGCATACCTTCCTCATCCTGAAGGACTGGTACGAGAACCACGAGCTCTATCATAAAATCGGCTATCTGATCGCTTCCGGAAAAGTAACGCTTCAGACCATATATAACCTGTCCAAGGATAAAAAGAAGAGCGAGTTCACCGTTGCCCTGGATGCTCTCATCCGCGAGTCTATTGCAATCAAGTCCAACTATGGCGACTTGAGTTATGAGAATAGCGATGATTACGATCGAATCAGCAGACTTCTGCTCCTGTTTAACGTGGAGTCCGTCCGTCAAATTGATGGACATTCTCAGCGGTTCCCATTTGATCGGTTCAAGTACCAGGGAACTGGTAAGGTAGCCTGGAGCTTGGAGCATATTCATGCTCAGAACTCTGAGGGTATGCGGAAGCAGGAACAGTGGAAGAAGTGGCTGGAACTCCATATTCCCTCTGTACAGGCATTGAACGTTGGGGAAGAGGCACTGATTGCTGAGATGCAGGCAGCCATTGATAAGGATGGTCTGGAGCGTCAGGAGTTTGAGCGGCTGGAGGAGCGTGTGATTGACCTGCTCTCTGCAGAAGGCAATACTGAGTATTTGCATTCGATTGCCAACCTCGCACTTCTGAATACCAGCGACAATGCTGCATTGAACAACTCTACGTTTGATGTTAAGCGAAATGAAATCGTGGAGATGGACAAGAGAGGCCAGTATATCCCGTTCTGCACCAAGATGGTGTTTCTCAAGTACTATACGCCCTCTGCCAAGAACCAGCTGCACTTCTGGGGACAGGCAGACCGGATTGCTTACGTAGGCTATATCAACGAGGTTCTGAAGGAGTACCTTGCTGAACCGATCTCTGTGGAAAAGGAGGATGAATAATGGGTACCGCACTGCACACTTTCATTGATATCTTTTCCGCAGCATTCCCGGTTGAAGAGGAGAATGTAACCGTCCAGAAGATTGTGATTCCTATCATCCAGCGTGACTATGCGCAGGGCCGGAAAGACACTGATGTAGCTCGTATTCGTGATCGCTTCCTCAATTCCCTGCGAGCAGCCGTGACCGAGGCACCCATTACGTTGGACTTTGTTTATGGAGATATCGACAGTAATGGCGTTATGACGCCGCTGGATGGCCAGCAGCGCCTGACAACCCTGTTCCTGCTCCATTGGTATGCAGCGAAGAGGGGAGAGGTGGCAGAGGAAGAATATGCCTTCTTGAATAATTTCAGCTATGAAACCAGGTACAGCGCTCGCGATTTCTGTGATTGTCTGATTCGCAAGTATACCCCGTCCTTTACCCAGCAGATCTCCGAAGAGATTGTTGATCAGGCGTGGTTCCCTCTGGATTGGGAGAAGGATCCCACCATCAGCTCCATGCTGGTTATGCTGGATGCTATTGATGCCAAGTTCTCCGATGTCCCTGACACTTGGAGTAAATTGAAGGATGGCGCAATTTCGTTCTATTTCCTGCCTATTAAGGACATGGGCCTGACGGATGAGCTCTATATCAAGATGAACTCCCGTGGTAAGCCGCTGACCCAGTTCGAGCATTTTAAGGCCGAGCTAGAGCACTCTCTGCGTTTGGTGGATGAAGCTACCGCAAAGCGTATCCTCCGTAAGATCGACATCGATTGGACCGATATGCTCTGGTTCTACCGTGGTGAGGATAACATCATTGACGATGAGTTCCTCCGTTACTTCCGCTTTGTTTGTGACATTATCTGCTATCAGGCAGGCGGCACCACGCAGGGTAAGAGCGATAATGAGTTCGACCTGCTGAAGGAGTACTTCTCTCCGGAAGCTGAGAACGTAATGCTGAACATCACAAAGCTGGAGTCCTATTTCGATTGCTGGTGCTCCTTGGGAGATGTGACTCCCACCGATTTTCTGCTGAAGTTTATTTCCTATGAACATGAGGCAGGGAAGATCCAGATTGAGACCCGTTATGCTTTGGATATCTTTGAGGACTGTCTGCGTACATATGCCGACATTGCTGGTAACGGCAACAGAAGTTTCCCCTTAGGCCGCATCATTCTGCTCTTCGCTTTTGTGACCTATCTGGAGCACCGCACTGATGTATCTGAAACTGACTTTGCCCGGAGACTGAGAATCGTTAATAACCTGATCCAGAACTCCGAGGACGAAATCAGTGACAGTGAACGTCGTACCAGTGGTAACCGTATGCCCACCATTCTGCGTCAGGTCGAGGAAATCATCCTGACCGGTGTGGTGGATGCAGCATTTGAAAAGTCCATGAATCCGAGTCAGCTGCAGGAAGAGGCAGAGAAGATTGTCTGGTTGGAAGAGCATCCTGAGTATGCGGAAGATCTATTTGCTCTCGAGGACCATGAGCTGCTGCAGGGTCAGATCGGCATTGTTGGACTGGAGAATCCGGAACAGTTTGTCCGGTTTGGCAGACTGTTTGATTGCGATTGGGATAAGATCGATTGTGCCCTTATGTCCATCGGATTCTACGGTCAGAAAGAGCGTAATGGTTGGCGTTACCAGCTGGGCACCTCGTCCAGAAGAAATACCAAGGCCTGGAGAGCCCTGTTCCATAGAAGCCGTAACAATTCCGGTTTCGATGAAACTAAGCGCATCTTGAAGGAACTGCTGGCCAGCAAAGAAGACTTCTCTGATGAGTACCTTGACTTCATTAAAGAAGCTTTCATTAAGGGTTGCGAACAAGACAAGCTGTATCCGTGGCGCTATTACTATGTGAAGTACGATTTCTTCCGGCCCGGCAGTTATGGCAAGTACAGCTGGGATAGCGTTGAAGAGACTCCGTATCTGTTCTCTGTCATGATGACGGAAACCAAATGGTCTGAGAACACCTATCAGCCGTTCCTGCGTGCAATTGATGAGTCCAGACTCTCTCGTGATGAAATGGGTCAGTATCTACTCTGTGGCGACAAGTATATGGAAGCCCTGAATGATGGATATTCCATCTGCGATATGGCCAGAGAAGAGGAAGAAGATGCGGAGATCTACCGTATTACTGTCACTCAGAATGAGGATGGCATTGATAAGGAAAACCGCATTGAGAAGATGATGAAGATCTATCCCAATATCTAAATCAAGTTTGACGGGAGGCGAAAATATGCCATTTGAAATCGTTCGAAACGACATAGTGAATATGCATGTTGACGCCATTGTCAATACTGCGAACCCAAAGCCGATTATTGGTTACGGCGTCGATGCAGGCGTACATAAAAAGGCAGGTCCGGAGCTTCTTGCTGCACGAGAGCAAGTTGGAAGGATTGGTGTCGGGGAAGTTGCTGTCACACCCGGCTTTGAACTGGACGCCAAGTATGTACTCCATGCAGTTGGTCCCATTTGGCAGGGCGGTAAACATGGTGAAGAGCAGCTGCTTCGGCAGTGCTATGATAAGGCGCTGCAGGCAGCTCTCGATCAACAGTGTGAGTCAATTGCATTTCCTTTACTCTCTGCAGGAAATCATGGATTTCCCAAGCCATTGGCTCTGCAGATCGCTATTAATGCATTCAGCTCATTCCTAATGGAGCATGAGATGCAGATCTATCTGGTCGTGTTCAGTAAGAATGCCTTCGAGCTGTCCGAGAAGCTATTCCATTCCGTTGAGAGCTTCATTGATGAAAATTACATCCTGGATAAGACCCTGGATGAGTATGGCATCGAAAACAAGCGAGACGTCCGAGATGCAGAACTGGAAAAGATCAAGCGGGAACTAAACCTGCAGCGCCATCTGCGCAGAAAGATGGAACTCCGGCAGGAGGCAGACGAATGCATATCTGCTGCGATGGGCATCGCATCTGTTGTATCTCCTGATAATCTGGATGATCTGCTCCAGAATACCGATGCCGGTTTCACGGAGACTTTGCTGAAACTGATTGATAAAACGGGAAAGAAGGACTCCGAAATTTATAAGAAGGCCAATGTAGATCGCAAGCTCTTTTCGAAGATCCGTAATACCCCGGCCTATAAGCCTTCTAAGGTAACAGCCGTGGCTTTCGCCCTAGCTCTGGAATTGAATTTGGAAGAAACCCAGAACTTTATTGGTCGGGCAGGCTATACGCTGTCGCACAGCAGCAAATTCGATATTATCATTGAGTACTTCATTACTCATGGTAACTACAATGTATTTGAGATCGACGCAGTACTATTCCGTTACGATCAACCACTGATAGGATCTGAATAAAAAGTGTCGCCTTTCATGCGACCATTTGAAGACCTCCACTCGTTAAACTTTAGGTGTAATCAACGAATGGAGGTTTTCAAAATGACAGAATTAGTATTTATCCTGGACCGTAGCGGGTCCATGTCCGGGTTGGAGCAGGACACCATCGGAGGCTTTAACTCCATGATCGAGAAGCAGCGTAAGGAACCCGGTGACGCGGTAGTCTCCACCGTGCTGTTTGACAACGATTCTGAGGTAATCCATGACCGTGTACGCTTGGATCAGGTGCCTCGTATGACCGACAAAGAGTACTTTGTGCGTGGCTGCACAGCACTGCTTGACGCCGTTGGCGGAGCGATCCACCACATCGGCAATGTCCATAAGTACGCAAGACCTGAGGATCGACCGGAAAAGACGCTGTTTGTCATCACGACGGACGGTATGGAGAACGCCAGCCATCACTATGACTACACCAAAGTCCGTAAGATGATTGAACGTCAGAAAGAAAAGTACGGCTGGGAGTTTTTGTTCCTTGGTGCAAACATCGACGCTGCAGCTGAGGCAAAGCGATTCGGCATTGCTGAGGACCATGCTGCTAATTATAACTGTGACTCCGCAGGTACAGCACTCAACTTTGATGTGATTGCAGATGCCGTCTGTAGCGTCCGCATGGGATGCGGTATTGCGGGTGATTGGAAGGCGCGTATTGACGAGGACTATGAGAAGAGGGGGAAGAAGTAATGTACGGTGCAATCCTGGGTGATATCATTGGTAGCCCTTATGAGTTTAATCGCGGAGATAAAACGAAAGATTTCCCGCTGTTTTCTGAGCGATCCCGTTTTACGGACGACACCGTTATGACTATCGCTGTTGCTGACGCCTTTTTGGATGCGCATCCTAATGCTGCTGATGAATGGACTACGAACCGGTTGATTAATGGTTTGCGAATGTGGGGCAAGAAGTATCCGCGTGCTGGCTATGGTGTCCGGTTTAACCTGTGGCTTCAGGTCCAGAAGCCTATTCCTTACAACAGTTTCGGTAATGGCTCTGCCATGCGCGTTTCGTCTATTGCCTGGCTCTATAACGATATGAATGCCGTCCGGAAGGCCGCACGCATGTCTGCCGAGATTACCCATAATCACCCCGAGGGGATTAAGGGAGCTGAGGCAACTGCAGCTGCTATCTATCTGGCTCGCACTGGTCACAGTAAGGATGAGATTAAGGAATACATCGTTAAGAACTTCCAGTACGATTTGAGTCGCACTTGTGATGAGATCCGGCCTGACTATCGGCACATTGAGAGCTGCCAGCAGACAGTTCCTGAGGCTATTACTGCTTTCCTGGAAGGTGAAAGCTTTGAGGATGTCATTCGCACTGCAGTTTCCCTTGGTGGAGACTGTGACACGCTGACTGCCATTGCGGGAAGCATCGCAGAAGGCTTTTACGGCGTCCCTGAGGCGCTGAAGGAAGAGTGCCGACTCAGGTTGCCTGATGATATGAGAGCCGTTCTGGAGCACTTTGATGCGCATCTGAAGGAGGTGCGATGATGGAAGACAAGTTCCTGATTGGAAATGATATCATTGAAAAAGCACTGGCAGAAGCCAATGCCAACATGAATGATGATACCGTCATGAACTTGGTCTATGCGATCCAGCAACGCATGGTAGCCGATGGTCATGTTCTTCTGCCGGTCGAGTTTCCTGATCCAGAAGATCCGCATACCTTCAACATGCGTGGCCTGCCGAATGAAGAAGGTGAAATCTATCTGGCCTGCTTTACAAGCCAGGAAGAACTGGATAAGGGAGAACCCACAGCTGTTGTGTCTCAGTTCATCGACGTGTTCATCAACGCCGTTCTGGAGTCTGACAGTGTGAAGGGAATTATGATCAATCCCTTCGGGATTACCTGCAGACTTCCCAAGGGCATTCTTCAGATCGTCATGGAGGCAAGACAGCCTTCCGCTGATGATTACAAGCGTGAGAATCATCTCCTGGAGAAAGCAATTCATTTTGCAACCAATAAGCACGCCGGTCAGCTCCGTAAGGGAACAACGACTCCCTATATCGTTCATCCCCTGGAAACGATGAATATTCTGCGATCCATGAACGCGGATACAAACCTTCTGATTGCTGGGCTGCTGCACGATACCGTGGAGGATACAGATACTACGGTAGAGGAAATTGCGGAAGTATTCGGTACTGATGTTGCTGCTCTTGTCGGAGGCCACAGTGAAGATAAGAGTAAGACTTGGGAAGAACGAAAGACTCATGCTATTCAGGAGTTGGCTGAGGCCAGTCCGCGTATGAAAATGTTGGTAATGGCAGATAAGGTCTCTAATCTCCGTAGCATTGCATCGGATTATATTGCCCTAGGCGATGATCTATGGAGCCGGTTCAACGCTCCAAAAGAAAAGCAAGCATGGTATTATTCTGGCATCCAGGACTCCCTTTGGGATATGCAGACGGACGAAAATGCAAGTCGTGTTTACTGGGAGATGGTGGGCCTCTTTAAGGATATATTTGTTGCGTTCTATGAGGTCCATGAGTTATGTCCTCCTGGATATTATGACGACTACATTCTGCAGGTCTGTATGGATGGAACTGCCTATCGCTTTGATAAGGGAAGTCCGACATGGAAAGAAACCTGGTTCCATGAAAACCAGATTGATGATGATTGTACGCTTGTCACCCGGGAATACGCGGAACGCCTTGAGGATGAGTGGTACAAGCAGTTCTGGGATCTGGTTGATCAGGATCTTAAGGATGCAAAATACGTTCTGATCAATAAAAAAGAACGATACGCAGAGATTGTTGTAGAGTCTGGTTGTATGGCTCTCAATGGTGAAGATCATGGTGCTGCATGCCAGAAGGTAAACGGTAAGGACGAATATGAGTACCACGTTACCCTTGATGCAGATAATACCAGGGAAATCATTGCTCTGCTAAGGATGAAATATAGCTTGGAACTCAGCTTGAACGATATCCTTACCAGGGAATTTGGTTCGGAAATGCCGTCTTCCAAATTGATGGCATATTGTGCGGAGAAGGAAATCAAATACAGCTTTGTGTCCTTTTAAGTAAAATCACTGGAGGTGCTCCATGGAGAAGAACGTAAAAAAGCGATCTGCAAGCCATATTTATTTTGGCATTGATAAGAATACTGGAGCCCTCCAGCACATTTCTCAAGTGTCGAGTGGAGCAAAGTGTAATTGTAAGTGTGCTTTATGCGGAGAAGCATTTGAGGCAAGAAAGGGATCCCAGAGGAAGCACCATTTTGCCCATGTATCAAACTATGAATGCATGTATGCCGGTGAAGTGGCCGTGTATATGGGATTTGCTGAGGCTATTAGGAACCAGAATGTAATTCGTTTGCCGCCAGTCACCTTGTATTTCCCAGTTTGGACAAAACCTGAAATCATTCAACAGGGAAGAACAATGGCAATCGAAGAGGTGAGCTATGAGTGCAAAGAACTGGCTTACCCACCCATGCTGCTTATTACCACAAGCGGAAGCAAGCTCAGAATCATCCTGGATTTCGGACACTATTATGATGAAGATGATAAAGCGATGCTGGCAGCAGAGGCGAAACGTGAGGGATATGCACTCATGATGTATCATATGCCGAAAATTGACGATGATAGCTTTAGCCCTGAGCAACTTGGAAAGATCATCACTGCAGGCGATCAAGCGTATTGGGTATTCAGTAGGCTAGAAGAGCAGTGGAGAGATCGATATCGCAGTATGGCCGTTACACCACCTGAACATGGGCTTGGATACTTGTGTCCAATTTCAATTGGGAAGTATAAAGGAAAGTTCTCAGCCCGATACGCTGATTGTGCGTACTGTCGTTTTAATCTTGCAGAAGCGCCTGGATGCCTTTGCATTGCAGCTGCCGGTATTCAGAGTAAAGATGATTTCAAAAGATCTGAGACAGAACGTAAAGCTGATATTGAAAAAATCCGTCTTGCCAATGAAGCTGATATTCAACGCCGCGAAGCAGTAATTGAGGCCCAAAGAGTTGAAAGGGAAAAGCGTATTGCTGCAATGCAAACGCACTTTACACCCTCTGTAAAAAGTGAGAAACCGAAAGACCCTACACCCCAGGAACTTGAGAATGCTTATCTTGAAGTGAAAGCATCGTTTAATCCGGATTCAACGGCATGGACGACCGATCGCTACGGACGAAGATGGATCCAATGTAAGGTGTGCGGTGAGATTAAGCGCGACAATCAAATGTCATCATATGGCGGTAGCGATGGAGTCAACAGAGGCGTTTGCTCACTGTGTTCGAGAAAAGGGCTCGGTTAATACTGAAAATGACTCAGGAATGCGATAAAAGAGAGGTGTGGCACTGTCACACCTCTCTTTTATCGCAATAAGTTGCGATTATCGGTTGCCGAAAGTACACGAGAGGAGTATAATAGTCTCAAATGCTGTAGAAGGAGGCTGGTTTGTTTGACGATTTCATACAACAAACTCTGGAAGCTGTTAATAGATAAAAAAATGAGTTCCTCTGATCTGCGGAAAGAGGTAGGTATTGCACCTAACACGATGACGAGATTGCGTAAGGATGAAGAAGTATCGCTGGCAGTGCTTAATAGGATTTGCAGCGCTCTGAATGTCGATATTGGCGATGTAATGGAATTCTTACCTGACAATTCTACACAGAAATAAGAAGCCTTTTTAGCAAGCTTTCAAGGAGAGTAAGTATGGTAAAATTTGCTCCTGGTATGCGTACCATCATTCGAGATGAAGAATGGATGGTCAAAAAAATCGAGACAAACAGCCTTGGAAACAAGGCATTATATTGCGTTGGCATCTCTCCGTTAGTTAAGGATAAAGAAGCAACCTTTTTAAGCGATTTGGAAGATATTCAGATTGTTAATCCGGCAGAGGTTCGTCTGGTAGCGGATAAATCTCCGTTCTATAAAAAGACCCTTCTTTACCTGGAGAGTCAGTGGCGTCAGCAGATCCCTACAGATGCCAATCTGCACATAGGTCATCGGGCTGCTATGGATTTAATGCCATACCAGCTGGATCCTGCAAAACTCTCGCTCCAGCGTCCTCGCCAGCGAATTCTGATCGCTGATACTGTCGGCTTGGGTAAAACCCTTGAAGCAGGTATTCTGATGTCTGAGCTCATCGCACGTGGCAAAGGTAAACGCATTCTTGTTGTTACTGTTAAGAGCATGATGACTCAGTTCCAGAAGGAAATGTGGAACCGTTTTACGATTCCTCTCGTGCGGTTGGACTCTAAGCGGATTCAGGACATTCGCGCGAAGTTGCCTTCGAATTATAATCCGTTTTTCTACTATGATAAGACCATCGTTTCTATTGATACGCTGAAGCGCGATGTCGAATACAGGACACATTTGGAGCATGCCTATTGGGATATTATCGTAATTGATGAGGCTCAGAACGTAGCTGAGCGAGGAGATCATCAGGCACAGCGTTCCAGACTAGCCAAGCTGCTGGCGGATCGAAGCGACACGATGATTATGCTCTCTGCCACTCCTCATGATGGCAGAGCGAAGAGCTTTGCTTCTCTTATGAATATGCTGGATCCGACTGCTATTGCGGATCCTCAGAATTACACACCAGAAGATATTAAGGGCCTTTGCATTCGTCGTTTCAAGAAAGATGTTAAGAATCAGGTCAGCGGATCCTTCTTGGAGCGTAAAATCACTTTGGAGCGTTGTCGGGCTTCTGCCAATGAAGAACGCGCCTTTAATGTGTTTGCTGATATGCAGCTGGAGATGGATCTTTCTAAAGCTCGAGGTACTGGTCAGCTGTTTAAGACCAGCTTGGAAAAGTCCCTGTTCTCCAGTCCTGCAGCATGTATTAAAAGTATTGAGGCTAGACTTAAGAAGCTCTATAAAAAGTACAGCGCTGATGATATCAAGGATATTCGTCAGCTTGAAGCACTTAAGAGTGCATTGGAAGAGATTGCCCCGGAGGATTTTACGCGTTATCAGAAGCTGCTGTCCTTGCTGCGCAGTCAGGAGTACGGATGGAACCCCAAGGACACCGGCGATCGTATTGTTATCTTCACTGAGCGCATCGAGACCATGAAGTATCTTGCTGAGCATCTGCGCAAGGACACTGGACTGAAGGCAAATGCTATCCAGGAGATTTCCGGTGGTATGAGTGATGCAGAGCAGCAGAAGATTGTTGAAGACTTTGGTAGAACAGAATCTCCTGTTAGAGTTCTTGTTGCTTCTGATGTTGCGTCTGAAGGTTTGAACCTCCACTATTTAAGCCACCGGTTGATTCATTTCGATATTCCCTGGTCCTTGATGGTATTCCAGCAGCGTAACGGTCGTATCGATCGTTACGGTCAGCAGCTGCGCCCTGATATTCGTTATATGCTCATTGAGAGCATGAATGAGAAGATCAAGGGTGATATGCGAATCATTGAGATACTCGTTACGAAGGAAGAGCAGGCTCTGAAGAATATCGGAGATCCAGCAATGCTCTTTGGTAAGTTTAATATTGAAGAGGAAGAACTGATTGTTTCTGACGCAATTGAAAATGGTTCCGACGAGGTTGCATTTGAGAACCTGATGAGCAGTGGGGAAGATGAATTCGACCCGTTTGAAGCAATTATGGCAGAAGCGGGGAAGGCGGCTGAGGAAAAGAGCACTCAGTCGGAGATTGTTTCCAATGACACGCTGTTCTCTGATATGGAATATCTCTATCAGGCGCTTACATATTTGAACCAGACCGAAAACTATCCTGTAGAGCGCTTGAAGACTGTTTCCGGACTTGATATTAAGTTGACGCCGGAAATGATTCGCAGACTAAGAGCAATTGTTCCTGAGGAAGCATTAACGCAGGGGGAAACTTTGCGTGTGTCTGATGACAAGGAATTCTGTATGGAGCAGATGCGGAACAGTATGCAGAAAAACATGGATGAGACCGCATGGCCTTCTACGCAGTACCTTTGGCCTCTGCATCCGGTGCTTTCATGGGTGAATGATAAGGCTGGATTACTTGTTAAGCGTGGTGAAGCGCCTGTTGTTGGCTTGCCTGGTAAGCTTGAGGCCGGTGAGAGCATCTATATTGTTTCGGGTAGCATGCCTAACCTGAAGTCTACACCTCTGGTAGATGAATGGTTTGGCCTCCTGTATCAAGATGGCAAATTTGTCAGAGTCCTTTCTATGAATGATGTCATCCAGAAGACCGGTATTGGCAGTACTAATATCCCTAACACGAACTGTATTGGGGATGCTGATTTGGCAGCTGCAGGTGCTCTGCTTGAGGATGTTGTTACTTGCGCCAAAAGCCATATGGACGAGCATTATACCAGATATCAGGAAGAGATGAATCCGCTTCTGGATGAGGAAGTTGACAAGTTGATTGAACTGCAGGAGAAGCATCATGAATACTACCAGATGACACTGTTTGAGCATGAGCGAAAGCTTCATGAACAGGAGCGCAGAGTCACTGAGTTGTTCGATCAGTTTACTAATTGGGTTAAGGATACTCTTACAATTCAGAATAATCCTTATATCCGGATCATTGCAGTGCTTATGGGGGTATCACAATGAGCATGGATTTGACGGGTATCTTCAATAAAAACGAATACTATACCAATCATTATTTCTCGACACTGTTCGAGGAGAATGCTAACGAGTCAATTGGCGTTTGGAATGCCGCAGCTAAGGAGTCTGAGGAAATAAAGACCCCTTGGTCGATGCTGCGCCAAAATGCACGACAATTCTATGCTGCACATGACCGGTTCCTTAGATCTTCGGTCAACATGCAGTATCTGAACAGTGTTCGCAATCTTGCTGACCTGTATCTTTCTTCTCTGGGGTATCCTGAAGCAAAGCCTGAGAATGTTGCGATTGATGACACTCTTGTGGCTCCTGTTTATCTGGAAATTAATAAGAGCAATGGCGCACCATTGCTCTGGGTAATCCTGTCTGCATCCAAGGATACTGATGTTGGTATTCTGGAGAGCCAGGCCTTTGACAGCACGCTTGTCGGTGAAGATGATACCGGTGCGCTGCAGGCAGGTATCATGAGCCAGTTGACCAACGAAGACTTGGCTACAAAAGCCCTCTTCGCATCTGCAGAACCTCCTCGTTTCATCATGTTTATTGGTATGAATCAGATCGCGCTGATTGACCGAAACAAGTGGAATGAGAAAAGGTACTTAGAATTTGACTTGGAGACTGTTTTCTCCCGATTGGAGAATTCCACCCTTCAGGCTGTGGCAGTTTTACTGCATAAGGACTCTCTGTGTCCTGATGATGGCAAAATCTTGCTGGATGAGCTGGATGAGCACAGTCAGAGAAACGCATCCGGTGTCTCTCAGGACTTGAAATATGCACTGCGTGAAAGCATTGAATTGCTGGGCAACGAGGTGCTATATGACATGGCCACGCGTTTGAAGCGAGATTTTGACACGGATCCAGTTGACGCGAACCAGTTAACACTGGAGTGCCTGCGGTATATGTACCGTATGCTGTTCGTGCTCTTCATCGAGTCTCGTCCGGAACTAGGATATGCTCCGATTAAGGCTCAGAGCTATTATTCGGCTTATTCGTTGGAAAGCTTGCGGGACATTGCTGACAATATCCGTGATGATGTAGACGAAGTCGGCGATGGTTATTACTTACACGAGACCCTGGCTAAGCTCTATGATCTGATCTATGACGGATACCCTAAGACTGAAGAAGAGCTCAAGGCTGCAGTGGGATCTGATAGCCTTCACGATATGTTCCTCATTGCACCTCTGAAGGCCCATATCTTCGATCCTGAGTATACGAAGATGATTACCTGCGCAAAGCTACGCAATAGCTGCATGCTGCGTATCATTGATCTGATGAGCCTTACCAGAGCAACCGGAAAGAAGAACGGACGCCGTGGTCGTATTTCTTATGCGAATCTGGGTATCAACCAGATGGGCGCAGTCTATGAGGCCCTGCTTTCTTATCGTGGATTTATTGCAGAGCACGACTTGTATGAAGTTAAGCGTGCTGGCGATAGCTTCAACGAGCTGGATGTTGGCTATTTTGTTTCTGAATCTGAGCTTGACCAGTACACCGAGGATGAGCGTGTCCGATATGAGCACGGTGAGAAGAAGGGCAAGCTCCGTATGTATGAAAAAGGCACTTTCATTTACCGTCTGGCTGGACGCGAGCGCGAAAAGTCTGCGTCTTACTATACGCCGGAGGTTTTGACGAAGTGTCTGGTTAAGTACGCCCTGAAGGAGTTGCTGCAAGAGAAGACGGCAGATGACATCCTTCAGCTGACAATCTGCGAGCCCGCCATGGGTAGCGCAGCGTTCTTGAATGAAGCTATTAATCAGCTGGCCGAAGCCTATATTTCTCGTAAGGAACAAGAGACCGGCGAGATTATTGGTTATGAAGACCGATTCAACGAGCTGCAGAAGGTCAAGATGTTCATTGCTGACCGTAATGTTTATGGTATTGACCTGAACCCTGTTGCAGTTGAACTGGCTGAGGTTTCCTTGTGGCTGAATACAATTTATGAGGGCGGCTTTGTGCCCTGGTTTGGTACCCAGCTTGTAAATGGCAATTCCTTGATTGGTGCGCGGCGTCAAGTGTACCGAATTGATAATGCTCAAGCAACCTCCAAGGGTATGCGTTGGTACGAGATGGAGCCGGAACGACTTCCGTTTGGTACCGCAAGAGCTGATAAGGGGTACAAGTTCGGTCGTAAGCAGATCTACCATTTCCTGCTTGGCGATCCTGGAATGTGCAGTTATACGGACAAAGTCATAAAGTCCTTGGAGCCTGACAACATCAAGGCGATGGTTCAGTGGAATAAGAAGTTCATTGAGCCTATTACCGATGATGATGTCATTACCTTGTTGCGCCTTTCTGCAGCTATTGACAATCTGTGGGATGCGCAGATTAAGCTGCGCAAAGAGGTAGGGGCAAAGACTCAGGATACATTATCCATTTTTGGCCATGCGGATGATGCTGTCGATTCGCATACGACCATCCGGCAGAAGGATAAGATCTACAGTGAGCTCTATAAGAGTGAACACATGAGAAACGCCGGTCCATATGCCAGACTGAAGTTCGCGATGGACTATTGGTGTGCGCTCTGGTTCTGGCCGATTGATAAGGCAGAACTGCTGCCGACAAGAAGCGAATTTCTGTTTGATATGTCGCTGATTCTTGAAGGAACTATGGCATCGGTGAATGTTAACGCGGGGCAGATGTCGCTGTTCGAGGCGACCGAAATGGAGCAATTGGCAATGGATATCATTGATACCTATGGTACTGATACCATCGTTGATATTCCGCGCCTTAGAAAGGAAAACCCGAGACTTGATCTTGCTGCTCAAATTGCCGATCATAATAAATTCATGCATTGGGAACTTGAATTTGCTGACCTGTTTGCAGAGCGTGGTGGATTTGATTTGATTATCGGTAATCCACCATGGATAAAAGTTGAGTGGAATGAGCAGTCTGTCCTTGCAGACAGAGAGCCTCTATTTGCCGTAAAAAACTACAACGCAACTAAAACAGCGAATTTACGCGAAAGAGAATTAGAAGATCAAGCGTCTTACTCGCTATATTTTTCTGAGTTTGAAGGTACTGGAGGTATGCAAGCATTCTTAAATGCTGACCAGAACTATCATGTGCTTAGAGGGCAGCAAACAAATCTGTTTAAGTGTTTTTTGCCTCAGGCGTGGTATTTTGGGGCCTCAACAGGCATCAGTGCCTTTATACATCCAGAAAGTGTTTACGATGATCCGAAAGGTGATATGCTTCGGATAGAATTATATCCTCGCTTAAGAAAGCATTTCCAATTTGCAAATGAACTTAAGCTGTTCCCTGAAGTACATCATAGCACAGTTTTTAGTTTGAACGTTTATAGCAACGTTGAAACACAGACATTTGAAACGATCGGAAACTTATTTGCTGTCCACACAATCGAGCAATGCTATGAAAATATTAAAACCAAGACTGTACCTGGTATCAAAGATGATAATGGCCAATGGAACACCAGTGGTCATCCGTCTCGTGTGATAAATGTTGGGAAAAAAGAATTACAATTATTTGCTAGGTTATTTGATAATAGCAACGAATGGAAGGCAGCAAGATTACCGGTAGTACATGCAAAACAGTTGGTAGATGTTTTGATGTGTTTCAATAACCAACCAAGCACGCTAGAAGATCTTCATGAGAATATCTTTTATACCGTTCTCTTCGAAGAGAAGAAAGATCAGCTAAAAGGAACCATAGCGCGTGATGTCCATTTACCAGAGAATTCCCTTGATATGATATATTCCGGACCTCATATCAGCGTAGCAAATCCTTTGTTTAAGGGCTCTCGTAGAATTTGTGAATTGAATAGCGATTATGATTCAATTGACCTAACAAGCATTCCAGAAGACTATCAACAGCGGTGCAACTATAGACCTGCTTGCAGTGTGGATGAGTATTCTTCCCGTTCGCCGTTCACAACATGGGGCAATAAGTACATGGACGAGTATCGCTTATTCTATCGACTTATGGTAGGGACAGATAGTGAACGTACATTAGCACCGGCAATAATCCCCCCGAAGAGTGCTCATATTGATACTGTATTTGGTTTAGCCTTCAAAAACAGAGAAGAATTGATTCACTTTGCAGGAATTAATGCTTCTCTTCCATATGATTTCTTTATCAGAGTAAGAAAGAAAAGGCATGTTCGTTTTGATGTGCTGGCGAGTTTACCACTGTTGACGAGCACGAAACAAACTGTGTCAATCAGCCTCAGGGCGTTGCTCCTAAACTGTCTTACTAAAAAATATGCGGATTTGTGGTCCAATGCATGGTCTGATGATTTTAGAGAAGAGACATGGGCAAAACGTGACAAGCGCTTGGGTTCGGATAGATTTGTTTCCTTGTGTAATGTGTGGAACAAGGATACTCCGCTCAGATCTGACTTTGAAAGAAGACAGGCCATGGTCGAACTCGATGTGCTTGTTGCGATGGCATTAGGGATGAACCTGTCTCAACTTATCACAATCTATAGAATTCAGTTTCCGGTATTGCAATCTTACGAAGCCGATACATGGTATGATGCAAACGGCAGAATTGTTTTTACCAATAACAGAGGTTTGGTGGGTGTAGGTTTTACAAGAGCTGAATTTGAAGGTGGGATGAAAGATGCACCAGCAGGCAAGACGTTCTGTCGAACCTTTACAGATGATACCATGCCTGAAGGTCCGATTGAGCGCACCATTGAGTATGTAGCTCCTTTCGACCGCTGCGATCGTGAAAAGGATTATGAAACTGCGTGGAAGTTCTTTGAGGAGAAATACAAGCAGGACTGATTAGGTCAGGAAGTAGGTCTTTATGGCAATTCTATTTTCAACCGAATTCAATATTTCAAAAGAACGTCTTCGAGATGTAGGGGTTTTCGATGTCTTATTGGATGAAGACAGTCCATTCTTTATCAACGTTAAGCGTCTGCAAAAGTGCACCGAACCAGAGTTTGCTGGTTCATATGAAAGAATCAATCGTAGATTTCGTGATATAGGATTGCTTCTTAAGAATGCAGTGCCTGGGGGCAAGCTTTATAGAACCGCTTATGAAAAATTTGATTTTTCAGAAGTAAATGGAATTAATCTTGGCTTTTCTTCTGGTCGGCATGGTGCAGGGTTTGGCCCTGGTCTTCGAAGTCAAATCATAAAAGACGCATATGAAATTATCAAATCTGGCAGTGAGCAACCGGAAATCTTCCAACTCATTAGCCTCTTTGAGGATAACGTCGGTCCAGATCGTCTAAGTGACATGATCGCTCGGATAATCTATCCTGACATTGTTGCTTATTCTCAGCGGGTTTATAGGGAACTCGGAATTACTCCTGAAGCACATCCGAAGTATAGGTTCAAAAACGGGCTTCTTAAAAACCCGTATAAGAAGTACTTCTTATTACTTCTACCGGAAAGCATTATTCATGAACTGCCGATTGCCCGTTGTTGGGATGACATTGATCGTGTATGTGCTGAGAATCAGGCTATCCGAGCCGAAATCAATGAAATGGTCAGCTCTGAGTGGACAAGGATGTCTTCACCTGCTCGGAAAGAGTACTTACGCGAGCAAGTATTCAAGGATCCTGATAAGTTGGGGAGAATCATTGATGCATATCAGGAGGAAGAGGTGGAAGCGTGCAACGTATTCAGAACTCCTGAGTATGTCACTGGAGTACTAAAAAGTACCTACCAGATTCCACCAAGCGAGAGTGATAACTCGTTTGATGCATCGCTCGAAATCATTGAAAGCTTCAAGGCATGGGTTGAATTTCACCGAGGTGCTACTGTAATCAATGGTAATAGCGCAAAACCTTCGGAGAAGTTAATCCAAATAATGATCCATGGCGTTGCCCAGATGTTTTGTGATAAGTTCAACTGGGACTTCAGCCCGGAAACTGATAGTGGTCGTGGACCGGTTGACTTTAAGGTCAGCCGAGGCACGGATAAAACTGTGCTAGAGGTCAAGCTTACATCCAACCGGGAATGCGTACATGGTTTGGAAGTTCAAATCGAAGAGTATGCCAAGGCAGAGAACACCCAGAACAAGCTTTATATTCTTGTTGATACTGGAAGCAACAGCTACAGAGTGCAGCAGGTCGAGCAAAAGAGAAATCAGATGCTTGAAGCAGGTTTGAACCCAGCTAAAGTCGTTGTTGTTGATGCTGTTCCAAAAGTCTCTGCAAGTAAATTTGAACCGGATTGATACAACTAAGGAGGTACGAGGTATGTTACCGTCCATACTCGCAAAACAACTACAGAAGGGGATTGGGGACTATATAGAAACAACGTTCCCAATGACAAATCTCCCTTTTAAGGGATCCGTACGGAATATGATTGATACAAAGGACTCAGTTTATCATGAGCCCTATGTTTCCGTACGCCTTCCATTCAGAGTTGCTGAGGAGATGCCGACTTGTTTTGAGGCAATCCACCCTGCGTACCTCCCTTATGTTCATCAGCAGAAGGCGTTTGAACGACTGACTGGCAATGATGGTAGATCTACGTTGGTTGCAACCGGTACCGGCTCTGGTAAAACTGAGTGCTTCCTGTATCCCATTCTTGAATACTGCTACCAGCATAGGGGTGAGCGGGGTATCAAAGCTCTCATCATTTATCCTATGAATGCTCTGGCTACCGACCAGGCTAAACGTATTGCTGAGCTGGTCTATGGCAGTAACGAGCTTCGCAGCAATGTTACCGTAGGTATGTATGTGGGTGGACAGGATGAAACACCTGCCAGAATGATGAGTGAACATGGCGTTATCACTGACCATGAAACGATGCTGAATAATCCACCGGACATTCTGCTCACCAACTATAAAATGCTCGATTATCTCCTGGTTCGTCCGAAGGATAGTACGCTCTGGCAGGACAACGATCCCGAAACTCTCAAGTATATCGCAGTTGACGAATTACATACCTTTGATGGCGCTCAGGGTACCGATCTGGCATGTTTGCTGCGTCGCCTCAAGCGTCGCCTCGGGATTTATGATGGCTATTTGTGCTGCGTTGGCACATCTGCAACAATGGGTTCCAAGGAGAATAATGGTAGTATTCTCGAATATGCTGCTGAAATCTTTGGTGAACCCTTTGATAAGGATGCAATCATTACGGAGGATCGACTGAGTGCACAGGAGTTCTTCGAGGGCTGTGAGGTAACTGAGTTTGCTATGCCTTCTGCTGAGCAGGTGGAGGACTTGGAGCGTCATTCTGTAGATGATGATCCTTCTGCTTACCTTGCAGATGCTGTTGCTGCATGGTTTCCTGAGTATAAAGGTGATGTTGGCAGCGATGAAGGAAGAATTGACCTTGGTCATCAGTTAATGCATCACAGCTTTATGCAGGCTACGATCAATTTGACCGGTGGCAATTACTACCAGGTTTCCAAGATCGCGGAAGAGCTGCAAGTGCACTATCCTCAGTTGAAGTCCGTGTCCGATCCGACTGCAGTCATTAATTCGTTATTCGCTTTGGTATCCCATGCTAGGAGCGGATCCGTAGGCAAATTGCGCCCGTTCCTCAATGTGCAGGTACAGCTCTGGATGAGAGAGCTGCGTCGTCTCGTAGCCAAGGTTGACGCGGAAGACGTTTCGTATGAAATCGCACATGATCTTAACAAGCACCAAGCAAAACAGTATCTACCTGTAGTTAACTGCCGTGATTGCGGAATTACTGGTTGGGTTTCCGTGCTGAACGAGCGCGGAAATGCAGCTATGACAAACTTGGATGCGTTCTATAACCTGTATTTCAGAGCCGACGATAAGATAGCCATGCTGTTCCCGCACAGTCACGACGAGCATGTGACTGGTATGATCCCTGGTCGTATTTGCCCTGATTGCCTACAAGTCAAAATAGGGGAAGAGGGGACTGGATCCTGTCCGGATTGTGGAGCAGAGATGGTTGATGTTCTCATTCCTAACCCAATCAAGGTGTCCGGATCTAAGGATCACAAGCAGTACATTTGCCCATGCTGCGGCAGCCGTCGTGGCCTTTCCCTGATGGGTCTACGAAGTGCTACGGAGATTAGTGCAAGCATTTCCCAGCTATTTGCATCTCGTTTTAATGACGATAAGAAGACGTTGGCGTTTTCTGACAATGTCCAGGATGCTGCGCATCGTGCCGGTTTCTTTAATTCCCGCACTTGGCGCTTTGGACTTCGTACTGCCATTCAAAAGTATTGCAAAGAAAAGGGGAACGGCCAATCTCTCGCTGATTTCCAGAACGGATTCATTGAATACTGGCGCACCAATATGTCTGTTGAGCAGTTTGTCAGTTTCTTTATTGCACCGAATATGACCTGGAAACATGCCTATGAGGACATGGTAAAGGATCGTAAGTTCGGGAAGGGAAAGCAAGCAGAGATCCTTCTTTATGAAATTGAGCAGCGTCTGAAATACGAAATTTTGCTGGAATTTGGTTTAGCCGGAAAGATTGGTCGAACCCTTGAAAAGTCTAGCTGTTCAGTTCTGTCGTTTGATAACAACGAGATCCGTGAGATTGCCGATTTGGTACAAGAACGCACAGTTAATGAGCTGGGCATTTTAACCTCTGAACCAAAGCGTTCCTTTGAACGAATGGTTTTAGGATATCTGTATCTCATGCGGATTAATGGCGCATTTTTGGATCCCGTATTTGATGAGTATACTCTCAGCAATTTTAACGGCTACATGCTTTCCAGCGATAGAAACCGTTGGCTGCCAGGTCGTCAGTCTGGTCGTAATACGCCGAGATTTGTTGCAGAACACGTTGGCTCTGGTAGAAGATCTTTTGAATATGACTCTCCTGCTGCGGAAAAGTATGTAAGCTGGATTGCATCTTGCAGTGACGAAGTCATGATTGAGGAAAGCAACTACTATACAATTAGTCGTTTCATTTTAGAAGCGGCCCTTAAGCAAGGGGTTGTATCCGTCGTTCCTTCTTCTGTCGATTACAAGATTTACGGTTTGAACAAGGAACATGTATTTATCAGTGCAGAAGTGCGTCAGATGCGCTGTGATAAATGCGGTACGAGTTATTCTGTATCTGCAGAGAATGCTGAGATCTGGAATGGTGCATCGTGCCAGAGAGCAAACTGTGCTGGTACTATCGTGCCTGATGAAAATGTTGAAACTAATTATTATGGTCGTCTTTATAGCACTGGTGATCTTGCTCGCATAAATGCTCATGAGCATACGGGTCTGTTGGAGCGTCCGGATCGTGAAAAGATAGAGATTGATTTTAAGCGCGGAAAGGATTCGCATGCCATCTGGGATCCAAATGTGCTTTCGTGTACCCCTACCATGGAGATGGGTATCGATATTGGCGACCTCTCTACTGTCATTCTGTGCAGTATGCCACCGGCACAGAGCCAATTTTTGCAGCGTGCTGGTCGAGCTGGTCGAAAGGATGGTAATGCACTAACATTGGCCATCGCAAATGCAAGACCACACGACCTCTATTTCTATGCGGATCCGCTGGACATGATTGCCGGCAATGTCACGCCGCCTAAAATCTTCTTGCGTGCATCTGCGGTTTTGGAGCGGCAGTTTATGGCTTTCTGTATGGACTCCTGGGTAAAGAAGGGAATCCCCGATGGAGCAATTCCGGAGAGAGTAGGCCAGATTCTCAAAAAACTGGATACGCGCCCTAAGGATATGTTCCCGTTTAACTTCTTGGAGTACGTCCAAAGCACTTTGTCGCGCCAGCTTAACAGCTTCATGCAAATGTTTGCCGCATATCTTGACTCCGGTGCGAGGGAAGAGCTCCAAGTTTTTGCGCGTGGTAAAGATGGCGGCGATAGTCCCATGTGTGTCAAAATTGTTGATGCATTTGAGGATTTGAAGAAACAGGAAAAAGCGCTACAGAGTAGTAGAGATGCTCTGAAGGCCATGATCAAAGAACTGGAAGCAAAGCCCAAAGACAGCTCTTATGATGAGGAAATCAAGGAACTTAAGAGTGAAGACAATGCGTTGTTGAATGTTCTTCGTGAGATTTCCAATAAGAATACGTTTAGTTTCTTGTCTGATGAGGGCCTCTTGCCGAACTATGCTTTCCCTGAAGCGGGCATCATTCTGCGTGCAGTTTTGTATCGTAAAGAGGACGATCCTTCTGTACCTGAACCTGCAACTAAAAAGTTCGAAAAAATGGTCTATGAGTATAGCCGTTCTGCAGCATCTGCGATCAGTGAATTTGCGCCCAATAACAGCTTTTACGCCGGAGGTCGTAAACTGACGATAGATCAGGTTGATCTTACCACTGCGCAAACTGCAAGTTGGCGTCTTTGTCCGAATTGCTCACATGCACAGCTTGAAAAAGCAGGTGAAAATGTTGCCGCTTGTCCGCAGTGCGGTAGTCCTGCTTGGGCTGATGCCGGTCAGGTTCGAACGATGCTTAAGGTTCAGATGGTTTATTCCAATATGGACTACACCAAGAGTCTTATCAGTGATGAGAGTGATGATCGATCCAATGTTTTCTATTGTAAGCAACTCCTGGTTGATGTTGACGAGAATAACGACATCTCGAGTGCTTATAGAATGGACAACCAAGATTTCCCGTTCGGTTTTGAATTTGTCCGTAAGGCCACATTGAGAGAGATCAACTTCGGCGAGAGTGACATGGTCGGTGAAAAGCTGTCCGTTTCCGGTGTTGAAGATGTTAGAAAGGGTTTCAAGATCTGCAAGTATTGCGGAAAGATTCAACCTGATCATGGTAAACCGAATCATGCCTTTGCATGCAAAACCAGGAAACAACCGGCGCTGCTGCAGGGTGATGCATTCGAAGAGTACCTGTTCCTTTATCGTGAATTCCATACCGAAATCCTGCGGCTTTTGGTACCCGCGACAACTATGGACACGACCTCGACAAAGATGGAGTCGTTTGTGGCTGCATTTATGCTTGGTATGAAGGAGTATTTTGGCAACGTCGATCATTTGCGTGCTACAGTAAGCGAGGTACCTGTGCCTGATGCAGACTATCGAAAGCAGTATTTGGTGATTTACGATTCTGTGCCTGGTGGCACCGGATACCTTAAGCAGCTCATGAACGAAAAAGATGCCTTGGTAGACATCTTCGAAAGGGCCTTGCATGTTCTGGAGAATTGTTCTTGTAAGGATGATGCTCAAAAGGATGGCTGCTATCACTGCTTGTACGCATATCGACAGAGTCAGCAGATTGGTAATATTTCAAGAACAACAGCCATTCGTTTGCTCAAGTCCATTCTTTCCGGCAAGGGCAATTTGCAGAAGATCAGCAAGATTAACGACATTCCTGTTAATCCTTTGTTTGATAGCGAACTGGAACTCCGCTTTATGGAAGCTATTAGAGCAAAAGTAGGGGCAGCCAACGTAAGCGACACAATTCGAAATGGAAAGCATAGCTACTATGTCAAGTTCGATAATTTGGCATGGGAAATTGAGCCTCAGGTCTTGCTTGGTCCGGAGGAGGGCGTAAAGAATACCTGTAAACCCGATTTCATGTTCTGGCCTGTGTCTGCTCCCGATCATTTGCCTGTAGCCGTATTTACTGATGGTTACCTTTACCATAAGGATATCGTTACTGACGATACGATAAAGAGAGAATCCATCAGAAGAAGCGGTAATTTCAGAGTGTGGTCTTTAAGTTATAAAGATGTCCAAAGCGTGTTTGCACCTCAAGGCGATAACGCCACGCCTACACTTACTGCGGAGAAAATGCCTTATGGTACTGCAATGTATCAGAGCTATATCCGGAAAGTCGGCGCTGATAGCATCAACCCGGCGAAGACATCTCCGTTCGATATGCTGCTGACCTACCTAAAGACGGAAAATGCTGAGGAGCTTTTCAGTGCCCATGCATATGCATACTCACTTTCCTTGCTGGATCCGAAGCTCATGAGTAATAGTCTGGCATTCAACAGTTGGGACAAGCTTGTAAGTGCCGTAAATGATCAAACGCATTTTACCGATGTGGACTTCGCTTTCCCGGGAACCGCATTTGGTAGCTGGGTTCCAAGATCACAGAACGCTCATTTGTCTATTCATGCAGGTATTATCGCAACGGATTTGAAGTCTGGAAAACCTGTGGCAGTTTGTGCAGTCCTGAACGATGAAAAAGATGCAAGGACTGATAAATACGAACTTGAATGGAATGGCTTCTGGCAGTTTTTCAATGTTATGCAGTTTTCCAAAGCATTTGTTGGTGTAGCTCATACAGGCATGGAGCGAATGGATTACCTTGCGTTGCCTGTTGTAACTCAGGCAGAGGAGATCCAGGTAGCTGCTGATGATGCTTGGGCAGAGATTATTGAGCTTCTTTTTGATGACGAGGCAAAAGCTTTTGTTGAAGTCGTGAAGAGTCTCGGCATTCCTGCCCCAGCAGCTGATGACATTGGTTATGAACTGACTGGTGATGATGGTGAGGTCGTAGCTACGATCGAAATTGCGTGGTCGGAGAAGAAAATTGGCTTTATGACCACTGAACAGCTCGAAGATAGAGACACTGTCGAAGCTTTAGGTTGGAAGATTGTAAATGCGATTGATGTTGTTGATTCCACAGCACTATTTGGAGGTGACAAGCAGTGAGCGCTAATACCAAAGTTGCAATTTCATCGGATTTCTTAACGGCATTTGCTCGCTTGCCTAGACAGATTCAAGGTAGAGTCACAGAATTCGTAAACAAATTCCGTAATGATCCTATGTCTCCAGGCATTAATTATGAAAAGCTGTCCAAGGGTATAGATAAGAAGATCTACTCTGTTAGGATAGATGACACATATAGGGGGATCGTAGTTCGTCAGCCGGAGTCAGGAGTCTATCTCTTGCTCTGGGTGGATCATCATGATCGTGCGTATGAATGGGCAGAGCGGAAACGCTGTGAAGTCAACCCGAAAACTGGTGCTATTCAGGTGTTCGATGTGCAAACTGTTGTAGAAACGGTTGTGTCTGATGCTGCCCCGTCCTTGTTTGCACAGGCAACAAATGAGGACCTGATGAACTTGGGTGTACCCGAGCAGCTACTGGAGTATGTTCGCAGTTTTACTGATCCTAGCATTTTTCATGAAGCGAAGAGCAAAATGCCCCAAGATGCCTATGAGTATCTATCCTGGATTGTCGAAGGTTTTTCTGTGGCTGAGGTGCTTGAACTTGCAGCAGAGGAACAGGGACAGGCAGCTGCCGGAGATCTGGCGACTGCGCTTGATGCCCCATCTACACAAAAGAGTTTTGTTGTTGTTGAAGGGGAAGAGGAGCTCCGAAGGATCATGGCTGAACCTCTTGAGATGTGGAGAGTCTTCCTTCATCCTACCCAGCGGAAAATTGTGTCTAAGAATTATTCTGGTTCTGCTCGTGTTCTTGGTGGAGCTGGAACTGGTAAGACGGTTGTTGCCATGCACAGAGCAAAGCAGCTCGCATCAGCGATTAGTGGGCAGCAGAGAATACTGTTCACTACATTTACTGCTAATCTAGCTGCTGATATCAGAGAGAACTTGCGCAAGATTTGTTCTGTTGAGGAACTCCGGAAAATTGAGGTAATTCACCTTGATGCCTGGGTCAATCAGTTCCTTAAGGAGTCTGGTTTTTCTGCGCAAATTGGTTATGATGATGTGATCGAACCGCTCTGGGAAAAAGCCGTCTTAGCTGCCAATCTTGATTTGCCGTTTGAAACTTCGTTTTATGAAGAAGAATGGAACCGTGTTGTAATTGCGCAAGAAGCTCTTACACTTGAGAAGTATATTAAGGCGACAAGAAATGGTAGAGGAACCAGATTAGATCGAAAGCGTAGAATGCTTGTTTGGAAAGTATTCGAATGCTATCAGAATCTTATGAAGGAAGGCCAAGTTCGCGATATCAACACAGCGATGTATGAGAGCTCCAAGCTTCTTGCTGCAGGCGCCGGTAAGGGACGATATGCGCATGTAATTGTCGATGAGGGACAAGACTTCAGTGACAATGCTTATCGACTGATTAGATCTATGGTGGACGAAGGTCCAAACGATATTTTCATCGTTGGCGATGCCCATCAGCGAATTTACCGAAACCATCCAACGCTATCGAAATGTGGAATTAACGTACGTGGTCGGAGTAGTATTCTCAAGATCAATTACCGTACTACGGAGGAGATTAGAAAGTATGCCTTTGCACTGTTGAATGGCATTTCTTTCGATGATCTTGATGAATCTACAGATCTCGGAGATAAGTGTCAGTCCTTGACTCATGGCGAAAAGCCTGTCATAGAAAACTTCAAAGACGCAAATGCAGAATTTGAGTATTTGCAGGAAGAGATTAAGAAGCTTAGGGCTGCAGATGTTGCGTTGAATGATATTTGCGTTGTTGCACGTACCAAGAAATTGGTTGAAGACTACATTGCCCAATTTACGAAGGTCGGTATTAGATGCTATGCAATCAAGCGCAACAAGAGTGATGACCGAAGCTTTGATGGCATCCGTATTGCTACCATGCATCGCGTAAAAGGATTGGAGTTCAAGTATGTATTCGTTGTTGCAATGAACAATAGAATCGTACCTCTTCCTTCTGCCATCAATAAAACCGATGCTATTTCCGAGGCTGAGTCCATTGCATCTGAAAAATGCCTAGTCTATGTGGCTTTAACACGAGCTCAGCAGGGTGCATATATTACGAGCTATGGAAAAGCATCCGAATTCTTAGACTGAGCGTGTGCCTAAAAGCATACTCTTTGAGACAGTGAAAATCGCATAAGAAAAGCGCCCCAGAAGTGTGCCAGAAAGCTTGGCAACACTTTTGGGGCGTTTCATTTTGGGGAGATATGTTTTGGAACAGGGGAGAGGGGCGATTATTTGAATTCCACGATGACTGAGTATCTCCGGTCAATTGCCTTTACAATAGGCTCGTAGACTTCTTTCACCATTTTGATGGCCAGGGCATCGGCTTCCTGTCCGTTGGCTGCTGTATCGAATTTCTTCTCAAGTCGCGTACGCAGATCTTTTTCGATGGCATTGTAATCGGAGACAGTCAGCTCGATATCACCACGAGCGAAAAGGCTTTCCTTAACTTCGTCGATGATGATATTATTCGGGTCGATTTCAATAGCCTGCAGATAAGCATGATCGATTTTGATTGTGATGGTCCGCGTTTCATTATCCTCGATAATATTGGAAGCGGTTAGATTATCAAGATCAACCACAAAGTAGCCAGTTCCTGTATAGGACACTGTCTGGGTCTTTTTCAGGAAATTGAAATCTAACTGCTTAATGAGCCGATCGGTCAATTCAGTAGATACTTTTCCTTCCTGCGTACTGACAATAAGCTTTCTGGTCTCTTTATGATCAGAGAGGATTACTTCGGAAAAATTCACCTCAACACCACTTGCGTTCAGGTAGATCGTGTCTAAATCAATTTGCTCAATCCCATCAGACATGTCCATCTGCAAGGGATTGTTTTCTCGTAAGAGACCAGAGATGAGTACGACGACTAGAAGACCTGCAAGAATGTAAACAGCTATGTTATAACGTTTCTGTTTATTCATCATCGTGATCCCCTCCAATAGCAACGAGTGAAGTCTCTTCCTTGCGCTCGCGACGCTTTTGGTTAATCTGCTTAAGGTTGGGGGTCGGGATCACAATATGGAAGGTTTCATTTAGGATCCATTTGAGCACAAAGAACGTAAGTATCGGCATCACAAAGTTCGTAAAGATTAAAATTGCAATGGAGTTCATGCACCTACGAACGTTGTTTTGGAAGTGTAGCATGAGGTCGGAAATGTCTCTGATAGCTGTTTGGAAAAGTTCTGACAGCTTCTCGAAGATATTCATATCTTCCTCGTTACTTTCCATGGCAGTGTTTAGCTTATCCGCACCATTCTCAGTCTCGGCAATTGTTTCTTCTACATAGGCCGTTAGATCAGCAGCCACATATTCAGTAATGTGGGTGCTGCAAGGAACAACTAGAGCTATGGCAAGGCTGAGAATGCAAAGACGAACTGCAAACGAATGAAGATAGTTCTTTTTTGTAGCTATAGCAATGGCACCTGCGATACATGACCATGGAATTAAAAGAGCGAAAGAGAGTTTGGTTCCATAAATGATTATTATTTTTTCTAATAGTAGGACGACAAGAATTGCGATGAAGTAGGTGTTCATGTCCGTAAGGTGCTCAGCTATAGGTGTTGCAAAATCATCCGGTAAAGCTGTGATAGCTAAAGATGCAGATAGCGTTGCGGCTGAAAATGCCATGACAGTTTGATTGCTTTCCTCGATACTTTCGAGGGACTCTTTAACAAAACCTGTATCCGAGAACCATGATGTTGCATAGAAGAACGATAAGGCAGCTACAAGAAGCAGGGCCAAAATCTTAACTGCAAGTTTTGCGTGATCGGTTGACAGCATTCGCATTATCAGCCCTCCTTACTTCGCAGTGCTTTCATCATCTGAAGGCTCTTCTGAGGTGAAGGCTACATCAATGACTGCATCGTTCAAAATGAGATCGTCATCTTCCTTAGAGGGACAATAATCGGGATTGCTAAGCATGGTGTTTTTCAGAGTCGCTCTCAGCTTATCACAGCAGGGCTTAAAGGAAACAAAGGTGAGTCCTCCACCGACAACGCCGCCAACTACAGGAATGGCTTTCTTAAAGAAGCCTGCAAACACCTGCTTGGTCATCTTTACGCCAAACCATTTGGCAACACTTTTAACGATAGGATAAATAGTGCCTTTAGTCAGAGCCTGACGGAGCAACTGTTTTTCAACACCGGTAGCCAACGCCTTGGCCATCGCCTTAAGTGCATTATTTGCGCCTGCAACACCGTACATGACACCAAGACAGATGATCAGGGTATTCATAGTCTCTGAGTCAAATGTCTGATCCTTTTCGTCCAAGTCAATGGCCGGGAAGCCATAAAGGTACATCAGCTTCTGGGTGGCACGAAGCATGTAGCCATAGTACTGCGCAATGTCAGCAGGGATCGTTGCAGCCATGGCAACTCCACCGGGCATACCGAGAGCAGCTGAGATGCCGGAGACGCAGTTACGTTCATACTTGATAACTTCATCTGCAATCTTCTCAATTAATTCAGAAGGTATATTGGCATGCAGCGGATTGAAAGTAATTGCATCATCAATGACGTCCTGAGGTAGTTTTGTCTTAAATTCATTCTGCAGGAACTGGGCTCGATCAATCCGGATGCCGGGAACCTTGAGGCCCATAATAATGACATCTTCAATATCGACTTCGCCATTACCATTCTGGTCAATGGCTCCAAGAATAGCTTGCTGAGATTTTTCAGTGAGTTCCTTGGTTTTTCCTGCAACAGAAACGGCTGTTTTGCCAACGCTCTGAGCGGCATCAACGGTGGCTTTCCCGGCTTTATTAGCCAGTTCCTTTAGATCAATCTTTGGTTTCTTTTCCATATTTGTTTTATCCTCCAAAGTATATTAGGACCCGTAACAACGATCCCTATTACAGGCGTTGTATTTTTCGCGAGCAAGTATTGTCGTATTTTGTCGCCTAAATAATACCATGTTACAGCTAAAAAGTACAGTGGAGGTCAGACGGAACTGCTCAATAGAGCGATGGCACCAATCATCATCAATACCGGGATGATAAGGAGTAGGCCACCAGCAAAAAGGATACAAATCACCAAAGAAGGTAATGCAACAACGAACAACAGCGAAGCAATAAGCTTTGCCACTCCCCATGTGATCTTTAGAGCTAGACCTATGAACTTATAAGAGAGCCAGAGGAATAGAACTGAAATAAGAAGTTCCAACATAAGATAAGACCTCCTCAGTAGGAATATGCCGGAATAACATACTTGCTCCACGCTGCAGCCTGCTCAACACAGGCCTGGTAATCAGATCTAAGAGCATCTGTGAGCTCGTATACAAAGCGCTTAACAGATACTTTGTTATTGGGTGCAGGGCGGAATTTGAGCTTGATCAGATACTCCTGGCCATCAGAGCATTCGCCAGTAGACAGCAGAATTGAAGTATCGTTCTTTCGAACCCAGTTATCACCCCAGACAATATCTCCGCAATTGGGACATTCGAAGGAAACAACATAATCGTCACTCAACGCGTCGCTGATGTCTTCGTAAGCCTCATCAAAGGAATAGGACTCCACCACGCCATCTTTATGCTCAACGAGTTCCTTATACTCGGCAAGGCCTTTCAGCATATCCAGATGATTGCATAGAAGCATAGTGCTCTTAGCATCATTGAGTGCATCATGTGCCTCGAAGGGTGTTTCATTGAAATGTGCAAGGGCTCTGGACAACCGATACTGGCGAGTATCATGGGTTACTTGTTCAGCGAATACATTCTGAAGATTAAAGCACATGGGCATGAAGCTAGTGTCAATACCATGGAGCTCCATGTTCTTCTTGAGGATACGGAGATCTTCGGTGCCCCAGATCAAAAATGCAAAGTTGGTTCCGCACCAGTCACAGAAAGAGGAAAACACATCAACAAACGGTTTTCCGTTACGAAGATCGCGCTGCTCAAGTTTCGTGACCTCTGCAACCTGAGGATGGAGTTCAGTATAGTACTGGGGAATGACACGTCCGTTGAAGGAACTGACAGGTTGGAATTCATCGTTCAGCATAACAGCGCCTATTTGGATGATCTCGCCGGTCAGGAATACAGGGTTCTTGACCATGTCGGCATAAGTAATCGCCTGGTTCCATTCCATATCTAAAACGACGTAATTCATATTGGCAGCTCCTTTGATATTTCTTGTTGTACTAAGGATATCAAGGATGCTGTACCAAAAAACGGACAGCGGTGAAGAATGATGAATGCTGCTACGCTGGGGTACAGCAGCATATGAACTGAAATGTTTGGAAGCATATGATAGAATTGATATTATAGGAGGTGTGAAATTAAATGACTTTACAGGAATGGACCGGCCAGCTCGTTATGCAAGCTAGGGAAGAACAGGGGTATTCGCAGCAATACGTAGCAGATGAGGTGGAAATTGATCTACGTACCCTCAAGAAAATTGAAGAGGGGAAGTCGGACCCGGATTACATCACAATCTATAAACTGATCCACTTACTCTACATCTCGCCGAAGATCATGTTTTATGCTGAGCAATCACAGGCGGGGCTCACGATGGACCATGAGTATAGACGACTACTGCGGTTTACGCCAGATCAGATTGCTATGATTTCGGAATCTGCTTTGCATGTCAGATCGTGGTACGAATCACATCCTGATGAATATCAGGAATTTATGGAAAAGAACGGCCTCTGCTGAGAAGCAGAGGCCGTTCTCTCTGGCTAATGGAGCTAAATCATGATATACTAAAAAAACACAGTGATAGAAGAGGAGGGCGAGGCCATGAAGAATAAAACCTATATTGCGATTGACCTGAAGTCCTTCTATGCTTCAGTGGAATGTATGGAACGAGGGCTGGATCCCATGACCACCAATCTGGTAGTAGCTGATGCCAGTCGAACAGAGAAAACGATCTGTCTTGCAGTTACACCGTCACTGAAACGGCACGGTATTTCTGGACGTGCAAGATTGTTTGAAGTCGTACAGCGAGTTAAAGAAGTAAATGCGCATCGAAAATCCAAGGCTCCTGGACATGAACTTACTGGATCCAGCAGTAATGCATCGGAACTTGATTCGAATCCTTCACTTGCACTGGATTATGTTGTTGCACCTCCACGCATGGCTCATTACATTGAGCACAGTACAAAAATCTACAATGTTTATCTGAAGTATGTAGCGCCAGAAGACATCCATGTTTATTCTATCGATGAAGTGTTTATGGATGTTACGGATTATCTCGGAACCTATCAATTGTCAGCACGGGACCTTGCGATGAAGATCATCCTGGATGTATTGGAGACAACCGGGATTACAGCCACGGCAGGAATCGGAACGAATCTGTATCTTGCGAAGGTTGCCATGGATATAGGGGCTAAGCATATTGAACCAGATAAAAACGGCGTGCGAATCGCTGAACTTGATGAGATGAGCTATCGCAAGCAGCTTTGGGAGCATCGACCCCTGACGGATTTCTGGCGGGTAGGACGTGGTTATGCAAAGAAGCTTGAAGCCCATGGAATGTTCACCATGGGTGACATTGCACGCTGTTCGATTGGTAAGGCCAATGACTATCTGAATGAGGATCTGCTATACAAGCTATTCGGTGTGAATGCGGAGCTTCTGATTGATCACGCATGGGGCTGGGAGCCTTGTACAATTGCGGATATCAAGGCATATAAGCCATCTACGAATAGCCTGGGTGCCGGTCAGGTTCTGCAGTGCGCATATCCAGCAGATAAGGCGAGACTCGTCATGCGGGAAATGGCTGATGCGCTATCCCTAGATCTGTTTGATCATGATTTGGTAACGAACCAGCTGACTATTACTGTTGGTTATGATATTGAGAACTTGAGTGGATCGGCAGGGAAGTCCTACGCCGGTGAGATCACGACAGATTTCTATGGCCGCAAGGTTCCTAAACACGCCCACGGAACCACGCATCTTTCAAAGTATAGCTCCTCCACAAAGCAGATACTTGCTGCCGTGACGGAATTGTATGATCGGATTGTAGATAAGAACTTACTTGTGCGCCGCCTGAATATTGTTGCCAATAATGTTATCGCAGCGGGTGACGTAGATGAGAAGCCCTCCTTTGTGCAGCTTGATTTATTTACTGATTATGCTGCGAAGAAGGAACAGCAGGAGCAGGAGACATCAGCTCTTGAAAGAGAGAAGAAGATGCAGGCAGCCATGCTGGCCATAAAGAAGAAGTACGGTAAAAACGCCATTCTAAAAGGAATGAATTTTGAAGAGGGCGCTACTGCTCGGGATCGAAATAAGCAGATTGGAGGTCATAAAGCATAATGGGCCGATATGACGACATTATCAACCTCCAGCATCCAACATCCAGGAAGTATCCTAGAATGGCAATGGTCGAACGTGCAGCTCAGTTTTCGCCATTCCAGGCGTTGACTGGGTATGCATCTGCCATCAAAGAAACTGCTCGATTAACCGATCAGTGGATCGAACTGGATGAAAGCTCCAAAGCGGACCTAAATGAAAAACTGAGAATTCTGGTTGCTCAGATCCCAAATGTACCGGTTGCAGCATTTACGTATTTCGTGCCGGACCAGCATAAAGACGGTGGTGAGTACGTTACCCGAAGAGGGATTCTTAAGAAGGTAGATCCAATTGAACAGGTGATTGTTCTAGCGGATGGGTGCATCATACAAATCAACTCCATTACAGCTATTGAAATTGAATAGAAGATAGGCAAGGGCCTCTGCTGAATAAACAGCAGAGGCCCTTCGAAATTAATTATTTAGCGGTATATTCAGTTTCTTCGGCGATAAGAATAGCCGTCGAAGAAGATACACAGCATTTGCGGTTCTCATTATATCGTTTGTCATCATCAATCTGACCACGGTACATGGAATGTTTATTTTTGCCACCAAACGCATGGTACATTTTCAGCGTATCCTGAAAATTGTACTGGGTCAAGTAGATGCGGTCACGACCGCTAGAACTTCCTAATCCATTTTCAATCACCCTGCGGCACAAAATAATCGTATCAGTATCCTCATTACCAATAGCGCGAGGTCTCCAATCGGGTAGGATTAAGTGAGTGTCCCAGTTTTGCTCGAGATCTGCAGGAGGCTGCGTCATTATGATGTCCCAATTGTCCCTCTCAAAACGTGTATAAGGGATTGCGTGAAGGAAGAGGTCACAGAGTAAAGCTTCAAAATAACCATCGCGGCTACCGTCATTGTAGATTGCTTCCATTGGAGGAGCTGCGGTTTCTGGAAGTTCAAAGTGCTGTCCGTGGAATAGTTTTGATAGCCAGGCGTCCTTTTGATCAACGACAGGGTCTGAAGGATCGCCATCCTTGACGGCAGCAATTCTGCCCCAGATGCCATGATATTCTCTCGCCAGATAGCAAATGAGCTTATAGTTCTCATCAAGCTCCAAGTGCGGGAAGCAGGATAGGACGTTAGAGATATCGAAAGTGATTACTCCATTTTGATGGATGTTTTCAGATATAGAAGTCCAGTCCATACCCTCAAGGAGAAATCTCTGGCAAATAGCATAGTGTTCTTCCAGTGGATATCCATCAAGGTAGTGACAAATAATACCCATAAAAATCGCTCCTTATTCCTAAGAATTATAAAACCTTCTGCAGAACTGCATCGTAGACTACTTCATCGTCATAGATGAGGTAGATATCAGATGGAATAAAGGTTCTGGAAGATAAGGCTACCTCGAGAGATTCTACAAACGCATCAAAATTATCCCAGGCACTGGTAAGGGCAAAATCCTCATCGTCTCCAGGATGTAACATCACATCAACTTCATCAAAATCAAGCTCCCAGTCTCGACTGTAAGTGCCGTAGAATTCAAAGTTCTTACATTGGCTCATCAGAAGTTGAAGGGCTTGTTCCCGGACAAAAGCTTTGTCATACGTATGTTCAACAATGAAGAAGCAATGAAAATTTCGGTTAGGTGTGAGCGTAGTTTTACCGGTGAAAAGATCCATGCTATAAAAATTGTTGCTCAACTTAATGCACCGAGGCACGCTAATCACATCCTTTTGATTGGGGGAAGAACTAATCCTTATACGGATTATCAGAATATCCGCGTCGTTTCAAATAACAAACAAAAGCAGAAAGAATAGTTTTGATGGGTAAGCGAAACCATGTGGAGGAACCAAAAACAGAAACGACTTTCGGTGATACAGCGTAGTAGGCTTTGATAAATAGCCTACCCCAATAGGAACGTTTCAGATAGTTGTCGCGAAACCGTCTAAGAGTCCAAACTTCAGGACAATCGTAGGATCCGTATACGCATGTGGCTACATAGCAACCACCAGAGTTTTGCGGTCGTCTGTGATAACTGCCGGAAGATCCTGCTTCATAGCCATCCTCGTAGCCTTCTTCATATGCTTCGTCTTCGTCCATCATTTCCATGATTAGCATGTCATCCCAAAAGTCGTCTTCATCGTGATCGAACATAATTAATCCTCCGAATGGTCAGCAACGAATGCTGCTTGCTTGAAAAGTCGTTCTTTAATGAGCGTGATGAAAGCATCAGGAGCTACAACCTCCAGCACAGGACCGAAAGAAAGAACACGAATGAGAAGTTCGGTCTCATCGTCCTTATCATACCGGAGCTTAATCTGATAGAGCCGATGATCAAGCTTCAAAGTCTCCTTCTCGAAATGAGAGAAGTGGAGAAGGACACGCTCAAGGGCATTTCTCTCGTCATGAAGCAACATGGTAAGTTCACACATACGCTCCTGCGGGATCTGCATACTGTCTGCTTCATATTCCTCCAGAAGCTCACAGGACCGGACACGGGCGAGATTGATGATGTGCATATTGCGCTTTCCACGGGACTGGAGCCGGAACTTATCGTCTTTTGAAGAGTACTCCAACCGGTAGGGCATACAGACCAGAGAATGACGAATGCCGGTGTGCCCACGGAACCTGATGCGCAGCATTCTCTTCTCACGGATCGACTGAAGCACTGTGCGGAAACAGGCAATGTAGTTTTCATCCTCATAGGGATCGCCATCAGAATACTGGTCGAAGAGCACGAACGTGCCGGGCTTATACAGTGGTTCGACATCCTCAAGACCGGTGGTATCAGGATTGAACAAAGCAATACGCGGATCCTGGAGCAATGCCTTCAGCCAGCGCTTCTGCAGCTCGGTCAGGGGCATGGTGGGGGAGTGCTGGATCACAGTATTCTGATCTCTGTCCAAAAGGGGCCATGCCTCTTTTTTCAGTGCAGCAGGAATGGAGAGGGAACTTTCTGCAAAGGCCTTGTCCTGGATCAGCTCTGTCATACGCTTGTCCGTCAGACAACCGGCAGACGCCTCAGAGAGAATGGCGGCAACAACGTTAAAGTAGCTGCCATAGATTTCACTGAACAGCATCGTTGTCACCTCCGTACATAGCATTCATCCGTTCGAGATCTTCATAGAATGTCTTCACCACGAACTGGCTGCTACACTGCAGATCCACGATCCGGCCAATAAAGGTACGGAGCCACGGCAGCATTTCGGATGCATCATAAACATCAGCAACGAATTTACAGGTATGCTCGTCAATGATCTCAATGTGGCCATGCCGCTTCTCACGCTCCAGACGCTGCAGGATGAATTCTTCGCCAGGACCATGATGGATGGTCATTTCGATATGATCCAAGTTGTGATCCGGACCAGTCGATACTCCCCAGAGGTGCTGATCGAACTTTTCCTGGTACCCGACGTACTTGGCGTATTGCTTTTCGATGTTGCCAATAGCGACTTTCTTAATGGCATCCAGTCGGAAGAAAGTCATGTGCTTACCTCGATAGTGATAGCCCAGTAAGTACTGGCGTCCGGATTGTGTGCTGACATAGATATTCAAGGGGCAAACCGTGCGTTGGTAGTCTTTGCCGCTGCGCAAGCTCTTAACGGTCAATTCAACAGCACGCTGCTCATCAATGGCCAGCAGGAGGTCACACAGAACATCACTATCCAAGGCGTGGAGTATGTAGTGATGCTTGAAGCGGAAGGCATCAGAGTTATTTTCCAGCTTGTCCATAAGGAAAGAGCCCACAACACCCATAGGATTTTCTTCAGAGAAGAATGCCAGGGCATCAACCCATGTAGTGAGATCAAAGGACTCATCGTCCGTTCTTTTGTAAAAAACTTCACGGCCACGCTTCTCAGAGCAGATGAGACCGAGCGTTTCATACTCCTTCAGCTTCTTTCGAACGGTGGATTCATCCAAGGAAAAGGCGTCATTGAAGTGGGACAGGTAGTTATCCGAAATTCGATCGATGATTTCCTTCGACGACAGGGAATTGCCATCAGCCAGGATATCTAAAATGTAAAAATGTAGTGTAATATCCTTATCTGTAAAGCTTTTTGCCTTGAAAGCTTTATGGAGCGGATTATGGGGGATTCTTCGGCTATCTACGGACAGAAATACATTCTTACCAGAAGAATCCTGATGGAAAGACATATAGTCGCCAAGCCAGCTTTCAATTCTGCGGCGCTCATTATCGTAGCTGCGAGCGCTCTTGGAATCGTATTCTTCACGGCTCTTGAAACCATATACATAGAACTCACGCATGTAGTCACGAATGCGTTCGAAGTTCTTTATCAGTTCACTGTATGCCATCAAATCCACCTCCATTTCCGGGTTATACGCTAATTTTACCATATTCGCTGTACCAATAAAAGGACAACTGGAAAACATATAAAACGATTAGTTGCTTATTCATCCAGAGATGAGTACAATAGGGAACAGGTGGTGATATGTATGAGCTCTTCTGGAAACAACGTATTGATCTCTGAGAAAATAAAAAGAATATACGCGATTACTGCAGAACTTGAGGCTCTGTATCCCGGTCGCCACTTTACTCCAGATGGCCACATGGTTGGCAGCATCGGAGAAGTGTTGGTTGCTGAGCATTACGGCTTGCAACTCTTGACGGCATCATATGAAACTCACGATGCAATTGCGCCAGATGGCCGCTATGTGCAGATCAAGGCCACCCAGGTTAATCGGATCGCGATCAGCAGTGAACCGGACTACCTGATCGTCATAAGGCTCTTGCCAGACGGCTCCTTTGAAGAATGTTATAATGGAACTGGAGCCGAAGTATGGAATGCTGCCGGTCCCATGCAGAAGAATGGTCAGCGGAGCATTTCCTTGGCCAAGCTTATTAAGCTTAATAGGGAGCAGAAGGATTCTGACCGCATCCAACGTCGATAACGTGGAGGAATAGACATGGACATCATTGGAAAAGAAGTCTTACATAAAACACTGGGCGTTGGAACAATCATTAACCAGGAAGGGAAGACCCTATCCGTTCATTTCGAGAGTAAGGATACGAAGTTCATTTATCCGGACGCCTTTAAGCAGCATCTGACCTTTGTAGATCCTTATGTATCCACCCAAATGGCAAGTGAGCTTGCTGCGGCTGAAGAAAAGAAGAAGGCCGCCTATACCGCTAAGATCGCAACGCCGATTGAGGTTCCTGTAGAGAAGATACGGAAATACAAACGGGTTGAGAAACCCAATATCGCATTCAAATGTAATTACTGCGATGGAGGTATTAAGGAGAACGACATTGGCTTCTATGGTGTATGCAGTGACGCAATTATCTATAACAACATCGAAGTTGAACATAAGACCTGGTGTAGCGCAGAAGAGTGCCCTTGCATGCAGTTTATGAACGGTCAAATTTCTCGTCAGGATCTTGATGATATTCTTGCTAACGGAGATCTGGTCTGTTATGAAAGCCAAATGCTACGGGAATGGAAGGCTATGGCAGGCGTTGTTCAAAATGGTGACCGTAAGGGACAGCCAATGCATTTGAGTGGCGTTCAGTCGAACAGCCTATGTGTTTTGACTACGCGTGAACCCTACACAACAGAAGAGGATCGCTTTATCTTTGCAGTCTTCCTGGTAGATCAGACCTACGATGGAGACGATCTGGATGAAGGGTTCGTTTCCACGCAGTCCAAGTATAAGATCAAGCTTACCACTGAGCAGGCCCATCAGATGCCGTTCTGGCGCTACCATGCAAATGAAAAGCAGCCGGAAATTGCTGTCTGGAGCTCTGGACTGCATCGGTACTTCAATGATGAACAGGCTGCGCAGATCCTTAGAGATATCGTTGAGATCAAGAAGGGGACAGCGGATGAGGCTCTTGCAAGGGAGTTCTATGAAACTTTCTGTACAATTACAAAGATCAATTCTGAGTCTCTCAGCGATCCCAATGGCGCTCTTTGCCAATAAGAATTGAACGGAGCCACGGTTGATTAAGTTCAACCGTGGCTCTGTTGCGCTTCAAGCCTTCCAAACAGAGGGCTAAGCGCACGTATAAATGTGTGTACAGGAATGGAAATGAATCCGTCTACCTGCCTCTATACTATATATGTTTGTTCAGAACAGCAAAATGTGGTATCAAATTAGAAATTTCCTCAATTTTTTCTGCTCTATACAAGTTTCTATATAATAAGACACTTCAACTCTGAAAGTGCAACATGAAATATAAGGATATTTGAAAATTTATTGTTACTTCTCGTGTTCTTATGGTGAATTCAAAGCGTGTATTGGAGTTCGCAACTTTTTTTCCGTGATTTTCCTCTATGTGCGCGGTATTCTTAACTCACGAAAAGCACAAACAGCAACGCTTAAAAGCATACGACTGTTAACCGTAGAAGCTATGTCCCTTCTGCAATCAATACCGGTTGCAGCGCTGGGGCGGATACAATGTGCTTTGTAAAAGACGCCAACAGCAATTCCTGATATTGTTCCTACATTAGCTCACTTAAGGAGCACCTGACTTCGGGTCAGGCCAAAGTTGGGTGAGATCCCCAACATGTAATTATCATGATGGCGTCTTGTAGCTGAGGAATGCATCATACTGGTAGTTCGGCTGGTAGAATAGGAGACTAATAATCTCGGTGTCGCAGGTTCAAGTCCTGTCCGTATGATGCATTCTTACCATCAATAACGGTAGCTGGCCGTGAGATATCCACTTTCGACTGCACTGCAGTTTGGGATGTAGAGGATCGGTCTACCGCTATTATAAAGGCACCAACAGCAACTGACGAATAGCTAAGTTGGTTATAGCAGATGGTTCATACCCATCGTTCGTGGGTTCGACTCCCACTTCATATGGTGCCTTGTACTTATCAATAAAGATGCCAACAGCAATCAAACTAGACGGTTTTGGATCCGACACTATCGCTACCAATGGGCTGTCGGAAGCATGACAGCTCATGTAGGCGGTAAATCTAATGGCATCTTGTTAAAGGCGCGATCAGCAATTTAGCAAAGGTCTAGCTCATGCTCTTGAGCCACTCATTTTGTCCGGCAGTAGCGATGAGTGATTGCATGGCTGTCTGATGTTGCCGGAACTGAAGACAGCAGCGCCTTGCTAATAAAGGCACCAACAGCAATAATTGGTAACGTCTCTTACGCTGGGTTCAAATCCCTAATGGTGCCTTGTATTTACGAATTCTATCACGGAGGAGTGATTTTACATGCTTAAGTTTCTGAAGAAAGAAGCGAATATGACCTATACCGAGAACGGCGCAGCTACATATCGATCCACCCAGTCTGAATGTCTGGATCTGTTTGCAACGATCGGTGCCCTGCGCAGAGAAAGTGATGAAGAGATCACCAATCGCTTCCTCCGTGCCTATGCTGAGGACGCAGACCTGGCAATGAAGACCCTGTTCTTCGCCCGCGATATCCGTGGCGGTATCGGTGAGCGTCGAGTGTTCCGGACTATCCTGAAGTGGCTGGCGGCCAATGAGCCCCAGTCTTTGGAGAAGAACATCCAGTACATTGCAGAGTATGGTCGTTACGATGACTTGCTGGCTCTGATGGGCACTACCTGTGAAGGTAAGGCTCTGCAGCATATTAAGAAGCAGCTAGCTGCAGATTGTGCTGCACTGGAGTCTGGCGATTCCGTGTCCCTGCTGGCCAAGTGGCTGCCTTCTGTCAACGCATCCAATGATGATACTGTTCGCCATGCTAAGCGAATTGCACGTGCAATGGGTATGAACGATGCCCAGTACCGTAAGACGCTGAGTGCCCTGCGTGCGAAGATCAGTATCATTGAGAATAATCTTCGCGAAAAAGACTACACCTTCGATTACTCCAAGCAGCCCTCTAAGGCAATGTTCAAGTACCGTAAGGCTTTCATGCGTAATGATGGTGACCGATACGGTAACTTCATGAACAGAGTCGCCGAGGGAGTGGAGCAGATCCATACCGGTGCCTTGACTCCCTACGAGATGATTAAGCCTTTCTTCAATAGAGGTTCCATCTCTGACGCGGAGCGCAAGGCAATCGATGCCACCTGGAAGGCGCAGGAGGATTTCACTGGCGGCGAGAACGCTCTGGTCGTTATTGATGGCTCCGGCTCCATGTACGGTGGTGCGGATCCCATTCCCGCAACGGTAGCGCTGTCTCTGGGAATTTACTATGCCGAGCGTAACACCGGCGCATTCCAGAACCATTTCATTACCTTCTCTGAGAATCCCAAGCTGGTTGAGATCAAGGGCAAGGATATCTATGAAAAGGTACGTTACTGTCATCAGTTCAACGAGGTGGCCAACACCAACATCCAGCGCGTGTTCGAGCTGATTCTGAAGACTGCTGTAAAGAACCGGGTGCCTCAGGAAGATATGCCTGCCAAGGTCTACATCATCTCTGATATGGAGTTCGACTACTGTACCGAAGATTGTTCTCTGACCAACTTCGAGTACGCACAGCGACTCTTTGCAGAGCATGGCTACCAGCTGCCTGAAGTGGTGTTCTGGAACGTGGCAAGCCGTAACCAGCAGCAGCCCGTCAAGGTTAATGATAAGGGCGTTGCACTGGTCTCCGGTTGTAACCCTCGTGTCTTCTCCATGCTGAAGGCAGGCATCCTGTCTCCCTACGCCTTCATGATGGATGTGCTGGGTTCTGAGCGTTACGCACCCATTGTGGCATAAAGCTGTTGAAGCAGGAGGTGATAGCATTGCTGTTATCATCTCCTGCTATTTTCATTTTTTCATGAATGCCAAAAACTGTTGCTGTAAGGCGCATTTGCTCGTAAAATTAAGTATAGAGAGTATTAAAGGAGATCGTTATGGTTACGATTCAAGGTTTATATAATACCGCTGTCTGTTACACTCCCGAGCTGGAGGAACTGGCAGCGAAGCAAATTAAGGCGGTGTGCGATCAGGTGGAGTTTGCCGGTTGCAAGATCCGCATCATGCCTGACGTGCATGCCGGTAAGGGCTGTACCATCGGCACCACCATGACCATCCAGGATAAGATTGTTCCCGGTATGGTTGGCGTCGATATTGGCTGCGGCATGGAGACGGTTGAAATTGCAGAGCGTGATATTGACTTCGCCAAGCTGGATGCTCTGATCCGGAAGGAAATCCCTTATGGCCGAGAGGTCAGAGATACCCTTCACGCACTGAATGCCGAAATTGATCTGACTCAACTGCGCTGTGCCGATCAGGTTAATTTGAACCGAGCTATGCGAAGCATTGGTTCTCTGGGCGGTGGTAACCACTTCATTGAAATAGACCGCGCTGAGGATGGCCGCCTGTTCCTGGTAGTTCACTCCGGCTCCCGGCACTTCGGCACCGAAGTTGCTGAATACTATCAGAATGAGGGCCGTCGTGCGCTCTGGGGCGGTGCACAATACCAGGTTCAGGAAGTGATTGCGCAGCTGAAGGCAGAAGGTCGGTTCCAGGAAATCCAGAAGACCATTAAGGCGCTGAAGAAGGAACATGATCTTTCTATCCCTAAGGATCTGGCCTATGTAGAGGGCAAGCTGTTTGAGGACTACATCCATGATATGAAGATCACTCAGCAGTTTGCCATGCTCAACCGTAAGGCCATGGTGGATGTCATCATGACCGGCATGGGCTTCACTGCTGTGGAAGCATTCACCACCATCCACAACTATATCGATACTGACGCCATGATTCTGCGTAAGGGCTCTGTGTCCGCTAAGGCAGGGGAGAAGCTGTTGATCCCCATCAACATGCGCGATGGCAGCCTCATCTGCATTGGTAAGGGCAATGAGGAGTGGAACTGCTCTGCACCTCATGGCGCTGGTCGCCTTATGAGCCGTCGTGCAGCCTTTGGTGCGCTTTCCATGGAAGAGTTCCAGAAGGAGATGGAAGGTATCTATACCACCTGCGTGCTGCCTGACACCCTGGATGAGTCTCCTATGGCATACAAGAGCATGGACGAAATCGTTGCGCAGATCGGTCCCACCGCAGATATCATTGAGCGCATCCGACCTGTTTATAACTTCAAGGCTGCCGACTAAGGAGGAGCATCATGGATAACTATGAAGCAATCCTGCGTATGGATAGAACCGCAATGGAAGGATTCTTGGATCAGGTATATCTGGCCGGAATGAATGCCGGGTTATATGCAGCTCGACTTCCAAACGAAAGTGAGGAGCAGTTTGAGGTGCTCGATGAAAACCCGTTTGATTCTTCCTGGCTTTCTGGTGAGGCAGAACACGCCGTGTTAGGCACGATCGTCGAAGATGGGGATGAATATATGCTTGATGCGCTAACTACTGCGGTATTTCGTAACGCAGGGATTGACCCAAAGGAGGAAGGTGAACCGGGCGATGGAGGCATTGATCCGTGAAAAACTGAAAGAAATTGAACAGCGCGAAGGTTGCCGAATCCTGCTCGCTGTTGAGTCCGGAAGTAGAGCCTGGGGCTTTGCTTCTCCGGATAGCGACTACGATGTACGCTTCATTTACGTGCGACCTAAGGAGTCCTATTTGCGGCTGGATCGGGTACGTGACGTAATTGAAGTGCCCATCAACGATGAGTTGGACATCAACGGTTGGGATGTAGATAAGGCTTTGAAACTACTCCACAAATCTAACCCTACTGTGTTTGAGTGGTTCTCATCTCCAATCATCTATCAGACCAGCGAGTTCGCTGAGAAGTTCAAGCATATTATGAGGAAGTATTTTTCTTCCAAGAGTGGCCTGTGGCATTACCTTCATATGGCTGAAGGCAACTTCCGCGAGTTTCTGCGTGGTGACAGGGTCAAAGCCAAAAAGTATTTCTATGTACTTCGACCTATTTTGGCTTGCCGCTGGATCCTTGAGAAGGGAACCCCACCCCCGATGCTGTTTTCTGAACTCATGGAGAGCCAGTTAGATGAAGGCCTGAAAGAGACCGTTTATGAGCTCTTGGATCTGAAAATGAATGCACCGGAAGTGAAGACGATTCTGCGTATTGATGTGCTCAACGAATATCTGGATCGCAGTATCATCGAAGTGAAAGAAATGATCGAGCGCCTGCCTAAGGAGCAGACGCATGAGTGGGAGGAACTGAACGAATTGTTCCTCTCAGTATTGGAGTTGTGATGATATGATGTATGTGCCACCACAAGTGAATACCGCTTTGGATCTGCTCGCTGCAGCTGGTTATGAGGCTTACCTTGTTGGTGGTGCTGTCCGTGACTATGTCAGAGAGAACCGGCAGGGGAAGGACTGGGATATTACAACCAGTGCGCTTCCGGAAGAAGTTGAGCGAGTGTTTGCCGGATACCGTCTGATCGAAACCGGCCTGAAGCACGGCACCGTCACTGTTGTGATTGATGGAGAGCCTTTGGAGATCACCACTTACAGAGTTGATGGTAGCTATTCTGACCACCGGCGTCCGGACTCCGTTAGCTTTACCAGGAGCCTCCGGGAGGATGTCGAGCGCAGAGACTTCACCATGAACGCTCTAGCCTATAATCCATCTGCAGGTGTCGTTGATCTGGTCGGTGGCGTGAAGGATATCGAAGCTAAGATCTTACGTTGCGTAGGAGATCCTGATCGGCGCTTCCAGGAAGATGCCCTTCGTATACTCCGAGCTTTGCGTTTTGCATCTGTCCTTGGCTTGGAGATTGAGTCCGCAACTGCAGAAGCAGCGCATAAGAATAAAGCTCTTCTGAAGGAGATTGCAGCTGAACGCATCCAGGTTGAATTGACGAAGATGCTTTGTGGTGAGGGTATTCAGGAAGTACTTGTGAAATACTCAGACATCCTTGCTGTTGTCATGCCCGAGCTTGAACCGATGTTTGGCTTTGAGCAGCAAAATCCACACCATAACAGTGATGTTTGGTATCATACCGTCAAAGTTGTTACCAACGCACCGGCTGAACCGGTGATGAGATGGACTGCGCTGCTGCACGATGTCGGTAAGCCTCACTGCTTCTCGCTGGATGAGCAAGGTATTGGGCACTTCTTTGGACACGCCAGCAAAAGCACCGTTATAGCAGATGAGTTGCTTCAACGGCTTCGTTTTGATAACGCTACACGGGAGCGGATCACTTTGTTGGTTAAAAATCACGATACACCGCTGCCGTCTGATGAGCGTGGCGTCAAACGACTGATGAACCGACTTGGTTCAGAGGCTGCGCTTCAGATTGTAAATATCCACCGGGCAGATACCGCTGGTCAGCACCCAGACTGTGCGTATAGATATGTTGAGTTCGATGAGGTAAAGGCAATGATGCAGAAGGTACTCGATGAGCAGGCTTGCTTCTCTGTGAAGAACCTTGCCATCAACGGTAATGACGTGCTGGCAAAAGGACTACGCGGCAAACAGGTAGGTGAAGCGCTCCAGAGGACGCTTAATGCGGTAATGGACGGTGAAGTGCCTAACGAGAAGAACGAATTGCTTATCTTTTTGGATTGTATCCTGGACGAGTACATGGAAGACTACAGGAAAATGTCCGAGTAATCGGCGATGCCCATGGAGGTGTAAATACGAATGAAACAGCTTATCCCTCTGAATAAACAGAGTAAGAAAAAGCAAAAGGAATATCACGATAAGCAGCGGGGGAGTTGGAATGGCATCTCGCCGGTCACGCGCACTGTACCAAATGGAAAGGCGTATGACCGAAACAAAGTGAAGCGTGAGGTACACACTTCTGAATAAGCACAAGGGACATAGAACGTGGAAAGTTCCGCGAACTATGCCCCTTTTTATAATTCAAGATAAATTTTTTGAAAATATTTGATTTTTGGTGTCCGATTTTGGGCTTCTAAAACGAAATTATATATAGAGGGACAAGAAGAGAGGCAGAGACCTCCCTTGTTCAACAACTTTATAATAGCGTTTAGCCTCACGCGAATAGCGGTGGCTTGAAACACCGAGCCTGACCACAGGCATGTAATGTGCCTGTGGTCTACTCGTTTATGAAAATAGACGTGAAGTAGATTCCTACCTCACGTCTTATCTGGTGGGCCAGGTTGGACTCGAACCAACGCATGATTAACCGGCGCATTTACAGTGCGCTGCCATTGCCGCTAGGCGACTGACCCATATGGCGGAGAGCGCAGAATTCGAATCTGACACCGTGAAGTGCGATCCGCTTAGCGGGCGGTCCCCGGACCTTCCGGGTTCACTCTCCGTATTTTGGCTGGGGTGGCTGGATTCGAACCAACGAATGGCGGAGTCAGAGTCCGCTGCCTTACCACTTGGCTACACCCCAATATTGGCAGGGGCAGAGTGACTTGAACACCCAGCACGCGGTTTTGGAGACCGCTGCTCTACCAGTTGAGCTATGCCCCTATGTGGTGATGCCTGCGGGACTTGAACCCGGCATTACAAGCTTGAGAGGCTTGCGTCCTGACCAATTAGACGAAGGCACCGTATGGAGATCCGCACCGGACTCGAACCGGTCATCGCAACCGTGAAAGGGTTGTGTCCTAACCTTTTAGACGAGCGGACCATAGAGCAGGGAAGTGATCCCTGCAAAGTTATGCGACGGAAATGTCTGTGATGAGGATATCATCTATACGAACATGCAGCAGAGCTGCAAGAACAAGCAGATTATCAACGGTCGGCAGTGCGGTTCCGTTTTGCCACTTGTAAATGGCTTGTGGGGAGTTAAAGCCAAACGCCATTTGGAGATCATGAACAGAAAGACCGGCTGCCTTGCGTAAGTTCATGATATTGGCACCTGTCAGTGCAAGGTTAATCGTTGGAAAGTCCATCTCGTGAACACCTCCTATCTAATCTGAATATTTGCCGGTAGGCACGAAAAAGCCGCTTGTCTCGAACTTCAAGACAAGCGGCTTCAATCATTCAGATAGGAGAGTCCTGGAACAGTCCTAGAATCCCGGACCGTTAGGAGACCAATCCAATCATGTTCTTCTGCTTATCTTGAAATGGGCGTGCTTCGCTATAGCTATATTCCTGCTGGAAGATAGCCTGCCACTCGCTCATATAGAAGATAGCGGAAGAGATGTTCTTCATGGTCATATGTCCTTTCTGTAGAGTAGTTTATCTTGGTTTCTGAATGTACTATAACACATGGAACTGAGTTTGTCATTCAACCTGTAGTTAAAATAATGAAATTGTAACATTCAGAATACGGAGTACATCACCCACATGATGAGGATGCAAGGAGTTAGGAACAGTGCCGTTCCTTTCAGCAGCCGTCCCTTTACCAGCTGAAAGTCATGAGGCAAGTATGGGATACACGAAAAGATCATCTGAATGCCGATGGTTATGGAGATAATCATCGCAACACTGACAATACAGAAGATAGCAACAAGCATAGATAACTCCTTACCTGCAGGCACAGAACAGCTCAGGATCAATTGTAGCGCCTGCGTGTTGCAGCATTTTCCGAATGCGCTTTTCAATATCAGGGCCAAAAGGAGGGCTCCAGGGTGCCGTGAATTCTAATCGGCGTGGATCTGCCTTGACGCACGTTAATATTCCACATGAAGCCATCGCAGACATCAACACTGTAATCAGGGATCCAGGCCTCGGTATCCATCATTACCTGATCGATTAGAACAAACAGGTCATAGATCTCGTCGGCATTGACTCTAACAAGTTCATCGTGGATCAGATCATGGCGGCCATTAAATTGCTTAACATGAATCGTACTCGCTGCTCTGGAAATGGTTGTTCTCTCCAGCACCATGTCATCGCTGCTGCATAGAACCCAGTTATGCCATTCAATTGTAAGGGAAGTGCTCTGCATACAAGCCTCCTAAAGCATCAGTTGAGGCGCAGTTCTGCAATCAATTCATCAAATGTAATTTGACCCAGAAGAGGCTCATTGTCCTCCCCGTGCTCAGTCGTATCAATCATGATATCTTTATCTTCCATTCTAATCACCGAGGAAAGATTGTATCGTTAAATCGGCTGAAAGTCAAATTGGATTACTTATCTGCAGATGCTTCAAACTGGGTGAGATCTACCTTTCCTGTTTCAAATAACTCACGCATGAGAGAGTCGGCATTCGCCTTCACGATGCGATGTACAGTGTAATCATAGTTTTCAGAAGCAACATACAGCTCCTGCGCCTGTTCGTCATAATACAGGCTTTCAGCTTCCAGAACGATATAGGTGTTGTCGCTCTGATCTCTCAGCAATACACGCATATTACAGGTCCTCCATTTTATCTTCTACGTCAGAGATCTGGGACTCAAGCTCAGCAATCATGCCCTCTAAGCGTTCTTTTCGGCGTTCCCACCGGGCATATGCAACTGAGGTGCAGTCTTCCGGCTCTTTATCTTCAAGGTCTGAAAGCTTGTCCTCCAGATCAGACAGTTCGTCTTCCAAACTGTCTAATTCCTCCTCCAGAGCTTCCAGGGCAATCTCGTCGTCGGTATCCTCGTCATCTCTATCGGTCTCGGCCTCCTCGCCGAGGCTCAGAACAATGCTTACACCTACCGCGTGCTCAAAGGCATCAGTCTCACCGTCGTGATTAAAATCAAAAAGTCCGCCAAACATAAATGGGGCACCTCCTTCACTTGATACCTTAATGATATCGAAGGGGGTGTCCCATTTTACGGACAACGAAAGTGAAAGTTATTATTCATCAGTAGAATCAGGGAGGAATTCCATGATATCTCCGATGTCAGCTTGGAGTACACAACAGATCCGGTACAGAATGGACAAGCTCACTTCCTCGTCGCGCCGGATACGTGTCATGGTATTAGGTGCAACCTTGGATGCCTGTCGCAATTCAGAACAGGTCATCTTTCGGTCTATCATGAGCTTCCACATCTTATTATAGGAGAGGGTCATGGGGAACCTCCTAGTCTCAGAAGATATAATAGAGAATGCGTGTCTTATATGCCTGAAGATCTCTGACCGGTATATCCTTACGATAGGGGATGGAGTGATTGAAAGCCTCAAGTTGGTCATGCACTTTCTCTACCATGCGGCGCAGCTGGTTACGTGTGTCGTAGGGAAAGTCCCATTTGAGCAGAACGTATTCACGTCTGGCTTCTTCAGGGAGGCCCAGTAATTCATGTGCTGTCAGGACTTCGCTGGGATCTTCGTCATTACCGTTTTCAATTAGCGCTGCGTCGTTTCGGGTGACATATCCCTCATACATGTATGGGGAATTCAAAGTCGTCTCCAGAGTCTTTAGATCGCCCAGAACGAAGTATTTGCCAAGGCGGACATAGTCCTCTTGTTCTTCTTTTGTTTCCTCCAGTAGCAATGTCTGAGATGATTCGGCCAGTTCTTCAAAGTTCAGGCAATGTCCGCTTGGAATCAGCGGTTCCAGAAGACCAAGGAAAGAGCGGGAAATGTTGGCGAGATACTGATGGTTAAGCCCCCCATCAGTACCCTGAGTGAGATAATCGATGTTATACCATTTACCGGCATAGAATGCTTCTGCGAAAAATTTGTAAGTAGTGCTCATTATATTTCTCCTTCAATATCGTCCAAAAGCCCCAGGGCCTGAACGATTTCGGCTTGTCGCTCCATGCGACGGATCAACTCAGCCTCTTCTTGCATATTAAGCGTTTGAGGTAAGATGTCATAGTCCTCAAACATGAATTGAATCTTATCGATCTTCTTTGCAAGATGGTAGTGGCCACAGTACCACCGCTCATAAGTAAGCTTCTGCTCAATTTCCTCGAGCCATATCTCTGTACTCTTATCTACAGTGCTCTGGTCGATCATGGGGAGGAAGACTTCCACAGGCTCGTAGCGAAGAGGACAGGTGTGGGCAAATACTACATCGACTTTCCAATCACGTGCTGCCAGCACAGATTCAACTTTACGTTTGATTTCTTCGGACGGCTGCTCATCTGGAAACCAACGATAACCACGAGCGAGGCGGTAATATTTATCAACGCTATATGCACCACCAATGACGAGACAGGAGTAACCCATAAAGTCGTAGATCTCGCCGTCAATTGCAAACAGAATGTTAGGATATGCTGGTTCTACCCATACTTTGCCGCCACGATACTCTTGTATTTCATAGCCCAACGCCTTAGATGGTCGAAGCTCATGGTTACCGTGGATGCAGAAGAAGGTGACTGGAATCTTTGAAAGCTTTTTCTTACCTTTGCGATCGGTACCTCCACCGAAATAGTTCAAGCCCACATCGCCAAGAATGATGAATGTATTCTCTGGCTCGACTTCATGTTGCTGGCAGAAATTTTTGATCCGTTCGAATTCTCCATGTGTGTCACCAGTAATGTAAAAGACGTTCTTAGCGGAGAATTTCTCTTCCAGCTCAGCAAATACCTCTTCAGAAGGGCGGCCAGTGCCTTCCTTCGCCTCATCCAGCATTGCCATGAATTCCTTCTTCGCTTGTTCTTTATCCATAAGCTCACGCTCCTTAGATTGTCTTTTAATCAGTTCTACGATCCAGTAACAGAACCGACAACAAATCAATCCTGATTTTATAGTAACCGAACAGGTGTACCATTTTCCGGCCTGCGAATGAAAAGCATGTTATAAAAGAATTACCACATAGGCGTTTGGCCTATGCGGTAACTTCATTATCTATTGCTGTAATCATTGAGTCAATGTGCTGGACGAATTCATAGTGATATGAATTGGTTCGGGCAATATTGTTGCCCGAACCTCATTTCATTCAAGCATCAAGTGTAAAACTCTTCCATGTCGTCTAACCTTAAGCAGCCGAGATGCCTGAGAAGGGTTTCGTTCCCGCAACCGCAGTCGATGTCGATGATTCCATTTCCGTGCCAGATTGCAAAAGGATTTCTTTCGTCCTTGTTCATATAGCAGGTTGGTGTGTGACCTACAATCACTGTGCGATCAGGGAAGGGTGGAGGAGCTGAAGGCGAAGGGCGATCCCAGATTCTAATGTTTGGATCATCAGAAGGGGAGTCATGTACCAAGTGGAATTTCTTGCCGCCCACCTCGATATCCAAGTGGTCAGGTAAGCTGGCTAGAAACATGATAATGCGATGACGTTCTGTAGGAGTCATCATGTACATCAACTCGCGGTAGGTGTCGCTGCCTCCATTTTGAAGCCACAACGCTCGACTGCCGTATACGTTATTTGGACCCAGTGTGTCGAGGCACATTTGCTCATGATTTCCTAACAATAGGACCATATTGTTCGATGCCATGATTTGTTTGAGGATATCAATGCCTCCGGGCTTGCGATCGATCACGTCGCCGATAATATAAAGTGTATCGGAATCAGAAAACTTTATTAATTCCAACATCTTCTGGAACCGATCATATTCACCGTGGATGTCAGACATGCAGTAGATCAAGGGAGCCACCTCCGATAGCTTTATGATAGCACGGTGCAGCTCAGAAATCCATTTATGAAAATTTTCATATACGGTAGCGCCGGTTGAACTCATCATAAGCCGCCCACTTGGGATTATCGAAGATCCGGGATGCATGGAGCTCAAGCGCGTAGGTTTCAATCTCCTCTCTGGTGTGCTGGAATGGGCAACAGTCCTTAACCCACTTCAGAAGTTGCTCATGCAGCGTCTGTTCATGAGCCTTTTCAATCAGGCCATGAACAAGCTCACGCCAACGGCTGAGTTCAAAATCGCCAACATCGGTCATGACACCACTACGATAGGAGTACTTCTTATCCCTTCCGGAACCGGAGAGAAGGATAGACCTGCCGGTGAAGAAGTGTACACTGAGATCTTCGAATGTGACAGAGTCGGCAAGCTGGTCTGCAGTTGCGACTCTACAATAACAAGCAATCCTTGGTTTACTCATGAGTGTCCTCCTTTGCTTGATTGACGAGACGATAGAAGGTGGATCGGCTGATACCCATTTCTCGGCAACACTGGTTTGCCGTGATTTCGTTTGCCAGCCACTTGGCGTACCATAGATCCCAGTCCTTCGGAAGCTTCTTCGGGCGTCCGAATTTGACGCCTCGCATATGTGCTGCGGCGATTCCTTCCCGCTGTGCTTGGGACTTCGTATCGACCTCAAGCTGGGCACCGAAGGAGAGCACGGCCAGAACGATGTCGGTTATGACGCTGCCCAGCAGGTCCTTGAACTGAGTCGTATCAAGAATAGGTGTATCGAGGACAATGATATCAGCGCCTATCGTCTTGGTAATATACTCCCATTCGGTACGAATAGCGGAATAGTTGCGCCCGAAGCGATCAATGGACTTGACAACCAACACATCACCTTCACGAAGAATGTTGTCACGTAGGATCATGTAATTGGTGCGGTTGAAGGTTCTACCACTTTGCTTATCGATAAAGATATCGCGCTCGTTGATGCCATATTCCAGAAACTCAAGTACCTGCCGGTCCTCGTTCTGGTCAGTAGAGGAAACGCGTCCATACGCAAATTTCTTCTGCGCCATTACTGCTCACCTCATTTCCGGAATGCGGACATGAAATCACCCAGATCACTGGCGTCCTCATCAGATAGCTGTGAGCTGTCTGGTTTTGAGCTGTTCAGGACGAAGGTGCCATTGGCCTGCATTTCATTAATGACTTCAACTACAACTTCTCGAATGGCAGCTTTATTGAATTCCTGTTCGGCATCCGGGCAGCTGACGAAATGCAAAATGGCATTGACAACCAGATCGGTCATGTTCCGAGGTCTTGCCCGAAGAATGTCCAGTACTTTTCGATGCCGGAAATCAAACTCATTGAACTGCAGAACGATTCTTGGCTTACCGGTTGGCATTGGCGGTCACCTCACTCTTGTAGAGGAGCTCATAGCCCTGCGCATTGGCGTAGATGTTATCAATGAAGATGGGGAACCCAACCTTACCGCTACGTTCAATCATGTTTCTCAGCAGCATGGAACCACCACCGGCGAAGACACACTTGCTGCTCTTCACGTCGATGCCACGCTCACGAAGGAAATTGTAGAACTCATTCAGGAACTGTTGGGCATGCGTACGGATCAGCAGCTGAATCTCACCGGGAAGGATGGTAGGCTCACCCCGGATTACCTCATCGATGTCGCTATCCTCAAGCAGACGATCGTACTGGGAGTTGCACTGACTCGTAATTTTGTTATAGAGAGTAATGATGCCCTGTTCGAAGCTCTCCATAACCTCCAAATCCGGCTTACCACGACGTAGCTTAAGGACGTCAACGGTAAATCCGCCAATGTCGATGATGTAGGATACGGCATGGTTCTTCAGATCACCGTAACGAGTCACAGCTGCAGCCAGTGCCTGGGCATAGCTGACCACCTTGTTGACGCGGATAGAGAAGCAGCGGTCATTGAATTCAAAGTCTACAATCTCCCGCTTCCGGAAGAAGTAGTCCTCGAACCGGCGATGGAGCTGTCCGTAGTGTGCAGGGGGGAGACCTACCAAGAGGGTGATGTCGATGGGATCCAGACTTTCCGGAACACCTCTACGCTCCAACTCATAGGCGATTGCGAAGAGGGTCAGTACATAAAAACGGTCATCTTCAGTCTTGTCCCTCATGTACGAGATGCGCTTTTCCGTGAGAGTGTAGTACTTGCCCTCCCAGAAAACGTAATCGCTCTTGATTCCAAACTTGTTGTCAGAAACAATGACGCCGGATGTGAACAGGGAAGTTGGGGTCTTAATGCTGCGGTTGCCGTGATCGACAGAAATAATCATATGACAAAGGTCCTCCTTTTCTTTATCTATCAGGTATTACGTACAACGTAGGCGAACGACAACAATTTTTCTCTAGTTGCCCAGGACATAAGCAAAGGGATATACTCATGCCCTGGGCTGCGTGGTGAAAGTTACTCGTTGAGCAGACGGCGCAGCTTCTTCAGCGCCAATTCTACGGACTGGCGCACGGAAGGAATGCTGATGCCTTCCTCGTGTGCGATTTCTGTGTAATTCATATCGTCCATGAGCATGTAGATTCGTTTGCGCTGCAGGGGAGTGAGTTCAGCAATTGCACGGTAGAGGCGTCGGATTTCTTCCTGCCGAATGATCTCTTCTGTGAGAGGATCGAACCCAGGGGTGGACCAGTCATTCTCTACGTCGTCAAATGGGACATAGCAGCCGTGGTAGTTCTTGTACTTGTTCTGTCGGTCTTCCTCACGATGGAAGTTGCGGAACTCTTCATAGAGCTCGTCAGATACGGGGATTTCCTGATAGATGCCATAGTAGTCTTTAATTTTGATGGTTTTCACGTCATATTCCTCCAAGTCGTTCAAAGTCGTTTAGCGGTTCGAAATGACCTGGAAGGGGGGGCTCTTGCCCTCAAATACAGTTGCCGCATAGGTTTGCTCCCGAATTCGGGCAACAAAAAAGCCGGGCACCTGCTTTTTCAGCAGATGCTCGGCTTAATTGCTCCCGTTATTGGCCGGGATAGGTATGAAAAAAGCCCCTCAGACCGATATGGTCTGAGAGGCAATACCTGCTCCAGCATAACCTATTATACGGGGCTGGCCTGTTCGTTACAATTTCGTATGACTCCTATCTATCCATCAATTCTCTATCGTTTTCCATCTCATCAGGCTATCATTTTGCCTCTCAAGAGACTCTCATCGGACTCTCATCAAGACTGTCAGCAGTATCCCAATTATGTTCCGCAATGATGAGATCAGGGATCACTACGCACCACAGGTTAGCAGCATAAGTGCGGATGGCAGCCTTGATATGGCGGTAATAGGTAGAAGAGGAAATGCCAAGAGAGAGGAAGGCATCTTCATTCGTTTTACAATAGGCATCGAAATACCGGGCTCGGAGGATGTTGAAATACATCGCACCATGGGTGGGAGTTGCTTTTACGAGAAGGAGAGCTTCTTCCATCACTTCAAGCAGCTGCATGGAGTGCCCCATGCCAGCCAACCTGTCTGCAATGCGTTTGCGATCTGCGTCGCGATCGAAGTCAATGGCGAGGTTAATGAAATCCGAAACAGACTGCCTGCGACGCTCAAAGCATTCGTCTTCCAGCTCTGCGATGCTGCGGCCAGCACGCTGCAGTGTGGGCCCGTAAAGGTTCAAGAGAGTAACAGTCTTTTCAATGTCCTCGTCGGTAATGGTGCTGGTAATATCGAACTGAGAGATCAGGTTCTGGAATTTAGTCATCTTTGGTCCTTTCTGCCTGAGTTAGTGATAGAAGTTAAAGGAACCCAGGACTTTGGCGTGGATTTGTTTACGGTCGTGGAGAATACGTTCTTCGTCTTCAGCTGCGATCTCGCTATCTTCACGGTAGAGATAGATTGTCGGCACATCGCCATCAAAAGCGACAACGAGATCTCCATCGCCAACTTCGGCATTTTTACAACAGTAAAGCAGGCTATCGTCTGCGATACCGTACTTGTGATAGCGGTGGCCCTTGGCTACGATACAAAAGCACTCGTCAGAGGAAATGTCGTTGTAGCCCTCAATCATCAGCGTACCTTTGTGATTCACAAAAACGGTGTGGTGACGGTAATCAACATTCATCTTAAACCTCCTCCTTAATGGTACATAACGGATGGCATCTTATACTCCACCTCTTTGTGTGCGGGCATTTTCAGCCCAGAAGTCAGAGCGGCAAAATTAATAGCATTCAGACCAAAACGGCGTCTGATATCGTCTACAGTCTTTTCAAGTGTAAGTCTGCGTGTGTGCTTACTGTAATCAGACCACAGATCCAGCTGCACGGGTGTATCACTAGGGACCAAATCGATGGCGCTGATGGTCAAAGACCGGATATCGTTGTTCCAGGAATGGCGGCGTTGGAACAGATCGAAGCCTGCTTTTGCAATCGTGGTGTAACTCTGCGTTGGATAGTCTAATTTACATTGATATCCATGATGTGACAAGGAATTATCCCTTACATAAATTCGAACACCAGATGCGGCAAGATTCTGCTTTCGCAGCTTATATCCAACCTCCTGAGCCAGTTCCATGAGCACGTGATTTACCTCTTCCTGACTCAAAAGATCGGACGTACAGGTAATTCCGTGACCAATGCTTTTGATTGGTGGCTCATACTCACATGGCATGACTCGTGAGGTATCCAAGCCATTCGCGTACACCCATAACTTTTCGCCGTTGATTCCAAGAAGCCGCTTCAGGAACTCAGGATCAGACCGAGCAAGGTCCCCAATTGTATGAATTCCGTAGCGACGCAATTTCTCTGTCGTAGCTCGACCGACATACAATAGCTCAGAGGCGGGGAGAGGCCAGATCTGGGTGCGGAACGATTCTTCCGTGATCTCAGTAACGGCATCAGGCTTTTTCATATCAGAGCCAAGCTTGGCGAAGATCTTATTGAAACTGACGCCGATAGATACCGTGAGCCCTGTTTCTGACTTTACGGTCTCCCGGATTTCATTGGCGATTTCTGCCGGACGCATACGGCTCAGAAGAGGGGAGCCGGTCAATTCGATCCAGGATTCATCGATACCAAATGCCTCTACCTCAGGTGAGTACCGCAAATAAATTGATCTCACCAGCTTTGAGAACTTGAGGTACTGATCCATGTGTGGCTCAACAATTGTAAGCTGCGGACACTTCTGCTTTGCTTCCCAAATTACATCACCAGTTTTCACACCACATTTCTTAGCCAGTTGGTTCTTTGCTAAAACGATTCCATGCCGATCCTCTGTACTGCCACAGACAGCGATGTACTTACCCTGCAGTTCCGGATGCAGCATGGTTTCGATGCTGGCATAGCAATTGTTGAGGTCGCTATGCAGCACAATTCTTCCTCCCATGGTTTCTCTCCTCCTGTCATAGAATATCTTTCGAAAACTTCCTCTAACTTCCACTAACTTCCTATTGACAACGAGGTTTCTTCCGCTTATACTGGGATTAAACTTCCTTTAACTTCTTTTAGCTTCTACAAACTTCCTGTTGATGAAACAATAGCAGGTACTAGACTGGTTTGTCAATAGAAGTTTTTCGAGGACAGTCCAAATCAGTAGAAAGAGGAAATGTATTATGAAAACAACAGGTGAAAAGATCAAAGAACGCCGCATTACCCTGAATATGACGCAGAAAGATTTGGCTGATCAGGTAGGGACCACGGTTCGGACGATCAGCAGTTATGAAGCTGCTGGCTCTAAGCCTCGCGGTCTCAATCTGCGTAAGCTCTGCTCTGTGCTGAATGTGTCTGAGGCATACTTGCTCAAGGATGAGATTGAAGATGAGACCTACGGCCTTGATGAGGCACCGTACATTGAAAATGCTCGTGCAACCTATGGTAAGAAGGGTGCCGATGATATCAGCCGGTTACTGCTCGAGACTCAGGCTATGTTTGCCGGTGGTGAAATCCCTGAAGAGGACAAGGATTTGTTTTTCCAGGCAATTACTGAGGCGTATTTTGCCAATAAAAACAAGGCCAGCGAACGATTCACTCGCAAGGACTACAAGAAGGATTAGTACATTTTTCAAAAGCATGCCCTGTTGTACGTTTTTTGGGACAGCTTCTATGCTACCCTTAGACTGTACGATAGGATTATCCTGTCTTGAAAGAGGTGAGTGATTTGCTGGCGACTGCGATTAAACAGGAAGCGAATCGTTTGAAAATTAAATACCAGACCGACGATCCGTATGAGATCTGTGATTCAATGAAGATTCAGGTTATGAAGCGTCCAATGGGCACAAACCCACGATCTTGCAAAGGTTTCTTCATGGTGAGTTCTCGATGCAAGGCCATTGTGGTCAATAGCGATTTGTCTGAGAGCATTCAGCGAATCATTCTTGTGCATGAATTGGGCCATGCTGCCCTGCATGAAAGTTCCGCTTTAAGCGCATTCCATGAGTTTGCACTCTTTGATAACACGGATCGAATGGAATACGAGGCTAATATCTTTGCTGCCGAGTTTCTGTTGGAGGATACTGATGTTATGAATGCGCTCGAAGAGGGTGACGACTTTTTCCGGATTGCCAATTGTTTGTGTGTGCCTCCGGAACTTCTGGATTTTAAGCTCCGTATCCTGCAGCGTCAGGGCATAGAAATCAATGCTCCATACATTGCACATGGAGACTTCCTGAAGCGCAATTTGGAGCAACCTTTAGGTTGATGCCCATGGTGTCAGGAGCTGCTTATAAGGCCTATGTTCCCGTTGATGTGAGCTTCACAGAGGAAGGTCAGATGCTTCCGCGAGCTGTTGTATGGGAAGATGGGCAGCGTTATGAAATCGACCGCGTGAAAGATATACGCCCCAGCTACGCGGCAAAAGCCGGTGGCCAGGGCGATCGGTATACCATTCTTGTGAAAGGTCAAGTAACCTATTTATATTTTGAAAGAACGACCAATCTCTCTGGTAATATCATTGGTCGTTGGTTTGTGGAGAGAAAGGTACCTATTGAGGTATGAAAAACGGCAGTTGAAAAGAGAGAACATGAATGCTGGATCAGTGAGCAGGAGCGAATCGCCTCATTTCATGAAATGAGCGGTTATAAACGACACGATTACATCAATCACAGTTATTTCATTGCATTTCTACATTCGCTGCAGGAGCGAGGCTACAGATTTCAGTAATGGCATATTACCCCTCTGGGACATCTCCAGAGGGGTAATTCTATTTATGAGTAAGGATTATGTTTTCTAAACCCATAAATCATCTACAAAAAATGATGTAGGTTTCGGTATCATGGAAACACCTCTCCAAGAATGATAAGCTAACCATGTATTTATTAGAATGATTCTCCCGATGGGAACTTGGTAAGCAGTGACGCCGATGGCCGGAAGGCTTCGGACAATCATGGGCATAGCCCACCAGAATGCACTTTGATTTGTTATGTACAAGTCGAAGTGCTCTTTTTTTGTTCAAATTCCGGTGACGGATTTGAAAATACATTTTTGGAAAGGTGGTTAACCACAAATGACGGAAAGCAAGATTTATGCGGACAACTACAGCTGCACTTTTAAGGAGCCTGGAGAGTTTTTGGACTTTCTCAGGGACCGTAAGGAGCATAGTCAATGGCTGACAGCTCCTTCGAAAAGTTTGCAGTTGCAGTCCATCGAAAAGGACAGCGCTTTTGGTAACCTGTATATGCAGTTATATCAGCATAACGGGCGTGCCGAGATCTTGGCTGATACGATGGAGAACACAAGCATCATGCTCAGTGTGCATGGGCAGGAGTATCCCGTGCGATCCTGTGCCCTGAAGACCATTCTGGAACGAGCCAGAATCTCTGGACATGCATTGAACAAGGTATCTAAAGAAGTGTTTACGCAGATTCTGAACTACTGCCTGGGTGTGGCCTCTGGCGACAGCCTCATTAAGGTGGCAGATGAGAAGGTGTCTGCAGTACATGGCGGAGATCCCGATGACTATGCCGTGCTGGAAATGCTGCCGCTGTTCGAGAAAGTTCAGGACTATCTGGAGAGCGAGTTTCCTGGTTGTCATTTCATGACCGGAAGCTTCGACCACACACTGGCAATGGCAATTTGGAGCCTAGATGGGCAGTCTGACGAGCTGTTGGATACCTATCGTCGTGAACTGCTGGCAAAAGGCCTTGGAAACAAAGTGATTCGGCCTGGTCTGCGGTTTATGACTTCTGATGTGGGTGTCAGTGGCGCAAACCTGTATCCAATCCTGTTGGTTGGCAGCGCAAACAAGATTGTGCCCCTGGGATATCCCATCAAGACAGAACATAGCAACAGAGCCAATATGGATTACTTCGATGAGCAGCTTAGACTGCTCTATGCCCGCTTTGAGGATGCGATTGAGAAACAGACGAAGCTGATGCACATCGATATCCAGTATCCCTATACTGCAATGCTGGGTGCCCTGAAGCGGGTTGGCGTGACGAAAAAGCTGAGCTATGAGGCGGCAGACATGTTCGCTGCGCAGAATGGCTTGGATCCGTGTACTGCCTACGAGGTGTTTCTGGCGATGACGGAAGTAATCTTTCTGGCCCAGTGCAATGGTGCCACTGCCGGTAGGATTGCTCAGCTGGAAGAGTATGTTGCGCGTGCGCTCAGCATCAACTGGCATGAGTATGATCGTCCTGGCGACTTCAAGTGGTGAGCAGTATGCCAACATACAGGATTCCGCTGACGTGGGAAGTATACGGACACGTCACAGTGACTGCACCAACCCGTGAAGACGCGATTGAATACGCACTTGGTCCCGACTGTTCCTTACCTGAAGGAGACTACGTGGATGATTCCGTGCGTGTGGATGACCTTGTAAATATTGTTGTTTTGGAGGAATGAGTCATGGCGCTGAATTTGAATTATAAACCTAACGTTTTTGTGAAAACCGAGAATCTGCCTGAAGATGAGTGGCTGGAGTGGCGTCGTAAAGGTATCGGTGGCAGCGATGTTGCTGCCGCCCTGGGCCTGTCGCCGTATAGAACGATGCGTGAGCTGTACTACGATAAAATCGGCGTTGTGGCAGTCGAGGAGGGGGAGGACAAGTCCATTACCTTCCAGATCGGTCACCTGCTGGAAGACGTGGTTGCTCAGATCTTCGCTAAGAAGACGGGTCTGAGTGTCTACCGAGATCAGACCATGTATCAGCATCCTTTATATCCGTTCATGCTTGCGGATGTGGATCGTTTCATCCATATGCCTGATGGAACGACGGCAATTCTTGAGTGTAAAACGGCTCACTACGATACCCAGTATCTGTGGGCAAATGATGCTGTACCGCGCCATTACGAGATGCAGGTGCGTCACTACATGAGTGTCATGAACATTGATGTAGCGTACATTGCCTGCCTGTTCTCTAATAGTGAGAAGGACTTTGTTTGGCGGAAGATCGAACGTGATCTGGACGAGGAAGAGAACACCATTATGCTGCTCCAGGACTTCTGGACTCGATATGTGTGTAATCGTGCTGAGCCGCCTCTGAATGAGAAGCCTGACATGGTGCTTGATGTTTTGCGCCGGTTCTATGGACCTGGTGATACTTCTGCACCTGCCGTATCTCTAGTCACTTCTTTTGTCCCTGTTCTGGAGCAGCTGCTTGTGATGAAGGCTGAGAAGTCTGATTTGGAGGGCAGAGTTCGAAAACTGGATGCACAGATCAAATCGGCATACGCACCGATCGCTGAGCTCATGGGCCCTGCCTGCAGTGCTACCTGTGTCGATAAGGGCGTGACGTATAGCGTTACGTTCAATCCTCAGAGCAGGGAAGGCATTACGAAGGACAAGCTCTCTGCGCTGAAGGCACAGTATCCGGACATCTATGATGAGTTCGTAGATACGACTGAGTGGCGCACATTTAAGTTGACGAAATCTCAAAACTGAAGGGAGGCACATATGATGCCGCTTACCTACGTTTGTTCTCCACTCTCCGCACCTACACGTGCGGAGATGCTGGCAAATGCGGCGAAGGCTTGTACCTACTCGGCATGGGCAGAGAAGGAATTTGGCGGTCGTGCTGTTGCTCCTCACGCCTATCTTCCGTATTTACTGGATGATAGGAATCCTGCGGAGCGAGCATTGGCCCTGGAATTTGATTTGAAACTTCTGGCCATGTGTGAGCGCATTGTGGTGTACGGAACACGTATCTCGTCTGGCATGAAAGGGGAGATTGAAAACGCACAACGCCTCGGTATTCCTGTGATCTACAGACAGGATACAGTAGCTTCGCAGAAGCCTGGAGGTGAGAAAAATGCTGTGTAAATTTGAACGCTCCATCTTTCAGTCGGCAAATGGATACTGCGTGTTTGCCTATAACACAAAAGATGAGAGTGTTCCGGTAGCTGCCAGAAGTACGCAATACCATCGTGATAAGAAGATTCATATTACTGCTGTCGGCTATAACTTACCTGCAACTGACGCCATTGACGTCGATCTGCAGGGCAAGTGGCAGCCTTCCAAGTACGGGATGCAGCTGATAGTCGAAAGTTTTGAGCAGATGCTGCCACAGGATACGAATGGTATCGTTGCCTATCTGAGTTCCGGACTGATCAAGGGAATTGGCCCGGAGACAGCGAAAGCCATTGTAGCACGATTTGGCAGCAGCACACTGGATGTGATGGAGAACGATCCTGAGCAGCTGCTGGCGGTAAAGGGCATTGCGCGTACGAAACTGAAAAAGATCATTGCCAGTTACTCGGAAACAAGAAAGCTCCGGGAATTAACGGCTTATCTGGCTCCTTACGGGGTTTCCATGAAAAAGATTGCGAAGATCCAGGAGACCTTTGAGGATAACAGTCTTCGTGTCGTTCAAAGCGATCCGTTCCAGCTATGCAGGATCCGTGGCTTTGGTTTTCTAACGGTGGATGAAATTGCGAGAAAAACAAAGGTCAGTCTCAGAAACCCTTTGCGATATGCCGGTGCCATTCATTACTGTCTGGAAGAAGCTCGCTCCAATGGGCATCTTTTTCTTCCGCATGATGAACTCGTTGATAAGTGCTATGAACTTCTTAATCGTGAGTGCGAAGGGGAAGTGGTGCCCATGTACGATGTAACCGGCGCAGTCAGTCAGGAAGTGAAGGCAAAACAAATATACAACGAGAATGGACGCATCTACTTGTCGTTTGAACGCTTATGTGAAGTGAAGACGGCAAAGCGGATTGTGTCCATGTTGCTATCTGAGGGGATGCCAATGGTTTCTGACCTGTCGAAGCAGATTGCACTTACCGAAAGTAATCTGCCACATCCACTGGCTCCATCTCAGAGAGAGGCAGTTAAGCTATGTTTGTCGCATCCGTGTTCAATCATGACTGGTGGCCCTGGTGTGGGTAAGACAACAACGCTAAAGGCAATTCTGGAGATTTATCATCGTGTTTTCCCGGATCATGAGATCCTACTTGCGGCCCCTACAGGGAAGGCAAGCAGGCGAATGAGTGAACAGACCGGCTTTCCGGCATCTACACTTCATTCCGCCATGGGAATTCTCAGCGACGATGACATTGAAACGAATGGGCCTGAGTTCTTATCGGCTGATTTTGTTGTCGTTGATGAGTGCAGCATGGTCGATATGCGGCTCGCTTACGCACTTTTTGAACGACTGAAACCTGGAGTCAAGCTCTTGTTTGTCGGCGATCCTGACCAGTTACCTGCAGTCGGCGCTGGCAATGTGCTGCGTGAAATGATACGTAGTGGCATTGTGCCTACGGCAGTTCTGGATACGGTCTTCCGGCAGGCAAGCAATAGCCGGATAGCCTTGAACGCTTATGCTGTCAATCATAATGACACGAAGCTTCTTTATGGTGACGACTTCCTGATGCAGGATGTACAGACAAGCGAAGACGCTGCAGATCTTGTCATGAAGTGCTTCTTTGACGAAGTCACTCAACATGGGATTGAGAATGTACAGATCCTATCTCCGTTCAGGAGGCGGGGTGCTGTCTGTGCGGATAACCTGAATATTGCAATTCGTGAAATGATTAATCCCAAGCGAAGTGGTGTCAATGAGCTGAAATGTGGCACTAAAGTGTTCCGTGAAGGAGATCGGATTATCCAGACACGAAACTGTGATGGTGTATCAAACGGTGACGTTGGTGTGATTACGCGAATCTATCTGGATGAAGATGGTGAGCAGCTGATCGATATCAAGCTCTTAGATGGCCGTGAGTTAGTCTACACGGTTGACAAGATGGAGAATATCGACCTCTCTTACTGTATTTCGATCCATAAGAGTCAGGGCGCAGAGTTCCCGGTCGTTATCATTCCAATTATGAAAGAGCATTACATCATGCTTAGAAGGAACCTTTTGTACACTGCGATCTCCAGAGCAAAAGCGAAGGTGATTCTCATTGGACATAGACAAGCTGTGTTTACTGCAATTCATAAAAATGATGTTGATAAACGAAATACCGTCCTTGCTGATCGGATCACAGTCTATTACGAGCGTGAAACGCAGAAAAGAGCGGTATAACGAACCGTGGCATGGGAGAGTTTCTCCCATGCCCGGAATGATTGGAGGATTTATTAAATGACGGAAAATACCATGAAAAGCATTCCCAGCATCAATACGGTGGATGGCTTCAACCCTGCAGAATTTACTCGTGAGCTTCCCAATGAGGATGGAACTCTGAGCCTGTATCTGGACGTCAAGTATCGGATGCTCTGGTTCCGACTTCATAGGCCCAACGGAAAGATCGACACAGAAATCATCCACGTTGATGAGAAGTCCGCTGTAGTCAGCTGCAAGCTCTATTCTGATCGAGGTGATCCTGCTAATCAGTATCTGGCAAAATCCTGTGCTCAGCGTTTCGTAAGCCAGGAAAAGTATGGCGATCGTTACCTTGAAATCGCGGAGACTGCTGCAATCGGTCGTGTTCTTGCAGCCGCTGGCTATGGAACTCAGTTCTGTGGCGCTACGGATATGCTCAGCGGTATTATCGCTGATGCTCCGGTAGATATGACTGCTATAGAAGACGCTGCAACGGCCCCTGTAGAGGCCAGCAGCCGCGTTATTCATCAGGTGAGACCTACGTCTCAGCCTAGCGAAGAGAAGCCTGTAGCCCCGAATAAACGTGAAATGACGACCCTTGAAGACTACCTCAACGGCATGACGTTGGAGGATGCGAAAAACGTTGTCGTGGATGTCGGAAGATATTCCGGTACCAGGCTTGGTGAGATTGTTATGAGCAATCCGAAGGACCTGGATTGGTACGTGAAGTATTATGCTGGTAAGAACTTGGCATTGAAGGCGGGAGCGATCCTTCTGATGGAGGCAGCTACTGCTAAGGCGAGCTGATGCAAGCCCTGCAGATTGGAGGTGAAGTAAAATGGGCATTGATCATAATCTGCCGTTCAGCATTGGGGATGTTGTAGAACTCCTGGGAATCAAGGTAGTTCGAAACACCGGTACCCAGCTGCATTGCAGATGTCCATTTTGCGATGATAAGAAGGCACATCTGAATGTGAGATTGAACAAGAACGTCTTTCGCTGCAATCGCTGTGGCAAAGGCGGTGGCATTCTTCACCTTTATGCTGCAGCGCATGACGTTTCTCTGAATATGGCATACGAAGAACTGTGCCGGGTTTATCAGGCAGATAATCGACCAGTGCAAAAACCTCTCAGTACGCCAACAATTATTCAGCCGGAAATGCCAATTGCATCGAGTGCTGTACGAAACAACACCTATAGTAATCTGCTTTCCATGCTTTCATTAGGTGCAAATCATCGGGAGTCCCTGCTTTTGCGGGGACTCTCAGGTGAGGATATTGTCAGGCTCGGGTACAAAACGACTCCCGCAGTCAGAGCACCGAAAATCGTAACACAATTGCTGGAACGAGGTTGTGAACTTCAAGGTGTTCCTGGTTTCTATTGCGATAGCGATTCTGGTCGCTGGAAGCTTGATATCAGAGGGTCTGGCATCATGCTGCCGGATAGAAACAGCAATGGGGAGATTGAAGCAATCCAGATCCGACTGGACAAAGTCTATAAGTCGAAGTTCAACAATTTGACGAGCGTTGACCAGTACTATGGAACGAGCGCTGCCTGTTGCCCACACTTTGTTGGCGTTACTGATGGCATAGAGTCGGTTTATCTGACAGAAGGCGTTATGAAGGCCGACATTGCCCACCACCTTTCTGCAGAACTCGGGTGCCCCAGACCTTTTGTAGGCCTTACCGGAGTTGGTAACATAAATCAATTTCTCAGGGCGCTGGATGAGTTGGACAGAATGGGCGTTAGAAAGATCATGGTGGCATTTGATATGGATGCTATGGTGAATGATAGTGTTCGGAAAGCTAAGGATCGGGTTATGGAAACGGGCTGTGATGCCGGATTTGATATGACGCCGATTACATGGGATCCGCAATACAAAGGAATTGATGACCTGCTATATGCCGCAAAGAAAAAACGGCTATTTCGTTTGGAGGAATGAAATGAGCGTTGATTTTTACTATTCAGATCTGCGTCCTGATGCTCAGGAGCGATTTCTGAAAGCGCAGGGGATAACAGATCCAAAAGAAGGGAACTTCGACATGGATATTGTTCCTCTGTTCACTGTTGAAGATATGAATACGGAGGGATGCTGAATGGATGAAGTGAAGCACAATCGCTTTGTAAAAGTCGTTGAGAAACGAATGGAAGTTCTTATCAACGATTTCTATAAGCTCGGAAATTGCGCATCCAGAGTGTCTTATGATTACACAGAGGATGAAGTGAACGTGATTCTTAATGAATTGGAGAACCAGATTACAATTCTTAAAGAACGCTTCGCCGGTCGTAAGCGATTCACTTTAGGGCCTGACTAATAAAGGAGGGAAGACAGCATATGATGATACCGAATGAACTTTCTGCTAAATTCAATACGTTGGAGGGCAGAAAGCAGATCATTGCGGAGTACGCAGACAGTGATACCATGTTTGTCGGGGAAAATGAAGACGGTGAACGCGTCTACTTATCTGTTGCAAGTACCGGCATGGTTCTGAGAACTGAGCAGGAAAATGGATGGGTTCGCGTAAACTATTATGACGCTGAAGGGGAAGCTACCGGCGAAACCTTCGACGGTAAATGGATTTAATTGCGAGAAGGGTCGTGGCTAATGTGCCACGGCCCTTCCGTTTTTATGTGCAGCATACCCAAATGTACGCTACAGAAAAAATAAAACTGAGAATTACAAAAAAGTTCTGATCGATACCTTAAAAAATGGCCATTTTTCTCTATTTATTATGAGGAAACAATTCCACCTATTAAACCGGACTTACTGGGCATGTTGTTGTTCGTTGCATAGATGTTCCGTAAAGACTATATGGAGACACTATGTCCAAACGAAGGATAAATAGAGTCTTTTTGTCAGGCAGGAATAATCCTCAAGATCCAGTCGTATGTTTGTCCCAGACTGAGGAAAGGGGAGTGCCTGAGCATGAGCGAAGCTGATCAGAACAGAATTAATTGTACGATTATTGAAGTGCCAGAAGGGGAAGCAAGGGATACTGATTATAGCTTTGCAAAAGAAGCTTTGGAAGTGCGAAGGAATCATCAGCCTCCCATTTCATACGAACAGATGAAAGCTGATTTGGAAAGAGAAGTGGTGCTATACGCGCTTGAGCAGCTGAGAGACCAGGGAGTCATCGGCCAGACGATGTATGAGAATGCTGTCAATATCGCACTGAAAAAGCTTAGTGCCAATAACAGTAAAGGGGAATAGCTTGCTATTCCTCTTAATTCAAATATCTGGGAAGAACAAGATATTGTGATTATACTTCTACGGAGGAGGCATGAAAAATATGGATGGAAATATGAAAATGGCTTCTGGTGATGAGTTTACTCAATACTCGCACAGACTTGAGGCTGCAGATCCGGTGGTTGGCAGCCGCATTGGTTATTACACTGTTTTGAAGAAAGCTGGACGAAATAGATATTACCAGCAAAGGTATCAGATTCGATGTGAATGCTGTAAGCAGATTTTCATACGGACCCTTAATAAGATTAAAGAGGCAGAAGGGAAGGATGTCTGCAGGCATACGAAGCGAACGACAAAACCTGCAACAGATCCTCACCCGTGCGCATACTGCGGCCAGATGACAACAAACCTGAAGTACTGTTCGAATACTTGCAAGTCCACAGATGTCAATATGAAAACAAAGAAGAAGCCGCCAAAGCTCTGCCTGCTTTGTGGCAAGCCTACACCCAACAGAAACTGCAACCTTTGTAGCCCGGAATGCAGACGTCTACATCGACTCCAGAAAATGTATGGCTTAGAAGTAGACACCCTTATCAATGGAGGCGAAACCTGTGGAGGATAAAAGAGATCTTTATTTTGATATCAAAGATGAGATCAACAACCCGTATGGAATACGGAGATCGAAACTTTCACGTAGCGATATAACCGATGACTTCGGAAACCTCAGTATATACAAAGTAGAACAGATGCTGCGAAGAGGTGTGCGCTTGGTTGATCTGCCGCTGATCGTGTCCTTCTATGCGAGAGTTAGTACTGATGAAGAGGTTCAGCTTCATAGTTTGAGTTCACAGATTGGCTACTATGACCACATGATCAAAACAAATCCTAACTGGACATTCTTCAGAGGGTACTGGGATGAGGGTATTTCCGGTACCTCGGTTAGAAGAAGAGAGCAGTTTGCTGAGATGATTCGGGATGGGTATGAGCATAAATTCGACTTGATCATCACGAAAGAAATCAGTCGATTTGCTCGTAATACTATGGACAGTCTTCAGTATACCCGTGAACTGCTGAAGCGAGGCGTTGGTGTCTACTTTGAGTCTGATGGTGTACTGACGCTTGAACCTGACTCGGAATTCCGGCTCACGATCATGTCCAGCGTAGCCCAGGAGGAAAGCCGAAAGACATCCGAGCGTGTTCGGCGCGGTAACAGGATTTCCGTAGAAAACCATGTTGTTCTTGGCAGCAACCGGATTTACGGGTTTGATAAAGAGAAAGGAAAACTGACGATCAACGAGCAGGAAGCTGAGATGGTCCGCATGATATTTGAACTATTCACGGCTCAGATGTACGGGCTCAGAAAGATTTCACGGCTCCTTTACGATAAAGGGTATCGGAGCTATAGCGGTGGTCGCATCTCTGAGACAACAATCCAGCGAATCCTGAGAAATCCCAAGTATAAGGGTTATTACTGTGGCGGAAAAACAACTAAGCACAGGCACCTGAGTTCTGAGGTCATCAAAATCCCGCAAGAAAACTGGGTCATGTTTAAGGATGAAACGGGTGAAATAGTTCCTGCCTTGGTGACTGAAGAGGTATGGGGGAGGGCTCAAGAACTTCTGGACAGGAAGAGCCAGGTGTTTGCTGAAGGCGGCAGAATCGTCAATTTTAAGGGCAGCTATACATATAGCGGTAAAATCATGTGTGAAGAGCACAGGCAAGCTTATTGTCGTAGCATCTATAGGAATAAAAGGAAAGATGGGTCTGTAAACGAAAGAGAAGTGTGGCAGTGTCTTTCGTATGTAAAACAGGGCAGAAAGGCCTGTAGCAAACCTACCCTATATACAGAGGAACTCAATAGAGTCATGATGGATATGGTAAACACAATATTAGAAAACAAGGACCGCCTCACTAACTTGATTAAGGAAACCTGTGCAGAGGCATCCAAGATTTCTGGCGGCGAAGGACTAATCCAAGAGTTGCAGAACGATATTGAGCTTATCAAAAAGAGAAGGGACAAGCTTCTTGATATCCTACTGGCCGGTCGCATCAATGATGCGGAGTTTGATAGTCGTAACAAAACGATGACAGATGAGATTGAAGCAAAAGAGGAACGGATTATGCAGCTCACTATGGAGGCGAAATCGAGTACTGATTTTACTGCAGAAGGGGAGCGGTTGTGCAAGACATTGGAGTCGGTCTTTTCTTTTGTTGGTGGCTTTAATAGGAAGATTGTGGATTCTATTGTTGACCTTATCCTCGTCAAGACGGAGACGACAAAGGAGAGAGTTTTTCTCGACGTATATCTCAGAAATCAAAATTTTGATGATCCGACACGATTCGCCAAAAGTGGCTCTGGGTTACTTGTTTTCAGAGATACAAATCAATTGGCCCGCAAAATTCAGGAGTATTCGAGCAATTTTAGTTCTATCTTCTTGTCTTCTGAGCTCTGGTGGTGGTGCTGATGATGGTGGTCCAGGAGATCGCGGACCTGTTTGACATGGTCAAGACCCTGTTCCACCTGTGATGGAGTGGATGGTCAAGGTAGCTGCCGTGGCCATCGCGGCGGCGGTATTGGGGACAGTGCTGCGGAAAACCACCCCGGAGCTGGCGCTGCTGCTGGCCCTGTGCGCCGGGCTGTGGATCATGGGGGTGGCCGCCGGCGGACTGGGCGCGGTGGCGGCCCTGATGGAGGAGTTGGCCGGCCTGTCCGGCCTGTCGGAGGAGCTGTTGGAGCCGGTGGTCAAGACGGTGGCCCTGTCCATTCTGACCCGGCTGACGGCGGAGATCTGCCGCTCGGTGGGAGAGCAGGGCATCGCCGCCTTTGTGGAGACGGCGGGGACGGTGCTGGCTCTGGCGGTGGCCCTGCCTTTGGTGCGAGCGGTGACGGTGCTGATGGCGGAGATGCTGACATGAGGCGGATGGTGATTTTCGCGGTGCTGGCCCTCCTGTGTATGGTACCCTGCTGGGGCGCGGAGGCGCCGGAGGTGCCGGGCCTGGAGGAATTCTGGGACCAGGCGGAGGACTACGGCTTTACCGGAGGCGGCAGTCTGGACCAGGGCTTGTCCGCCTTACTGGAGGAAGGCCTCGGCCAGTTGGCCGGCTTGTCCGGCGGGGCAGTGGCCACGGGGCTGAAGCTGCTGGCGGTGGTGCTGCTGTGCGCCCTGGCCGACGGAGCCGGGGCAGATGGGAACAAGGAGGGGATACAGGTGGTGGAGTTGACCGGGGCCCTGGCCATCACGGCCCTGACCATGACGGACATGGCCTCCATGATCGGTCTGGGTCGGGATACCATCGGGCGGATGGACGCCTTTGGGGAGGTGCTGCTGCCGGTGATGGCGGTGCTCACCGCGGCTACCGGCGGGGTGACGGGAGCCGCCGTCCGGCAGGGGGCCACGGTGCTCTTTTCCCAGCTGCTCCTCACTGCCATGGACACGCTGCTCATCCCCTTGGTCTACGCCTATGTGGCGGTGAGCTGCGCTTACGCGGTGGTGGGCAATCCCGGGCTGAAGCAGATGGCCGGGCTGCTGAAAAGTACCGCCACCTTCCTGCTCACCGCCTTCTTGCTGGCCTTTGTGGGGTACCTCACCGCCAGCGGAGCGGTGGCGGGCAGCGTGGACGCCTCCACCGTCAAGGCGGCCCGGATGGCCATTTCCCGGGCCATCCCCGTGGTGGGCGGCATCCTGGCCGACGCCTCTGAGACCGTTCTGGCGGGAGCGGGAGTTCTGCGGGGAACGGTGGGCGTGGCAGGGATGCTGGTGGTGCTGGCCATCTGCCTGACGCCCTTTTTGCGGCTGGCCCTGCAATATCTGGCCTATAAAGGCACCGCGGCCCTGTGCGCCGTGGTGGCCCAGCCCCGGCTCAGCCAGCTCATTGACGCCATCGGCAGTGCCTTCGGCCTGGTGCTGGGGATGACAGGGGCCGCGGCACTGGTGCTGTTGGTGAGCATGGTGTCGGCCCTGTCGGCGGCGGTCCCATGACCGGGGGGCTGAAAAGCTGGCTGATGGCGGTCATCGCCGCCTGCGTTCTGTGCGCTGTGGCGGAGCGGCTCATGCAGCCAGGGCCGGTAAAGAAGGCGGGAAGCGTGACCTGCGGACTGGTGCTGATCTGGGCGGTACTGACACCTCTGGTCCACCCGGACCTGGCATCGGGACAGGCCTGGCTGGAGGAGTATCTGGACAGCGTGGAACAGCGGGAGACGGAATTGCGGGACCAGGTGAACGAGGGAACAAAAGTGCTCATAGAACAGGAATACGCCGCATATATTGTGGACAAGGCGGCGGAATGGGGGATCAGCTGCACCGCCTGGGTGAAATGCCGGGCAGGGGAGGAGGGCCTGTATCTGCCCGAGGAGACTGTGGTGACAGGCGCTCTCAGCGGAGAAGAACGAGGCAGGCTTACCCAGATGATCCGGGAGGACCTGGACGTCTCCGAGGAACGTCAGACCTACTGTACCGAGGAGGGAGCGCCGTGAGGGAAAAATGGCCGGAGTGGCTCCGGAAGTGGAAGGGGGTGCTGGGGAAGCACCAGTACGCCCTGCTGGTCATCGCCCTGGGTGCGCTGCTGATGCTGCTGCCTTCCGGAGGAGAAAAAACCGAAGGGACGGAGAGCGGAACGGAGGTCCAGACCGACTGCTTTGACCTGGAGGCGTTTGAGGAGAAGCTGGCGGACACCCTGTCCCAAATCGCCGGGGCGGGGAAGGTCCGGGTGACCCTCACCGTGGACAGCGGCAGCCGCCGGGTGCTGGCCCAGGACCGGGAGCAGGACCGGGACGGAGGCGGGTCGGTCTCCACGGTGACAGTGGGCCGGGGCTCCGGAACCCAGGAGGTGGTGCCGCTCCAGACCCTGGCGCCGGAGTTTCGAGGGGCGCTGGTGGTCTGTCCCGGCGGAGGAGACGCCAGAGTCCGGCTGATGCTGACCCAGGCGGTGTCGGCCCTCACCGGGCTGGGAACGGACCGCATTTCCATTTGTGAGGGGAATCCATAAAATTTTGAGATCAGGAGGAATCAACCATGAGGACGGGAAAGTCGGGGGCCAGCTGGTCCCAGCTGTGGAAACGGAACGCGGTGGTGGTGGCCATCGCCCTGTTCGTGTGCGCGGCGGTGTATCTGAACTGGAACTATGAGCAGGAGGCCCAGGCGGGCAAGACCCTGGGCCAGTCGGCCATGGTGGGCAGCGAGACAGGGGACCCCCTGGTAAAGAACGTGGCAGGGGACGGCGTTTCCCAGCAGGACGGCACCGGGGACACTGAGACCTCAGCCGCCGCGGGGGACTACTTCGCCACCGCCCGCCTGAACCGGCAGCAGGCCAGGGACAGCGCCCTGTCCCTGCTTCAGGACGCCGCCGCCCGTGAGGGCGCCGACGAGACGGTGAAGACCCAGGTCAACGACACCATCCAGACCATGGCCTACTACACCGTGACCGAGGCCCAGATCGAGAACCTGGTGGTGGCCAAGGGCTACGCCGACTGCGTGGCCTTTATCGGGGAGGACTCCCTGAGTCTGGCGGTCTCCGTGCCGGAGGGGGGACTGACCGAGGCGGACACCGCCAAGATCGTGGATGTGGTGAACCAGACCGCCGGCTTCACCGCGGACCAGATCAAGATCATCGAGGTGGAATAAGATCTCAGAAACAGCGCCCTTCCGACCGGTCCGGGATCCTGACCGGCCGGATTTTTTCTGCCCATTCCGGGGCGGGAGGAAGTTTTTCCGGCCCGCAGTTGTCAAAAGAGAAGGATTATGGTATAATAGCCACAAAGCGGCTATGATACTTTGATTTCTGCCGTTTTGCTCCCGCCCTGCGGGCGGAACCGCAAAACATAGGACATGATATCATCCCGGCTTTGCCGGTATGGTATCAGATCAAAAACGCAGCCGCGGACAGTGTTCCGCGGCGGGACAACGCCGAATGATTGAAGGAGCGTGGCAAACATGAGTGAGAACAAAGAGTACGTCTCCCGTTCCGACGAGCTGGGGAATATCCATATTTCCGAGGAAGTGCTGGCCGCCATCGCCGCCGCCGCCGCCCTGGAGGTGGAGGGAGTCAGCGGTCTGGCTGCCAACCTGGGCAGCGACATCGCCGAGCTGCTGGGCAAGAAGAATCTGGCCAAGGGCGTCCGGGTGAAGATGGAAGAGGACAAGGTGGAGGTGGAGCTGTCTGTGCTCATGGCCTATGGCTACACCATCCCCGAGATGGGCAAGTCCATCCAGGAGGGGGTCAAGAACGCCATCGAGTCCATGACCGGCCTGGAGGTGGCCTGTGTCAATGTGAATGTGGGCGGCATCACCCTTCAGCCCAAGGAATAAGTGAGAATGTCAACGGCTCTCCGGACACACCGGAGAGCCGTTTTTACAGCAAAAGCAGGACGGGAGGAAAAATTTTTCCTCCCGTCCTGTGGTTATATTACCACAAAATGGGGAAAATTTCAAGCCTTGTCATTGGCGCGGCTATGGAGTAAGAAGAATAGGAGGTGATGGGGATGAAAGAAGAATGGCTGGCGTGCATTGGATGGATGACAGCGGAGGAAAACGGACTGGAGCGGTGCAACGCCCTGACAGAGGGGTACGGCCTGTCCCTGAGCCGCCCTCAGATGGAACGGCTGGCGGTCCGGCGGAGACAGGCCCTGCGGGCGGCGGGACGGGTGGAGTTCGGCCCGGGCATTCTGCCCAAGCTGGTCCTGGCCTTTCGGGACTCCCCCTATCTGGAGCAGTCCAGCTATGAGGAGACGCTGGCCGGACTCCAGGACCTGTTCTACCAGCTGAAAAGCCAGTGCAGGGAGCGTCTGGCGGACGATGAGCTGATCGGGGCCATGAGGCTGCTCTACAACGGCCCCGGCGGAGGGAGCCTGGATTACCTGGCCGGTTTCTCGGCGGACAAGCTGTGTCAAATCGGGCGGACGGGACGCCTGGAGGAGACGGAATGGGAGGAGATTCTTTGGTATGAGGAATGGTGAGGCGCTGAATCGTACCGGGGGACAGGCCCCCGGAGCAGAAAAATTGCTCCGTCTGCTGAAACGGCAGGCGGAGCGGTATACCGGGGGCGACAGCACCTCCATCCCCGTGGAGACCGCCCGGGAGCTGCTGGAGTCTGTCTGCTTCTGCCTGGAGACAGGGCCGGACGGAGCGCTGCCGGAGGGGGATCTGGAGGCGGCCTTCCAGGCGGGGTTGGACCGTGTGGAAGGAAAAATTGCCTGGGGCCGGGCATTGTGGGAGGCAGTGAAGGACCATATGCCGCCGGTGGAAAGCCGGTCCATGGACGACACGGTGGCGGGAATCGGAACCTTTTGGGCGCGCTATGACTACCGGCTGTTCGCCCACCTGGTCCCCTGTGACATCGACTACCAGCTGGCCATCCCGGTGTCGGAACAGCTGCGGGGGGTGGACTATGTCAACGCCTATCTTACCCATTTGTGGGTGGAAAACCACTTCCTTCGCTGCTTTTCCGGGCAACGGGAGAAGGCCCTGCTGGAGGGGTATTGCCCCGATTACAGGACGTTGCTGGTCAACCTGTTTGAGCCGGTCTTCGCCGCGGCGCTGGGCCTGGAGCTGTTGGGCAGGGACCCGGCGGAATTGAACCTGACCCCGGCAGATCGGGAGGAGCTGACGGCGCTGTTCCGGGACCTGCCCCGGCGGCAGATGGAAGAACTGCTGGAGCAGGGGGCGGACCGGCTGGCCCAAAGACTGGAACTGGCCGGGCAGAAAAGCCGGGAGTATCTCAGAGAGTGCGGCCGGTCCTTGGCGCCCAGGATCGCCGCCGCCCGGGATGTGGGCGGCATGGAAGGGGTATTTCCGGGGAATGGTCAGGCGTCAGGAGGATAGGGAGTCGTAAAACGCCTCGGCGCCCTTGTGGAGCGGGATGGGGAGGTCCTCATACAAAAAGCCGTCCAGGACCATATCGGCCATGGCGGGGTGCTCCTGGGCCAACGCCTCCCGGGCGTCCCACAGCCCCTGGGTCAGGGAGCGGACCAGCTCCTCGTCCATGGAGGCGTTGACGCACAGCAGGGCCTTCACCCCAAAGGTCTGGATGTCCGTCCGTTGACCGGAATAGGTCCCGGCGGGGATGACGGCGGGGGTGTAGATGGGATGGAGCGACAAAATGGTGTCCAGCTCCTCCTGGGTGTAAGCCAGGACGCGGCAGGAGACCTGGTCGGTGAGCTGGCTCAGCCCCCGGATGGGGATGCCGGAGAAGCCGTGGATGGCGTCCAGCTTGCCCTGGATCACCTGCTCCGTCCCGGCGCCCAAGCCGCAGTTTTCCAACGTGGCACTGGATTTGTCCAGACCGAGAACCTGGATGGCAGCCAGGGCGGCCAGTTCTGTGGTGGAGTTTTCCGGTCCCACGCCAATATGCATCTCCATCAGGTCGTGGACATAGCGGGCGCCGGTGGAGACGGGCGCAATCCAGTTGGAGACGCTGGTAAACACGGCGGCAATGGCCCGCAGCTCCGTGCCGTTCCCATCGGGATCGTGGAAAGCGGTGTAGGCCGCGTCGCCGGAGACCAGGGCCAGGTCCACCTGTCCGTCGGCCAGATTCTGGATATTCATGACGGAGCCGGTGGACGCACCCACGTTGATCCGGAGCTGATCGGTGCTCAGAGCCTCGGCAATGGCGCTGCCCACGGGGTACATGGTCCCGCCGCTATCGGCTGTGCCGATAGTCAGCACATGGAGCGGGGCGGAAGCGGATGGGCCGGGGCTCTGGCAGCCGGCGGCGAGGAGAAAGGCCGCAAGAGCCAACAGGGCAAGCAGACGTCTGGGCCGCATATGGGTCACCTGCCTTTCTCAATGGATGTACCATTAAAATATACCACAGAATGAAGTCCCCCACAAGGAAAAGACGAAAAAAGACTGCGGAAGATACCGCAGTCTTTTTTCGTGAAGAAATGGGAGAGGAAAAATCAAGCGACAAAACCACCGAACAGGGAGAGGAAAATGGGATTGTAGATGTCGTCGATCAGCACGGCCAGGGAGGGGTAGAGGACCCAGGCCACATTGTGCCAGCCGTACTGGTCCATGACAGCCTTCTCATTGGCCACAGCGTTGGGACCGGAGCCACAGCCCCAGCCGCAGTTGCCGGCGGTCATGACGGCGGCGCCGTAGTCGCGGCCGAACAGGTTGAAGGAGACGAAGATGCCAAACAGGGTGATCAGGATGGCCTGGGCCACCAGGATGACGCCCATCTGGCCGGCGACGGGGGCCAGGGCGGTGATGTCGATGGTCATAAGTACCAGCGCCAGGTAGAGTTCCAGGAACATATGCTCGATGGCGTCCACTTCAGGCGTGTAGAACTTGATGTTGGCGGCCTCCATCACGTTGCGGGCGATGGCGCCGGCGAACAGGCAGCCGATGAACTTGGGCATCTCGATCATGGGGATGTTGTCCAGCAGGCAGTAGATGGGCATGCCCAAGGCGCACAGCAGCAGACACATGGCGAACATGGAGATCATGCGGCCGTTGTTCAGCTCGGGGACCGCACCGGAGGCAACGGCTTCGGGCTTGTCGTTGGGGTCGGACTTCAGGTGGTGACGGCTGATGAGGAAAGCGGCCACGGGACCGCCGATCAGAGAACCCATGATGTTGCCCAGAGTGCCGGCGGCCACGCCCACGGTGGTGGCGGACTCGGGGGCGCCGAACTTCTCGATGAAGATGGGACCGAAGGCGGAGGCGGTGCCAACGCCGCCGGACATGGCGGCGGAGGAGCACTGGAGCGCCAGCAGGGGGTGCAGGCCCACCAGGTTGCCCACCAGTACGCCCACCACATCCTGGAGGGTGATGAGCAGGCAGGCGGCGAGGGCAATCATGGCGCACAGCTTACCACCGGCTTTTTTCAGCATCTTGAAGCTGAATCCGAAGCCCACGCACATGAAGAACAGGTTCTGGCACAGGTCCTTGACCACCTTCACATCGAAGGACAGGGCGATGATCCCGGTACCCTTCAACAGGGCGACCGCGATGGAGAACAGCAGGCCGGACACCACCGGCGCGGGAATGGCGAACTTCCGCAGCAGGGAGGAGCGCCCTACGATGGCGCGTCCCAGGAAGATCACCAGGGCGGCAAAGCCCAGGCTGGTCAGGTACTCGAATTTGAAGGAGATGACTGCTCCGTCCACACCGGGGGTGAGAGTGCCAAAGTAACTGAGAATGGTTTCCAACATGACACAGGTTCCTCCTTTTCTCATGGCAGTTTTTCTGAAAACTGCTTCTCTTGGCGTAAAGATTATGTGAAAAAGAGGAAAAGGTCAATTTTAAGTAATTAACGAACTACTTTCGTAAGTAAAGTAGAAAAAACTCTGGTGATTGTACACAAGTTACAGGGCCGCGGATTTGAGAGAATAACGAATGGCTGGACGTCCGCCCGTCTGATAGTCGATGGAACTGACGATCTCGCCCGCCTCCGCCATGTGGTTGACGTAGCGCCGGATGGTGATGCGGGAGAGACCCAGGTGTTCCGCGACCTGCTCGCTGGTGAATTGGCAGCCGGGGTGGTCGGCGAAAAAGCACCGTACTTTGTCCAGCGTCCCCGCGTTCAGCCCCTTGGCCAGGGGGACGGCCGCGGCGGCGGGGGGATCGGAACGGCCTCGGACCAGGCAGTCGATGGAGGACTGGTCCAGGCAGGGAGCCCCGTCCTCCAGCAGCTGCTGCGCCTGGACAAAGCGCTCCAGAGCCTGTTGAAACCGGGCGTACTGGAAGGGTTTGACCAAATAATCCAGCACGCCCCGGGAGAGCATCCCCTGGACGATCTGGCTGTCGCTGGCTGAGGTGACCATGATGACGGCGGGGGCCTTGCCCATGGCGTGGAGGCGGTCTAAAAACTCCATCCCGGTCATGGAGGGGGTGTAGTAGTCCAGAATCACCAGGTCCGCAGGGTGGGAGGACAGGTAATCCAGCCCCTCCATTCCGTTTTTGCACAGACGGGCCACCTGAAAGGCGGAATCCATCTCCACATACCGCCGGTCAATGGCAGCCACCATGGGGTCGTCCTCAACGATCACAACTTGATACATGGCTCACGGCTCCTCTCGTGTAAAGGTCAGGGTAAAGCAGGTGCCCTCTCCCGGTTCGGTGTCCACCTGGATGCTCCCGTGGTTTTGGCGGACCAGCTGGTCCACCAGGTAGAGCCCCAGACCCCGCCCCTCCCCCTTGGAGGAGCGGCCCTTTTCCCAGATGTAGGGCAGCCACTGGGGATCGATGCCGCCCCCGGTGTCCTGGCAGAGGATCAGGTTGCAGTCCGGGCGGCAGTAGAGGGAGAGCTTGATCTCCTTGACTTCGGGCTGGCTACGGGAGAGTTCCTCAATGGCGTTTTCCATCAGGTTGCCCAGGATGGTGGCGCAGTCATCGGCGGGGAGGAGCAGGTCCTCCTCCCGGCAGTAGCTGTCCTGGGACACGGTGAGCAGGATGCCCAGCTCCGCCGCGTGCATCATCTTGCCGATGATCAGCGCGCACAGGTGGGGGGCGCGGATACAGTCCGCCGTCTCCCGGATGGACTGGCTGGAGACCAGGCTGCTGTTCATGATAAACTGGATGGCGGCCTGGGTCTGGCCGGTCTGGAGGTAGCCCAGGATCACGTGGAGCTTGTTCATGAACTCGTGGTTGAAAAAGCGGAGGGTGTCCAGCATGTACCGGGTACCGGACAGCTCGTCGGACAACTTGCGCATCTCCGTTTTGTCCTGGAAGATGTTCAGCACGCCCTGATAGCCGTTTTCGCCCCGGATGGGAACCTCGCTGGCCAGGATCTGCCGGTCGCCTAGGACCAGGGAGCGGTTGTGGTTGGACTGACCGCTTTGAGCTACGCTGACGCACAGGCTTTCCGGGAAAAACCGGGTCAGGGGCTGGCCCAGGAGGGTATCCTCTGCCGGCTGGAACAGCTGCCGTCCCGGTTCGTTGGCAAAAATCACGGTCCCGGAGGGATCGGTGGCGATCAGCCCCTCCTCGATGGAGTTGAGAAGGTCGTCCTGCTGCAAATAGAGGGCCAGCAGCTCGTCAGGGCGGTGGCCGCGGAGGGAGCCCTTCAGCAGGGTGACCAGCCCCCGGGACAGCAGGAAGGCGGCCAGCAGGGCGGCGCAGAGGATCAGGACAAAGACCAGGATCAGGGAGAGGCTGCGCTGCATAATGTCCGAGCTGAAAATGGCCACGGTGACAAAGCCCAGGATCTCGCCGCTGGCGGAACAGATGGCGTGAAAGGCTTTGCGCTGGCTTCCATGGGTCCCGTGGCCGGTGGTGATGTAGGGAGCGGCGCCCGCCAAAATGGGAGCTTCTTCTCCGGACATGAAGGTCTCGCCGGTTTCCTGGCGGCTGGTGTGGTAGAACCGCAGCCCTTCCCGGTCGTAGACGGCGATCACATCCAGCTCCGGATAGCTCTGGTGGAGCCGGTCGAGCTGCCGGGTCACCTGGCTGTCGGGGTAGCCCCGTTCCAGCATCTGTACCACATTGTCCTGGGAGGCGATGTAGCTGGCGGTGCTGCTGATGACGGAGTCCAGGGATTGAAAGTGGCGGGTCAGGTCGTAGGACAGGGTCAGGCAGAGGGTGATGAGCAGGAGCAGGGCGCTGGTGGCGAAAAAACTGAGAAACAGCTGCTTTTCCAGGGGGAACTGTTTGAATTTTCGTATCATGTCGCACCTCACAGGGCCGGGGCGTAAAAGATTTTACGGAATGACGCAGGAAGGCCCGCCGGTAAACCGTAAATCTTATTATACAAAACTTTGCCGGGAATGAACAGGGGGGAGACGAAAAAAGGGTCCCGGAACGTGTTTCGTTCCGGGACCCTGGTGCTGTGAAGGGGAAATTACTTGATCATGGAAGCGACTTCGGCAGCGAAGTCGTCCTCCTTCTTCTCGATGCCCTCGCCGGTCTCGAAGCGGGTGAAGGCCTTGACGGTGATCTTGCCGCCCAGCTGCTTGGCAACCTCGGCCACGTGCTTCTCCACGGAGATCTTGTTCTCCTTGACGAAGGCCTGCTGCAGCAGGCAGTTCTCCTCGTAGTACTTGCCCAGCTTGCCGATGACGATCTTCTCCTTGACCTGCAGGGGCTTGGAGGCCATCTTGGGGTCGTTGTCCATCTGAGCCAGCTGGATCTCCTTCTCCTTGTCCAGAGTGGCCTGATCCACGTCGGACTTGTCCAGGAAGGAGGGGTTCATAGCGGCGATCTGCATGGCCACGTCCTTGCCCAGCTCCACGACCTTGCCGGCCTCGATGCCCTCGACGGCCAGGTTGACCAGCACGCCGATCTTGCCGCCCATGTGGATGTAGGGCACGTTGACGCCCTCGGCATAGCGGACGAAGCGGCGGATCTGGATGTTCTCACCGATGGACAGCACCTTGTCGGCGGTGACGTCGGCCACGGTACGGTCGGTGCCGGGGTACTTGCAGGCCTTCAGGGCCTCCACGTCGGCGGGGTTCTCGGTGGCCACCACGGTGGCAACAGCCTTGACGAAGTCCTGGAAGACCTCGTTCTTGGCCACGAAGTCGGTCTGGGAGTTGACCTCGAGGATGACGCCCACGCCGTTGTCGGCCACGATGGCGTAGGAAACGCCCTCGGCGGCCACCTTGCCGGCCTTCTTGGTCTGGGCGGCGAGGCCCTTCTCGCGCAGCCACTCGATGGCCTTGTCCATATCGCCCTCAGAAGCGGTGAGGGCCTTCTTGCAGTCCATCATGCCGACGCCGGTCATCTCGCGCAGCTTCTGTACGTCCTTAGCAGTAATAGCCATATTGATTACCTCCATTTTATCTCAGGCCGGGGAACCGGCCGTTCTGTTGAAAACAGGAACAGCGCCCGCCCGCCGGGCGGGCGCTGTCAAAATCAAAAATTACTCGGCGGCGGGAGCCTCAGCCTCAGCGGCGGGGGCCTCATCCTGACCCTGCTTGCCCTCCTGGATGGCGTTGGCCATGACAGAGGAGATCAACTTGATGGCGCGGATGGCGTCGTCGTTGCCGGGGATGACGTAGTCGATCTCGTCGGGATCACAGTTGGTGTCCACGATGGCGACGATGGGAATACCCAGCTTGCGGGCCTCGTTGATGGCGTTGCGCTCCTTGCGGGGGTCGACCACGAACAGGGCGCCGGGGAGCTTCTTCATCTCGGTGACGCCGCCCAGATACTTCTCCAGCTTGGCGATCTCGCCCATGTGCTTCATGACTTCCTTCTTGGGCAGCATGTCGAAGGTGCCGTCCTCCTGCATCTTCTTCAGCTGGTTCAGACGGTCCACGCGGCCGCGCATGGTCTTGAAGTTGGTGAGCATGCCGCCCAGCCAGCGGGCGTTGACCCAGTACATGCCGACGCGGGAAGCCTCTTCCTTGATGGCCTCCTGAGCCTGCTTCTTGGTGCCCACGAAGAGGATGGTCTCGCCCTTCTCGCCCAGCTCACGGACGAAGTTGTAGGCCTCTTCCAGCTTCTTCACGGTCTTCTGCAGGTCGATGATATAGATGCCGTTGCGCTCGGTGTAGATGTAGGTGGCCATCTTGGGGTTCCACCGACGGGTCTGGTGGCCGAAGTGAACGCCGGCCTCCAGCAGCTGCTTCATAGATACGACTGCCATGGTTGTTTCCTCCTGTTATTTCAGTTGATTCTTCTGGGGGCATCATGTCCTCCGCCAACCGGGCACATGTCCGGCACCGGGCGAAAAATCCGCACTCCCACGCATAATGCTTTGGTATCTTACCACAGTTTCCATGGGATTGCAATAGTTTTTTCCGGTTCCAAGAAGAAAAATTCCTGATTTTGCCGCTGGAGCCGGAAAAAGCGTGGAAAACCAGGCGGGATCTGGAAGCGGAGGAGGGGTGGAAAATCCCGAGAAGTTTTTTGAAAAAAGAGGTTGCTTTTCCGGGAAAACTATGCTATTATATCAGATGCGTTTACGAAACCATCCTCCCATCGGAGAAAGAGGTGAATATAAATGAAGGAAGGCCTCCACCCCAACTATCAGCAGACCACCATCCGGTGCGCCTGCGGCAATGTGATCGAGACCGGTTCTACCAAGAAGGACATCCGTGTTGAAGTGTGCTCCAAGTGTCACCCCTTCTACACTGGCAAGCAGAAGATGGTGGACACCGGTGGCCGTGTCAGCCGCTTCAACAAGAAGTTTGGTCTGGACAAGTAAGATCCTGCTTTCAAAAGCCGCGCCGAGTATTCGGTGCGGCTTTTTGCAAATTTCAGGCCCGGTATCAAAGCCGGCCCCCTGGCATAAACTGAATTATCATCACAGGAGGTATCATCATGCTTCATTCTGTCGATCCCAAGACTCTCAGTGAAAACGTATTTTCCCTCATCGGTGACAAGTGGATGCTTATTACCGCCGGTACGGCGGAGCGGTGCAACACCATGACCGCCTCCTGGGGCGGCCTGGGCGTGATCTGGGGCGCGCCCGCCGCCACCTGCTATATCCGTCCCCAGCGGTATACCAAGGAGTTTGTGGACCGGGAGGAGTATTTTACCCTGACCTTTTTCGGCGAGGAGTGGCGCAAAGCGCTGGCCCTTTGCGGCTCCAAGAGCGGCCGGGACGTGGACAAGGTGAAGGAGTGCGGCTTCACGGTGAAGACCGCCGCCTGCGGCGCGCCCTATTTTGAGGAAGCCGACCTGGTCCTGGTCTGCCGCAAGCGCTTTGCCCAGGAGATGGACCCCGCCAATATTCCCAATGATGTGAAGGAGAAGTGGTATCCTGATCAGGACTACCACACCATGTATATCGGCGAGATCGTTGATGTCCTGCAAAAGTAAATTTTCGTTTATGGGGTGAGAAGATTTCGCCCAGCGGGGCGAGTTCCTTTTGCAGCGATGCAAAAGGAACCAACGGCCCAGGCCGCAAAATTCGAATGGACTCACACCGCCTTTTTGCTTCGCAAAATTCGGAGGTTTTACGGGGAATCAGCAATACAGCCCGCCTCGATGCAGGCAAAACCTGTTCTTGATGCTTCTTACTTCCGTGGCCCGCCGGGGCCGCCCGGTGGGACGTGCCACTGAATCTAGTTTTGCACAACGGGGCGGGGCAGCGCAGTCAGGAACCACGCCGCACAATTCGGAATCCCAGGCGCGGTATTCAGCGGCTGTTCCAATCCAGGTTTCCCCCTACCCAGGGCCGAAGGTCCGGAAAGAGAGGCAACAAAACCGGGCTTTGCGCGCCGGACGCAAGGAACACTTTCCCAATCGGACTCTCATCGGGTCCGGGCCCGCAGGCCCGGGGAACTTTGGCTACTTTCCTTCCCTGGAAAGTAGCTCGCCCGAAGGCGAAACTTACCCAATCCCCCGTCCCGCCCGTAGGCGAAATCCTCAGAAAACGAAAATTTACCCATCCAATGTCACAAGTTCAACACAACTTCGGAGGAACTATGACCGACAACAATACACAAGAAAAGATCAACCGGGCGGTGCTGGTAGGCCTGAACGCCTTCAGCCTGTCCAAGGAGGAGAACGCCACCGACGCATCTATGGAGGAACTGTCCGCCCTGCTGGAGACGGCGGGGGGCGAGACGGTGGGGATGGTGCTCCAGTCCAAGGACAGTCCCGATCCCCGCACCTTCATCGGCGAGGGGAAGGTGGTCGAGGTGAAGGAGCTGGCCCAGGCCATGGGGGCGGACATGGTGATTTTTGACAATGCCCTGTCCCCCTCTCAACAGCGGGCACTGTCTGAGGACCTGGGGGTGTCTGTCCTGGACCGCTCCGCCCTGATCCTGGACATTTTTGCCCAGCGTGCCCGGACCCGGGAGGGCCGTCTCCAGGTGGAACTGGCCCAGTACCAGTATTTGCTGCCCCGGCTGATCGGCATGTGGAAGCACCTGGAACGGCAGGAGGGCGCCATCGGTACCCGCGGCCCCGGCGAGACCCAGCTGGAGAGCGACCGGCGGCACATCCACCGGAAGATCGCCAAGCTGAAGGAGGAACTGGAGCAGGTGCGGCGGGTCCGCGCCACCCAGCGGGTGCGCCGGGAGAAAAACGAGGTTCCGGTGGTGGCCATTGTGGGCTACACCAACGCGGGCAAATCCACCCTGCTGAATAAGCTCACCGGGGCGGACATTCCTGCCAATAACCGGCTGTTCGACACCCTGGACACCACCACCCGGACCCTGGAGATCTCTGACACCTGCACCGTCCTGCTGTCCGATACCGTGGGCTTCATCCGCAAGCTGCCCCACCACCTGGTGGAGGCCTTCAAGGCCACTCTGGAGGAACTGTCCTTTGCCGACCTGCTGCTCCATGTGATCGACACTTCAAACCAGGAGTGGCGGGAGCAGGCTGAGGTGGTGGACCAGCTCATCCATGAGCTGGGGGCCGACCGAACCCCCCGTATCGAGGTGTTCAACAAGTGCGACTGCTGGGACGGGGACGTCCGGCCCCACGGGGAGAATATCGTGTCCATCTCCGCCAAGACGGGGGAGGGGCTGCCCGACCTGCTGGCCGCCATCGGCGCCAAGCTGGACAACGGCGCCAGGCGGGTGACCATCCACCTGCCCTATGACAGGGGCGGCCTGCTGGACAAGCTGTACCAGGACGCTAAAGTGGAGAAGGTGGACTATTCGGAGACCATCGACGTGGTGGCCGTCTGCCCGCAGAAGATCATTGGACAGTTGGGTCCCCTGGTGGAGGGGTGGAAGCCCCATAAGGAGCCCTGGGAAGAATAATTATAATAAGGTAGGGGCGCACAGTGTGTGCGCCCCAGTGAGAGAACAAGATGATACTAGAAACAAAACGCCTGCTCCTGCGCCCTTTTACAGACACAGACGCGGAGGATCTGTATGAATACGCCCAAGACCCCAGGGTGGGGCCCACCGCCGGGTGGCCTGTCCACACCAGTCGGGAAAACAGCCTGGAGATCATCCAAACTGTCTTTTCCGCCCCGAATGTGTTCGCCGTGGTTGACCGTGACAGCGGCAGGGTCATCGGCTCGGCCGGGTTTGTGGACGGCCACTGGGAGGGAGTGCCCAAGCCCGACGATGAGATCGGTTACGCCCTGAACCCCGAGTTTTGGGGCAGGGGCCTGATCCCTGAGGCGGTTGCAGAGCTGCTGCGGTACGGCTTTGAGGGATTGGGCCTGCAAACCATCTGGTGCTGCCATTACGATGGAAACGGGAAGTCCCGCCGGGTCATTGAGAAGTGCGGTTTCCGGTTCCGGTTCTCCCGGGAGACAGAAGTGACGCTGATGAACGAGCGGCGGCTGACCCATTTTTACGCCCTGACAAAAGAGGAGTGGCAGACCAGATGACCGAATACTATATCCCCACCCGGCCCAGCGAGACAGAATTTGTGGAAAAGCGCTCCCGCTTCATCGGCCACGTCTGGCGGGTGGAGACGGAGGAGGAGGCCCGGGCGCAGATCGAGGCCATGAAAAAGCGGTACTACGACGCCCGGCACAACTGCTGGTGCTACATCATCAAGGACGGCCCCGTCCGCTACTCCGACGATGGGGAGCCCCAGGGGACGGCGGGCCAGCCCATGCTCAACGTGTTCCAGCGGGAGGGCGTGGTCAACGTCTGCTGCGTGGTCACCCGGTATTTTGGCGGGATCCTGCTGGGAGCGGGGGGACTGGTCCGGGCCTACACCCAGGGAGCCAAGGACGCCCTGGACGCCGCTGGGATCTCGGTGGTCCGCCGCTGGGTGGCCATGGAGGTGCCCTGTACTTACGGCCAGTTTGAGAACATGCGCCGGGAGGTGGACGCCTTCGGCGGCGTGGTGGAAAATGTGGATTACGGGGCGGATGTAGTGCTGTCCGCCCTGCTGCCCGAGGAGCGCGCGGCGGGCTTTTCGGCCCATATCCTGGACATTACCGCAGGTACCGTGGAGGTGCTGGAGGACGGGGAGCGGTTCAAGGATGTCCCTTGGAGAGGGCCGGCCCAGGCATAAAATAGCCGGCGCGCTGCGCGCCGGCTGTTGCTTCCTTCATAATAAAAAGCCTGTGTCCAACAGACACAGGCTTTTATTTGCCATATTCCATTACACAGCGCGGGTGACCTTACCGGAACGGAGGCATCTGGTGCAGACGTACACGTGAGTGGGAGTGCCCTTCACGATCGCCTTCACGCGCTTCACGTTGGGCTTCCAGGTGCGGTTGGAACGGCGATGGGAGTGGGACACCTGAATGCCGAAGGTGACGCCCTTGTCGCAGAATTCGCATTTGGCCATGTTGCTTACCTCCTCGCTATGAGAATCGCTTTCAAAAAAGCCTCGACTGATATGATAACAGATATTGTGACAGATTGCAAGAACTTTTTTTAAAAAGAAATGCAAGAAAAAATTTACCAAAGGGGAAGCCCAATCTTGCGAAACGCCGGGGATTCGTCTATACTTAAGGAAAAGACCGCCCGGGGCCGGACAGGCCCGGAGGGCGGAAAGGGAGGGAAACCTATGCCGGAGAGCCAATACAGTGTGAAGTTGGGCGAGATCATCCGGGAATTTGAACTGGAGGTCCTGTGCACCGCCCCTGATTATGAGAATGTCCCCCTGCGTACCGTGGACGTGAACCGTCCCGGTCTTCCGCTGGCGGGATTTTTTGAGCATTTCGATACCAAGCGGCTGCTTCTGATGGGACTGACGGAACATACTTTTGTGGCCGGGATGAGTTCGGCCCGCCGCCGGGAGAGCTTTGACCACCTGCTGTCCTACCCGGTGCCCGGCCTAATTATCACCCGGGGACTGGAGCCGTTCCCGGAGTGTCTGGAGATGGCGGAGAAGCACGGACGCACCATTCTGCGCACTGAGGCCCACACCTCGGCCTTTATGAGTGCCCTCATCGGCAGCCTGTTCAACCGCCTGGCCCCCTGCATCACCCGGTCCGGGGTCATGATGGAGATCTACGGCGAGGGCGTGCTGTTCCAGGGCGAGTCCGGCGTGGGCAAGAGCGAGGTGGCCATTGAGCTGATCAAGCGCGGCCACCGCATCATCGCCGATGACGCGGTGGAGATCCGCCAGACCAACCATGGCGCTCTGGAGGCCACCGCTCCGGAATTGATCCGCCACTACATGGAGCTGCGGGGTATCGGGGTCATCGACGTGCGCCGCCTGTTCGGTATGGGGGCCATCAAGGACAAGCAGCAAATTGATTTGGTCATCAACCTGGAGCCCTGGGACGACCACGCAGTCTATGACCGCCTGGGGCTGGACTCGGTCCAAACGGAGATCCTGGGCATCAAGGTCCCGGCCATCACCATCCCGGTGAAGCCGGGCCGGAACCTGGCCAGCATCGTGGAGGTGGCAGCCATGAATAACCGCAACCGGAAGATGGGCCATAACGCGGCATTGGAGCTGACCCAGCGGATGGATCAGCACTTTGAAAAAATCAAGGAGAACGAGGGAGAGAAGTGAGTATGTATTATATCGGTATCGATGTGGGCGGGACCAATCTGGTGGCCGGCCTGGTGGATGAAAAGGGCCACATTCTGGACAAGGTGAGCCATCCCGTGGATAAGAACATGACGGCGGAGGAACTCTGCGCGGAGCTGGCCCGCTTGGCCCAGAAGGTCTGCGAGATGGGAGCCATGGAGTACAGCCAGATCGAGGCGGTGGGCGTGGGCCTGCCAGGCCTGGTGGATAACGAGACAGGCGTGGTGATCCGGACCCCCAACATGGCCTTTGAGAACACCCCCTTCCGGGAACTGTTCCAGCAGGTGTGGGACATCCCGGTGTTTCTGGGCAACGACGCCAACTGCGCCGCCATCGGGGAATATTGGGCCGGCGCGGCCAAGGGCTGCGACCCGGCGGTGGTGGTCACTCTGGGCACCGGCATCGGCGGTGGCCTGGTGGCCGGGGGCAAGCTGTTCACCGGCTACGCCAACTCCGGCATGGAAGTGGGCCATATGATCATCAAGCCCAACGGCGTCCTGTGCGGCTGCGGAAACCGGGGCTGCTGGGAGCAGTACGGTTCCGCCACCGCCCTGATCCGCCTGACTCAGTTGGAGATGGAGCGCAGCAAGGACAGCGTGCTGTGGGAACTGTGCGAGGGAGACCGCTTCAAGGTCCAGGGCCGTACCGCCTTCCAGGGCGCGCGCCTGGGCGATCTGGCGGCCAAGCGGGTGCTGGCCACCTACCTCCAGGGCCTGTCCATCGGCCTCATCAACCTGATCAACGTCCTCCAGCCCGAGATTATCTGTCTGGGCGGCGGTATCAGCAACGCTGAGGACGACCTGCTCCTGGATCCCCTGCGGGAACTGGTCCGGCAGGGCTCCTTCGACAAGAGCGCCCCCACCCGTCTGGAAAAGGCGTCCCTGGGCAACGACGCCGGCGTGGTGGGCGCCGCCCTGCTGTGCAACATGGTGTAAGGGCGGCTGAAGAATATGAAAGGCTCCGCGGCTGGTTCGCGGAGCCTTTTTATATGTGGTTGGAATGAATTCTAAATTTTAGTTTTCTGAGGATTTCGCCTGCGGGCGGGACGGGGGAGTGGGGATGTTTCGCCTTCGGGCGAGGTACTTTTGTAGAGATACAAAAGTGCCCAAAAAATCTCCGGGGCTCCGGCCCCGGCCCCCAAGGGGCGTCCTACAAAAAAACTTCCTTACCTCCGGCGCGCATTCCCTGGTTTTGCTGCCCCTCCTTCCGGGCCTTCGGCCCTGAGTAATACGAGTTTGGACAAGAACAGCTACTGAAAGTCAGCGCCTGCGTTTCCGAATTATGCGGCGTGGTTCCTGACTGCGCTGCCCCGCCCCGTTGTGCAAAACTTGATTCAGTGGCACGTCCCATCGGGCGGCCCCGGCTGGCCACGGGAGTAAGGCGCATCGAAGGCGGCTTTTGCCCCTATAAATTAAAATTCAATTTTGAAATATCAATGAAAACAGGAATGATTCGTGTAGTCTAAAAACACCGGGCGTTGGACGCGGGATTTCTGATGTTGCCTATTCTAATTTCTCGGGAAATTTGCTATAATCAAAAAATAGACTGAAACAGGTCTGTATTCTGATCGTGTTTGGAGGTCCTTATGGATCGGTTTGATAGTTTGCGAGGAGAACTGGCCCGCCGCTGTCCTGCGCTGGAGTTGCGGGCCGGTGAGCCCATGTCCCGGCACACCTCCTTCCGGATCGGCGGTCCCGCCGCCCTGATGGCCCTGCCCAAGACGGGGGAGGAGGCCGCCGCCGCTCTCCGTACTGCCTATGAGTTGGAGGTAGTGCCCTTTTTCCTGGGCAATGGCTCCAATCTGTTAGTGTCCGACCAGGGTTACCAAGGCTTTGTAATAAAGCTGGCCGGGGAACTGAACCAGGTGCGGGAAGCGGGACGCCTTTTGGCGGCGGGGGGCGCGGTGACCCTGGCCCGCCTTGCCGCCGCGGCGTTGGAACGGGGACGCACCGGTCTGGAGTTCGCCGGCGGTATTCCCGGAACAGTGGGGGGCGCGGTGACCATGAACGCCGGGGCCTACGGCGGAGAGATGGCACAGGTGGTCCGGGAAGTCACCTGCCTGACCGCCGCCGGGGAGTTGGAACGGGTCACAGAGTTTGATTTTTCATACCGGCACAGCGCCTTTTCAGACGGCAAACGTCTGATTTTGGAGGCGCGTTTTCAGCTGGAAGAAGGAGACCGGGAGGCCATTCGCCGGCGGATGGAGGAGTTGTCCGCCCAGCGCCAGACCAAGCAGCCCCTGGAGTACCCCAGCGCGGGCTCCATGTTCAAGCGTCCGACCGGCCACTACGCCGCCGCCCTCATTGACCAGTGCGGGTTGAAAGGCTTCTCCGTGGGGGGCGCCCAGGTGTCGGAAAAGCACGCGGGCTTTGTGATCAACCGGGGGAATGCCACCTGCGCGGATGTGCTGGAGCTGGTGTCCCGGGTGAAGGGACGGGTCTTGGCACAGACCGGCGTGGAGCTGGAGATGGAAGTAAAGGTTTTACGTTGATTCCCAGAAAAAAGGTGTGATACCAATGGAATTTGTCATTATTTCCGGTTTGTCCGGAGCCGGGAAAAGCAAGGCGGCCTCCATCATGGAGGACATGGACTTCTTCTGTGTGGACAATCTGCCCGCTCCGCTGATCCCGAAATTCGCCGAGCTGGGCATGGCGGGCTCCGGGGAGTACGACCGGGTGGTGCTGGTCACCGACGTCCGGGGCGGCACAAACTTCGATGCCCTGTTCCGGGCGCTGGCCGACCTGAAGGCTATGAAATGCTCCTACCGCATCCTGTTTATGGAGGCCTCGGACGAGGTCATCATCAAGCGGTATAAGGAGACACGGCGCGGACATCCCTTGGGGGAGGCCTGTGACAGCCTGGAGGAGGCCATCGAACTGGAGCGGAAGATGCTGGCCCCCCTCCGGGAGCGGGCGGAGTACATCATTGACACCTCCAACCTGTCCACCGCCAAGCTGAAGGGAGAACTGCGGCGGCTGTTCGCCAAGAGCGGCTCCCCCCAGGGACGGATGGAGGTCCGGGTGGCCTCCTTCGGCTTCAAGCATGGAGTGCCCATGGAAGCCGACCTGGTCTTTGACGTCCGCTTCCTACCCAACCCTTACTATGTGGCGGAATTGCGGCCCCTCACCGGCCTGGACGCCGGTGTGCGGGATTATGTGTTCTCCAGCCCTCAGACAGGGGAGTTCCTGGCCCGCCTCACCGATTTTGTGGGCTGGCTGCTGCCCCGGTATGAGGAGGAGGGCAAGACCTCTCTGGTCATTGCCGTGGGCTGCACCGGCGGCCACCACCGCTCGGTTGCCATCGCCCACGCCCTGGCCGACGGGCTGAGAAAGAGCGGCTGTCCTGTGTCGGAGAGCCACCGGGACCTGGGAAGAAATTGAGATATAGGTAAAGGAGTGCGCTATGAGCGAACACATCCCCAACGTACAGCAGTGGGAGCGGGGGCCCAAAATCGTCGCCATCGGCGGCGGGACCGGCCTGTCCACCATGCTCCGGGGACTGAAAAAATATACCAAGAACCTGACGGCTATCGTCACCGTGGCCGATGACGGAGGCGGATCGGGCATGCTGCGCCGGGACATCGGGATGCCCCCGCCCGGAGACATCCGCCACTGTATGGAGGCCCTGGCCAATACTGAGCCCATTATGGAGCGGCTGCTGACCTACCGCTTCACCGAGGGCTCCCTGGCGGGCCAATCCTTTGGCAACCTGATCCTGGCCGCCCTCAACGGGGTCACCGGCTCCTTTGAGGAGGCGGTGAGCCAGATGAGCCACGTTTTGGCCATCACCGGCCGGGTGATCCCGGTGACCAGCGCCGACGTACAGCTGGAGGCCGTCTTTGAAAACGGCACCCGGGTGGTGGGGGAGTCCAAGATCTATAACTTTAAAAAGGAGCAGGACTGCCGCATCTCCCATGTGGCCCTGCTCCCGGAGCGGCCCGCCCCCCTGCCCGCGGCCCTGGAGGCCATCAGAGAGGCTGACCTGATCCTGCTGGGCCCCGGGAGCCTGTACACCAGCGTGATCCCCAACCTGCTGGTGGACGGGGTGAGCCAGGCGGTGGCCCAGTCTGACGCACCGAAAATTTACGTCTGCAACATCATGACCCAGGAGGGGGAGACGGAGGGGTACACCGCCGCCGACCACCTGGAGGCCCTGCTGGCCCACGGTGTTCCCGGGCTGCTGGACCTGTGCCTGGCCAACTGCGCCCCGGTCCATCCCGGGCTGGTGGAGAAGTACCGGGAGGAGGACGCCGCGCCCCTGGTCATTGACCGGGAGCGGATCGCCGCCATGGGGCTGGAGCTGGAGGAACGGGCGTTGGCCTCCACCGGGGGCAACTATGCCCGGCACGACCCTGACAAGCTGGCCGAGGCCATTCTGGAGATCTACCGCCGGCGGGCGGTGCGCATCTTCCATGGGGCCCGGCGCTACATTTTGGAGGAGTGACCATGTCCTTTGCCGGAGATGTGAAGAACGAGCTGTGCCGCGGGGCCTTGAACCGGAAGTGCTGCGCCCAGGCGGAATGTTATGGAATATTGCTTTACTGCAATGCCTTCTCACCTGCCGAGGTACGGATCATCACGGAGAGCGACGCTTTGGCCCAGCGGCTGCCGCTGTTGTTCAAGAAGGCCTTTAAGCTGACCTTTGACCGTCTGCCCGACGGGGAGGGGAAACATATTTTTGCCATTACCGACCCCCACAAGCTGGGAGTCATCCAGCAGACCTTTGGCGGAGACCCGGGCGCTCTGGCCCTCCACATCAATTTCGGAGTGCTGGAGGAGAACTGTTGCCGCGCTGCTTTTCTGCGTGGGGCTTTCCTGGCCGGGGGCTCGGTGACCGACCCCCAAAAAGGGTACCATCTGGAGCTGTCCACCTCCCACCTCAGCGTCAGCCGGGAGATGCTGGCGCTGATGCGGGATATGAATTTGGAGCCCAAAGACGCCAAGCGTAAAGGCAACGCGGTGATCTATTTCAAGCAGAGCGACCGGATCGAGGACTTTCTCACCACCATCGGCGCCCCCTTGTCCGCCATGGAGGTGATGAACGCCAAGCTGGAAAAGAACCTGCGGGGCAGCGTCAACCGCCGGGTCAACTGCGACGCCGCTAACATGGACAAGGTGGTGGAGGCGGCCATGGCCCAGGTGGAGGCCATCACCCGCCTGGAGGAGAGCGGGCGGCTGGCCGCCCTGCCGGACAAGCTAAAGGAGACGGCCCGCCTGCGGCTGGCGCATCCGGAGGATACGCTGGCCCAGTTGGCCCAACTGTGCGACCCGCCCGTCACCAAATCCGCCCTGAACCACCGGCTGCGGAAGCTGGTGGAGCTGTCCAGGGAGGAATAAGTACATTCGATTTCGAACGGTAAACCCTAGTTTATGGGGCAACAGTTTTACACGCTGTAAGAGTGGTTGTCGATGAATCAAACTATATGCAATGGACGGATCGGCGCGGTCAAGGACCACGCCGCACAGTTGTGAAACCCAGGCGCAGGATTCAGTGGCTGTTGCATCCAAGTTCCCTGTACCCAGGGCCGAAGGCCCGGAAGGAGGGGCAGCAAAACCAGGGAATGTGCGCCGGATGAAACCGCTGCGAAACAGAAGTGGGTTTCCCGTAACAGGGGTCCGGGGAAAGGAGGCATGAAAGCGTGGGAAAATTTCCCGGGGGAGAAATTTTTCGTGCTTTCTTTGGCCGACGTCCCCGGCGGCGTTTTGGTTACTTTGCCGCCGCGGGCAAAGTAACTCGCCCCGCAGGGCGAAATATCCCCGTTCCCCGTTCCGTCCGCAGGCGAAGTGTTCAAGTGCGCAGATTTCTCCCGGTATTTTGGATACCTGGAAAAGGCAAGGGCAGAGCCCTTGCCCTACATCACATGGGTTTCCGCTTCCGTGGGCAGCGAAACGAAAATTTACTGATGAGTCAGAGAAAGGCGGCTTCCTCATGAAAAAGTATTGGAAACAGGCGGCGCCGGGCGCTGTGGGCAGCGCGACCGGCATCTGCATCGCGGCGGGACTGCTCCGGCGTCCTGGGGGGCTTAGGGATATCCCCTCCTTTTGTGCGAGCTGGATCTTGTGTTTTGTTGTTACTTTTGCGGTTTTTTCTCTGCTCCTCTGACTACTGGACAAACGTAAGCGATAAAAATAGAAAGGCGGAGGTCTGACATGCCCTTTGTCCACTTACATCTCCATACAGAATTTTCCCTGTTGGACGGGGCCTGCCGCATCAAAAAGCTGGTGGAGCGGGTGAAGGACCTGGGCCAGGAGGCGGTGGCCATCACCGACCACGGGGTCATGTACGGCGTCATCGACTTCTACCGGGCCTGCAAGGCCGCCGGCATCAAGCCCATCATCGGCTGCGAGGTCTATGTGGCGCCCCGGGGGCGCACCCGGTTCCAGAAGGTCCACGAGTACGACGCCGACTCCCGCCACCTGGTTCTGCTGTGCCGGAACGAGGAGGGCTACCGCAACCTGTCCTACATGGTGTCCCAGGCCTTTCTGGAGGGCTTTTACATCAAGCCCCGCATCGATATAGACCTGCTGCGGGAGCACTGCAAGGGCCTCATTGCCTGCTCCGCCTGCCTGGGGGGCGAGCTGCCCAAGCTGCTGCTGGCGGGGGAGTATGAGCAGGCGAAGGCGGTGGCTCTGGAGATGCGGGAGCTGTTCGGGGAAGACGGCTACTACCTGGAGCTCCAGGACCACGGCATCCCCGCCCAAAAGCAGGTGAACGCCGGACTGATGCGCCTCCACGAGGAGACGGGTATCCCGCTCATCGCCACCAACGACGCCCACTACCTCCGTCGGGAGGACGCGGAGATGCAGGACATCCTCATGTGCATCCAGATGGGCAAGACCCTGGATGACCCCGGCCGGATGAAATTTGAGACCCAGGAGTTTTATGTCAAGTCGGAGGAGGAGATGGCCGCCCTGTTCCCCGACTGCCCGGAGGCCCTGGAGAACACCGCTAAGATCGCGGCGCTGTGCAACGTGGAGTTTGAGTTCGGCAAGTACCATCTGCCCCACTTCCAGCTCCCCGAGGGCTACGCCACCGGAGAGGAGTATTTTGAAAAGCTGTGCTGGGACGGCTTTGAACGCCGCTACCCCGGCCGGCCGGAGAACTATCAGAAGCAGCTGCGCTACGAGATGGACATGATCCGGAAGATGGGCTTTGTGGACTACTTCCTCATCGTCTCCGACTTTATCGCTTTCGCCAAGGGGAACGGCATCCCCGTGGGTCCGGGCCGCGGCTCCGCCGCCGGGTCCATGGTGTCCTACTGCCTGAACATCACCGACCTGGACCCCATGAAGTACAACCTGTATTTCGAGCGCTTCCTCAATCCCGAGCGGGTGTCCATGCCGGATATTGACATCGACTTCTGTATCCGCCGCCGGCAGGAGGTCATTGATTATGTAAATCGGAAATACGGGGCCGACCATGTGGCTCAGATCGTCACCTTCGGCACCATGGCCGCCCGGGCGGCGGTCCGGGATGTGGGCCGGGTGCTCAATTTCCCCTACGCCGAGGTGGACGCCATCGCCAAGCTCATCCCCAGCGGCCCGGGGGCCCTCCACATCACCCTGGAGGAGGCCCTGAAGCTGTCCAAACAGCTGAAGGACACCTACGAAGGGGATCCCCGGGTGAAGAAGCTCATCGATACCGCCATGGCCATCGAGGGAATGCCCCGGAACACCTCCACCCATGCCGCCGGCGTGGTCATTACCAGCCGTCCGGTGTGCGACTACGTTCCCCTGGCCACCAACGACGGCCTGCCCGTGACCCAGTACATCATGACCACTCTGGAGGAACTGGGCCTGCTGAAAATGGACTTTCTCGGCCTGCGGAACCTGACCATCCTGGATGACGCCGCCAAGATGGTCAAGGAATCGGATCCCACCTTCGACCCGACTCACATCCCGGAGAACGACCCCGATGTGATGAACATGCTCAGCGAGGGCAAGACCTCCGGCGTGTTCCAAATGGAGTCCACCGGCATGACGGGGGTGTGCGTGGGGCTGAAGCCCCAGAACATTGAGGACATTACCGCCATCATCGCCCTCTACCGCCCGGGCCCCATGGATTCCATTCCCCGGTTCATCGCCTGCAAGCAGAATCCGGACAAGATCACCTACAAGCATCCCCTGCTGGTGCCCATTCTGTCCAACACCTACGGCTGCATCGTCTACCAGGAGCAGGTCATCCAGATTTTTCAGCAGCTGGCGGGCTATTCTCTGGGTCAGGCCGACATGGTGCGCCGGGCCATGTCCAAGAAGAAGGTAAAGGACATTGAACGGGAGCGGGAGACGTTTCTGCACGGAGACCCCGCCCGGAACATCGCCGGATGCCGGGCCAAGGGCATTTCCGAGGACGTGGCCCAGAGCATCTACGACGAGATCACCGACTTCGCCCACTACGCTTTCAATAAGGCCCACGCGGTCTGCTACGCCGTGGTGGCCTACCAGACCGCCTGGTTCAAATACCACCATCCCAAGGAGTACATGGCCGCCCTGCTCACCTCGGTGCTGGACTCCACGGAGAAGGTGGCTGAGTATATCTCCGAGTGCCGGGACATGGGCATCCAGCTCCTGCCCCCCGACGTAAATCAGTCCCACGCAGATTTTACCGTGGTGGGGGAGGGCATCCGCTTCGGCCTGGTGGCCCTGAAAGGAGTGGGCCGGAACGTGATCAATGCCCTGCTGACCGAGCGGGAAAAGGGCGGGGAGTTCACGGACTTCATGGACTTCTGCGACCGGATGTTTGACCACGACCTGAACCGGAGGGTGCTGGAGAGCCTCATCAAATCCGGGGCCTTTGACCGGATGGGCTACCGGCGCTCCCAACTGATGCAGGTCTTCGGGCAGGTGCTGGACGGCATCGCCGCCAGCCGGAAGCGGAACGTGGAGGGCCAGCTGGACCTGTTCGGCTTCGGCGCCGGGGGAGGGGACAGCGCTCCCGCGCCCCTGCCGGCCCTCCATCTGCCCGACCTGCCGGAGTACAGCCCCCAGGAGCTGATGAGCATGGAGAAGGAGACCACCGGCCTCTACCTCTCCGGCCACCCCATGGACCAGTACCGGGAAATCGCCAGATGGAAGGGGGCGGTGACCATCGGCTCTATCCTGGCGGACTTCGACCGGGAGGACGGCCCCAAGGACTACCGGGACGGTCAGCGGGTGTCCATCGCGGGAGTCATTGCCACCTACAAGACCCGGACCACCCGGAACAACACCCTCATGGCCTATGTGAATCTGGAGGACGACACCGGGGGCATGGAGCTGCTGTGCTTCTCCCGGGTGCTGGAGGAGAGCGGCGGCTACATCCGGGAGAACGCCGCCGTCCTGGCCCAGGGCAAGATCTCCGTCCGGGACGAGAAAGAACCCCAGCTGATGGTGGACTCCATCCGCCCCCTGGGGGACCTGGACGGGGAGGCGGCCGCCGCGGCGGAGAAACTATATCTCCGGTTCCCCAGCCGGGAGGACCCCCGGCTGCGGAAGGTGCGGCTGGCCCTGTCCTTCTTCCCGGGAGACAGCCAGGCCATCCTCTATTTCGAGGACTGCAAAAAACGGGTGGGTACCCGCTGCCAGCTCCATCCCGCCCTTTTGGAGGATCTAAAGGAGCGGCTGGGGGCGGAAAATGTGGTGCTCAAGAGGAAATGAAATGGCATGACCGAGCGACTGTCAAACGGACTGAAAACGTTTGCAGAAAATCAGCGTAAAAAATGGCTGCCCGTCGGGCAGCCATTTTTTAATCTATCAATTTGTCAGATGCGGGCCAGAGCGCGGCTCTTGCTGAGGACGGCGTACACCGCCGCGGCGGACACCAGACCGAAGACGCCCTGGACAATGTTGCCGGGGATGGAGGCGGCGGCGGCCAAGCCCTTGCCCAGCCACAGGGAGGCGTAACCAAAGTAACCCACCACCATGATGGCCTCGGCCACCACGCCGCTGGCCACCTGGGAGACCAGCAGGTTGTGGGAATCACGGCTCTGGAGGGCACGGAATATCAGGGACGCGGCCACCGCCATGGCCAGCTTGATGGCGAAGGTGCCGGGGGCGTAGTGGGCGTAGCCGGACAGCAGGTCGGCCAGCATGGAGCCGATGCCCGCGGCAGCGCCGCCGTAGACAGGCCCCAGGATCCAGGCGGACAGCAGCACCGCGCAGTCACCCAGATTGACGTAGCCCTGCATGGGGGAGGGGACCTGGACCACCAAGGTCATCACATAGGTCAAGGCGGCGAACAGAGAGGCAAGTACCAACTGGTAAACTTTCTTGTGGGGTTTTGAATTGTTCATTGGAAAGACTCCTTTGCCCGGATGGGTCCGGACCATCACGGAAAAAATTTTCTTGCATTTTTGCTTGTGTTGTATTTTAATCATAACTGGTATGAAAGAAAGAACCAATTTAAAACTTTTTTATAAGACCAGATGGAGGGCGTATGCTGACCTACGATTTGGAGCGCCGGGGGAGTCTGGCCCGGTACGACTATTTATACCGCTGCATCAAAGAGGACATCCTGTCCGGCCGCCTGAAGGCGGGGGAGAAACTGCCCTCCAAGCGGGCCCTGGCCCGGAATCTGGAGACGGCGGTGGTGACGGTGGAGAACGCCTACGCCCAGCTGCTGGCGGAGGGCTACCTGCGCTCGGAGGAGAAGCGGGGCTACTTTGTCAGCCCTGTGGAGACCCGGCCCGCGCCTGCCGGCGCTGAGGAGCGGGAGGAGGAGAAGGGGGAGCCGGAGCGCGCCTGGCTGCTGGACCTGACCAGCCGGGGCAGCGGCACCGAGGGCTTTCCCTTCTCGGTCTGGGCCAAACTCATGCGCCGGGTGCTGTCAGAGGAAGGGGAGGCCCTGCTGCGCTCCATGCCCCACAGCGGGGTCCCCGAGCTGCGCCGGGCCATTGCCCGGCATATCTACCAGTTCCGGGGCATCACCGCCAGCCCCGACCAGATCGTGGTGGGAGCGGGGACGGAATACCTCTACAACCTGATCGTCCAGCTTCTGGGTCGGGACCGGACCTACGGGGTGGAGGACCCCGGCTATTCCAAAGCGGCCCGGGTCTATGAGCTCAGCGGAGCCCGGTGCCTGTTCCTGCCCGTGGACCGGCAGGGGGTGCTGCCCCGGGCGGTGGAGGAGAGCGGGACCCAGGTGCTGCATATTTCTCCCAACCACCAGTTCCCCACCGGGGCAGTCACCCCCATCGCCCGACGTCAGAGCCTGCTCCACTGGGTGAGCGGGGGAGAGGGGCGGTATATCGTGGAGGATGACTACGACAGTGAGTTCCGGTTCACGGGCCGTCCCATCCCCACCCTGCGGAGCATCGACCGGAGCGACCGGGTCATTTACATGAATACCTTTTCCCGTTCTCTGGCGCCGTCGCTGCGGATCAGCTATATGGTGCTGCCACGCCCGCTGCTGGCCGCCTACCGGGAGCGGCTGGGCTTTTATTCCTGCACTGTCCCTGCCATGGAACAGTATACCCTGGCCCGCTTCCTGGAGGAGGGGTACTTCGAGTCCCATGTCAGCCGGATGCGGGTGTTTTACCGGGGACGGCGGGACGCGGTGCTGGAGGCTATCCGAAACAGCGGACTGGGGGGGCGGTGCCGGGTCAGAGGGGAAGACGCGGGGCTCCATTTCCTGATGGAGCTGGACACCTGCCGGGAGGACGGGGAGCTGGCCGCCCTGGCGGAGGAGCGGGGCATCCGGCTGTCTTTCCTGTCCGCCTACCAGCACCGCCCTGGAGCCGCACCGCCCCACACAGTGGTGGTCAACTACCCCGGCGCAGACCTGGCACGGCTGGACCAGGCCCTGGAGACCCTGGCCGGATTGCTGTGAGGGCTGCGCCGCGCAATGAAAAAGGAAAGGGCCTCGGCAGACGGAAGGTCTGCCGAGACCCTTGGTTTGAGGAAGAACGGTCTCCCATACGGGGGAAGGGACGGGGAAAGGGGGTTTGCAGATATTGACCAAAAAACCGGAGAAACGGGCCCTGTTTGACAACATGGGACAGCGCTCGTCACTGCCTGGGATTGCCCCGGAGGAGGATCTGGTCGCTGGACTGGTACTCCTTGGCGTAACGGCCGGGGGTGACGCCGGTGAGGTGGCCGAAGGTGCGGATAAAATGGGAGTTGTCGGAGAAACCGGAGCGCTCCCCGGCCTGCTGGACGCTGACCCCCTCCTGGAGGAGCTGACGGGCCCGGAGGACCCGGCTGTAAATGATGTACTCCATGACGGAGAAGCCGGTGGCGGCCTTGAAGATGCGGCAGAGATAGTGCTTGCTGATGTAGAAGTGTCCGGCGATCTGGTCCAGGGAGAGGGGCTCGGCCAGGTTGTCCCGGATGTAGTCCAGAATGGGCACTACCCGGAGAAAATCCTTGTTGCGGATGGCCTCGCCGGCGGTGGCGGCATTTAAGGTGGGCGCCACCCGGATGAGCAGGTTGAGCAGAGCCACGGTCTGGTGGATGTCGCTGCCGAAGGAACCGTCGTTTTTGTTGCGCTCCAGGGCCTGGAACAGCTCGATGATCTCGGTCATTTCCTCGGTATCCAGGGTGGCGCGGCGGAACGGATCCTGGGTCAGCTGGGTGAAATCGGTCTGAGGGGTGGACAGCTCCACCAGGGCCTTCCGGCTGATGTGCAGGACATAGCGGGCGTGGAAGCCGGTGGCCATGGTGCGGTGGAGGGTGTTCTCCCCAATCAGGTACAGGGTGCCCCGGCGCAGGGGGTAGACCTGGTCGTTGACAAAGATATTGCCCGGTGTGGTCAGGGGGAGCAGGAGTTCGTAGTGGTCGTGAAAATGGAGGCGGCTCATGTTCCAGGTCTCGTTGTGATTCAGCTGAAGGTGAAATTCTACGTTATTCATAGACGGCCTCCAATCAATTTGGCGGAAATGCGCGCCCTCACCAGAGGGCGGGGAGGAAGAGCCCTCCCTTCCGGACGAAGGTATTATAGCACGGCAGGAGAAGATATGCAAACTTTTTGCCAAATTACAGATAGACCTTTTCATCGAGGTGTGTTACAATACTAAACGTTGAATAGCGCATACCCGCACCTTGAAAACCAGAGAGAAAGAGCATTCCAAAAAATCTTTTGTAATGGGGGTTTTACCATGAACAAAGTGTACACCTTGCATGACGCCGTGGCGAAATTCGTCGAGGATGGTGACGTCCTTGCAATTGGCGGCTTCACCACCAACCGCAAGCCTTACGCTACGGTGTCCGAGATCCTGCGTCAGGGCAAGAAGGACTTCATTGTTTACGCCGGCCCCGGCGGCGGTGAGGTCGATATGCTCATTGGCGAAGGCCGTGTGGCTGCTTACATCAACTGCTACACCGCCAACTCCGGCTATACCAACGTCTCCCGTCGGTTCCGCGCCGCCATCGAGCAGGGCAAGCTTACTTATGAGGACTATTCTCAGGACGTTCTGATGCTCATGCTGCACGCCGCTTCTCTGGGCCTGCCCTTCCTGCCTGTCCGCCTGATGCAGGGCTCCGGCCTGATGAAGTACTGGGGCATCAGCGAGGAGAAGCGCAAGACCATGCCCAAGCTGGAGGACCTGAAGTGCGCCGAGATCGAGAACCCCATGGTTCCCGGCCAGAAGGTCGTTGCCGTGCCCGTGCCCAAGTTCGACACCGCCATCATCCATGTCCAGCAGGCCAGCCCCGACGGCACCTGCATCATCTGCGGCGATGAGTTCCACGACATCGACATCGCCGTGGCCGCCCGCAAGACCATCGTGACCTGCGAGGAGATCGTCTCCAACGAGTTCATCCGCCGCGATCCCACCAAGACCCGCATCTTCGGTGAGTGCGTGCAGGCGGTCGTGAAGGCTCCCTACGGCGCCTGGCCCTCCCAGTGCTATGACTACTATGATGACGATGATGCCGGTCTGAAGGAGTATGACAAGGCTTCCAAGTATCAGGACGCCGAGGACGCCAAGGCCCAGCTGGCCAAGGCTGCCGCCAAGGCTGAGAAGGCCGCCGCCGCCAAGCCCGAGGACGCCAAGCTGGCCGAGGCCGCCGCCAAGGCCAAGAAGGCCGCCGAGGACGCCGCCGCCGGCGTGAAGATCCCCGAGACCTTCAAGGACTACCTGGAAAAGTGGGTCTACAGCTGCGAAGACCAGGCCGCTCTGCTGGATAAGATCGGCGGTTCCCGCCTGATGCGGCTGAAGAACGAGCCGCACCTGGGTTATTCCACGACTCACTAACTTAGGAAGGGGTATTAAAAATGTCTGATTATACGAAGTATACCAAGCAGGAGATGCAGGCTTACGCCATTGCCAAGAACATCAAGGAAAATCAGATCGTTATCGTGGGCACCGGCCTGCCCCTGATCGGCGCCTCTCTGGCCAAGCGGGCTGTGTGCCCCTCCTGCCACCCCATCGTGGAGAGCGGCCTGATGGACTGCGATCCCGTGGAAGTGCCCCGCTCTGTGGGCGATAACCGCTTCATGGCCCACTGCGCCGTGCAGTGGCCCAACATCCGCTTCGTGGGCTTTGAGGCCAACGAGTGGCTGCACGACGAGGACCGCCTGGTGGCCTTCATCGGCGGCGCCCAGATCGATCCCTACGGCAACGTGAACTCCACCTGCATCTTCGGCAAGGGCGATTATCTCCAGCCCACCACCCGCTTCACCGGCTCCGGCGGCGCCAACGGCATCGCCACCTACTGCAACACCATCATCATGATGCAGCACCAGAAGCGCCGCTTCATTGACCATGTGGACTACATCACCTCCTGCGGCTGGATGGACGGCCCCGGCGGTCGTGAGCGCGCCGGCCTGCCCGGCAACCGCGGTCCCCAGATGGTGGTCACCGACCTGGGCATCATGAAGTTCGACGAGGAGACCAAGCGGATGTACCTGGCTTACTACTATCCCTTCTCCTCTCCCGAGATGGTCCAGGAGAACACCGGCTTTGAGGTCGACGTGTCCCGCGCCCAGCTGATGGAGGGCCCCTCTCCCGACATCATCAAGCTGATCCGTGAGGAGATCGACCCCGGCCAGGCCTTCATCAAGGTCCCCAAGGAGTAAGACTGCTCAGACCTATCCATACTGAACATTTAGGAGGAATCAACATTGGGTAACTATTCCATGCCCCGGTATTTCCAGAACATGCCCGTGGTGGGCAAAGCCGTCCGGCCCAATCCCGAGAACGTGGAGGAGCTGCGTGCCATCGAGGATGACATCCACGCCCATATCGTGGACGGCCTGAAGAACGGCAAGGCCGACGAGGATATGAACAAGAAGGGCCAGCTCACCGCCATGCAGCGCATCTCCTTGCTGGTCGACCCCGGCACCTGGTGCCCCCTGAACAGCCTGTACAACCCCGAGCACAACAAGACCGGCACCACCTCCATCGTCAAGGGCCTGGGCCGCGTCAACGGCAAGTGGTGCTGCATCATCGCTTCCGATAACAAGAAGCACGCCGGCACCTGGGTCCCCGGCCAGGCCGACAACCTGCTCCGCGGCAGCGACACCGCCAAGCGGCTGCGTATCCCCCTGATCTATCTGCTGGAGTGTGCCGGCGTTGAGCTGGACCAGCAGGAGAAGGTGTACCCCAACCGCCGCGGCGGCGGTACTCCCTTCTACCGCAACTCCGAGCTGAACCAGATGGGCATCCCCGTCATCGTGGGCATCCACGGCACCAACCCCGCCGGCGGCGGCTACCACTCCATCTCTCCCACCATCCTGGTTGCCCATGAGAAAGCCAACATGGCCGTGGGCGGCGCCGGCATCGTGGGCGGCATGAATCCCAAGCCCCATGTGGACATGGAGGCTGCCCTGGCCCAGATCGAGGCCACCAAGGGCCTGCGTGCCGATCCTCCCGGATCTGTCTCCATCCACTTCGGCCAGACCGGCTTCTTCCGTGAGGTGTACACCGAGCAGGAGGGCGTGATCGCCGGCATCAAGAAGTACGTGGATATGCTGCCCACCTACGACCTGGAGTTCTTCCGCGTGGACGCCCCCCAGTCCCCCGCCATGTCCGACGTGGAGCTGTACGACCTGGTCCTGAATAACAAGAACCGTCCCTACGACATGTATTCCGTCATCGGCCGCCTGTTCGACGGCAGCCAGTTCATGGAGTACAAGAAGGGCTACGGCCCCGAGATGATCACCGGCCTGGCCAAGGTGGACGGCCTTCTGGTGGGCGTGGTGGCCAACCAGCAGGGCGTGTTTGCCAACTACCCCGAGTACAAGGTCGCCAAGTACGGCCAGTCCATGGGCGCCGGCGGCAAGCTGTACCGTCAGGGCCTGATCAAGATGAACGAGTTCGTCACCCTGTGCGCCCGTGACCGCATCCCCATGGTGTGGATCCAGGACACCACCGGCATCGACGTGGGCGATGACGCCGAGGTCGCCGAGCTGCTGGGTCTGGGCCAGTCCCTGATCTACTCCATCCAGAGCAGCAACCTGCCCATGATGGAGATCACCCTGCGCCGCGGCACCGCCGCCGCCCACTACGTCCTGGGCGGCCCCCAGGGCAACGACAACAACGCCTTCTCTCTGGGCACTGCCGCCACTGAGATCAACGTCATGAACGGCAAGACCGCCGCCAACGCCATGTACACCGGCCGTCTGGCCAAGGATCAGAAGGCGGGCAAGGATCTGCAGCCCACCATCGACAAGATGAACGCCCTGATCGACGACTATGACGTGAAGTCCAAGCCCCTGTTCTGCGCCCAGGCCGGTCTGGTGGACGAGATCGTGGATATGCCCATGATGCGCAACTACATCGTGGCCTTCACCGATTCCTGCTACCAGAATCCCGAGAGCATCTGCCCCTTCCACCAGATGCTGCTGCCCCGCACCATCAAGGACTACGACGATCTGAAGAAGTAAGAACGCTCTGGCCAGCCGGGCGGTGGTACGCACCGCCGCCCGGCGCCATATTTTCGTGACGGAGAGACAACATTATGAGTATTTACACCCTCGGAATCGACATCGGTTCCACCGCCTCCAAGTGTGTCATTCTGGCTGACGGCAAGGAGATTGTCAGCAAATCCCTGATCGCTGTGGGCGCCGGTACCAGCGGTCCCCAGCGGGCCATTAACCAGGTGCTGGAGGCGGCCGGCATGACCACCGGGGATATGAGCTATATCCTGGCCACCGGCTATGGCCGCAACTCCCTGGAGTCCGTTGCCAACCACCAGATGAGCGAGCTGAGCTGCCACGCCAAGGGCGCCGCTTTCCTGTTCCCCGACGTCCACACGGTCATCGACATCGGCGGCCAGGACGTGAAGGTCCTGCAGATCGAAAACGGCGTCATGACCAACTTTGTGATGAACGACAAGTGCGCCGCCGGTACCGGCCGGTTCCTGGATGTAATGGCCCGGGTGTTGGAGGTGAAGGTGGAGGATCTGGGCGCGCTGAGCGCCAAGTCCACCAAGGATGTGGCCATCAGTTCCACCTGCACCGTGTTCGCGGAAAGTGAGGTCATCAGCCAACTGGCCCAGGAGACGGACAAGTGCGACATCATCAAGGGCATCCACCGCTCCGTGGCCAGCCGCGTGGTGGGCCTTGCCCACCGGGTGGGGGTCCGGGACCAGGTGGTCATGACCGGAGGCGTTGCCCAAAATGCGGGCATCGTCCAGGCTCTACAGGACGAACTGGGTCACACCGTCCATACCTCTCCGCTGACCCAGTACAACGGCGCTCTGGGCGCCGCCCTGTTTGCCTATCAGAAGTACCAAAGGGAGCAGAAGGCCTAAGTGCCCTCTGAAAAAGCAATTTCTATTTAATATAGGGAGGAAACTAACATGGCTAAAACTGTTAGCCCCGGCGTCCTGGCTCTGCGCAAGGTCGTCGATGATGTCCATGCGGACGCCCGCAAGGCTCACGCCGAGGGCAGACTGGTGGGTTGGTCCAGCTCCAAGTTCCCCTGCGAGCTGGCCGCCGCTTTTGACCTGGACGTCATGTACCCCGAGAACCAGGCCGCCGGCATCGCCGCCAACCGCGACGGCGAGCTGATGTGCAAGGCCGCTGAGGACCTGGGCTTTGACAACGACATCTGCGGCTACGCCCGCATCAGCCTGGCCTATGCCGCCGGCAAGCGCGCGTCCCGTAAGGTGAATCTGGAGACCGGCGAGTACGTCATCAACCCCAACAGCGGCAAGCCGCTGAAGGACGAGAACGGCAACGTGGTCATCGACCCCGAGACCGGCAAGCCCAAGAAGGACCCCAAGACCATGGTGCCCTACACCGTGCTGGACGACATCTATGAGATCGAGGCTCTGCCCGAGGGCCGGGAGAAGGAGCTGCGCAAGGCCGCCATCAAGCCCTACCGCCAGATGCAGATCCCTCAGCCCGACTTCGTGCTGTGCTGCAACAACATCTGCAACTGCATGACCAAGTGGTATGAGAACATCGCCCGTATGCGCAACATCCCCCTGATCATGATCGACATCCCCTACAACAACACCGTGGAAGTGGCCGACACCAACGTGGCCTATGTCCGCGCTCAGTTCGACGCCGCCATCAAGCAGCTGGAGGAGCTGACCGGCAAGAAGTTCAACGAGAAGAAGTTCGAGCAGGCCTGCGCCAACGCCAACCGCACCGCCAGCGCCTGGCTGCGCGTCTGCGACTACCTGCAGTATAAGCCCGCTCCCTACAGCGGCTTCGACCTGTTCAACCACATGGCCGACATCGTGACTGCCCGCGCCAAGGTGGAGGCCGCCGAGGCCTTCGAGCTGCTGGAGAAGGACCTGGCTGAGGCCGTCAAGACCGGCGCCACCACCACTCCCTTCCCCGAGCAGTACCGCGTCATGTTCGAGGGCATCCCCTGCTGGCCCAAGCTGCCCAACCTGTTCAAGCCCTTGAAGGCCAACGGCGTCAACGTCACCGCCGTGGTGTACGCCCCCGCCTTCGGCTTCGTCTATGACGACCTGGACGGCATGGCCCGCGCCTACTACAAGGCCCCCAACTCCGTTTGTATCGAGCAGGGCGTTGATTGGCGTGAGGGTATCTGCCGGGACAACAAGGTGGACGGCGTGCTGGTCCACTACAACCGTTCCTGCAAGCCCTGGTCCGGTTACATGGCCGAGATGCAGCGCCGCTTCACCGATGACCTGGGTGTGCCCTGCGCCGGTTTCGACGGCGACCAGGCCGATCCCCGTAACTTCAACGAGGCCCAGTATGAGACCCGCGTCCAGGGCCTGGTGGAGGCCATGGAGGCCAACAAAGCGAAGAAGGAGGCCGAGGCAAAATGAGCACCGAGGTTTTGCTGAAGGAATTTAAGGAAGTTTCCGAGCACCCCCACATTGTGCTGAGCGAGTACAAGAAGCAGGGGAAGAAGGTCATCGGCGTGCTGCCCTACTATGCTCCCGTGGAGCTGGTGGTGGCCGCCGGCATGGTGCCCATGGGCATCTGGGGCAGCAACAACAAGACCATCTCCATGGCCAAGGAGTACTGCGCCACCTTCTACTGCACCATCGCCCAGCTGGCGCTGGAGATGCTGCTGGACGGCACCATGGACCAGCTGGACGGCCTCATCACCCCCACCATCTGTGATACCCTGCGTCCCATGAGCCAGAACTTCCGCGTGGCCATGAAGGATAAGCTGCCCTGCATCTTCCTGGCCCATCCCCAGAACCGCAAGCCCTCTTTCGGCCTGCAGTTCACCGTGGACCAGTATATGCATGTGAAGAAGGAACTGGAGAAGATCTCCGGCACCACTGTCACCGACGAGGCTCTGCGCGAGGCCATCAAGGTCATGAATAAGAGCCGCGCCGCCCGCCGCGAGTTCGTCAAGCTGGCCGGCCAGCATCCCGACGCCGTGTCTGCCGTCAACCGCTCCGCCGTCCTGCGTTCCGCCTGGTTCATGGAGCCCGCCGTCTTCGCTGAGAAGCTGGAGGCTCTGAACGCCGAGCTGAAGGCCCTGCCCGAGTGCAAGTGGACCGGCAAGAAGGTGGTCACCTCCGGCATCATCTGCGACAATCCCAAGCTGCTTCAGATCTTCGACGACAACAAGATCGCCATCGCCGCCGACGACGTGGCGCAGGAGAGCCGTTCCTTCCGTACCGACGCTGCGGAGACCGGTGATCCCATGATGGCTCTGGCCCAGCAGTTTGCCGACCAGGACTACGAGGTCCTGCTGTACGACGAGAAGTCCAACCAGAACCGCCGCGGCGAGTACGTGGCCAACCTGGTGAAGAACTCCGGCGCCCAGGGTCTGGTGCTGTTCATGCAGCAGTTCTGCGACCCCGAGGAGATGGAGTACCCCTACCTGAAGAAGGCCCTGGATGCCGCCGGCGTGCCCCACATCAAGCTGGGCGTGGACCAGCAGATGCGGGACTTCGGCCAGGCCAGCACCGCCATCCAGGCCTTTGCCGACGTCCTGTAAAGAACGGATACAGACACGGGGCTGAATATGCCCGGACCTTGACATATCCGAGCGTATAATGTTATAATGGCACCAATTTGGGATTTTCCCCACCCCTTAATGGGTGGGGAAGATCCCTGCCCAAGGGAAGATGCCTGAAAAAGGTCTGGACCCGGCGCTTAAGCGCCAGACTATCAAATTGTAAAGGGGAAAACAAGCTATGAACTACAATGTTACCGTCAACGGCAAGGTTTACAGCGTGACCGTCGAGAAGACCGGCGCCGCTGCTCCTGCCGCCGCCCCCGTGGCCGCCCCTGTGGCCGCCGCGCCTGTGGCCGCCCCCGTGGCTGCCCCTGCTCC
>NZ_JADYUM010000005.1 GCF_021531815.1 Pseudoflavonifractor phocaeensis
CCTGCTGTTGCTCCCGCTCCCGCCCCCGCCGCCGCTCCCGCCGCTGTGGCTGCCGGTGAGACCGCTGTTAACAGCCCCATGCCCGGCAACGTATTTAAGGTAGAGTGCAAGGTTGGCCAGCAGGTCAACGCCGGCGATGTGCTGGTGGTCCTGGAGGCCATGAAGATGGAGATCGAAGTCTCCGCTCCCGTGGCAGGCACCGTTAAGGCCATTTCTGCTACTGTGGGTGGTACTGTCAATACCGACGATCTGCTGGTCACCCTGGGCTAAGGGGGTTATGACCAATGCCGAGTATTGAAAAAGCAATCCTGAATCCCTTTGAACCCCTGGGCGTGAGCGAGGCCCTGCTGGTGGCTGTCTGCGGCATGCTGGTCGTCTTCATGATGCTGGCTGCCCTGTGGGCCGTCATCGTGGTCATCTCCAAGGTGGTTGCCACTTTGGAGGGGAAGAAGAAGCCCGCCGCCGCGCCTGCCGCCAAAAAGGCTGCTCCTGCGGCTACTCCCGCTGCCGCTCCCGCCGCTCCCGCTGTGGACGAGGGAGAGATGGTGGCTGTGATGATGGCTGCCATCGCCGAGGAGTCCGGCATGCCCGTCAGTTCCTTCCGCATCACCAATGTGAGTTCCGCCCCCGCCGCTCCGGCTCCTGTGGCTGCGGCACCCGTGGCCGCTCCTGCCCCTGCCGCCGCCCCCGCTCCCGCTCCTGCCGCCGCTCCCGCTGCTGTAGCTGCCGGTGAGACTGCCGTGAACAGCCCCATGCCCGGCAACGTGTTCAAGGTGGAGTGCAAGCCCGGCCAGGCCGTCAAGGCCGGCGACGTGCTGGTGGTGCTGGAGGCCATGAAGATGGAGATCGAGGTCTCCGCACCCGTGGACGGCACTGTCAAGGCCGTGGCCGCCACTGTGGGCAGCACTGTCAATACCGACGACCTGCTGGTCACACTGGGCTGATAGGAGGGCGAGAGATATGACTTTCTTTACAGATGTTTTAACCGCTATTTTGGGTAGTTCCGGTTTTGCCAACCTGGACATTAAGACCATCATCATGCTGTTCATTGCCTGTGTCCTGCTGTATATGGGCATTGGCAAGAAGTTCGAGCCCCTGCTGCTGGTCCCCATCGCTTTTGGTATGCTGCTGGCCAATCTGCCTGTTACCGGACTGTTCAACGCGCCGGTATATGATGCCGCTACTCACAGCGGTACCGTAGGCTTCATGTGGGTGCTGTACCAGGGCGTCCAGTACGCCATCTACCCCTCCATCATCTTTATGGGTATCGGGGCGATGACTGACTTTGGTCCCCTGCTCGCCAACCCCATGTCCCTGCTGTTGGGCGCCGCCGCCCAGTTGGGCATTTTCGCAGCCTTCCTGATGGCTCTGTGTATCGGGCCCATCACCAGCGCTATCCCCTTCCTGCCCACCATTGAGTTTACTCCTGCGGATGCCGCTGCCATCGGTGTAATTGGCGGCGCTGACGGACCGACCGCTATTTTGACAGCCTCTAAGCTGTCGGTAGAGCTTCTGCCCGCCATCGCCATTGCGGCATACTCCTACATGGCTCTGATCCCCATGATTCAGCCTCCGCTGATGAAGGCGCTGACCTCCAAGGAGGCCCGCAAGGTGAAGATGAGCCAGCTGCGCACCGTCTCCAAGACGGAGAAGATCATCTTCCCCATCGCCGTGGCGATCTTTGTCATCCTGCTGATTCCTGATACCGCTCCTCTGATCGGTATGCTCATGCTGGGCAACCTGTTCCGTGAGTGCGGCGTCACCGAGCGTCTGTCTGACACCGCTCAGAACGCTCTGATCAACATTGTGACCATTCCTCTGGGCCTGTCCGTGGGCTTCAAGGCCACTGCGGAGCAGTTCCTCACTGGTCAGACGCTGTTCATCATCGTCCTGGGCCTGACCGCCTTCATGCTGTCCACTGCCGGCGGCCTGATTTTCGGCAATGTGATGTATGTGCTGACCAAGGGCAAGGTCAATCCTCTGATCGGCTCCGCCGGCGTGTCCGCCGTGCCTATGGCTGCCCGTGTGGCCCAGACCGTCGGCCAGAAGGAGAACCCCTCCAACTTCCTGCTCATGCACGCCATGGGTCCCAACGTGGCCGGCGTGATCGGCTCCGCTTGTGCGGCGGGCTTCATGATCAAGGTGTTCGGCGGCTGATCTCCGTCTCTGTCTCTGAAAATAAGGCGTGCCGGCCTTGGGCCGGTACGCCTTATTGCCGCCTTGACCGGGCAGAAGTCCCCCTGTCGGTCGGCACCAAAAAAATTCAAAAAATTTGAAATTACCTCTTGCTTTTTCCGAAAGAGCATGCTATACTAATCAAGCTGTTAAGAGGAACGCCTCTTTTCGGTATGCGGCTGTAGCTCAGTTGGATAGAGTGACTGGCTACGAACCAGTAGGTCGGGGGTTCGAATCCCTTCAGCCGTACCAGCTCGTCGCAAGCGAAACAACGCTTGCGACGAGCTTTTTTATTGCACGAATATTTCGATGAGTAGGCAGGCGGCAAGAATGCGTACTTTAAAAAAGGTATATCTTGAGATCACCAACCTCTGCAATCTGGACTGTTCTTTTTGTGTGGGAACCAAGCGGCCCGGCGGTTTTATGACGCCGGACCAGTTCCGCACTCTGACGGAGAAGATCCGGCCCCATACGGAATATCTCTATCTCCACCTGATGGGGGAGCCGCTGCTCCATCCGCAGTTGGAGGAACTGCTGGACTGCGCCGCGCAGCTGGGCTTCCGGGTGATGATCACCACCAACGGGACCCTGTTGTCCCGGCGAAAAGAGCTGCTCTGTGCCAGTCCGGCAGTCCACCGGATCAGCATCTCCGTCCACTCCTTTGAGGGCAACCGGGGGGGCTGTCTGGAGGAGTATCTGGACCAGTGTGTTTCCTTTGCCCGGGAGGTAGCCGGGGCGGGGAAGCGGTGCGTCCTCCGGCTGTGGAATCTGGACGGGGAGCAGACCAGGGGGGAGAACCGGCAGAACCAGATAATCCTGGAACGCTTGGCTTTGGAGTTTCCCCAGCCCTGGCTCGTCAGGCCACAGGGCACCACCTTGGCGGACCGGATCTATCTGGAGTGGGGGGAACGGTTCGATTGGCCTGACCTGAGCGCGGCTGACGGGGGAGACCAAGGCTTCTGCATGGGGTTGCGGGACCAGGTGGGCGTCCTGGTGGATGGAACGGTGGTACCCTGCTGCCTGGATCATGAGGGGGACATCCCCCTGGGGAACCTGTACCGTCAGAATCTGGAGGAGATCCTGAACGGTCCCCGGGCCCGGGCCATTTACGAGGGTTTCTCCTGCCGGAAGGCGGTGGAACCTCTGTGCCGTCGGTGCGGCTATGCCCGGCGCTTCCGGTAACCGGGGAAGATTTGGAAACATATTCCATAGTTTTTTCCGGGTAGTCCGAAGAATTTTCTATCGTTTTTTCCGGTTTGAACGGCTACAATGATAATCGCCGGGGCCAAGCCCCGGTGAGAAGCAAAGGAAAGCATTTGAATTAGGAGGAACGATAATGAAGAAGAAACTTGCTCTTGCTCTGGCGGCCGTTATGATGATCGGCCTGTTCGCCGGCTGCGGCGGCAACAAGACCGCCTCTTCCAGCAACGCTGCCGGGTCCCAGGCCAGCAGCGGCTCCGCCGCTCAGGCTGAGGAGCTGAATGTGGGCGTGTTCTACTACGACTTCTCTGACGTGTACATCTCCAGTGTCCGTGCCAGCATGGACGAGCAGCTGACCGCCATGGGCGTGAAGTTCACCAACTACGACGCCGCCGGCAGCCAGCCCTCCCAGACCGAGCAGGTCAACACCGCCATCACCGGCGGCACTAACCTGCTGATCGTCAACATCGTGGAGACCGCCACCTCCGACCCCGCCAAGGACATTGTGGACGCCGCCAAGGCCGCCGGCATCCCCGTGATCTTCTTTAACCGCGAGGTCGCTGACAACGACGTCATCAACAGCTATGACAAGTGCGCTTTCGTGGGCACCAACGCCCCCGACGCCGGCCACATGCAGGGCGAGATGATCGGCAACTACCTGATGGAGCACTATGACGAAGTGGATCTGAACGGCGACGGCGTCATCTCCTACGTCATGTTCAAGGGCCAGGAGGGCAACGCCGAGGCCGAGGCCCGCACCCAGTACGGCGTTGAGGACGCCGACGCCATCCTGACTGCCGCCGGCAAGCCCGCCCTGTCCTACTACGACGCTTCCGCCTCCACCAAGTACCTGGTGGATACCGCCGGCAAGTGGTCCGCTCAGGCCGCCAACGACTACATGGTTTCCCTGCTGGGCTCCTACAACGAGGACAACGGCAACATGGTCGAGCTGATCATCTGCAACAACGACGGCATGGCCGAGGGCGCCATTTCCGCCCTCCAGAACGTGGGCTACAACAACGGTGAAGGCACCACCATCATCCCCGTCTTCGGCGTGGACGCCACCGACTCCGCCAAGGCTCTGATCAAGGCTGGCAACATGACCGGCTCCATTAAGCAGGACGCCGTGGGTATGGCTACCACCATCATGACTCTGGTCCAGAACGCGAAGGACGGCGCTGAGCTGATGGCCAACACCGGCAGCTTCACCGTGGACGCCGACGTGGCCAAGATCCGTGTGCCTTACGCCATGTATGACGCAAACACTCAGGACTGAGCCTGACAGACAAAGCTGAAAAGGCCCCCTGACATACGAAACAACAGTCAAGCGGGGCTGCCCTGTGGCAGCTCCGCTTGACCCTATGTGAAACCTCCGCTTTTGTTTTGCCCGCCGGGCAGCATGAAAGCGGTGGTTTCACCGAGCGAGAGGAGGAAGTATATGGAACAGCCGGCTCTGTTGGAAATGCGCGGCATCAGCAAGGAATTCCCCGGCGTGAAGGCCCTGGACAACGTAAACCTGACGGTCCGGGCCGGCACCGTCCACGCCCTGATGGGAGAAAACGGCGCGGGCAAGTCCACTTTGATGAAGTGCCTCTTCGGCATCTATAACAAGGATGGCGGCACCATCACTCTGGACGGCCAAGAGATCAATTTCAAAAGCTCCAAGGAGGCCCTGGAAAACGGTGTGGCCATGGTGCATCAGGAACTGAATCAGGCCCTGACCCGTACGGTCAAGGACAATCTGTGGCTGGGCCGCTACCCCAAGGTGGGCGGTTTCATCGTCAGTGAGCGGATCATGGACCAGAAGACCCGTGAGATCTTCGAAACGCTGGAGGTCAACGTCAACCCCAAGGCCATCATGTCCACCCTGCCTGTCTCCCAGCGGCAGATGGTGGAGATCGCAAAGGCCGTCAGCTACGACGCCAAGATCGTGGTATTTGACGAGCCCACCTCCTCCCTCACCGAGGCGGAGGTGGAGCACCTGTTCCGCATCATCAACATGCTGAAGGCCAAGGGCTGCGGCATCATCTACATATCCCATAAAATGGAGGAGATCCTCCGCATCAGCGACGACGTGACCATCATGCGGGACGGCCAGTGGGTGGCTACCCGGCCGGCCAGCGAGCTGACCATGGAGGAGATCATCAAGCTGATGGTGGGCCGGGAGCTGACCAACCGCTTCCCCGAGAAAACCAACGAGCCTGGGGATGTCATCCTGGACGTTCAGCACATGAGGGGAAAATATACCCGCCTGCAGGAGGCAACCTTCCAGCTCCGCAAGGGCGAGGTACTGGGCATCGCCGGCCTGGATGGTTCCGGCCGTACCGAGGTGCTGGAGAACCTCTTTGGCGTCATGACCCGGGGCGGCGGTACCATCACCCTCCATGGCAGGGAGATCCAGAACCGCACCCCCCAGGAGTCCATCAAGAACGGTTTCGCCCTCCTGACGGAGGAGCGCCGGGCCACCGGTATTTTCGGGATCCGGGACATCCGGGAGAACACGGTGATCTCCAACCTGAAGGATTACCTGATTGGCGGGATCTGTCTCAACGACATAAAGATGAAAGAGGACACCGACTGGGCGATCCAGGCCATGCACATCAAGACGCCCAGCCAGAAGACCCAGATCCGCTCCCTGTCCGGCGGCAACCAGCAGAAGGTCATCATCGGCCGCTGGCTGCTCACCAAGCCGGAGGTCCTGCTGTTGGACGAGCCCACCCGCGGCATCGACGTGGGCGCCAAATATGAGATCTATCAGCTGATCAACGACCTGGCCAAGGAGGGCAAGGGCGTGATCATGGTCTCCTCCGAAATGCCGGAGCTGCTGGGCGTGTGTGACCGGATCCTGGTCATGTCCGGCGGCCAAGTGGCCGGTGAGGTAGACGCCAAAAATACCAGCCAGGAGGAGATCCTCACCCTGGCGGCCAAGTATGTGTAAAGAGGAGGAACTTCCATGAGTAATGAATCCAAGGCCCTTGCCGCCAAGTCCAAAAGTCTGGACGCCAAGCAGGTGGGCAATGTTCTGCTGAACAACGCGCTGATCATCATCATGCTGCTGGTGGCTGCCTATGTGGCGGTTACCCAGCCTTCCTTCCTGAGCCCCCGGTCCCTGGTGAACCTGCTGTCCCTGACGGCGGCTTACCTGCCTGTGGCCCTGGGCATCGGCGGCTGTATCGTCCTTACCGGCACTGACCTGAGCGCCGGCCGCGCCGTGGGCATCACCGCCTGCGTCTCCGCCTCCCTGCTCCAGGCCAGCGACGCCGCCAACAAGATGTGGCCCAATATCGGCACTCTCCCCATCCCCGTGGTCATTCTGATCTCTGTGGGCCTGGGCGCCCTCATCGGCGCCTTCAACGGCTTCTTTGTGGCCAAGTTCAAGCTGCATCCCTTTATCGTCACCCTGGCCACCCAGCTGATCCTGTACACCACTCTGCTGCTCTACGTCCAGCAGGGCAACAACAAGGGCATGGCCATCTCCTCCCTGGCCCCCGACTACCGTAACTTCGTGGTGGGCAATCCCCCGCTGCTCAACTTCGGTAAGATCCAGATCCCCAACTATGTGATCTACGCCCTGCTCCTCACCGCTTTGATGTGGTTCATCTGGAACAAGACCACCTTCGGCAAGAACATGTTCGCTCTGGGCGCCAATGAGGAGGCGGCCCGGGTGTCCGGCGTCAACGTGCTCAAGACCACCATCATGGTCTTCGCTCTGGCCGGCGCCATGTACGGTTGGGCCGGCTTTGTGGAGTCCGCCCGTATTGCCTCCAACACTGCCAACACCGGCGTCAACTATGAGTTGGACGCCATCGCGGCCTGCGTCATCGGCGGCGTGTCCTTCGTCGGCGGCATCGGTAAGATCAGCGGAATCGTCATCGGCGTGCTGATGCTCCGCCTGATCTTCGTGGCGCTGCCTCTGGTGGGCATGGACCAGAACCTCCAGTACCTGATCAAGGGCGGCATCATCCTCTTTGCCTGCGCCCTGGATATGCGCAAGTACCTGGTCAAGAAGTAAGAGAATATAAGGAACTGTCTTGGGCGTCCGCCCGCCGTCTGGCGGGCGGACGCCTTTTCCTATTCAAGCGGGCTAAAATATGTTATACTGAAAGGCAAAGGAGGGATCACCTTGGAACCGTACCGGGTTTTGCTGGCCGATGACGAGGAGGAGATCCGGGTGGGCATCAGCCGGAAGATCGACTGGGCCGGCCTGGGTTTTGTCCTGGTGGGCGAGGCGGAGAATGGGGCGGAGGCGCTGGAACTGGCGGAGCAGCTGCGCCCCGATGTGGTGCTCACCGACATCAAGATGCCCTTTATGGATGGCCTGGAGCTGTGCCGCAGGCTGAAGCAGTCTCTCCCCGCGGCCAAGCTGGTGGTCTTCTCCGGCTTTGATGATTTTGAGTATGCCCGCCAGGCCATCGGGATGAATGTCTTCGAGTATATTCTCAAGCCCATTAACGCCCCTGAGCTGAATCAGGTGCTGAACAAGCTGAAGGTACAGCTGGACCAGCAGCGGATGGAGCGCCGGGACATGGAGACCTTGCGCCGCCGGTATGAGGAGAGTCTGCCCATCCTGCGGGAGATGTTTTATACCCGGCTGCTGGACGGGCGCATCCGGCCGGACCAGATCCGGGACCGGGCGGCGCGCTATGAGATCCAACTGCCGGAAGGGCACTGGGTGGCGGCTCTGGTCCAGGTAGACGCACCCAAGGGCGGGGAGGAGGCGGAACGGGACGAGCTGCTGCTGCTGTCCGTCCGGGCCTTCATCCAGGAAAACTTTGACCTGCCGGGCTGCGGCCTCCGGGTGATCCTCTACAATGACGCGGTGGCTTTGCTGGCTAACCTTCCGGAGCGGGAGGCGATCTACCCTCTGCTGGAGGAACTGGAACGGCTGTGTGTCTTGTCCCACAGCTACCTGGGTATGACGCTGACCGTGGGCATTGGCCTACCCTGTGACGGACCGGCCGGCCTGCATGATTCGGTGGAAGGCGCCGGGTCGGCCCTGGATTACCGGGTGCTCATGGGGGGAGACCGGGTCATTTACATCGGCGATCTGGAACCTGACCGCTCCGCCCGCCTCTCTTTTGAGGAAGAAGACCAGCGGGACCTGGCCACGGCGGTAAAGTTGGGCAGCCGGGAGCAGGTGGAGCAGGTGGTCCGGAGTCTGACGGGGCGGGTCCGGGAGACACGCTTGGCTTTGCCCCAGTGCCACCTCTTCTTTCAGGAGGTGGTGACCAGCCTGGTCAAGCTGGCCCGTGCCGGCGGAGCGGAGCTGGAGGAGGTCTTCGGCCCCGGCTTTACAGGGGTGGTGACGCTGACGGATTTCTCCTCTCTGGAGGAGCTGGAGGGGTGGCTGACGGAGGGCTGCCTGAAGCTGCGGGAGGTCTTGGGCCGCCAGCGTACCGATTCCGCCTGGAAGACGGTGGAAAAAGCCAAGGACTTTATCAATGAAAACTACCGAAACAGCGAATTGAGCGTGGAATCCCTCTGCTCTCACCTCCACCTGTCGCCCACCTATTTCTCCACGCTGTTCAAGCGGGAGACTGGAATGAGCTTTACCGCCTATGTGACCGAGGTGCGGATGGACCAGGCGGCCCGTCTGCTCCGGGACACGGGGGAGAAGACCTACCTCATTGCGGAGCAGACAGGGTATACGGATCCCAATTATTTCAGCTATGTGTTTAAGCGCCGTTTCGGCGTGACCCCGTCCAAGTTCCGGGCGGGACAGAGCCGCTAAGGCCTGGAACGTCCATGACCGGTTCCGCCTATCCGGAGAGCGGTGGGGCGGAAGCGCAGAAGGGAGGGACAGAAGTGCGGATATTTTTCAAAGGTTTTGTGGGTAAGGTGGCCGACCGTTACCGGAAGATGAGTATTCAGATGGTGATCTCCCTTTCCTTCACAGCCGTTGCGGTGGTGGGAATGGTTTTCATGGGGATGAGCATGTATCTGCGCTTTTCCACCACCACCCACAGCATGGCGGAGGACAACAGCCAGCGGGTCCTGGCCCAAGTGAACGCCAATCTGGAGAGCTATCTCCACCGGATGATGCGGGTCTCTGACACCATGTACTACCGGGTCATCAAGCATACCGACCTGGCGGAGGGCGGCTTTCAGGAGGGCATGGACCTGCTTTATGAGGAGAACCGGGACAGCCTGGTGTCCATCGCGGTGTTTGACCGTTCCGGCGGCCTGGTGTCGGCGGTGCCCCTGTCCAACATGAAATCCTCCGCCGTCCCCTCGGCCAGCGGTTGGTTCCAGTCGGCCATGGCGAAAATGGAGAACCTGCATTTTTCCACGCCCCATATTCAGAACCTCTTTGAAGATCCGGATTACCGCTACCGCTGGGTGGTCTCCCTCAGCCGGTATGTCCAGCTCACCCGGGACGGCGTGACGGAGAGCGGCGTGCTTCTGGTGGATATGAGCTTTGCCGGCATTGAGCAGGTCTGCCAGGGGGTGGAACTGACCAACGGAGGCTACCTCTACCTGATGGACAGCGACGGGGAACTGATCTACCATCCCCGGCAGCAGCTGATCTACGCCGGGTTGCTGGAAGAAAACAATCTGGCGGCGGCGGGCTACCGGGACGGGACCCGCCGGGAAACGTTTCAGGGACAGGCCCGCCAAATCACGGTAAAGACCGTGGGGTACACCGGCTGGAAGCTGGTGGGTGTGGTGCCCGCTCAACAGATGGGCGCGGATACATGGCAGACCCTCCTCTTTGGATTGGCGCTGCTGCTGTTCTCTGTCTTTTTGATGGCCTTTCTGAATTTCCGCATCTCCGCCCATATCACCGATCCGATCCTCAGGCTGGAGCAGGCTGTGAAGGAACTGGAGGCGGGAACAGAGAACGTGGAAATCGAGGAGGGGGGCTGCTATGAGGTCCAGCGCCTGGGCCACTCCATCCGCTCCATGGTGTCCACCATGCACCACCTGATGGACGACATTATCCAGCAGGAGAGCCAGAAACGGCGCTCTGAGCTGGAGGTCCTCCAATCCCAGATCAATCCGCACTTCTTGTACAACACCCTGGACTCGGTGATCTGGATGACCGAGGCGGGACGCTATGAGGAGGCCATTCAGATGGTCACCTCCCTGGCCCGCTTGTTCCGCATCTCCCTGAGCCGGGGCAAGCGCATCATTCCCTTGGCCGACGAACTGGAGCACGCCCGCCATTACATGACCATTCAGCAGATTCGCTTCAAAAACAAATTCACCTCGCAAATATCGGCGGGGCCGGGCACAGAGGGGCTGTACACGCTGAAGCTGATCGTCCAGCCCATTCTGGAGAACGCCATTTACCACGGCATGGCCTCCGCCGAGGAGGACGGCTTCATCACGGTGGCCGCCCGGAGGGACGGGGAGGACCTGGTCATCGAGGTGGCGGACAACGGCATGGGGATGCGGCCTGAGGTAGCGGCTTCGCTGCTGGACGAGGACCGGCCCGACGTCCGGACCACCGGCTCCGGCATCGGCGTGCGCAATGTTCACCGGCGCATCCAACTGACCTTCGGAAAGCAATATGGGCTGATGATCTTCAGCGAGCCGGATGAGGGAACCACGGTTCAAATCCGTCTGCCCGCCCTTGACCGGGAGGGCCTGGCCGCCTATGAGAGGGAGGTCATGGAATGAGTAAACGAAGCAGAAACGCCTGGATACAGCTGGCGGTCCTGGCCCTCCTGGGCGGCGCGGTGATCCTGACGCTGGTTTTGCCGCAGCTGTCCGACCACCGGACGCCGGACCCTCCGCTGGAGCTGTCGGTGATCATCCGGGAATCGGACAGTTCCCTCTGGGGAAACGCCCGCCTGGGCATGGAGCAGGCGGCGGCGGAGCTGCGGGCGGAGACCCGCTTTTTGGTGCTGTCTGCGGACAATGACGGGCAGGAGCAGGAGGATCTGCTGCGCCGGGAGTACGAAGGTGGGGCGGGCGCCCTGGTGGTCGTCCCGGCCGAGCCTGAGAAGCTGGCACAGGACCTGCGGGAGCTGACGGGGAAATGCCCGGTGGTGGCGCTGGAATCGGCGCTGGAGGGGGTGGAGGACACGGTCTTCCCCGATAACCGGGCTTTGGGTCAGGCGTTGGCCCGGGCTCTGTTAGAGGACTGGACGGGGGGCGCGGTACTCCTGCTGGATACGGCCCCCGGCAGCTTCGGCGTGCGGGACCGGCTGGAAGGCGCCCGGGAGGTTCTGGAGGAGGCCGGGGTCCCGGTCCAGCGCCGGGCCGCCCGGGCGGGCGGCTTGCCTGTAGTGCTGGATGGGCTGGCAAGAGAGGCTGGGACAGACTGGATCATGGCCTTTGAACCGGCTGCCACCCAGGGGGCGGCGGCGGCCAAGGAGAGCCGTGGACTGGAGCAGCCCCTGTACGGGGTCGGAGTGACCACTGACGTGGCGGCTTGGCTGGAGCGGGGGACCGTGACCGCTGTGGCGGTCTGGAGTGATTACGCCGCCGGCTATCTGGCCGTGGAGAGCGCCGTGAAAGCCGCCCGGGGCGAGAAGAACAAATCGGAGCCGCTGCCCTTTTCTGTGGTGCGGGGGGAGGAGATCTATGATCCGGACAATGAAAAACTGCTGTTCCCGGTGGCGTCTTAAGCACCGGTGTGCGGCGCTGGGTCTGGCGGTCCTGATGCTGACGGCGCTGGGGGGCTGCGGCGCCAGAGCGCGGGACAAGAATACCACTCTCCGGGTAGGGGTGGCGCTCTACACCCAGGACGATACCTTTATCTCCACCATTGTTCAACATTTGGAACGGATGGCGCAGGAGGCGGAGAGCGGGGGAACGCTGAAGATCAACCTGTCCACTGCCGACGGGCGGAGCAACCAGACCGCCCAGCTGGAACAGGTGGACCGGTTTCTGGACAAGGGCTGCGATGTGCTGTGCGTCAACATCGTGGACCGGACGGCGGCGGCGGTGATCGTGGACAAGGCGGAGGCGGCGGGAGTGCCCCTGATCTTCTTCAACCGCCAGCCGGTGGCGGAGGATATTCAGCGCTGGGAGGAGGTCTACTATGTAGGGGCCAGCGCGCCCGAGGGAGGCACGCTTCAGGGACAGATCGTTCTGGACGCCTGGCTGTCTGACCGGGAAACCATGGACCGGAATGGAGACGGCGTGCTTCAGTATGTGATGCTGGAAGGGGAACCCGGGCACCAGGATACTCTGCTTCGGACCGAATACTCCATCAAGACGCTGACCGACGCGGGGGTGGAGGTGGAGAAGCTGGCCAGCGACACCGCCAACTGGAACCGGGGACAGGCCTCCGCGAAAATGGCCCAGTGGCTGGCGGAGTTCGGCGGCCAGATCGAGGTGGTGTTCGCCAACAATGACGATATGGCCCTGGGCGCCATCGATACCTTCCGGGAGGCGGGGGTGGAGCAGCCTATGGTGGTGGGCGTGGACGCCACGGCGCCGGCCCTGGAGGCCATCAAGTCCGGGGAGCTGTCGGGCACCGTCCTGAACGACGCCAAAGGCATCGCCCGGGCCATGCTGGACCTGGTGCTGGAACTCACCGCGGGCAACGACCCGGCGGACACCATGGACATTGTGGACGGCCACTATATCTGGCTGCCCTATCAGCGGGTGACCCAGGAAAACTGGGAGGAGTTCCGGGAGCCGTAGCAGGAGAGAAGCCGTGCCACCGAAGTCTGTGCTTTGAGCCGGCATGTAAAAACGAAAAACGGGCGGCAGACCGGAGGAACTACCGGTATACCGGTAAATCTGGACTGGTGGGCCGTATATCCACGCTCCATGGATGAAGAAGGCGCATAGAGACAAAGGTCCCCGGCTCGTCCTGAGCCGGGGACTATTTTGCTTATTCGGCAATGGAAAAACGGTAGCAGGTGGTGTGGTCGTACCGGCCGCCTGCCCGGAGAATGCAGGAGGGGAAGCCGGGCTGGTTGGGGGAGTCGGGGAAGAACTGTGTCTCCAGACAGAAGGCGTGGCGCGGGCCGTAGACAGCGTCCCCTTTGCCTTTCCGGCCAGGTTCCAGGAAATTGGCGGTGTAGAACTGGACACCGGGGAGGGTGGTCTCTGTCTCCATGACAATCCCGGTGGCGGCGCAGCGGGCCCAGGCGGCGGGACGCAGCTGTCCTATAGGGCCGTCGATCACAAAGTTATGGTCGTAGCCGTGGCCCAGCTCCAGCTGAGGGAACGGCTCGTCGAGATGCGCGCCAATGGGGGTGGGACGGGTCAGGTCCATGGGAGTGCCGCTCACTGGCTCCAGAACGCCCAGCGGGATACTGGTCCCGTCCGCGGGAGTGTACTGGGAGGCGTGCAGGGCAATCTCCTGGTCCAGCACGGGGCCGGAGCCCTGTCCCGCCAGGTTGAAGTAGCTGTGGTTGGTGAGATTGCAGGGGGTGTCCCGGTCTGTCTCTGCCTCATACCGGATGGACAGGGCGCTGCCCTCCAGACGGTACGTGACCCGGACCCGCAGGGTACCTGGGTAGCCCTCCTGGCCGTCCGGGCTGACCAGCGAGAGGACAGCCCGGTCCGCTGTCAGCTCCTCCACGGCCCAAACCTGATAGGAGAAGCCAACCAGCCCGCCGTGGAGATGGTTGGGGCCGTTGTTGACCGCCAGCGTATATTCCCGCCCGTTGAGGGTGAAGCGCCCACCCGCGATGCGGTTGGCAAACCGGCCCACCACGGCGCCCAGGTAGCCGTCCTGGGTCCGGTACTCCTCCAGGGTGTCGTAACCCAGTATCACGTCCACCGGCCGGCCGTCCTTGTCCGGCACCACCAGAGAACGGAGGGTGGCCCCGAAGGTGAGGAGACGGCAGGTGAGGATGCCGTTGGACAGGGTGAGCTGCTCCACCTGTTCCCCGGAGGGGGTGGTCCCGAAGGGACAGCGGATGGATTCATTCATGGGAGGTCCTCCTTTTTGGCAATGCGCCGGGGCAGTTCTGACTATGTTGCTTCCACTATACCAGACCGGGAAAGAAAAGGCAAAGAAAACCGGTTCTGCCCCTTGTCAAAAATTCCGCTGTGTGCTATTCTTTTTTTAGTAAAAATTATGGAGGAAGGACCATGGCGACTTTGAAGGAACTGGCCGACCGGACCGGCTATTCCCCTGCCACCATCTCCCGCATCCTCAGCGGGGACCCCGCCCTGTCGGTGACACCGGAGGCCCGGCGGAAGGTGCTGGAGGAGGCGGGGCGGCTGAACTACACGGCCACCCGCAGTCGGCGGGGCAGGACCCCAAAGGGGGTGCTCCGGGTGGGGGTGGCGGAGATGCTCACGCCGGTCCAGCAGCTGGAGGACCCCTACTACCTCTATCTCAGCGGTTTTGTCCGGCAGGGCTGTCTGGACAAGAAGTACACCTGCCTGACCTTGGAGAGCCGGGGCGAGGTGTTTCTTCCCCCGGAGGGGGAGGGTCTGGACGGCATTGTAGCCATCGGGCTGTTCACTCCTGCCCAGATCGAATCCCTGTCCGCCCTTACGCCCAACGTGGTCTTTCTGGATTCCTCCCCCTTTGAGAGCCGTTTCGATTCAGTGGTTCTGGGATATGAACTGGGGATCTCGCTGGCGTTGGAGCATCTGACCCAGTTGGGGCACCGGCGCATTGGGTTCATCGGTCCGGCTTACAAGCTGGATGACCGCCGCCAGCGGGCACCCGAGGTCCGCCGCCAGCTGTTCCTGCGCCTTATGGACGGACATGGGCTGCTGGACCGGGGCCTGATGGTGGACTGCCCCATGGAGGCGGAGGCCGCCGCCCAGGCGGTGGAAGCTTTTCTGGGGTCCGGCTCTCTGCCGCCCACGGCCTTCCTATGCGCCAATGAGGAGGTGGCCATCGGCGCCCTGCGGGCGCTACGGGAGGCGGGATTGTCCGTGCCCGGCGACTTGTCGGTGGTTTCCTTCAATGACACGCCACGGTCCGCCCTGGTGGACCCGCCCCTCACCTCTGTCTCCACCCATGTGGAGGAGATGGCCCGGACTGCCCTGCGCCTGTTGGGGGAGCGGGCCTGTCCCCAGGGGAGGGAGCCGGTGCGGACCCTGCCCCTGAAGGTGGTGGTCCCGCCCGCTCTGGTGGTCCGACGGAGCAGCGGCCCGGCGGAAGAACAGTCAAAATAGACAGTGCGGGATACGGGTTTCTGTGCATTGCGACAAAGTTTTGGTTCCGAGAAAAATGGGATTGAATTTTTACTAAAAATTCAATATACTGTGACCAAGAAATGAAAATGAGGTGACGCGATATGAGCTCCTGCGAATTGCTGCTGCGGACCTTGCGTGCCGGGGAACACGACCGGACGCTGGCCGGACTGTACGCCTTGGACGGTACACAGTCCAGTCTGGAGGCCGCCCGGGCGCGGGCTGTCCATGTGGTGGAACGCTTTCAGGAATCCTTTGCGCCGGAGGAGACGGTCCAGGCGGCCCTGTTTACCGGCCCCGGCCGCACGGAGATCGGCGGCAACCACACCGACCACCAGCACGGCCATGTGCTGTGCGGCAGCGTGGACCTGGACATGCTGGCCTGTGCCTCGGCCAATGGCCTGCGGATGATCCGCATCGTCTCCGAGGGCTATCCCGCGCTGAAGGTGGATCTGGACCGGCTTTTCCCCCAGGACGGAGAGAAAAATACCTCTGCCGCCCTGGTGCGGGGGGTGGCCGCCAAGATTCAGGAATTGGGTTATCCCGTCTCCGGGTTTGACGCCTATGTGACCTCCACCGTCCTGTCCGGTTCCGGCCTGTCCTCCTCCGCCGCTTACGAAGTGCTGGTGGGGAACATCCTGAACTATTTTTGCTGCGGCGGTGCGCTGGACCCCGTCCAGATCGCCAAGATCGGCCAGTACGCCGAAAACGTGTTTTTCGGCAAGCCCTGCGGCCTGATGGACCAGATGGGCTCCTCCGTGGGCGGGGCCGTGGCCATCGATTTTGCCGACCCCGCGGCCCCGGTGGTGAAGAAGGTGGACTTTGATTTCTCAAAGTCGGGCCACGCCCTGTGTATCGTGGATACCGGCTCCTGCCACGCCGACCTCACCGACGATTACGCTGACATTCCCGGGGAAATGGGTGCGGTAGCCGCCCACTTTGGGAAGAAACACCTGCGGGAGGTACCTGAGGAGGAGTTCCGTGCCAGTCTGCCCTCCCTGCGGGTGCGGTGCGGCGACCGGGCGGTGCTCCGGGCCATGCACTATTACGACGATGACCGCCGGGCGATCCAGGAGGCGCAGGCCCTGGAGGCGGGGGACTTTGCACAGTTCCTGGCCCTGGTCAACGCCTCCGGCGTCTCCTCCGCCCTCCACCTCCAGAACACCTGGGCCATCGCCGATCCCAGACAGCAGGCCATCCCTGTGGCCCTGGCGGTGGGCCAGGAGCTGCTGGAGGGGACCGGGGCCATCCGGGTCCACGGCGGCGGCTTTGCCGGCACCATCCAGGCCTTTGTCCCCAATGAGAAGTTGGACCACTTCAAGACCGGCATAGAGGCCCTGCTGGGCCCTGGCAAGTGCCATATCCTCCACATCCGTCCTCAGGGCGGCTGCGTGGTCATCGCGTAATCGAGTATTTGGAAAGGAAGGGTATTATTATGGCGATTCTTGTGTTGGGCGGAGCCGGTTACATCGGCTCCCACACTGTGTATGAACTGATCGGTGCCGGCCGGGACGTGGTAGTGGCCGACAACCTGCTCACCGGCTTCCAGGAGGCCGTCCACCCCAAGGCCCGGTTCTACCGGGCGGACATCCGGGACCGGCAGGCCATGGACCAGCTGTTTGAGCGGGAGCAGATCGAGGGCGTCATCCACTTTGCCGCCTCCTCCCAGGTGGGGGAGTCCATGTCTGACCCGCTGAAGTATTATGACAACAACCTGGGCGGCACCACCGTCCTCCTCCAGTCCATGGTGGCCCACGGGGTGGACAAGATCGTGTTCTCCTCCACCGCCGCCACCTACGGGGAGCCCGAGCGGGTGCCCATCCTGGAGACGGACAAGACCGTCCCCACCAACTGCTACGGCGAGACCAAGCTGGCCATGGAGAAGATGATGGCCTGGACCAGCCGGGCCCACGGCCTGCGCTATGTGGCCCTGCGGTACTTCAACGCCTGTGGCGCCCATCCCTCCGGCCTGATCGGCGAGGCCCATGATCCCGAGACCCATCTGATCCCCGTCATCCTCCAGGTGCCCAACGGCAAGCGGGCGAAGATCTCCATCTTCGGCGACGACTACCCAACCAAGGACGGCACCTGCGTCCGGGACTACATCCATGTCTCCGACCTGGCCCAGGCCCATATCCTGGCCCTGGACTACCTGCTGGCCGGCGGGGAGAACAACGTGTTCAACCTGGGCAACGGCGTAGGCTTTACGGTGAAGGAGGTCATTGACGTGGCCCGGTCTGTCACCGGCCACCCCATTCCCGCCGAGACCTGCCCCCGCCGGGCCGGGGATCCCGCCCAGCTGGTGGCTTCCTCCGACAAGGCCAGGACCGTCCTGGGCTGGCAGCCCAAGTACGCCGACCTGGAGACCATCGTCTCCTCCGCCTGGGCCTGGCACAAGAGCCACCCCAACGGCTACCACGCCTGAGAAGGACAATGAGGTGATTGAAACATGATCGACGCCGCTGTTTCCAAGCTGGCCACCTACGCCCTGCGCACCGGGCTGATCGAAGAAAATGAGTACACCTGGGCGGTCAACACCATCCTGGACGTTTTGAAGCTGGACGGCTATACCGACCCCGGCCAGGAGTGGGGGGACATTGAACTGGCTCCCGTCTTGGAAGAGTTGCTGGACGATGCCCACGCCCGGGGCGTGCTGGCGGAGAACTCCGTGGTCTACCGGGACCTGTTTGATACCGAGCTCATGGGCCGGCTGACGCCCCGTCCGGCTCAGGTGATCGGAAAATTCCAGGCCCTGTACCGGGAGGATCCCCAAAAGGCCACAGACTGGTATTACAAATTTTCCCAGGACACCAACTATATCCGCCGGGACCGAATCGCCAAGGACATGCAGTGGAAGGCGGAGACGGAGTACGGGGAGCTGGACATCACCATCAACCTGTCCAAGCCGGAAAAGGACCCCAAGGCCATTGCCGCTGCCCGGAACCTGCCCGCCTCCAGCTATCCCCGGTGCCAGCTGTGCGCCGAGAACGAGGGCTACGCCGGCCGGGTGAACCACCCCGCCCGTCAGAACCACCGCATCGTCCCCATCACCATCAACGGCTCCCCCTGGTTTTTGCAGTATTCCCCCTATGTGTACTACAACGAGCACTGCATCTGCCTGAACAGCGTCCATACCCCTATGAAGATCGACCGGGCCTGCTTCGGTAAGCTGCTGGACTTTGTCCGCCAGTTCCCCCATTATTTTGTGGGCTCCAATGCCGACCTGCCCATCGTGGGCGGTTCCATCCTGGCACACGACCACTTCCAGGGCGGACGGTACACCTTCGCCATGGAGAAGGCCCCCGTGGAGACCCCCTTCACCTTCCCCGGATTTGAGGACGTGGAGGCGGGGATCGTCAAGTGGCCCATGTCGGTGGTGCGGATCGCCGGACAGGACCCGGAGCGGATGATCGAGCTGGCCGACCGCATCCTGAACGCCTGGCGGGGCTACACCGACGAGGCTGCCGTCATCTATGCCGAGACCGACGGAACCCCTCATAACACCATCACCCCCATCGCCCGCCGGAGAGGGGAGAAGTATGAGCTGGACTTGGTGCTGCGCAATAATCTGACCACGGAGGAGCACCCCCTGGGCCTGTACCATCCCCACGCTGAGCTCCACCACATCAAGAAGGAGAACATCGGCCTCATTGAGGTCATGGGTCTGGCTGTCCTCCCCGCCCGGCTGAAGGAGGAGCTGGCGGCGGTGGCCGGCGCCCTGGTGTCCGGGGCCGACCTGCGCGCCCATGAACTGACAGAGAAGCACGCCGACTGGGCCGAGGGCTTCCGGGGCAAATACCACATCACCCGGGAAAACGCCCTGGAGGTGGTCCAGAAGGAGACGGGCCTGGTCTTTGCCAAGGTGCTGGAGCACGCCGGCGTCTACAAACGGGACCCGGAGGGCAAAGAGGCGTTTCTGCGGTTTCTGCATACGGTCTGAATTTTTCGGTCCCCGCTCGGTGAGCGGGGACCGGTTTCTTTGTCCGGATGCCGGAAACCGAAGGGACGGCGGCCCCGGAACTTGCGGGCTTCTGCGGGGAAAAATGCCGGTGTGCCGCGGGAGCGGCAGAAAAATTTTCCCCGTCAAAAAGAATGAAAAACTTTGCTTTAAAGCGTTAAATTTTAAGATAAATGCAATAAAAACAAACAAAAGGTTATGATAACAGAGGAAAACAGCCGGAAAAAATAGTTGACATGCGAAAAACATAGTGCTATGATTGCCCTAGATTTTGAAGCGCGAAGGAGTCCCTGACCATGCTGAATCTGTTTGCGGCTTACTTTTTTAGCTACTTTTACTTTTTTAGCTTTAGTGCTGACAAGGTAAAAGTGCTTTTTGCTGCAAATAATGGCGTGACCACCTTTGCGTGACAGAAAAGGGATCATTTCAGGGCCTGCGGTGAAAAACACTTCACCGCAGGCCTTTTTTCAAGCCTGTGGGTACCGTGAGGCCAACTTGGAAAGGAAGAGAATCATATGGTCATCATTGTAAAACCAGAGGCGAAGGAAGAACAGATCCAGGATCTGATGCACTGGATCGAGGCCCAGGGCCTTCGGACCCATGTCTCCACCGGAGATTACACCACCATCATCGGCGTCATTGGCGACACCAGCCGGCTGGACGACGACCTGATCAACGGTCTGGGAATCGTCCAGGGCATCAAGCACGTCTCCGAACCTTATAAGAGTGCCAACCGGAAGTTCCACCCCATGGATTCCATCATCGAGGTGGGAGAACAGAAGCTGAAGGTGGGACATGGCAATTTCGCCCTCATTGCCGGGCCCTGCTCTGTGGAGAGCGAGGAGCAGATCATCTCCGTGGCCAAAAGCGTCAAGGCCGCCGGAGCCACCATGCTCCGGGGCGGCGCTTTCAAGCCCCGCACGTCCCCTTACGACTTCCAGGGGCTGAAGGCAGACGGCATCGAGCTGCTGTTGGAGGCCAAGCGGGAGACCGGCCTGCCCATCGTCACCGAGATCATGAACGCCAACCACCTGCCCCTGTTCGAGGAGGTGGACGTGATCCAGGTGGGAGCCCGGAACATGCAGAATTTCGAACTATTGAAGGAGCTGGGCCACATCAAAAAGCCCATTCTCATCAAGCGGGGCCTGGCCAATACCATCAAGGAACTGCTGATGAGCGCCGAGTACGTCATGTCCGGGGGCAATGAGAACATCATCCTCTGTGAGCGCGGCGTGCGCACCTTCGAAACGGCCACCCGGAACACCCTGGACCTGTCCGCCGTTTCCGTCCTCCATGAGCTGACCCACCTGCCCGTCATCGTGGACCCCAGCCACGCCACCGGCGTGGCCCGGTATGTCAAGCCCATGGCCATGGCTGCCGCTGCCTGCGGAGCCGACGGCCTCATTATCGAGGTCCACAACGACCCGCCCCACGCCAAATGCGACGGGGCCCAGTCCCTCCGCCCGGAACAGTTCGAGGATGTAGCCAGGGCTGTCCGCGCCATCCGTTCCACCGTTCAGGAATTGGAAGGCTGATTTCATAATTTACCGCTTTCAACAAGAGGATCAGAACCATGACAACCATCACAGTAAAAGCCTCCCGGGCTTACGAAGTGAAGATCGCCCCCGGCCTGCTGGCCCGGGCCGGAGAACTGTCCGCTCCCCTCATCCAGGGCAGAGACGCGGTCATCGTCTCTGACAGCAACGTCTGGCCCCTCTACGGTCAGACGGTCCGCGACAGCTTGGAACAGGCGGGCTTTCGGGTGGATGCCTTCGTGTTCCCAGCGGGGGAGAGTTCCAAGACCCCCCAGACCCTGGTGGAGCTGCTCACCTTCCTGGCCCGGAAGGGGCTGACCCGCTCCGACGCCCTGTTTGCCCTGGGGGGCGGAGTCACCGGGGATATGGCGGGACTGGCCGCCTCCCTGTACCTGCGGGGCGTGCCCTGTGTCCAGCTGCCTACCTCGCTACTGGCCATGGTAGATTCCTCTGTGGGAGGTAAGACCGCCGTGGACCTGCCGGAGGGAAAGAATCTGGTGGGTACCTTTACCCAGCCGCATCTGGTCCTGTGCGACACCGATGCCCTCAAAACCTTGTCCCCCGCCGTGGAGGCGGAGGGCTGGGCGGAGATCATCAAGTACGGCATGATCCGCAGCCGGAGGCTGCTGGATGTTCTGAGCGCCAACCCCGCCGGCAGCGAGATCGAGTGGGTCATCGCCCACTGTCTGGAGATCAAGCGGGACGTGGTGGCCTCCGACGAGCGGGACAACGCCGTCCGTCAGGTGCTGAACTTCGGCCACACCATTGGCCACGCGATCGAGCGCTGCGGAGGCTATTCCATTTATCATGGGGAGGGGGTGGCCATGGGCATGGCCATCATGACCCGGGCCTGTGTCCGTATGGGCCTGTGTCCGGAGGAGTGCCGGACGGTGCTGGAAGATCTGCTGGACCGGTACCACCTGCCCAAGACCTGCGGGATGAAGCGGGAGGACCTGCTGGCGGCCGCCCGGGCGGACAAGAAGCGACGGGGCGAGACCATCACCCTGATCCAGCCCGAAGCACTGGGCAGCTGCATCCTGAACAAAACCGATTTTTCCCGGCTGGACCGGGTACTGGAAGTGGGGATGGACCTATGAGTACCGTGATCATTCGCCCCAAAACCCTGGCGGGGACGGTGGCCCCGCCCCCCAGCAAAAGCCAGGCTCACCGCCTGATCATTTCCGCCGCCCTGGCCCGGGGGACCAGCACCATTCGGAACGTGGCCTTCTCCCAGGACATCGAGGCCACCCTCCGGTGTATGGAGGCCCTGGGGGCCTCATGGGAGCAGCCGGAGGAGGGCGTGATCCGGGTCACCGGGATCGGGGGAACAGTCCCCCGTGGTCCTGCCGGAGAGGAGCTTCCCGCCTTTGATTGCGGGGAGTCCGGTTCCACCCTCCGGTTCCTCATCCCCATCGCCCTGGCGGCGGCGGGGGGCGGACGGTTTACCGGCCGGGGACGGCTGATGGAACGGCCTCAAAAGCCCTACCTTGATCTGTTTGCGGAGAAGGGGATCTTTTACCGGCAAAAGGACGGCGTTCTCACCGTCCGGGGCCGGCTGGAGCCGGGGGAGTACCGCCTTCCGGGTAACGTGTCCAGCCAGTTTTTCACCGGCCTGCTCTTTGCATTGCCCCTGCTGGACGGCACGTCCACCATTGCCCCTACCACGGAGGTGGAGAGCTGGGATTACATCCTGATGACCATGGACGCGCTGATGGGGGCCGGGGTGGCGGTAATAGAGCCCCGGGAAAACCGGAATTGCTTTTCCATCACTCCGTCCGCCTATGCTCCCTTTGATCGGACAGTTGAGGCCGACTGGTCCCAGGCGGGCTTCTGGTACGGGGCGCGGGTCCTGGGAAATCCGGTGGAAGTGACCGGGCTGAATGAAGAGTCCGCCCAGGGGGACCGTGTGGTAGCCGCTTACAGCGCCCGGCTGGCCCAGCCGGGAGACGTGGACATCGACGTGTCCCAGTGTCCCGACCTGGTGCCTCCGCTGGCCGTCATGGCGGCGGTGCGGCAGGGTACCACCCGGATCCTCAACGCCGCCCGGCTGCGCATCAAGGAGAGCGACCGGCTGGCTTCCGTCACCGCCACCCTCAACGCCCTGGGGGCACAGGTGGAGGAGCACCCGGATAGCCTGACCATCCACGGCTTGGAACGTTTGGCTGGCGGCGCGGACATTGACTGTTGCAATGACCACCGGATCGCCATGATGGCAGCCATTGCCGCCACCCGCTGTGAACAGCCGGTCACCCTGCTGGGCGCCCACTGTGTAAAAAAATCCTATCCCAACTTTTGGGAACATTACCGTATGTTAGGAGGGGACCTGGATGTCCTCGTATCTGGGTAAAAATCTCCATGTCGCAATTTTCGGCCAGTCCCACTCGGAAGCCATCGGCGTCACGGTGGACGGCCTTCCCGCCGGAGAGGCGGTGGACTTGGAGGAGCTGGACCGCTTCCTTCAGCGCCGGGCCCCCGGCAGGACCGATACCTCCACGCCCAGGAAAGAGGCGGACAAGCCCCGTATCCTCTGCGGGCTGGCGGATGGCGTGACCTGCGGCGCGCCTTTGGCCGCTGTCATTGAGAACACCAACACCCGCTCCCGGGACTATGACAAGCTCAAGGATGTGCCCCGGCCCGGCCACGCCGACTACACCGCACAGGTGCGGTACGGCGGCTTCCAGGACGTGCGGGGGGGAGGCCATTTCTCCGGACGGCTCACCGCTCCCCTGTGTGTGGCCGGAGGGATCGCCCTCCAGATCCTGGCCCGGCGGGGCATCCAGGTGGCCGCCCACATCCTGAGGGTGGGAGAGGTGACTGACCGGCCCTTTGATCCCATGGGTGAGCAGGGAGAAACACTGGACCGGGTGCGCCGCGCCCCCTTCCCGGTTTTGGACCAGCAGGCGGGAGAACGGATGCGCAAGACCATCCTGGAGGCCCGGGAACAGCGGGACTCTGTGGGCGGTGTGGTGGAGTGTATGATCACCGGCCTGCCCGCCGGAGTGGGAGACCCCATGTTCGGCGGCATGGAGAGCAGAATGGCCTCGGTTCTTTTCGGCATCCCCGCCGTCAAAGGCGTGGAGTTCGGCTCCGGCTTCGGCGCGGCCCGGATGCGGGGCTCGGAGCACAACGACCCCTTCGGTATCGAGGGGGGACAGGTGGTGGCCCGGAGCAACCACGCCGGCGGAATCCTGGGCGGCATCACCAGCGGAATGCCCATCCTGTTCCGCTGTGCCTTTAAGCCCACCCCCTCCATCTCTAAGGAGCAGGACAGCGTGTCCCTGTCCCGGATGGAGCCGGAGAAGCTGGTGGTGGAGGGGCGTCACGACCCCTGCATCGTCCCCCGGGCGGTCCCGGTGGTGGAGGCCGCCGCCGCGCTGGTGGTGCTGGACGCCCTGCTGGACGGCCCGGCGAAAGTGGAATGGTAGATCACCGCGGCCATCGGCCGCCCCTTGGAACAGAATTTCCCGGGGGCGGCGGAACCCGGAACTTTAACAATACAAATCGGAAAAGCAGCCTGCCAATGTTTTAGGAGGAGATCAAATATGAGTCAGAGTCTGGAAGAGATTCGCGGACAGATCGATCAGATCGACCGCCAGATGGTGGACCTGTTCAAGGCCCGGATGGAGGCGGCCGCCCAGGTGGCGGAGTACAAGATGGAGAACGGGCTTCCGGTGCTGGACGCCGGACGGGAGCGGGCCCTGCTGGGCAAGATCGGGGACCAGGCCGGAGAGGAACTGGCCGATTACGCCCAGTCCATGTACCGGACCATTTTAGCCGCCAGCCGTTCCTACCAAAACGGGAAGATGGGCCGGGGCTCCCAGGTCTACGACGGGATCAAGAAAGCCATGGACACCACCCCCAAGCTGTTTCCCCAGCGGCCCACCGTGGCCTGCCAGGGCATCGAAGGGGCTTACTCCCAGATCGCCTGCGACCGGCTGTTCAAGTCCCCCAACATCGTCTATGTCCAGACCTTTGACCATGTGTTCAAAGCCGTGGAGAGCGGCATGTGCCAGTATGGCCTGCTGCCCATTGAAAACAGTACCGCCGGCTCCGTCAAGGCGGTATATGATCTGATGATCCGGCACAATTTTTATATTGTCCGCTCCGCCCGGCTGAAGATTAGCCACAACCTGCTGGCCAAGCACGGCACCCGGCTGGAGGATGTGCGGGAGGTCTTCTCCCATGAGCAGGCCATCAGCCAGTGTGCGGGCTACCTGGCGGGGCTGAAGGATGTGAAGGTCAACATCGTGGAGAACACCGCCGTGGCCTCCCGGCTGGTGTCCCAGTCCGAACGCAAGGATGTGGCAGCCCTGTCCTCCCGGTTCTGCGCCGAGCTGTACGGCCTCCAGACCCTCCAAGAGAACGTGCAGGACCAGGACAACAACTACACCCGGTTCATCTGCATCTCCAAGAAGCCGGAGATCTACCCCGGAGCCGACCGCACCTCCCTGATGATGACCCTGCCCCACAAGCCTGGCTCCCTCTATCACGTGCTGGCCAAGTTCTACGCCCTGAATATCAACCTCCAGAAGCTGGAGAGCCGTCCCCTGCCCGGTCGGGAATTTGAGTTTATGTTCTACTTTGACATCGAGGCCTCGGTATACGCCCCCGAGATGGAGCAGCTGTTCCGGGACCTGGAGGTGGACAGCGAGCGGATGCGGTATCTGGGGACCTACAATGAGGTGATCTGCTGACATGGCTGGAAAGAGATTCTACGGACTGATCGGCGAGAAGCTGGGCCACAGCTTTTCTCCCGCCATCCACGGGAAGCTGGCCGACTATGAGTACCGCCTGATCGAGCTGACGCCGGAGGAACTGGGGCCCTTTCTCCAGATGGGGCAGTTCCAGGGGCTGAACGTGACCATCCCCTATAAAAAAGCGGTGATCCCCTACTGCGCGGAGCTGACCCCCCAGGCCCGCCATATCGGCAGCGTGAATACCATCCTCCGCCGGCCGGACGGGACCCTGCTGGGACATAACACCGACTACTACGGCTTTGCCTACCTGCTGCGCTCCGCCGGGGCGGAAGTGGCCAAGAAAAAGGCCCTGGTGCTGGGCACCGGCGGCGCCTCCCTCACGGTCCACGCGGTGCTCCGGGACCTGGGGACCCGGGAGCGGGTGACCATTTCCCGGACCGGGCCGGATAACTACGGCAATCTGGAGCGCCACGCCGACGCCCAGATCATCGTCAACACCACCCCCGTGGGCATGTATCCCAACACCGGGAAGGCCCCGCTGGACCTGTCCCGGTTCCCCAAGCTGGAGGGTGCCTTCGACCTGATCTACAATCCCGCCAAGACCCAGTTCCTGCTGGATGCGGAAAAGCTGGGGGTGCGGAACGCCAACGGCCTCGGGATGCTGGTGGCCCAGGCCAAGGCGGCGGCTGAGATGTTCCTGGACCGCCCCATTCCCGACGAGCGGGTGGATGAGATCATCCGGGAAATGGAGCGGAACACCCGTAACCTGATGTTGATCGGAATGCCGGGCTGCGGCAAGACCACGGTGGGACAGGCTTTGGCCCAACGTCTGGGCCGAAAGCTGGTGGACACCGACGTGCTGATCGAAGAAGAGGCGGGGCGCACCATCCCGGAGATCTTCGCCCAAGACGGGGAAGAGGCTTTCCGCCGCCTGGAGCATGAGATTCTGTGCCGGGTGAGCCGGGAGTCGGGATTGGTCATCGCCACCGGCGGCGGAGTTGTCACTCGTCCAGAGAACCTGGATCCCCTGCGTCAGAACTCCACGGTGATCTTCCTGCGCAGACCCCTGGACCAGCTGCCTGTGGATGGGCGGCCCGTCTCCCAGGCCAATAATTTGGAGACATTGTACCAGCGCCGGCTCCCCCTGTATCAGCAGGCGTCGGACTGGGCGGTAGACAATATTGTTTTGGATGATACCATTACGGAAATTATGAGGAGGTTTTCAAAATGAAACTGCTGGTGATGAATGGACCGAATTTAAATATGCTGGGCATCCGGGAACCGGATATTTACGGCAAGCAGGATTATCAGGCGCTGATGGAGCTGGTGCAGGAGACCTGTGACAATCTGGGTGTGGAGCTGGAGACCTATCAGTCCAACCACGAGGGCGACCTGGTGGACCGTATTCAGATGGCCTATGGCGACGTGGACGGCATCGTCATCAACCCCGGCGCCTACACCCACACCAGCGTGGCGCTGCTGGACGCCGTCAAGGGCGTGGGTATCCCCACGGTGGAGGTCCACATCTCCGACGTCAAGAGCCGTGAACCCTTCCGTCAGGTTTCCTACGTTGGTCAGGCCGCTGAGAAGCGGATCATGGGCATGGGCCTTCAGGGCTATGTGGAAGGCATCCACTACCTCTACGGCAAGTACGCCCGTGTCCGGAACAAGGAGGAGAAGGCCGAGCAGCGCCGCCGAGCCGAAAAGTCCCTGCTGATCAACGGAAAGCGGATCAGCGAGCTGAAAGCCCAATAAAAGAGGCTTTTCATCCCGGAAAAAATGTGCTAAAATTAAAAAACCGTGTTACGATTGAACGGGCCGGATGACGGCCCTGCAAAACCGCTGGCGGCGCCTCGCCAGCGGTTTTCTGCGCAGAGGAGGCGGGTCCGACGGCTGAGAAAAAGAATGATTTTTCCAAAGGGAGTATCTCTCGTAATATTCTGTCTCTGGCGGTGCCCATGACGGCGGCCCAGCTGGTCAATGTGCTGTACAGCGTGGTGGACCGGGTCTACCTGGGCCGGCTGCCCGACAGCAGCCACCTGGCCCTCACCGGACTGGGGGTCGCCATGCCCATCGTGTCCATCATCATGGGACTGGCCAACCTGTGCGGCACCGGGGGCGCCCCCTTGTGCTCCATCTGCCGGGGACAGGGGGACGAGGACGAGGCAGAGCGTGTCATGGGAAATTCCTTTACCCTCCTGATGGTCCTTGGCCTGGCGGCAACCGCCTTTTTCATGGTGTTGAAGCGGCCCATCCTCTATCTGTTCGGCGCCAGCGACGCCACCTTTCCCTATGCCGACGATTATATGACCATCTACCTCTGTGGGACCCTGTTTGTGATGGTCAGCCTGGGGATGAATCCCTTCATCAGCTCCCAGGGGTTTGGACGCATCGGAATGTGGACGGTGGTCATTGGGGCGGTCATCAACATTGTTCTGGACCCCATTTTCATCTTTGCGCTGGGTATGGGCGTGAAGGGCGCGGCGCTGGCCACGGTCATCTCCCAGGGATTGTCCGCAGTCTGGGTGCTCCGGTTCCTGACGGGGCGGCAGGCCATTTTGAAGCTGCGGCGGAGCTGCCTGCGGCTGGACGCCCGCCGGACCAAGCGGATCGTGGGCTTGGGCCTGTCCGGTTTCTGCATGAACATGACCAACAGCCTGGTCCAGGTGGTGTGCAACGCCACCCTCCAGGCCTACGGCGGCGACCTGTATGTGGGTATCATGACCATTATCAACTCCCTGCGGGAGGTGTTCTTCATGCCCGTCCACGGTCTGGCCAACGGCTCCCAGCCGGTGACCGGGTACAACTACGGGGCAGGGAAGTACAGCCGGGTCCGGGAGTCCATCCGGTTCAGCTGCGGCCTGACGGTGGCCTACGCCCTTCTGTTCTGGGCGGTGGCCATGGCCTTCCCCGGACTGCTGATCCGGATCTTCAGCGACGAGGCGGAGGTCATTGCGGCGGGGATCCCGGCGCTGCGCATCTACTTCGGCCTGTTTATCCCCATGTCCCTCCAGTCGGCGGGGCAGGCGGTCTTTGTGGGCCTGGGCCGTTCCAAACAGGCGGTGTTTTTCTCCCTGCTGCGCAAAGCCATCATCAACGCCCCGCTCACAGTGATCCTTCCCATTTGGCTGGGGACCACGGGAGTCTTCGTGGCGGAGTCCGTGTCCCAGTTAGTGGGGGGGATGGCCTGTTTCCTCACCATGTATTTCACCGTCTACCGCCCATTGGGTGGGATGAAAGATGGAACGCCCCTCTCCGGGCGGGTGTGATCCCATAAAAATTGCGGACGCCGGCAGGTGCAGGCGTCCGCTTTTGCGTGTCAGGGAGAGGGAAAATGAAAAAGAGGTGCACTGGCCCCGGAGGACCTCTATATGGAACAGAGGAGGGGGTCTGTGCCGGAGAACCGGTCACAGCCGCCGTCCCCCGGAATTTGGAGGACGTTCCGTCCCTTCTGTCTGAACTTATTCTATGCGGGCCCTGCGTTCTTTTCCACCATGCTCCGGTCAAATTCAGGTTAAATGCAGATGATAGCCCAGCCTCTTGTCAAAACCGCCGCTTTGTGCGACAATAGGGACATAATAAGACCAAGCATCTCAATAGGAGTTTTTAATATGAGTGAACTGTTTGAAAAATCCATTCAGGTCCTGGAGCTGCCCCGGGTGCTGGAGCGGCTGGCCGGCTGCGCCGTCACCGACGAGGGACGGGAGCGCTGCCTGGCTCTGCGGCCGCTGACCGACCTGGACGATGTGGAGCGGGCCCAGAAGGAGACCTCCGCCGCCGTGAACATGCTGATCCTCCGGGGGACGCCCGGCTTTTCTGGCATCCGTCCGGTGGTGGCCAGCCTCCAGCGGGCGGACATGGGGGGCAGCCTGAACACCCGGGAGCTGCTGGACATCGCCGCCGTCCTCCGGGCGGCCCGCACCGCCGGAGACTACGGGGCGGGGGAGGAGAAAAACGCCATCTCCCACCTGTTTCGCGCCCTGACGCCCAATAAATTCCTGGAGGAGACCATCACCAGCTCCATCCTCGGAGAGGATGAAATCGCCGACTCCGCCAGCGGGGAGCTGGCCTCCATCCGCCGCCACATGCGGGCCACCGAGGCCAAGGTGCGGGACATTCTGCAAAAGATCATCTCCTCCAACCAGTCCAAATACCTGCAGGAGTCCATCATTACCATCCGCTCGGACCGGTATGTGGTGCCGGTGAAGTCGGAGCATAAGAACGACATTCCCGGCCTGGTCCACGACGTGTCCTCCTCCGGCTCCACCTTCTTCATCGAGCCCATGGGGGTGGTGAAGGCCAACAACGAGCTGCGGGAGCTACTGGCCAAGGAGAAAAAGGAGATCGAGCGCATCCTGGCCCAGATGTCCGCTGACTGCGCCGCCCACAAGGAGGACATTCTGGAGGACTACCGCCTGCTGGTCTGGCTGGATGAGATCTTCGCCCGGGCCAAGCTGTCCTTGAAGCTGGAGTGTACCGAGCCCAGGCTCTCTGACAAGTATTTACACCTGCGGGGGGCGCGGCACCCCCTGCTGGACCAGAAGAAGGCGGTGGCCAACGACCTGGAGCTGGGGGAGCGGTTTGACACTCTGGTCATCACCGGCCCCAACACCGGCGGCAAGACGGTGACCCTGAAAACCATGGGCCTCATCACGCTGATGGCCCAGTGCGGCCTGCACATCCCGGCCAAGGATGACTCCACCGTCCGGGTCTTTGAGCGGGTATTGGCCGACATCGGCGACGAGCAGTCCATCGCCCAGTCCCTGTCCACCTTCTCCTCCCACATGACCAACATTGTGGGCATCCTGGAGGAGGCGGACCGGGATACCCTTATCCTCTTCGATGAGCTAGGGGCGGGCACCGATCCGGTGGAGGGCGCCGCCCTGGCCGCCGCCATCATCGAGTCGGCCCGGGGCCTGGGGGCCCAGGTGGCCGCCACCACCCATTACGCCGAGCTCAAGGTATACGCCATGACCACCCCAGGGGTGGAGAACGCCTCCTGCGAGTTCAATGTGGACACCCTGGCCCCCACCTACCGGCTGGTGCTGGGCATCCCGGGCAAGTCCAACGCCTTTGCCATTTCCCGCCGCCTGGGTCTGCCCGAATATATCATTGACAAGGCCGCCGCCCGGCTGGACGCGGAGAACGTCCGCTTTGAGGATGTGCTCACCCGCCTGGACCAGCAGCGCCAGGAGATGGAGCGGGAGCGGGCCGAGGCCAAGCGGCTCAAACTGGAGATGGAGCAGTCGGCCTCCAAGGCCCGGGAGTACCGGAAGAAGCTGGAGGAGGAGCGGTCCAAGGTGGTGGAGAAGGCCCAGGCCGAGGCCAGGGCCATCATTCAGGAGGCCCGGGCGGCCAGCGACCTGGCTTTGGCCGAGCTGAAGGACATGAAAAAACGCCAGGACAAGCTGGACTGGCAGCGGGTCAACGACAGCCGCGCGGAGGCCCGGCGGCTGCTCAACGAGGCGGAGCGGAACATTGGTGGTTCCGCCCAGGAGGTGGAGGCGCCGCCCCCCACCCGGCCCGCGGTGGCCGGAGACACGGTGGAGCTGGTGTCCATGGGCACCAAGGCCACGGTTTTGTCGGTAAACAAGGACGGGGTGCTCCAGCTCCAGGCCGGCATTTTGAAGATCACCGCCAAGCAGGAGGAGGTCCGGGTGGTGGAGGGGGCCGGCAAGGCTCAGAAGGAAGCCAAACGCATCATCACCCAGGCCCAGCACACCCTGCGCACCGCCGCCGTGCCCAGCCAAATCGACCTGCGGGGCATGGAGACCTTGGAGGCCATCGCGGTGCTGGAGCGGTTCCTGGATACCGCCATGATGGGCAAGCTGGAGACAGTGACCATCATCCACGGCAAGGGCACCGGGGCCGTCCGCAAGGCGGTCCGGGACTATTGCAAGCGCAGCCGGTATGTCAAGTCTTTCCGGCCCGGCCGCTACGGCGAAGGCGAGGACGGCGTCACCGTGGCGGAGCTGCGGTAAGTGTCGCAATCACGCGTAGGCGCAGCCCATAGCCTCCGGAGGGAAACGGAACGAGAAAATTTGCGCAGACGCCTAAAATAAAACAAGAAAAGTTTTAAAGCCCTTTCGGCGGGGAAAAAATGCCCAAATTTTATCACTTCACAAAAAAATGCTGAAAATCCCGTCCAGCTCCCGTAATTTTTCGGTGAAAACCAGAGTAATATTTGTGAAAAATGTCATTGACGTAGACGGGATAAATCTGGTATGCTAGTGTCACACCAAAACGACGAGGCGGAGGTACAGCTTATGTATAGTCAGGAAGCAGTCGTGAACAACCAGGTCGGTCTGCACGCCAGACCCGCTACTTTCTTCATTCAGAAGGCCAACGAGTTCAAGAGCTCCATCTGGGTGGAAAAGGAGGAGCGCAAGGTGAATGCCAAGAGCCTGCTTGGCGTTCTGTCCCTGGGGATTGTAAAGGGCACCCCCATCAAGCTCATTGCGGATGGTCCTGATGAGAAGGAAGCGGTCGAGGCCCTGTACAAGATGATTTCTTCTGATTTTTCCGAGTAAGCCGATTACCAGCAAAAGGCGCCGCAACGCGGCGCCTTTTTTGACGTTGCGCAAAAAATGGGGAGAGGAGGGAGCACATGACCTTTGACGAGCTGAAGGAGAAGGCCCACAGCCTGCCCTTGAAGCCGGGTGTCTATATTATGCAGGACGCCAAGAACACGGTGATCTATGTGGGCAAGGCCAAGGCGCTGAAAAACCGGGTGTCTCAGTATTTTCAGGACTCCTCCTCCCACACGGAAAAGACCCGGGCTATGGTGTCCCAGATCGACCACTTTGACGTGATCATCGCCGACAGCGAGTTTGAGGCCCTGGTGCTGGAGTGCTCTCTGATCAAGCGGCACCAGCCCCGGTACAACATTCTGCTGAAGGATGACAAGGGCTACCCCTATATCCGCCTGTCCAACGAGGCCTATCCCCGGTTTTCCCTGGCCTCCAAGGCGGCGGAGGACGGGGCGCGGTACTTTGGTCCCTATGCCAGCCGCCACAACACCCAGGCTATCATCGATGCCCTGCGCACCGCCCTGCGGCTGCCCTCCTGTCATAAAAAGTTTCCCCGGGACATCGGCAAGGAGAGGCCCTGCCTCAACTTCCACATGGGCAAGTGTGACGGCTACTGCCGGAGCGATGAGTGGAAGGAGCAGCACGACCGGGCCATGGCCCAGGCGGTCTCTCTGCTGGAGGGTCACTTCAAGGAGGTCCAGGCCGACCTGACCGCCGAGATGGAGCGGGCAGCGGAGGAACTGCGCTTTGAACAGGCCGCCGAGCTCCGGGACCGCCTGCGGGCCATCGAGCTGCTGGGCAAGCGGCAGAAGGTCATTGCCGGTTCCCTGGCCGACACAGACGTCACCGGCTTTTTCCGGGGGACGGCCAAGAGCTGCTTTGTGGTGCTTCACTATGTGGAGGGAGAGCTAGCCGCCAAGGACTTTGACCTGTTTGAATCTCCGGTGGAGGAGGACGAGGGCAGCGTTCTGTCCTCCCTCATGCGGGAATACTATGTGGGCCGGACCCGCCTGCCCAAGCAGATCTTGCTGCCCTGCGAGCTGACGGACCAGGTGTCCCTGACCCGGATGCTGTCCGAGCAGGTGGGCAGCCGGGTGGAGCTGGTCACCCCCCAGCGGGGCGCGAAGATGGACCTGATCCGCCTGGCCAACCAGAACGCCCGGGAGGAGGTGGAGCGGGCCACCACCCGGGAAGAACGGCAAAATAAGCTGCTGGAGGCGCTGGGACGGATGCTGGGACTGGACGGTCCGCCCCGCCGCATGGAGTCCTACGACATCTCCAACCAGGGAGCCAGCGACATCGTGGCCTCCATGGTGGTCTACGTGGATGGAAAGCCCCTGAAACGGGACTACCGGCGGTTCAAGCTGAAGGACATGGACGGCCCTGACGATTACGCTTCCATGGAACAGGTGCTCACCCGGCGGTTCCGCCGCTATCTGGACGGAGACGAAAAATTCTCCGACAAGCCCGACCTGCTCCTCATCGACGGTGGACACGAGCACGTGAAGGTGGCCGCCCGGGTGCTGGCAGCCATGAATCTGGACATCCCGGCCTACGGAATGGTAAAGGATGACCGGCACCGGACCCGTGCCCTGGTCCACCCGGACGGCCGGGAAATTGGCATCCAGGCCATCCCGGCGGTGTTCGCCCTCATCGGCCAGATCCAGGAGGAGACCCACCGCTTTGCCATCGAGTACCACCGGCAGCTCCAGGCGGGACACGTAAAAACCTCTGTTCTGGACAAAATACCCGGGGTGGGGGAGGTGCGCCGCACCCAGTTGCTGAAGCATTTCAAAAGCGTCAAGACCATCAAAGCCGCCTCGCTGGAGCAGCTTCAGGAGGTCGTGCCGAAGAATGCCGCCCAGGCGGTGTACCAATACTTTCATGGGGAAGAATAAATTTTAGTTTAGCTGTCCATGGAAGCGGAAACTCATGTAATGTAGGGCAAGGGCTCTGCCCTTACCTTCGAGGGATGTATCAGCATGAGGGCCAGTTTACGAGGCAGAGGCTATGGTTTGTGGTGACTGTTGTTCAACGTATGGTAGGGCGGCCCCTTGGGGCCGCCGCGGCAAAGAACCACGAACATTGAGCATCGCCTGCGGGCGGGACGGGAGATGGGGATATTTCGCCCCCGGGCGAGGTACTTTTGTAGAGATACAAAAGTACCCAAAAAATCTCCGGGCCCGCGGGCCCGGACCCGATGAGAGTTCGATTGGGAAAGTATTCCTTGCGTCCGGCGCGCAAAATTCGGTTCTGTTGCCTCTCTTTCCGGGCCTTCGGCCCTGGGTCGGGGAAACTTGGATTCAACAGCCGCTGAATCCTGCGCCTGGGTTTCACAATTGTGCGGCGTGGTCCTTGACCGCGTTGGTCCGTCTATTGCATGCAGCTTGATTCATCGGCAGTCCGCATAGGTCAGTCCTACAGAGCGTAAAACTGCTGCCCCATAAACCAAAATTTTTCAGTGCATACAACAAACGAAAAGAAAGGAACAAAACTTATGCGTGTGATTTCCGGAGCGGCCCGGGGCCGTCGGTTAAAGGAACTCCAGGGGATGGACACCCGTCCCACCACCGATAAGGTGAAGGAATCCCTGTTCAATATCATCCAGTTTGAGATCGAGGGCCGCAAGGTGCTGGACCTGTTCGGCGGCACCGGGCAGCTGGGGATTGAGGCCCTTTCCCGGGGGGCAGACCGCTGCACCTTTGTAGACCAGCGCCGGGAGGCGACAGCGCTGATCCGGGAGAATTTGAAGACCTGCGGTTTTTCCGAGCGGTCCCATGTGGTCCAGGGAGACGCGCTGTCCTTTTTGGCCTCCTGCCGGGAGAAGTTTGACGTGATCCTGTTGGACCCCCCTTATCACACGGAGCTGCTGGAAAAAAGCATGGAAGCCATCACAAGGTTTGACATTCTTGCGGAACATGGTATAATGATTTGCGAAAGTGCCGCGGATCGGGAACTTCCTCCGCTGGCGCCCCCCTATGAGCAAGGGAGAGAGTACCGGTACGGTAAGATCAAATTGACCATTTGCCGCCGGGCGGGGAGTGAGAGAACATGAGCGTCGCCATCTATCCCGGCAGCTTTGACCCGGTCACCCTGGGCCATTTGAACATCATCAAGCGGGCGGCCGCCTGTTTTGATAAGCTGATCGTCTGCGTGATGGTCAACTCCAAAAAGCAGGGGATGTTTACGCCGGAGGAGCGAGTGGACCTGCTGCGCCGTTCCACCGAGCGGTTCCACAATGTGGAAGTGGATTTTTCCGACGAGCTGTTGGCTGACTATGCCAAGCGCCGCCGGGCCCATGTGGTGGTCAAGGGCCTGCGAGCAGTGTCAGATTTCGAGCAGGAGGTCCAGATGGCGGTCATCAATCGGAAGCTGAATCCCCGGCTGGAGACCATGTTCCTGGCCTCCAGTGAAAAGTATACGTATCTCAGCTCCACGATCGTCAAGGAGATGGCGCGCTACGGAGCGGACCTGGCGGATTTTGTGCCCCGGGAGATCGTGGACGATGTGAACCGCCGTATGAGCGAGCTGCAGGGAAAGGAAGGATAACCAATGGCAAGCGGTGTGGAAGAACTGCTGGACATGCTTTTTGAAATGATCGACGAGGCGAAAAACGCCCCCTTCTCCAACGACAAGTGCATTGTGGAGCGGGACCGGGCTCTGGATCTCATCGACGACATCCGCAGCCAGTTCCCCATGGAACTGGGGGAGGCCCGGAAGATGATGGCCAACCGGGCTGAGCTGGTGGCCTCCGCCAAGCGGGAGGCCGAGTCCATCCGCAAAGCCGCGGAGGATAAGGCACGGCAGCTGCTGGCGGAGGACGTGATCACCCTCCAGGCCAAGCAGCGGGCCAACGAGATGATGCAGACGGCGGAGGAGCGCAGCCGGGAGCTGAAGCGCTCGGCCAACGAGTACTGCGAGGACGCCCTGCGCCGCACCGAGGAGGCGGTGGCCGAGGCCTACGACGAGATCAAGAAGTCCCGCGCCCGGTTCCGGGCTGCCGCCGGGGTGTCTGCCGCCCCCGCTGCCGGGGCCAATGGAGGCTCCCGGCCCATCTATGACGCCGCCGCGGACGAAGATTAACAAAACAGCCCTTGGAGCAAAGGCTCCAAGGGCTGTTTTCATTGTCATCGACTTGGAAATGAATCACCAGGGCAGCCAGCTGCCCTCCTCCCGGGCAGCCATGACGTCCAGAGCGCCGTCCAGCATCTCCGCGACCTCGCCCCGGGTCAGGGAACAGGACAGGGCGGCGGAGTTGGCGGCTCCGGTGTTCAGAATACCGGAAGCGGTCAGATTGGCGGCGGATTGGGCGGCCCAGTGGGCGTCGCTGTCGGAGAAGAAGACCTCGGCGGGGACGTCGGTGATGTTCAGCAGGCGGTCCAGCATCACCGTGGCCTCGCCAAGGGTGACAGTCTGGTCCGCGCCGAAGACGGGGGCGCCCTCTTCATCCCGGGAGCCCTGGATGGTCCCGGCCTTGAGGGCTGCGGAGACAGAGCCCTTGGCCCAGGTGGGGATGGCGCTGTCGTCGGCAAACCCGGTGAGGGTGACGTCCTCCATGGGCTCCAGACCGGATACCGCCATGGCCATGGTCAGGAACTGGGCGCGGCTCACAGGCTCGTCGGGCTCAAAGAAGTACTGCCCGTTCATATACTCGCCCACATAGACGCCCTCCTCCGCCAGACGGATGGCGGCCTTGTGAGCGCTGCTGCCCTCCATGTCGGCGTAGGTCACCTTGGTGTCCGGCTTCTCGATGCGGACGGTGACTTTGGCCTCGGAGGAGGTGTTGCCGGCGGGGTCCACGGCCACGTAGGTGAAGGAGTCGCTACCCGTTTTATTTTCATAGGGGGTGTAAACAAACTGGCTGGAGCCGTCTTCCGCCATGGTGACAGCGCCCCGGGCGGGGTTGGAGGTCAGCTCAAAGGAGAGCAGGTCCCCTTCGCTGTCCACCGCGTCGAAATAGCCGGTGATGGCGATGTTCTTATAGGTGGACAGGTCCATGTTCCGGGCGATGGGGGCCTGGTTCTCCTGAGTGAGCAGGTACAGGGTGACGGTGGTGGTCCTGCTGTCCTGACCGGAGGAGAAAGAGGGGGTGAAGGTGAAGGCGGTGGTGGTGACGATGGGATTCTGGGAGGACTGGAAGCGCAGTCCGCCCAGGGCGGTGCTGTCCACCACGGCGCCCGCCGCCAGGGGCTGTCCGCCGATGACCAGGATGCCGGCCCCCGGGTCGGGGAGGGTGTCGATGGTGATGCTGTTCAGGGTGGCCTTGTTGTCCGTTTTGACCACAAAGTCCTCCGGCTCGAAGGCGATGATGGAGCCAATCAGTCCGTTTTTGGAGAAGTCGCTCACGTAGGGCGCGTCTTCCTTTTTGTTCCAGAAAAAGGCGGAGGCGGGGGAGGACAGGGTACACACCAGGGCCAGTGCCATCAGAGCCGCCAGCCTCCGGGAAAGAGAGAAGGAACGTTTCATGGGATACCTCCATTCGTTTCGTGATGTATCCCTATTGTTCTTTCTTTCCTGTGAAATTATGCGGCTCCGGTCAGAAACGCAGGCGCATCTGATACCACACAACGTCCCCGTGGGTGGAACCGGATACGCCCTCGCTGACAAAGCCCAAATTGCCGTAGTAGTGCAGCAGGGCCTCCTTGCAGGTGAGGACCAGTCCCTTGCGGCCCTGGGCCCGTGCGTCTTCGATGGCCCGGCGGAGCAGCAGCTGGGCATAGCCCCGGCGTCGTGCCTCCGGGAGGGTGTTGACCCCGAAGATCATCTGCCAGGCGCCGTCCTCCCGGTGGAGAGAGGCGTCCTGGTACATCTCGTCCCGGAGGTCGGCCTCGTCGGTGACCATGCCGTTGACAAAGCTGACCAGCTTGTCCCCCTCGTAAAGGAGCCAGAAATGGTCAGGATAGGCTGCCAGACGGCCCATAAAGTCCTCGCGGGTGGCCGCCTCGGCTGGCGGGAAGCAGGCAGCCTCCACCCGGGTCACTGCCTCCAAATCGGCTGGAGTGGCTGTACGGATCATCAATGCCATTTTGCTCACCTCCCGAACATGGGGGAGGACAGGTAGCGGTCCCCGGAGTCGGGCAGAAGGACCACGATGGTCTTGCCCCGGTTTTCTTCCAACTGGGCCAGCTGTCCCGCCGCCCACAGGGCCGCCCCGGAGGAGATGCCCACCAGGATGCCCTCAGTCCGGACCACGTCCCGGCCCGCCTGGAAGGCGTCCTCGTCCTTCACCCGGATCACCTGGTCGTAGACAGAGCGGTCCAGTGTGGCGGGAATAAAGTTGGCGCCGATGCCCTGGATCTGGTGGGGACCCGCCTGTCCGCCGGAGAGCAGGGGGGAGGCGTCGGGCTCCACCGCCACCACCCGGACCCGGGGGTTTTGTTCTTTCAGATAGCGTCCGGTGCCCGAGAGGGTGCCGCCGGTGCCCACGGTGGCCACAAAGATGTCCACCGTCCCGTCGGTGTCCCGCCAGATCTCGGGGCCGGTGGTGCGGTAGTGGGCCTCAGGGTTGGCGGGGTTGTCGAACTGGCCGGGGATGAAGCTGCCGGGAATGGAGGCGGCCAGCTCCCGGGACTTTTCCACCGCCCCCTGCATCCCCTGCGCTCCGGGGGTGAGGACCAGCTGGGCGCCGTAGGCCGCCAGCATGGCCCGGCGCTCGGCGCTCATGGTGTCGGGCATGGTGAGAATGACCTTGTATCCCCGGACGGCGGCCACACAGGCCAGACCGATGCCGGTGTTCCCGGAAGTGGGTTCGATGATGGTGGAGCCGGGTTTCAGCAGTCCCCGGGCCTCCGCGTCCTCGATGAGGTGCAATCCCACCCGGTCCTTGGCGGAACCGGCGGGATTGAGATACTCCAGCTTTGCCAGCACAGTCGATGTAAAGTGATGCTCCGCCCCGTAGCGGTCCAGCCGGAGCAGGGGGGTGCTGCCGATCAGTTCTTCCACACTGTTGCAGTAATGGACCATGGTCTATCATCCTTTCCGGAAAATAGTTTGGAAACAGATGGGACTATCATATCCCCCGGAGGTCGTTCTGTCAATTCGATTGCAAAAGCCGCAAAAAAGGGATATAATAAAAATGCTTAAAAATCCTGAACTAACGAGGTTTGCACTATGAAAACAGGACTGGTTCTGGAGGGCGGAGCCCTCCGCGCGATTTTTTCCAGCGGCGTGTGCGACGGTATGCTGGAGGGAAACATTATGCCCGACTACCTGGTGGGGGTCTCGGCGGGTATCGCCTATGGGGTGAGCTACCTCTCACGTCAACCCAGGCGGAACCTGGAAGTGGTCACCACCTATGCGCCGGACCGCCGGTATATGGGGATGAACAACCTGGCGGACAAGAATAACCGGAGCTATTTTGGGTTGAAATTTGCCTATGATACCATCCCCAACGAGCTGATCCCCTTTGATTATGATGCCTTCGCCGCCTATCCCGGCCAGGTGGAGGCGGTGGTCACCAACCTGAACACGGGAGAGGCGGACTATATGGAGGTGGCCCGGAGGGAACGGAACTCCCCGCTGCTTCAGGCCACCTGCGCCATGCCTCTGATGTTTCCCATTTACCACATCAACGGCCAGCCCTACCTGGACGGAGGCGTGGCCGACTCCATCCCCTGGAAGCACGCCATGGAGCAGGGCTGCGACCGGGTGATGGTGGTCATGACCCATCCACGGGACTATGTGCGGAAAGGGGAGAAGCTGATGCCCCTGATCCGCAAGACTTACCGGGAATACCCCAACTTTGTGGCAGCCATGGAGAGCCGGGCCCAGCGGTATAACGAGGACCGGGAGCGGATCTTTGAGCTGGAGCGCCAGGGAAAGCTGCTTGTCATCGCCCCGGAGTCCACCATGGGGGTGTCCCGCACGGAGCGGGACCCGGACAAGCTGCGGCTGCTGTGGGGCCATGGGTACCAGGCGGCGGTGGACCGGCTGGAGGAGATCAGGGCGTTTTTTGGCTGTTGAGGTCTTCTTCTGTATCCGCCTCTTGTCCCGTTTCGGACTCAGGAGGGCACAGGGAGCGGCAGTCCCGGAACAGGTTGGGCTGGAGGGCAAAGAGGGCCAGGGTGTCGCCCACGATGGTGAAAAAGGCGGCCATTTTGCCCACGGTGTCCTCGTCCTGGTCCTGGGCCAGCAGGACAGACAGGGCCACCGCCAGCACCAGCAGCTCCCGGCTGTCGCGGTCAAATAAGGAACACAGGGATACCACCCCCGGGCCATCTTATGCGCGGCTCCGGCGGGTGGTTTTCTCTTTTCAAAGCGCGTCCCATATGGTATGATTGACTCATCTGAAATAAAGCGGGGAATTTTACCATGAAAATCGTCGTTGTAGACGGCCAGGGCGGCCGTTTGGGAAAGCTGCTGGTGGAGGGGGTCAAGGCCCGCCTGCCCCAGGCTCAGGTCTATGCCCTGGGCACCAACAGCATCGCCACCGCCACCATGCTCAAGGCGGGCGCCGACTTTGGCGCCACGGGAGAGAATCCGGTGATCCGGGGCGTCATGGACGCGGACGCGGTGCTGGGTCCGGTGGGCATTGTGGTGGCCCACGCCATCCTGGGGGAAGTGACCCCCGCCATGGCTGAGGCGGTGGGTGGCTGCCGGGCCAGAAAGTTTCTGGTGCCCATGAACAGCTGCGGCGTGGTGGTGGCCGGTGTGAAGGAGCAGCCCTTGCCGGCCTATGTGGCCCAGGCGGTGGAGCAGATGGCGGAAGCCTTGAAGGAGGATTAGAGCGTGGAGTACCGGAAGATGGAGCGGACGGGGGCGAATCCCTCGCTGCTGGGCTACGGATGCATGCGGTTTCCTATGGACCCGGAGACAAAGCACATAGACGAGGCGCGGGCGGCGGCATTGATCCGCCGGGCCATGGAGGGCGGGATCACCTATTACGACACCGCCTGGCCCTACCACGACGGAGAGAGCGAGCCCTTTCTGGGCAGGACTCTGTCCCAGTACCCCAGGGACAGCTACTACCTGGCTACCAAGCTGCCCTGCTGGGAGATCAACAGCCGCCAGCAGGCGGCGGAGCTCTTTGAGCGCCAGTTGGAGCGGCTCCAGACCGGCTATGTGGACTTCTATCTCCTCCACAGCCTCAGCCGGAAGACCTGGCAGCGGATGCTGGAGCTGGACGTCCTCTCTTTGCTGGAGGAGTACCGGAGGCAGGGGAAAATCTGCCGCCTGGGCTTTTCCTTCCACGACTCCTACGAGGCTTTTGAGGAGATCCTGAACTACCGGGAGTGGGATTTTTGTCAGATCCAGCTCAATTACATGGACGTGAACCATCAGGCGGGACTACGGGGTCTGGAGCTTGCCAGAAGCCGCGGAGTCCCTGTGGTGGTCATGGAGCCGGTGAAGGGCGGTTCCCTGGCCCAGCTGCCCCAGGAGGTTACGGAACCTTTGAAGGGGCTGGACCCGGCGGCCTCCGACGCTTCCTGGGCCCTGCGCTGGGTGGCCAGCCAGCCGGGAGTGGCGGTGGTCCTCAGTGGTATGTCCACCCCGGAGCAGCTGGAGGAAAATCTGGACACCTTTTCCCGCTTCCGCCCCCTGGACGAGGGAGAGAAACAAGCGGTGGAGAAGACTGCGGACCGGCTTCGGAGCCGGCTGAAAAATGGCTGTACCGGCTGCCGCTACTGCCTTCCCTGTCCCAAGGGAGTGGACATCCCCAAGAATTTCCAGATCTGGAACAACATGGCCATGTACGGGAACCGGACCCTGACCGGGCGGGCCTGGCGGGACCTGGAACCCGGGGCCAGAGGGGACCAGTGCGTGGGCTGCGGCCGCTGTGAGACGCTGTGCCCCCAGCATATTCCCATTCGCGAGCACCTGTCCCGCCTTGCCGGAGAGGTGGAGGCGTTTCTGGAATAAAACGCCGGAAAACTGACAGGAACAGCCCCAAGCAGGGCTGACACAACCCAATAGAATTAACCAGCCCTGCGTCCGATCCATGGACGCGGGGCTGGTTTTTCATCAGGGATAGGTGAGCTGGCAGCATTCTTTTACCCGGCATACTTGGAAGTAGCGGTCCTCCATGGGGATCCACTGGGTTTGAAAGCGGTTCAGACAGCCGGGGCCGCCCCGCTGAGCCAGCCGGCTGAGCCGGACCTCCCAGGGGGCCTCCACCCAGATGCGCAGGTGGTAGCGGTCCCGCAGGTCGGGACGCAGGGCGTAGCTGCCCTCCACCACGGTCAGGGGGGAGGGCTCCAGCGTGATCTCCGGACCGAAGTCCGCCGCGCGGCACTGCCAAGGGCGGTACCGGACCGTTTCACCCCGGCACAGGGGAGAGAGGACCTCCCGGTCAAACCGCTCGTAGTCCACGTTGCCCCCGGGCTGGGCCAGCCGCTCCGCGGTCCGCTGGTCGGGGCGAAGGAAAAAGTCGTCCATATGGACCAGGGGGCAGCGGTAGACCTTTGCCAAAGACGCACCCAGGGTGGATTTGCCCGAGGCACAGGGACCGTCGATGGCCACCCGAAACCGGGGTTCCGCCGCCATGCCGCGGTCAATAGCGGACAGTATGGGGAGCAGATTTACATAAGATTCGGATACCACGCGGTAGGCGGGCCGGTAGGCACGGCGGTAACGTTCGCTGTGCCCCAACGCTAGACAGCCGTCGGAGCGGTATTGGGTCAAAAAAGCCGCGGCTGTTTCCCGGGGAAAGGGCAGCTCATATACCAAGTCGAGATCCCGTTCCAGGGCGGAGCGGTCTGACATCGCTTCCCGGGCCGTCAAAACAAAGAGGCGGCATACTGTTTTGGGGGATAGGTGTTTTGCTTTACAAGCACTGAGGTTCAACCTATGCAGACCGTTGCCGAGGGCTTCAGCCAGAGGGAAGGTGGAGTCGGCCTCTACCTGCTCCCACTCCGCCTCCAGCCGGCTCAGAGCGGCTTCCTCATTGTCGATCAGGTGCCCCGGCCCCATATGGTGCTGGTAGAGAAATTTTACAGCGTCCCGGACCTCCATGTCCGGGTGGTTGTCATAATGCTTCTTCAGAAGCTCCGTCAGTTTCTCCATGGGTCACACCGCCTGGGGGACCAGTTTGGCCTTCTGGAGGGCCAGGACCAGGGCGGGGATGACTGCCAGCTGGAGGATAATGCCGGGAATGGCGGTGGTGAAGGCGCCGGCAATGAAGGCGGCGAAGGAGAAGGTGTTGTTGCCGGCCAGGGTCATCAGCGCCCGGACCACGCCCCAGACCACCCGGCCGCACACCATGGCGCTGATGAGGGAGGCATAGATGCCGCCCAGATTTTTCGGCAGCCGCTGATAGAGAAAACCGGTCACGAAGCCGTAAGCGGCCAACTCAAAGGCCATGGAGACGGCGGTGGGGAACATGGGGGGCATCCCCAGAACGGCGGAGCGCATCAGCGGAGCGATGAAGCCCACCGCGGCCCCCCACGGGCCTCCGCACAGAAAGCCGCACAGCAGGATGGGCAGGTGCATGGGCAGCAGCATGGAACCGAACTGGGGAATGTTTCCGGTGAAGTTGGGCAGGATGTAGGCCAGCGCCAGCATCAGGGCAGCCATCACCATATTTTTCAGGCTTTGATTGGATCTTGTCATAAACTCTACTCCTTGCTTACAAAAAATACCGCGCAGGCAGGCTCCGCCCTTCTGGGCGAGACATACCTTCGCGGTATCTTGTTTCGTGATAAGGGGAATCTGCTGTGGTGAGATGTCGGCTTCATGCCGGCGATTGTCATCATTATAGCATGGAGCATGGAGGCGGTCAAGGGCTTTTGACCGTCCCGGCGGGACAGGCGAGTTTCATTTCATTGACCATAAGAAGTCGAACCCAAGGTAGGGCAAGGGCTCTGACCTAGCCTCTGCTGCATGCATAGGGTTCAGGTCCCACGGGCCGGAAACGAAAATTCTGCTGGTATCAGATGTGCAGCGGAAAGCGGGCGTTTAGTAGATCCCCTTGCCGTCGTTCCATTTCCATTCCCGGACTTCGGGCAGGTCCTGACCGTGGGTGGTGATATACTGCCGGTGTTCCACCAGCTTGTCCTTCATCTCCTGGATCAGGTAGGAGGCGCTGTTGCCCAGCTGGGGCAGCCGCTTCACCGTGTCCATGACCAGGTGGAAGCGGTCGATGTCGTTGCGTACCCGCATGTCGAAGGGGGTGGTGATGGTGCCCTCCTCCTTATAGCCCCGGACATGGAGCTTTTTGTTGTGGCGGCGGTAGGTCAGCTCGTGGACCAGGGTGGGGTAACCGTGGAAGGCGAAAATGATGGGGGCGTCGGTGGTGAACAGGGCGTCGTAGTCCTCGTCGGTGAGGCCGTGAGGGTGTTCGGTGTGGGGCTGGAGCTTCATCAGGTCCACCACGTTGATCACGCGGATCTTCAAATCGGGCAGATAGTGGTGCAGGATGGTGACGGCGGCCAGGGTTTCCAGAGTGGGGGTATCGCCGCAGCAGGCCAGCACCGCGTCGGGTTCGTAGCCCTGGTCGTTGGAGGCCCACTGCCAGATCCCGATGCCGTGGGTGCAGTGTTTGATGGCCTGGTCCATGCTGAGCCACTGGGGCCGGGGGAGCTTGGAGGCCACGATCACGTTGATGTAGTTGCGGCTCTTGATGCAGTGGTCAAAACAGCTGACCAGGCAGTTGGCGTCGGGGGGCAGGTAGAGGCGTACCACGTCCGCCTTCTTGTTGGCCACATGGTCCAGGAAGCCGGGGTCCTGGTGGGTGAAGCCGTTGTTGTCCTGCTGCCACACATTGGAGGCCAGCACGTAGTTCAGGGAGGCGATGGAGGGCCGCCAGGGGAGCTGGCTGCACACCTTCAGCCACTTGGCGTGCTGGGACACCATGGAGTCCACGGTGCGGATAAAGGCCTCGTAGCTGTTGAGAAAGCCGTGGCGGCCGGTGAGGAGGTAGCCCTCCAGCCAACCCTGGCACAGGTGTTCAGACAGGGCGGCATCCATGACGCGGCCATCGTGGGAGAGGCTGGAATCGGAGCGGGGGTCGATGCCGTCGGACCAGCGGCGGCCCGTCACCTCGAAAACCTGGGACAGGCGGTTGGAGGCGGCCTCATCCGGCGCGAAGATGCGGAAGTTCCGGCCCTTGAGATTGCGCTCCATCAGGTCCCGGACGTAATGGCCCAGGACCGCCATGTCCTCGGCCTCCACCGCGCCGGGCTGTGGGACCTCCAGGGCATACTCCTGAAAGTCGGGGGTGCGCAGGTCACGGAGGAGCTGGCCGCCGTTGGCGTGGGGGTTGGCGCCCATGCGCTGGCTACCCTTGGGCGCAATCTCCTGGAGCAGGGGCACGGGAGCGCCGTGCTCGTCAAAGAGCTCCTCGGGTTTGTAGCTGCGCAGCCACCGCTCCAGCTCCTGGACCCGGCCGGGCTTGCCGTCCCGGACGGGGATGGGGGCGGTGTGGGACCGCCAGCTTCCCTCCACCTGCTGGCCGTCCACCTCCTTGGGACCGGTCCAGCCCTTGGGAGTGCGCAGGACGATCATGGGCCAGCGGGGCCGGGCGGAGTCCCCGGTGGTGCGGGCGTACTCCTGAATACGCTGGATCTCCCGGACCGCCCAGTCCAGGGCGGCAGCCATTTTCTGGTGCATGGTCTTGGGCTCGCTGCCCTCCACGAACCGGGGTTCCCAGCCGCAGCCTTTGAAAAACATCTCCAGCTCCTCATGGGAGATCCGGGAGAAGATGGTGGGATTGGATACCTTGAAGCCGTTCAGATTAAGAATGGGCAGGACTGCTCCGTCGGTGATAGGATTGAGGAACTTGTTGGAGTGCCAGGCAGCGGCCAAGGGGGCGGTCTCCGCCTCTCCGTCTCCCACTACGCAGGCGGCGATGAGGCCGGGGTTGTCCATCACCGCGCCGAAGGCGTGGGCCAGGGAGTAGCCCAGTTCCCCGCCCTCGTTGATGGAACCGGGGGTGGCCGGTCCTGTGTGGCAGGGGATGCCTCCGGGGAAGGAGAACTGGCGGAACAGCCGTTTCATGCCGGCGGTGTCCTGGCTGATGTTGGGGTATACCTCGCTGTAGGAGCCGTCCAGATAGTCCTGGGCCACAATGGCGTTGCCGCCGTGGCCGGGGCCGCAGATGTAGATCATGTCCAGGTCATATTTGACAATGGCCCGGTTCAGGTGGGTGTAGATAAAGTTCTGGCCCGGGCAGGTGCCCCAGTGGCCCACGATATTCTGCTTGATGTGGGAGAGCTGGAGGGGCTCCCGGAGCAGAGGATTGTCCAGCAGGTAGAGCTGGCAGGCGGACAGGTAGTTGGCAGCCCGCCACCATGCGTCTATGGCGTGGAGCTGCTCACGGGTGAGGGGGTCCTTTTTGGACATGCGGGCCGGGGCCTTGGCGGATGCCTTGGCGGCGGCGTCAGCGGTCTTTGGCATGGGGCTGCCTCCTTGATCTCAGAAATGACCGGCATAAGCCGGAGAACGACAAATATATCAAGGTAAGTATACCTTAAACAAAATAAAAGTCAAATAAAAAAGGCGTATTAAAGAAAATGACGACAGGAGAAGAAAATAAAGCGGAGAATAACTGAAATTTTTGAAGGCTAAGAAAAAACTAACGGCGACTTGAAGACGGGAAAGAGGCATAAAAAATCTCCGGTCCCGTAAAGGGGGACCGGAGATCGAGAGGGAAAGAGAACCGGGTCACCGGTCGTTCTTGGCGCGGTTGATGGCGGAGAGAATGGCGCGGAGGGGGGCCAGGTTAATGTTGTGGGACAGGCCCACGCCCCAGTATTTCTTGCCGCTGCGCTGGTCCTGGAGCAGGATGTAAGCCACGCCCTGGGAGTCGGAACCGTCGGTGATGGCGTGGGAGGAATAGTCCAGGAAGGTGAAGCGGGCCATTTTCTCGTCCTTGATGGCGTTGAAGAAGGCGTCGATGGGGCCGTTACCCTCGCCGGAGACCTTGAAGATGGTGTCGGTGTGCTGGAGGGTGCCCCAGAAGGTGACATGGGAGTGGCCCTCGGCGTCCACGCTCTCCTGGAAGGCGTGCTTGAGCAGCTTGTAGGGCTCCTTGGCCTCGATGTACTCCTGATGGAACAGCTCGTTGATGCGCTCGGGGGAGATCTCCTTGCCCACCCGGTCAGTCTCGGCCTGGACGATGGCGCCAAATTCGGGGTGCATGGTCTTGGGCAGGTCAAAGCCGAAGTTGTGCTCCATGATATAGGCGGCGCCGCCCTTGCCGGACTGGGAATTGATGCGGATGATGGGCTCGTACTCCCGGCCCACGTCAGCGGGGTCGATGGGGAGGTAGGGGATCTCCCAGTAGTCAGAATTGGACTCCTTCATGTACTGGGTGCCCTTGTTGATGGCGTCCTGGTGGCTGCCGGAGAAGGCGGTAAAGACCAGCTTGCCGGCGTAGGGCTGGCGGTCGCCTACGGGCATCTTGGTGCACCGCTCAAACATCTCCTTGATCTTATTGATGTTGGAGAAGTCCAGCTTGGGGTCCACGCCCTGGGTGAACATATTCATAGCCAGGGTGACGATGTCCACGTTGCCGGTGCGCTCGCCGTTGCCGAAGAGGGTGGCCTCCACCCGGTCGGCTCCGGCCAGCAGGCCCATCTCAGCGGTGGCCACGCCGCAGCCCCGGTCGTTGTGGGGGTGGAGGGAGATGATAGCGCTGTTCCGGTCGGGGATCTTCTTGCAGAAGTATTCCAGCATGTCAGCGAACTGGTTGGGCATGCAGTTCTCCACCGTGGTGGGCAGGTTCAGGATGACCTTGTTGTCGGGGGTGGCGTGGAGGTGGTCCAGCACTGCCTGGCAGATCTCCACGGCATAGTCCATCTCGGTGCCCATAAAGGACTCGGGGGAGTACTCAAAGCGGAGATTCATGCCCTCTTCGATGAGGGGGCGGGACATCTCGTAAATGAGGTCGGCGGCGTCGGTGGCGATCTTGGTGATGCCGTCGGTGTCCATGTGGAACACCACCTTGCGCTGGAGGGTGGAGGTGGAGTTGTAGAAGTGGAGAATCACGTTTTTAGCGCCCTTGATGGCCTCAAAGGTCTTTTTGATCAGATGCTCCCGGGCCTGGACCAGCACCTGGATGGTCACGTCGTCGGGGATGTGGCCCCCCTCAATCAGTTCCCGGCAGATCTCATACTCGGTCTCGCTGGCGGAGGGGAAACCGATCTCGATCTCCTTGATGCCGATGTCCACCAGGGTGTGGAAATACTCCAGCTTCTCCTGGAGGTTCATGGGGTCCACCAGTGCCTGGTTGCCGTCCCGCAGGTCGACGGAGCACCAGATGGGGGCCTTGGCGATGACCTTGTCGGGCCAGGTGCGGCCCACGATCTTCTGGGGCTGGAAGGGAATGTACTTTTTGTAACCTGGATTCATGATAATGTCCTCCTTACGTGGTTCCCGCCTGGTTGGAGCGGGACGGTTGGGAGCCGGGGAGCATAGAAAAACGCCCCTGACTCGGTAAAGTCAGGGGCGTGAATGTCACGCGGTACCACCCTGGTTCAGCCGCCGGTCACCCGAACGGCCCTCAAAGCCTCCAACAAGGCCGCGGCCGGTAACGGGGCCAGACGTCCTGTTCTACTGAAACCTTCAAACAGGCTGCTCGGGGACCAGTCATACACAGCGGCGCCACACACCGGTTCGCACCAACCACCGGCTCTCTGAGAGGGACATTCCGCCGTCTTTATTCCCGTCATCGCATTTGCTTGTTGTAGATTTTAGCTGAAAGGGAAGGGTTTGTCAAGGGAAAATTTTCTTCTGCGGCCAATGGAAACGGGTGGCCGGGGAAGCGGTGTGGAATTCCCAATCCCGCGGCATAGAATAAGGGGAGAAGGGGTGGGGAGCGATGGAGCAGAAACTGGAGATGAGGGGCGGCGGGACCCTGACCCTGCGCCGGGACGGGCCGCGGGTACTGCTGGAGGCTGTGCGCCCCAGGGACGACCGGGGGCTGTATAAGGTGTGGCTGCTGGGACAGCGGGGCGGCCGCCTGCTGCTGGGGACCATGGCGCCCGAGGGAAATGTGCTCCGGCTCTGGCGGACCATCTCCCAGGGAGAGCTGGAGCGGGCGGGCTGCTGGCCGGCGTCGGGGGCGGAGGCCGTCATGGCCTTCTCCTTCTCCGGCGGGGAGCGGTGGTACCGGGAGGCCCATCCCGAGCGGATGATCCGGGATCCGCTGCTCCGTAGTATGATCCGTGGCCCTATGTTGTGCCGGAAGGAGGGGGACGGCTTCCGCCTGGCGGCCCCATTCCGGACGGACGGTCCGGTGGCGCTGGAGCCCCTGTTTTGCCTGGCGCGGCCGGAGCGGCTGGAGGGGAAGGTCCACCTGGTCTGGACCTTTGACCGGGAGGGAAGGCCAAAAGTCCCGCATAAAACCGGAGCCGCTGGGCAAGACTGACCTTTAGTACGGGCCCGACCCGCCAAAAGGAGGAACGTCTATGTCCAATCTGACCACCAAGGAACTGGATGGCCTGTCCGACCAGCTGGACTTTGAGAAGGTGCTCCACTGCAAGTACTTGTCCGCCGTCCAGGAGTGCCAGGACCAGGAGCTGAAAAGCAAATTCCAGAGCTGCGCCGACCAACACATGCAGAACTACAAGACCCTGCTGAACTATCTGCGCTGAGGAGGGAGTACCAATGAACGACCAGGAGAGATTGACCGATTTTCTTTGCAGCGAGAAGAAGATGTCCGCCAATTATGACAGCTATGCCTCCGAATGCGTCAGCACGAGTTTGCGGGACGACTTTCTGAAGCTCTTCAACCAGAGCCACATGACCCAGACCGACCTGTTCAAGCTGGCCCAGGCCAAGGGGTGGTATCAGGTGGAACAGGCGCCCCAAAACAAGGTGAGCCAGGCCTATACCAAGTTCTCCAACCAGCAGCCCACCAACTGAGCGGACACGCCGGGACCGGAGAGGTGCGGTTGGCTGCATCTCTCCGGTTTTGCACTAAACAGGGAAAATTCTTGCATAAAAAAGAAAAATTTACTTGACAGAAAGTGAAGAAAGGTTTACAATAATTGAAAGGACCGAAGCTGAGAGGCAGGTTCTGAAAAACTAATCATTATTAAAGGATTAGAGAGGAAAGAGGCGGCACAGGATGCGGAGCTTTCGTTATGTAACCCAGGGCGGCTGGCCGGGCTGCAAGCGGTGGGAGCAAAGTGTGCGCGAACGCGGGGCCTGAATGAGGGCCGGCGAATTCTGAACACGGTCTTTTTCCTCCATCGTTTGCGGCGCAGACGATGGTATTTTTATACCCATTTCGATGGGCGGAAAGGAGTTGAACAGCATGACGATGATGAAGCGCGAGGTCAATAATATTTGGTCCCGGGTCCGGTCCGACGTGGACGTGGACGATCTGATCTTCAACTATGAAGACACCCACCCCCGCGAGGAGGAGCCGTGCAGCGAGCGGTAATGAAAAGACCGCAGCCGGCCGGTGAAAGGGACGATTGAACGCCGCAGCAGGATTTCGTTGATTCTGCTGCGGCGGTTTTTGTCATTTGGGGATGGCAGACGGAAAGCCGCGGAAGATAGGGCAAGAAAAGACAAGATAGGGCAGAAAAAAGCATCGATTCTTCCGAGGGAGGTACTTGCTTTATGAGGAAAGATATACTAAAATGATAACAAGTGACTTCGCGGCTATTCTGACGATGCCGCTGCCCTGTGGGCAATTCCTTATGCGTGAAAAATGCTCCCGTGTGGAGCAATACGGAGGTCGATTGACATGAGAAAAGTACAGTTTACGGAGACCGTGCTGCGTGACGCCAACCAGTCGCTGATCGCTACCCGGCTGCCGTACAGCAAGTTCGAGCCCATTCTGGAGACCATGGACAAGGCCGGCTTCTACTCCGCCGAGGTCTGGGGCGGCGCCACCTTCGACGTCTGCCTGCGCTACCTGCAGGAGGACCCCTGGGACCGTCTGCGCAAGATCCGCGCCAAGATGCCCAACACCAAGCTGCAGATGCTGCTGCGCGGCCAGAATATCCTGGGCTATAAGCACTACCCCGACGACGTGGTCCGCAAGTTCGTGGAGTACTCTGTAAAGAACGGCATCGACATCATCCGTATTTTCGACGCCCTGAACGACGTGCGCAACCTGGAAGTGGCCATCGACGAGACCAACAAGCAGGGCGCCCACGCTTCCGGCACCATCTGCTTCACCACCAGCCCTGTTCACACTCTGGAGAAGAACGTCCAGATGGTCAAGGACCTGAAGAGCATGGGCGTGCAGTCCATCTGCATCAAGGATATGGCCGGTATCATGGGCCCCAAGGAGGCCTATGACCTGTCCGCCGCCATCAAGGACGCGGTGCCTGAGCTGCCCCTGGTCATCCACACCCACTGCACCACCGGCCTGGCTTTCATGACCTGCCTGAAGGCGGTAGAGGCCGGCGCCGACGTGCTGGACACCGCCATCTCCCCCATGTCCGGCGGCACCGCCCAGCCCGCCACCGAGACGCTGGCCTATGCCCTGCGCCACCTGGGCTATGAGGTGGACCTGGACGACAAGGTGCTTATCAAGATGGCCGATTTCTTCAAGGGCGTCCGCGCCGACTTCCTGAAGGACGGCACCCTGGATCCCATCTCCATGGCCACCGACACCCAGTGCCTGAACTACCAGATCCCCGGCGGCATGCTGTCCAACCTGATCTCCCAGCTGAAGATGATGAACGCCATCGACAAGCTGGACGAGGCCCTGGCCGAGACCCCCAAGGTCCGCGCCGACCTGGGCTATCCTCCCCTGGTCACCCCCACCAGTCAGATGGTGGGCTCCCAGGCCGTGCAGAACGTGCTGGCCGGTGAGCGCTACAAGGTGGTGGGCAAGGAGATCAAGGCCTACTGCCGCGGTGAATACGGCCGTACTCCCGCCCCCATCGATCCCGACATCCAGAAGAAGATCCTGGGCGACACCCCCCTGGTGGAGGGCCGCTTTGCCGATTCTCTGGAGCCCGAGTTTGAGAAGACCAAGAAGGAACTGGCCGGCGTGGCCAAGAGCGACGAGGACGTCCTGTCCTACATCGCCTTCCCCCAGGTGGCCATGGCCTTCTTCAAGGACCGCGAGGCCGGCTTCCCCAAGAAGGAGGCTCCCAAGGCCGCTGCTCCCGCCCCCAAGAAGGCGGAGCCCGCACCTCTGCCCACCTGGCAGGGCCATGTCTACTACGCCAACGTGCCCGCTCCCGTGATCAGCGGCTATACCGCCCGTCCCATCGAGCCCTTCGCCGCCACCTATCAGCCGCCTCACCTGGTGATGGGCAACCGTGAGGACTGCACCGGCACCTTCACCGTCACCATCGACGGCAAGCCCTACCAGGTGTCCGTGGAGAAGGCCGACGGCCCCGCCGCCCCCGTGGCTGCTGCTCCCGTGGCCGCCGCTCCTGTGGCTGCCGCGCCCGTAGCCGCCCCTGTGGCCGCTCCTGCGCCTGCCGCTGCCCCCGCCCCTGCGGCTGCTCCTGCTCACGCCGCCGCTCCCGCTGCGGTGTCCGCCGGTGAGACCGCGGTGAACAGCCCCATGCCCGGCAACGTGTTCAAGGTGGAGTGCAAGGTTGGCCAGCAGGTCAACGCCGGCGATGTGCTGGTGGTCCTGGAGGCCATGAAGATGGAAATCGAGGTCTCCGCTCCCGTGGCCGGCACCGTCAAGTCCGTCTCTGCCACCGTGGGCAGCACCGTCAACACCGACGATCTGCTGGTGGTCCTGGGCTGAACCGGCTCTAAAACACAATGATGTAAAAACCGAAGGACGGCATTTGCCGTCCTTCGGTTTTTGTGTCCTAACAGATGAAATGAGGCGACTGATGGAAATCAGCCGCCTCATTTTTATGTAGCGGTTATGAGCGGAATGTGCCCCGGGACAGTCAGCGCAGGTCCAATTCCCGGATATGCCGCCGCAGTCCGGGGAGGGCAGAGGGCGAGGCGGACAGCTCGTCTACGCCCAGACGCAGCAGTTGTTCGGTCATCTCCAAATCGGCCCCCAATTCGCCGCAGAGGGCGACCCGGCATCCGTGGCGGTGGGCGGCCTCCACGGCCATCCCGATCAGAGTCAGGACCGCCGGATGGTGGGGATCATAGGCGGCAGCTTCCTGGCGGTCGGCGGCCAGAGCGTATTGGGTCAGGTCGTTGGTGCCGATGGAGAAGAAGGATACCTCCCGGGCCAGCTCGCCGGCAATCAAGGCGGCGGCCGGGGTCTCGATCATAATGCCCACTTCCACAGGCCCCATGGGGACTCCTTCAGCCTCCAACTCCCGGCGGCATTCTTCCAGCAGGGCTTTGCCCCGAATGACCTCGTCCAGAGCGGAAACCATGGGAAACATGAGGGAGACGGGGCCGAAGGCGGCGGCGCGGAGAATGGCCCGCAGCTGGGGGCGAAACAGGCCGGGACGGGTCAGGGACAGGCGGATGCCCCGGCGGCCCAGGGCGGGATTCTCCTCCCGGGGCAGGTCCAGATAGGGGAGGGGCTTGTCCGCCCCCGCGTCCAGGGTCCGAATAACCACCCGGCGTCCCTCCATGGCCTGAACCACCTGGCGGTAGAGAAGAAACTGCTCCTCCTCGGTGGGGCAGCAATCCCGGTCCAGAAAGAGGAATTCGCTGCGGAACAGGCCGATCCCTTCCGCCCCCCGGGCCAGCGCCCGGCCGGCCTCCTCCGGGTGGCCGATATTGGCGAGCAGAGCGACTTTGCGGCCGTCTGAAGTGACAGCGGGAAACTGGCTGGGCTGCCGCGCTTCCTGGGTGTTGTCTTCGAAGGTTTGGACCTGAGAGAGAAGAGCGGCGTCCGGGTCCAGCCGGAGCTGGCCGGCAGTCCCGTCCAAAACTGCCTGACGCCCCTGCCAGTGCTTCTCCAGGGCGGAGACCTGCACTGTGGGCAGTTCCATGGCCCGGGCGAGAATGGCGGTGTGGCTGGAGGGGGCGCAGTGGGTGAGGACCAGCCCCAGGAGCCGTTCCCGGCCCCAGCCCAGAAGCTGAGCGGGGGAGAGGGATTCCGCCGCCAGTAGAACGGGAACGGCGGGCAGCGGGGCGTCGCGGCGTCCGGTGATCCGGTCGGACACATGCTGGGCCAGTCCGGTGATGTCGGCAGCCCGGGCCTGGAGGTAGGGGTCATCCATGGCGGAAAAGGCGTCGGCGAAGCGCTGGCCGGCTTCCATGACCCCCTCCTGGGCGGTTGCGCCGTTGCGGATCAGTTCCTCAGACGTCTCCAAAAAATCCGGGTCCTCCAGTAGCATGGCGTGGATGTGGAGCAGGTCGGTCCCGGTTTGGCCTGCTTGTGTTTGCGCGGCCGATTCCATGCCTGCCAGCTCCTCCGCAGCCTGGCGGCAGGCCAGGTGAAAACGGTCCAGTTCCCGCTGGGGCGTTGTTGGACAGGAACCGGAGTCGGGACGCGGTGTATCTTGCCGCAGAATGTGGATGGGGCCGGCGGCAACACCGGGTGCAATGGGACGGCCGGTGATAAGCTCCATGGTGACACCTCCCGGAATATGGTCACAAATTCGCCCGGAAAAAATTCTCCAGAAGAACGGCGTCCTGTTCCTCCTCCGGTCCCTCCAGCGTGACGGTGATCTGATCCCCCTGGGCCACACCCAGGAGCATCAGGGCCATCATCCGGTTTGCGGCGGCGGTTTGATCGCCCTTCCGAATGGTGACGGAGCTGGACAGCCGGCGGACCGTCTCCACCAGAAGTGCGGCCGGGCGTGCGTGTATTCCTACGGAATTGGTGATGGTATAGGAAAATTCTTTCATAGAATTCAACTCCCTTGTCCGGAACGGCCGAAGCCCTCCAGCTCCGCCAGGGTAGGCATGGCGGGGATGGCGCCGCTGCGGGAGCAGGTGAGGGCCGCGGCCCGGTTGGCGAAGGAGAGGATCTCCTCCAGCTCTGGGGAAGAAAGGGCCTCAAAGGGTCCGGCGGGCCGCCGGGCCAGCTTGCTGAGGACGGCCCCCAGGAAGGTGTCGCCCGCTCCGTTGGTGTCGGCCACCTGGACGGAGACGCCGGGGACCAGTCCGGTAGCCCCCTCCCAACGGTAAAAAACTCCACGGGGGCCCAGGGTGACCAGAACCATCCGGACCCCCTTGCGGGACAGGGCCAGCGCGCCCTGCTCCAGATCCTCCGTGCCGGTGAGCAGCTGCAATTCCTCATCGGACACTTTCAGTAGGTCCACCATGGGCAGGGGAATGGTCATCCACTGGATGGCCGACTCCCGGGAGGGCCAGAGGGCGGAGCGGTAGTTGGGGTCAAAGCTGATGAGGGAGCCGTTGGCCTTGGCCTGCCGGGCGGCAAAAATGGTGGCGGACCGGGATAAACCGGCGGTGAGGCTCACCGAACCGAAGTGGAGGAAGGTGGCGTTCCGGGGCAGGTGTTCCTCCACCTCGCGGGTGGTCAGTGTCTGGTCCGCGCCCCGAAGGAAGCGGAAGGACCGCTCTCCCTGGGGAGAAATGGTCACTGTGGCCAGTGTGGTGGGCAGGTCACCGCGGCAGACGCCGGAGGTGTCCACGCCGTTGTTTTGAAGGGTGCGGACCAGAGTGTCGCCAAAGCCGTCCTGTCCCACCTTGCCCAGAAAGGAACAGGAGGCCCCGAGGCGGGCGGCGGCAACTGCTACATTGGCGGGCGCGCCGCCGGGATAGGCGGCAAACATGCCGTTCCCCTGTGGATCGGTCCCGATCTGGGTCAGATCAATCAAAATTTCGCCGATGCTGGTAATGTCGTGCATGGGAGGGGCCCTCCTTTCGTTGAAGTTCCGATGCCGTTCAACCGGCCCGTATGGCCGGATTGTTTCGTTTGATTCATAATACCATATTCAGAGACGGGGAACAAGGGCAATCCGAAAACACCGCCAAAAAATCCTGCTTTTCCCGTGAAATCCCCACAAAGCGCCGGGGATCATCCGAAATTTGTAGGGGAAGAACCGCCTGCGTGCACCGGGCCGGCGTTTTCGGAGGGAACGGGGCGGAACATGGCGTCTCGGGACAAAGAGAGTTCCGCCGCCGAATTTGACTCCTTTCTCCCGGCCAAGCCCCTATAATAACCTCTGTTGAATCAAACGAAAAGCGGTTGCTCCGTGCGGTCGCGCCAACAGAGGACCGGGAGGGGGAGTGGCGGTGGTCATCTATGTGGATACCCTGTTTCTGCTCAACGCCCTGGTGGACTACCTGCTGCTGCTGGGTGCGGCCCGGCTGGCGGGGGAACCCCTGCGGCGGCTCCAGTTTGGAGCCGGAGCGGCGCTGGGCGGGCTGTATGCCGTGGCTCTGTTCCTGCCCGGCATGGGCTTTCTGAACCATCCCCTGTGCAGAGTGGCCGCGGGAGTGCTGATGGTGATGGCCGCCTATGGAGGCAGCAGAAGGCTTCTGCGGCAGGGACTGATTTTTCTGGCGCTGACCTGCGCCTTCGGGGGCGGAGTGGTGGCCATCGGTCTGCTGGGAGGCCAGGGATTGGCGTTGGGGCCACAGGGGGTTTTTTACTCCAAACTGGATCTGAACATGGTTTTGCTGTCAGCGGCCTTCTGTTATGGGATTCTGACAGTGGCCTTTCAGCGGCTGGGGAAGCATACGGCCCTGAACGGAGAGCTGGTGGAGGCGAAGCTGACCTTGGGAAAGCGGACGGTGAAGCTGACCGCCCTGGTGGATACGGGAAACACCCTGACCGATCCGGTTTCCGGGCGCCCTGTCATGGTGGCGGAAGGGGAAAGCCTGGGCCCCCTGTTCCCGGGGGACCGGTGCCCCGGCCCGGAGGACCTGCGGGAACCGGCGGGGGCGCTGGACCGGCTGAGCAGGGGAGAATGGAGAGGCCGGTTTCGGCTGCTGCCCTACCGGGCGGTGGGGGTGGACCGGGGGCTGCTGCTGGCCCTGCGGGTGGATCGGTTGGAACTGAATGGTGTGGACCAGGGCGGGATCCTGGTGGCGCTGTCTCCCACGCCAGTGTCAGACGGGGGAGGGTACCGGGCGCTGGTGGGAGCCGTCCGGGGAGGATAGTGCGGAAAGGTCGGAGGAGTGCATGAAAGGAATATTCTGGAGCCTGAAAGATCGCCTGGGGTCTATCTTGACACGGCTGGGCCTGTGCCTGCCGGGAAAAGTGATGTACATAGGGGGCAGCGACACCCTGCCCCCGCCGCTGAGCCGGGAGGAAGAAGCCGGGATGATCGCACGCCTGGGGGAGGGGGACAGTCAGGCGCGGAATCTGCTGATCGAGCACAACCTCCGCCTGGTGGCCTATATTGCCCGACGGTTTGAGAATACCGGGATCAACATCGAAGATCTGATCTCCATCGGCACCATTGGCCTGATCAAAGCGGTGGGCACTTACCAGCCGGACCGCAGCATCAAACTGGCCACCTACGCCAGCCGGTGCATCGAAAATGAGATCCTGATGTACCTGCGCAAGACGGCCAGCCAGAAAACGGAGCTGTCCTTTGATGAACCGCTGAACACCGACTGGGACGGCAACGAGCTGCTACTGTCCGATGTGCTGGGTACCGACGGGGACCTGGTCATGCGGCCCATTGAAGCGGATGTGGACCGGCAGCTGCTGCGCCGGGCCATGGACCGGCTGGAGGAGCGGGAGCGCACCATCATCACCCTGCGTTTTGGCCTGGACGGGCGCCGTGAACGGACGCAGAAGGAGGTGGCCGATCAGCTGGGTATTTCCCAGTCCTACATCTCCCGTCTGGAGAAGCGGATCATCGCCCGGCTGAAAAAGGAGATCATAAGAATGATGTGAATGGCAGCCGGGTGAGGAGAAGGCGGGGACGCGCGCGTGGAAAGAGAGGAAAAAGGAGCCGGTCATTGTGACCGGCTCCTTCTCTTTCGTTCACAGAGGCTGGCGGAACAGCCCGTGTTCGGTGCAGTACCAGAACAGCATTCCGTGGCCCCGGCGGGGCAGACGGACCTGGAAATCCCACTCCGGCCACCGCTTGATCACCGTGGCCTGCTCCCCGGACACCAGGGCGGCAAAGGACAGGTAGTGACCCTTGACCATGGGGTGGGAGGCGGTGATGAACCAGTCGTCCTCCACCTGCTCAAAGGTCAGGCGGTGTTCCTCGTCGGGCTTCCGGGGCTCCAGCGCCTCCAGCTTTCTACCGCAGCAGGACAGTACAGCGGAGCCTGTGGCGGTGATGAGGTTGCCGCACTGGGGGCAGACATAAAATTTCAGTTGACGCATACTTCCTCCATCCGGATCTTGCTCCTCTAGCTCTCCGGCCAGCAGGCGCTCCACCGGAACGCCCAGGGCCTGGGCCAGACTGGGCAGGAGGGATACGTCGGGGCAGCCAAATCCCCGTTCCCATTTGCTGACTGCGCGGTCTGTGACCCCCAGGACGTCAGCCAGAGCCTGCTGGGTCATATGCTGTTCCGCCCGCAGGGCGCGGATGAGCGAGCCGGTTTTCTGTTGATCCATTCTTCATCCCTCCAACGGCATTATGACAGAGCGGGGGAGAAAAGGCAACCAACGGTCCGTTGAGCCGCGAAAGAAAAGCGCTCATTTACAGCTCCTGGACCAGGACCACGCCCTGGATCGCCTGGAGCTGTCCCAGGAGCCAGTCCGCCTTGCACTTTTTGTTCAGCCGCAGGGTGAAGATGGCGCAGGAGGTGATCTTTTCACCGTCGGAGTTCCGGGTGATCTCCACATCCAGCAGCTTCAGCTCCTGCTCACGGTAGAGCCGAAGCACATTGTCCAGGCAGTTTCTGCCGCTGTACTCCATGTAGAGGTTGATCTCCGGCGCGTTGTCCAGCATCCGGTATTCCAGCTTGGAGAACAGCAGCTCCGCCAGCAGGATCAGCAGGGTGGACAGCAGGCCGCCCTCATAGAAGCCGGCCCCCAGGGTCAAGCCGATGATGGCGGCCGCCCACAGTCCGGCGGCAGTGGTCAGGCCCTTGACCCGCTGGCGGCGGGTGACGATGATGGTGCCCGCGCCGATGAAACCGACCCCGGCCACCACCTGGGCGCCCAGACGGGCCATATCGGTGTAGTAATGGAGCACCAGATAGAGGTACTGGCTGGTCAGGGTGGTCATGGCCGCCCCCAGGCAGATGAGGATATGGGTGCGGAAACCGGCCGGACGCCGCTTATATTCCCGTTCCATGCCGATAATGCCGCCGCAGATGACGGCCAGCAGCATCCGGACCGCCACGGACAGGAAGGTGATGTCCCGCAGGGGATCGAGAATCGATAACATGACCTACCCTCCTATACTTCGTCAATGACGGTGATGTTCTCCAGTTCGGAGATGGCCGTCAGGACCTGTTCGTGGGCGCGCCGCTGGTTCAGGCGGATGGAGAATACCGCGCTGGGCCGCTGGGCGTACTGTTCCTTGCCTCTGGTGATGTCCACGTCGTAGATCTGGGCGTCCTGCGCCTTGATCTGGCTGATGATCGCTCCCACGTCGTCCAGAGAGGTGAACTCCACATAGATGTTCATATTCCGGGCGCGCTCCACAATGGCGGACTCCAGAGAGGGAAGGAAGCGGATACACAGGAAAATCAGCAGGAAGGCCAGGATCACGCACTCATAGAAGCCCGCGCCGATGGCCAGACCCATGCAGGCGGAGGCCCAGAGCCCGGCGGCGGTGGTCAGGCCCTTGACCTCCTGTTTCCCGGTGACGATGATGGTGCCGGCGCCCAAAAAGCCGATGCCGTTGATCACCTGGGCGCCGAAACGGGAGACGTCGGTACGGATGCCTACCTCCTGGGCCACGCTGTTCCAGGGACCGTACAGCATCATGCTCTCGTATTGACTGAGCAATACTGTCAGCGCCGCTCCCATGCAGACGAACATGTAGGTGCGGAAGCCCGCTGCCCGGCCTTTTTTCGCCCGCTCGATCCCCAGCATACCGCCGAAAAGCATGGCCAGGACCAGCCGTAAAGCCACAGCCGGCAGGTTGCACTGCCGGAAATAGTCAAAGAAAACGATCATTGGGAGATGCCCCCTTTCTCTTGGCCGGCGGATGTGCTGCCGCCGGAACACAGGACATCGGTTGTTACAAAATCATGGCTGAGAAGCCTTTTTCCGGGCGGAAAGCCGGTGCAGGACACGGATGATGGGAGCGGAGCGGGCATGGAAGACCAGACCGGACCGTTCCTCCAAAAAGAGGCGGAAATCCGGGACCTTTTCTCCCAGTGCTGCTTTGGGGACCATGTATCCGCCAAACTGGTCCCGGAACAGGTAAAAATACTCCATATCCTCCCCCAAACGGCAGATGTCGGCGTAGGCCAGGGAACTGTCTTTCTTCTCTCCGGCCGGGAGGGGGATGACGTCCATGGCTTTGTCACGGAACACATACCGGGAGGCGGGGAACGGCATGCCGGATTCTTTGATCTGAGCCGTCAGCTTGTGGGCTGTGTGATTGGCGGAGCTGTACGTGCTGGTGGTCAGATAGCAGCCATAGGCCACAAGGAGAATGCCCCACCAGCTGGAAAAATTCAAAACGCCTGCGATCACAAAGGCCAGACTGAGAAGGGTGCGGACCGTGCGGTTGCTTTTGCAGAAAAGGTCGTACTGCATATGGGCCAGAGATTCGAAACTCTCCTCACTGTGGTGCATCTCTACTTCATAGTATGTCATATCCATCTCCACCTGCTCTGCGTTCCGGGCGCCGGAACGGTTGGTTGGACCGCCCTGACGGGCGGTTTGATAAAAAATCTGAGAGGCCACACGACCTCTCAGATTATGTGACATGCTGGGAGACCAGAGTCACTGGTCAGGCTGCCGCGCCGTACATCAGGTCGGGAAGAATGGTGATCAGCACCGGACAGAAGGTCAGCAACATCAGTACCAGGAACAGGCATAGGATAAATGGCCAGACCTCTTTCAGGAAGTCGGTGATGGGACACCTGGTAATGCCGCAGGTGGTGAACATCATGGAGCCGAAGGGAGGCGTGATGCCGCCGATCATGATATTGACGATGGCCACCAGGCCGAAGTGATAGACATCGATGCCCAGAGTCCGCGCCACAGGCAGCAGCAGAGGGGTGATGATCATCAGAGCCGCGCCGCCCTCCAGGAACATACCCATGATCAGGAAGACCACGTTGCACAGGATCATGAAGACCCACTTGTTCTCGGTGATCCCCAGGATCGCGCTGGCGACAATCTTGGGCAGGTTGATCCAGGTCATATACTGGCCGAACACATTTGCGGACACCATGATCAGGACCACGCTGGAGGTGCCGGAGATGGTATCCAGCAGGATGGGGATCAGGTGCTTGCGGAGGCTGAGCTTTTTGTAGACCAGCCGCCCGATGATGAAGGAGTACAGGACCGCGATGGCGCCGCCCTCAGAGGGGGTGAACATGCCGAAGCGCATACCCAAAATGATGCCGAAGGGGAAGAACAGCCCCCAGAAGGAAATCAGAGCCTGCTTCAGAATGACCCGGATGGGGGGGAATTTATCACGGGTGGTGGGGTAATTGCGCTTGTGGGAAATGATGGCCACGGTGATCATCATGGAGATGGCCATCAGGATGCCGGGGATATAGCCGGCGGCGAAGGTCCGGCCCAGAGAGGCTTGAGCGATCAGGGTGAAAACGATCAGGTTGACTCCGGGGGGGATGACGGGGGTAGCCGCAGAGGAGGCGGCAGTGATGGCTGCGGAGAAGGCCTTGGAGTAACCGCGCTTCTCCATCTCGGGGACCAGCATCTTGGACTGCATGGCGCAGTCGGCGTTGGCGGAGCCGGAGCAGCCGCCCATGAGCATGGACAGAAGAACGTTGACCTGAGCCAGACCGCCCTTCATATGTCCTGTGACACATTCACAGAAGTCCATCAGTTTGTCGCTGATCCCGCCGAAGTTCATCACCGAACCGGCCATGATGAAGAAGGGGATGGCCAGCATGGAAAAGGATTGGGTGGAGTTCATGACCTTCTGAAGGATCAGCCAGGGAAGGGAGGTGGTGTCGATGAACAGGAAGTAGAAGAAAGTGGACCCGAACAAGGCGTAGACAATGGGCAGACCCAGGAAATAGAGGATGAAGACCATGAAAATGGGGATCATGTCCGTAAAAGTCAACGTCATTCTTCAATCCCCCCTTCTTCTGCCGCCTGCGCGGCCGCGGGCTTCTTTTTGATGATGTGCAGACGGTCCGTCAGCAGGAAGTAAATGGAGTAAATGGTGGACAGGCCGAAGCCGATGGGAACAGCGATACCGGTGTAGACCTTGGGCACCCGCAGCATATCGGTTAGCGCGATCTTCAGGACGCCTCGGGAGAAGACCAGGTTGTAAGCATACTGGGCGCTGATCACGGTGAGCATGATCAGGATGAGCAGCTCCACGACGCTCATGATGTCACGAACGATATTCCGGACCTTGGGAGGCATCAGGTTGACCAGGATGTCGATGCCCAAGTGGGAGTGCTTACGGTAGGCATAGGCGCTGCCGATAAACACAGTCCACACGAACAGGCTGGTAACGACTTCTTCGCTCCACTGGATGGGGCTGTTCAGGAAGTACCGGCAGATAACGTTCAGGTTGACCAGAATCGTACACAGTGACAGGGTCACCGCGGTGATAATGGCGTCCAGATTTGTCAGGACCGTTTTAAGAGTGATCTTTTTTTTATGTTCCATACGCATTTCCTTACAAAATCAGTTGGGATGGTACGAACTCGCACGGCATTGGGAAAGGAACTTTGCTTTTAAGGACCTCAGCATAGGCCGCCCATTCACTCGGACGGCCTATGCTGAGTGAAATGTTACATGTTTTTGGGAAAGAGGGGAATGGAAAAGATCACTTGTTGCTGGCGCGGTAGTCGTTGATCAGAGCGACCAGCTGGTCACGCAGTTCGGGGTTGGCGCCATACTCTTCCACCATCCAGTCATAGACGGGAGCACAGGCCTCGGTGAAGGCGTCCAGGTCCACTTCGTTCCAGGTGACGCCGTTCTCAGCCAGCATCTTCTTCTGGGTATCCTCGTCCTCGGCGCAGCTGGTCTGCTCCCAGATACCGCACTCAACAGCGCACTCGTCGATGATGTTTCTCCACTTCTCGGGGATGGACTGATACAGGTCCTCGGGCATGAACAGCCAGCGGGTGGCGATCAGGTGGTTGGTCAGAGCGACCTTCTTGACCAGCTCATAGGGGGCGCCGGCGCCGGCCAGAGTGGAGGTGGAGCCCTCGAAGCCTTCGACCACGCCGGAGGAGATGGCGGACAGGCACTCAGTGAAGCTCATGGGGGTGGGGATGGCGCCCAGGCACTCAACGGTCTTGGAGAACATGGCGGAGGAGGTGGCGCGCAGCTTGACGCCCGTCAGATCGGCGGGGGTGTAGATGTCGCGGTTGGTGACCACGCTGCGGAAGCCGAAGGAGTAGTGGGTGTCCAGAATGTGGATGTTCTCGGCGGCCAGACGGTCAATAACGTCCTTGACGATGTCGGACTCCATGACGTAGTTGTACTCGTCATTGCTGTTGTACAGCATGGGGCCGATCAGCACAGCGGCGTCGCCCACGTAGTCGGCAAACAGGGAGGGCTCTTCCAGGCCCATCCAGTTGGCGCCGTTGACGGCCTGGGTGACGGAGTCGCCGTAGCAGTCCAGCTCGTTCTGGCCGTAGTAAGTAACATTGATGTGGCCCTCGGTGCGCTCGGTGATCATCTCAGCCAGCTTCTCAGAGGCCTTGTAGTTCCACTCGGTGGGCTGGAATACGTTGGAGAACTTGATGTCCAGATAGAAGTCATCAGCGGGATCGGTCTCGGCGGTGGAGGCGGAGGCGGCGCTGCCGGCGGACGTGGTTCCGGTGGAAGGGGTGGACTTGCTGCCACCGCCGCCGCAGGCGCACAGGGACAGGGTCATGGCCAGGGCAAGAAGCATTGCGATTGTCTTTTTCATCTTAAATCTCTCCTTCTGTTTTTCTGAAAGCCTTTGTTTTGCTGCCCCCGCCGGAGGGGCTCCGGCGGACTTACATTCCCTTCACGCAGGCTTAACAGCAATTTAACGTTTGTCACATTATTATAGAACAGCTGAGAAAAAATGTCAATGAAAGCTAAAAAACAGCGGTTTTCCGGCTGAGATTTTTAGTCAATATAAACAAAAACGCTGCTGCTTTTTGGAAGAATACACAGATTGCCTAGTGGGGAAATAGGGGGATCATCCCATCCGGTCGAAAATCTCCCGGATGTTCTGATAGGTCTCCGAGGGCTGGATATGGAACTTTTCAATGTCCGCGGGCACGCCCTCGCCGGAGAGGACGAAGGCGGTGTCGATGCCGGCATGGACGCCGCAGGCGATGTCGGTGTAGATCCGATCGCCGATAAGGACGGTTTCCTCCCGGGAGTAGCCGTAGCGCTCCATGGACAGCAGGGCCATCTCCGGCTCCGGCTTGCCGATGAATTTGGGCCGCCGGCCGGTGGCGCGAAACAGCATCTCGCACACGGAGCCACAGTCAGGGACGGAGCCGTAGGAGGTGGGACAGACCCAGTCCGGGTTGGTGGCCACGAAGTCCACGCCCCGGCCCAGGAGGATGCAGGCGTCCTCCAGCTTTTGAAAGGTCAGCTCGGTGTCGAAGCCGCAGACCAGCAGGGAGACGCCGTCCTCCAGCTTGTCCGTCACCCGAAAACCCGCCTCGGAAAGCTGCTCCCGGAAGGTCCGGGTGCCGAAGGCGTAGATCAGGGCGTCATCGTATTTGCCCCGCAGGTACCAGACCAGGGCGTCCACGGAGGTGAGGAAATCGTCCGCCGCGGCGGGGATGCCCATGCCCTCCAGCCGGTCCACATAGGCTGAGACGCTGCGGGAGGAGTTGTTGGTGACAAAGAGGTATTTGCCGCCCCGCTCCCGGACGCGGTTGAGGAAATCGAGGGTCCCGTCAAAGAGGGTGTCGCCCAGGTAGATGGTGCCGTCCATATCCAGCAAAAACAGCTTTTTTTGCTTGAAATCGATCATCGATACGCCCTCCGTGGTGGTGAATAGGGGCGGCGCCCTCAGATCCGGGCCACGCCGGATCTTCTGGCGGCCTCAGCCACGGCCTTGGCCACGGCGGGACCCACACGGGGATCGAAGGCCTTGGGGATGATGTACTCCTCGTTGAGCTCCTCGTCGGAGATCAGTCCAGCCAGAGCCTCGGCGGCGGCCATCTTCATCTCCTCGTTGATGTCGCTGGCACGGACGTCAAAGGTGCCGCGGAACACGCCGGGGAAGGCCAGCACATTGTTGATCTGGTTGGGGTAGTCGCTGCGGCCGGTGGAGATGACCCGGGCGCCGCCCGCCTTGGCGTCATCGGGGAAGATCTCGGGGGTGGGGTTGGCGCAGGCGAAGACGATGGCGTCCTTGTTCATGGTCTTGACCATCTCGGTGGTGACGGTGCCGGGGGCGGACACGCCGATAAACACATCGGCGCCCACCAGCATATCGGCCAGGGAGCCGGCCTTCTTCTCCAGGTTGGTGACCTGGGCCATCTCCTCCTTGATCCAGTTCAGGCCCTCGCGGCCCTCATAGATGGCGCCCTTCCGGTCGCACATGGTCACGTTCTTGAATCCGGCGGACAGCAGCAGCTTGACGATGGAGATGGCGGCGGCTCCGGCTCCGGAGGTGACCACCTTCACATCCTCCTTCTTCTTGCCCACAACCTTAAGGGCGTTGGTCAGGCCGGCCAGGGTGATGATGGCGGTGCCGTGCTGGTCGTCATGGAAGATGGGGATGTCGCACTTCTCCTTCAGCTTCCGCTCGATCTCAAAGCAACGGGGGGCGGCGATGTCCTCCAGGTTGATGCCGCCGAAGGAGCCGGAGATCAGGTAGACGGCGTTGACGAACTCGTCCACGTCCTTGGTCTTGACGCACAGAGGGAAGGCGTCCACGCCGCCGAAGGCCTTGAACAGCACGCACTTGCCCTCCATGACGGGCATACCGGCCTCGGGACCGATGTCGCCCAGGCCCAGGACGGCGGAGCCGTCGGTGATGACGGCGCACAGGTTGTGCCGGCGGGTCAGATCATAGCTCTTGTTGATGTCCTTCTGGATCTCCAGGCAGGGCTGGGCCACGCCGGGGGTGTAGGCCAGGGACAGGTCATCCTTGGTGGCAACGGGGACGGTGGCCACCACCTCGATCTTGCCCTTCCATTCGCCGTGCAGGCGCAGGGACTCTTTTGCGTAATCCATGATTCATATCCTCCAATATCAAAAATTGACAATTAGTCTTCAAAGGGGAAGTGGTAGGGCAGCTTCAGCTCGTCGCGCAGTTCAATCAGTTCCTTCTGAATGCCCTCGCCCACAGGCACGCCCTTGTCCTTGCGGTCCTGCCAGGCCAGGTATTCCTTCTCGCCGGCGGTGTAGATCCGCTCGGCGCCGGGGGCCTTCTCCGAAGCGCGCAGGCCGCGGCAGATGTCGCCGGCGGTCTTTTTGAAGGTGTCCAGGCCCATGAAGAACTCGGGGTTGATGACGAAGAAGAAGTGGCCCAGGCGGTACATCTTGTTGCTGCCGTCGGGATTCTTGCCGCTGAGCTCCTTCATGAAGGGGCCGCCGGCCAGGGCGGAGGAGAGGATCTCCACGATGGTGGTGAAGCCGTAGCCCTTGTAGCCGCCGGTCTCCTCACCCAGACCGCCGAGGGAGAGCAGGGCGCACTTGCCGGCCCGCATGTCCTTGAGGATCTTTCCGGAATCGGTCATGGTGCCGCCGTCCTCGGTGACCACCAGTCCCGCGGGAGTGGGCTTGCCCATGCGCTCATAGAACTCGATCTTGCCGTTCTGGACAATGGAGGTGGCGCAGTCGAAGTTGAAGGGGAACTCCTCGTCGGTGGGGATGGTGAAGGTGAAGGGGTTGGTGCCCATCATGGGTTCCACGCCGAAGGTGGGGGCCACGGAGGGCCGGGCGTTGGTGCCGCTGATGCCGATCATGCCGGCCTTTTCCGCCATGGTGGTCCAGTAGCCGGCGATGCCGTAGTGGGTGGAATTGAAGATGGTGCCGCCTGCCATGCCGTACTGCTTGGCCTTCTCAATGAGCATTTCCATCATTTTGTAGCTGGCTACCATGCCCATACCGTTGTTGGCGTCCATCACCACGGTGGTGGGGGTCTCCTTCACAATGTCGATCTTGGTGACGGGCAGCAGGGTGCCGTTTTTGATGCGGTCCAGGTAGATGGGCTTGAAGCGGTTGCAGCCGTGGCTCTCAATGCCCCGGCGGTCAGACTCCAACAGGACGTCGGCGCAGATTTTGGCGTCCTCCTCGGGCACACCGTAAGCCTTGAACACGTCGATCATGAAGTTGTTCATCAGCTCCCAGGATACATAGGGTCTGGTTTCCATAAATCTCGCACTCCTTCTTTATATTTCGGGGCGCCGCGCAAAGAAAAAGAGCGCAGCAACCCCAGGTTTACTGGTAGTTGTCACACTCATCTCAAGCAACTAGTTCAGCTGCCCATATTATAACAGGGAGCTGTGGAAAATGCAAGATTTTTTCTTGCGGTTCAGAAAAAAATTGTGCTATTTGGCGGAGGACCCCGGTCACAGGTCGCGCCACAGACCGCCACAGGAGGTGGAGATGCACTGGGCCCCAGCGGAAAGCGCGCTGATCACGTCCTCCTTTTCGGCGATCAGCCCCCCGGTGATGACCGGGACGTCGGTCATCTCGCACACGCGGCGGATCATTTTGGGCATCACGCCGGGCATGATCTCCACAAGATCTGCGCCGCAGGCGTCGATCTGTTTGCGGAGGTTGGCCAGGGACAGGGAGTCCACCAGAAAGATCCGCAATACTGTCATCAGACCGATGGACTTGGCACGGCGGAGCTGGAGGGGGCGGGTGCTGATGACCCCGTCGGCCCGGGTGAACTCTTTGATGAAGTCGGCGGCGATCTCCTTCCCGGCCAGGCCATGGGTCAGGTCCAGATGTACGAAGGCCAGCTTGCCGGCCGCTTTTGCCCGGTCCACCAGACTGCCGATGCTGCAGATGCTGCCGCACAGGAAAAATAAAATGTCACAGTCGGAGGCCAGAGCCTCCTCCAGCTGTTCTTCGTCGGTCACCGCCGCGATGATGGGGTTTGACTCGAACAGCTGTAATTCCGGTTTCATCATTCGGATCCCCCTATCCGCAGAGGCCGGGCAAAAGACCGCGGGAAAGTGAGAAGACTCTCCCGGCTGCCTGTGCCCGTAGAACAAAGTGCCTGAGCATGTACTGTTTATACTATACTACAAACCAGCCGGATCAGCAAGCAAAAGATGGAAAGGCGTGGAGGATTGGGAAAAAGCTCCGGCTGTGTCCGGGGGACAGGGGGAGGAAAAGCGTTTGACATGGAGGGGGAGATAAGGTAAACTATATAAAGTATTGTTATGTTATCTTCCGTTTGGGGAGCAGTGCCTATGAAACGCAATTCCAAAGTATCTACGGCGGTGATCCGCCGTTTGCCGCGCTATTACCGCCAGTTGTCCGAGCTCCAGGAGGCCGGGACGGTCCGTATCTCCTCCAGCGCTCTGGGAAAGTCCATGGGGCTTACCGCCTCCCAGATCCGGCAGGACCTGTTTTGTTTCGGCGGTTTTGGCCAGCAGGGATACGGCTACAAGGTGGACAGCCTGAAGGAGGAGATCGGCGAGATTCTGGGCATCAACCAGGGCCATACTATCGTGGTGCTGGGTACCGGCAACCTGGGCCGGGCCTTGATCCGCAACTTCAAGTTTTCCAGCAACGGCTTCCGCCTTCTGGCGGCTTTTGATATCAGCGCCCAGGTGGTGGGCACCCAGATCGCCGGCGTGCCCGTATACCACACGGATTCTCTGGAGTCCTTTTTGGCGGAGCATCCGGTGGATGTGGGCCTGCTCACCGTGCCCATCTCGGCAGCCCAGGAGATGGGCGACCGGCTGGTAGCCGCGGGGGTCCGGGGGATCTGGAACTTTACCAACTGCGAGATCTCCGTTTCACGGCCTGAAGTGGTGGTGGAGTCCGTCCACTTTTCCGACAGCCTGCTGGCGCTGAGCTACATGATCTCCCGGGAGGAGACCGGTGGGGACAAGGAGGAGCTTTCATGAAACGACCTGTGCTTCGGCTGGCCTGCGCCCTGGCTGTCCTGACTCTGTTGGCCTGCGGGGCATACGCCTTGACCTCGGGGGACAGTCTGATCTCCCTGAGCTATTTGAAAAACATATTCCTGCCCCAGGCGGTGAGCCAGGGCGGGCAGGCGGCGGAGGAGAAGCTCCAGCAGACCTATGACGGCGCCAAGAGCACGCTGGATCAGCTGCAGAAGGGCTATCTGGCCCAGATCACCGGAGACGAGGGGAACGTCCTGTACAGCGGGACTCTCCAGCCCCGGGATTGGAACGAGGGGGATGAGGTGGAACTGACCACCGGCTCCGGCGTGCTCATGCTGGAGGGGGCCGCTTCCGTCACCCATGATGGCGCGTTTGTCGATGTGACAGCCGGGGAAGAGGTGCCCTCCGGCGGGCGGCTGACGGCCAACCACCGCTATCTGGCGGGGGAGGACACCCAGGCCCGGATCACCGTGCTGTCGGGAGCCGCGCGGCTGGGGGTCCAGGGGGCCTACGATTATACCGGCGGCGGTGTGAAGGCCACCCCCTTTTATGATGTGTGCCGTACCGACTGGTTCTATGGTCCGGTCAATTACGCCTATCAGAACCAGTTGTTTTCCGGTGTGGACGCCCATCATTTCGGGCCGGCTGAGGTCATGAACCGGGCCATGCTGATGACGGTGCTCTACCGGCTGGCCGGGTCCCCGGAGGACCAGCTGGCCGCTGCTGATGTGAGCTTTTCTGACGTATCTGACACCGCCTGGTATGCGTCCTACGTGAAATGGGGGGCGGCGCAGGGCATTACCGCCGGTATCGCTCCCAATCTGTTTGGTCCGGGGCATGAAATCACCCGGGAGCAGATCGTAGCGCTGCTGTACAGTTTCGGGACCAAATACCTGGGATTGACGCTGGAAAAGCGGGCGGACCTGTCGGGGTATCAGGATCTGGCGCAGGCCAGCGGATGGGCCCAGGACGCCCTGTCCTGGGCGGTGGCTGAGGGGATCATCAGCAGCTCCTCCACGGACACTTTGATCCTCAATCCCCAGAGGAGCGCCAGCCGGGCCGAAGTGGCCACCATGCTGCGGGCCTTTGCAGAAAAAATCCTCTGAGCGGCAGAACCCCTGGGTGATCTCCGCATATGATGGAATTGAGAGCGGCAGTTGACCCTCTCAAAACTTCATAACAGGAGGTACTCACAATGGGGTGCTGCAATAACGGTTGGGGCGGCGGAGGCTGTCTGTGGATCATTATCCTTATTATCATTCTGTTCTGCTGCTGCGGCAACGGGAACTGGGGCGGCTGCGGCAATAACAACTGCGGCTGCAACAACGGCTGCTGCTGAGCCGTCGGGATATGCTGGGCGGGCGCGGACCTTCGGGTCCGCGCCCGTTTTTGTTTGTAGGTGTGGGAGTCTCAGTTATACAGAAAAGGTAAGGGCAGAGCCCTTGCCCTGAAAAATCCCCCATTTTTCCGGAGACCGCTCCCCTAAAATGCCCCAATTTTTCGCTGAAACGGAAAATTTTGAAGGACCACTTCATTCCGCACCTGGGAAGGGCTGACTTTTCCCATTTCAATCTTGAAATTTATCCGAAAAAGGTGTATGATAATCTGCATGAACAAGGCCGACGGTCCTCCCGGATTTACAAAGAAAAGCGGGAGAAAGGGACCGGCGGGTTTTGTCGTGCGTCTACTGGACGTGAACGAAACAGGATGCGCTTTGATTCATTTCAGGGAGGGCAATTCGTTTGGGACCGGCCCTCGCTCCGGCAGGGAAGTGGGATTCTGAACACAAAAGAATGAAATGTGTATCCATTGTTCCGGCGATTGCAGTATTAGGGAGGTCGAAATCTGAATGAGCAAATTTCTCAAACGTTCCGCGCAGGGCGCGGGAGTCCCTCATGAGAAGCGGACTTCCAGCCTCGAGACGGTAGTGATGCCCCTGCCGTCGAAGATCGTCCTGTCCATGGCCCAGCACATCGGTGCTCCGGCTGCCCCCACCGTGGCCAAGGGCGACCAGGTCTATGTGGGCACCGTGGTGGGTAAGGCAGGCGGTTTTGTCTCCTCCGACATCCACTCCGGCGTGTCCGGCATCGTGGACGGTATCACCACCATCACCGCCCCCAACGGCGCGGCGCAGACCGCCGTGGTCATCATCCCCGACGGCGAGCAGAAGGTGGATCCCGCCATCAAGGCCCCTGAGGTCACCGACCTGAAGTCCTTCCAGGACGCGGTCCGTGCCAGCGGCCTGGTGGGTCTGGGCGGCGCCGGCTTCCCCACCGCGGTGAAGCTGGCTCCCAAGAACCTGGACGAGATCGACACGCTGCTCATCAACGGCGCCGAGTGTGAGCCTTTCATCACCTCGGATAACCGCTGCCTGCTGGAGGACACCCATTTTATCCTCAGCGGCATCAAGGCCGTGATGAAGTATCTGGAGATCCCCAAGTGCGTCATCGGCATCGAGGGCAACAAGCCCAAGGCCATCGCTAAGATGAAGGACGCCATTGACGTCCCCGGCATTGAGGTCAAGACCTTGGAGTGCCGTTACCCCCAGGGCGCTGAGAAAGTGCTCATTGAGAACTGCACCGGCCGTGAAGTGCCCTTCCCCGGCCTGCCCTCCGATGTGGGCGTCATCGTGATGAACGTCACCTCCGTGGCCTTCGTGGGCAAGTATCTGGAGACCGGCATGCCCCTGGTCACCAAGCGCCTCACCGTGGACGGCGACATCATCAAGGAACCCAAGAACGTGGAAGTCATCATTGGCACCCCCGTTCAGGAGCTGCTTGACTTCTGCGGCGGCCTGACGGACGAGCCCGGCAAGGTGCTGTACGGCGGCCCCATGATGGGCACCTGTATCGCCGACCTGTCCCAGCCCGTCCTGAAGAACAACAACGCCGTGCTGGCCTTCTCCAAGAAGTGGGCCCATCTCCCCAAGGAGACCAACTGCATCCACTGCGGCCGCTGCACCAACGCCTGCCCCCTGGGCCTGTCCGCTAAGGAGATCGTCCAGGCCTATCACGACGGTAACGTGGACCTGCTGAAGGAGCTGAACGCCGACCTGTGCATGAGTTGCGGCACCTGCTCCTTCGTCTGTCCCGCCAAGCGGCCTCTGGCCCCCTCCATCGCCCAGGCCAAGATTATGATGAAGAATGGAGGTAAGAAGTAATGGCCAATAAGCTGATCGTCACCGCCGCACCCCATATCACCAGCGCGGACAGCACCCAGAAGATCATGCAGCGGGTGTGCATCGCCCTGGTGCCCACGCTCATCGCTTCTGTGTTTATCTTTGGCATCAATTCCCTGATCCTCACCGCCGTCACCGTGGCGGCCTGCGTCTTCTTTGAGTGGGCCTACTGCAAGCTGGTGGGCCGTGAGATCCCCGTCGCGGACTTCTCCGCCGTGGTCACCGGCATGCTGCTGGCCTTCAACCTGCCTGCTACCTTCCCCTGGTGGATGGCCATCGTGGGCGCGTTCATCGCCATCGTTATCGTCAAGCAGCTTTTCGGCGGTCTGGGCTACAACTTTGCCAACCCCGCCATCGTGGCCCGTATCGCCCTGGCCATGGGCTTTGCCAGCCGCATGACCAACTTCCCCAAGCCCGCCAACGGCATCGACGCCCTGGCCTCCGCCACTCCTCTGGCCGTCCCCGGTCAGCTGGGCGCCGGCGAGTACGTCACCCTGCTGCTGGGCAATCACGGCGGCGTCCTGGGTGAGACCTGCGCCATCACCATCCTGCTGGGCGGCATCTACCTGATCGTCACCAAGGTGATCAGCCCCATGATCCCCGTTACTTATCTGGCCACTGTGGCTGTCCTGTCTGTCTGCTTCGGCCTGGACCCCATCGTTCAGCTGCTGTCCGGCGGCCTGATGCTGGGCGCCTTCTTCATGGCCACTGACTACGTCACCTCTCCCACTACCGACAAGGGCAAGCTGGTCTTCGGCATTGGCCTTGGCTTTATCACCATGATGATCCGCAAGTTCGGCACCATGAACGAGGGCGTGTCCTTCGCCATCCTGCTGATGAACCTGCTGGTGCCTTACATCGATGTTCTGACCCGTCAGGATAAGCTGGGCATCGCCAAGGTCAAGAAGGAAAAGGAGGGTGCCGCGAAATGAGCAACTGGAACAAAGTATTTAAGCCCATCGTGGTGCTGTGCGTCATCTGCATCATCATCACCGGCGCTCTGGCCGCCACCAACAGCGTGACCGCCCCCATCATCGAGGCCGCCACCATCGCCGCTCAGAACGCGGCCCGTACTGAGCTGCTGCCCGAAGCTGACAGCTTCTCCAAGGTTGAGGGCATCGCGGTGGAAAATGTTTCCGACGTCTATGTGGCCGATAACGGTACCGGCGCCGTCATCACCAGCGCCGGCAAGGGCTACGGCGGCACCATGACCGTCATGGTGGCCTTCACCCCCGAGGGGACCATCAAGCAGCTCAAGGTCACCGAGGCCGCCGAGACCAAGGGCATCGGCAGCAACGTGTCTGAAGGTGTCTCCTATTGGGAGAATTACACCGGCAAGTCCGCCGACAAGGCTCTGGTCCTGGGCACCGACGTGGACGCCTATACCGGCGCCACTATCTCCAGCAAGGCTCTGAATGCGGCTGTCAACTCCGCCATCGAAGCCTACAACATGATTCCTTGAAAGGCGGGTGAGTCAAGATGAGTAATAGCAAAATGAAAATTTTAACCAACGGCATTCTGAACGAGAACCCTGTTCTGCGGCTTGTCCTGGGCACCTGTCCCACTCTGGCTGTCACCACCATGGCCTCCAACGGCATCGGCATGGGTCTGGCCGCCACCTTCGTGTTGATCTGCTCCAACATCGTTATCTCCGCCCTGCGGAAGATCATCCCCGACCAGGTCCGCATCCCCTGCTACATCACTGTTATCGCCGGCTTCGTGACGCTGGTCCAGATGATCGTCAAGGCCTATGTGCCCTCCCTGGATAAGGCCCTGGGCGTGTACCTGCCTCTGATCGTCGTGAACTGCATCATCCTGGGCCGCGCCGAGATGTTCGCCTCCAAGAACGGTATCCTGGATTCCGCTCTGGACGGCTTGGGCATGGGCATCGGCTTCACCATCACCCTGACCATCATGGGCTCCATCCGTGAGATCCTGGGCTCCGGCACCTGGATGTCCGGCCTGGGCGGCCTGATCCCCTCTCTGGGCGCCGACTTCGCCATCCGTGTCATCCCCGAGTCCATTGATTCCTTCTCCCTGATGACCAGCGCGCCCGGCGGCTTCTTCGTGTTCGGCATCCTGATGGCCGGCGCCACCTGGCTGACCAGCCGCCCCAAGAAGGAGAAGGCTGCCGCGCCTGCTGAGACTGCGGAAGGAGGTAATGCGTAATGGCAGTGAAACTTGCCAGCATCTTCTTTACCATGATCTTGGTGGACAACTACGTCCTTGCCAAGTTCCTGGGTATCTGTCCCTTCCTGGGCGTGTCCAAGAAGCTGGACAGCGCCGTGGGCATGTCCCTGGCCGTTACATTCGTCATGGTCATGGCCACCGCCGCCACCTGGCCCATCTACATGGGCATTCTGGAGCCCAACGGCCTGGGCTACCTCCAGACCATCGTGTTTATCCTGATCATCGCCATCCTGGTCCAGCTGCTGGAGAACTTCCTGAAGAAGTTCATTCCCGCCCTGTACAAGGCCCTGGGCGTGTATCTGCCCCTGATCACCACCAACTGCACCATCCTGGGCGTGACCATCCTGAACATCGACAACGGCTATAACTTTGTGGAGTCCATCGTCTGCGCCGCCGGCGCCGGCATCGGCTTCCTGGTGGCCATGGTCCTGTTCTCCGGCGTCCGCCGCCGCGTGGAGCAGGCCATCGTCCCCGCGTGCTTCAAGGGCCTGCCCATCACCCTGGTGGCCGCCGCTATGACGTCCCTGTCCTTCATGGGCTTCGGCGGCATCGTGTCCGCCATCTTCGGCGTCTGATAGGAGGGGAATAGTAGTATGAATCCGATTTTATTGGCAATCATCATTGTCACCGTCATCGGCCTCATCGGCGCGGTGATCCTGGTGGCCGCCTCCATCTTTATGTATGTTCCTGTGGATGAGCGCGTGGAGAAGATCACCGCCGTCTTGGCCGGCGCCAACTGCGGCGCCTGCGGCTGCGCCGGCTGTGCCGACTACGCCAAGAGCATTGTGGAAGAGGGCAACGCTGTCAACAAGTGTACCCCCGGCGGCGCCAAGACCGCTGCCGCCATCGCGGAGATCATGGGCGTGGAGGCCGGTTCCTCCGAGTCCATGAAGGCTGTGGTGGCCTGCTCCGGCACCTGTGAGAAGACCTCCAAGCGCTTTGAGTTCGAGGGTATCCAGACCTGCCAGTCCGTCAAGGGCCTCTACGGCGGCGACGGCATGTGTAAGTACGGCTGCCTGGGCTACGGCGACTGTACCCGAGCCTGCCCCTTCGACGCCATCCACCTGGTGGACGGCATCGCCAAGGTGGACCGGGAGAAGTGCGTGGGCTGCGGCGCCTGTGCCTCCGCCTGCCCCAACTCCATCATCTCCATCGTGCCCGAGCACAAGCGGAAGCCTGTGGTCCTCTGCCAGAACAAGGATAAGGGCGGCGATACCCGGAAGGCCTGCACTGCCGGCTGTATCGGCTGCATGAAGTGCACCAAGGTGTGCCACTTCGATGCCATCACCGTGGAGAACAACCTGGCCCGTATCGACCAGGAGAAGTGCAAGGGCTGCCAGCTCTGCGTCAAGGAGTGCCCTGTGGGCGTCATCCACGTGCCTGCCAACGAGTAAGCACACAAATGTACATGAAAAACCCGCCGCACCTCTGTGCGGCGGGTTTTTTGTTCGGTTTTATTCTGTTTGCAATTGTTTCAAGGAACATCTCATGGTTTGAAAAGAATGGGACCGGTGGGCCTCCGTACCCGTCTGCGCTGCTGTTCCGGAGGTTTCAAGAGAGAAAAGCTCAAACCTGGCTCCGGTCCCGCAGCCAGCTGGGCAAGGTCCGGGCCTTGATGCTGGAGACGATGCCCATGGCGGCGAACAAGGTGATGATGGAGGAGCCGCCGTAGCTGATGAAGGGGAGGGTCAGGCCCATGACAGGGAGCACATACAGGCACATACCCACGTTGAACGCCACCTGGGACAGCAGCATGCCGGCCATGCCCATGCACACATAGGCGGAGAAGGGGGAGCTGGCGTGCCGTCCCACCCATACGCAGCGAAGTACGATGAGGGACAGAAGAACAAGCAGCAGCAGGCACCCTACCATACCGAACTCCTCGCCGCAGACGGCGAAAATGAAGTCGGTGCTCCGGGCGGGAAGGGCGTCGTCGTTGAGGGCTTGGGTCTGGGTCCCGTGGAGGTAGCCCTGGCCGAACAGCCGGCCTGAGCCGATGGCCAGAAGAGAGCGGCTCTGTTGAAAGCCCTTTCCCAAGGGATCCAGGTCATGGTCAAAAACCACCCGGAAGCGCATGATGCGGTAGTCGGTCCAAAGGCTCGTCTCCGGAAGCACAAACAGCCAGAGGATCACCGTGGCCAGCGCAATGCCCCCTCCTACCAGAAGAAACCAGCGGAGATCAACGCCGGATACCCAGGCCATGGTGATGAAGATGGCGGAGTAAATGACGCACATGCCCATGTCGCCGCAGACAGCGGCGATCAGCCCCAACATGAACACAGTGAACCCTCCGATTTGAATGACAGAGGGGATGGAACTAACGCTGCGGCCCTGCTCCTGGATCTTGGTGAGCTGGAGGGCCAGCAGGAGGATAAAGGGGAGCTTGACGATCTCATTGGGCTGGAGATTCATGGGAAAGCCGGGGATGATCCGGTCCAGTGCCAGCCAGTTCCGGTTCCCGCCCACTGACTTGCCCAGGGGCGTCAGGAGCAAAAGAATGAAAACCACGCTGAAGCCCAGCAGCAGCTTCCAGTTCTTCTCGGTGAACAGCTGGAAGTCCACAAAGGTCAGCAGCATGTAGGCGATGATGCCCAGGCAGATGCCGATCACCTGAACGATGACCGCCTTGTGACCACCCTCGTACCGGGTAGCGGAGTAAATGAGCACAAGGCCGAAGCTGCTGGTAGCCAGACAGAGGGAGAGCAGAAGCAGATCGCCCTTCCGGAAGAATTCCCGGATGGGAGAGAACAGGGTGACCAAGACGTCACCTCCTTGAACTTGGGATTTAGCACTATATTTTATCACATTTTGGTGGAAAGGTAAACGGAGGCTGTGGTATAATCGGTATCGCTTTGAAAATTTTTTGTGAACGGAGGTCCTGGACCTTGACCAAAGAATATATCACCAATGGAACAGGGGAGACGGAAGAACTGGGCTGCCGGCTGGGGCGTGTGCTGGAGCCGGGAGCGGTGGTTGCCTATACCGGAGACCTGGGGGCGGGGAAAACTGCCTTTACCAGGGGGATCGCCCAGGGACTGGAGATCCCGGAACAGGTGACCAGCCCTACCTTTACCATTGTCAACGAGTATGAGGGCGGTCGGCTGCCCCTGTTTCACTTTGATATGTACCGGTTGGGTTCTTCGGAGGAACTGTTTGACATCGGTTGGGATGATTATTTGGCCCGGGGCGGAGTCTGTGCCGTGGAGTGGAGCGAGAATGTGGAGGACGCTCTGGACGATGACGCCATCCGGGTGGAGATTCGCCGGGGAGACCAGGATGACCAGCGGAGGATCACCATCATAAACGCACCGGACTTATAATAATGTCTACTGAATAAACCGCTTTGCGGTTTATGCGCGCGGCAGCGGCCGCGCAATTCCATAAAAACGGCTCCTTTGAGCCGCTTTTATGGAATTAAGCCATTGTTACAATGCGTATTTCCGCTGGAGCGCCGCAGCGCTCCAGCGGAAGGTGCAGGTTTTTGGACAATTTAGTCCAAAAACCTTGCACTTGAACAAAGCCAATGAACCTTGAAAGCCTTGGCTTTCAAGGTTTCCGTCTTTGTTCAGTACGCATTATAATAGAACGGTAAATTTTAGTTTATAGGGACAAAGGGATTTCGCCCAGCGGGGCGAGTTCCTTTTGCAGCGATGCAAAAGGAACCAAAAGATCGCTGGGGGAAGGGCTGCGCGTGAAAACACTGCGGCTGCACCTTGTGTTTTCCTTGCCCATCCCCCAGACCCCCTGATGCGGGAGAGCAGGCGGCCTCGCGTTGGCCCCAGGCCGCAAAATCTGAATTGACTCACACCGCCTTTTTGCTTCGCAAAGTTCGGAGGTTTTACGGGGGATAAGCAGTATAGCCCGCCTCGATATGGGCAAAAGCTGCTTTCGATGCGTCTTACTTCCGTGGCCCGCCGGGGCCGACCGGTGGGGCGTGCCACTGGATCAAGTTTTACACAACGGGGCGGAGCAGCGCAGTCAGGAACCACGCCGAACAGTTTGGAAACTCAGGCGCTGATATTCAGCGGTTTTTTGTATTCAAGTTTGATCCACCCAGGGCCGAAGGCCCGGAAGGCGGAGCAGCAAAACCAGGGGATGGGCGCCGGAAGTAAGGAAGGCTTTTTTGCAGGACGCCCCTTGGGGGCCGGGGCCGAAGCCCCGGAGATTTTTTGGGTACTTTTGTATCTCTACAAAAGTACCTCGCCCGGGGGCGAAACATCCCTAATCCCCCGTCCCGCCCGCAGGCGATAACTTAATACAAATAAAAATTTAGAGAATGTACGGATTGCGCATGGAGGACTGAACAATATGTTTCACATCAGGGAAGCCATCGTGGTGGAGGGCCGATATGACAAAAATACCCTGTCCCAGGTGGTGGACACTCTGATCCTGGAGACCTCCGGGTTCGGCATTTTTAAGGATCCGGAGCAGATGGCCCTGCTGCGCAGGGCGGCGGAAAAGCGGGGCCTCATCGTCCTCACCGACTCCGACGGGGCGGGCTTTGTGATCCGCAGCCGCATCAAGGGAGCGATCCCACAGGAACATGTGAAGCACGCCTATATCCCAGATGTCTACGGCAAGGAGAAACGGAAGAAGCGCGGGGGCAAGGAAGGCAAACTGGGGGTGGAGGGGATGCCGCCCCAGGTGTTGGAACAGGTCCTGCGCCGGGCCGGGGCTACTTTTCTGGAGGAGGAGCCCCCGGAGAAAGAAAGCGCCCCGCCCCTTACCAAGGCCGACCTGTTCGCCGCCGGACTCACCGGAGGCCCGGACAGCGCCGCCCGCCGCTTGGCCCTGTTAAAAGAACTGTCCCTCCCGGAACACATGAGCGCCAACGCCCTGTTAGCTGTCCTCAACGGGTGTTATTCCCGGCAGGAGGCCAGAAAGATCTTGAAGTTGACATAAAAATGCTGTGGCGGTCAGCCACAGCATTTTTTAAAGCCCTATTGCACCATTTGGATGAGCATGTCCAGATGCTGGGCCAGGTCCTCCTGACCGGCGTACCGGAACACCGCGACCCGGCCGCCCTTGCTGACGGCGGCCATCTGCCAAATTCCCTCCTCCGACCGGGCGAGGATGACAAAGTCCGTTCCGGGATACTCCATCTCCTCATAGGCCCAGCGGAGGTTGACCAGCCGGTAGAGATCCATCTGAGCCTTTGCCACTGGCCGGGCCAGGGCGGGGACAGACAGGTGGAAAGCGGTCATGTCCAGAGAGGGGGAGTAGCGGTATTTCCCGCCCTCCGGATCGGGGGAGAAGGCGTTTGGCTGAGCGCCCCCCTCCAGGCTATACCGCCTCTGCTTAACCTCGTACCACACGGGGGCCAACAGGGAGAACTGCCGTTTCGCCTGATTCCGTTCGTTGTCAAAGGAGGAAGATTCTCCGAACAGTTCCTCATAGGTGACCACCGGCTCCTGTTCCACCCCGGCCAGAGACACATAGGGCTGGGAGAAATCCTCCGTCGGGACAGTCCGGTCCAGTGCCCAGCCACCCACCAGCGCCAGCAAAAGAACGGGGGCGAGGAGCAGGGCGGCAATGTTCTCCCGGACAATTTCACGGCTGGGGCCGGGGGAGGGGGGCGGCGGCAGCCCCGCCTTCAGGGCGTCATGGATGCGCAGCAGGGTGCGGTAGTCCCGCAAGTTGATGGGAGCGCGGTAGCACAGCAGGGCTACAAAAAGAAGCAGCATGGGCTGAAACAGGTGCAGCAGGATCAGGGGCAGCCTGGCCCAGCGGTCAGGCTGTACGTCATACCTGCCGGTGGGCCAAAAGAGAGCGGCCAGCAGGAGGGCGAGCAGCACCACGGGGAACAGAAGCTGGGACCATTTGGCCCGCCGAATCTGACGGGCCAGCCGGTCCAGGGACAGGCCCTGGCTGCCGTAGTCGGTGTACAGCTCAGGGGCCTGGGGATCGGTGGTGTAAAACAGAAAGTAGGCCCGGCCAATGGAACCGATATATTCCCAGCCCGCGGCCCGGTACAGCTCCAGCTTTTCCGGGGTGGGCTCGGTGCCCTCGCCCATCCTGTTGCCGAAGGCGTCCAGGCGGAAACGGGTGCCGGGGACGCCCCCGGGCCGAAAGACGGCCCAGGAGCCCAGGCGGATGGGAAACAGCCCCAGGTTGGCCTGCTCCTCCAGCCACCGCTCCACGCCGGGGATGTCGTAGAGGGAGACGGGAATGATTTTTCGTATCGTTTTCAAGTGCCGCTCCTTTCTTCACGGTGTCCCACCATGGCAGTAATTTCCTCCAAATGTTCCGCCAGGTCTCCGTGGCCGGTGTACCGGACCAGGGCGACTTTATCTCCCCGGGCCACCGCCGCTGCCTGGAAGAGGGTGTCCGACCGGCGGGCCACCGCCAGAAAATCCACGCCCGCCTCCGGGAAGTAATCTGTGGTCCACTGTCCGGCTTCCCCGGAGGCCCACCAGATGTCGTCGTCCAAAGCCATGGCGTGGTCCAGCTGTTCCTTAGCCAAGGGGACGGCCAGCAGAGTGCCGGGCAGATCATACCACTGGATGTCCATCCGCACCCAAAGGTTGTCGGAGAGGGGTCCTTTCCCCGTCTGGACCACCTGCCACTGGTCCCGGCACAGGAGGTACTGCTCCCGGCGGCAGAAGTTGGCGTAGTCGATACCCTGGGTAACGTAGTGGTCGGGCTGGAAATCCTCTCCCTCCAGCGAGGCGATGGACAGGGGCGTGAAGGCGTCCAGCCGGTCCAGAGACTCCATCTGACCGCCTGTGAGCGGGAGGAGGTACTGGGTCATGAGAAGAACGCCCCATACCGCCAGGGTCACCAGAAAGATGGCCAGGGCCCCAAGCTGCCGTTTGGGGTAGAAGGACCGGTGCTCCATGGGTACCCCCGCCCGCAGCCGGCGGGTGAGTGATGTGATGTGCCGCAGCTGGGTGAAGGACTGGGGCAGCAGGAGCAGGAGGCAGACCAGGGTGACCGCGATCAGGGGGGCGGCGCTGGTGGTGAGCAGGGCCAGCACCGGCTGGCCCTCTCCAAACAGCATCAGCAGGCACAGAACCAGAAGCAGAGGGGCCAGAAGTACGTTGAGCAGACAGCCCCGGACCAGGGACCGCCGCAATTTCTCCCACCGCTCCCCCTGAAGCTCCGGGTCGGAGTGAGGCTCCGGGGCATCTGGGTCCCGGGTGGAGAAAAGGAGCATGGTGTTGGATACCCGTCCCTCGTAGTCCCAGCCGAAGTCCCGGTACAGGTCCAGCATGTCCTGGGGCGGTTCCTCCTCCAGACGGAGATAACGGGGCTCCACCCGGTAGCGGATCTGGGCGGAGGGTTCTCTGGCAAAGGTACAGAACAGGGGACGAAAGCGCTCCAGCCGCAGCCCCCGCAGGGCCATGTCCTCCAGCCAGCTCTCCACTCCGTCCACGTCGTATTGACTCATGGGCGTCAATTTGTAAACACGATTCATGGTGATTCCTCCGCTGTCAGTCCATTTGTTCCACCAAGCGGTCCAGGCAGGTTTCGGGAGCGGGTAGACCGCGGACTACCAGGCGGAACACCCGGCTGTCCTTGCGGCCCAGGTAGTACCGGGTCGCGGGTTCATCGTCGGTGCGGTATTCCGTAACATAAAGTTCATCCAGACCGTTGTAAGAGAGGGCTTGAAAACCGTCGGTAAGCACTACATGGGCGCCCAGGGACAGCTCCGCCTGGTTTTTCCGGTAATCGATCAGCGATTTCCAGATGTCATCGGCCAGAATATGAGTCAGGTGCGCCGCGGTCCCGGAGAAATTGGCCCGGTAATAGCCCACGGAGGTGAACAGTTCCCGGCAGCCGTCTGAAAATTGAGCACTGCCACCCTGGCTCCAGAAATATTGTTCCGGGCAGAGCAGAGAGCGGCGAAAGGTGTCCGGACGGGGCATTTTGTCGTAAACTGTCTCAGGGGTAAAGGAATTGGCTTCCGTTCCATCCAGAGCTTCCTCCAGCGTAACGTGGGGGAAATTGTAGTCCTCCGGGTCAGACAGCCGCCAGGTCAGGTGGGGCGTCATCCAACAGTAGAGGGCAAGAACGACAGCCATCAGAGCAAAGATACCATAGTCACGCACCAAAGGGTGGACCCGCCGCTTCCAGCGGCGGCATTCCTCCAGGGGGATGCCGTCCAGCAGCTGTCTCCGCAGCTGTTTCAGCTTTCTCACTCTGCGGAGGGTGGGAAGGAGGCACAGCAGCAGCCAGCTGACCATTAGAATCAGCCACAGCAGGGCACGTTCCGTGTTTAAAATGACAAATTGAGGGATGGACCAGGGTGCGGTAAACAGGGTGCGAAGTTCATCCCGCATGATGAAAGCCATACAGGCCAGACTCAATGGAAGAGCCCGACGCTGCCTCCGGATCAGCTTGGTCAGAGTCCCGCCCTGGGTCACCGGGTCGGTGTGGAGGCGGGGGGCCGACGGGTTCTCGGAACGGTAGACATAATACATGCCGTGGAGGGTGGTCACATAGTCCCAGCCCATTTGGGCGTAGTTCTCGTTGCGCTCGGGTTCAATGTCGTAGCAGGTGGACACATCCAGGGCGTACCGTACCCCCGCCTTGGGGGGGCCGGGGCGGAATTGGGCGCGGTTTTCCGATAGCTTCACCAGGTGGAGCCCCTGGGCGGCCATGACGGAGAACCACTCCGCCAGCCCCGCCATGTCAAAGACCTCCACGGGGAGATACCGTTTGACCAGCTTTTCCTTTCGTTCCATTTGTGCTGCCTCCTTACAGGGCGAAGGGCGTTACAGTCCTTCCATCATCTGGGCGAAGTGGTCCAGGTAATCGGTCAAATCCTTGTCTCCACGGTACTCCGCCTGGAGAACGGTGTTTCCACGCCGGAGGATCAGGGACATGCCCGTCTCGCCGCGGCTGGCCAGCATCTGGTCCAGGCTGAGGCCGGAGGTCAGCTTTCCGTAGCCCTCTAAGCTGTAGTCATAGTCGTGGGTCCGGCTCAATTCATCCATGCTCTGTACCGCGATAAAGGGGAGCAGGTACCGGGTGATCCGAATCTCCAGATGGGGGACTTTGTTCAGGGAGACGCTGTTGTCATCGTGGCGGAAGGAGCCGTACTGCTGAAAATACCAGCGTTCCGGGCCCAGGGGAGTGTCCCCGTGGGAAATATAGTCCATATTGTAAAATTGATCCCCGCTGAGCGGAAAATCCACCCCCTCGATCTCGGACAGGGTGACGAAGCCGGAGCCCTCCAGGGGATAAGGGTCGTAGTCCATTCCGAAGAAATAGACAAAGAGCTGTGCCCCCACCGGCAGCAGGATCAGGATACTTACTGCCAGCAGCCAGCCGCCGCTCCGCCGGGGGCGGGGCGGTGTTTCACCGGACAGCACCTCAATGCGGTGCTTCCGAAGCCGGACCAGTCCCAGGAGCCAGGACAGGTCCGCCAGGGCCAACCCAGTTAGAGACAGAGCGAAGGGGATTACATTGCGGGCGTAAAGGGTCTCCACCGGGAACCAGCGCAGCCAGTACAGGAGATTGCTGAGGCTGTTGGGGCGGAAAAAAGCCAGTAGGAAAAAGTTACCCAGCAGCAATCCAATTCCGCCCAATAGCTTCTGTTTGAAAAACCGGTTCAGGACGTAGGCTAGGGTGTCTGGGTCAGTATGGGCTTGGGCCGATCTGTCCTCCGTGGCAAAGACATAGTAATTTTTTCGGAAAATGCCCAGATACCGCCACCCGGCCTCCTCATACAGGGCATTGAGCTCCGGATCATCGTCATAGGTCTTGTCCCGGGCGGGCTCAAGGTGGAACTGTAGGGCGTTAGGCGTGCCTTTCTGAAAAAGGGTCAGAGGCCCGGCGGTCATGGAGAACAGCAGCCCCTTGGACGCCATGCCCTCCAGCCACTGTTCCAGAGCGGGAATATCATATCCGTTTACCGGGGTCACCCGGCAGCATGTCTTATTCATTCTTCTTCCTCCTCTCCGTCGGCCACGCAGGCCCGCAGCCGCTCCAGCTCCTCCCGGTAGGCGGCCCGGCCCTTGTCCGTCAGCCGGTAGGTCCGCTTGCGGCCCTCCACCTGAGTCTCCTCGATCAGCTTTTCTTCCTGAAACTTGGCCAGCAGGGTATAGAGGGTGCCGGGGCCAAGCCGCACCCGGCCCCGGGTCTTTCGTTCCACAAATTCGGTGATCTCCGTGCCGCACATATCCCGCTTTAAGAAGGACATGAGGACATAAAACATGGGTTCGGTCAGCGGTCCGCGCTCTTTGCTTCCCATGTGCATCCCACCTCTCGCAATATCGAGACACAATATCGACTAACGATATTATAAGGTAAGGACACCACGCTGTCAATAGGAGGGGGAGAGGCGTTGGACAATATGGGGAGCGGGACCATCTTCCGTTGACTTTCCACTGGTCATAAGCTACAATAAACATGGGACAATGGGGTCCTGAAAAAAGTCCAAGGAGGGACTTATTATGGAGGAACTGCTGGAGGAGCTGCTGGAGGAATGCCGCCCCTATACCCAACAGGGGAATGTGGCCACCTATATCCCGGAACTGGCCAAGGGGGACCGGAACGATCTGGGCATCTATGTGCTCCGCAGCGACGGGCGGCACTACCAGGCGGGTACTTACCAGAAGTGCTTTACCATCCAGAGCGTGGTCAAGCCCATTCTGCTGCTGCTGGCGTTGATGGACAACGGGGAGGAGTATGTCCGGTCCCGGATCGGCGTGGAGGCCACCGGGAAGCCCTTTGACGCCATCAACGTCACCGACCAGACCCTGCTCAGCGAGCATTTGAATCCCATGGTGAACATGGGAGCCATCGCCATGTGCAGCCTGCTCAGGGGCGCGGATTACCAGGAACGGTTCCAGCGGCTGCTGGACCTGACCCGGAAGCTGGCCAACAACCCGGACATCCAGGTGGACCAGGCGGTCTACCAGTCAGAAAAGCGGACGGGCAGCAAAAACCGGGCTTTGGCCTTCCTGCTGAAAAGCTACGGCCTGCTCCAGGATGACGTGGAGGAGGTACTGGACTGCTACTTCAAGGCCTGCTCCATTTCGGTGAACAGCAAGGACCTGGCCAATATCGGCTTTGTCCTGGCCAACCGGGGCAAGCATCCCCAGTCCGACGAGCGGATCTTCCCCAGCCGGTACGCCCACTATGTCAACGCCATCCTCATGACCTGCGGCATGTACGACGGCTCCGGCGATTTCGCCATCAACGTGGGCGTCCCCGCCAAGAGCGGCGTGGGAGGCGGCATCATGGCCGTGGTCCCTACCCGCATGGGCATCGGGATTTTCTCCCCTGCTCTGGATGCGAAAGGCAACAGTCTGGCGGGCATTCAGGTGCTGGAGCGACTGTCCCAGCGGATGTATTTGAGTATTTTCTAACTACTGGAAATAAAAATTTCCCGGCACAAGTGTGCCGGGAAATTTTTTCGTTTATCGGAAATAGACCAGGGGGTCCTCGGGCCGCTGGGCCTTCTCCACGGACTGGGCGTAGAGGACCACGCCCTCCCCGTCGTAGACCGAGGCGTCCTCCCATTTGATCTCAGCGGTGACGGTGATCCACTCGCCCTTTTTCAGGGAGCGGGCCCTGTCGTACTTACATAGGAAGCCGAAGAACCGGATGTCCTCGGCACAGCAGGTCATGGCATTGCGGCCGGGGACGAAGGAACCCTTGGGCAGCCGCATCCCGGTCATGGCCTGGGCCTTGTAGGTGATGGTCTTGCCCACATAGCGCTCCGGGTGCTCCTGGATGTCCAGGTACCAGATGCCGTAGTCCGGATCCTCCAGGGTGATGTGGGGGTCCTCCAGGGAGTAGGGGAGGATGTCCTCCACCTCCAGCTCCTCGCCCTTGTCGTCCTCAAAGACGATCTCGCACATCCGGTTGGCTGCCCGGATGGACCGCTTCCAGCCGGACATGGGCATGTCGGAGGTACAGCGGTTGAACAGCACCATGTCCGCCTCGGTGACCATGTCGATGATCATGGACTGCATGTTGTTGCGGTACATCTCGAAGGTGGTGCCGTCGATGACGTCGATGGCCTGGTACAGGCCCCAGGTCTTGGGCAGCTTCAGGTCCCGGAGGATCTGGATGGGCCACATGCCGTTGTACTCCACCAGCACCCGCTCGGGCTGGTAGCGCCGGTCGATCTCCTGGAGAAAGGCGGTGTTCAGCTGCTCCTGGCTCTCCACGGGGATCAGACGGCAGTTGCGGTGGGACAGCTGCTGCTGGTCGTATTCCGTCTCGCCGTCCTCACACATGAGCAGGACGGTGCGCTGGCCGTCGTTAAAGTAGTCCATGTTCAGGGTGTCGGTGAGCAGGGTGGTCTTGCCGCTGTCCAGAAAGCCGGTGATCAGATACAGGGGGATACGGGAATCTTTCATCCTAGCTCACCTCACGCCAGCAGGAACAGCTTTTCCAGCTCCGCTTCCTTCAGATCAGAGCCGATGACGCACAGGCGGCCGGTGTAGTCGGCTCCGCCCTCGCGGATCTGGAACTCGCCGGGGACCAGGTCGAAGTGGAGCCAGCTCTCGCCTTCTTCGCAGGGAACCATGCCCTTGGCCCGGAGAATGATGCCCATGTCCTCGCTCATGGCCAGGACAGACAGGATGTCCTGCAGCTCCTCGCGGCTGTATTTCCGGGGCGTCTCGCGGCCCCAGGAGGTGAACACCTCGTCGGCGTGGTGGTGATGGTGCATGGTGGAGTGGAGGCAGCTGTCGCACAGGTCGCACGCGTTGCAGGCGCCTTCACAGCCCAGCTCGGCGTGGATAGCGTCCAGCTCCTCCTGGGTGTGGTGGTGGCCGCAGCCGCAGGCGTCGTGGTCGTGATGGTGCTCGTGGTCGTGGTCGTGATGGTGCTCATGCTCGTGGTCGTGATGGTGCTCATGCTCATGGTCGTGATCATGGTCGTGGTCGTGATGGTGATGCTCATGGTCGTGGCAGCCGCAGTCACAGTCCTCGTCGTGGTCATGATGGTGCTCGTGCTCGATCTCCTCCATCAATTCCTCGGCCAGGGAGTGTCCGCCCTCCATGGCGGCGATGATCTGGGCACCGGTCAGCTGGTCCCAGGGGGTGGTGAGGATGGCGGCCTTGGGGTTCTTCTCCCGCAGCAGGTGAACCGCGGCGTTCAGCTTACCCTCGTCCATCTTCTGAGTCCGGGACAGGAGGATGGCGGAGGCGTGCTCCACCTGGTTGTTGAAGAACTCACCGAAGTTTTTCATATACACCTTGGCCTTGGTGGCGTCCACCACGGTGACGAAGCTGTTCAGGTGCAGCTCGGGGGTGTCCTTCTGGACCCGTTCCACGGCGGCCACCACGTCGGACAGCTTGCCCACGCCGGAGGGCTCGATGACGATGCGGTCGGGGGCGTAATCGGTGAGCACCTGCTTCAAAGCGGTGCCGAAGTCGCCCACCAGAGAGCAGCAGATGCAGCCGGAGTTCATCTCGGTGATCTGCACCCCGGCATCCTTCAAAAAGCCGCCGTCGATGCCGATCTCGCCGAATTCGTTCTCAATGAGGACGATTTTTTCTCCCTTGAAGGACTCGTCCAGCAGCTTCTTGATCAGGGTGGTCTTGCCGGCACCCAGGAAGCCGGAAATAATGTCAACTTTGGTCATAAAATGGTCAGTTCCTTTCCATATAATTTATTATTCTTGTGCTGCGCCATCCCAGAGCAGGTGAGTGGCCTCCATCAGCTGGCACAAAAGGCCGGCGGCCTGGGCGCGGGTGGCGGGAGCGGTGGGCTGGGACAGGTCCAGGGTGATTCCCAATTCAGCCAGGTTCCGGGCGGGCGCCTGGGCCCAGTCGGCAAACTCATAGTACGTTGCCCACTCCTGGGGTTTCAGGGTCTCCTGGCTGATGGCGTAGCCGTCCATGGAGAGCCAAGCAGCAGCGGTGGACAGGATGGTGACGGCCTCCTGGTAGGTGATGGCCGCGTCGGGCTGGAAGGTGCCGTCGCCGCAGCCGACGATAAAGCCCTTGGCCGCCATGGCGGACACATAGGGGGCGTACCAGGCGTTGGCGCTGACGTCGGAGAAGGAGGGAGATTTTGTACTGGCGGGCAGGTTCAGCGCGTTGGCCAGCAGGGTGCAGAACTGCGCCCGGGTAATGGCGTCCTGGGGATGGAAGCAGCCGTCCTCATAGCCGGCCACCAGACCGTAGCAGGCCAGAGTCTCGATTTGTTCTTTCTCGTCCAGATCGCCGGGCAGATCGGGGAAGGAACAGCGGCTGCTGAAACCCTCCAGATTTAACTCAGCGGCCAGACTCTCGGGGCGGATTGCTGTCCAGATCTTGGCTCCGGTCCCTTTGTACAGCTTGGCGGCGGGGGGCAGAGCCTCCAGCAGCTCTGTAAAGGCGGCGATATTCTCCGCCGCTTTGGCCTCATCCAGGTCAATGTAGAAAGTATATCCCGCCAGCTCCAGCTTCAGGAACCCGTCGACCCACAGGGGCTCGGGGGAAGACAGGAGCATGGCGGCGGCGAAGGTGTTTTCCGGGGAGACCAGCAGGGTGGGCAGCACGCCCACAATGTGGTTGGTGGTGCCGTCGGGGGAGAAGAAGCGGTAGGCGGTAATTTTCAGTGTATCCCCGTCGAAAAGACCCTGGGTATTGTCCTCGTCAAAGGCAATTTGGGCGATCCCTTTGCCGAAGGTGCGCTGGCCGATGGCGATGCCGAAGCCGTGGTCCCGGGCGGCGGCGGAAAAAAGCTCGGAGCCGCTGGCGGAGTATGGGCTGGTCAGAACGATCAGGGGCTTGTCGGTGAGGTCAGGGCAGGAGGAAGAGGTGTAGACGTAGCTGTATTGCCCGTCAGCGTCCCGGAAGTAGACCATGACGTTGCTACCGGAGAACAGGCCGGCGGAGCCGGCGGCGGCATTGCTGGTGCCGCCGGGGTTGCTGCGCAGGTCGATGATCCAGATGGAGACGTCCTTGTCCAAAGTCTCCAGAGCCTCCTGGATGGTGGAGACGGTGCTCTCCCCGAAGCTGGTGCAGTCGATGATCCCCGCGTCTCCATACTGTTCATAGGTGACGATGGGGATGGCCACGGCGCGGCGGGTCAAGGTATAGTCCTTCTGCAGGCCGTCGGCCTGGCGAATGACGGTGATGGTGACGGCGGTGCCGGACTCGCCGCCGATCATGCCGCGGACGTCCATGTCGGAGGTCAGGGTGGTCCCATCCACCGCGACGATCCGGTCCCCAGCCTCCAGGCCGGCCTCCTGGGCGGGGGAGTTGTCCAGAATGGACATGATCCGGTAGCCGTTGTCAAAAGCGGTCTGTATGGATACACCGATGCCTACCACCGACGTTCCGTTGACGGACTCCAGGAAGGACTGGTATTCCTCGGCGGACATATAGGAGGTGTAGGGGTCGCCCAGGGCCTCCAGGATCTCGTCCAGAGAATCCATTGCGAGGTTCTCCTCGGGGATCTCGTCCACGTAGTATTGCCGGAGCAGATCTTTGGCGTCCTCCAGCTCCAGGGCGGAGGCGGGCAGGGCGGAGAGGGACAGGGTGAGGGCCAGCGCCAGGAGAAGAGCGAATTTTTTCTTCATCGTATACTCCTTAATTAACAGATGGGAAGGGAAAATGGTGGGTCGTGCAACGCCGGATGCCACACTGTGGCATCCGGCGTGGTGGATGAGACTATTACAGCTTGGAGGCGCGGTGGGTGATCTCGTCACGCTTGGGGCCGGTGGAAACCAGCGTGATGGGGTAGCCGATCTGGGCTTCCAGGAAGTCCACGTAGGCGCGGGCGTTCTCGGGCAGGGCGTTGTAATCCTTGCAGCCGCGGATGTCGCACTTCCAGCCGGGCAGGGTGGTGAATACAGGCTTGGCCCGCATCAGACTGGGGGTGGTGGGGAACTTGTCGGTGACCTGGCCGTCGATCTCATAGCCGGTGCAGACGGGGATCTCGTCCAGATAACCCAGCACGTCCAGGCAGGTCAGGGCCACCTGGGTAGCGCCCTGGACCATGCAGCCGTACTTGGTGGCCACAGCGTCGAACCAGCCCACGCGGCGGGGGCGGCCGGTGGTGGCGCCGAACTCACCCTTGTCGCCGCCCCGGACCCGCAGCTCGTCTCCGGCCTGGCCGGTGACCTCGCTGACGAAGGGCTCCTTGCTGGAACCCACGGAGGAGGAGTAGGCCTTGGTGACGCAGATCACGTCCTCCACGGCGGTGGGAGGAACGGCGGCGCCCACACAGCCGAAGCCGGCCAGGGTGTGGGAGGAGGTGGTCATGGGGAAGATGCCCAGGTCGGGGTCCTTCATGGAGCCCAGCTGGCCCTCCAGCAAAATGGTCTTGCCTGCCTTCAGGGCGTCGTGGACAAAGCCCACCGCGTCGCCCACATAGGGACGGATGACCTCACGCAGCTCCAGCAGCTGGTCCATCAGCTCGTCCACATCCAGGGCGGGCTTGTGGTACAGGTGCTCAAAGAGCACGTTCTTGATGGCCACAGCGGCGGTGAGCCGCTCCCGCAGGCGGGGCTCGTCAAACAGGTCGCAGACCTGAATGCCGATTTTGGCGTACTTGTCGGAGTAGAAGGGAGCGATGCCGCTCTTGGTGGAGCCGAAGGCTTTGCCGCCCAGGCGCTCCTCCTCATAGGCGTCCTGGAGCACGTGGTAGGGCATCAGCAGCTGAGCCCGCTCCGAGACGATCAGGTTGGGGGCGGGTACCCCCTGGTCAGTGATGGATTTCAGCTCGGCCACCAGCTTTTTGGCGTCCAGCGCCACGCCGTTGCCGATGATGTTGGTGATGTGGGGATAGAAGGTGCCGGAGGGGAGAATGTGCAGGGCGAACCGGCCATAGTCATTGATGATGGTGTGGCCCGCGTTGGCTCCGCCCTGAAAACGGATGACCACATCGGACTGTTCCGCCAGCATATCGGTGATCTTGCCTTTGCCCTCGTCGCCCCAGTTGGCGCCTACGATCGCTTTTACCATATCGTTACCTCCGTGGGCCGGGATTCGCAACCGCTTTACGGATTTGCCTTATCCGGCTCATAACGCAACAAAATAATTATACTGCTTTTTGCCGTTGCTGGCAAGGGGAAAGTGGTGAGAAAATAGCCAAAAACCAGCCGTAAGTCCGAAAATGTACCGTGTAAGAAGTATGGTTGCCCAGTGTGGATGCCGCGGCAGGGGAGAGGCCGGCGTGTGCAGAATTGTGTGTAAAATTCTCTACGGTATAGAGAGTATTGAAAGGGCAAAAAAGAAGAAACCCGAAGCTGTTCCGCTTCAGGTCACTTTTGTCAAGAGGCTTTATACCGAATATTTCCGTTTCTGATCCAAACCGAAGCCCAGCGCGGCGGGTTCGGTTTGGGAAGGAGCCGCAGAGAATGAGTGCGCGGTGAAATAAAAAAATTCGCCGCAAGCGATATCTCGCTTGCGGCGATGTGGCGGAGTAGGAGGGATTCGAACCCTCGGACGGCTTTTGACCGTCACACGATTTCCAGTCGTGCCCGTTATGACCACTTCGATACTACTCCATCTCAGAGGCCGTCGGGGTCATCGCGACAGCAACATGTATTATACCAGCTTTTTGCCCGGAGTCAACCCCTTTTCCAAAATTTTTTGACGAAAATTTTCAGCGGGGGAATATGGGCGCAAAGGGACTCAGCCCCTGGAGCCGAACACTTTGGACAACTGGGGAATGGGGACGGTGTGCTGGACGCAGCGGACAGGCCGCTGCCGGTAGACCTTGTAGCAGCCGTTGCAGGCCAGACAGGCGCTCTCCTCCTGGACGCCTGCCTCCATGCGGGCGATAAAGTCGGGCTGGCAGATCAGGGCGCGGCTGAAGGAGACGAAGGGGATGCCGGCCGCCAGCACGTTTTGGGCGGTCTGAAGGGAGAAAATGCCCCCTACCAGGATCAGAGGCATGGAGATACCGTCTCGGGCCTGTTCCAGGTCCCGGAGGTAGAAGGGCTCTTTGACCCCGGCGCGGGCGGAAAAGTCCACGCCGCTGACTTCGGCGCCGTCCACATCCGCTTCCTGGAACAGGTTCAGAAGGCCGTGGAGGTCTCCGCAGCCATTGGCGTCCAGCTTGACTAACAGGGCGAAGTCCTTGCCGCAGGCCCGGCGCACCGCGGTTAAAATGCGGCTTGTCAGGCGAAACCGGTTTTCCAGACTGTCGCCGTATTCGTCGGTCCGCAGGTTGGTCCGGGGATTGAGGAAGGAGGATAGCAGGTAGCCGTGGGCGTTGTGGATCTGCACCCCGTCCCAGCCCGCCTGCTGGCAGAGCCGGGCGGCAAAGACGAACTGATCCACCAGCCGGTCCAATTCCTCCAGGGAAAAGTCGGCGGGATTTTTGGCGGGGAGGCCGTTAACGGCGGGCGGGGCCTTGGGCCCGCTGTGGCTGAGTTGGGCCACCAGCTTTCCGCCGTGGGCGTGGACTCCGGAGGCGGCCAGGCGGAGGAGTTCCGGGTCGGCACGGCTGTCCATCACGGGCTGTCCCTCGTCGGCGCGCTGGCTGCCGTCTACGGAGAAATGCCCGGTGATGACAAGACCGACCTGGTTTTTCGCCAGCTCGATGAGGGTGTCCGCCCACACCCGGGTCAGACGGCCATCAGGCTCCGACAGGTGTTCGTTGGTGGCTGAGCGCACCGTCCGGTTTTTCAGTGTGAGGGGACCCAACTGGGCCTGTTCCCAGAGCTCATACATGGCACGTGCCTCCTTTTTTAAAATTGTACTCCACCGTGAAATGGGTGTCAAGGCGTTGAAGTACAAGCAAATGCCCCGGGCCGTTCCGGTCCGGGGCACAGGTCATTTCTTATGTTGTTCCAGCATCTCCAGCAGCAGCCGCTCATTTTCCCGGGCATCCTGGGTCAACTGGGCGGACTTCTGACGCAGGCGGGCCAGCACATCGCCGTATTCGGCCATCATGGCATCGGCGCGGCGGATGGCCTCGTCCCCGTCAAAGGAATCCACGTATCCGGCGGCGGGCAGGTCCAGTTCCCGTAGGTAGCTGTCCACCTTGGGGTCGTAGACCAGGCCCATGGAGGGCACTGCCATCCGGGCGGCGAAAATGAGGGTGTGCAGCCGCATGGCCAGACACAGGCGGGCCTGACCCAAGACCGCCATCAGTTCCCGGGGGGTGCAGGGCTCGTCCAGCAGGAAGGAGGGCTCCTTCATAAACTGCCGGACCTGCTGGGCGGCGGTCCGGTCCCGGCTGGGCTGCATCAGGAGGAACAGCACCTCCATGCCGTGGGTCCGGCGCAGGTGGTCGCACAGCCGGGCCAGTTCCCTGCAGAAGTGCTCTGTGTCCGGCCAGTCCCGGACGGAGACGGCCACAAAGGGCATACCGGGGGCAAGACCGGCGGCCTGAAGCAGTTCCCGGCCCCGGGCCTCGGGGGCGGGGGAGAGGTGGAACACCGGGTCGGCGGTGACGTAAAGGTCCGGGCGGTCCACCCCCATGTCGGCCAGCTCCCGGGCGGAGCTGTGGTCCCGGAGGGTGACCAGAGTGGCACGCTCCACCACTTTTTTGACCCTGCGGCGGTTGGCGGGACGGCGGACGGGGCCGATGCCGTTGGCATAGAGCATCACCGGTTTGCCCAGCCACTGGGCGCAGCGGATGACAGCCAGATAGTAGAGCAGGGAGCGGGTGGAGGTGGTGTCCTGGAGCAGACTGCCGCCGCCGGACAGCAGCGCGTCGCTGCGGCGCAGGGCGGAGAACACCTTCCACACCCGGAACCGGGGGATGGCGTCCATGCCGTACTGGGCATGGGTCAGTTCGGGGTCGTTGGACAGAACGGTGACGGCCACGTCGTCGCTGGCCTCGTGGATGGCCTGCTGGATGGACTCCAGAATGGCGTCGTCTCCGGCATTGGAGAAGCCGTAGTAGCCGCTCATCACCACCCGGTGGCGGCGGCGGCGCACCTGGTCGTAGACGGACAGGCAGTCGTCGGTCATGCGGTGGACGGAATAGTGCTGCTGGACCACGCTTCGGCCATAGTTACCCAATTCCTTCCGGGTGTCTTGGGGGAGGGAGAGGGCGGCGGTGAGGTCGGAGAGCAGCTGCTCCTGGGTGGCGGTGGGGTCGGTGCGGCAGCAGAAGTTGGTGTCCACCGCCTTGTCCAGCAGCCCCGGGGTGAACAGGCCGGTGTGGCCCTGGGCCCCGGAGAGGACCACGGGCTTGCAGGCGGACATGGCCTCCAAGGCCGCCCGGGACACGCCCACAAACAGGTCGCAGGCGGCCACCAGCAGATTCACGTCGGTGCGGGGGCCGGTGAGGACCAGACAGTCCCGGCCCATGGCCTGATTGACCTCCCGGGCCCGGGTAGACAGTTCCTCGTAGACGGCGCCGCCGCCCACAATGAGGATGCGAATGCCGGGAAAGGCCCGGTCCAGGGCGGGGGCGTTCTCAATGAGCTGGCGGGCGGCCAGGGCGGTCTCCGCGTCCAGCCGGCTGACGTGGCCGATGACGGGGGCGTCCCCCAGCCCGAGCTCCCGGCGTACCGTCTCGCCGGAGACCTCCGGGGAGAACTTATCGGTGTCGATGCCGTTGATGGTGAGGGTGATGTGCTGGGGTGGGATCTGATACTGGTGGATCAGATAGTCCCGGATGTCCTCGGACACCGCCAGGGTACGGTCGCCCCAGTTGGACAGCAGGCGCAGGACGCCGCTGACCTGGTACACCCCGTGGCAGGAGGTGACGAAGGGGAAGCCCATGGACCGCTGGAGCCGGCCGCAGAGAAACGCGGGAATGCGGGCGTGGGCGTGGACCACATCGGGCCTTTCTGTCCCGATCACCTCCCGCAGGACGGCTATGGACCGGCGCATGTCGGACAGGGAGCGCCGGTGCAGGGGAGCGCTGTAGTGGCGGATTCCGGCGGCGGTGATCTCGGGGACATAGACGCCCCCGTTGGACACCACCACCACCTGGTGGCCCCGCTTCTGGAGCTCTTTGGACAGCTCCACAATGTGGGTCTCCGCTCCGCCGATGTCCAGGCCCATGGTGGCCATTAAGATCTTCATGAAAGCCGCTCCTTACTGTGGTTTAGGGGAGTTGGATATTGGAGATGCTGCCGACAAATTGGACGTATTTGGTGCAGAAGGTCCGGGCGGAGTTGACCCCCAGGTCGTAGATCCGATTCAGAAGGACCCGCCCGTCGCTGACGATGCCCTCCCCCTGGACGGTCAGGAGCAGGTTGGAGCTGTCCTCGGCGGGGACCATGTCTACAGTGCCGTCGATGAACTCCGCGATGCGGGAGCTGGGCAGCACCTCGACGGACACGATGGTGCCCAGGGCGCCGCCGCTGTTGCGGTCCTTTTCATACAGCAGGTCGCCCTCCTGAATGGCGTCGCCCACGTAGTTCCGGGTGCCGCTGACCAGGATCTGGTAGGTGATGGGGACGTTGGTCACGCTGGTGCTGGTGTGGGACAGGTGGTTGTTTTTCATGTTGAGGGCGGCGGCCAGTACCAGGACCACGGCCACCACCAGTACGTCGATAACGCTGACCTTGCCGAAAAGACGGCCGTTCCGGTCGATGATCTTCATTTCAGACCCTCCCGTTCGATGGAGATGATGGGGCCGCTGGCCATATAGCCCTCGCCCCGGATATAGGCCACGGCGCCTACCCGCAGGTCGTAGCCGCCGCCCACGGTGATGGCCTCGTCGCTGGTGGTGCAGGGGGATTCCACGGTGACCAGAATATCCTCGTAGCCGGGGATCTCGGCCAGCACATACTGGCGGCTCTGGTGGTCCAGCTGGAGGGACTGGGCTGGGATGACCTGGGCGGAGACTACGGTGCCCAGCTCATAGTTTTTGATGTTGTCCACCAGCTTGTCTCCCGGCTCGATCAGGGCGCTGGTCCCCTCGAACCACTTCTGGAAGCGGACGGTGTACCGGACGGTGGCGGTGTTGACGGTCTCGCCCTCCGCGGGGGCGGCGGGCTTCATGGCGCTCCACAGCAGGAAGGCGCCCACCGCCAGGGCCAGTACCAGGACGATGCCGTCAAACAGGTTCAGGCGCAGGCGGAATTTCGGTGTGTTCTGTTCCATTTATTTTGCTCCTTTCAGGATGTTCCGGTAGATCTGCTCCGTGTTTCGGGCGAAGACCTGGCCGGTGAACTGTGTCTCAAACCGCTCCAGGGCCTTCTGTCCCATGGCGGCGCGCTTTTCGGGCCGGTCGATCAGGCCGGCCATGGCTTCGGCCAGAGCCTCGCTGTTCCGGCTGGGGAAGACCAGGCCGTTTTCCCCGTGGCTGACCACCCAGGGATTGCCGCCGTAGTCGCTGACCACGGAGGGAAGGCCCAGGCTCATCCCCTCCAGCAGGGCCATGCTGGTGGCCTCGGTACCGTAGGAGGCGTTGAGCTGGACGTCCAGGATGTTGAGCAGGGCGGCCACGTCAGACCGGAAGCCCAGCATCTGGACCACATCCTCCACCCCCATCTCCACCACGGCCCGCCGGACCTCCTCCTCGAAGGTGCCGGTGCCGGCAATCAGAATGCGGAAGTTGGAGTACCCCCGGTCCTTCAGTAGCTTGGCGGCGTGGACCAGGTAGAGGTGGCCTTTGTAGTCCTCCAGCCGGGCCAGGATGCCGAAAACGCAGGCGCCGGCGGGGATGTCCAGCTCTCCGCGGAGGGCGGCCTGCCCCTCCGGGGAGGTCCGGGGCACCGGGGCCACCCCGTTCATCACCACGGTGATCTTTTTGGGGGAGATGCCCGCTTCGGTGAGGTTGTCCCGGGTGGCGGGGCTGACGGCGATGATGTGGTCGGCGTAGTGCTCGTTGAGCAGCTTGTTGACCCACCGGCCCGGGGGATATTTCAGCTTGGCGGGGACGGGAAAGGCGGAGTGGCGGCTGTACACCACCGGCACATGGCACCGCTTGGCGGCCACCCGGCCGGAGAGGGCACCGTGGGTGTGGACCAGGTCGGGCTTCACCCGGCGGATCAGGTCCTCCAGGGCCTTCACATCCTCCTTGGCGTAGGAGCGGTCGGCCATGCCGTCCACCTCACAGACCTGGGCCCCCGCCTCCTCCAGAGAGGGCTTGAGCAGGGAGCCCCGGGGCACGGCCACCAGGGTCTCGAAGGCGTCCCGGTCGGCGTAGCGCAGGTAGTTCAAAATGACCCGGCCCGCGCCGCCGATGTTGGTGTCGCTGATGACGTTGAGCACGCGGATCATACCAGCAGCCTCCCTTCGGGCAGGGAGCTGCGCCGGGCGGAAGCGGCCCCCAGGGCCAGATAGGCCCAGAACAGGAACATGACCCGGTAATTATAGAAGGAGTAGTCCGTCATGGCCTGGACCAGGAAGCCGCACACCCCGGCGGTGAAGGCGATCTGGAGCAGGCGGCTGGTCCAGGACTTCTCCTTGGACAGGGCGGAGCACAGCATGCGGAAATAGACGAACAGGAGCAGCAGGAACACGGCCAGGGCGGCGATGCCTGCGTCGCAGACGATCTGCAGAAACAGGTTGTGGGAGTGGGGGGCCTCGATGGCGTTGTAGCTGTAGGCGGGGTAGACCATGTTGAAGGCCGCGTCCCCAGGGCCGATGCCGCACAGCCAGTAGTCCTTCAGCATGGCCAGCACGCCCATCCAGATATAGACCCGGTAGGAGGTAGAGTTGTCCCCCAGGTTGCCGATGCTGGTGAACCGGGAGATGACAGTGTCGGGGAGAACAAAGTACAAAGCGATCAGTGCGAAGGGGGCCAGCAGGATGAGCCTGGGGTTGAGCAGCACCATGAATACCGCTCCGGCGAAGAGCAGGCCCAGCCACGCCCCCCGGGAGAAGGTGAGGATCATGCACACGCACATGACACCGCAGCAGCCAAAGTAGAAGATCCGCTGCCCCCAGGTCTTGGAGGACAGCAGCTTGGCCCCGCCCAGGGGGATGGCCAGAATCAGGTACTGTCCCAGCATGTTGGGGTTGTCCAGGGTGGAGGGCACCCGGAAGCTGATGGAGGAGAACATGTCGCTGTCCACCCAGGCCGCCGACTGGTAGCCCCAGCCAAAGAGGTACTGGAGGATGCCGTAGAAGGACACCAGGGCGGCCGCCAGCACCATGAGGGCCACCAGGGTGTCCAGCTGCTTTTGCCCGGTGACGGCGTTGTAGAGCACCACGGCGAAGAGGATGAAGCCCACGGAGAGCAGTCCGGGCTGGAGGCTCCCCCGCAGGTTGACGGAGAACAGGGTGCCCGCCAGATAGACGGCGGCGTAGAGGATGATATAGCGGTTGATGGGGGCCCAGGCCAGTTCCCGGTTCCGATCCCGGACTAGGTTGAGCAGGAGGGAGGCGTACCCGATGAGGGCCAGCCCCAGTACCACCAGGGAGGGACGGAATTTGCACAGGGCCGGCGCCAGAACCACCGGAATGGCGCACCACACCCAGGTCTGGGTGAAGACGCTGCCGGCGAAAAGCTTATCCAGCCGGAGCAGCTCATACAGCCGGCACAGGGCCCGGCGTACCAGGGACCACAGCTTGAAAAAGACGCTGCTCTCCGAGGCGGCTCTGCCCCACCCGGCGGGGTGGAGGAACCACTGGATCACGCCGCTGCTGTTCCACTGGCGGCCAAACCAGAGGCACAGGGCGTTCAGCCAGCGCCACAGAAGGCTGCCGTCCAATATATTTTTTACTTGTTCCATAGCTCAGCCTCGCTTCCGCAGTTGTTTGAGTAAGTTGACAGACAATTTGGCCTCCTGAAGCCCGAAGACCAGGGCCAGCAGGAAGTAGACCGCCACCCCAGCCAGGGCGCACAGCCCCAGGCTGACCAGCTCCCCCAGCTTGCCGCCGGGGAGAAGGGGGGACAGGCCCTTCAGGGCCAGCCAGGCGCAGACGCCGGTGGCAGCGGCCGCTGCCGTCATTTTCACCAGGTCCAGCACCATGTCCCGGTCCAGGACTCCCAGGCCCTTCCGCTCCATGGGGAGCAGGAGGAGGAGAGCGTACACCGTGGAGGACACCGCCGAGGAGAAGGCCAGTCCGGCAACCCCGAAGGGGCCGGTGAGCGCCGCGCACAGGACGATGTTGACCACGATGGACACGGCCCCGGCCACCAGGGGCACCCGCCCATTCTGCTGGGCGAAGTAGGCCCGACTGAGGATGTTTTGCAGGGCGTAGCCCGTCATCCCTAGGGACAGCCACACCAGGGCGGTGGAGGTGATGCCGGTGGCGAAATCACCGAACTCCTGCCCGCCGTATATAAAGGAGATCAGGGGCCGGGCCACCGCCATCAGACCCGCCGACATGGGCAGGACAAAGAACAGGCTGCTGTGGATGGTCTGTCGGATGGTGTCCCGGAAAGCGTTCTGCTGTCCGCCGGCGGTGAGCCGGGACAGCCGGGGAAAGATCACGTTGGTGATGGAGAGAATAAAGGTGCCCGCGATCACGGTGTAGAGGTTGTTGGAGTACTCCAGAGCGGACACCCCGGCCCCCTCGTACAGCCGGGAGCCGAACCGGGAGTTGATGGCCAGATTGATGGGCTGCACCCAGGTGGACACCATCACCGGGCCCATGAGGGCAAAGACCTTTTTCATGCCCTCGGACCGGAAGTTGGGGTCGGGCCGGAAGCGGTAGCACAGCCGCCCCAGGGGCGGGACCTGAATGACTCCCTGAAGCAGCCAGCCCAGCAGGTAGGCCAGGGCCAGGCCGTAGATGCCCAGCTTGGCGTCCAGCAGGAGAAAATAGAGGATGATGACCAGATTGGACACCGTGGACATGAGGGCGGGGGCGGTGAAATGGTCCTGGGCCTGGAGCACGCCCACCAGGGAGAAGGCGATGCCAGAGAACAGGACCGTAGGGAACATAACACGGGTCAGGGATGAAGCCAGGGCGGTGGTCTGGGGGTCGGCGTAGTCGGCGAAAACGGCCACCAGCGCCTGGGGGAAGGCCATGCCCAGCAGGGTGAGGGCTGCCGTCAGCAGGGCCATGACGGTGATGAAATTACCCGCGAAGCGGAACGCCTCTTTTTTTCCCTCCTTCTCCAGATACTCGCTGAAGACGGGGATGAAGCAGGCGGCAATGGCCGAGGCGAAGACCGCGTCAAAAAAGACGCGGGGGATCCGGCTGGCGGTAAAAAAGGCGTTGGCCTCCATGCCCACGCTGTAATGGACGGCCAGCAGCCGGTCCCGGTAAAGGCCCAATACTTTACCGATCAGAGTGACGACCATCACCATGCTGATGGTTTTGGTCGCGTTGTTCTGCCGTTCTTCCACGGCGGTTCCTCCTTGCAATAACGTGTGGCGTGATGGGATAAAAAGCCATCATAAGCATCTCATTGTACACCAAGATCAACCTTTTTTCAACCTCTCCCCGCACCGTTCACAGCTTATTCACAGTTGACCGGGCGGTCCGGTTATTTCCAGGGGCTTTTCCCGGCATTCTCCCTTTTTGCCATTGCAACCCCAGGGAGGACCTGATATAATGTAGGGCGTTCCTCAGGTTTACATATTGCAAAAGGAGTACCCATGAAACATACCGCTGTACCTCAGATCCTGCGCAGGGCCACGGCTCTGGCCCTGGCCGTCCTGCTGGCTGTCCCTGCGGTCTATGCCGCCGCGGGAGAGCCGAAGCTCCAGACCACCACCGAGCTGGTGGAGGGGCTGACCTACCAGAACACCGTCACCGTCAACAACTCCAGCCGGGTGGAGAGCTTCTCCATGGAACTGGAGGAGGGGAGCGGGGCCTACCCCATCCTGCTCCAGGCCTCCGGCACCGTCTACGGCGCTGCCACCATCAACAGGGCGGTGAGTTACGCCCAGGAGCTGGGCTACCATGTGCTGGGCGCCGTCAACACCGACTTTTTTTCCACCACCTCCGGCGTGCCCATCGGCATCGTCATCGAGGACGGTGTGTACAAATCCAGCCCGGAGAACGAGGCTGCCATGACCATCACCGGCGGGCGTGTCTCCTTTACGGAGACGCCCCAGGTGGAGCTGACCCTGACCAACCAGCGGGACGGGAGACAGGTGGCCCCTCATCATCTGAATAAATGGCGCAGCGCCAGCGGCGGGATGTACCTGCTGAACCAGGACTTCTCCACCGTGTCCACCCGCACCGCCACCCCCGGCTGGTATGTGCGAATGAAGGCGGTGACCGGGGAGGGGGAGGAAGCGGCCCCACTGACGGTGAACAGCACCATGACGCTGGAGGTCACCGAGCTGCTGGACAGCGACGAGGCCGTGTCCATCGGACAGGACGAATATATTCTCACCGCGGATGACAACTCCGGTTACCGGGAAGTGTATCAATCTTTTCAGGTCGGGGACCTGGTCACCTTGACCACAATCTGTCAGGATGAGACTCTTTCTGAGGCCCAGTGGGCCGGCGGGATCGGGGACATCATGGTCCGGGACGGCCAGATCACCGACAGCTCCACCTGGACCTACGCCAAGGATGGACGGGCTCCCCGCACCGCACTGGGGGTCAAAAAGGACGGAACCCTGGTGGTCTACGCTGTGGACGGCCGCCAGTCGGGCTACTCCATGGGCCTGAGCCAGATGGACCTGGCCGAGGAGATGCGGGACCGGGGCTGCGTCTGGGCCGTCAATCTGGACGGCGGCGGCTCCACCGCCATTTCCGTGTGGCTCCCCGGCCAGTCCGGCCCCAGCGTCCGCAGCATCCCCTCCGACGGCAAGCCCCGCAGCTGTGCCACTTACCTGCTCCTGGTCACCGATGAGGCGGGAGACGGGAGGGCGGACCGCCTGGCCATGGAAGAGGACGGCCTCGTCGTGCTGGCCGGCTCCGACCTCACCCTGCCCGGGACCGTGGTGCTGGACAGTGGGCTGAACATTTTGGACCGGGAAGTGACCGATCTGACCATTACCTCCCGGGAGGGCCTGGGGGACGTGGAAGATGGCGTCTACCGGGCCGGGAGCCGGGCGGGCACCGATACCCTCCGCCTGCGGTCCCGGAAGCTGGGGGTGGAGGGCACGGCCCAGGTCCATGTGGTGGACCAGCTGACGTCCCTCACCGTCTCCAAGGCGGGTAGCTCCGCCGTTCTGACTGCCCTCACCGTCAAACCCGGCGAGAGCGTCCAGCTGGCCGTCACCGGCAGCTATTGGAACCGGACCGCCCTCCGGGATGGGAAGAATGTCACCTGGACCGTTACCAACGGCGTGGGCTCGGTGGATGAAAACGGCCTGTTCACCGCCTCGACAACAGGGGGGAGCGGGACTATCACCGCCGCCGCCGGAGGCGTGACCCAGACCATCCAGGTGTCCACCACCAATGTCCACAACGACGTGACGGAGGACCACTGGTCCTACGAGGCGGTGGAGTACTGCTACCAGCACGGCATCGTGGGGGGCATTTCCGCCACCGAATTCGGCCGGGACTACCAGATCACCCGGGGCGACTTCATGCTCATGCTGTATAACGCCGTAGGAAAACCTGCCGTCACCAAGAACTGTGACTTTAACGATGTGTCCCCCACGGATTATTATTACCAGGCCCTGTCCTGGGCTCAGAACGCCGGCCTGGCTTCGGGGGTCGGGAACGGCGCCTACGCCCCCATGAGCAATATCAGCCGGGAGCAGGCCTTCACCATTCTGCGCCAGGCCATGCCCTACCTGGGCAAGGTGTGCCCGGACGGCAGTTTGAGCGTGCTGGACCGCTTTGCCGACCGGTACCAGATCGCCGATTACGCCAAGGGACATACCGCCACCCTGGTGGCCCAGGGGATCGTGGGCGGCACAGGAAACGGCATCTCTCCCAAGGGCAATCTGACCCGGGCGGAAATGGCGGCCCTGCTGTACCGGATCATCACCTATACCCCCATCACCGATCTGCCCACAGACCCGGCGGAACCTGAGATCCCCGCGGAACCCGAGACGCCGGCGGAACCCACACAGCCGGAGCAGCCCGCCCTGCCCGACCCCAGCGGTTTTACCCTGACTCTGGACCGGACGGAGGCCACGTTGAAGTCCGGGGAGAGTCTGGCACTTGCCGCTGCTTTGGAGCCCGCCTGGGAGGGCGCGGAGATCACCTGGACCAGCGGAGACACGGAGGCGGCTGTGGTGACGGAGAAAGGGGTGGTCACTAACCTCTCCACCGGGGCTGAGGACAGAACAGTCACGGTCACGGCACTGTGGAACGGTCTGACCGCCGCCTGTACCGTGACCTGCCAGTCCGCTGACCTCACCGGAACCGTGGTGAACGCGGAGAAGGGCCTGAACGTCCGATCCGGCCCCGGGACCGGGCACGCGGTCATCGGCGGTCTGGCCAACGGGACCCAGGTGGTGGTCCTAAGCGCGGAGGACGGCTGGTGCCATGTGCTGTACCGGAACAAGGCCGGACAGGCCGCCCTGGGCTACGTGTCCGGGGACTACATCCAGCTGTCCAAGTAAGGACAGAACATCAAAAGAAGGGGAGAGGACCATGAAGCTCAGTCTCTATACCGGAGACATCACCAAAATGAAGGTGGACGCCATCGTAAATGCCGCAAACAACTCCTTGCTGGGAGGCGGCGGAGTGGACGGGGCCATCCACCGGGCGGCGGGGCCGGAGCTGCTGGCTGAGTGCCGCGCCCTCCACGGCTGTCCTACTGGGCAGGCCAAGGCCACCAAAGGCTACCGCCTGCCCGCCAAGTACGTGATCCACACCGTGGGACCCATCTGGCACGGCGGCAGTCACGGGGAGGCTGGGCTGCTGGCGGATTGCTACCGGAACTCCCTGGCGCTGGCTCTGGAGCTGGGCTGTGAAACCGTGGCCTTCCCCGCCATCAGCACTGGGGTGTACCACTATCCCCCGGAGGAGGCCGCCGCCATCGCTGTCTCCACGGTGCGCGGCTTTTTGGCAGAACATCCCGGCGGTCCAGAGGTCATCTTCGTCTGCTTCAACGCCGCCGCAGAAGCGGCCTACCGTAAGGTTTTGAACTGAAAAAAGAGGTGCGGTCCCCGGGACCGCACCTCTTGGCGTTTCTTTCAAGTTTTTCTCCTGCTTCCACACCCGGACGGCCAAAAGAGAGCAAATACAATCGAAAAGTAGGGCGTCCTTTTTTGATGGTCCGGGAGTAAAAAACTCCCTTCCGGCACAATCTATCCGGGAAAGACGAGGAGGGGATTGGTTTGGAAGAAAAAGAGGAGAAGCGGGAGGTCCAGGACCAGGAACAGGTCATCCAGCCCATTGTGGACTTCGGGTCCTCCCTGATCCAGACGGAGAAGGGGACCATCTATGTGCTGACCATCGTGGGACAGATCGAGGGGCACCAGCTGCTGCCGCCCACCAGCAAGAGCACCAAGTATGAGCATGTCCTGCCCCTGCTGGCCATGGTGGAGGAGAGCGACCGGATCGACGGCCTGCTCATCCTCCTGAACAACGGAGGTGGAGACGTGGAGGCGGGGCTGGCTATCTCAGAGCTGATCGCCTCCATGTCCAAGCCCACGGTGTCCCTGGTGCTGGGGGGCAGTCACTCCATCGGGGTCCCCCTGGCGGTGTCGGCCAAACGGTCCTTCATTGCCCCCTCGGCGGCCATGACCATCCACCCGGTGCGGCTTAACGGTCTGGTCATCGGAGTGCCCCAGACCTTCTATTACTTCGAGCGCATCCAGGAGCGGATCATCCAGTTCGTTACTGCCAACAGTGCCATCAAGCGGGAGGACTTTACACGCCTGATGCTCCAGACGGGGGAGCTGGCCGCCGATGTAGGCAGCGTGATCTACGGGGAGGAGGCGGTGGAGCTGGGCCTCATTGATAAGATCGGCGGCCTGTCCGACGCCCTGGACTGCCTTCACGGGATGATCGGGGAGAAAAAGCGGGACCACGGCGCACCGGAAGAAAAGAAGTAGAGCGGTCCCATGGGGCCGCCCTCCCGATGGCACACGCCGGTCACAGGGGCGTCCGGAAGGCCGCCCCTACGATCGGGATTCTGTGTGTCCTGTAGGGCCCGATGACCCCATCGGGCCGCGCCGTATGCCTGAGCGCCTTAGATTGAGGACGTGGTCAGAATCGTTTGGGTAGTGGCGGACCCCATGTGGCTGCCCGTCCAAAGGTTTTCATCCGGATTAAAGAGAAACGAGGGAAAAGGCTGGAATTCTCCGCTACCTTGTGTTAATATAGTATAAGTGATTTTATTGGCATTTCGCCATTGGAGGTACATATCGTGACGTATCTGATGTCTGCCGTTTTGGGCTTCGTCCAGGGCGTGGCCGAGTTCCTGCCCATTTCCAGCTCAGGCCATCTGACCCTGCTGCAGCACTTTTTCGGAATGGAGGAGCCGGACAACCTGTTCAACATCCTGCTCCACTTTGCCACCCTGCTGGCGGTGTGCGTCTACTATTTCCAGGACGTGGTGGAGATGGTGCTGGAGTTCTTTCGGGCCATTGGAGACATGTTCTCCCGCCACCCCTCCCGGGGCAATCCCCCGGAGGCCCGGAGGTTGGTGCTCCTGATTATCGTGGGCACCCTGCCTCTGTTCGTGGTCATGCTGGTGAAGGACTATGTGGAGGCTCTGGGGAGCAGCCCCGTGTTTGTCAGCTGCGCCTTGCTGGCCACCGGCTGTATCCTGTTCCTGTCCGACCGGATGGGAGGCGGGCGGAAAACCGCCCGGAACGCCACCTTGAAGGACGTACTGCTGGTGGGCCTGGCCCAGGGCTGTGCCACCATTCCTGGCCTGTCCCGGTCCGGCTGCACCATCTCCGCGGGCATGGCCGTGGGCTTTGACCGGAGGTTTGCCGTCCGCTATTCCTTCCTGCTGTCCCTGCCCGCCGTCCTGGGCGCCACCCTGCTGGAAGTCAAGGATGTGATCGGCGCGGAGGGCGGTCTGGCCGAGGGTGTGCTGCCCATGTACCTGGTGGGCATGGTCATTGCTGGCGTGGTGGGCTACTTCTCCATCCGCCTGGTGAACCTGCTGGCGTCCAAGGGCAAATTTGGCGCCTTCGCCTACTACTGCTGGGCGGCAGGCATTATCTCCCTGATCGCGATCTTCATGGGCTTTTAAGGAAAAAAGCCAAATTTGCCCAGGCCGCCTGCAAGGCGGCCCGCCGCTGTGCGGCGGCGGCGTACGGAATGACGATTCCGTACGCCAAGACATGAAATCAAGGTTTGTTCCAAACTTGTTGGGAGACAAGTTTGGAACAAATTTGGCGCCTTCGCCTACTACTGCTGGGCGGCTGGTCTGGTCTCCCTGGCGGCAATTTTCATGGGCTTCTGAGACAACGTATCACCCCGCGACACCATACTCCGGAAAGGAAAGAAACGCCTATGGCAACGACACAAAAGAAAACAGGAGGCAGCCGTTCCGCCTCCTCCGCGGGAGGAAAACGGGCCGCCTCCGCGTCCGGTACCTCCCGGGCCAAGAGCGGGGGAAAGGGGAGGGCGGCGCAGCCCACCCCCCGGCCCTTCCGCCGGGAGGTGGGGGCGCTGGTCTGCCTGCTGCTGGCCATTTTCGCCTCCTTCGGCTACTTTCATGTGGAGGCCATCTTCATCGACTTCTTCTGCGGCCTGCTCAAGGGCCTGTTGGGCTACGGCTTCTGGCTGGTGCCTCCCGCCCTGGTGCTGGGGGCCTACATCCTGGCCTTCCACCGGGGCCGTCCGGTGCGCCTGCGTCTGATATGTGCCCTGCTGCTGCCGCTGCTCTTCTCCTGTCTGGTCCACGGCCTGCTGGCGGAGCCCCTGCCCTGGGACGGCGCCCTGCTGAAAAGCCTGTGGGAGAGCGGAGAAGTGATGAGGTCCGGCGGCGCCGTGGGCGGCCTGCTGGCCCAGGGCTGCGTCACCCTGTTCTCCGCGCTGGGGTGCACCATCCTGTTCGCCATGGCGGGCATCCTGTCGGGGCTGGCCGCCTTTAACCGCTCCATTCTGGATGTGGCCGACTGGATCTTCAACCGTCCCCACTATGACTATGAGCCGGAGCCTGAGCCCCAGCGGCCCCGCCGGGTCCGCCGGGAGGAGGAGCGTCCCGCCGCCTCCGAGGTCCTGTCCCAGACCGCCGCCCGCCGGGCGCCCATTGACATCCCGGTGGATGACGGTCCGCTGGTCCGGGAACAGGAACAACCCCAGCCAGCCCCGGAAAAGAAAAAACGGAGCTTTTTCGACCGGAAGCCCAGGGTGCCGTCGCCCGACCAGGTGCTGACCGGAGCCGTCCAGGAACCAAAGCCCGCACAGCCGCCCCAGCCGGAGGAAAAGGAACCGGAGTTCGTCACGGAACCCATCGTTCCGCCCCAGCCTATCCCGGTGGTGCCCCCGGTGACAGCGGCTCCGCCCGGCCCCGCCCCGGTCCAGCCCAAGCCCGCGCCAGTTCCCGCCGCTCCCGCTCCGGAGCCTGTCTCCGCCGCCCCGGTTCCGGAACCCGCCCAGGCCAAGGCCAAGCGCCAGGAGCTGGAGCAGGAGGCGGCCCAGGTGGCCCAGGACATTCAGGGCAGCCTGAGCCAGGGGACCCCGGCCTATCAGTACCCGCCCCTGTCCCTGCTGAAAGAAGGACCGGGGGACATCGGCGGGGAGGCGCTGGCCGAGCTGAACGCCAACCGCCAGCGGCTCACCGACACCATCCACTCCTTCGGCATCGACGCCAATATCATCAACGTCACCCGGGGCCCCTCGGTGACCCGGTACGAGCTGGAACTGGACCAGGGCGTGCGGCTGAACAAGCTGACCAATCTGGCCGATGACATTGCCCTGGCCCTAGGGGCTACCGGCGTGCGTATCGCGCCCATCCCCGACCAGATCTCCATGGTGGGCATCGAGGTGCCCAACAAGATGGTCTCTCCGGTGAACATCCACTCGGTCATCGGCTCCAAGGCCTTTACCGACAGCGCCTCCAAGGTGTCCTTCGCCGTGGGCAAGGACATCGGCGGCAACCCCATTGTGGGCAATATCGCCAAGATGCCCCATCTGCTCATCGCCGGTACCACCGGCTCCGGCAAATCGGTGTGTACCAACTCCATCATCACCTCCCTGCTCTACAAGGCCACTCCCGAGGAGGTCCGCCTCATCATGGTGGACCCCAAGATGGTGGAGCTGGGGATCTACAACGGCATCCCCCACCTGCTCATCCCCGTGGTCACCGATCCCAAGAAGGCCGCCGGGGCCCTCCAGTGGGCGGTCACCGAAATGATGAAGCGCTACCGCACCTTCTCCGAGGTGGGGGTGCGCAAGCTGGAGGAGTACAACGCCCTGGCCGCTAAGACCGAGGGTATGGAGAAGATGCCCTACATCGTGGTCCTCATCGACGAGTTGGCCGACCTGATGCTGGTGGCCGCCAAGGAGGTGGAGGAGTCCATCTGCCGGGTGGCCCAGATGGGCCGTGCCGCCGGGATGCACCTGATCATCGCCACCCAGCGGCCCTCCGCCGACGTGATCACCGGCCTGATGAAGGCCAATATCCCCAGCCGCATCGCCTTCGCCGTGGCCTCCTCTCTGGAGTCCCGGATCATTCTGGACATCACCGGCGCGGAGAAGCTGGTGGGCCGGGGCGACATGCTCTACTTCCCCCTGGGCAGCGGCAAGCCCACCCGGGTCCAGGGCTGCCTCATCTCCGACCAGGAGGTGGCGGCGGTGGTGGACTTCGTGAAAAAGAGCGGCTCGGCCCAGTATGACGACGCCGTCATGCAGGAGATCGAGCAGCACGCAGCTGAGAAGGAGAAGGGGGCCAAGGGAGTGGGCGGTTCCGCTCCCGAGGACGTGGACAGCGAGTACGACGAGCTTATCGACGCCGCCGCCGAGGTGGTGGTGGAGACGGGACAGGCCTCCGTGTCCATGCTCCAGCGCAGGCTGAAGCTAGGCTACGCCCGGGCCGCCCGGCTGGTGGACCAGCTGGAGGAGAAGGGCATCGTGGGTCCCTTCGAGGGCAGCAAGCCCCGCCAGCTCCTCATCACCAAGGAGCAGTGGCAGGAGATGAAGTACCGCCAGGGCATCACCACGGAGCCGCCTGCATCGCCGGGCGCTCCTGTGCCTGAAACGGACCGGGAGCTGGATCCTCCGCCTTTTGATGTGGAGGAGGCCCTGGACAGGACGGAAGAAGATACGTTATAAAAATTCGAGGACAGGGAAGGCCACCGGAGGAGGAGCCTGCGGCGGCTTTTCAATACTGTGTGCGGAAAGAGAGAGAAGAACGGATGGAGCCATCCAAAAAGAGAGCCGTCCGGCTGTTTGTGCTGGTATTGATCTGTGTGGCTGTGGCCGACGGCCTGGGCGCGAAAACCTTTTCCAATTATTTTAACGAGGTGTACCATATCGATTCCGTCCAGCGGGGATTTCTGGAGATCCCCCGGGAGAGCCCGGGCATCCTGTGCATGGTGCTGGTGGCCGCGCTGGGTTTTCTGGGAAACCTGTGGATGGCGGTCATCGCCCAGGCGCTGATGCTGGTGGGACTGGTGGTCATGGGCTGCTTTTCCCCGGGGTACGGCGTGATGCTGGCCTTTCTGTTCATCCACTCCATGGGCCAGCACCTGTTCATGCCCCTGAACGACTCCATCTCCATGGAACTGGCGGAGCAGGGAAAGGTGGGAGCCGGCCTGGGCCGGTTCAAGGGGGTGACCACCCTCACCTCCATGGTGTCGGCCTGTATTGTGTTCGTGGGCTTCCGGTTTGGGATCTTCACCTTTGAAAGCAAAGTCATCCTGCCCTTTGTGATCGCGGCGGGTGCAACGGCCCTGGCTGTTTTTCTCCTGGCGGCCATGGTCCGCGAGATGGGGAAGACCGGAGCGGTGAGCAACCACAAGCTGCTCTTCCGCCGCCGGTATATGCCATACTACATGGTCACTCTGGCCTATGGCTGCCAGAAGCGCATCCGGATCGTCTTCGCGCCCTGGGTCGTCATCCAGCTCCTGGGCCAGGGCGCGGACACGGTGGCCCTGCTGACCATCGCCACCCACCTGGTGGGGACCTGGATGGCGCCCCGGATCGGACGGCTGCTGGACCGGCTGGGGGTCAAGAAAATGCTGTGGATGGAGGCGGCTTATATTGCCGTCACCTTCTCCGTCATGGGCCTGATGGCAGGGCTGCTGGCCAGCGGCGCCTTCGCCGCCGGCGGGTGGCAGACCTGGCTGGTCTTCGGGGCCTATGTGCTGTGCGTCCTCTTTGAGCAGTTCAGTATGGTCCACTCCTTTATGATGCGGTCTATCGCCCTGGACCCCAGCGAGGTGACCCGCACCCTGTCCGTGGGCCTGAGCGTGGACCACGTGATGGCCATTATCGCCTCGCCTATCATGGGCCTGGTCTGGGAGGGCTGGGGCGTCCAGTATGTCTTCTACCTGGCCGCCCTGTCCGCCCTGCTTCAGGTGGCCGCCGCGGCCATGACGGGAAAGGAACAGAAGGCCGGCGTATAAATATACCGGTATATTTGAGATAGAAAGGAATCAAGGGTATGGGAATGAAAATGCTGCTTGCTTTGGCTCTGTCCGCCACGCTGGGATTGGGTCCTATCCTCGGAGAGGGAACAGAACTGCCCCGGACCTTTGAGATGGAAAGGCCGGAAAGCCAGTCAGTGGAGGAGCAGGGGAGCATGGAAGCGGTTCTGCAGGAGCGGGAGCGCCTGTTAAAGAACTCGGGACTGTCTTATTTTTACGAGCCCTACCCCGGAGAGCTGGGGACCCTTTGCGTGTCCGGCCAGACGGGGACCACCCACGGCACTGCCACCAGCATGCTCTATGTGTCCAGAGACGGGACCAGCGTCGAGATCGTGGACCTCCTTCCCCATTACGGCTTCGGGGCCTGCTATTATGTGTGTCCCCGGGACATCTCCTTCCGGGATGGGGGAAAGACCTTGACCTTTATCACCCCCGTGAAGGAGGTGCTGGACTGGGAACAGGACCTGTACCGGGACTGGGGGGACACGCTGTGTGAGTTTGATACCCAGTCCGGCGCCATGCGGTCCATGACCCCGTTGGAATAAATATTTCAGTTTTATTAAATTTGCCCCAAGCCTCTTTACAGGAGTGAAGATTTGGAGTAGACTAGAAACAGCTTTATGGCTAGGAGGTGTTCCCATGGGAGAGATGGATTTTACCCGTAAGTTCAGTCTGGGCGATCAGCGTGACCTGGAGATCAAGACGATCCTGTCCACAGTCTATCAGGCGCTGCAGGAGAAGGGCTATAACCCCATCAACCAGATCGTGGGCTATATCCTCTCGGAGGACCCCACCTATATCACCAACCACAACAACGCCCGCGCCCTGATCCGGAAGGTGGACCGGGACGAGCTGCTCCAGACCCTGGTAAAATATTACCTGACCCACTGAACCATATCCGCTCAAACGCCCGGCAATGCGCCGGGCGTTTTTCGCAGAAACGGGAGGAAACCATATGAAGATCCTGGTCAGCGCCTGCCTCATGGGGGAGCCCTGCCGCTACGACGGCAAAAGCAAGCCGGTCCCGGAGCTGGAGAAGCTGCGGGCGGCGGGGCATACGTTGGTCCCTGTCTGTCCCGAGGTGCTGGGAGGACTGCCCACGCCCCGCTCCCCGGCGGAGCTCCAGCCCGGCGGCCGGGTGGTGAACCGGGCGGGGGAGGACGTGACCGCCGCCTACCTGGAGGGGGCCCGCCGGACTCTGGAGCTGGCCCGGACTGAGGGCTGTACCTGGGCCGTCCTCAAGGCCAACTCTCCCTCCTGCGGCAGCCGGCAAATCTATGACGGCTCCTTTTCCGGGAAACTGGTCCCGGGACAGGGTGTGGCCGCCCGGCTGCTGGGGGAGTCCGGCATCCGGGTGGCGGACGAGGAGACGCTGGACCTGCTGCTCTGAACACGCTCCCCACAAAAATCCATCGAAACCGGTCAGACGATAAAAAATTTCGCCCCTTCCCGCAAAGTATGAAACCCCCTCGCCCGGAGATACTTGGAATACAGTATCTCTGGGCGGGGGGTTTTGATCGTGCAGCACAAGGTAGAGATCTGCGGGGTGAATACCGCCAAGCTGAAGGTCCTGAAAAGCGAGGAGACACAGGCGCTGCTGGTCCGCGCCAAGGCGGGGGACAAGCAGGCCCGGGAGGAACTGATCGCGGGAAACCTGCGGCTGGTGCTGTCGGTGATCCAGCGCTTTTCCAACCGGGGAGAGAACGCCGACGATCTGTTCCAGGTGGGGTGTATCGGCCTGATCAAAGCCATCGATAACTTTGACACCAATCTGCAGGTGAAGTTCTCCACCTACGGGGTGCCCATGATCGTGGGAGAGATCCGCCGCTACCTCCGGGACAACAGCACCATGCGGGTGTCCCGGGCCATGCGGGACACGGCCTACAAGGTCCTCCAGGCCAAGGAGGCCTACATGGCCAAGCACCAGAAGGAACCCACCGTGGAGGAGATCGCAAAACTGCTGGACCTGAAGCGGGAGGACGTTGTCTTCGCCCTGGACGCTATTTTGGAGCCGGTGTCCCTCTATGAGCCGGTTTACTCAGACAGCGGGGATACGGTGTGCGTCATGGACCAGGTGAAGGACAGCCGGAACACCGATGAGATGTGGCTGGAGCGCATCGCTTTGAAGGAGGCCGTGTCCCACCTCAGCGAGCGGGAGCGGAAGATCCTGTCCATGCGGTTCTTCCAGGGCAAGACCCAAATGGAGGTGTCCAGTGAGATCGGGATCTCCCAGGCCCAGGTGTCCCGGCTGGAAAAAAACGCCCTGCGGCAGATCCGGAAGGAGATGTAACGTGGAAGCCGCGGCACGTCACCCCAGGGCCACGTCCAGGATCATCATGATCAGAAAACCGGCCATGACCCCCAGGGTGCCGGAGTGTCCGCCCTCACAGAGATTGGCCTCGGGGATCAGTTCCTCCACCACCACATAGAGCATGGCGCCGGCGGCAAAGGACAGCAGCCAGGGCATCAGGGGCTGAATGGAACCGACGGCCAGAACGGTGAGCAGCCCGAAGACAGGCTCCACTGTTCCGGATAAAGACCCCATGACAAAGGCGCGGCGGCGGCTCATTCCCTCCTGGCGCAGGGGCAGGGCGATGGCCGCGCCCTCCGGAAAGTTCTGGATGCCGATACCCAGGGCCAGGGCCGCGGCGGCGGTGAGCAGGGAGGGTTCTTCGTTGTAGGCGGCCAGGGCGAAGGAGATGCCCACGGCCATCCCCTCGGGAATGTTGTGGAGGGTCACCGCCAGCACCAGCAGGGCGGTGCGCCGCCGTGAGGTCCGGCCTTCCTTCCAGTGGAAGGATTCGGGGGTAAAATGGGGGAGCAGGTAGTCCATGGCCAACAGGAAAGCGATGCCCAGCACCGACCCGCCCGCGGCGGGGAGCCAGCCCACCATTCCCATGGCCTCCGCCTCCTCAATGGCGGGGATCAGGAGGGACCACATGCTGGCGGCGATCATCACCCCGGCGGCAAAGCCCAGCAGAAGCCGGTGAAGGGTGGGGGAGGCGTGGCTGCGGAAAAGAAAGACCATAGAAGCCCCCAGCGCGGTCATCAGGAAGGTGAACCCGGTGCCGCCGGCGGCCCAAAGAAGTGCCTGCGTCATATTGTACATCCTTTCTGGACGGTAACGGTGCCGCGGGCGGCCGATCCGCCTATGCGGCTGTGTCCAGATTAGGCTATGACGGGGCGGGAGAAGGTGTGCGCGTTCCGGAGGAATGGTTCTGTCAGGAGGTGGGCCAACCCCGCCGTTTGGTCAGAGGGACCTAGGGGGCTCCACCAGCACAACGGTCAGGGGAGAAGCAGGGCCAGATACAGCCGGCTCATCCAGTAGCCGATGGCCATACACCCCGGGAAGGTGAGCACCCAGGCCAGGGCCACCTGTCCCGCCACACGCCAGTCCACAGCTGTTCCCGCCCCCCGGCCGACCCCCAGCAGGGCGGCGGTGCGGGTGTGGGTGGTGGAGACGGGGAGGCCCAGGGCGGTGGCGGCCAGCAGGCACAGGACGCTGCCAAGGTCGGCGGCCAGACCTTCCCGGGGACCCAGAGTCACCATTTCCCGTCCCACCTTGTCGATGATGCGCCGTCCGCCCATCAGGGTGCCCAGTGCCATGAACAGGGCGCACAGCACCATGAGCCAGAGAGGGATGGGGAAGGTCTGTTCATCCCCCCGCCCCTGGGCCAGGGCAGTCCCCAGGAGGAAGACCCCTAAAAACTTTTGCCCGTCCTGGGCACCGTGGAGAAAGGCGGCCCCCGCTGCTCCTGGGATTTGAGCGGCAAGGAATGTAGAGCTTTTCCACTTTACATGAAAAAGGGCGTGTTCCGTCCTGCTGCCCGCCCAAAATCCGGCTGCGGCGGACAGAACCAGCCCTGCCAGCACCTTGGCCCAACAGCCCCAGCGAATACAGGACAGGCTGCCCTCCAGGGCCACCGCCGCGCCGGACAGTCCGGACACAAGGGCGTGGCTCTCGCTGGTGGGGATGCCGAACCGCCAGGCCAGCCCCGCCCACAGGACGATGGCCGACATGGCGGCGCACAGGGCGGTGAGGGCGGCCCGGGGCCCGCCGCCGAACAGGGCGATGGAGTAGACCGTCTCCGCCACCGAGGCGTAGACCGACGTGACGCACAGCACGCCGAGAAAATTGCAGACAGCCGCCAGTAGTACCGCCCGCCGGAAGGGGAGGGCTCCGGTGACCACCGCCCCGGCGATGGCGTTGGGGGCGTCGGTCCAGCCGTTGACCAGCAGGACGGCCAGACACAGCAGAAACGTGACGGCCAGAGCCGGATTTTTCACCGCTTCTGCCAGAAAATGGGCAAAGGAAAGGGGCATGGAACCACCTCCATGCCCCAATTTATGTCACGGCTCCTCCAGGTATGACCGGCTCCCGCCGGGGGGAGGCGCGTGGCGGTCCTCCCCCGGGTCCCGGGGTGCGGAGGCGGGGGCGATGGCCCCCTTGCCGTACTTGGCCCGAATGGAGTCCAGCGCCCCTTCCAGCTTTTCCAGCCGTTCCCGCTTCCGCTCCAGGGGGCCGGACAACAGGTCCAGTTGGGCCGCCGCCTCCTCCTCGGGCACCAGATAGAGGGCGGTCACCGTCAGCGCCCGGACCGGGTGGTCCATATTCCAGCAGCTCTCCGCCAGCTCCATGGCGGTCTGGGCGATCTCACGGCCCAGGTAAGTGGGAGAATCCAGCCGCTGCTGGCGGCTCAGGTCCCGGAAATCCGGGTCCCTAATGGCAAGGGAAACACCTTGACATTTCATGTGCTGCAACCGCAGGCGGGTCCCGACCTGGTCGGCCAGCTGGGTGACGCCGGCCCGGATCTCCTCCCGGCCTTGGAGGTTTCGGGGAAAGGTGAGGCCATTGCCCACCGACTTGGGCGGAGTGTGCTGGGTGGCGGGAGCCACGGGGGAACGGTCCAGGCCGTTGGCGAAATCGTGGAGCTGGACCCCGTTTTTGCCCAGCAGGGTGAACAGGGACTCCCGGTCGAACCGGGCCAGGTCCCCGATGGTGCGGATGTTGAATTTTTGGAAGGTCTGGGCCGCCGCACGGCCCACATAGAGCAGGTCGGTGACGGGGAGGGGCCAGACGATCTGCTTGAAATTTTCCCGGGAAATGACCGTGGTGGCGTCTGGCTTTTTGTAGTCGCTGCCCAGCTTGGCGAAGACCTTGTTGAAGGACACCCCCACTGAGATGGTCAGCCCCAGCTCGCAGCGCAGCCGCTCCCGGAGCCGGTCAGCCAAGGCCCTGGCGTCTCCGCCGAACAGGTGAAGGGTGCCGGTGAGGTCCAGCCAGCTCTCGTCGATGCCGAAGGGCTCCACCAGGTCGGTGTACTCCTGGTAGATGTGGTTGACCAGGCGGGAGAATTCCCGGTACTTGTGGTGGTGGGCAGGGAGGAGGACCAGCTCGGGGCACTTTTTCCGGGCCTGCCAAATGGTTTCGGCGGTTTTGACGCCGAAGGCCTTGGCGGGCTCGTTCTTGGCTAGGATGATGCCGTGGCGGCTGTCCGGATCGCCGCATACCGCCACCGGGAGGTGGCGCAGCTCTGGGTGGTCCAGCAGTTCCACCGAGGCATAAAAGCTGTTCAGATCGCAGTGAAAAATGACCCGCTCCACCGGGCTCACCTCCTTTGACCCTATTATACCCCACCTCCACAGAAAAGTCAAACAAATGTTCTAAATTAGAAGAAATAGGAAAGAGGCTCCCCGGGAAGGAGAGCCTCTTGCGCGGTCTAATTCTTCACCACTGCGTGGAGCAGGGACCATATGGACCACAGGAGCGCCGCCAGGAGAAAGAGCCCCAGCAGGGGGAACAGCCAGTCCACAATGGTGTACTGTTTCCAGGGCAGGAGCTGGGGCGCGAAGCAGACCAGCAACCAGGCGGCCCAGAATATCCACAAGGACTTGCCGCCGAACCGTTGGAGCATCGCTCCGATGATGATGCCAAATGCCATGCAGCCCAGGGCGATGAGGGGGAACCACCACCAGGCCAGGGCGAAGTCCTCAATGAACAATTGCTTGGCCCGGAGGGCGGCCTCTCCGGAGGACCAGCCGATTACGGGAATGGGGGGAATGTCGTCCATCACAATATACTCCCGGGCAGACAGCCAGAGCCAGAATCGGGGGGCGAAGAACCGTTCCAGAACTGCCAACAGAGCGGCCAGCCCCATGGAAAACAGGGACAGGAAGCCTGTTACGCCCAAGGTCAGCCCTAACGCATGCAGCCGGGTCCGGCCGAAGCGGAGGGCCTGGTCGAAGGTGACCGCCACATGGGCCGCGGACACAAACAGAATTAGGATGCCTGCCGTGATGGGCAGCAGGACGCCGGACAGGAGCAGGCTGGAACCCTCGCCGGAGAAGCGCACCGCGATGGCGGTGATGATGTGGAGGAGCAGGAAGACTCCGCCCACCACGCCGCCGCACAGCAGCAGATCGTCGGCGTTGAGCCGGATGAGTTTTTTCAGCATAGGACTCACCTCACAATATAGCGGTTTACCGTCCGCCAGATCAGAAGCTCGCATACCGCGGTCACCGCCACCGCACCACAGGTGAGGGCGGCGGCCACCAGCGAGCCTGGGGTACCGGGCCGGGCGTCCGCAAAAAGCAGCAGCACCGTGGTGGCCGCGATTCCGCCCAATATGGCCAGGACCATGACCACAATGCCCCAGGCCCGGGAGCGTGTATAAAGCAGCCCGCACAGACAGCCCAGCGCCATGATGGTCAGGCAGGCCAGGGGATACCGCCAGTTGTTCAGCCCGCCCAAGGACATGAGGAAGCTCCACCGGTCCACGCTGGTCCAGCCGAACAGGTCGGGGATGGCGGACATTACCGCCTGGAGGGCCCAGCTTACCCCGGCGTACAGCAGCAGAATGAGCTGGAGGGCCAGGAAGTAGTCCCGCCGGCGGGCGCCGGAGGACAGGGCCAGGTTCAAATCGCTGGTGCACAGGCCATAGGTATAGAGGAACAGCATGAGGAGGGTCAGCAGGGGGAAGCATCCGAAGTAGGTCCGAAAGATGTTGTTGGCCCCCTGGGGCACCCCGGTGAGGCAGGCCCCGGCGGTGACGATGGCCGCGAAGGCCAGCATGGCGCCCAGGCTGACCCAGGCGGACCAGAGCAGGAATTTCAACGATCTGACCATGCCGCCGCCCCCTTACTGGGCGTCTCCGTGGCCGCAGAGGGCCACAAAGACGTTTTGCAGGTTCATGGGGGACACGTCAACGTCGGCGGAGAGCGCCGCTTCCAACTTGACCCCGCCGCCCCGGACGGCCGCGGTCTTGTGCCGGCCCATCTGCTGGACGGACAGCACCTCCAGTCCCCGGCACACCTGGTCCACAATATCCTCCCGGCCGGAGATGTAGTGGAACTGGCCGATGAGATCTTCCGTGGGGCTGTTTTCCAGGATGCGGCCCTCGTCCAGAATGATGACCTGCTCGAAGACGGATGCGGCCTCCTCAATGATGTGGGTGGAGACGATAAAGGTCCGGTTGGTCTGGGCGTAGTCCTCCAGCAGCAGCTGGTAGAATCGCTCCCGCATGACCACGTCCAGTCCCGCCGCCGGCTCGTCCAGAATGGTGATGGGGGCGCGGCTGGCCAGGGCGATGAGGATGGTCACCATGGACATCTGGCCCTTGGACAGCTGGCAGATCTTTTTCTTGGGCTCCAGCTTGAACCCGGCCAGCAGCTGGTCCGCGTATTCCTGGTCCCAGTTGGGGTAGTAGATGGCGGCGGACTTTAAGTAGTGCTTGACTTTCAGGTTATTTGGACCGGTGAACAGGGTGGGCTGGAGCTCCCGGGAGAAGCAGATGTGGTCCAGGGCCGCCTGGTTCTCCCACACGGGCTGTCCGCCATAGGTGACGGTGCCGCTGTCCAGGGTATTCTGGGCGGTGAGGATGCCCAGTAGGGTGGTCTTGCCCGCTCCGTTGCGGCCGATGAGACCGTAGATCTTCCCCGGCTGGATGGTCAGGTCCAGATCGTGGAGCACCTCTTTTTTGCCGTAGGACTTGCACACGCCCTCGGCCTTTAAAACATCAGGATTCATTTCTCTTCTCCTTCCTCAATGGCCTTCCGGACCATTGTCAGCAGTTCTTCCCCCGAGAGGGACAGGGAGGCCCCCTCTTTTACCATGGGTTTGATATATTCGTCGTAAAATGCGGATTTCCGCTTGTTCCGCAGAGCCTGTTCCGCGCCCGACGCCACAAACATGCCGATGCCGCGCTTTTTGTAGAGGATGCCGTCGGCCACCAGCAAATTGATGCCCTTGGCCGCTGTGGCCGGATTGATGTGGTAGACCCGGGCCAGCTCGTTGGTGGAGGGGACCTGTTCTTCTTCCCGGTAGATCCCGCGGAGAATGTCGTCCTCCAGCATCTGGGCGATCTGCAAATAGATCAGGGACTGGTCGTTCAGGGTACCGCGCATACGCCTCACCTTCCAGAGTTCATAGGTTAATTACTTGTGTAATTAACCATACAACAAATGAACGCGGATGTCAAGAGAAAAATAAAATTCAGCGGGGCGGGACGCGGCACAGGTTCAGCGGCCCGTTCCGCGTCGAATATTTCCTCCCGGAAGCAGCAGAATAAGACGGCGGCGGAGCCTCCGGCAGAATATCCGGAGGCGCTTTCTGTCCTGAAATTCCCAGTGTGAAAAGTGGAACAAGAGGCCGAGTAAAATTCCGCGAAAATTTTGGGGAAAATGATTGACAATTGGGGGGTAAACAGATATAGTGTATCTCGCTATCCGTGAAAGCCCGGCCCCCCGGATGTCCATAGAGCAGGACACCGAACCGGGCGAATAAATCGAGGGAGCTGACAAGGTAAAACACACAGAAATGGGGGAGGATACATGTCCAAAGAGTTGATCCGCCTGGCCAACTGCACCATGGCGTTCGACGACGAGGTCGTGCTTGACAACATCAATCTGTATATTAAGGATAAAGAATTCCTCACACTGTTAGGCCCCAGTGGCTGCGGCAAGACTACCACCCTTCGGATCATCGGTGGTTTTCAGACGCCCACTTCTGGGGACGTCTTTTTTGACGGTGTGAGGATTAATGCTGTTCCGCCCCATAAACGGGCCATCAACACGGTGTTTCAGAAGTACGCCCTGTTTCCCCACCTGAATGTGTATGAAAATATCGCCTTCGGCCTTCGCATCCCCAAGGTGGACGGGAAAGGCAAGAAGGTGAAGCTGCCCGAGGAGGAGATCCACCAGCGGGTCATGGAGATGCTGGAAGTGGTCAACCTGCGGGGCTTTGAGAAGCGCCACATTACCCAGCTCTCCGGCGGCCAGCAGCAGCGGGTTGCCATTGCCCGGGCCCTGGTGAACAAGCCCAAGGTGCTGCTGCTGGACGAGCCTCTGGGCGCCCTGGACCTAAAGCTGCGCAAGGACATGCAGAACGAGCTGAAGCGCATCCAGAAGGCCATGGAGATCACCTTCATCTATGTCACCCACGACCAGGAGGAGGCCCTTGCCATGTCCGACACCGTGGTGGTCATGGACGCGGGCAAGATCCAGCAGATCGGCACCCCGGAGGACATCTACAACGAGCCCAAGAACGCCTTTGTGGCCGACTTTATCGGGGAGTCCAACATCATTGACGGCATCATGCGGGCCGACGGTGTGGTGGAGATCTTCAACCGGAAGTTTCAGTGTCTGGACGGCGGGTTTGCCAAGGACGAGCCGGTGGACGTGGTCATCCGGCCCGAGGACGTGGACATCGTCCCCGAGGACCAGGGCCAGCTGAAGGGCACCGTCACCAACGTCACTTTCAAGGGGATGCAGTACGACATCATCGTGGACTTTTACGGCTTCAAGTGGCTGATCCAGACCACCGACCTGTCCCCGGTGGGCAGCCGCATCGGCATCAAGATCGATCCCGACGGCATCCACGTCATGAAAAAGAGCCAGTACTCCGGCATGTTCGGCGACTACTCCTCTTACTCCGAGGAGTATGAGGAGATCAGCGACGCCAGCTTCGATCCCGAGGAGGATCAGGAGGGCGGAGATGAAGAATAAGCTGTCCCTTTTTGCCGTCCCGTATGTGATCTGGATGGCGCTGCTGGTGGTGGCGCCCATCGTCATGGTGGTGATCTACGCCTTTACCACGGCGGACGGCGGCTTCTCCCTGTCCAACTTCGCCCGGATGGGGACCTACGCCGTTATTTTCACCCGCTCCTTCAAGCTGGCCCTCATCGCCACCGCCATCTGTCTGCTGGTGGGGTACCCCGTGGCCTACGCCATGGCCAAGGAGGGCCCCGGCTTCCAGCGCATCGCCTCGGTGCTCATCATGCTGCCCATGTGGGTCAACTTCCTGCTGCGCACCTACGCCTGGATGTCCATTCTGGAAAAAAACGGACTGCTGAACCAGCTCTTTTCCGCCATGGGCCTGTTTGACCTCATCAACAGCGTCTTCGGCACCAATATCCAGTATTTCAAGATGATCGGCACCTCCGGGGCGGTGGTGCTGGGCATGGTCTATAACTACCTGCCCTTTATGATCCTGCCCATCTACTCCGTCATCATCAAGCTGGACAACAGCCTTCTGGAGGCTGCCCGGGACCTGGGGGCCAACTCCGCCGGGGTGTTCCGGAAGGTCATTCTGCCCCTGTCTCTCCCTGGGGTGCTGTCCGGCATCACTATGGTATTCGTTCCCTCCGTGTCCACCTTCGCCATCTCCCGCCTGCTGGGCGGCGGCACCCAGATGATGCTGGGCGACCTGATCGAGCAGCAGTTCCTGGGCGGGGCCTACAACCCCCACTTGGGCAGTGCCATCGCCCTGGTGATGATGGTGATCGTGGTGGTCTGTATGTGGGTCATGAACCACTTCGGTGAGGGCGAGGAACAGGCGGTGATGCTATGAAAAAGAACCGTCTCGGCAGCCGCCTGTTTATGGGGCTGGTGTTCCTGTTCCTGTACGCCCCCATCCTTCTGCTCATCATCTTCTCCTTCAACGAGGGCAACAGCAGCGTGGTGTGGAAGGGGTTCTCCCTGCGCTGGTATGTGGAGCTGTTCCAGGACCGGGTGGTCATGAACAGCGTATACACCACCCTTCTGGTCTCCCTGCTGGCCACCGTCATTGCCACCGCGGCGGGCACCTTCGCCGCCATCGGCTTCTTCACCATGGACCGCCGCCTCCGCCGCCCCCTGATGGTGGTCAACGACATCCCCATGATGAATGCCGACATCGTCACCGGCGTCAGCCTGTGCCTGTTCTTCGTGGCCGCCTTCGCCGGGTGGAACGGCTTTGTCTCCTGGATGGAGAGCACCTACCGGCTGACGGCGCCCCGGCTGTACCTGGGCTTCGGCACCCTGCTGCTGGCCCACATCAGCTTCAACATTCCCTATGTGATCCTGAACGTGATGCCTAAGCTGCGGCAGATGGACAAGAACCTCATCGACGCGGCCCAGGACCTGGGCTGTACCTGGATGCAGGCGTTTTGGAAGGTAGTGGTCCCGGAGATCAAGCCCGGCATCATCTCCGGCGCCCTCATCGCCTTCACCATGTCCATTGACGACTTCGTCATCTCTTACTTTACCGCGGGCTCCGCCACCTCCACTCTGGCCATGACCATCTACGGCATGACCAAAAAGCGGGTCAGCCCGGAGATCAACGCCATTTCCACCTTGCTGTTTGTGACGGTGCTGGTGCTGCTCATCGTGGTCAACGTGCGGGAGGCCCAGCAGGAGAAGGCGCTGGCGAAAAAGAAGTAAGTTCCATGTTCTCAAGGCCGCTTGTCCGGCCCGGAGATAGATCAATCTTGTAATTGGAGGAATGATAAATTGAAAAAAATCGTAGCCTTGACCCTCGCCATGACGTTGGCGGCGGGCCTGTTCCTGACAGGATGCGCTATGGATGAGAACAGCGGAAACGCCGGTTCTGCCGGAGGCGCGCAGTCAAACAGCAGCGGCGGCAAGAAGGGTGACCGCGTGGTCAATGTCTGCAGCTGGGGTGAGTATATCGACACCGATCTGATCGACCAATTTGAGGAGGAGACCGGCATCAAGGTCAACTACCAGACCGCCGAGAGCAACGAGGCCCTGTACTCCCTGCTGAAAAACGGCGGCGCCAACTATGACGTCATCGTCCCCTCTGACTATATGATCTCCCAGCTGATTGAGGAAGACATGCTGGCTGAGCTCAACTACGACAATATCCCCAATTTCTCCCTCATTGACGACCGGTTCAAGAACCTGTCCTACGACCCGGACAACAAGTACACCGTCCCCTACACCTGGGGCACCCTGGGCATCATCTATAACTCCACCATGGTGGACGAGGAGATCACCAGCTGGAGCGCCATGTTCGACGAGAAATACGCCGGGGACGTGCTGCTCATCGGAAACTCCCGGGACGCGCTGGCCATGGGCTTGTACTACCTGGGCTACTCCGTCAATACCACGGACGAGAAGGAGATCCGGGAGGCCTACCAGCTCATTGCCGACGCCGCGGCCAAGGGCGTCTACCAGGGCAAGGTAATGGATGAGATCTTCCAGAAGATGGAGGGCGGCAACGCTGCTGTCAGCACCTACTACGCCGGCGACTACCTGACCATGCTGGAGAATAACGAGGACCTGCGCTATGTGGTGCCCGAGGAGGGCTCCAACTGGTTTGTGGACGCCATGTGCGTGCTGAAGGACGCCCAGAACAAGGAGGAGGCCGAGGAGTGGATCAACTTTATCACCTCCACCGAGGCCAGCCTGGCCAATATGGACTATATCTGGTATGCCTCCCCCAATAAGGAAGCTCTGGAGCAGTACCCTGACTATTACAAGGATACCTACGGAGAGGAGCTGGACCAGGAGCTGTATGAGATCATGGCCGCGCCCCAGGAGGTGCTGGACCGCTGCGAGGCCTACTTGGTCCTGCCCGCCGAGACCCGTACCCTGTATAACGACCTTTGGATCCAGCTGGGTGTGGGCTGAGCCCCGTGAATACCTGAGACAGGACAGAGCATAATGAAGAAAAGTCATGGAGAGTGGCCGACTGGCGCTTCTCCATGACTTTTTTCTATGTAAAAGGGAGGGCGCACAAACGTGCGCCCTCCCTTGGGGTACGGACAATACAGGCTCAGCCCGTGACGATGGCGGCGGTGTCCATGGCGATCATCAGTTCCTCGTTGGTGGGGATGACCAGGGTCCGGACAGTGGCGCCCTCGGCGGAGATGTCGATCTCCTCGCCGCGCTTGCCGTTCTTCTCGTCGTCGATCTTGATGCCCATGAACTCCAAGCCGCTGACGATGGCCTTGCGGTCGCCGGCGCCGTTCTCGCCCACGCCGGCGGTGAAGATGACGGCGTCCACGCCGCCCATAACGGCGGCATAGGAGCCGATGAGCTTCTTCACGCTGTAGTGGAACACGTCCAGAGCCAGGGCGGCCCGCTGGTTGCCCTCGGCCTTCGCCTTCTCCAGGTCACGGAAGTCGGAGGACACGCCGGAAATGCCCTGGACGCCGGACTTCTTATTCAGGACGTTCAGCATCTCCTTGATGTCCATGTTGTACTTGTTCATCAGGTACTCCAGGATACCGGCGTCGATGTCGCCGGCGCGGGTGCCCATGGGCAGGCCGGCCAGGGGGGTGAAGCCCATGGAGGTGTCCACGCTCTTGCCGCCGTCCACGGCGGTGACGGAGGAGCCGTTGCCCAGGTGGCAGGAGATGAGCTTCAGCTCCTCAATGGGCTTGCCCAGCATGGCGGCGGCGCGGCCAGCCACATACTTGTGGCTGGTGCCGTGGAAGCCGTAGCGGCGGACCTTGTCCTGGGTATAATACTCATAGGGCAGGGCATAGGTGTAGGCCACGGGAGGCATGGTCTGGTGGAAGGCGGTGTCGAACACGGCCACCATGGGGGTGCCGGGCATCAGATCCTGACAGGCCTTGATGCCGATGATGTTGGCGGGGTTGTGCAGGGGGGCCAGGGGGTTGCACTCCTCGATGGCGGCCATGACCTCGTCGGTGATGAGCACAGACTTGGCGAACTTCTCGCCGCCGTGGACCACACGGTGACCCACCGCGTCGATCTCCTTCATGGAGCCGATGACGCCGTTCTTCTCGTCCACCAGAGCGTTCAGCACGGCCTGGATGGCCTCGGAGTGGGTGGGCATAGCCACATCGGCCTCCTTGATGGCCTCCTTGCCGGCGGGCTTGTAGGTGAACTTGCCGTCAATGCCGATGCGTTCGCACAGGCCCTTGGCCAGGACCTCCTGGGTCTCGGGATTGAGCAGCTGGTACTTCAGGGAGGAGCTGCCGGCATTGATTACAAGAATGTTCATTGGAATCGCTCTCCTTTTTCAGGTTTTTGTTGCCTTGTCAGGCGGAATGTACTAAACTAAAGTGTCCTTAAAATTATTCTACCGCTTTTTCTCCGTCAGGACAACCTCTTTTTTGAAAATGACCATACTTTTTTTCGTTCTTCTGCATACAGACAAACTATCGACAGGGAGGACAACCATGTGAGGATCGCCGGGATCGTGGCGGAATATAATCCCTTCCACACGGGGCACGCCTATCAGATCGAACAGACCAGGGCTGCTCTGGGCGCGGACGCGGGCGTGGTGGCCGTCATGAGCGGCAACTGGGTCCAGCAGGCGGGGTGCGCCGTGGCCGACAAGTGGACCCGGGCGCGGCTGGCTCTCATGGGCGGCGCGGACCTGGTGCTGGAGCTGCCCACGGTGTGGGCCATGTCCTCGGCGGAGTCCTTTGCCCGGGGGGCCGTAGCCCTACTGGAGGGCTGCGGCGTGGTGACCCACCTGTCCTTCGGCAGCGAGTGCGGCGACGTGGACAAGCTGAGGCAGGTGGCCGCCTGCCTGGACAGCTCCGCCTACCGGGCGGGACTGCGCCGGTTCCTGGACGAGGGGATGACCTTTGCCGCCTGCCGTCAGGCAGTGGTCCGGGAGCTGCTGGGGGAGGAGCTGTCCGGCCTGCTCGCCGGCCCCAACAACAACCTGGGTGTGGAGTATATCCGCGCTCTCAACGCCCTGAAAAGCGGCATCCAGCCCGTAACCGTCACCAGACGGGGGGCGGGACACAACGCGCTCGCCGGCGGGGGAGAAGCGCCCACGTTTCTCTCAGCCACCCAGCTGCGAGCCTACCTTCGGGAGGGACGCTGGGAGGCGGCGGAGCCCTACCTGGTCCCCGGGGGCCGGGCGCTTTTGGAAGGGAACCCCGCGGGCCTGCCCGGTTTGGAGCGGGTGGAGCGGGCCGTGTTGGCCCGGGTGCGGACCATGACCGCCGACGATTGGGCCAGACTGCCCGACTCGGGGGAGGCGGAGGGCCTTCCCCAGCGTCTGGAGAAAGCGGGGCGGCAGTGTGCCTCTATGGAGGAGTTTTTTGATCTGGCCAAGACCAAGCGGTACACCCACGCCCGGCTGCGGCGACTGGCCCTGTGGGCCTGGTTGGGATTGACAGAAGATGACCGGCCGGAATGTCCGCCCTACCTGCGGGTACTGGGCTTTAATGGCCGGGGACAGACTATCTTGAAGGAGATGAAGGAGCGGGCGGTCCTGCCGGTGATCACCAAGCCCGCCCACGCCAGACAGCTGGGGGAGGCGGGCCGCCGGCTTTTTGAACAGGAGGCTCGGTGTACCGACCTGTATGACCTGTGCTTTGAGACGGTGCCCGCCCCCGGCCGGGAGTGGACCACCGGGCCCGTGATTCTGCCGTGACCAAGGGAGAGAACTGCGCCATGAAGATCATGATCAAAAACAAGGGACAGGTCCGGTGGGGGCTGGCGGCCGCCCTGGTCCTGCCCCTGCTGCTGTTGGGGCTGTTCACCCTGCTCAAGGGGAACCGGAGCGCCATGGATTTCTGGGTGTTTCAGGTGATGGCTCCGGCGGAGCAATGCCTGGGGCGACTTTGGTCCGTGGTCCCTTGTTCGGGACTGGAGCTGTTTGTCGCTGTATTTCTGGTGGGTAATGGGGTCTGGCTGGTCCGGACCCTGGTGCTGGCTTTCCGGGAAAGAGTGGGACGGGCCTTGGTCCGCCGGCTCCTGGCTTTGGGAGCCGCCTGGCTCTGGCTGTGGTGCGGGGTGTGCTGGCTGTGGAACGCCGCGTATTATGCGTCCAACTTTGGAGAGCGCTCCGGTTTGAAGATGGAGCCCTATTCGGTGGAGACCCTGGCCGCTGTCACGGAATACTTTGCCCAAAACGCGGCCCGGCTGTCCTCCCAGGTGCCCCGGGACAGGGAGGGGCATTTTGCCATGGGACCGGGGGAGAGCATCGAGCGGGGGATCGCGGTCTACGAAAACCTGACAAGGGAATTTCCTTGCCTGTACATGAAGCCGGTAAGGGCGAAACCGATCTTTTTCTCCCGGCTCCAGAGCATCCTGGGCTTCACCGGGATGTATTTTCCCTTCACCGGAGAGGCCAATGTGAATGTGGACGCCCCTGCCTGCCTGATCCCCGCCACCGTGGCCCACGAGATGGCCCATCAGCGAATGGTGGCATCGGAGCTGGAGGCCAACTTTGTGGGGATCGCCGCCTGTACCACCTGTGATGACGTGGCGTACCAATATTCCGGATACCTGATGGGGCTGATCCAGCTGTGCAACGCCCTGTACCCCGTGGACCCGGAGGGCTGGTACGACATCGCCGGGCGGTGGTTCACCGCGGAGCTGTCCGCCGACTGGTCGGATAATAACGCCTACTGGCAGGCGCTGGAGTCGCCGGTGGAGGACGCGGCGGGGGACGCCTACGACTCCTTCCTGAAAGGAAACGGCCAGGAACTGGGCATGCGTTCTTACGGCGCCTGCGTGGACCTGATCGTGGCCTACTATGGAGCGGATGCGGAGCGCTGAACCTTGCAAACAGACGCCGCGTCCAGCCTGTTCCTTCGAAGCCTCGGAACGGCAGACAAACTTTTCTTTGAAAAAACCATATGCTTTTTTCGGGAATTGTGGTATGATGATAAACAGGACTTTTATGTGGTGCCGCGGAACCGGGGCGGCTGGAAAGGAGCGGACGGTATGGGCAAAAAGTGGATACGGCTTTTGCTGCCGGCGGCGATGCTGCTGCTGTTGTCCGGCTGTCTGTTTCGTCCGCCGGACGAGCTTTATAAGCGTCCGGAGAAATCGGCCGGCTACGACCAGTTGGCCACGGCCATCCGGGAGGTTCGCTCGGGTCTGGAGGCGGAGTTCGGCGTTTCTGTTGAGGACGCTGTGATCGTCTCCGGCGACAATACGGCGGCCATCCAGCTCCAGGACCTGGACGGAGATGGCCAGCGGGAGAGTGCCTTGAGCTTTATCCGGGTGCCCGGGGAAGAAAAATCCCTGAAAATCTACATCTTTCAGCAGGTGGGGGAGAACTATCAGGCCACCGGCCTGGTGGAAGGGGCCGGAGCGGCCATCTACTCCATCGATTACGCCGACCTGAACGGGAGCGGCAGCAAGGAACTGGTGGTCAATTGGCAGGTCAGCGCCGGCGTTTACCAGCTGGGCGCCTACACCTTGGACGAATTGGAGCCGGAGGGGCAGAACGCCGCCGTCAGGCTCAGCCAATATCAAAATCAGGACCGCTCCAAACTGTTGGCCACGGAGCTGCTGCTGACCAGCTGCAGCGGGGCCAGCGAGGGGGCCAACAGTTATGCCAGCGGCTACCGGCTGCTGGACATCGACCAGGATACCCGGACGGAGATCGCCGTGGTCCGCATCGAGGCCGCCGGCGCGGGCAGCAGGGTGGAGGTCTATGGCTGGAGGGACGGTTCCTTTGCCAGTCTGAGCAGCGCCGGCCTCTCCGCGGGCGTGGTGACGCTGAACCGGGTGCGTTCCAACTACCTCAGCGGCGATTACTATCCCCCCGCCCTGTATGTGACCTGTACCATGCCCGACGGCACCAAGACCATCGATGTGTTGGCTTACCGGGATGGACAGTTGGTCAACCTGTCTCTGGATGAGACCGGAGTCAGCCGGAACAGGCTGGGGAGCTATGTGGATGTGGGGCTCAGCGACGTCAACTCCGACTCTGTGCTGGAGATCCCCGCGCTGCGGCCTCTGCCCGTCTACGGGGAAGGGGTCTCGTCCAACTTCTGGCTCATTGACTGGAGCCAGTATAATGGCCAGGGACAGTGCGCAAAAGTGATGACCACCTATCATAATGTGGCAGACAGCTGGTATCTGGAGATCCCGGAGAGCTGGGACGGGATGATCACCATTGCGCGAAACGATTCTCTCAGCGGGCAGCGGCAGGTCATTTTCTCCCTGTGGCAGGGCTGGGACCAGTCTCCTGTTCCCTTCCTGAGCATTTACCGGCTCACGGGAAGCAACCGGAGCATCCGGGTGGAGGAGGACGACCGCTTCATCCTGCGGGAGGAGGGCGAGGTCATCTATGCCGCCAAATTCTATGACTGTGACTGGGACTGCGGACTGGACCAGGTTGGACTGATGGAGCGGTTCAAGACCATCCAGACGAGCTGGTCCAACGAGTGAACCTGAGGGGTCAGAACGGAGGAAAAAGACCGTGAGAAAGATACTGGTGTTGGAGGATGAGGAGAATATCCGCAGCTTTGTGGTCATCAACCTGAAGCGGGCGGGCTACACCACCATTGAGGCGGGGACCGGAGAGGACGCTCTGGCCGCCCTCAAGGCCAATCCGGACATCAAGGTGGCTCTGCTGGACATCATGCTGCCCGACATCGACGGCTTTGAGGTCTGCCGCCGCATCCGGGCTATGGACAATAAGATCGGCATCATTATGCTGACCGCCCGCACTCAGGAGATGGACAAGGTCACCGGCCTGATGACCGGCGCCGACGACTATGTGACCAAGCCCTTTTCGCCGGCGGAGCTCACCGCCCGGGTGGACGCCCTGTACCGGAGGACCGGCGGCGACATCGAGTCGGTGGCCGCGGATGAGATCAGCGCTCCGCCCTTCCTGCTGAATACACGCAACCGTACCCTGGAGAAAAACGGCCAACGGGTGAAGCTGACCCAGGTGGAGTATTCCATTATCAAGCTGTTTATGGAAAATCCCGGCAAGGCGCTCTCCCGCGAGGAGATCATGGATACCGTCTGGGGGAAGGACTACTTCGGGGAACTGAAGATTGTGGACGTGAACATCCGCCGCCTGCGCATCAAGATCGAAGACAATGCCCAAAAGCCTGTCTTCATCAATACCGTGTGGGGCTACGGCTACAAGTGGGGGAGCTGAACCCTCCGAGAGGGCGTTGAGGCGCGGAAGTTGAACAGACGCGGTCTGGATAGAAAAGGAGGTGCGGTCCATGGCCAGGCATACGGAATTAAAAGACAAGGGCAAGATCCGGGGCATCCGGAAACGCTGGCTGCTGAACAGCATCGCCGTGGTGCTGCTGATCCTGGCGCTGGCCCTGGGCTCCTTCGCGGCGGCCCTCTGGAATTACTACTACGCCGGGACCCTCAACGATCTGGCGGGCAAGGCCAGTTCCGCCTCCTCCAGCTTCCGCAACTATACCAGGACCCAGTATTGGGCGGCGGCCCAGCAGACGGTCAACAATTACGAGGAAAAAAGTCAATTGGAGCTTCAGTTTCTGGATTCCTCGGGGGCGGTGGTATATTCGGGCAATGACCTGACCGCCGGTTCCACCCCGGGGACTCAGGACATCCAGGACGCCCTGGAATTTCAGAGCACTGCCCAGTGGATGGGGCGGGACCCCGCCACCGGCGAGCGCATCGCCGCCGTCTCCAGCCCGGTGGTCTACCAGGGACAGACAGTGGGCCTGATCCGGTACGTCACCTCCCTGTCCCGGATCGACCGGCAGTTTATCATCGCCATGTCCATCATTTCTTTTATCGGGCTGGCCATTTTTGCCATGGTGTATTTTTCCAACCTGTATTTTGTCCGGTCTATCGTGGAGCCGCTGGCCAGCATCACCGAGACGGCACGGCTCATTGCGGACGGCAGCTATGGAGTCCAGATCGAGAAAAAGTTCGACGATGAGATCGGGGACCTCACCGACACCATCAACGACATGTCCATGAAGATCAAACAGTCGGAGAAGACCCAGACGGAATTTATTTCCTCTGTCTCCCACGAACTGCGCACCCCCCTGACCGCCATCACCGGCTGGGCCGAAACCATCCAGAGCGGCGAGCTCCGGGACGCCAGGGACGTGAAGAAGGGACTGGACATCATCGTGTCCGAGGCCCGGCGCCTGACCAACATGGTGGAGGAGCTGCTGGAGTTCTCCCGCATCGAGGACGGCCGCTTCACCCTGTCGGTGGAGCCTCTGGACCTGAAAGCGGAGCTGGAGGACGCGGTGTATACCTATAAGGAGTTCTTCCGAAAGGAAGGCATCGAATTAACTTACAAGGACTGCGAGGAGGAGATGCTGCCCATCTCCGGCGATCCGGAGCGCCTGCGCCAGGTGTTCTGCAACCTGCTGGACAACGCGGCCAAGCACGGCGGCTCGGGCAAGCGCATCGACGTGTCCATCCACCAGGACATCCTGGAGGCGGTCATTAAGATCCGGGACTATGGCCCCGGCGTTCCGGTGGAGGAGCTTCCCTTCATCAAGAATAAGTTCTACAAAGGCAGTTCCAAGGCCCGGGGCTCCGGGATCGGTCTGGCAGTGTGCGAGGAGATCATCACCCGCCATGAGGGCACCCTGGACATCGGAAACGCGGAGGGCGGCGGCTGTGTCGTCACCATCCGTATCCCGATTGAAACATAAGTTCTATTTTCCTCTTGCTATTTCCCGGGTGATTTGATAGAATATCCCCGGAAGGCTGCGTCACAAAAGGAGTACCAAATCTGATGGAAGAAAAACAAGCACAGACCGAAAATACCTGCGCCCGGGTGGGCTGCGCCAAGGGCTTCAAGACCATGTGCGGCGGACAGGCCCTCATTGAGGGCATCATGATGCGGGGGCCCAAGAAGCAGGCCGTGGTGGTGCGGAAGCCGGACGGTGAGCTGGAGATCCAGGAGAAGGAGCTGAAGCTCATCAAGGAGCGGCACCCCATCCTGGGCTGGCCCCTGATCCGCGGGGTGGTCAATTTCTGCGACTCCATGTACAACGGCGTCACCGCCCTGATGTATTCCGCCGAATTCTACCCCGAGGAGGGGGAGGAAGAGGAGGAACCCTCCAAGTTCGAGGCCTGGCTGGAAAAGAAGCTGGGCAGCGAGAAGGCCATGAGCTTTTTCACCACCCTGGCGGTGATTTTGGGCATCGGCATGTCGGTGGGGCTGTTTTTCCTGCTGCCCACCTTGCTGGGCACGGCGGTCACCTGGGTCACAGATTCCATGGTGGCCCGTAACCTGGCGGAGAGTATTTTGAAGATCGCTATTTTCATCGGCTATCTGGCCCTCTGCTCCCGGATGGGGGAGATGCGCCGGGTCTTTTCCTACCACGGGGCGGAACACAAGACCATTTTCTGCTATGAGGCCGGCCTGCCCTTGACGGTGGAAAACGTGCGTAAGCAGCCCAGGCACCATCCCCGCTGCGGCACCAGCTTTCTGTTTGTGGTCATCTTCGTCTCCATCCTGGTGTCCACCGTGGTCTTCGCTATCTGGCCCATCCGCAATGTGCTGCTGCGGATGCTGGCCCATCTGGCTATGCTGCCCGCCATCGTGGGGGTCAGCTACGAGTTCAACCGCTGGGTGGGCCGCCACGACGGCCCCATTACCCGCGTTTTGGTGGCCCCTGGCCTGTGGCTGCAAAACTTCACCACCTTCGAGCCGGATGACTCCATGATCGAGGTGGGTATCAAGGCGCTGGAACTGGTGCTGCCGGAGCGGCAGGGAGAGGACGCCTGGTAAGGGACCCTGCGCAGCCGCGGTGGGCTGATGTATCAAGATAGAAAAGGGTGATTTCATGGCGACCACCTACAACAACCTATTCCTGGATACCCGGGCCCGGCTGAAAAAGGCGGGCATCGAGGCGGCCCAGCTGGAGGCGCGGGAGCTGGTGTGCTACGCCGCCGATAAGAGCCGGGAACAGCTGTACCGGGATATGTCCCTATACGTCTCCGCCGAATTGGAGAAGCGGGTGGACGATCTGGTCCGCCGCCGTCTGGCGGGAGAGCCGGTGGCCTACATCATCGGGGAGTGGGAGTTTTACGGCCTGCCCCTGGACATCAGCCAGGAGGTGCTCATCCCCCGGTCAGACACCGAGCTGCTGGCCGAGCGGGGCATCGCCCGGGCCAGGGAGGCCGGCGAGGGCGCCCGGGTGCTGGACCTGTGCGCCGGGAGCGGCTGCGTGGGTCTGGCGGTGGCCGCCAACGTGCCCGCCTGCCGGGTGGTGCTGGGGGAGCTGTCCGAGGGCGCTCTGCGCACCTGTAAGCAGAACGTCCGCCGCAACCAGCTCAATGCCCGGGTCACCTGCCTGTCGGTGGACGCCATGGAGGCGCCAAGCTCCGCCCTGTGGGACTTTGACGTCATCGTCTGCAATCCCCCCTACATTCCCACCGGGGACATTGACAGTCTGGACGCCTCGGTGAAGGATTACGAGCCCCACATGGCCCTGGACGGAGGCGAGGATGGACTGGACTTTTACCGGGCCATTGCCGCCAAGTGGAAATCCGCCCTGCGCCTGGGCGGCGCCCTGGTCTTTGAAGTGGGCATCGGACAGGCACCCCAGGTGGAGGAGATCCTGGCCCAGAACGGCTATGAAAATATCCAGACCGCCCAGGACACCCAGGGGATCTGGCGGGTGGTGGAAGGCACGGTAAACAATTAGAAACTGCGTCTGACATCGCGGAGAAGACGGCGGAGGCAGGCTTTATTTTGCCCGCGCGCCGGTCCTGCTGCCCCGCATGTATTTCACTATAAAAGTCCGTTTTATGGGACAGTAAATATGGTATCCTGAGCATGAAAATCAAGACGCGCCGGACGAGCGGCGCTGGAAAGGACGAATGGATCATGGCAACAAAAAAGCCCTCCGTGGAGGCGGCGTCCCCCGCGTCTGACAAGAAGAAAGCCATCGAGACCTGCATGGCCCAGATCGAGCGGGCCTATGGCAAGGGGTCTATCATGCGCCTGGGGGAGAATACAGGTATTGTGGTGGAGTCTATCCCCACCGGCTCCCTGTCTCTGGACATTGCCCTGGGCATCGGCGGCGTTCCTAAGGGCCGCATCATCGAGATCTACGGCCCCGAGTCCTCCGGTAAGACCACCCTGGCCCTGCACATCGTGGCCGAGGCTCAGAAGCGGGGCGGCGAGGTGGCCTTCATCGACGCGGAGCACGCCCTGGACCCCAGTTACGCCCGGGCACTGGGGGTGGACATCGACTCCATGCTCATCTCCCAGCCCGACACCGGCGAGCAGGGCCTGGAGATCTGCGAGGCCCTGGTCCGCTCGGGCGCCATCGACGTGGTGGTGGTGGACTCGGTGGCCGCCCTGACTCCCCGGGCGGAGATCGAGGGCGACATGGGCGACTCCCATGTGGGTCTGCTGGCCCGGCTCATGAGCCAGGCGCTGCGGAAGCTGGCCGGCTCCATCGCCAAGACCAACTGTATCGTCATCTTCATCAACCAGCTCCGGGAAAAGGTGGGCGTCATGTACGGCAACCCCGAGGTGACCACCGGCGGCCGGGCGCTGAAATTCTACTCCTCTGTCCGCATCGACGTGCGCCGCATTGAGGCCATCAAGGTGGGCGGCGAGGTTATTGGCAACCGTACCCGGGCCAAGATCGTAAAGAATAAAGTGGCGCCCCCCTTCCGGGAGGCGGAGTTCGAGATCCTCTACGGTGAGGGCATCTCCAAATGGGGCGAGCTGGTGGATCTGGCCGTCAAGCTGGACATCATCCAGAAGTCCGGCTCCTGGTTTGCCATGGGGGACATGCGGATCGGCCAGGGCCGGGACGCCGCCCGGCAGTATCTGAAAGACAACCCCGAAGTGGCCGACGAGGTGGAGGCCAAGGTCCGGGCCAACGCCTACAAGTTGATGAGCAAGCAGTCCCAGGTGGCCGCCCGGGCCGCCGGCCGGGCGGTGGACGTGTCCGCCGACGACTTTGAGGACGGCGCTGAGGCGGACGAATAATTTCCCATGGTCATCCAAGAGTTGAAGCCCTCCAAACGGGTAGAGGGCCGCTGGCTGGCCGTGCTGGAGGACGGCTCCATCCTGCGCCTGGGGGAGAACGAGGTGGTCGGCTTCGCCCTGTATGCGGGAAAGGAGCTTACAGACGAGGAGGCGGAGGCCCTGACGGCCTCCGCCCGCCGCAGCCTCTGGAAGGAAAAAGCGCTGGACCTGCTCACAAGAAAGCCCCAGTCCCGTAAGGAACTGGAGCGGAAATTGAAGGAGTGGGGCGCGGGGGAGGCGGACGCCGCCGCCCTCTGCGGCCGGATGGAGGAACTGGGCTACCTCAACGACGCCTCCTACGCCGCCCAGGTGGTCCGCTATTACTCCGCCAAGGGCTTTGGGGAGAAGAAGCTCCGGGACGAGCTGTACCGCCGGGGCATCCCCCGGGACATCTGGGACGAGGCTCTGGAACAGGCCCAGGACCCCGCCGGAGCCATTGATGCCTTTGTGGCCAAAAAACTGGCGGGGAAGAGCCTGGACCGGAAGGAACTGCAAAAGGTCTCCGCTGCCCTGGCCCGCCGGGGCTACGCCTGGTCGGATATCAACGACGCCCTGCGCCGCTACGGGGCCGAGACCGGGGAGGACTACTGAGTGAGCGGCGAGGAAAAATCATCAATAAACTGGAGCGATTGTATGCCTTATAAAGTAGCGTTTATTTCCCTGGGCTGCGCCAAAAATTTGGTGAACACCGAGCAGATGATGGCCCTGTGCCGGAAAGCCGGCTACCTGGTCACCGGAGAGCCCGAGGGGGCCGACGTGGCAGTGCTGAACACCTGCGGCTTCATCGAGTCGGCCAAGAGCGAGGCTATCGAGAATATCCTGGAACTTGCCCAATTGAAAGAGCAGGGCAAGCTGAAAAAGCTGCTGGTCACCGGCTGTCTCACCCAGCGTTACCCCGAGGACATCCGCCGGGAGCTGCCCGAAGTGGACGGGATGCTGGGCACCGGCAGCTACACCGACGTGGTGTCCGCCGTGGAGGAGCTGATGGCGGGGGAGAAGGCGGAGCACTTCGGTGACATCCACCGCACCTATGAGGACGGGGAGCGCCTGGTCACCACGCCGTCCTATACCGCCTATCTGAAGATCGCCGAGGGGTGCAGCAACGGCTGCGCCTTCTGCATTATCCCCAAGCTACGGGGACGCTACCGCAGCCGGTCTATGGAGGCGCTGCTCGCCGAGGCCAGACAGCTGGCAGCCTCCGGCGTGAAAGAGCTTATCGTCATCGCCCAGGACATCACCCGGTACGGCCTGGACTTGAAGGACGGTACCACCCTGGCCAAGCTGCTGAACGAGCTGTGCAAGCTGGATTTCCACTGGATCCGCCTCCACTACCTGTACCCGGAGGTCATCACCGACGAGCTGATCCAGACCATCGCCAGCCAGCCTAAGATCGTCCACTACCTGGACATCCCCATCCAGCACTGCAACGACGGCATTTTGAAGGCCATGCGCCGCCATACCGACAAGGCGGAGATCGCTGCCCTATTTGACAAGCTGCGCGCCGCCCTGCCCGGTCTGGTCATCCGCACCTCCCTCATCTGCGGCCTGCCCGGGGAGGGTGAGGCGGAATTTGAGGAGCTGTGCCAGTTCCTGCGGGAGCAGAAACTCCAGCGGGTGGGCGTGTTCCAGTTCTCTCCCGAGGAGGGGACCCTGGCCGCCGCCATGGAGGACCAGGTGGACCCGGAGACGGCCCAGCGCCGGGTGGAACTGGTGGTGGACCTCCAGTCCCGGATCATGGACGAGTACAACGAGGAGTGGCTTGGCGCCGTCATGGAGGTGCTGTGCGAGGGCTTCGACAGCGCCGAGGGCTGCTATGTGGGCCGGACCTACGCCGACTCGGTGGACATCGACGGCCGGGTGCTGTTCACCGCCGCGGGACTGGTCCCCGCCGGGGAGTTTGTCAACGTCCGCATTACCGGCGTCTCCGATGGGGACCTGACCGGAGAGATCGAGGAGTGACCCTGCCCGGATACCTTGGCATATCCTACAAATCCAAAGTGAAAAATTGGGCAGTTCCGCACTGGAAGGGGCGGTAACTTTCCGATATAATGAGAAACGGTACCTACCGGCCGCCGGGAGGCCCACGGAGGCCCCACCCGGCACAGAACCGAAGAAGGAGTTTTCGACCAATGAATACCGCCAATAAGCTGACCATGCTGCGGGTGCTGATGATCCCCGCCTTTCTGCTGGTGCTCTACCTGGGCGTGCCCGGGGCTAACTATTGGGCCCTGGCCATCTTTGTGGTCGCCAGCCTCACCGATACCCTGGACGGCTACATCGCCCGCCACTATAACCAGACCACTGATTTCGGCAAGTTTATGGACCCCCTGGCCGACAAATGCCTGGTCACTGCCGCCATGCTCTGGTTTGTAGAGATCGGCCAGATGCCCGGCTGGGCCCTGCTGGTGGTCATCATCCGGGAGTTCGGCGTCTCCGGCCTGCGTATGGTGGCCGCGGACAAGGGCCGGGTCATCGCCGCCGGCTGGTCCGGGAAGGTGAAGACCGCCTCCACCATGGTGTGCATCGTGCTGATGCTGCTGCCCATCAATCCCTGGATCAACAACATCTGTGTTGCGGTCATTGTGCTGACCACCATCTACTCCGGTGTGGAGTATTTCATGAAGAACCTGGATGTGCTGTCTCAGGTGAAATAAGCGCCTGACGTTCCACGGAGGTTTTTATGGGAACCAAATCAAACCAGTCCCAATGGCGGGAGACGGCCTTCCGCCTGCTGGGCGTGTTGGCGGCTTCCGTTCTGATCGCCCTGAACCTGAAGAGCTTTGTCCAGGCGGGCGACCTGTTTCCCGGCGGTTTTACCGGGCTGACCCGACTGATCCAGCGCTGCGCTCTGGAATTTTGGGGCATTACCCTGCCCTTTGCCCCCATCAACCTGATGTTCAACGCGGTGCCCGCCTTTGTCAGCTATAAGCTGGTGGGGAAGCGGTTTACCTTCTATTCCTGTCTGGTCATCGCGGTGTCCAGCGTGATGACCGACCTGCTGCCGGTCATCAATATTACGGAGGATATTCTGCTCATCAGCGTGTTCGGCGGCATGCTCAGCGGGTTTGCGGGGGGCGTGGCGCTGAAGGCCCGGGTGACTTGCGGCGGGACGGATTTTATTGCCATCCCCCTGGCGGAGCGCAAAAATGTGGACGCCTGGAACTATATCCTGTGCGGCAACGTGGTGATGCTGGCGGTGGCCGGCATGCTCTTCGGGTGGGATAAGGCCCTGTACTCCATTATCTTCCAGTTCACCAGCACCCAGGTGGTCCGTATGATGGACCCGGAAAACAAACGGGCCACCCTGTTCATCGTCACCGGACGGGAGACCGCTGGGGGCGTCTGTGCCCAGATCCAGGACACCCGCCACACCGCCACCCTGATCGAGGGGGTGGGCCTGTACAACGGCGCGCCGTGCGTCATGATATACTCGGTGGTGTCCTATAACCAGATCCGCAGCCTGACCCGGAAGGTGCGCCAGGCGGACCCCAAGGCCTTTGTCAATGTGCTGCGCACGGATAAGCTGATGGGCAATTTCTACCGCAGTCCCCGGGACTGAGGCGCCGCCCGCCGGCCTGTCTTGATTCAATCATAATGAAAAACGCCGCCCCGCTGGAAACAGCGGGACGGCGTTTTATCCTAACATCATTTTTTGATCTTGGCTTTCCCGGTGATCTGGTCCATGTCCACCCGCCAGATGCTGGTGACGGACAGGCTGTTTTCCATGGCCTGGTCAAAAGCGCCCATGTGGTCGGGGGTCACTTTGCGGCAGAGGGCCTCCAGGGCGGCGATCTTTTCCCGGTCATCAGTGACCTCGGAGGCGGTGCCTGTGACGATGACTGACTGGAAATAGGTGGTGTACATGGCGGGGGGGACGAAGGCAGGCTCGTCGCCGCCCACGAAGGTAACGCACATCCGGGGATTTTTGCGCAGCAGGTCCAGCTTCCGGCCCTCCTTGGCGCAGTGGAAGTAGAGCCGGTCCTCCACGCGGACGAAGGACAGGGGCAGGCAGTAGGGGGTGTCCTCCCCGGTGGAGATGGCGGCCACCCCGTGGGTGCAGCGGTCTATGAGGGCCAGGGAGAACTCCCGGCTCTGTTCACGGTCAGATCTTCTCATTGCTTTTCCTCCTTTGTGTTGGCGCCGTCCCGGCTGAGAAAGCCCACAATGGCGTGATACAGCCCCGCGGGGTCGTCCTGGAAGCATTGGGACATGGCGATGGCCTGGGCGGGGCCGGGAACCAGCAGGTCCAGCACCAGCAGAGGGCTGCCCACATCGTTGAGCTGGAGGTGGAGGGTGTTGGTGCCGTCCTCGTTTTCCAGGATCCTGGATTGGACCTGGGCCTCCCGGCGCAGGGCCTCGTTGACCTTCACCAGGTTTTCGTCGCAGTGCATCCGCACCGAGTAGGGCAGGCTGTTCTCGCAGATCTCGCTGTTGCGTCGGCCCTTGTCCGTGATGGAGTACCGTTCGTCCTCCTTGGAGAGCTGGCCGGTCGCCACCATGTGATCCACCGCCTGGGTGAGGGAGAAATAATCCACCCCCGCGTCACACAGCGCCAGGTCCAGCAGCTGGAGGAAGGTGATAGGACCCGCGGCCCGGGCCATGATATACAGGACCAGCAGCTTCAGGTCCAGTTCGCTTTGAATGAATCCGACTGGGGACATAGGGACGCTCCTTTCCGGAAAAGAGTTTGGCCTTATTTTGTATATTATAATGCCTGGGGAGAAAATCCGCAAGCCTTGGAGGGAAATCCGGGAAAACTCCGGCACCAAATGGCGTTCCCTTCATAAGATGGGGGTGTAAGCACAGCGCAAGGAACGGACGGTCATCCCGTCCGCGTGAGGAAACGATAGGAGGGAACCATCATGCCAGAAATGGTCGTACCCGGCCCCATCACCGAGGAACGCAGCATCCGGGAGGCCGTGTGCATACACACGAAAAAAATTTACGATTCTTGTAAAGATAAGGATTGTGTCGAGGACCTGAGAGTCTATCCGACCCGAAGCTCCCAGGAGGCCATCGACCGGGCCCTGTCCATCAAGGCGGGGTGCGCCGAGCTGTTGTATGCCTACATCGACGTGGAGCCAGTCACCTTTAACCGGGGATTTTACACGGTGGATGTGCGGTATTTCTACCGGATCACCGCCGACGCCTATGTGGGCGCGGTCCGTCCGGTGGAGGTCACCGGCCTGGCGGTCTTTGACAAGCGGGCCATCCTCTTTGGCAGCGAGGGGAACGCGAAGGTGTTCTCCTCCAGCGCGGCCAACTGCGCCCCCGACGCCCAGGACCTGCCCAGAAGCACCGCCCCTGTGGCGGTGGTGGAGGCGGTGGACCCACTGATCCTCAGTATGAAGCTGGTGGATGTCTGCGAGTGCCGCGCCCGGGACGGCGGCTGCACTGAGATCCCCGTGGCGGTGGCGGCCTGCTTCCCGGAGGAACTGATGACCGGAGGGGACATTCACCGCCTGTTCGTCACGCTGGGACAGTTCTCCATGATCCGGCTGGAACGGGACACCCAGCTGTTGGTCCCTGTTTACGACTACTGCATGCCCAGCAAGGAGTGCCCCTGTGACAGCTGCGACTGCCAGGAGGACCCCTGCGACCTGTTCCGGAAGGTCCAATTCCCCGTCAACGAGTTCTTCCCGCCCAACACCATTGCGCCCAGGGGAGATAGCTACCAGGAGGTACGGGCCAACGGCTGCTGCTGTTAAATTACGAGCGAGCAAGGCGGCAGGCACCTAGGTGCCTGCCGCCTTGCATTTGTTCACATCAGAGGCGCGAAGACCCGGAGAATGCTCCGGTAAAGCTGGAGCAGAATGTTCAGATGCTTGAAGCGGCGGATGGAGATGGGCTCACAGACCGCGAGGGTCTTCTCAAAATCCTGGCGGATGTCCTGGATGCAGGGGGCCTCGCACAGCCACACGCCGTCCTCAAAGTGGAGAAACAGGCTGCGGTAGTCCAGGTTGACGGTGCCCACAGTGGCAAAGCGGCCATCCACCACAAAATTCTTGGCATGGATGAATCCGGGGGTGTACTCGTAGATCTGGACCCCGGCGTCCAGCAGGGGAGGATAGTGGGCCCGGGTGACCTCAAACACATACCGCTTGTCAGGGATGTGGGGGGTGATGATGCGGACGTCTACTCCCGATTTTGCGGCGTTGCACAGGGCGGTGTTGGTGGCCACGTCAATGACCAGGTAGGGGGTGGTGATGTAGATATACTTTTTGGCCTTGGCGATCATGTTCAGATAGACCGCCTGGCCCACCGCCTCATGATCCAGCGGGGTATCTGTATAGGGCTGTACATAGCCGGTCCAGGGCCGCACCGGAGCCGCGGCGGGGCGGAAGCGGTCAAAATCCTCATCCAGGCCGCAGCAATTGTCCCACATACTCAGAAACATAATGGTCATGGACCAGACGGCGTCCCCCTCCAGACGGATGACGCTGTCCTTCCAGTGGCCGAACCGCTCAATCTGATTGATATATTCGTCGGCCAGATTGATCCCGCCGGTGAAGCCCACCTTACCGTCTACGATCATCAGCTTGCGGTGGTCGCGGTTGTTGAGGCGGAGAGAGAGCACGGGGACAAAACGGTTGAAGACACGGCACTGGATGCCTTTGGCCCGCATCTGCTGGTCATAGTCCCGGGGCAGGGTGAACATGCAGCCCATGTCGTCGTACATCAGGCGCACTTCCACGCCCTGGGCGGCTTTTCGTTCCAGGATCTCCAGGATACTGTCCCAGAAGACGCCGGGCTGGATGATGAAATACTCCAGAAAGATATAGCGCTCCGCCTTTTCCAGTTCCTCCAGCATCCGGGGAAATGCCAGGTCGCCCAGGGAAAAGTATTCCGTTTCCGTGTTGGTGTAGGCGGGGCAGGCGGCATACTGCTCCAGATAGCTGGCCTGACAGGCCGCGTCGCCGCCCAGGGGGAGCAGGTCGTCAGCCTTGAAGTCCTCCCGGAGGGCCAGGGCGGATTTGTCCAGGATGCCCTGCATCTGCTTCTGGGTCCGGCGGGAGATGTGGCCGCCGCCCGCCAGCAGGTAGAAGATGCCCCCGAAGACCGGGAAGGGCAGGATGAGCAAGAGCCAGGCGATCTTGTACCCGGGCTCCATCCGGCTGCTGACGATGGCGAGGGAGGCGGCGACGCTGGCAATGATGCAGCACCAGTAAAAGGTTTCGATATGTTCGGAGAAGGTGACCACCATCATCATTAGAAACAGGATCTGCGTGAGCAGGGCGAGGGCCACAAAGACCGAGCGGTGAAACAGAATATAGAGGAGTTTTTTCACGGGTGGGAACGAGCCTCCTTACAATGGTCAGGGCGTGGGCAGAACGGAACACTGGATCGTTCCGTCCTCGATCACGATCAGTCCGAAGCTGGCGCGGCTGGCTCCGGGATTCAGCATCCAGAGGCCGTCCTCCAGCTGTTGGCACAGGGACTTGTGGGTGTGGCCGAAAAGCAGAATGTCGGCGCCCACGGACCGGGCGTCGGCCACGGCGGCCTCATAGCCCTTCTTGACGCCCCACAGGTGGCCGTGGGAGAGGAGGACCTTCTTTCCGGCCAGGGTGATCTGCTTCTTCAGAGGATCCATGGTCCAGCCGTCGCAGTTGCCGGGGACCATACAGACCGGGAGCCGGGGGTAGACGTAGGTCAGCTCCTCGGCGTCCTCCTGAAGGTCCCCCAGGTGGATGACCTGGTCGGGGGCATGGGCGTCAATGGCGTTGAGCATCCCGGCGCGGGAGCGGTGGGAGTCGGAAAAAACCAGAATTTTCAAATTTGTCACCTCGGCGGTCGGTACGCATATACTGGAGTGAAATCATGTGGGGAGTGATGAACGTGCAGTTCAAGGGGAATCCGGAGGCCTCGTTCAAAGGTATGGCGGCCGGCCTGGAGAAAAACCGGGCGGCCATCTCCAAACTGGCCCAGTCCAGCGACGCCCGGCAGCTGATGGACCTTCTGAGCCAAAAAGGGAGCGTCCAGGAGGCGGCCAAGGCGGCTGCGGGAGGAGACGTCAGCCAGCTGATGGCCATGATGAACCAGCTGATGAGCACCCGTGAGGGGGCGGAGCTGGTGGAGCGGATCGGAGATCAGGCCAAGAAGGCCGGACTGGAATGATCCATACGCGGACGGGATGGCGGTCAGGCTGGTCCGCGGACCGGGCAGACGGCGCTGTCACCAAGGGAACCTGACCGCACGCTTCAAAGACCTACGGCGCGAAGCGGGGTAAACAAGGGGAGGGAAAAGGCGGCATGGCTGAGTTCGAGGACAAATTAAATGCTATCCTGGGCAACCAGGAGGCCATGAGCCAGATCATGTCCCTGGCCCACTCCCTGTCCGGGAGCGGGGGCCCCCTCCAGAGCGGCGGGGAAAGGGAACCGTCTGCCGGCCGTGATTCGACTGGGGAGGAGCGGGATGACAATTCTCCTCCGCCTGCTCCGCCGCAGCCCGACCTGTCCGCCCTGCTGGGCCAGTTGGACCCGGGCATGCTCCAGATGGGGATGCGGTTGGTCCGGGAGTACCAGGGAAACGACGACCGGAACGCCGCCCTGCTGGCCGCCCTGCGCCCCTTCCTGAAAGAGGACCGGAGGGCCAAGCTGGACCGGGCCCTGGAGATCGCCCGGGTGACCCGGCTGATCCGGGTGGCCCTGGGGGCCATGGGCGGAAAGGGGGAGAGCGGCAATGTATAACCGTTATATCCCGGCGGACACAGCTTATACCCAGGTCAAGGAGCCGGCGCCACAGGAGGAGGCAAGATCCCGCCGGGAGCCGGAAAACCGCCCGGGTCCTGACGGGCGTACGCCTGTGGAGCAGCCTCGGGGCCAGGGAAACAGTAGGCCTTCCACGGGCGGCGGGTCTGCTCCGGGGTTCCGTCCGCCGCCTTTTCCCGGGGGAAAAGAGGGCCTGTCCGCCCTGTTCGCGGGAAAGGAGCGGGGCGGGCTTGCCGGGATGCTGAAGACGCTGCATCTGGAGGACATCGACCCCGGGGACGTGCTGCTGCTGCTCATTGTCCTCTATCTTCTGGTAGAGGGGGATGACCTGGAATTGGTCATTGCCCTTGGGCTGGTACTCATTATGGGCCTGGGAGAGGAAAAAAACGAAAAAAAGGAGTCTCAGGAATCTTAAAACAGAAGGGGGCGGCTGTGACCGCCCCCTGTTGGTGTCAGGAAAGTGAGTGCAGCTCGCTGCCGTCCGGCAGCGTGAAGGAGGCAGTGGTGGGACAAGGGGAGGCGATAGGGGAGTAGGCGCTCATCCGGTAGACCAGTTCTCCCGCCTGCTCTGTCTCCGCCGCGACCAGAAGTCCGGAGTCCACGCTGACCCAGTACCGCTCCACCTGTTCCGGGTCCTCCAAACGGACCTCCACATAGACACAGGCCAGATCTCCGCGCAGCTCATAGCCTGCGGCGGTGATGGTATCCGGGTCCAGATCCAGCACTGTCTCGTAGGTGGGCAGGCGCTGGGCAAGATCGGGGGACAGGCTGTCCGCGGGAGCGGTCTTGTACTGCTGAGAGCCGTCGTACCAGTAGTAGATGGTATCTTCGCCCACCAGATCGTGGCGGACGGCGCCGGAGGGCAGGACCTGACGGCTGTGCGTCCAGCCCCCGTCGGTCCAAACCTGGACGGTCAGGGAAGAGGAGCCGCCCGCCCAGAAGGTCTCCACCGTCAACTCCCTGTAGTAGCTGTCAGAGCGGGTCAGGGTGGCGATGACGCTTTGGACCGTCTGGGGGGTCACCGACACGGTTTGATACTGCCCCGGGTCCTCTTCCGGGGAGGTGGAGGAACCGTCGCCTGATTCCGCGTCCAGGCTGGGCAGTACCACCGAGGGAGTGTTCAAGGTAAACAGGCTGCGGCCGAAACTGGTGAACATGGCGGCCGCGATCAGAAAGATGACGGCGATGGCGATAATCAGGCGGTTTTTGGGTTCCATGTCGTCACCTCATTCTCCAGTGCAAACTCAAGGAAGGAAAGCCTCGGGTGCCTGGGGCCTCAAGCCGAAGTGCCACTCGATGGCGTCAGCGATGCGGCGGCAGGCCTGACCGTCGCCGTAGGGATTGACGGCGTGGGCCATCTTGTCATAGGCGGCAGGGTCGGAAAGCAGCTGAGAAGCCATGGAGAAGATGTCCTCCTCCTCCACGCCGGCCAGCTTGACGGTGCCGGCGGCCACGGCCTCGGGGCGCTCTGTCTCCCGGCGCAGCACCAGCACCGGCTTGCCCAGGGCGGGGGCCTCCTCCTGGAGTCCGCCGGAGTCGGTCATGACCAGGTGGCACCGGGCCATCAGGTTGTGCATCTCGTCCACCGCCAGTGGGGCGATGAGATGGATGCGGGGGTGGCCGTCCAGGTACTTGTGGGCCGCCTCCTGGACCACAGGGGACAGGTGGACGGGGTAGACTAGCTCCACCTCGGGGAAGACGTCGGCCACCCGGCGCAGGGCGGTCATGATGTTGGTCATGGGCTGGCCGTAGTTTTCACGCCGGTGACAGGTGACCAGGATGACCTTTTTGTTGACATAATCCAGTTGATTCAAAACGCCTTCCGCAAAGGTGAAATCCTTGACAACTGTGGTCTGGAGGGCGTCGATCACGGTGTTGCCCGTCAAAAACACGCCCTTGGTGATGTTCTCCCGGGCCAGATTGTCCCGGTTGGCGGGGGTGGGGCAGAAGTGGAGGTCAGCGATGGCGCCCACCATTTTCCGGTTCATCTCCTCGGGGAAGGGGGACCACTTGTCATAGGTCCGCAGACCGGCCTCCACATGGCCCACCGGGATCTGGTGGTAGAAGGCGGCCAGGGCGCCGGCGAAGGTGGTGGAGGTGTCCCCGTGGACCAGGACCAGGTCGGGCTTGGCCTCCTCCAGTACCTTTTCCATGCCCAGCAGGCATTTGGAGGTGATGGTGGACAGGGTCTGCCGGGGCTCCATGATGTTCAGGTCATAGTCTGGTTTCAGTTTGAAAATATCCAGCACGGAATCCAGCATCTGGCGGTGCTGGGCGGTGACGCAGCACAGGGCGTCAAGGCCGGGACGCCGGGCCAGCTCCAGGGCCAGGGGGGCCATTTTGATGGCCTCGGGCCGGGTGCCGAAGATCGTCATAACTTTGATGTTGCTCATTTGTCGGAACGGTCCTCCTCGCCAAAAAAGTTGTCGTTGCCGGCGATCTGGGTCGGATGAGGCACATGGGGCTCATCCGGACGGTCTTCCTTGCTGACATTGTGACCGAGGTAGATCTTGGCCGCCACGCCGCCGGCCAGACACAGGGCCATCAGGAACAGCATGGCCTTTTCGGTGCCGCTGGTGGTTAGCACCACGGCGGACAGGCCCAGGATGGCGCTGATAAGGTACAGGGTAGCCACCGCCTGCTTCTGGCTGAAGCCCATGTCGATGAGCCGGTGGTGGATGTGTCCCCGGTCAGGGGACATGGGGGACTGGCCTTTGGCCAAACGGCGCAGAATGGCGAAGCAGGTGTCGAAGATGGGCAGGCCTAGCATGAGGAAGGGCACCGCGAAGGAGATGATCATGTGGAATTTAAACAGGCCCTGGATGGACACCGTAGCCAGAATAAAGCCCAGGAAGGTGGACCCGGTGTCTCCCATAAAGATCTTGGCCGGGTTCAGGTTGTAGGGCAGAAAACCGATGCAGGCCCCTGCCAGGGCGGCCATGAGGATGGCCACGTCGGGCTCAGACACGATGAGTGCGATGACCAGCAGGGTCATGGAGCTGATGGTGGACACGCCGCAGGCCAACCCGTCCAGTCCATCGATGAGGTTGACGGCGTTGGTGATGCCCACGATCCACAGCACCGAGATGGGGATGGACAGCCAGCCCAGCTCCCAGTAGGGCTCGCTGCTGAAGATGTTGATATTGGACAGAATATAGATCCGGTTGCCCGCCAGAACGGCAAAGAGGGCGGCCGCGATCTGGACCAGGAATTTGGGCTTGGCGGGCAGGGCGTAGATGTCGTCAAAGATGCCGAGAATGACGATGATCACGGCGCCCATGAGCATCCCCCGCAGCTGCTGGGTGAGGGGCTGGAAGATCAGAACGCTGAGGATGAAGCCGAAAAAGATGGCCAGTCCGCCCATCCGAGGGATGGGATGGTCGTGCATCCGGCGGTTGTCCTTGGGCACGTCCACGGCGCCCACCTTGAAGGCAAGGGACTTGACCACCGGAGTGGAGATGAGGGCCACCACGGCCGCGGCCAGCAGCGCGGCGGCGGCGGTACCAACGGCAGGAAGTTGAATGGTCATATGGAACCTCTTTTTTATTTCTGTGGCGAAGCGGTGACGCTCCGGTTCGGATGTGGGAAAGAGGGGTGTCAGCGGGCCACGAAGCCCACCTTCTTGTAGACCTTGCGCAGGGTCTTGTTGGCGACGTAGGAGGCCTTTTCCGCGCCGGCCTTGTAGACGGACTCCAGATAGGCCTTGTCGCTGAGGATCCGGGTGGCCTCCTCCCGGATGGGCCGCAGGGTCTCGATGACGGCGTCGCCCACGGCGGGCTTGAAGGCTCCGTAGCCCTTTCCGGCGAACTCCGCCTCGATCTCGTCAAAGGTCCGGCCGGTGACCGCGGCGTAAATGTTCATCAGGTTGGAGACGCCGGGCTTGTTGGCCGGGTCGTAGCGGACGCAGTTTTCCGTGTCGCTGTCGGTGATGGCCCGCTTGAACTTGCGTTGGATGTCCTCGGGTTTCTCCATCAGGAAGACGCAGCCCTCAGGGATGGATTTGGACATCTTGGAGTCGGGGGTGGTCAGGCCCATGATCCGGGCACCGGCCTTGGGAATATAGGGCTCGGGGACCTTGAACACGTCGCCGTAGATGCCGTTGAAGCGCTGGGCCACGTTCCGGGTCAGCTCCACGTGCTGCTTCTGGTCCTCACCCACGGGAACGAAGTCGGGCTGGTAGAGCAGGATGTCGGCGGCCATCAGGCAGGGGTAGGTGAACAGGCCGCCATTGATGTTCTCCTTGTGCTTGGCGGACTTGTCCTTGAACTGGGTCATCCGGGACAGCTCGCCGAACATGGTGTAGCAGTTGAGCACCCAGCCCAGCTCCGCGTGCTGGTGGACATGGGACTGGATAAACAGGGTGTTCTTCTCCGGGTCCAGGCCGCAGGCGATATACTGGGCCAGCTGCTCCAGGGTGCGGCGGCGCAGGTCGGCGGGGTTCTGGCGGACGGTGATGGTGTGCATGTCGGCCATGAAGTAGTAGCAATCAAACTCGTCGGCGCGGGCCGCCCAGTTCTTGATGGCGCCCAGGTAGTTGCCCAGATGCAGGTCGCCGCTGGGCTGAATGCCGGAGAGCATAACTTTCTTTTCATCCATAACGGTGCAGGTCTCCTTACGATTCAGGCGCAGCCGGATGGTGCGCCCATATAATATCAAATTATTCTACCACGCAACGGCGGGAAACGCAATAAAATGTTCTTGGGATTTCCACTGAAAATGTGATACAATGGACACAAAAAGGGGGGAGAAGCCGTGGCCTGGTACGTCTATATGCTGCGGTGCGGGGACGGGACCCTGTACACCGGGATCACCGACGACGTGGAACGCCGTCTGGCCGCCCACCGGAGCGGGAAGGGTGCCAAGTATACCCGGGGCCGGGGGCCGCTGGAGCTGGTCTACACCGAGGAGCAGCCCGATAAGTCCGCCGCCCTCCGCCGGGAGGTTCAGATCAAAAAGCTGCGGCGGGAGCAGAAAGAAGCGTTGATTGCAAAACCATAGGGCCCGATGCCCTCATCGGGCCGTCAGGAAGGCCGGCCATCCGCCGTAGGGGAGGGCCCATGTGGCCGTCCGGATAAGAAAAAGCAGGAGCGACGATTGTTCGGCGCTCCTGCTGGCTTTTCTGCTTAGGGGGCGGTGAGGATGGCGGCGGAGCCGTCGGCAGAGCCGATGACACCCAGTTCTTCGCCGGAAGTGGGGGCGAAGATGGTGTCAGCGGAGTCCTGCAATTCCGAGATGTGGACCGGGTCGGTGATGACAGTAGGCAGGGCCCGTTTGACGATGGTCAGGGTGTACCCATCCAGAATGGAACTCTCCGAGCCCTCATCGGGGACAGCGTGGTCGATGGCGACGGTGTCGCCCACATTCAGGGTGACCACCTCCCGGTTCTGGGCGGCGGAGAGTGCGTAGAACACCTCCTCGCCCTCCAGGCGAATGAAGTAGTAAGTGTTGCCGTTCAGCACCGCGGTGCGGATCTCAGCCACCTTGCCGCTGGCCTGGGTCTGGGGCAGCTCCTCGGGGGTGGAGATGCCCTTGTCCGCCAGCATCTGGATATAGGTCTGCTCGCAGGCGGAGACGGTGGAACCGGTGGCCACGATCTGGTACTGGGCCACGTTGACCATGGCGTAGCTCTTGACCAGGTTGGTGGCGTCTTTCAGGGGAATGAAGTAGGTGGGCTCTCCGGCAATGTTCAGCAGCAGGGGGAAGGTGGCCACATAGCCCAGGTCCTGGACTACGCCCTCTGCGGAGGCCTGGGCGGCGGCCTCGGTGGCGCCGGGGGCCTCATAGAAGTGGGTCTCCTTGGTGCGCATGTTGCACAGCAGGAAGCCCAGGTTGGACTGGTCGGCGTTGGCGGAGGTGACGCCGGTGTAGACGTACACATCGTCGTTCATGGCGATATAGTTGTAGCCATAGGTGGTCTTGGTCACGCCCTTCTGGCCCAGGATGGAGTTGATGAAGCCGTTGATCAGGGTACCGTGGTAGTCGTACTGCTGGGTGATGAGCTCAGGGACGTAGAGGGTGTCCACCCAGGTGGGCACCTCCTCATAGTACTGGCTCTCGCCGGTGATGGCGTCCACCAGCACCGCGCCCTGGATGTCGGTGCCGCCGAACAGGCCGATGGTCCGGACCACCCGGGGGGCGATCCACCAGGGATGGCCGTCCTCGTCCACCTCAAACTCGGGGGTGGCGAACATCATGGTGGGGTACTGGAAGCGCAGGTGGCGCATGATGTTCCGGTTCAGGGGCTCGGAGAAGGAGTATTTCATCCCCTCCTGGAGGCGGACCACCGTGGCCTCCTGGGTCACCATGTCCACCACCACATAGGCGGGCAGGCCGTTGCCCCGGTTGGTGAACCACTTCACCAGGTCGGCGTAGGCGATGGGAGCCACCCGGACGGGGCGGCCCTGGTAGTTGATCTGGGTGGAGTCGTTGGAGTACTCAAACTGGCTGACCATGTCGCTGAGGGTGCCCATCTGGCGGTCCCCCAGGAACTCGGCGGACTTCCGGTCCAGGGTGGGGATCTCGCTGAAGGAGATCTGGGCCACGTCAGTGGAGAAATCCCCGGTCTCCACGGTGAGCAGGTCCCGGTAGGCGGAGGCCCGGAAAATAGGCAGGGAGATGACCTGGCCCACCACGGCCACCACCACCACCGCCGCAAACAAAATGCCCACAGGCAGGCAGCGGCTCTTGACGAAGCCCAGCCACTCCTTCAGCTTTTCACCCGGGGTTCGCACCACGTTGTCGTGGGGAGCGCCGGACAGCAGAAAGACACAGATGACATAGATCAGGCACAGCAGACCGAGGAAGCTGTAAAACTCACCGTCATGGAAATTCAGCGCGGGCAGAGAGACATAGAAGTAGACGAAGCCCACCACGGCCGTGACGGCCAGGCTGAGCAGGGTGCGGCTGAACCGCCTCTTGGGCTTGCGGGCAGAGGATGTTGTATCGCTCAAAACAATTCTCCTTTTCAGCATTCGGTTGTGGATGTAGCAACATATAGCATAGCCTATTTCGGGGGAAAAAGCAACGGCGGCCAGATTAAAATTGGATAAAGGGGCGGCGGGACGGACTAGTACACATTCCGCGCGGCGCTGTCCTCCGGGTCCCGGCGCCCCGCAGCCGGGGAAAACAGAACGCCCCAAACGTCCCCTTGCCAAACCGGAAAAAATCCCATATAATATAGCCGCTGACAAACGAGAATACCGGCGGCTCCGCCGCCGTGACGGAGGAATGGACATGGCACTGGATATGAAGTATTTTGAGGAGATGGAGGCCAAGATCCCCCACGGAAAGGTCCGCACCCGGTTCGCCCCCTCTCCCACGGGGTATATGCACGTGGGCAACCTGCGCACCGCCCTGTACACCTGGCTCATCGCCCGGAACGCGGGGGGCACCTTCATCCTGCGCATCGAGGACACGGACCAGGGCCGACTGGTGGAGGGCGCCACCGACGTGATCTACCGCACCCTGGCCGAGTGCCACCTGGACCACGACGAGGGTCCCGATGTGGGCGGCCCCGTGGCCCCCTACATCCAGTCGGAGCGCCGGGACACCTACGGCAAGTACGCCCGCCTGCTGGTGGAGAAGGGCCACGCTTACTACTGCTTCTGCGAGAAGACCGAGTCGGAGGAGGACTCCGGCGAGTTCGACCGGGCGGCGGACCCCTGCCGGGACCTGCCGCTGGAGGAGGCTCTGGCCCGGGTGGGGGCCGGCGAGCCCTATGTCATCCGCCAGAAGATCCCCGCCGAGGGCTCTACCACCTTCCATGACGCCATTTTTGGGGACATCACCGTGGAAAACAGCACCCTGGATGACCAGGTGCTGATCAAGCGGGACGGGATGCCCACCTACAACTTCGCCAACGTCATCGACGACCACCTGATGGGCATCACCCACGTGGTCCGGGGCAGCGAGTACCTGTCTTCCGCCCCCAAGTACAACCTGCTGTACGAGGGCTTCGGCTGGGAGGTCCCAGTCTACGTCCACTGCTCTCCCGTCATGCGGGACGCCCAGAACAAGATGTCCAAGCGCCACGGCGACCCCTCCTACGAGGATCTGAAGGCCCAGGGCTTCCTCACCGACGCCATTTTGAACTACGTGGCCCTGCTGGGCTGGTCCCCCCGGGGGGAGCTGGCGGAGCAGGAGGTCTTCTCCCTGGAGGAGTTGGCCAAGGCCTTCGACCTGAACGGCATGTCCAAGTCCCCGGCCATCTTCGACATCGAGAAGCTGACCCACTTCAACGCCCTCTATCTGCGCGCCATGGCCCCGGAGGACTTCGCGAAGGCAGCAGAGCCTTATATCAGAAGCGTTGTAAAGGATAAAACCCTGTCGGTTCCCGCCATCGCCGCCCTGCTCCAGGCCCGGTGCGAGAAACTCACCGACATCCCGGAGAAGGTGGACTTTTTCCAGGCGCTGCCCGAGTACGGCCTGGACCTGTTCACCAACAAGAAGTCCAAGACCAATCCCGAGGTCTGCAAGACCATGCTGGAGGCGGCCATCCCCATGCTGGAGGGGCTGGAGGGCTGGACCCAGGAGGCCATTCACGACGGACTCATCGCCCTGGCGGAGCAGCTGGCGGTGAAGAACGCCACCATCATGTGGCCGGTGCGCATCGCCGCCGCCGGCAAGGCGGTGACCCCCGGCGGGGCCGTGGAGATCTGCCAGATCCTGGGGAAGGATGAGACCCTCCGCCGCCTGAAGCTGGGCCTGGAGAAGCTGAGCGCCTGAGAAACGGCTTTGTTCGGAGCAAAGGGAAAGACGGCCGTGCGTGCGCCCTGTTTCTTACAGATTTCGGTGGCAAGAAGCACACGGAAAGGGGACCGCCACGGTTCCCTTTCTTTCTCGAGCCGCGGGATTATGGTTCTCCGCCGTCCATCCCCGCTGTCGTTTCCGGGTATTCCTGAAAGTTCCCGGAAGAAAAACGATGAACTCTTGTAAACTTTCGCCGGGCATGGTACAATCACAGCGGAGCGGCGGCAGACGGGAGAAAGCCGGCGCCGCTCCGGAAGCATCCGCCTACGAACTGAAGGAGGAGCGTATGAAAGGAATCGTTCTGGCCGCGGGCAAGGGCACCCGCCTGTACCCCATGACCAAGCCGGTGTGCAAGCCTCTGCTGCCGGTGTATGACAAGCCGCTGATCTATTACCCCATCGCCATCCTGATGCAGGCCGGCATTTCCGACATTCTGGTCATCGTTCCGCCGGGAGAGACCGCCACCTTTACCGCCCTGCTGGGCACGGGGGAGCAGTACGGACTGCATATCTCCTATGCCGAGCAGCCCGTGGCCCGGGGCATCGCCGACGCACTGCTCATCGGCCAGGAGTTTGTGGGCTGCGACCGGGTGTGTCTGGTCCTGGGGGACAACATCTTCTACGCGCCCACCCTGGGCGCCACCCTGAAGCGGGCGGCGGCCAACGACCGGGGCGCCACTGTCTTCGGCTATTGGGTGGAGGACCCCAGGCCCTTCGGCGTGGTGGAATTTGACAAGGACGGCAAGGCCATCTCCATTGAGGAGAAGCCCCGCTACCCCAAATCCAACTATATCATCCCGGGCCTGTACTTCTATGACCACCAGGTCATGGAGATTGCCCGGAACCTGAAGCCCTCCGCCCGGGGAGAACTGGAGATCACCGACGTGAATCTGGAGTACCTGCGCCGGGGCCAGCTCCAGGTCATTCCCCTGGAACGGAATTTCACCTGGCTGGACGCCGGCACCGCCGACAGCCTGCTGGAGGCCGGCCAGACCATCAAGCATATCCAGGACACCACCGGACGCTATGTGGGCTGTCTGGAGGAGCTGGGCCTGTATGAGGGCTGGATCTCCGAGGAGAAGGTCCACGCCATTGGCACGGAGTTAGGCATGACCCTGTATGGCAAGTATCTCCAGTGCCTGTAAAGGAAAAACGCCTACCAGAGAAGGGGCTGGCAACAGCTCCTTTTTTGAGCGGTCCCCAGTCTGACAAGGGAGGAATGTCCCCATGAGACGCATCCTGATGCTGGCCACCGGCGGCACCATCGCCTCCAAGGAGAGCGGCCACGGCCTGAGCCCCGCCATCACCTCGGAGGAGATCCTGGGGTATGTTCCGGCGGTGGGGGAGCTGTGCAGCGTGGACGCCGTCCAGCTGATGAATTTGGACAGCACCAATATCGGTCCCTCCCACTGGCTGGAGATGGCTGCCGCCATCCGGGCGCGTTACGACCAATATGACGGCTTTGTCCTTACCCACGGCACCGACACCATGGCGTATACCGCCGCCGCCCTGTCCTATTTGATCCAGGATTCCCCCAAACCCATCGTCATTACCGGTTCCCAGAAGTCCATCTGCCTCCACGACACCGACGCCCGGATGAACCTGTACAACAGCTTCCTCTACGCCTGCGACCGGGACTCCCATGATGTGAGCCTGGTCTTTGACGGCAAGGTGATCCTGGGCACCCGGGCCAGGAAGGAGCGGACCAAGAGCTTCAATGCCTTCTCCAGTGTGGATTACCCGGAGATCGCCGTCATTCGGGACGGCAGGCTGATCCGGTATCTGGCTCCCACCGCTTATTCCTACGGGGCGGAGCCCGTTTTTTATGACCGGCTGGAGGACCGGGTGCTGCTGCTGACCCTGATCCCAGGAATGGGGGCGGAGGCCCTGCGGCGGCTGCGGGACAGCTACCAGGCGGTGATCCTCCAGTCCTTTGGCGTGGGCGGGCTGCCCGGCGGAAGCGGCGGGGCTCTGGCCCAGGCTATGGGGGAGTGGATGGAGGCAGGCAAGACTATTGTGATGATGACCCAGGTGCCCTATGAGGGAAGCGACATGTCGGTGTACCAGGTGGGGCAGCAGGTGAAGGAGAAATATCAGCTGATGGAAGCCTATAACATGACTCTGGAGGCCGCCGCCACCAAGCTCATGTGGGCCCTGGGCCAGACCAGCCGCCCCGAAGAGGTGCGGGAACTGTTCTACCGCCCCGTCCAACACGATGTAATTTGTTAAAAAATATCAAAGATACGCTTTAATTCGATAGTTCGCTGGTGAAAAAGTGAACATTTGCCAATTATTCGTCACGATACGATAATCACGCCGCAGGTAATTTGTGGCAGAATAACCACTGGAAGAAAGGGTGGGTGACCCGTGAGAGTTCCGCGCCGTGTTGTCGGGGCGTTGATGGCTCTGGTGCTGCTGTGTACGCTGCTGCCCACGGCGGTTTGGGCCGGCGCGCCGGCCTGCACCACCACCGTCCTGTTCACCCACGACCTCCACTCCCACTTCCTGCCCCAGCGGACGGAGGACGGGGGAGCGTCGGGGGGATACGCCAGGCTGAAGACGGCGCTGGACCGGGAGCGGGCGGAACATCCCGACGCCCTGGTGGTGGACGGCGGCGATTTCTCCGTGGGCTCCCTGATCCAGACCCTGTACACCACCCAGGCCGCTGAGCTGCGGACCATGGGCGCAATGGGTTATGACGCTGCTACGGTGGGAAATCATGAGTTTGACCACAAGGGAACGGGCTTTGCCCAGATGCTCAACGCCGCCGTCCTCAGCGGGGACCGGGTGCCCGCCTTGCTGATGGCCAATTACTGGCCTTCCGCCGAGGATCCGAACCAGCTGGATATCCAGCGGGCCATGGCCGCCTACGGTGTGAAGGACTCTGTGCTTCTGGAGCGGGGCGGCGTCACCTACGGGATTTTTGGCCTGATGGGGGAGGACTCCCACGACTGCGCGCCCACCTCGGGCTTTGTTCTGGAGGACCGGGTGAAGAGCGCCCAGCGGTGCGTGGACAGTTTGAAGGAGCAGGGCGCCCAATTTATCATCTGCCTGTCCCACTCCGGCACCAATGAAAAAGAAAAAAAGTCTGAGGACGAGCAGCTTGCCAAAAAAGTGGAGGGCATCGACCTCATCGTCTCCGGACATACCCATACCACCCTCACCGAGCCCATCGTGGTGGGGGACACCTATATCGTCTCCGCCGGCCCCTACTGCGAGAATCTGGGGTCCATTACCCTGACCTGGAGCGCGGACGGGGCCAAGAGCCTCACCGACTACCGCCTGATCCCCATTGACGAGACGGTCCCGGAGGATCCGGAGATCTCGGCCATGGTGGAGGGCTGGAAATCCCAGGTGAGCGGAAGCTACCTGGCACGCTATGGATTCAGCTATGACCAAGTATTGACCACCGGCGGCTTTGACCTGGAGACCCCGGAGTCCGGGCTCCAGGAGGGCAACGCCCTGGGCGAGCTGGTGGCTGACGCCTTTTTGTGGGCATCCCGGGAACTGGTGGCCGACGCCCCTAGTGTGCATACTGTGGCCGTCACTGCCGACGGCGTGCTCCGCGCCCCGCTGTACGCGGGAGAGATCACCGCCTCCCAGACTTTCGATGTGCTGTCCATGGGGGTGGGAGAGGACGGAACCTCCGGCTTCCCCCTGGTGGAGGTCTACCTCACCGGGAAGGAACTGAAAGCCGCCGCCGAGGTGGACGCCTCGGTGACCCCTATCATGCCCGTGGTCCAGCTGTATCTGTCGGGGATGTCCTACTCCTTCAATACCCACCGGATGTTTTTCAACCGGGTGACCGAGGTACAGTTATACCAGGACACGGTCGGGGACGGGAACAGCAGGGACCGGGCGTATACCCAGATCGACGATGACCAGCTGTACCGGGTGGTCACCGGGATGTATTCCGCCCAAATGCTGGGCACGGTGAAAAGCAAGTCCATGGGCCTTTTGTCCCTGGAGCCGAAAATGGCCGACGGGAGCCCCGTCACGGATTTCAACGATTGCATCCTCTATGATAAGAATGGCAGCGAGATCAAGGAGTGGTACGCGCTGGCGGCCTACCTCCGGTCTTTCGGTGAAAATGGCCTGCCGGACTGGTATGCCGCGTCCGACGGCCGCAAGGACGTCAACCGCAGCTGGAGCCCCATCCAGCTGCTGAAGCACCCCAACTGGATCACCCTGGCCGCCCTGGCCGTCCTGGTCCTGGTGGCGCTGGCGGTATATTGGGCGGTCCGGACCCTGGTGCGGCGGCAGCGCCGCCGCCGCTATGGAGGCGGATACCGCCGCCGCCGGTTCGGCCGGTAACTCATGTGATCTGCGCGGCATGTCCGCGTTCGATATTGGAATGGATAAGAAGGGACGCCGGGTTGGAAGCCGGCAAAACAAGTAAGAGGAGGATCCGCAGTGAAGAAGTATCAAATCGTCAAGAAAAAGACGCTGACACCAGAGATCTCCCAGATCTCCGTGTACGCGCCGCTGGTGGCCGCCAAGGCCAAAGCGGGCCAGTTCATCATCCTGCGTGTGGATGAGGAGGGGGAGCGCATCCCTCTGACCATCTCCAGCGCGGAGAATGAGCTGGTCACTGTGATTTTCCAGAAGATCGGCGGCAGCACCCTGGCTCTGGACGAGCTGAACGAGGGCGACTGCCTCCACGACTTCGTGGGCCCTCTGGGCGTCCCCACCGAGGTGGAGAATCTGGGGCGGGTGGCCGTCCTGGGCGGCGGTCTGGGCTGCGCCATCGCCCTGCCTGTGGCCCGTGCCCTGCATGAGGCCGGCAACCAGGTGGACCTGATCGGCGGCTTCAAGACGAAGGACATCATCATCCTGGAGGAGGAGATGTCCCACGCCTGCACCGACCTGCACATCTGTACCGACGACGGCACCTACGGCTACCACGGCTTCGTCACCGGCAAGCTGGAGGAGCTGATCAACAGCGGGGTCAAGTTTGACCGCGTGTTTGCCATCGGCCCCCTGATGATGATGAAGTTTGCCTGTAAGCTCACCGAGAAGTACAACATCCCCACCACCGTCAGCATGAACCCCATCATGATCGACGGCACCGGCATGTGCGGCTGCTGCCGGCTGACCGTGGGCGGCGAGGTGAAATTCGCCTGTGTGGACGGCCCCGACTTTGACGGCCACAAGGTGGACTTTGACGAAGTCATCGCCCGGAACGCGACCTATAAAGAACACGAAGCCAAGGCGAAAGAGAAGCATCTCTGCCGCCTGGGAGGAGGTGCCATGAATGGCTAACATGCAGATGACCAAGACTCCCATGCCGGAGCAGGACCCCAATGCCCGCAACGCCAATTTCAAAGAGGTGGCCCTGGGCTACACCCTGGAGCAGGCCATGAATGAGGCCCAGCGGTGTATCCACTGCAAGAACCCCGCCTGTGTCAGCGGCTGCCCCGTGGGCATCCCCATCCCCGATTTCCTGGCCAAGGTGGCCGAGGGCGACATCGCCGCCGCCTATGAGATCCTGTCCAACGCCAACGCCCTGCCCGCCATCTCCGGCCGCGTCTGCCCCCAGGAGAACCAGTGCGAGGGCAAGTGTGTCCGTGGCGTCAAGGGCGAGCCCGTGTCCATCGGCCGTGTGGAGCGCTTCGTGGCCGACTGGGCCGCTGAGAACGGCATCGCCAACGTGGCTACCGCCCCCAAGAACGGCCATAAGGTGGCTGTCATCGGCTCCGGCCCCGCCGGCCTGACCTGCGCCGGCGAGCTGGCCCGCATGGGCTACTCCGTCTCCGTCTTCGAGGCCTTCCACACTCCCGGCGGCGTGCTGAGCTACGGCATCCCCGAGTTCCGTCTCCCCAAGGCCATCGTGGCCCGGGAGGTTGCCAACCTGGAGAAGATGGGCGTGGACATCCAGCTGAACATGGTCATCGGCAAGGTCCTGACCATCACCGAGCTGTTTGAGATGGGCTATGAGGCCGTCTTCATCGGCTCCGGCGCCGGCCTGCCCATGTTCATGAAGATCCCCGGCGAGTCCCTGGTGGGCGTGTACTCCGCCAACGAGTACCTGACCCGCATCAACCTGATGAAGGCCTATAAGGAAGACGCCGAGACCCCCATCCTCCACAACAAGAAGGTGGCTGTGGTGGGCGGCGGCAACGTGGCCATGGACGCTGCCCGCTGCGCCAAGCGCCTGGGCGCCGAGGTCCATATCGTCTACCGCCGCTCCGAGGCGGAGCTCCCCGCCCGTGCCGAGGAGGTCCACCACGCCAAGGAGGAGGGCATCATCTTCGACCTGCTCACCAACCCCATCTCCATCGAGGGGGATGAGAAGAACCACGTCCAGTCCATCACCTGCGTGAAGATGGAGCTGGGCGAGCCCGATGCCTCCGGCCGCCGCCGCCCCGTGGTCATCGAGGGCAGCGAGTTCAAGACCGAGGTGGACGCCGTCATCATGGCTCTGGGTACCCAGGCCAACAAGATGAGCTATAACGGCACCCCCGGCCTGGAGGAGACCCGCAAGGGCTGCGTGGCCGCCGACGAGACCGGCGCCACCTCCGTCCCCGGCATCTTTGCCGGCGGTGACGCCGCCACCGGCGCCGCCACTGTCATCCTGGCCATGGGCGCCGGCAAGCAGGCGGCCAAGTCCATTGACGCGTACATCAAGAACAAGCAGTAAATCCCTGTGTTATGATGCCAGCGCCCCGCACAAAGCCGTGCGGGACGCTGGTTTTTTATCTCTTGCCGGACAACGGCCCAAGTGGGATTTTGCGCTGTGATGTATTGCGGCAGGGCGGGGGCAAGCCCCCGCCCTGCCCGTAGGGCCAGATGCCCTCATCGGGCCGCACTGGGGAGAGCATACTCTGTAGGCGGCACGGTGACGCGCACCTGCGCACAGACCGGCCATCCCACTGTAGGGGCGGCCCCATGTGGCCACCCACCTGCCCACAATAGCAAAACCACCCAATGTTGTGGCAAAAGTCCAGTTTTTGGGACCGCACTTGAGATAGTATAAAAAACAGCGGTAAGGCAGCATGCGGGCCTATTTCCGGTTTTTCAGACCCACGCGGGGAATTGGAGCAATAAAAAACGCACTCCGGGAAATATCCCGGAATGCGTCCGACCATATGTGTGTATCAGAAAAAGTCCGGCTCCCGAAACCTGACCCGGCGGAAAAATGCAGCTGCGGGGACCCGGGGGCTGGACCCGGCTCACAGCTTGAAGTCATCGCCGCTGAGACCACCGCCGCGGAACTTGGCGGGGCGGGGGGGCACCCGCTTCAGCGGATCATACTTGAAAGAACGGCAGTGGGAGCCGGCGGCCATGACCCCCTTTTTGGGGCATACCACCTGGTCCTCACCCATGGTCCGCCCGTGGGCGCAGTAGGTACAGCGGGGCTCGATTTTCTTCTGGAACAGATTCATGGGGGCACTCTCCCTTTCCGTTGCTGATCCTATTATAATGCGCGTCAGCCCAATCTTCAAGTCCAATTCAGCGTGTCAGCCCGCGCATATGTGTTTCCTGTGATTTTTTCTCACCACCCAGGCGGACAGCAGCAGAAAGAGCAGCCAAACCGTCCAGGCCGCGGCTGCCGAGATGGTCAGGGCGCGGTGGAAGTCCAGTCCGGCGATGGCCTCGGTCTGTTCCGCCAGATAGGCGGAGGCGGGGGCGTCCATGGGCAGCAGCCGGGTCAGCGCGGCGATCAGGAGGGCGGAGAATATACCGTGGAGGGACTTGCCCGCCAGATACGTCCCCAGGGACAGGCCGCTGTCCCCCAGGAAAGCCATGACCTGGCAGTGGACGGAGACTCCCGCCCAGCCCAGCATGAAGGCCGCCATGGACAGCCGCCCGGTGAAGGACCCGGCGGTGAGGGATGACACTCCCGAGGATACCTCCAGCAGTCCGGTGAGCAGCCGTTCCGCCCATGTCTGGTCGAGGCCCAGGGGGGAGAACAGGGCGGAAAGGACTCCAGCAAGGGCGGTGAGCAGCCCGGAGAGGGTGAGCATCCGGATGGCCACGGTGAAAAAAAGAATAAAGGCGCAGATGTTCAGGGTGGACTGGAGGGCGCCGGTGATTGACCCGGTAAAGGCGGCGGGGACGCTGACGCTCTGGAACTGGACTCGGCCGTTTTCCCTCCCCCGGGGCCCTTCTCCGGGGCGGTAGAAGCGGAAAATCAGCCCCACCAGCACGGAGGCGGCCAGATGGCACAGGTAGAGGACCAGCCCCACCCGGCCGCTGCCGAAGACGCCGGCTCCCACTACGCCGAGAATGAAGGCCGGGCCGCAGTTGTTGCAGAAGGCCAGCAGCCGCTCCGCCTCCGTCCTGGTACACTGGCCGCTCTGGTACAGGTGGATGGCGGTCCGGGCGCCCACGGGGTACCCGCCCACAAGGCCCAAGGCCAGGGCGGCGGCACAGGAGCCGTTGACCCGGAACAGGGGTGCCATCACCGGCTCCAGCACATTTCCCAGGTACCGGGACATGCCCAGCTCCACCACCAGGGAGGAGAGCACGAAGAAGGGAAACAGGGAGGGGATGATCACGTTGCCGCACAGGCTCAGGCCGTCTTTCATGGCGGCCACGGCCTGCCGGGGCCAGACCACCAGAGAGGCGGCGGCCAGAAGCAGCCCAACGCCCAGAAACAGGTCACGGTAAGCTTGCTTTCTCAAAAGACGGACCACGGCGGTACCTCCCTACAGTCTGCAATCGAAAACGGCCTCTCCTCAAAGGGGCGGGATTCAATATATGAGCAAGGACCCTTCGCCTTGCCTGTCCCGGAAAAAGAATTGCCCTGAGGTGGAAAACTAGGTATAATACTTCTACAAAAGCTGGAAACGAGGTGACGCCCTGTGTGGCAGCATGAGATCACACAGCCCATCCCCCTGCTGAACGAAAAGGGGGAGCTGACCCAGGCGGGCTGGGCCAGAAAGCCCTATCCCGTCTATGACCGGAACGCCGTTAAAGTATCCGCCCTGCGGGTCAAGGAGTGGGACTACTATCTGATATCCAATGGCCGATTTGCCCTGGCCCTGACGGTGGCGGACAACGGGTATATGGGGTTGGATTCTGTCTCCCTGCTGGACTTTGTGACGGGGCGGCAGGTGACCCGAAGCCCCATGCGGGTCCTGCCCCTTGGACACACCGGACTGCCCGACTCCGCCGACCGGGGGGTGACGGCCAGCTCCGGGAAGGGCTACGGACTGACCTTCCTGCATACGGACGGAGAAAAATTGGGTCCGGCCCGGCAGCTGGTGTTCCGAATGGAGGACTTCTGGGAGGGAAAGACCATCCGGGGCAGCGTGACCCTCTTTGACCAGCCGGATGAGTCTGTGGTGACCTGCACTCCCTTTGACAAGCCGGGACACTTCTATTACAACCGGAAGATCAACTGTCTCCGGGCGTCGGGGCAGGTGGAACTGGGGGAGGAGACCTATACCTTCTGCCCGGAGGACTCCTTTGCAGTGCTGGACTGGGGCAGGGGGGTGTGGACCTACCGGAACACCTGGTACTGGAGCTCCGCCTCCGGTCTGGCGGAGGGGGCGCCCTTCGGCTTCAACCTGGGCTATGGCTTTGGAAACGGCTCCGCCGCCACGGAAAACGCCCTGATCTTCGGGGGCAAGGTCCATAAGCTGTCCCACGTGAAATTCCATATCCCCGGAAAACCGGGACGGGAGGACTGGCTGTCCCCCTGGACCTTCACCAGTGACAACGGGCGGCTGGAGATGGAGTTTTCCCCCATTTTGGACCGGGCGGCCTGTACCGATCTGAAAATCCTCAAGTCGGACCAACACCAAGTCTTTGGCCGGTTTACCGGTCGGGCGGTGCTGGACGGTGGCCGGGTGCTGGAGTTCCGGGACCTGACAGGGTTTGCGGAAAAGGTGGTCAACAGATGGTGAGCCTGTGTCCCGTCCGGCGGGAGCCTGCGGAGGAGAACCGGACGGTGGAGACTCCGGGCGGTCCCATCACATACCGGCTGGTCCGGAAGCGGGTGAAGAACCTGAACCTGCGCATCAGCGCGGGGGATGGGGTGACGCTGTCCGTCCCGTATACCTGTTCCGCCGGACGGGCCGACAAAATGGTGGAGGAGAAGTGGCGCTGGATCACGGAGCACCTGGTCCGGAGTGAGCAGGCTCCGGAGCTGCCGCCCCTCCCGTCCCGGCAGGAATGTGGGGTGCTGCTGTCCCAGGCCCTGGGGCGGGTGTATCCCCTGGTGGCTCCCCTGGGGGTGGACATGCCGGAACTGAAGCTGCGGGCCATGCGCAGCCAATGGGGCAACTGCCACTGGCGGCAGGGATACATCACCCTGAACACCGCCCTGGCCCGGTGTCCCCAGCATCTGCGGGACTATGTGGCCCTCCATGAGCTGGTCCATTTCCTCCACCACGACCACGGTCCCGGGTTCCATGCCCGGATGGACTGCCTGATGCCGGAGTGGCGGGGGTACCGGAAGGAATTAAAGGGCTGTGCCGCCGCTCTGGAGCGGGACCAGGCGCGGCCCGGAAAAGCGGAGGACTGACCGGATTTTCGGCGGGATAAAAACAGAAAAGAGGTTCCGTTTTCCGAGAACCTGTGTTATACTAAAGTTACATATTCCGGGAAAAGACGCAAATTAAGGAGAAACACGACACATAGGGGAGGCGTATCCGTGAAGAAGCAGGGGAGGAAGGCAAATTCCATGTCCGTGTTTCATCCCATTGGACGGGTGGATGTTCAGGTCTCGATTTTTGCCGGGGCCGTGGCGGTCCTGTCCTGCCTGATCACCTTCTTTATATCCTACCATCTGACCTATCACAACATCACCGGCAGCTTGGCGGCCCGGGTCCAGTCCATCCACAGCTATGCGGAACAGTTTTTGGAGGAGGAGACCTTTTCCGGTATCAGCGAAGCGGGGGATATGGACTCTGAGCTCTATCAACAGACCCACGACTTGTTCTATAAGATCAAGGTGGCCACCGGAGTGGAGTATCTTTACACGGCAAAACGGACCGAGGACGGACAGCTGATCTACGTGGTGGACGGCATGGACCCCGGTGACGAGGCGTTTCGCCGTCCCGGCGACCCGGTCGAGTCGGAGATCGCCGCCGAACTGGAGCAGGCGCTGGAGGGCGAGGCGGTCTGGCCGGAGCATATCAAAGATACCCAGTGGGGCAAGGTCTTTGTGGCCTATGTGCCCTTCCGGGGAGCAAACGGTGTGATCGGAGCCGTGGGGGTGGAATTTTCCGCGGAGTCCCAGTATGATACCTATTTCTGGCTGCGGGTCCTCACGCCGATGATTGCCCTGGTGGTCTGCCTTCTGACGGCCCTGTGCGCGGCGGCCCTGTTCCGACGTATCTCCAACCCCACGTTTCAAGACCTGGCCAACACCGACTGGCTCACCGGGCTGAAAAGCCGGAACGCCTATGAGGTGGACGTCAATAACTTAGACACCAGACGCCAGCAGCAGGGTATGGGGATGTGCCTGATGGACCTGGACCATCTGAAATGGGTCAACGACCACTTGGGCCATCAGTCGGGAGATGAATATCTGCGCTGCGTCTCTGCCGTGATCCGGGACCTGGCGCCCAAAGGGGGCGCGGTCTACCGGATCGGAGGCGATGAGTTTGCCCTGCTGGTCCGGGACATGACCCTGGAGACGCTGCGGGATTGGGGGGCGTCGGCCAGCGAGGAGTTTCTCCGCCGGCAGCCCGATTGGAACGCGGACCTGTCCCTGGCTGTAGGCTGCGCCGTCTTTGAACCGGACCGTGACAGCTCCATGGAGCAGGTCTACCTCCGGGCGGACCGGGAGATGTACGCCCAAAAGCAGGCAAACCACCAGAGACAGAGCAGATAGCGGACATTGGCCCGGGCGCGGCCGCCCGGGCCTTGTGTCACCCTCGAATTTATCGAAAAACAATAAAAATATATTGACAAACAGATTCTGACGTGATAGGATTGGCACACAAAAGGAGGAGATTTCCATGGAAGAAACCGCTGTCCAGCGTCTGGCCAGGGTGTTGAAGCTGTTGGTCACCGCCGTGCTGGTCCTGAATCTGTTCTGCCTGCTGCTGGTCCCCGGGATCGTGGCCTATGTGTCCGACGGCGGCCCAGATCTGCTGGTCCGGGCCATGAAGGAGGAAGCTGCGATGTGGCTGGGACAGGGCAACGAAGCGCATTTTCCCATGGCTGTCGTTTTCCTGACCTCCTGGGCTGCCGTTTGGCGGGGAGCGTATACCTCGCTGCTGACCCTGTTCTACTGGCTGTGCGGTGTCTGCACCGCCCTGATCCTGTGGCAGGCCAAGAAGGTGCTGGACACTATTCTGGCGGGAGAGCCCTTCCAGCTTGCCAATGCCAAGGCGCTCAAGGGGGCCGCCATCTGCTGTTGGCTGATCTCGGGCGCAGCTCTGGTTCGTCTGATTCTCTGGCTGTGGATGGAGAGAAACGCGGCGCCGCTGTTTACCTATAACACGCTGTTTGTCCCGGCCTTTTTCATGGCGGGGCTGCTGTTTCTGGTCATGTCCGCCCTGTTCCGCCAGGCGGCCCAGCTCCAGGAAGACCAGGACCTGACCATTTGAGGGGGCGGGACCATGAGGATCGTTGTCAATCTGGACGTGATGATGGCCAAGCGGAAGATGTCCCTGGGGGAGCTGGCCCAGAAGGTGGACATCACCATGGCCAACCTGTCCATCCTGAAAAACAATAAGGCCCGGGCCATCCGGTTCTCCACCCTGGAGGCCATCTGCGCCGCCCTGGACTGCCAGCCGGGGGACATTCTGGAGTTTGTGCCGGATGGGGAGGAGAAGAAATGAAAAAATGGACGCGAAGGCTTTGGGTCCTCCTGGCCGCCTTCGCCATTCTGCTGGCGGGCTGGCGGCTGGGCGGGGAGAACCCCCAGGGCAGGGTGACAGCCCGGTTCGAGGCCGACCGCTCCGCTCTGGAGGAATTGGCCCTCCTGTCCTTAAAGCGGGGAAACACAGAAAATATTGCGCTGCCGAAAGGCTGGCAAGGTATTTCGCTTTATGGAGGAAACACAGATCTCAAGGTGGTGGAGTTTGCCTTCGGCGGTTCAGGACTTGGCTCCTCCACCGCCTATTGGGGCGTCAATTATGTCCCCGTAGACCGTCCCCTTGGATTCCAGGGAGACGCCTGGGACCACTGGAAGGTCCGGGGCGAGGGGCGGCTCTATTATGAGCCTGAGGGGGACAACACCTGCTATGTCCAGCGTCTGGCCCCCTGTTGGTACTATTACGAGGCGCGGTTTTGAAGGGAGAAAACAGGAGTGGGCTGCGGACTGCTCCTTATTGGTGGTATTCTGCCGGCCGGATTGACAGAGGAGAATTACCATGAATCGTCTGAAAACGTGTTTTGGAGCGGCGGCGCTGTGCCTGTGGCTCCTGGGATCGTCCGGCTGTGGGCTGACACGGTTCTGGCTGCCGGGCAGCGGCGGTGAGGCGTCCTGCGGCCTGCTGGTGGTCAACGACAGCCGGGAGGCGGTCTACGCCGTTTCGGTGGACTGGGAGGACCGGACCATGGGGGTACAGGACGCCGGGGGCCGGGCCCTGATGGAGCGGGGAGACGCCCTGAGCTTCCCGCTGGAGGAGGAGACGGGACGGTTTACCATTACCCTGTCCGGGGAAAACGGGCGCACCTTGGGCCAGGCGTCGGGGAATTACCGGGGCCGGCCCATCTGGCTGACCCTGGAGGAGGACGGAGAGGTGTCGCTGAGAGAGGAGGGGGCCGATGGAATGGACGTGGAGTGACCTGGTCCTGCCCGCCGCCTTGGCGGGGACGGTCCTGCTGGTCCTGGTGGGGGCAGGCTGTCTCCTCCTCTGCCGGGGTAGAAATCGGCGGTACCTGGCCCGGACAGCCTGGGCGTTTGTTCCTGTATTCGTGTTGTTTGTGGGTGGAAATCTGCTTTTGGGACGGTTCGGCCTGACCTGGCGCAACCTCCCTTCCGGGCTTTTCTGCGTGGTCCTTCTGGTCAGCGGGGCCCTGGGCGTCCTGTTTACCCTGGGCTGTTTCCTGCCTCTGGAGATGCCGGAGGTGGCCCCCGTTCTCCGGTGGACGGCAAAGGGCCTGACCCTCCTGAGCGCTGGACTGGCGCTCTACTGCGCCTTGGTGTATGGGGTGATCCTCCTGGCGTTTGGGTACAGCAGCGGGGAACGGGTGCTGGAGTACCGGGGCCAGACCCTGGTGGAGGTGGACGATTCCTTTTTGGACCCCATCTACAACTACTACGAATACCGCGGCCCCCTGGTCAGGGGCAAGGAGCCGGTCTATAAGCATCAGCACAGCCGCCTGGACGGCGGCGGATAAAATCCAAACAAGTTTCGCCTCTCCCCTTCATACAAATAGGGGAGAGGTGATTTTTTCATGGGAGAGAAAAGACCCCGCCGGCCCGGGCTGCTGGAGCGGACGGCGGAGCTGCTGGACCTGCCCGCCGACGCCATCGCCAATTTGCCCCGGCTGGAACTGGTGGGGGACGGGGAGCTGCGCATGGAGAACCACAAGGGCATCCTGGCCTACGGCACCGAGGAAATCCACGTCAGCGGCGGGGCCTTCGTGGTAAAGATCACAGGCCGGGACCTGGAGCTGCGGGCCATGACCGGGATGGAGCTGCTGATCACGGGGCGGATCAGTCAGATCCAGCTGGGCTGAGGGGAGGGGCACATGAAGCGGCTGATGAACTTCCTCCGGGGAATGGTGACCCTGACCGTCACCGGTCCCTTTCCCGAGCGGCTGATCAACCTGTGCGCCCAGGAGGAGATCGACTTCTGGGCAGTGACCTGGCTGGATATGAATACCCTGCGGCTGACCACCCGCCGCCGTACCCTGGCCCTGCTGCGGAGCCTGGCGGAGCGGGTGGGCTGTCAGGTACAAGTGGAGGGGAGCCGGGGCCTGCCCGATTTTCTCCTCCGGTTTCGGAAACGGTACGCCTTTCTGGTGGGGCTGACCCTGTCCCTGTGCGCCGTGGCAGTGCTGTCCCGGTTTGTGCTGACCATCGAGGTGACGGGGAATGAACGGGTACCCACTGCCGTGATCCTGACCCAACTGCGCCAGCTGGGGGTGAAGCCGGGGGTGTACGGCCCCTCCATCGAGCGGCAGCAGGTGGCCCAGGAGGCGCTGCTGGAACTGGAGGAGCTGTCCTGGATGGGCATCAACCTCCACGGCACCCGGCTGGAGGTCATTGTCCGGGAGCGCATCCCGGCCCCCAAGCGGATAGACGAGACGGGGTACTACGACATTGTGGCCGAGGCCGACGGCATCATCACCCAGGTGGAGGCGGAGCTGGGGGACGCCGTGGTGCAGGAGGGGGACACGGTGCTGGCGGGGGAGACGCTGATCTCGGGGACAGTGACCATGGAGCCGCCCCAGTACAGCGACCAGCCCACCCGCTATTACCAGACCCATGCCCGGGGCCGGGTGTGGGCCAGGACCTGGCGTACCCTGACGGCGGCCATTCCACTCCAGGCGGAGGTGAAGGAGTACACGGGGGAGAGCCGCCGCGGTTGGACCCTGGGGTGGATGGGGCGGCGGTGGACCCTGTGG
>NZ_JADYUM010000006.1 GCF_021531815.1 Pseudoflavonifractor phocaeensis
AACCCACGCCTGAGCCGGAGCCCGAGCCCACCCCTGAGCCGGAACCGGAGCCCGCTCCGGACCCCCAGCCCGCCGGGGACGGTGAGGGCGAAGCCTCTGAGCCCAGCGGGGCCGGGCCTTCCGCCGCCTGAGGCGATCCTATAGAAAGAGGTCACAAGCATGTTTCAAGGTTTTTCCCAGGGAGCCGTGGACTTTCTCTGGGGCATTCGGTTCAACAATGAACGCAGCTGGTTTCTGGCCCACAAGGAGGAGTACCTGGAGCTGGTAGACGCCCCCCTGCGGGCGCTGGCCGCCCAGATGAGCGGGGCCATGACCGAGGAGTTTCCCTCCCTGGGCCTGGAGCTGAAGGTGAGCCGCATCTACCGGGACGCCCGGCGGCTCTACGGCCGGGGGCCCTACAAGGACCACATGTGGTTCAGCCTCCGCCGCCCCAGCGAGCAGGAGGGGGCCACCCCCGGCTTCTACTTTGAGATTGCCCCGGAATATTACAGCTACGGCATGGGCTGTTACGACCCCACCCCCCTCACCATGGCCAAGCTCCGCTCCCGCATCGACCGGGACCCCAAGCCCCTGGAAAAACTGGCACGGACACTGGAACGCCAGGAGGAGTTCGTGCTGGAGGGCAAGGAGTACAAGCGGCCCAAGGGCGATCCCGGCCCCCTGCTGTACCCCTGGTACAACCGCCGCCAGATCGGCCTGTCCAGCGATCACAACTGCGAGGGGCTCCTGTTCCAGCCGGAACTGGCCGGACAGATATTGAATGGGTTCCGCTTTCTGGTGCCCTACTACCAGTATCTGAAGGACTTGGCTGGGGACCCTCCTCCGGAATCCATGTAAATCAGGAAGGCACACCCCCGGGCAGAGTCCGGGGGTGTGCCTTTGTTCAAAATCACCATATATCTATTTTTGTCGGGATAATTTTTCAAGAAATTTCTAGAAAATGCTTGACATTAGCGTACTGATGTGGTACATTATGGTCAGAAAGGATGAGTCCAATGTACTAAGAAAAGCCCCAGCACCTGATGTCAAGCCCGACAGTCGAAAGCAGAAAGGCCCGAAAATCCACTTATTCAACAGCCAATCTTATACAGATGGAATTTGGCACAAAGTTACCTCTGAATGGAACCCGAGCAATCGCAAGGACTACCAGCATGAGGTTCAGAAATGGGCCATCTCCAGACAGGTCAAGTGCATGACTCAGGAAACGCGCATACCACACCCGGCAGACGAAGGACGGACAGCACCAACATCCAGTACCTCATGTATGGGGAGAGAACCGCAAGGACGGTCACAAGAGAAATGGTTGAGTGAAAGATTCCGAAAACGTCGAGCAGGCAGATGTGGCGTGTGGCGAATTGAAAGAAAGTGAGGTAACCAAATTGATGTTAGATAACAAGAACGAACAGAAATGACCCTTGGCTGCAACGGATTACGAAACGGGCAGTCAAGGGTCATTTCTTTTGTCTCAACACCCTGGCACAGCATACATCACAGGTCCAGTACCGGCGCCCGGGGGGCGCTTTTTTGCTGTCCGTTTCCGCGCCCCGGCGGTACGGGTATGGTGAGATTTCTCTTGTCTCCCGCTCCCCCTGGGAGTACAATGGAGACAATTACAAGACAGGAGGCCCCAACCATGGAGGATATGAACAAGCCGGTCGCCAATCCGGAGCTGCTGGCGGCGGTGGAGCGGATGAACCGGGAAAACAGCCGGGAGAGCCGGGAGGCGGTCTTGGACCTGGTCATCACCACGGCCCGTTTTTTGGCTCCGGTGACCATCACCCCAGCCCCCCAGGAGCAGGTTAGCGGTCAAGCCGCCCTGGGCCAGGACACCCAGATCCAGTTTCAGCTGCTGGCCAACCAGGAGGGGCAGCCCTTCTTCCCCGCCTTCACCAGCTGGGAGGAGCTGCGCAAGCTGTGCGGACCCAAGAACCAGCAGACCCTGGTGCTCACCTTTGACGACTACTCCGCCATGGTGGTGCGGGACGTGCGGGCCGCCGGGTTCGTGGTGGACCCTTTCGGCGCCTCCCTGTCCTTCGACCGTGCCATGGTGGAGCACCTGGTGGAGCGGAAGCGGCAGATGACCGGCAACTGATTTGCAAAAAGCCCGGCGCGGGAGTTCCAAACTCTTCGCCCGGGCTTTTGTTTATGGCGTTTTGATTTCTCCTGTCCAGATACCCAGTTGGGTGTAGCCTCTCAGGTCCGGTTCGCCCATGGCCCTGATGGAACCGACAATGTACCTCGTCTCTCCGTAGAATACACAGTGGTACCACACCCCGTCCTCGTCCAGCACCACCAGCTGGTCCTCCGTCCGGTACCAGACCTCCTGGGGCAGCCAATCCGGCTGGCCCAGCTTCTCCCGCAGGTCCAGGAGCACCTGGGGGCCCTGGGCATAGTTCAGCCAATTGACCATTTCCATATGCTCCCGGTACTCCGTACCCTCCCAGCTGCCGCAGTAGAAGAACAGCACCATGACCACCGCCAGCAGAAAAGACAGGGCCTCCGTCCACTCCTTCCGGGGCTTCCACCCGGCCACCCGCCGCACCCGCAGGGCGGCGTCGCACTCCCCGAAGGAGGTGAGCGCCCCCCACATGGGCTTCCCAGCCCCCAAGTCCACCAGGGTGCGGGCATATTCCCGGCGGTCCTTCGCGTTCAGTTGTTCCATCACCGCCTCGTCGCAGGCCAGTTCCATATCACGGCAGGTGAGGCGGTAAGCGATCCATAAAATGGGGTTCCACCAATAGAAGTACATGGCTGTGCTGATCACACTTTTCTGCCAGGGATGGTGCAGCCGCAGGTGCTCCAGCTCATGGCGCATCACCAGCTCCATCCGCTCCCCGGGCAGGTCGTCCTGGAGGCAGATGACGAAGCGCACCCCGTCCCCGAAGCCCTCCTCGTTGCCGAGGCGCACGAAGCTGGTGGGCAGGCCCTTGCACAGTCGGACCACCGTGTTGTCCCGGTCCACCCCGTATTTGGCCCGCTGCTCCCCGTCCATCTTCACGCCCTGAAGCCCGATCCGTTTCAGCCGTCTGGTCTGGCGGCTGTCCCACAGAAGCAGGCCGATCAGGGTACCCAGCCACACCAGCGCCACCGCTCCCTGGAAGACGGCACTGATGTGGACGGGGAACTCCGCCCCGCCGGGGAGGGCCACCGTATAGTCCCCAGGTTTCCAGACATCCGGCAAAAAAGCGGGGAGCGTGCCGTTGGAGCCTCTCTCGGTCCGCGGGATCACCAGTGCGCGGAAGGAGACGGGAAGCAGGCTTATCTTTCCGATCAACCGGTAGATTTGGGTCAGGAAGCAGGTATACCACCCCACGAACCAGATCCACACCCGCTGTCGGGGCGGCAGGAGCCGGTTGGTCACAGGGCGCAGCAGGATGAGCGCCCCGAAGGTCATGCCCATCATTAGACCGACATTGAAGAACTGGACAGCCGTCCCACTCAAAGCCGCCACCCAGAAGCTCTCCGCCAGTCTGGCTTCCAGGGCGGCGGCCACGTTATGAAGCCATGTCCCCACAGCTTACCCCTCCCCCATCTTCTCGTCGATGAGCCGTTTCAGCTCCAGCGCCTCCTGTTCCGTCAGCTTCCGCCCGCCCAGAAAGGCGGTCATAAAGGGGGACAGGCCCCCGGCCCACCGCTCCAGCTCCCGGCTCTGGTCCCGGATGGCCTGCTCCCGGGTGAGGATGGGGGTGACGGTGGCCTCCTCGTGGCGCACCGCCCCCTTGTGCTTCAGCTTGCGCAGGACGGTATAGGTGGTGCTCTTGTTCCAGCCCAGCTTCTCCCGGCACAGGGCCACCAGGCGGGTGGAGTTCACCGCTCCGCTGTCCCACAGCACCTCCATCAGCTTGTATTCGCCTTCAAACAATTTATCCATCACTTCTGTCCTCCTTCACTCCAGCCTGTCCCGGCCCCGCAGGCCGGGGAGATTTTCCGTGGAACCAGAGGTTCCCCAAGCCCTCCATGGCCGTCTCCTCTTTCGGAAGTTTATTGCGATAAACCTTTCACTTGAGGCAAGTTTATCAAAATAAACCTTTTTTGTCAATGGGAGGTACTTTCCCCGGCAAAAAATGTTTGACATTTTGGTTAGTTTATGCTAACCTATGTTTGGTTAGAGAAAGACGTCCTCCCTCCTCACACCTCCCTACTTTCTTCCACAAACAAGCATGTACGATCTCTGACCACCAGAAACGCCCGGCGGGTGCAGGCATCTCCCCCGGGCAGGCCCTGTCCGTGCCGTATACACGCGGACAGGGCTTTATTTTGTCTTTTCTCCTTCGGTGATCTGTGCTATAATCTGAAACATAAGCATTTTGTTATAAGGAGCGGCGTCCCATGTTCGTGAAAAATCCGGAATATTTCCTGACCATCGTGAAGGAACACAGCATCTCCAAGGCGGCGGAGCGTCTCTACCTGTCCCAGCCCTATTTGAGCCAATATCTGGCCAAGCTGGAAAACAGTCTGGGCGTTATCCTCCTGGACCGCTCCCACACGCCTCTGAAGCTGACCCCGGCCGGGGAGGTATTTTACGCCTATCTGGAGCGGCAGAGCTATCTGGACCGGCAGCTGGTCAGCGACCTGCGGGACCTTCAGGACAAGAAGCGCCCCACCCTCCACATCGGGGTGTCCCCCTGGCGCGGGTCCACCCTGCTGCCCGACGTGCTCCCCGCCTTTACCCAGCACTATCCCAACGTCCAGGTAGTCCTCCATGAGGCTCCCGTCCCGGAGCTGGCCCAGCTGGCTGAGGGCAACGTCACCGACTTCTGCATCATGCACATCCCCGGCGACCTGACGGAGCTTACTTACGAACTGGTCATGCGGGAGCACATCTTCCTCATCGGCCACCGGGACCACCCCCTGCTGCGTGGGCTGGACAGCACCTACGATGACCCCAAAAATTTCCGGGACCTGCGGCTGCTGGAGCATGAACGGATCATCATGCTGCCCAGCGACTGGCGGCTGTCCAAGCTGCTCCACAACACCTTCGCCGTCCTCAACGTGGAGCCCCAGAACATCCTGGTCACCACCAACAACACCACCGCCATCAACCTGGCGGCGGAGAACATGGGCTTCGCCTTCCTCCAGGAGAGCGGCATCGCCCGCACGCCTTACCTGGACCGGCTGGCCTGCTTCACCATCGGGGAGCCGCCCCTCACCTGCCCCATGGCGGTGGTCTATAAGAAAAACGGCTTCCTCTCCCCCGCCGCCCGGACTTTTATCGACTTGACCAAGGAGTATTACAGCCGCTTCGACCGCCCCAACCTGTCCTGACGGCGCTTCTTCCCGCCCAACATGAAAAAACCGGCCGCCCAGTGGGCGGCCGGTTTTTCAGGTTTTACAGGAAACTTACAGGGCCTCGATCTCTTCCTGCTCCACCACCCGGATGCCTTCGGCAGCCAGGGCGGCGGTGGCGGCGTTTTCATTGGCCACCCGGAAGATCATGTAGGCGTGGTCCACATCCTGTCCGCCCAGGAAGGCGTACATGTATTCCACATTCACCCGGGCGTCTGTGAGGACCTGGAGGACCTTGTTCAGGCCGCCGGGAGTATCGGGGATGGCCACTCCCACCACGGGGGTGACAGAGTGGATATAGCCGGCGTCCTTCAGGACAGTGGTGGCGTCATAGACATTGTTCACGATGATGCGGACGATGCCGAAGTCCTTGGTCTCCGCCAGGGACAGGGCCCGCATATCCACATTGTTCCGGGCCAGTACCCCGGTCATGCCGTAAAGGGCGCCGGGCTTGTTCTCCAGAAAGACAGAGATCTGCTTGATGCTCATGCTCTTACCCTCCTCAAACTCAAATCTTACGCTTGTCGATGACGCGGACAGCCTTGCCCTCGCTGCGGACGATGGACTTGGGAGCCACCAGGGTGACCTTGGCGGTCAGGCCCAGCATGGAGCGCAGCCCGTCCACCAGCTCCTTCTGGCGGCGGTTGATCTCGCCCAGATTGTCAGTGAACATCTCAGGAGTCATCTCCACCTGGACGTCCAGGGTGTCGGTGTTCTTCACCCGGTCCACAATGATCTGGTAGTTGGCGGAATAGCCGTGGTTCAGCAGGACGGTCTCGATCTGGGACGGGAACACGTTGACGCCGCGGATGATGAGCATGTCGTCGGAACGGCCCATGGGCTTGCACATCTTCACGTGGGTACGGCCGCAGGCGCAGGGGGTGTAGTCCAGCATGCAGATGTCGCGGGTGCGGTAGCGCAGCAGGGGGAAGGCCTCCTTGGTGATGGAGGTGAAGACCAGCTCGCCCTTGGAGCCGGCGGGCAGCACCTCGCCGGTGTCGGGGTCGATGATCTCGGCGATGAAGTGGTCCTCATTGATGTGCATGCCGGTCTGCTGGGAGCACTCGAAGGATACGCCGGGGCCGGACAGCTCGGTGAGGCCGTAGATGTCGTAGGCCTTGATGCCCAGGGTCTCCTGGATGCTCTGGCGCATCTCCTCGGACCAGGCCTCAGCACCGAAGATACCCGCCTTCAGGGGGATCTGGTCGGGGGTCAGACCCATCTCCTTCATGGTCTCGCCGATGTAGGCGGCATAGGAGGGGGTGCAGCACAGGATGGTGGCATTCAGGTCACGGATGAACATGATCTGCCGCTCGGTGTTGCCGGAGGAGGTGGGGATGGTCAGGCAGCCCACCTTGTGGGAGCCGCCGTTGAGGCCGGGGCCGCCGGTGAACAGGCCGTAGCCGTAGGACACCTGGCACACGTCCTCGTCGGTGCCGCCGGCGGCCACGATGGCCCGGGCGCAGCAGTCCTCCCACAGGTCGATGTCGTGGTGGGTGTAGAAGGCCACCACACGCTTGCCGGTAGTGCCGGAGGTGGACTGGATGCGGACGCAGTCCTTCAGGGGCTTGGCCAGCAGGCCGTAGGGATAGGCCTCACGCAGGTCGGCCTTGGTGGTGAAGGGCAGCTTGTGCAGGTCGGCCACGCCCTTGATGTCGTCGGGAGTCAGGCCCAGCTTCTCCATCTTCTTGCGGTAGTGGGGCACGTTGTCCCAGACGTGGCGCACCTGCTTGACCAGGCGCTCGTCCTGCCAGGCTCGGATCTGCTCCCGGGACGCGCATTCGATCTCGGGCTGATAATATCTTTCCATGGGGATCATTCCTTTCACTCCCGCTCACTCACACGCGGGAAATAATTTGACTCATTTTCAGGCCGAGCGCCACGCCCAACAGGCACAGAACCGCGCTCAGCAGCATGTAGGCGCCGCCCAGCAGGAGGCGTCCCCGCTGAAGCAGCCCCAGGCTCTCCAGCGAGAAGGTGGAAAAAGTGGTGAAGCCGCCGCACACGCCGGTTTTCCAAAACAGGGTCCAGCCGCCGGAGAGCCGCCCCCTTCCCGCCAGGCCTGCCACCAGGCCGATCAGGACCGCGCCCAGCAGGTTGGTGGCCAGGGTCAGGATGGGGAACTCCCCCTTGACAGGCAGCAGGCTGATCCCGTAGCGGCCCATGGCGCCCAGGGCTCCGCCCAGTCCCACCCAGAGAAGCTCCATCATGCTCAGGCGTTCTTGCCCAGGGTGAAGGCCTTCTTGTTCAGCTCCAGGAACTTGGGGGGCACCATGGCCTCCAGGGACTTGAGCCAGGCCTCCTCAGGCAGGTCGAAATAGTGGGACAGCCGGCCCATGAGGACGATGTTCACCGCCTTGGAGGACCCGGCCTCCTCGGCCAGAGCCAGACAGTCCAGAGCGTCCACCTTGGCCCCGGTGGCTTTCATCTTTTCCACCAGGTTCTCGGGATACTGGGCCGTCCCGGTGATGACAGGCATGGGGTCGATCTGCTGGGTGGAGGTGACGATCTGGCCGTCGGGCTTCAGATAGCTCAGCCAGCGGGCGGCCTCCAGCAGTTCGAAGGAGACGATGTAGTCCGCCTCGCCCTTGTCGATGACGGGGGAGGCCACCTTGTCGCCGTAGCGCACATAGGTCACCACGGAACCGCCCCGCTGGGACATGCCGTGGACCTCGGACACCTTTACGTCATAGCCCTGTTCCATGAGCAGGTGGCCCAGCAGCTTGCTGGCCAGCAGGGAACCCTGGCCGCCCACGCCCACGATCATAATATTCTTGGTTTCCATGTTCTCAGCCCTCCTTCTTGGTGCTGTGGAAGGCTTTCACGCCGCACAGCTGCTCACACACGCCGCAGCCCACGCACAGGGTGTTGTCCACATGGGCCTTGCCCTCTTTGATGGAGATGGCGGGACAGCCGATCTTCATGCAGTTCTTGCAGCCCACGCACTTGGCGGCGTCCACCGCCAGAGGGGCCTCGTGCTTGACGTACTTCAGCAGGGCACAGGGCCGGCGGGAGATGATGACGGAGGGCTCGTCGGCAGCCAGCTCCTCCTTCACCGCCTGGTCGCAGGCCTTCAGGTCGTAGGGGTCCACCACCCGCACCCGGTTGAAGCCCATGGCCTTGCACAGCTGCTCCAGGTCGATCTTGCCGGCGGGGTCGCCCTTGATGTTGTAGCCGGTGGTGGGGTTCTGCTGGTGGCCGGTCATGCCGGTGATGGAGTTGTCCAGAATGATGACGGTGGAGTTGGACTGGTTGTAGGCGATGTTGGCAAGGCCCGTCATGCCGGAGTGCATAAAGGTGGAGTCGCCGATGACGGCCACCGTCTTCCCCTCGGTCTCGGCGCCCCGTGCCTTGTTGAAGCCGTGGATGGCGGAGATGGAGGCGCCCATGCACAGGGTCATGTCCATGGCGGCCAGAGGGGCCACGGCCCCCAGAGTGTAGCAGCCGATGTCGCCCAGGACGGTGCACTTATTCTTGCTCAGGGTGTAGAACAGGCCGCGGTGGGGGCAGCCGGCGCACATGACGGGGGGACGGGGCGGGATGGCGTCCTCCAGAGCCACACCGGTATGTACGGTGCCGCCCAGCTTGGCGGCGATCAGGTTCTGGGAGAACTCGTCCTCCAGGGGCAGCACGTCCTTGCCCATGACGTCCAGGCCCAGCTGGCGGCAGTGGTTTTCAATGATGGGGTCCAGCTCCTCCACCACGGCCAGCTTGTTCACCTTGGCGGCAAAGTCCAGAATCAGCTTCACCGGCAGGGGGTTGACCATGCCCAGCTTCAGCACGGAGACGGAGTCTCCGAAGACCTCCTTCACATACTGGTAGGAGGTGGAGGAGGTGATGACGCCCAAGCCGGTGCCGCCCATCTCCACCCGGTTGACGGGGGCAGTCTCGGCCCACTCCGTCAGCTTGCGGGTGCGCTCCTCCACGAAGGGGTGGCGGCGCTTGGCGTTGCCCGGCATCATGACGTACTTGCCGATGTTCTTCTCATAGGGGCGGGTCTCGGGGACCACCCGGTCATGGAGCTCCACTAGGGACTGAGAGTGGGCGATGCGGGTGCACATTTTCAGCAGCACCGGTGTGTCAAACTCCTCGGACAGCTGGTAGGCCAGCTTGGCAAAGGCCAGGGCCTCGGCAGAGTCGGAGGGCTCCAGCATGGGCACCTTGGAGGCGATGGCGTGGTGGCGGGAGTCCTGCTCGTTCTGAGAGGAGTGCATCCCAGCGTCGTCGGCCACCCCGATGACCATACCGGCGTTGACGCCGGTGTAGGACATGGTGAACAGGGGGTCGGCGGCCACATTCAGGCCCACGTGCTTCATGGCGCAGAAGGAGCGCTTGCCCGCCAGACAGGCGCCGAAGGCCACCTCCATGGCCACCTTCTCGTTGGGAGCCCACTCGCAGTAGATGTCGTCGTACTTGGCGGCCTCCTCGGTGATCTCCGTGCTGGGAGTGCCGGGGTAGCTGGAGATCACGCAGCAGCCCGCCTCATACAGTCCCCGGGCAACGGCCGCGTTGCCCAGCATCAGTTGTTTCATATCCTTCCCTACTTTCTTCAAGATCCCGGCTGACGCCGGCGCTCAGTTTTCCTGTTTGGGTTCGCCCAGACCTTCCCGGATGATGACCTCCTGCATCACGCCGCCCGCACCGTTGTCCAGCATGGACCGCCGGACCCGACTGATGGTGGCGCTGCTGGCCCCCGTCTTGTCCAGAATATCCAGATAGACCAGCCCCTGCTGGAGGTATACCGCCACGTCGAACCGCTGCTCCAGGGAGCGCAGCTCCGTGGGGGTACACAGGTCGTCAAAGAACCGGCAGCACTCGTCCAGGTCCTTCAGCTTCAGGATGGTCTCGTACAGGGCCATGCTTCTGGCCCGTTTTTCCGCTCTTGCCATGGGTCGCGTTCCTCCTCCAAAATGATCAGTTGCTTCTTTCCGTTGGCGCTTACCTTAATATTAGCACATTAAAGCGTAAAGGTAAACAAAAACCTACACATTCTCCGGAGAAACAAAAAAACCTCTGGCCTGAACAGCCAGAGGACGGGAAATTTCCCGTGTTACCACCTCTATTTACCGCCCCCTCACGGGAAACGGCCTCGCCGGGTGTCCAACAACACCCTGTCTCTGTAACGGGAGGACCCGGTACCGTTCTACTTGGCCCGCAGGCCGTTCCTCGGACAGCTCAGGAGGTGAAATTTCAAGCCGCGCCGCCATGCCCCTCGCACCAACCGGGAACTCTCTGAATGGCAACCATCCGCGCCCTACTTTGCCTCCGTCTTTGCTTTTTCTGCATTATATACATCCGTTCTCCCCTTTGTCAAGGGGTTGCGGCGAAAAAATCCAAATCCTTAAAACTTTGAAGTTTGCAGGAAACTTTTCATCTTGCCCTTGACTTTTCCCCTGAAAACGATTATCCTTGCTTTAATGGTTTAAAGGTCAAAACTACCTGATCGGACTACATATCCGGGGCCGCCCCGGTTTGGAAAGGAACGTCGAACATCATGCCCATTACCGATCTGCTGGAACGCAACAGCAAGCTCTATGGCGAGGAGATCGCCCTGGTGGAGATCAACCCCGAGATCCAGGAGGAGCAGCGGGTGACCTGGAAGGAGTACGAACTCATCCAGCCCACCTCCACCGCCCCCTACCGCCGGGAGATCACCTGGTCCGTCTTTGACGAGAAGGCCAACCGGGTGGCCAACATGCTGCTGGGCCGCGGCATCCGCAAGGGTCAGAAGGTGGCCATCCTGCTGATGAATTGCCTGGAGTGGCTGCCCATCTACTTTGGCGTTTTGAAGGCCGGGGCCATCGCGGTGCCCCTGAACTTCCGCTACACCTCCGACGAGATCGACTACTGCGTCAAGCTGGCCGAGGCCGACGTGCTGTTTTTCGGTCCCGAGTTCATTGGCCGGATCGAGAATATCGTGTCCACCCTGGGCAAGAACCGCCTGCTTTTCTTTGTGGGCGAGACCTGCCCCTCCTTCGCCGAGGATTACCACCGGGCCACCGCCAACTGCTCCAGCGTGGCCCCCAAGGTGCTCATCGACGACGAGGACGAGGCCGCCATCTACTACTCCTCCGGCACCACCGGCTTCCCCAAGGCCATCCTGCTGAAGCACCAGGCCCTGCTCCAGTCCGCCCGGATGGAGGCCATCCACCACGAGACCACCCACGACGACGTGTTCCTGTGCATCCCGCCCCTGTATCACACCGGCGCCAAGATGCACTGGTTCGGCTCCCTGTTCACCGGCAGCCGGGCGGTGCTGCTGAAGGGCAACTCCCCCAAGGCCATCTTTGAGGCCGTGTCCCAGGAGCGCTGCACCATCGTGTGGCTGCTGGTGCCCTGGGCCCAGGACATTCTGGCCGCCCTGGACCGGGGCGATTTGAAGATCGAGGACTACCAGCTGTCCCAGTGGCGGCTGATGCACATCGGCGCCCAGCCCGTGCCCCCCTCCCTCATCAAGCACTGGCTGAGCTACTTCCCCCACCACAAATACGACACCAACTACGGCCTGTCCGAGTCCACCGGCCCGGGCTGCGTCCATCTGGGTCTGGAGAACGTCCACAAGGTGGGCGCCATCGGCGTCCCCGGCTACGGCTGGGAGGTCAAGATCGTGGACGAGCAGAACGTCCCGGTTCAGCAGGGAGATGTGGGCGAGCTGTGCGTAAAAGGCCCCGGCGTCATGGTGTGCTACTACCACAACCCGGAGGCCACCGCCGAGGTGCTGGAAAACGGCTGGCTCCACACCGGCGACATGGCCAAGCAGGACGAGGACGGCTTCATCTTCCTGGTAGACCGGAAGAAGGACGTCATCATCTCCGGCGGCGAGAACCTGTACCCCGTCCAGATCGAGGACTTCCTGACCGCCTATCCCAAGGTCCACGACGTGGCCGTCATCGGTCTGCCCGACAAGCGGCTGGGCGAGATCGCCGCCGCCATCATCCAGGTGAAGGAGGGCATGAACTGCACCGAGAGCGAGATCAACCAGTTCTGCATGGACCTGCCCCGGTACAAGCGTCCCCGGAAGATCATCTTCGCCCCCGTTCCCCGGAACGCCACCGGCAAGATCGAAAAGCCCAAGCTGCGCCAGCAGTACTGCGGCGTCCGGCTGGTGGAGGCCCAGAACAAGGCCTGACCGCCTGCCTAGGAGCCCGGCTGGCCGTTACACCGTATTCCGGACAAGGGAAGCTGCGCTGCAGCTTCCCTTGCCTTTTAATTTGCCCGCAAATTTTTTCGCCGCATCGGCCGCCCGACATGTCCACGTCGTTTCCCCGGAACAGGGCCTTGGGTCTTCCGCCCTTTTCCCCGCAAAGCTCCCTTCAAATTTCAGTTTTTCTGACCGTTTCTTTTTTCCAAAAACATGCTACAATGATACGGTCATCACACACGGTTTTCGCCGTATGCAAAAGGCGGGTGATCCAAACGGAAAATTTTATCATCGCGGTCCGCTGCGTGACCCCCATGTTCCTGACCCTGTGCGTGGGACTGCTGCTCCGCCGGGCCCACATCGTCCCCGATGAAGCCTTCCACCATCTCAGTACCATCAGCTTCCGCTCCCTGCTGCCCTGCGTGCTGTTTTATAACGTATACTCCGCCGACCTGAGCGCGGCCATCCAGCCCAAGCTGCTGCTGTTTCTGCTGCTGTGGGTGCTCGTGTGGTTTCTTGTGAACTACGCCGCCTACACCGTCTCGGTCCCCGATCCCCGCCGCCGCGGCGCTTACATTCAAAGCGCCTTCCGTTCCAATATCGCGGTGATCGGCGTCTCTCTGGCCCAGTCCATGCTCAGCCAGGAGGGTCTGGCCGCCCTGGCTTTCGCCATCAGCGTGGTGGTCCCCCTCTACAACGTGCTGGCCGTCATCACCCTGGAGACCTGCCGGGGCGGGGCCATGGACCCGGGCAAGACCCTGCGGGGCATTGTTCGCAACCCCCTGATCATCGGCTGTTTCCTGGGCGTTGTGTTTCTGTTCTCCGGTCTGCGACTGCCCTCGCCGGTGGAACAGACGGTCAGGAACCTGGGCAGCGCCGGCAGCGTCACCACCCTGCTGGCCCTGGGGGCCTCCTTTGAGCTCTCCGGCGTGGCCCAGAACCGGAAGGCCATCATACACTGTACCCTGCACCGCCTGTTGACCGCCCCGCTGCTGGGCCTCGCCGCGGCCATTCTGCTGGGCTTCCGGGGGGACGCCCTGGGGATCGTCCTGGTGTGTCTGGCCGCTCCCACCGCCTCCACAGCCTACCCCATGGCCCTGGCCTGTGACAGCGACCACCAGCTGACCGCCCAACTGGTGGTCATCACCTCCCTGCTGTGCACCTTCACCCTGTTTTGCTGGATCTTCTTTTTAAAACAGTTCGGATTGCTTTAAGCATGCAAAAACGGCGCGGAACTCTCGTTCCGCGCCGTTTTTCAATTCACATGGTTTTCCAGTTCTTCCCAGTTCAGTGCCAGATCCTCGATGTCCTGCCAGCAGGAGAATGTTTCCTCCAGTTCCTTCCAGGTCAGGTGCCAGAAAAAGTACTGGATCTCCAGATGGGGCGGCAGAATATCCTCGATGATCTTTTTCATCTGGTCAAAGCCCGCCGGCACCCCGGCCACGCCCGGGAAGGAGACTGTCACCCGCTCCACCCCCGTCTCCTCCACCTTGGCCGCGATGCCGCAGCCCGAGATGGTATCATTGACGGCCGCCAGGGTAAAGCTGTCCCCGCCGATGCGGAGCAGGGCCGCCAGGGCAGCAGCCAGCGCCCTGGGCGTATCTGCCACCGGGCGCCGGACAAACAGGCCCGCCGTCCGCTCCAGGCCCCAGCCTTCCGCCGTGGCCAGACTGGTCTCCCGCAGGTCCTCCTCCAGCGTTTCTTCCACCCCGTCCAGGGCCTCTCCCGCCCCTTCCAGCTCTCCGGCGTTGAATGGGGCGTTCAGGTCATACACACCCAGGGGGCGCAGCAGTTCCTTCAAAAATTGGGTGTAACTCACGCCATCTCCTCCAGTGTCAGGGTGCCCAGGACAGGCAGTATGTCCGCCGCCACGGCCACATCCGCCGCCGGAGTCTTGATGGCGTAGTTGCTCACGCTCTCACAGCTATAGATCAGGTTCCCCAGCTGGGCCCGCAGCACGCTCTGGCCCAGCCGCTTACCGGTAAACCAGTTTCGGAGGACCGCCTCCACCTCCGCCCGCGCCTCGGCAAAGCTCCGTCCTTCCCCGGGTTTGACCTGAACCGCCAGGTTCACCGCCGCCGTCTCCGGCGCCCGCACCTGAACGTCCACAGCGATCTCCCGCCGCTCCTGAAAGTAGGCCTCCAGCTGGTCCAGCAGGTCCTGGTCCGGCAGGCCGGCCAGGGTGGTCACCACCACGTCCACCGTCCCCACGCCCCGGGGCCGGGGGACCACGGCGGCTCCGGCCACCTGGTCAAAGGACAGCGCCTCCTTCTGATAGTAGGCGGCGTTGGCCCCGTTGGGCAGACGGCGGTAGGTGTCCAGCACCCTTGTCCGCAGCACCTCGTCTCCCTCCTGGTCTCCGCCGCCGGCACAGGCCTCGGGATTGGTGCAGGAGGCAATGCCCGCCGGCGCCACCGTCATCACCGTGATGGTCCCGGCCGCCACATTTCCGGCGGCTCCGGGGGCCAGCGCCTGGACAGGCACCTCCGCAGTCAGGCTCCCCGCCGGAATGGTCCCGTCCTGGGTCGTCTCAAAGCGGATCAGTCCCGCCGTCATACACACCGTCCCCTTGGGGATGACCCGGGGTTCCCCGGCGGTGCTTCCCGCGGTGAAGCGGACCACGCCCTGGGCTGCCGAAGCCTTTTTCCGCTCCAGCCCCCGGAGCAGGGCGTGGCGGTCCAGATACTCCCCCTCCGCCGACTGGGGAAAAGCCTGCCGCACCGTCCAGTCCGCCTGAATATAGAGGGCGCAGACCTGGGCGGCCAGGGCGTACAGCCGGACGGACAGGTCGCAGCTCGCCTCCGGCTCCAGCCCCGTCCGCTCCCCGTAGCAGGCCAGCATTTCACCATAGATCTCTTCTACTGTCTTCATTCCTTCTCACCTCGGTCATGTCAGGCTCAGGGTCACCGACAGGGCCTCTCCCCGCCAGTTCAGCCGGACCGTCAGCTCCGCCTGTTCTCCCCGGTCGGTCAGTTCCACCCCGGCCACCTGCAGGTCGGGCTCCGCTTCCAAGGCCTCGGCCACATACTGGGCCGCCATAGCCTGCCGCGCGGAGGGCCTCTCCCGGAGGATCAAGTGGAGCCTGCTGCCCAGCTGAGGCAGAAAAGGCAGGCCGCCCCGCCGGGCGGTGAGCCGGTACAGCACCCGGCCCAGTACCTCGTCGCTCCCGCTCAGGCGGCACAATCCCCCGGCCCCGTTTGGCACATAGTCTCCGTCCATGATCTTCAATTCCATGTTCAGCCCCCCAGGATCGCCGCCACGATCATGGCGATGTATTCATCCAGCGTCACTCCATTGACCCACACTGTCCCGTTAAGGTCGACGGCGCCGTCACGCAGCGCCAGGGAACAGTCCGGCCCGTCCAGGCGCACCTCTCCCGGGCGCAGGTCCTCCCCCTGCTGGGCCCGGCCCAGGATGCAGGGTGCCTCCCGTTCTCCCCCCGTCTTCACCACCAGCACCTTGTCCCCGGCGGCAGGCCGCCAGGCATATCCTCCGGGGCTGTATACGGGCAGCCAGCGCCGCTCGCCTCCCAGGTTTACCCCCGCCGGGTCTCCGCCCAGGGTGACCAGACCCACCTCAGCCGCCGCCTCCTGGACCACGGTTCGGCGGTCCCGCTCTGATGTCCACATACTCCTCACCTCATAAAGTCGAGCCTTGTTCAACGGCCCAGAATACGCCTTGTCTCACTAGTCAGCTACAGCACCAAATCAGGCGGGGCCAGCTCCAGCCTCGTCCAGTAGCCCCGGCTGTCCATCCCCGCCACGGTCCGCACCGCCCGGTACAAGCCGCAGCGGTCCCAATTGCTCCGCTGGATCCGCACCAGATCGCCCGGCCATGCGCCGAAGGGCTGGGCCACCGTCACCTCCAGCCGTTCCAGCTCCGCCGCCGAGCGGTCCAGCTGGAACTGCCCGGAGTAGCGCATGGCCTTATAGTTGCTCCGCCCCGGCATAGTAAGGACCCGCCGTGCCCGGCCGCCGTCGGCCAGAAAGGTCTTGTTCTCCACCTTCTGGACCGCGCCGCTGAACCGGTCCCGGACCAGCACCTGGGACAACACGCCGTACCGCTTATCCCGGCAGCACAGCCTGGTCACCGCCACGCCGTCCCCCACCAGCCGTTCCTGGGTGTCCGGCCAGCCGGTCAGCACCAGGCGGCCCAGGCGGTCAAACCGGGGCGTCACGCCCCCGTAGTACCGGGCGAAGTCATAGACCACCGACCATTCGCTGCTCCCGGTGGCCACAGAGAACCGGGATACCGCCGGGAGGTTGGCCCCCGGAGCCACTTGGATGCCGTACGGGGTCACATGGTCCCGCAGAATGTCCGCCTGGGTGGCGGTGCCGTAATCCTGGCCCAGGGCCTCGTTGTCCAGCAGCAGGGCTGCCATGCCCCGGCCCGACACCTCCAGCGCGCTCCCCGACTCCGACTGGGTCACCTGGCACTCATCCACCACGCCGGTAAACACCCGTTCTCCCTGCCACTGCGCGGTAAACCCCACCCAGCGGGCGGGGTCCGTCCCGCTCCCCGCCTCCCAGGGACAGCGGAGCCAAAAGCTGTCACAGGGCACGCCGGAGGTATACTCCATCTGCCATGCGGTGAGCACGGGCAATATCCACGTCTCACCTTTGGCGTCGGTCACATAGCCTCTCACCGCACCCTCACCTCGTCTCCCACCCAGATCAGATTGGGATTCTTGATCTGGGGATTCAGGGCGATTAATTCCGACAGGGAGATGCCGTAGGTCTTGGCGATGGCCCACAGGGTGTCTCCCTTCACCACCCGGTGGTACGCCGCGCCCGCGGAGGCGGAGACAGCCGCGGCGCTCGAATCCTCCTGTCCAGTGACTTTGGCGGCCATCCCGGTGTACCAGCTGTCATCCTCCCAGAAGGCGAAGGAGTACCGCACATAGTCGGGCCTAGGCTCCTGCTCCAGCCGCAGGGAGACAAAATAAGCGTTGGACGCCTGCCACAGGGGGTGGACCAGCAGGCCCGGCCCGCCGTTGTAAAAGACATTGGCCAGCTTGCCAAACTGCGCGTAGGCGTCCTCCCCCACAAATTCCCCCTCTCCCTCCATGGTCCGGTGGGTCCGTCCCAGGTCCTGGAGGTGGAACAGGCCGAAGGGGGTCTTGTGCACCGCCATCTTCCGCTCGTAGTCGATGGAGTAAACCTTTGGATTGTGGGGCCAGGTATAGTTTTTATAGCGCATGGGCGAAAGTGTCATGCCCCGATCCCTCCTAAAGAATTGTAATGCCGGGGGCCGTCCCCGCTAATAGAGAAAGAAACCGCCGTCGTAGCGGCGGCTGTCCCGCCGGAACACCCGGTCCAGCCCCTCCGCCTGGAGGACCTCGTCGGTCCAAGCGGTACTTCCTGCTTCGCCGGACCCTCTCCGCGTCTCTCCTGCGTCCGGCAGCAATTCCCCCCAGGGGACTGTCCCCCGCTGGGCTCCGCCCAGGTTCCGGTCAAAGTTGCTCCGGCCGCTTTCCGCTTCCTCCCCGTTCTCCCAGAGCGCCGGGGGCTCCTCCTCCCGGAGCTGTCCCCATCCCTCCAGCGCCCGGTCCAGGGCTTCCAGCTCCTCCAGCAGAGGCATGGAGAGGTATTCCTCCTCCTGGCCGCTTTGTTCCGGAGGCTCTGCTTCCTCCGGAGCGGCGGATGGTCCGGTTTCCTCCCCGCGGGGCCCGTCCGCCGCGTCTTCCTTCCGGCTGAATTGCTCCAGCTGCCGCACCGCCTCCCAGAGGGCGTCCTCGTCCTCCCCTTCCCGGGGTTCCAGATAGTCGGTCACCGCCCGCCGCCTCCCTTCAATTCCTCAAACCGGCCAAGGTCAAAGGCCGGGTTGGCTGCGCCTTCCCCCCACCGGGGGGCGGGGCGGCCGCAGGCGGGGCAGCGGGCCTCCTCCGCCCGGCTCCGGCACTCAGGGCACAGCCGGTCCAGTTCCTCCTCCCGGTCCAGGATCATCTGGACCAGGCACCAGAGGTAGTCCCGCTCTTTCATGTCCTGGGTCCGTTTCTCCGTGGGCAGGGCCTGAAAGGCCTTCAGCACCCGCCACCGCAGCCGTCCGCCCCGGTCGGAGCGGAGTTTTTTTTTACGTTCTCCAGTTCCTCCCGGTCCAGGGTCAAGCCGGGGTCCGCCTCCTTCCGGAAGGCGGACCACCGGGCCGCCAGCGCGCCGATCTCCTCCACGGTCAAGCCGGCCAATACCGCCTCCCCGCTGTCGAAGACCGGGCTGTGGTCCCCGGTCCGCTCCAGCGCCCGGGCCAGCAGGCAGGCGTTGGAGCAGAGGGCCCGCTCCCGGTCTGACCGGGCCAGCTCCCCCGCCTCCCGCCGGGCCTGGAGGACCTCCAGGGCGGACAGCAGGCGCAGGTCCATGCCGTTGTCCAGGGTGATCCGGTCACGCTGGGCCAAAATGGACAGGGTCACGGCTTACACCTCCGTCTCAATGCGCCGGGAGGCCACCAGGGTGACCTTCTCCAGCACCATGCTGCCCAGGGTGGCGTTCTCCTGGATGGAGCTCCACTGGCAGTCGGAGTAGATGATCTTCCGGTCCGGCTTGCAGATGACCAGGGAGAAGCCGGACAGGCTGTAAAAGTCGATGCCGTCCCGGATGGCCTCGTCGGTGGCGTACAGCCGGGTCAGCTCCACCACATGCTTGGCCTGGCCCGGAATGGTGGCCACCGGCTCCTGTTCCCCGAAGGCCTCCACGGCGGTGCTGCTCTTGGTGGCCTTGGCGGTGTAGCTCTGGACCACCGCCACCCGGGTACCGTCCACCTCCAGATAGATGTCGCTGCTGGTGGGAAATCCCGCGATACTCATGCTCTAACCTCCCTCGCTTCAAACGGTAATATGGGCCGTGAGCCAGATCTGATTCAGCCCATGGGCCACGGTGAAGGAGAAGTCCACCAGACACCGGGTGGGGTCTTCGGCGTCCGCCGTCACCGCCACATTCTCATAGCCGGTGATAATCTCCCGGGCCAGCTTGTTCTCCAGCTCCAGCACCACCTGGGCCCGGATGGCCCCCCGGCTCTGCTCCGTGTTCTTGGCCCGGCGGAACTTGGCCCGCAGGGCGGTGCGCAGGCTGGGGATCACGTCGTCCACAATGCGGATGGTGGACAGGTCCCGCCAGGTGCTGTCCGCCGCCTCCCCGGTGGTGGTGCGGGTAGTGATCCCCCGGACCACCGTGATCGCGCCCCCCACCTGCTCCACGGGGGTAACGCCCCCCAGAATCAGCCGGTCCAGGTCATTGTCCTCATAGCGCAGGGCCAAGCCGTGGAGGCCCAGCAGCTCCGCGCCGCCCATGGGGACGGCGGGGTCACCCTCCCCCGCGATGGCCCCGGCCAATGCCGCCGCCACCGACACGCCGGAGAGGCCGGCTCCCTGGCTGTCCACGGCCCCGGGGGCCGTCAGTACCACCCGCTCATGGTTCAGTTCCTTGGCCCGGGCGATCAGGTCGTCCACCGATTCGTCCTTGGCCCCGGCCACCACGGCGATGCGCTCCCGCCGGGCCTGGGACGCCTGGACGGCGCTGTCCCGCAGCTTCTTCTGGACCGCCGTGTCCGTGCTATCGCAGATGAGGACGGAGATGTCCTCTGTCATGTTCAGCGCGTCAAAGGCCGCCTGATAGCCGCTCTCGTCCGCCGCCGCCACCGCGGCCACGGCGGAGGCGCCGTTTTTCAGAGCCAGACGGATCAGCTCCGCCATGTCCTGCCCCCCGGCGGAGCCGAAGGTAGCCACCGCCTTGTCATAGCTGGTGATGATATGGACCGTTCCCGCCTGGGCCACCGTATTGATCGCCGCCAGGCCCACGGTCTTTCCGCCGCCGCTGCCGCTCACCACCGAGGACGCGTCATAGGCGGAGTAGACCCCCGGACGCTGATGTACCGTGATATTCATGTTTTCCATCCACCTCGCAGTTCAAAATCCAAAAAGAGCCCGCCCGACTGGGGCGTGCTGTACAGCCAGGCCTGACACACCGCCTGGGCCGTCCGTTTCAGCAGACTTGCCTGACTGTCGTGCTTCGTCTCCCCGCAGGAGAACTCCAGCACCTCCAGCCCCTGGGGTCCGTCTCCGGCGAGGGCGGCGGCCAGGGTGTCGAAGGCCGCCTGGAGCTCCGCCCCGTCCCCCCGGGCGGGGGCGTACAGGTCCAGGCCGAAGGTGAGCCTGACCTTCCGACCATACAGCTCCTCCCACAGTCCGGTGGTTTCGTTGTACCGCTCCCCCAGGTAATTCTGAAAGCCGGCGGGCCCGGCCTCACATGCCCGCAGGGAGACCACCGCCACCGGGGCCTCCAGCACCTGCCGCTGTCCCTGGGGCCAGGCCGTCACGGCCCGCACCCCCCGCTCCGTCAAATAGCCGGCCATCCGCTCCCGGATGTTCTCCAATCCAGTGCTCATAGTTCCTCCTTGTCCCGGGGACGGAGCAGGGCCCACCAGTGGCTGTCTCCCACCTGGTGGGCCGACTGGACGTCATAGTCCCGTTTCCCCCACGTCACCCGGCTCTCCCCGGCAGTCAGCGGCTGGTCGCCGGGACCCAGATAGAGCATCCGGTCCTCCCGGCGCAGGCCCAGGGGGGAGGGCACCTCCTGTCCCCGGCTCCGGTCCAGCACCGGCTGGAGGAAGGCCCGCAGGGGCACCTCCTCCTGGCCGGCTCTGGGGCGCACCAGGACCTGCTGTCCGTAGCGGTTCAAAATGCTCCGCCACTCCCGGTCCATCATCCCGCCACCCCCCGGAAAGCAAAGCCCGTCTCCCCCAGCCAGGGGGCCATCAGCCGCTCCGCCTGGGCGGTGCGGGACTCGCTTTTGTCTGCCCCGGTGCGGATGGACACATCGCCCGCGGTAAAGGAGGTCACCCGTCCGTTCCCCGCCACGCCTTCCAGACCGTCCATGACCACCATGGCGGCGGCCAGGAGGAAGGCGTCGCCGCAGTCCTCCGGCGTGACTCCCGCTCTCAGCCGCCCCTCCATGGCGGACACCACCGCCCGGACCAGGGGGAGCAGCAGCTCCTCCCGGTCCCCATCGGCCCCCATGGCTTTACACAGGGCTACGATTTCTTCCGTCATCTCAAACCTCCAGCACGCGGGAAGCGTCCTGGAACACCTTGGCAAAGCCGCTGACAGTGGTGATGGCGGCCCGCTCCAGCTGGCGGTCGATGAGCTTGTCGTACTCCACCATCACGTCGCTGCCCTGGACCATCTCCAGGGCGAACCGCTTGTCCAAGCCGATGGCGGTGCCGGCGGGCAGGACAGAGGTGCGCAGCAGGGTGGCGCCCAGGGGGGTGGTCAGCTTGCCGGTGCCCTGGAAATTCAGGCCGGTCATGGGATTCTGGAACTCGGACAGCTTGAGCATCTTGACCATCACGTCGCCGGACACCAGCAGGGCGTTCATCTGGTAGGGGTCGAACTTGGCCCAGAAGTCCACCAGGTCGTCGTAGGTCAGGGTGCCCTTGGAAGCCACCTGGTCCACGGCGGCGGCGTTGTTGTTGCCGTCGCCGTTCATCAGCACATCCACCGCGTCCTCCAGGTTGGCCCGGGCGATGTGGGCGCCGATCTGGCGCAGGGTGACGGAGAACAGGTCCAGCTTCTGATAGCGCACCGCCTCATAGCTGGCCACCAGCATACGGCCCCGCTTGCGCAGCTTGACCAGATTGGACTGGACCTGGATCGTGGTGGCGGGAATGGCCGTCCCCTCCTCAACATGGCGCAGCTCATGGGCTTCCCCATTCTCGGCGGTGATGGAACGGTAATCCATACCCTCGAACTTGGTGACGGCGGCGGTGATATGAGGCAGGATGTCCTCCTCCATGCCCTGGCGGACAGCCCGGGCGATGTACTCGGGGAACAGGACGGCGGAATCGGCGGTGCGGAAGAACTTTTCCACCACGTCGCTGCCCGCGCCTTTCACCTTGATGTCAAAGCGCTTGAGCTGGCGCTGGAAGGCGTCCAGCCCCTCCAGGCTGGTGCCTTTGTACTGCTCGCTGGGGTCCAGGCGCTCCAGCACCTGGGTAAAGGTGCTGCCCGCCTCCTGGTACATGCCCTTGTCCAGTTTCAGATTGTCATAAGAAAAAGCCATTGTTCCACGCTCCTCTCAAAATTACAGACACACCACGGCGCTGCCGCTGCCGGCGCTGACTACCAGGACAGTGACGCCGCCGCTGGCGGCCGCCTTTACGCCGCCCTGGCCGTCGGCCGCCAGGGTGGTCCATCCCAGGGCCAGGTCGCCGGTGCAGCTGACGGTGACAAAGCCCTTCACCTGGACGGCGGCAGCGCTCTTCCGGGGCTCCAGGGCCACGCCGCAGAAAGCGTCCCCCGCGGCGCAGGGGCCAACGGTGCCGTTGCCCGTCACCTTGACCACCTGGCCGCCCTCCACGCCCTCGTCCGCGGCGAAGGTGGCCGTCACGGCCCCAATGTCTTCAAAGGAAATTTTGCTCATCCTCAATGTTCCTCCCTTGTTTATTTGGTAGGGCGGGTATTTCTCCCGCCGCTATCCTCAAATCAAAAACGCCCGGTCCTTCTCGCTGTCCAGGGTTGCTTTCTCCCCGTACTCCAGCTGGGGTTTCAGGGGATAGCGCTCCTCCGCCCGGCCGCCGTAGGCCCGCTTCATGGCCAGCAGTTCCTCCCGGGACAGCTTGTCCGTCATGCCCGTCAGCGTTTCGCAGTCCAGGCCCATCCCGGCCAGCAGTCCCAGGCGCACCACTTCCTGCCTCAGCTCAGTCAGATAGGTCCGGCCCAGCCGGGCCTCCTCCTCCAATTTCTCCAGTTCCCGGGCGCAGCCGGGATGCTCCGCGGCCAGGGTCTTCAGATCGGCGTACACCCGGCCCGCACCCTTAACCACTCCGGCGGCAGGCTGGGCGGGCACCGCCACGAAGGAGAACTCATAGGCGTCATCGGCCCCCTCCAGGCTGGCGTAGCACAGCTGCCCGTCGTAGCGCTCTCCCTTTTTGTGGCCGCACGCGGCCCGGTTCAGGTCCGCCCCGCAGATGGAACACACCGCGCGCTCCACCGCGCAGCCCACGCTGACCTCCTTCTTGATGCCCCCCTCGATCTCTGCGATCAGGTCCTTTGTGCTGTCGGTACGCACCATATAGGCGTACCCCTTCAGCCAGCAGTAGCCGTCCCCCGCCCGGGTGAGCTTCTCCGGCTCCTGAATCACCTCGGCCTTGTAGATGCGGGCGGCCTGACCCCGGGCGGACCACTGGTGGTCAAAGATGCCGCTCTTGCCCACAAACAGAGGGGCCAGCTCCTCCAGGGTCCGGGGGGCGAACCGCTCCAAGTCCCGGTCCACCTCGTTGTCGCACAGCCGCACTGAGAAGGTGTACACCTCCTCCGCTTTCAGTTCCTTCCGGGATAGGGCGTTGATGAGGACCAGGTCCTCCCCGGTCACCGCCGTGCCCTGTCCTCCCTGGGATTCCTTTACGATCTTCATGTGTTCTCCTCCTTCATGCTCTCCGCCTGGGCGCGGTACAGATCGGCCTTGGCCTCCTCCACGATGTCCTGCAGGTTGATGTCCTCCCAGACGATCTCCACCCGGTCATCATAGCCGCGGAGCCGCAGCCACAGCTCGGCCACCCGGCACAGCACCGGTTCCACGCTGCGGCGGATGGCGGTGATCTCGCTGGTGAGCAGGTCGGCCTGCTGGGTGCTCATCCGCTCGGTGGAGGACCAGGACAGGCCCAGCATGAAGGGCGGAATGCCCGTCCGAGCCACCAGCTGCTCCAAAATCTGCCGCACCGGCACCTGGCTGTCCAGCACCTGGCTGTCGGCGCCGATGACCTTGATGTCCACGTCGCCCACCGCCACAAAGTCCCGTACCGAGCCCTCCCGGCCCGCCTGCATGGCGGAGGACCACTCCTGGGCGATCTGGCGGCACCGCTCCTGGGCAAAGCCCCCCTCGCCCTCCTCAGGCCGGCACACCACGGCAAAGCGCAGGTTGCCCGCCCGCTCCCAGTTCTGTCCCGTGGTCTGGAAGATCTTCAGCAGGATGCCCGCCAGAAAGGGCATGGACCGCAGCAGGGACACCCCACAGGGGGCGTCTCCCGTGGGCTGGAAGGGGGTGAACAGCAGCAGGTCCTGAAAGGGCAGTTCCTCCGGCGCTCCCACCTTCCGTTGGCACAGGCGGAAGTCCATGGGGTTGTCTCCCGTCTTCACTTCCACCTGCTCCGGGTCAGCGCACAGCAGGGCGGCGATATCCCGTCCGCCGGGTGCCAATACGATCTCTCCCAGGCCGTGGCCGCAGGTGAACATAGCGTCCAGATACCGGTCCAGAAAGGACTGCACCCCCCGCTGGCCCCAGCCTGTGTCCACCGTCTTCCAAAACCGCTCCAGCCCCGGCTGGGCCCGGCCGTCCCTGCACCGGACGGACATGCCGCCGCACAGGCGTACCAGCTTCCAGATGGCGGCGTCCACAATGGGCACGCCCTCCCGGATGGCCCGGTACAGGCTCAGTTCTCCCGGCCGCAGGGGCGTGTACCGCTCCAGCGCGCCGAAGGGGTGGCTGCCGCCCTGGCGCACCTGCACCACCGGAGCGGGCGGCTCCTTCCGTTTCCGTTCCCACCATTTCACTTTACTGACTCCCCCTTTTTGTAGGGACCGCCGTCCCCGACGGCCCGTCTTCCCGCCACAGGCGGAATGGATAAAAAGGTCCGGCGAAGCCGGACACCACGTTTCCTGATTGCTGGCTCAAAACCTTCTCCGCTCCACGCTCCCCGCAAACCAGCTGCCGTTTGTCTCCTTCGCCGCCACCGTGGCGGCAAAATAGCGGATCTCATCCATGGCATGGTCATGTTCTTTCCGCACCCGGTCCTGGCCGTCCCCCTGTTCTTCCCAACGGTAGAGGGAGAACTCCCGGATGGCGTCCCCGCAGCCCTTGCAGATGACGATTTTCCCCGCCTTCAGCAGCCGGGCGGTGAGACGGATGCCGGACAGCACCTCGTTGTCCGCCTTCCGCACCCGCCATCCCCGGCGGCGCAGTGTCTCGATAAAGCTGGCGGCGGAGGGGTCTACCACCACTGCCCGGATCTCCCGCCCCCCGGCCAGTCCGGCCAGCTCGTCTGCGTACTCCTCGTCGGTCTTCTGCCGCCGCTGCTGCCTGGCGTCGTAGTAATACTCCGCCACCCGGTACCACACCCCGTTCCGCTGGCCCCACAGCCCCATGGACGTGGGATTCAGGGTGCCGTAATCACAGGAGATGTGCCAGTTTTCCAGATTTTCCCTTGGAACATCCTGCACAAAGCGTTCGTCGAAAAAGTCGTAGACCCGCCCCTCGGCGGCCACCCACTCCCCCAGGACGAACCGGCGGTAGAAGGTCCCCTCAAACATGGTCTTGTACCGTTCCAGCACCTCCGGGGACAGCCCCGGATTGTCCTCCATGGAGAATTGGAGGCGCAGTGCTTTTTTCTCCTCTGTTTTTAAGATCCATTCCCGGTAGAACCAGTGGGCCGGGGACTCGGGGTTGCAGGAGAACCACAGCTTGCTGCCTGTCACCGAACACCGGGCCACCGCCTGCTCCACAAAGGACCGGGGCATCAGCGCCACCTCGTCCAGCAGGGCCCCCGCCAGGGTGATCCCCTGGATCAGGGCCGCCGAGCCCTCGTCCTTGCCGCCGAACAGGTAAAAGGTATTGCTGTGCCCGCCCAGCCGGACCTTCAGGATATTCCGGGACACCTTCTGCTCACAGCGAAAGCCCATGTTTTCCAACAGGGGCAGCAGCTCCTCCAGCAGGTTCCGCCGCACGGACACAATGGTTTTTCCGCACAGGGCGAAGTTCTTCCGGTGGAAGGAACGCATGGCCCAGCAGAAAAAGGAAAGGCCGGTGCACAGGGTCTTGCCGCTGCGCACCGCGCCGTCGCAGATGATGGCCTGTTTCTCCCTGTGGGGCGAGCCAGGCCGCCACCAGGTCAACACGTTCCGCTGCTTGGGGGAAAACACCATGTCCTCCACGGCCTCATTCCCCCTTCCCCTCCATGGCGCTCAGGAAGCGGTCCACCTGTTCCTCACCGCTGTGGTCCGCGGCGTCCAGCAGCCGCTCCAGGAGCCTGCCCCGGTCGGCGAATTTCAGCTCGATGACCCCGTTGGCCCCCCGCTTGAATTCAGTGAGGGCGTCCAGGTCCAGGTTCTCCAGGCTGCCCCACTCCTCCTCTGGGAAGCAGGCCAGACGGACTGCGTCCACGGCTCCGGCGTTGGCCAGCTTCCACATGCGTTTTAAAATCTGCTCCCGTCCCGGGAGTTTTGTGTTCGCCACCCTATCCCTCCTCACCTATCCCCTCCCAGCGCGCAAATGTTGCACGTTTCCCGTCACCCAAGAAAAATAAATTTTCGTTTATGGGGCAAAGGGATTCGCCCTGCGGGGCGAGTTCCTTTTGCGGCGATCAAAAGGAACCAACGGCCCAGGCCGCAAAATTTGAATTGACTCACACCGCCTTTTTGCTTCGCAAAATCCAGAGATTTTACGGGGGATCAGCAATATAGCCCGCCTCGGTCACGGCATGACCTGTCCCTGACACTCCTTACCTCCGTGGCCAGCCGGGGCCGCCCGGTGGGACGTGCCACTGAATCAAGTTTTGCACAACGGGGCGGAGCAGCGCAGTCAGGAACCACGCCGCACAATTCGGAAACGCAGGCGCTGACATTCAGTAGCTGTTCTCATCCAAACTCGTATTACTCAGGGCCGAAGGCCCGGAAAGAGAGGCAACAGAACCGAATTTTGCGCGCCGGACGCAAGGAATACTTTCCCAATCGAACTCTCATCAGGTCCGGGCCCGCAGGCCCGGAGATTTTTTGGGTACTTTTGTATCTCTACAAAAGTACCTCGCCCGGGGGCGAAACATCCCCATCCCCGTCCCGCCCGCAGGCGATAACTTAATACAAACAAAAATTTATCATCTCCCCTTCGCCCTCTTTCGGCATATCTCACGCGCAGGATAGATTATGGTATTGGGAGAGCCTGTCCAGAAAAAAATACCGGTTTCCCTCCTGCATAGAACTTCCTTTTCCTCCACATCCTGACCATACACACCAACGATGGTTCAGGAGGAACGATCTATGAAGCGACTTTCCGCTGTATGTCTGGCGGCGCTGATATTGTCCGCCGCCATTCCCGCCTCGTCCGCCGTGGGGGAGGACGCCGGCCTGTCCCTGTCCTGCGCCTCCTCCGTCCTGATGGAAAAGGAGACCGGGACCATCCTGTATGACCAGGACTCCCACGCCAAGCTGGAACCAGCCAGCGTCACCAAGGTCATGACCCTGCTGCTGGTGATGGAGGCGGTGGATTCGGGCCGGCTGTCCCCGGAGGACATGGTCACCGTCTCTGCCCACGCCGCCGGGATGGGCGGCTCCCAGGTGTACCTGAAGGAGGGGGAGCAGATGTCCGTCTCCGAGATGATCAAATGCGTCACGGTGGTGTCCGGCAACGACTGTGCCGTGGCCCTGGCGGAACATCTGGCGGGCAGCGAGACCGCCTTTGTCTCCCAAATGAACCAGCGGGCCCGGGAGCTGGGCATGGCGGACACCAATTTCGTCAACTGCACCGGCCTGCCCGCCCAGGGCCACCTGACCAGCGCCTATGACATCGCCCTCATGTCCCGGGAGCTGATCCTGAACCACCCCAACATCCGCCAGTACACCACCATCTGGATGGACTCCATCCGGGACGGGGCCTTCGGCCTGACCAACACCAACCGGCTGGTCCGGTTCTACCAGGGGACCACCGGTCTGAAGACCGGCTCCACCGACGGGGCGGGCTTCTGCATCTCCGCCACCGCCGAGCGGGACGGCATGGAGCTCATCGCCGTCATCATGAGATCCCCCACCGGCCCGGAGCGCTTTGAAGACGCCAAGGCCCTGCTGGACTACGGCTTCGCCAACTACGCCCTGGTCAACGCCTATCCCGACGCTCCTCTGGCTCCGGTGGACGTGCTGCTGGGTACCGTCTCCCAGGTCCAGCCCCAGCTCCAGCGGGAGTGCCGCCTGCTGGTACGCAAGGGCCAGGAGGACCAGGTGTCCACCAAGCTCACCCTGGCCGAGGACCTGGAGGCCCCGGTGGAACAGGGCCAGACCCTGGGCCAATTAGAGGTCTATGTGGGGGAGGAGCTGCGGGACACCGTCCCCATCGTCTCCGCCCAGCAGGTGGACAGGCTCACCGTTCCCGGCATCTTCACCCGGATGCTCCGTCAGCTGCTCATGGCCGGCTGACCTACCCGCCTCCGGCGGGTACATAGTTGCCTTTTCTGTCTTTTTTCTCCCAAAAGATATGTTTCCCTCTATTTAACTTGACGGCACAAACAGCTTGTTGTATAATTTATATAAATATTCAGGGATTGTTTTGACACGGCGTTGTGCTTTTTACCCCAATCTCTGGTATTAACTCTCCACAGAGGTGATCATTTTGTCTAAATATCAGGAAAATCTCTCCTCTCATGAACTATTTTTTGAGCTGGAGGCTTTCTCCGAGGGCCGTTCCACCCACGCCTGGCGCTGCTTTGGCTCCCACCCCGCCAAGGACGAGAACGGCACCGAGGGTTATCTGTTCCGGGTGTGGGCGCCCAACGCCCCCCTGGTTTCCATTATCGGTGATTTTAACAACTGGGACCTCCAGGCCACCCCGATGACCAAGCTGGAGGGCGGCATCTGGGAGGCTTTCGTCCCCGGCCTACAGCGCTATGACGCCTACCAGTACGCCATCCACAAGGCCGGCGGCGGCTTTGTGGGCAAGGCCGACCCCTACGCCTTCCACGCCGCCACCCGTCCCAACGTATCCAGCAAGATCTATGACCTGGACACCGGCTACCAGTGGGGGGACCAGAGCTGGATGGAGTACCGGGCCAAGCAGGTCCCCTATACCTCCCCCATGAATATCTACGAGTGCCATCTGGGCTCCTGGCGCCGCACCGGCGAGGGCGAGTTCCTCAGCTACCGGGACACCGCCGCTTACTTAGTTCCTTATGTAAAGGAGATGGGCTTCACCCATGTGGAGCTGCTCCCCGTCACCGAGCATCCCCTGGACGCCTCCTGGGGCTACCAGTGTACCGGCTATTTCGCCGCCACCAGCCGTTTCGGCACCCCCGATGACCTGAAATACCTCATCGACCAGCTCCACCAGGCGGGCATCGGCGTCATCATGGACTGGGTCCCCGCCCACTTCCCCCGGGACGCCTTCGGCCTGTACAACTTCGACGGCACCCCCACCTATGAGTATTCCGACCCCCGGAAGGGCGAGCACGCCGACTGGGGCACCGACGTCTTCGACTACGGCCGCAACGAGGTCCGCTCCTTCCTGTTCTCTTCCGCCATGTTCTGGCTGGAGGAGTACCACATGGACGGCCTGCGGGTGGACGCCGTCTCCTCCATGCTGTACCTGGACTACGGCCGGCAGGACGGGGCCTGGATGCCCAACGTCAACGGCGGCCACGAAAACCTGGAGGCCATCGAGTTCCTCCAGAAGCTGAACACCGCCGTCTTCGCCGCCCACCCCGACGTGCTGATGATCGCCGAGGAGTCCACCGCCTGGCCCAAGGTGACCTATCCCGTCAGCGACGGCGGCCTGGGCTTCAACTTCAAGTGGAACATGGGCTGGATGAACGACATCTGCCACTACATCAAGATGGACCCCTATTTCCGGCAGTTCAACCACCGGGACATCACCTTCTCCCTGATGTACGCCTTCTCGGAGAACTACATCCTGCCCCTGTCCCATGACGAAGTGGTCCATATGAAGGGCTCCTTCTTCGGCAAGATGCCCGGGGACAACCCCCAGAAGTTCGCCGGCGTCCGGGCCTTCTACACCTACATGATGACCCATCCCGGCAAGAAGCTCACCTTCATGGGCGCCGAGCTGGGCCAGTGGAACGAGTGGCACTTTGAATACTCTCTGGACTGGCACCTGCTCCAGTATGAGCCCCACCGCCAGACCCAGGCCTTCTTCAAGGCCATGAACGCCCTCTATCTGGAGCAGCCCGCCCTCTGGCAGCAGGACAACTCCTGGCAGGGCTTCCAGTGGCTGTGCGCCGACGACAACACGGCCAACACCGTGGCCTTCCTGCGCTGGGACAAGGAGGGCAAGCCTCTGATCGTGGTGTGCAACTTCTCCCCCGAGCACCGGAAGGGCTACCGGGTGGGCGCTCCCTTCGGCGGCACCTGGGCCCCCATTCTGAACACCGACGCCCCCGAGTTCGGCGGCCAGGGCTTGGGCGACACCGCCCCCATCAAGACGGAGAAGGTCCCCTGCCACGACCAGCAGCAGTCCCTGACCATCGACCTGCCTCCCATGTCCGCCATGATCTACCGCTGCGTACGGAAGAACCCCGTCCGCAAGCCCAAGGCGGACAAGGACGCCGCCCCCGCCAAGGCTGAGAAGGCCCCCACAGCCAAAAAGGCCGCAGCGTCCAAGGCGGAAAAAGCCCCCGCCAAGGCCAAGAAAGCTGCCGCGCCCAAGGCCAAAAAGGCGGCGCCCCCCAAGGCGAAGAAGACTGCCAAGCCCAAGGAACCCGCGCAGGACTGATCCCCGGGAACAACAGGGCGCGCCTCCGGCGAGCGCCTGCTTCCATATAGCTCCCCCCGAAACAGACAAGAGGTGACAGTATGAAAAAAGAAGTTGTGGCCATGTTGCTGGCCGGCGGGCAGGGCAGCCGCCTCTACGCCCTGACCAGCCACGTGGCGAAACCCGCCGTTCCCTTCGGCGGAAAGTACCGCATCATTGATTTTCCCCTGTCCAATTGCGTCAACTCCGGCATCGACACGGTGGGCGTCCTGACCCAGTACCGTCCCCTGGAGCTGAACAGCTATCTGGGCAACGGCCAGCCCTGGGACCTGGACCGCTCCGACGGCGGCGTCCATATCCTGCCTCCCTACATGCGGGAAGGCGACCAGGGCACCTGGTATAAAGGCACCGCCAACGCCATTTATCAGAACATCGGCTTCCTGGACCTGTACGACCCCGAGTATGTGGTGATCCTGTCCGGCGACCATATCTACAAGATGGACTACGCCGACATGGTGGACCTGCACAAGAAGACGGGCGCCGCCTGCACCATCTCCGTGCTGGAGGTCACCATGGAGGAGGCCACCCGCTTCGGCATCATGAACGTGGACGCCGAGGACCGGATCTTCGAGTTCGAGGAGAAGCCCAAGCATCCCAAGAGCAACCTGGCCTCCATGGGCATCTATGTGTTCACCTGGTCCAAGCTGCGCCAGTACCTGATCGACGACGAGGCCGACCCCAACTCCTCCAACGACTTCGGCAAGAACATCATCCCCAACATGCTGGCCGCCGGTGAGAAGATGATGGCCTACCGCTTCCAGGGCTACTGGAAGGACGTGGGCACCATCAACTCCCTGTGGGACGCCAATATGGACATGCTGGCCCCCCGGAGCAGCATCGACCTGTACGATCCCAGCTGGCCCATCTACGCCCGTACTCCCATCAAGCCGCCCCACGTCACCGGCCCCAACGCCAAGATCTCCCACTCCCTGGTCACCGGCGGCTGCCAGGTGGACGGCACGGTGGAGAACTCGGTGCTTTTCCACTCAGTCACGGTGGAGGAGGGCGCGGATGTCCAGTATTCCATTCTGATGCCCGGCGCCGTGGTGAAGGCGGGCGCCAAGGTGTCCTACGCCATCGTGGCGGAGAACGCCGTGGTGGAGTCGGAGGCCGTGGTGGGCTCCGCCCCCGATGACAGCCCCGAGTGGGGCATCGCCGTGGTGGCCAGCGGCGTCACCGTGGGGGAAAAGGCTGTGGTCTCCCCCAGCGCCATGATCCGGGAAGATGTGAAGGGAGGTGAGCGGGCATGAACGACCTCCATGGTATTCTCTTTGCCTACCGCTCCGACGCCAATCTGGGTGAGCTGACTCGCCCGCGCAACACCTGTTCTCTGGCCTTCGGCGGCCGGTACCGTCTGATCGACTTCATGCTGTCCAACTACGTCAACGCCGGCATCACCGACGTGGGCGTCATCGTCCATGAGAGCTACCAGTCCCTGCTGGACCACCTGGGCTCCGGCAAGGACTGGGACCTGAGCCGCAAGCACGGCGGCCTGCGCATCCTGCCCCCCTTCAGCTACGCGGAGCAGGGCCACGGCGAGTACCGCGGCAATATGGAGGCCCTGGCCGGCGTGGCCGGATACCTGAAGAACATCCGCCAGGACTATGTCATCATGGGCTGGGGCGACGTGGCCGTCAACCTAGACGTGGAGGCGGTCTATGACCAGCACATCGCCTCCGGCGCTGACATCACCGTGGTGTGCACCCCCACTCTGAACGGCGCGCCCCGGTTCTCCGAGTATGTGGAGGTCAGCGCCGACGGCCGTGTCACCGACCTGTCCGTCCATCCCACCTCCGCCGACAAGGCTCTGGAGTCCCTGGAGATCTATGTCATGTCCAAGCAGCTGCTGATGGATATGGTGGAATATTGTGCCGCCCACGACGTACATAGCTTCAGCCGCGGCGTGCTCCAGCCCCGTCTGAAGTCCCTGAAGCTGATGCCCTATATCCACCAGGGCTACGCGGGCCGCTTCCAGTCCGTGGGCGACTACTTCCAGCGCTCCATGGACCTGCTGGACCCCGCCATCCGGGCCGACCTGTTCAACCCCGCCCGTCCCATCCGCACCAAGGACATGTCCAACCCCTCTACCTATTACGGCCCCAACTCCGTCTCCAAGTGCTCTCTGGTGGCGGACGGCTGCTACATCGAGGGCGAGGTGGAGAACTCCATTCTCTCCCGCGGCGTCATCGTGGAAAAGGGCGCCAAGGTGGTCAACAGCGTCCTGATGCAGGGCACCGTGGTCAAGGCGGGAGCCTCCCTGGCCTACGTCATCGCGGATAAGAACGTCACCATCAACGCTGACCGTATGCTGATGGGCCACTCCACCTATCCTCTGGCCATCGCCAAGGGCACCGTGGTATAACACACAAGAAACAGCGGCTCCATCGTGCGGAAAGCGGGGAATCTCCTCCCTCTCTCCCCCGGTGGAGCCACCTTATACTTGATTGCGGTCCTTTCTTTGCCTCCTCCGGGGCGCGGCGTTCCGCCGCGATCAAGCCGCGTGCAGCGGGTTTGATCAAAGAACTTGCAGGATACCCTGTCTCTCCGGCATTTTCGAACGAAAGGGGATCATTATGAAAATCTTATTTGCCTCTCCCGAAGTTGCTCCCTTCATCAAGACCGGCGGTCTGGCCGACGTGGCCGGCTCCCTCCCCCAGGCTCTGGCCAAGGAGGGCCATGAGGTCAAGGTCATTCTCCCCCTGTACGAGGGGATCGGCCAGGAATGGCGCAGCCAGATGACCTTCCTGAAATATTTCAACGTCACCCTGTCCTGGCGTCAGGTCTACTGCGGGGTCTTTGAACTGGAGCGTGACGGCGTCACCTACTGGTTTGTGGACAACGAGTACTATTTCAAGCGCTGGCAGATCTACGGTCACTTCGATGACTGCGAGCGGTTCGCCTATTTCTCCCGGGCCGTCATCGAGACGCCGGGGCAGCTGGATTGGGCTCCCGACGTCATCCACTGCAACGACTGGCAGACCGCCCTGGTCCCCGTCTATCTGCTGGAGGAGAAGTACCGTATCCCCCAGTTGGCCCACGCCAAGTCCGTCTTCACCATCCACAACATTGAGTACCAGGGCCGCTACGGCGAGCAGGTGCTGAAGGACGTCATCGGCCTGGACGCCAGCTACTTCAACGAGGGAATGCTGGCCTACTTTGGGGACGTGAACCTGATGAAGGGCGCCATCATGGCCTCCAATTTCGTTACCACCGTCTCCCCCACCTACGCCCAGGAGCTGCGCACCCCCTTCTATGCCAAGGGTCTGGACGGCGTCATCAACCAGCAGGCCGGCAAGATCGAGGGCATCCTCAACGGTATCGACATGGAGCTGTATGACCCTGCCACCAATCCCGGCCTGACCGCCAACTTCACCACCAAGGCTCTGGTCAAGGGGAAGAACGAGTGCAAGCTGGCCCTTCAGAAGGCCGTGGGACTCCAGGAGAACCCGGACATTCCCATCATCGCCTGCATCTCCCGCCTGGTGGGCCACAAGGGCTTCTCCCTGGTCACCGATGTTCTCCATGAGATCATGGGTATGGACGTGCAGATGGTGGTGCTGGGCACCGGCGACTGGCAGTATGAGGAAGCCTTCCGCCACGCCCAGAGCCAGTATCCCGGCCGTTTCGCCGCCCAGCTGACCTACTCCGCCCCCCTGTCCACCATGATCTACGCCGGCGCCGACATCTTCCTCATGCCCTCCATCTCCGAGCCCTGCGGCCTGAGCCAGATCATCGCCATGCGGTTCGGCACCGTCCCCGTGGTCCGGGAAACTGGTGGTCTGAAAGACACCGTCACACCATACAATAAGTTCACCGGCGAAGGACGCGGCTTCACCTTCTCCAATATCAACGCGGGAGACATGATGTGGGTGCTGCGGGAGGCTGTGGACCTCTATCACAACAACAAGAAGGCCTGGCGCAGCCTCCAGAAGGCCGGCATGACTGCCGACTTCTCCTGGACTAATTCCGCCAAACAGTACCTGGACATCTACCAGCGCATCCAGGACTGACCGTTCCCCGTCATCCAGGGGCCCCCGCCGGAAGGCGGGGGCCCCTTTCTTCCTCCTTTCCGCTCTTTCCCCGTCAAATATTGTATAAAATGGACAGAGCGTCCCGCGTTTTCTCCCCTTTTGCGCCTTTCTGCCGATTGACGCTTTCTGGAAAACCTGATACAATTAAAGGCTGTAAAAGCTCTATTCCCCCACACTTTTTCATAATAAATCATAAAATGATAAAACAATTCAAGGAACGGGAGGCAGCGTTATGGCTGAATATACCAAGGCCCAGCTTACCGATATGATTATAGGAAAGCTCCAGCGCAACTTTGGACGCACCGTGGAGGAGGCCACCAAGAACCACATGTTCAAGGCCTGCGCCCTGGTGCTCCGGGACATCATGTCCCGCCGCCAGATGGAGACAGACAACCGGATCTGGGAGGGCCAGCAGCGCCAGGTCCACTACCTGTCCCTGGAATTTCTGATGGGCCGCTCTCTGGAGAAAAACGCCTACAATCTGGGGCTGCTTGACACTCTGAAGGACGCTCTGGAGGACCTGGGCTTTTCCGCCTCCGACCTGTTTGAGCAGGAGCCCGACGCCGGTCTGGGCAACGGCGGCCTGGGCCGTCTGGCCGCCTGCTATCTGGACTCCATGACCACCCTGGAGATCCCCGCCACCGGCTATTCCATCTGCTACGAGCTGGGTATCTTCAAGCAGAAGATCATCGACGGCAAGCAGGTGGAGCTGGCCGACAACTGGCTGGGCCTGGGCGACGCCTGGCTCATCCCCAAGCTGGACGAGACTGAGGAGGTCCGGTTCGGCGGCAAGATCGTGGACCATTGGGACGAGAACGGCCACAACCACCCCGAGCATGTGGGCTACACCACCGTTCTGGCCATCCCCCGGGACATGGAGATCGCCGGCTACCAGACCCGCCACACCAATATCCTGCGCCTGTGGGACGCCAAGAGCCCCGTGCCCGTGGATATGTCCCTGTACTCCCGGGGCGAGTACCTGAAGGCGGTGGAGCAGCAGGCCATGGCCGAGGTCATCGCCAAGGTCCTGTACCCCGATGACAACCACTACGAGGGCAAATCCCTGCGTCTGAAGCAGCAGTACTTCTTCGTCTCCGCCACCGTCCAGTCCATCGTCCGCAAGCACCGCTCCCAGTACGGCACCCTGCGTAACTTCCACGAGAAGCACGTCATCCAGATCAACGACACCCATCCCACCCTGGTCATCCCCGAGCTGATGCGGATCCTTCTGGATGTGGAGGGCTACTCCTGGGACGAGGCCTGGCACATCGTCACCCACAGCGTCTGCTACACCAACCACACCATCCTGGCTGAGGCTCTGGAGCGCTGGCCCCAGACCCTGATCGAGACCCTGCTGCCCCGGATCTGGGAGATCCTCAAGGAGATCTCCGGCCGCTATCAGCGGGAGCTGGAGTACCGCTACGGCGGCGACATGGGCAAGGTGGGCCACATGGCCATCATCTGGGGCGGCGAGGTCCGCATGGCCAACCTGTGCGTCTGCGCCTGCCAGGCCATCAACGGCGTGTCCGCCCTCCACTCCGACATTCTGAAGCGGGACGTCTTCCACGACGCCTATCTGGCTAACCCCGACAAGTTCCAGAACGTGACCAACGGCATCGACCACCGCCGCTGGCTGTCCCAGATCAACCCCAAGCTGGACGCCCTGATCCGGGAGTGCACCGGCGGCGACCAGTACCTGCTCCAGCCCGAGGCCATCCGCGGCCTGGAAAAATACAAGGATGACGCGTCCGTTCTGGACCAGCTGGCCAAGATCAAGCAGGAGAACAAGCGCCGCTTCGCCAGCTATGTGGCCCGTGAGTCCGGCGTGATCCTGAACACCGACGCCATCTTCGACGTCCAGGTGAAGCGCCTCCACGAGTATAAGCGCCAGCTGCTCAACGTGCTCCATATCGTCCACCTGTACAACCAGCTGCGGGATAATCCCAACATGGAATTCACCCCCCAGACCTTCCTCTTCGGCGCCAAGGCAGCCCCCGGCTACCTTGTGGCTAAGGACATCATCCAGCTCATCAACTCCCTGTCCAACCAGATCAACAACGACCCCATCTGCAAGGATAAGCTGCAGGTGGTCTTCCTGGAGAACTACCGGGTCTCCCTGGCGGAGAAGCTGATGCCCGCCTCCGAGCTGTCCGAGCAGATCTCCACCGCCGGCAAGGAGGCCAGCGGCACCGGCAACATGAAGTTCATGATGAACGGCGCCCTGACCATCGGCACTCTGGACGGCGCCAACGTGGAGATGCACCAGCAGGTGGGCGACGAAAACATCTTCCTCTTCGGCCTCACCGCCGACCAGGTGGCTGAGCGCAAGCGCCAGGGCTACCGCTCTCTGGACTACTACCAGCAGAACCCGGCGCTGAAGCGGGTCATCGACCAGATCGCCTCCGGTTTCAGCGACCACACCACCTATGTCAATCTGACCAACCGCCTGCTGTTCGGCAGCGGCGGCTCCCTGGCCGACGAGTACATGCTGTTCGCCGACTTTGACAGCTACTGCGCCGCCCACCGCCGCGCTCTGGAGACTTACGCCGACCAGCGGCGCTGGAACCAGATGTCCCTCATCAACATTGCCCGGTCCGGCATCTTCGCCGCCGACCGCTCCATCTCCGAATACGCCAAAAACATCTGGCATGTGCCCACCCGTTAAAATCAACGAAAAGCGCCCTCCTGTTCCCCATGGGCAGGAGGGCGCTTTCATGCTGTCATTTCAAAAAATATGAGCCGCCGGGGCCTGTGCCCGGCGGCTCATATTCTTGCTCAAAACGTCTCAGCGGCACTGCAAAATGTCGCAGTAGAACTGGTCCAGTTCCTCCCGCGTGGGGAACACAGCCACGTACATCTGGTTGCCCATAGCGCCGGCCAGGGCGTCGGGAATGCGCTCCACCATCCGCATCTGGGCGGCATACTTGTCCAGGATCTCCTGGTGGCTGAGCACAAAGTCCTTGCCGTCCCGGCGGCCGGCAAAGGCGCAGAACGCGTGCTCACCCACCGGCATGGTGGACCGGCCGAAGGCGATCATATCCGCCCAGATCTTGTACACGTTGGTGCTGTGGGCGAAGTTGATCATATCGGGGGTAAACCCGCCGCAGGGGCGCATGTTGACCTCCAGGCCCACGATCTGGCCCTTTTTGCCCAGCCCCTTCTGGTCCTGAGTCAGGCGGAAGAACTCAAAGTGGACAAACCGGCTCTTGACGCCGAAGGCCTTCACCGTGGCCCGGCCGGCCTTCCGGGTGTCCTCAGGCAGGTCCTTCACAATGTAGTAAATGGAATTTCCGTTCTCGTTGACGATGTCCATGATGGAGAAGGGGGTGACGTTGCCCGTCTCAAACATAGGCTCGCCGTTGGCGTCGATGATGGCGTCGTAGGAATTGACCTCGGCGTTGACGAACTCCTCCATGATGTAGGGTATGTCCTGGGGCATCTCCGCCAGGAAGTTGTCCAGATCCTGGTCGCAGGCCAGCTTGTAGGTGTTGGCGGCGCCCACGCCGTTGTCCGGCTTGACCACCACCGGGTAGCCCACCTTCTTGATGAAGGCGGCGCAGTCCTCCCGGCCCTCCACCAGGTGGTAGCGGGCGGTGGGGATCCCTGCCTTGGCATAGAACTCCTTCATCTTGGACTTATACTTGACCCGGGGCATATCCTCGTTCTGGAAGCCGGAGGTGATGTGGAAGTCGGTGCGCAGCCGGGCGTCCCGCTCCAGCCAGTACTCGTTGTTGGACTCCAGCCAGTCAATGCGGCCATACTTGAAAATAAAGAAGGCCACCGCCCGGTACACCTGGTCATAGTTCTCCAGCGTGTCCACCTTGTAATACTCATTCAGGCTGGCCTTCAGGTCGCCGCTGAGCTGGTCATAGGGTTGGTCGCCGATGCCCAGCACGTTCATGCCGTTGTTCTTCAGTTCCCGGCAGAACTGCCAGTAGTTGGTGGGGAAGTTGGGGGAAATAAAAATGAAGTTTTTCATACCGATTCCAGCTTTCTCTCTTAATTCCAAACAGGACACACACCCTGTCACCCTAGCAGATAGGGCAGGAAATAGGCCACCTGTTTGTGCCACCAGGGCCAGTCGTGGTTCACGTCCCAGCCCCAGAAGTCCACCCACAGCTGGATGCCCTTCTCCTGGCACAGCTGCTGGACCCGCCGGGTGGTCTCCGGCTGTTCCCAGGCGCCCTGGCCCACGCAGATGACACCCTTGTGCTGGTTGTACTGGCCGATGAAGGGGTGGTCTGCGGGCAGGTTGGCCAGATAGTCCACAGGGGAGTTGAGGTAGACCACATCGTCCATGTAGCCGTCAAAGCCATAGCTGGCCGTGTAGATGCCGCTGAGGGCCAGCAGGCCATCGAACAGGTCGGGGCGGCGGAAATACAGGTTGACGGCGTGGGTGGCGCCCAGGCTGCATCCGAAGGCCATCACCCCCGGGAAGCCTGTCCACCCGTTGCAGCGGTTGGTCATGTCCCGGATAAAGGGGACCATCTCGTCGGTGATATACCGCATCCACTGTTCGTGGCGGCGGGCTCGCCAATAGGGGTCGCCCCCCTTGTCGGACCAGGTCTCCTTGTCCATGGTATCGATGGAAAACACCATCACCTGCCCCGATTCGATCCAGGGGGCCCAGGTATCGGTCATGTGGAAGCTCTCAAAATCAAAGAAGCGGCCGTCCTGGCAGGGGATAAACAGCACCGGCCGGCCCGCGTGGCCGTACACCTTACACTCCATATCCCGTCCCAGCGCGGGGCTGTACTGCTTAAAATATTGTGTCTGCATGGGGAGCACCTCCATTATTCAGCTTACAGGCCGTAGAGCAGCGTGTTCATAAAAAACGGGATCTGCCGCTCCCAGCTGGCCTCGCAGTGGGTGCCTCCCGGCACAATGCGGCAGGTGAGCGCCACGCCCCGCTCCAGCAGCAGAGACGCCACATCGGAAAAGCCCCGGAGCATCTCCCCGTGGTTGCCCATCTCCTGGGCGCCGTAATCCATGTACACCACGGTGCCGGGCTGGATGCGGGCGGTACGCAGCAGCCGTTCCAGCCGCTCAGGGGCCAGCCAGATCGAGGGCGACAGGGCAGCGCACCGGGAAAAATACTTGTTGTACTTGCTCACAGCGTACAGGCTCATCAGCCCACCCATGGAGCTGCCGCCGATAAAGGTGTGTTCCCGGCCGGGCAGGGTGGGAAACCGCTCATCGATCTGGGGCTTGAAGGTCTTCACCATCCATTCCATAGTCACCTTCCCCAGCCCTTTGATCCGTCCGAATTCCGGGTCCCGGCAGGCGAAGGGGGAATATTCGTTGAGGCGGCCATTGTTGGGGTCGTGGCTGCACTCCACGGCGGCAATGATCAGCGGAGTCTGGGTGGACTCCATGTATTCCAGCATCCCCCAGCTTTTTCCGTAGGTGGCGTCCTCATCAAAAAACAGGTTATGGCCGTCAAACATATACAGCACCGGGTAGCGCGCCTCCGGGTCCTGCTCCGCCTCATCGGGCAGGTAGAGATAGGCGCGCCTGGGCTGATCTCCAGACAGTTCCGGAATCGTGACTTCCCAAACATCAATCATGACAGATCTCTTTTCCTTACATCACAGTGGATGGAATTATGATAAGTTTAGCACGCCGCCTGCAAAAATGCAATTGACGCTTTCCGCAAACTCCGGGGCGAAGTTTCCATACAATGTGTCTGGAGCGGCAAGTCCTTTTTCTTTCCGGCCGCATGTTCCATTTTTTCTCTCCATATACATGAGCATCACGATTTTATAGGAGGGTATCGCCATGCGCCATCCATTCCGTTCCGTCCGGATCTTTCTGATTTCCAGAAAATGGGTCGTCTCCGGGGTCTGCCTCACCCTTGCCGCGCTTATGTTCTGCCTGGTCAACTATCCCGCCGTGGTCGGAGTTTCCGCCGCCTCCCGACAGCTGCCCATCTACTGCGTCCAGCGGGACCAGAAACTGGTCGCCATCAGCTTCGATGCCGCCTGGGGTGATGTTATTTTGCGGACGTTGGGTCCCACAGGTTTCGGGGCTCAGCGTCCGCATTTTTCTTGGAATGATGATAGCACAGGACAAATCAGCTGTAAAGGCATGGGATTTCCCCGAAAAAACGGACGGAGAAAACCAAACTATCCTCTGCCCCGCCGTTCCAGGACCCCCAGGTCATCTGAGAACGTGTATGTAATTTCCAGCTGTCCATCCTCGAAGACCAGGATCTGCCTGATGGTCTCAGCCACGGTGGCCCGGTCCAAAGCCGTCAGCTTCCCCCGCTTCAGCAGCTCCGATACCCACGGCCTGTCCAGTCCCCTGTCCCGCGTCTGTTCCGGCCGCTCCAGCTGCCCGGAGAGCAGTTTCTCCTGGCGCTGGTAGTCCTCCTGATAGCGGAGGAAGTCCTCTTTGGTGATCAAACCGTCTTTGTAGTCTTCATAGGCGGACTTTTTTAGCCTGCGGACCCGCTCCAGATTCCCCAGCAGGCGTTCCCGCTCCCCTTTGCGGTCGCAGGTCTTTGCCTCCGGCCGGGCCCCCTCCGCCAGCTCCTTCAGGTCCTCCACCGCCGAGATGATCTTGTTCAGGTCCTCCAGTACGATCTGTTCCAGCGCCCGGTACGAGATGCCGTGGCGGGTGCAGACTGTGGGGCCGTACCGCTTGTAGGAGCCGCAGCAGTAGTACACGCCGCCCGGACCGTTGGTTTTGCTCATGGCCCGTCCGCAATCGCCGCAGCGCAGGAAACCTGCAAAAGGGCTGATATTTTCCTTGAAGTTCAGCGTCCGGGTGTCCCGCTGCAGCAGGGATTGGACCCGCTCCCACTGTTCCGCGCCGATGATGGCCTCGTGGGTATGTTCCACTACCGCCCACTGGTCCTTCGACACAAGCCTGGCTTTGCCGTGCATGGTCTGACGGGGCGTCTTACCCTGTTCCATGTTGCCGGCGTACATCTGGTTGTTCAGGATGCGGTGTATGGTGGCGTAGGTCCAATAGGTTGTCCCATTCAGCTTCTGACCATTGTGATATTTCTCACCGTTGAGTTTCTTGTACTCGCTGGGGCAGGGCACCCCTTCGGCGTTCAATGTCTTGGCGATCTTGATTTTTCCATATCCCTGTTCAAATAAGGTAAAAATCCGCTGTACCACAGCCGCCGCCGGCGGGTCAACGATCAGCCGGTTGTGGTCGTTGGGGTCCTTCTGATACCCATAGCTGGCAAAGGCGCCTACAAACTCCCCTCGCCGCTGTTTGGCTTGGAAGGAACTTCGCACCTTTTGGGAGATATCCCGCGCGTACTGTTCGTTGATGATGTTCTTCACCGGGAGCAGCATGTCATAAGGGCCTTTTTCACTGTCGATATTGTCCCCGATGGCGACAAAGCGCACACCACGCTCTGGGAACCACCGCTCCAGATAGCGTCCCACATCAATGTAATCTCTTCCGAAACGGGACAGGTCCTTGACCACCACGCAGTTGACCCGCCCGGACTCAATATCCGCAATCAGGCGTTTGAATGCAGGACGCTCAAAATTTGTACCGGTATAGCCATCATCCACGTAAAAGTCCATCGCTGCCATATCCGGCCGTTGGGCCAGATAGTCCTCCAGGAGCTTCTTCTGGTTGGCAATGCTATAGCTCTCCGGCTTGTCGCCGTCCTCCCGGGACAGGCGGGCATAGAGGGCGGCGCGCCACATGGCGCCGCCAAAGGGGCGATTCGCTTGGTTCCGCTTTGTACGTGCCATGGGCACACCTCCCTTCCACTGTAATATGCAGACTTACGCAGACTCGAAATGGGCTCTGATCAAACTTTTGAGCATGTCCTTTACACTACGGTCAGAATCGAAGCGACGTTCCACACGGATCTCCCTCGTTTTCACCCCCTTTTCTGGCATACCGTCCAGATCTGGTTTTTGACGCATTTTCTCCCTCCTCTCCGGTTTTGGATTCTATCCTTAATGAATGCGGCACATCGTCTGGCTTAGAACTCCAAATGCCTCTTTCCTGTGTATGATATATACGCGATACCTGGGAGAAAATCGGAAAATCCATCGTTTGGCGCGCGGCAGGCCGAAAATCAGCTTACGCCCCTGCCCGTTGAAAGAATTTCGCGTTCAAAAAGACCCATCGAATCCCCTCCACTTTTTTACTCACCCTATTACTGCTGTCTACAGACACCAGTTGATTCATACGCAGGTATTTTGACACATTCCGCTCCGATATCTGCGGGTTGCATTTGCGCAAATACGCCATCATGTCATCAAATTTGACGCAGAAGTACCCTTTGTACCTGAATCCCGGTATTACCCCGGTGCGAACGCCCTGCAGGATCTGTTCCTCAACCGGTCTATTCTGCTCCTGGCGACGGCGAATCACCCCCAGTTCCTCATCAAACACAGCCATAAGGCATTGCTCAAAGCTCTGCTTGAGCTCAGGGATCCGGTCGCGGCACGGTCCAATCGTGTTCAGGAAACGAAGGAAGCTTTCCAAACACCAATCTATCTGCAGAAATGAAGTCCACAGCCGCTCCACATCCGGATAGGGCGTTGTTGGGAACCCGGCCTTGGCACTGCGCAGATTTTCCAGTTCCTCCTCACAGTGTTCGGCAAACCAGCTCAGATAGGCTCTCAGCATCCCGGCTGCAAGCTGACGATCACGGGAAGTTCCGCCGATGCGATAGTCATGGACCTGCACCAACAGGCACCGGGTAATTTCCGAAAGCTCTTGGGGCAAAATCTCTGCGGTCAGAACCAGTCCCGCTTGACACGGATGTGACTGAGGGTCAATTCCCGACATCTTCATTCGACCGCTCTCGTTGGCCACATAACGCACCGCTTTCACGCCGTTATCCAGTCGTTTACGCTGATTTTCGGTGTCTGTACTGCGGCAGATGTCGTCATACAACACTGTGCGGTCTCGGGTTCTGTGAAGGATCTCCCCCAACGACGGTGTAGTACTCTCCGCATCCGGAAACTCTTCCGGAATGCCATTCCTGTCGTACAACTGGCAAAAGTTTCTGGCCAAGGTTGTTTTCCCTGTGCCCGACTTTCCAACGATAAATAATGCGCATGCAAACGGGAGATCTGACTCTTTCCAGAGAGAACGGTGAGCCGAAAAAATCGCATATCCGAATACCGGAAGCCGGTAGCACAGATGTTTTTGCAGCGACGTCAGGAATTCTTGCGCTGTCACGTCCAGTGTCTGGTCCCCTGGGGCTGCCAGCCTTGTACCGGTATGACACACCGTCAAGAATTCTTCGGCCGCTTGGTCAGGGGCGGCGGGGAGCAGTTCGTCCCCCGCCGCAAAGATTCGTTTCCCATCCGGCAGCGCATACCATCCGCTCTGCGGGAAACAGAGCGCCGCCTGCCCCGTACCCAGGTGCTGGATTGCTGCGGCACGGACGATCTCCCGGACCTGCTTCTTTGCCCGGGATGTAATGTACAGGCACCCCGCGGCATGTTCTTCCAGATTCAGGCGCTGCAGCTGATTCATGGGCAGCAAAATTTTCTGTTCCCGCGCATCACCTTCCACCCTTAACTTCAACAGGAGAAAATACTCAGACGTGGTGGGATGCTCCACTCCGGCGGGCCGAAACACCCGCTCCAGAGCAAGGTCAAAATTTCCAAACTGCCCGCTTTTAATGAAGTAATCAGCGCCGGCCACGGCCAAGCACCTCGAAGCCCACTTCGATCGGCGGTTCCCGGAGGGTGCCTTTTTGAGCCCCCAGCGCCAAGTGTAACATCCTGTCCAAGCAGAAATTTTGGTAAGCCAGAACGCCGTTCTGGAAGTTAACGCGGGCCACCGTCTGCTCCAGGCGATGTTTCCGTTTTTTCCCCTTTCCTTTTTTCTTTTTGCCCTTCTTTTTCCCACCGGAGTTCTCCATCAAGCTATCCAGGAGAGAAGGATCAATGGCCTGCAGGCAGTTGAGCGAATGATTTCCCGGCGTGCTGTCCACGGTATCATCTTCCCCGATGGTCAGATTTGGGTTCGTACGGTAGCTGTTGAAACTCATGTTTTTTCCTCCAATCGTCAAGTTTTACAGGGTTTTCACGTCAGACATTATTCCACATTTTATTTGTGATTTCTATTGACAATACCATGATTTGTTGAATATAATTTGAATATATTCGATTATATTTTTTAATAACTAATTTTTTGGAGGATATTCGTGGACGCAATCAAGGAATTATACGAAAAAGAGCAATACAATCGTCAAAAGGCCCCGGGGTTTCTGACACTGATCCGCCGCAAGGGTGGGGCGGTCGACACGCTTCCGCATTTTCGCTGCTTGCCTGATGGGAATGCAGCCCCCTTGTTAGATGTGTGGAGGCGTTTTCATCATGCGGCCCACCACAAGGCTTTCGCCGATTTTTATGATAAGATCCTATACTGCTCTGAACTATGTGAAGGTCTGCTGGACGAGCCCACATTTCTGGAATTGATTGCCGACCGCAGCTTCTTGTTTCTGAACTACAGCGAATGTGGGACCGATCCGGAATATCCTACGCTGTCCCGCCTTGTGGATTCCTATGACACATGTCTTGAGAATTACAGGCGTGAAAATGTGGAGAAGGTGTGGGAGCAAGGGTTCGTTCCCACCGACGCCAACTATTCTGACTACCTGGCCTTTCAGCACAATCTGTCTGAATTAAACGCAGCGATTGCTTTGCGTAAAACGTTTCTGGATGACCCCGAGGGGAAGGCGTCTCTGCCCGAGGGGTTTTGCCTGGAGATCAAACCCGCCCGGGAGGCGCTAAGCAATGCGGAGCTTTCTCTCAGCAGCCTGTTCGAACACTATTTGGATGCCTGTAAAAATCAGGCATATGTCAGGTGGGAACCCCTCCGCTCCGGCCCAACGGAGCCGTCGCCATGGAACGCTGCCATACACGCGGTCTGGGAGTATACCTCCCGGACCTGCGGGTATCAAGATCCCCCCACCCGCGCATTGGTCTTTTTCCATCTGTTTACGCAAAAAGCGCAAAAACTATATAACGGAACACTGCGGCAATATAAGTTCGAAAAGATTAGAGAACGCACGACGCTGACAGAAAATCCCGATTCCACCCAGCTACGGATTCAGAAGCGCATCCGCTGCAACATCCAGCTCTATGACCAGCTTTTGGAACTGTTCATCGGACAAAGCTGTCTCCCGTTTCCTACGGAGGAGGCACGTACCCGGTATTCCTGCAGCGCAAAGTTCCAATTCTACCGATACAGCCGGTATGACCGTTACTGGCACTATGATCTGAGCGCCTTTTGGGATAGCGGATACAACCCCCGCTTTGGGTTCCATTACTTGGAGAACTATCGGGACGGCGTTGACAATCTGGGAAACCTTTTGCGTCATCACATTCATTATTGCCTTCCCAATCAGGCTCAGTGGTTGATTCCGGTGCTGCACCATGATCGCCGGGAGCCGCCTCTCTCCGTTCTTACGACCTTTCTCCTTGCGGAGTCCACTCTGAACCTTCAGCCAAACAAACGGTTGGTTCATAAAGTTCAAAAGCTACTGGACTCCAAAGATGGAGCGATGCTGGTAAAGGAATACACACAGTGCTGCACCAATCAGACCCGTACCCTGGAACTGCTGACCGAAGCATGCAGAAAGTATCAACTTATCATCCCTCATGAGGAACTGGTCCTGTATGAATCCCTGGGAGGTGACACTACCGTCCAGAAATGCAGCCAATATGTTCTGGAGTACTTTCTGAGAGAGCGCATGATCAGGAAGGCCCGCGCCCGGCTGGGTACCCTTGCCAAAACGTATTTCGATCAGCTGTGCCTGAACAGTTTTTCCTACAACGGGAATTGACCGTGAGAAACAAAATCAGGGGAAGCGGGGAAATTCCCCTCTTCCCCTGAAAGCTGCAGATGGGGAAACAGTGAGTTGGTTCTATGGTGCTCTATTGGCAAATGATCCGCCCCTAATATATCCTCCCCTCTGTCTGTTGTTTCGTGTGCGGCGTCGCTGTTTTAAGCCAGGACTCCCTTCCGAACCGGGTTTGCGTACCATCGTTCCTACTCCCATGAAATTGAGTTTTTTGTTGGAAAGCGCACCACAAGTACATTATAAAATGAAGATCTCCCAACAGATTTATAACGATTCTGTTGGGAGGTTTTATTTTATGAAGATCCGTAAATCCGTGAAAAAAGCCATGGAATTGCTCCAAATCGAGCAACTGAGAAGAAATCAACTCAAACCGATCAATGCGATCCTGGACGGTCGTGACACCATGGTCATTGCGCCCACTTCCTTCGGCAAATCCGTGCTCTATCTGATCCCCGCCCTGGCACAGGACACAGGGATCACCATTGTGATCGAACCGCTCCTTGCCCTCATCCATGACCAGGTACATAAACTGCGAAAGCTGGACATTCCCGCGTCCTACCTGGATTCCACACAGTCCAAATCAGAGCAGAAAGCGGTCCTGGATGACCTGTGGAAATGCCGCGTCAAGATCCTCTATGTTGCCCCTGAGAGACTGGAGACGGGTATTCTCTCTTGGATCGAGGAATTTGGCCAAATCAAGATTGTCGTTGTGGATGAATGCCACTGCGTGACCACTTGGGGCAGCACGTTCCGGGATGCCTACCGATCCATCGGTGAATACATCGACTCGTTGGAACATCATCCTGTGATCGTTGCTCTCTCCGCCACGGCAGTTCCGGAGGACCGGCCTCGGATCATGAAGCTGTTGTCCATGCGTAAGGCCAAGGAGTTCGCGGTAAGCCTGTACCGAAGCAAGCTGTCCTTTATGAAGAAGCATGTTCCCTCCGGCTATGGTCACCTGTCAGAACTAAAAAAGTGCCTGAAGAAGTACCACCACCACACAACGATTTTGTTCTGCAATACCATCGCTGCCACGGAGAATGTTGCGAAAGAACTCAAGAAGCTCTATCACGGCGAGGTGATGGTCTATCACAGCCGGAACAAGGAGCAGGAAGAAGATATGTTGTCCGGAAAGAAGCATATCATCGTCGCTACCAGCGCGTTGAGCATGGGGGTAGACATCCGGGACGTGGACCTGGTGATCCACTACAACATGCCGCTGTCCCTTGCAGAGTATTACCAGATGGCAGGTCGGGCCGGCCGGGAGGGACAGCACGCCAGAAGTATCCTGCTGTATAATCCTGACGATTACAACAAGAATCGCTGGTTGCTGAAGCAGATTGAAGATAAGAAGGTCAGGGGGCGAGCGCTGAAACGGCTGGATGAGATGAAAGAATTCTGCGAGGATGAGGAGCAATGCATGGTCATCACCTTGCTCAATGCCCTGGGAGATGCGCACGAGAACGCCTGCCGCTACTGTACCAACTGCCAGAAAGGAAGATGAGAGATGTGCCAGATTGACATAGGGATCGACAGTTTTTCCTGTACATACAGTCTGACTCCGAAGCAGAAGTCCAGCATTCTGGGTGCACTCAGGATACGTCCGAAGTTTCAGACCAGATGCAGCGATTATTTTGATTGCACTTATGACTATACCAGCGACTGCTTCGCCGGACAGGGCATCAAGCTGCGGGTCTCCCGGCATAAAGGCTCGCTCTGGAATCTCACCGTCACGATCCATCCTACCCTTCTGCTGGGGGATACCGACAGAAGCGCTCTGTTTCATCCCAACAAGAAAACGGTCAAGGAAGTGATGCACGGGGCCGACACACCTCTGAAGCAGATCCATTGTCCCTGTAAGCTGAAAGATATGAAGTTGTATCGGGTGGATGTCACGGCCAACCTGATTTTTGAAACGGCAGCCCTGGTGGAGGGCTACCTGCGCATCCTAAAGAAGAGTCTGATCCTGCCCAGGTATCATGTGGAACAATTCAAAAAGGGCGAGGGCAAAGCCAAAGACTGCAAGGAGGCCAACAGGCACTCCTATAAGCAGAGCTGTACGGCTGCTTCCTTCTTTGCCTATGATAAGACGGCGCAGTTGGAGATGATCGCCGCCTCACCGGCCTCTCTGGTGGGGAAACGGGTGCTGCGGCTGGAAGTGCAGCTGCGCCGCAAAGGTATGCGGAAGTGGGTAAGTAAAGATCACATGGACAACAACGGCAAGGTATTGAAGATGCTGTATGAGAAGGCGGGAGACATCCTACGCTGGTATCTCGGGCGGCTGCAGCTCAAGGGGCAACGCCATGTTCGCTACAAGGAGGCAAAGGAGATGATCGATGGCCTTCGGAGTAAAAAGACAAGGGAGCGGATGCTGTATCTGCTGAGAAAGGCAAGCGACCGGAAAAGCCTTTCCGCCGCCATTGAAGATCTGAGAGCGGAATTCGGCCTGAAGTCCGGACAGATCAACCGGGTCCTGAAGAAGTTTGACAAACTGGGCATCAGCCCCATCACGCTGACCAACGCGGACGGCGAAGAAAGTCTTCCAGCGCTGGCGGGATTTCTTGGATAATCTAAATTTCTGTGTCTTTCGCATCTAAAAAAGCTCGAAATTGCTCAGAAATGAGTGTTTTTAAGTGAACGGTAGGTAACATTAGGATACATATTTGCTGGAATTCCGGAGCTGATGAGTATTCCAGTTATGCCATGTATAGCTGCTCCACACTAAGTTCCTGCATCAGCACCTCCTGTCTGGCTGTGTTCTTTTCCCGGGTGTTGACACGTACATATCCAACTTTCGTCATCCCATCTCCATTTTCCCAATAGGGTCAGTTTTCAAATTGGCACATGCCACAATGCGAAAACCGACCCTATTGGGACAGTTTTTTTGCCGTTAGGGCACACCCTATTGGCATATGGTCAACAAGAGATCATCACAAGCTGGCCGCCAATATTCAGAAACAGCTCCGGCTTGGCAAACACCGCCTTGTAATTCCGGAGCTGTTCATCCGTTAAAGAAATAAAATCTTCTTCGTCCGGCGAGGCGCCGCAGAGGAGAAATGTCCCGCAGACGATGTCATAGGGCTTCCCAGTACGGGACTCGCGCAGTGCACGGTTCATAGGCAGTCCCAGAAGCTTCCCTTCATCGTTGCAGATCAGCGCCACTGGTTCCTCAAAGGGATACAGCGCCTGAATCAAACCACCCACGATATTTTGCATCGCGGCGAGACCGGAAGGTATCTCTTTTTCATAAGGTGCCCTCCCGGGTTCCACGATCAGGACACGCAGCGCCGTTTTTTCAGATGTCCCCACAGTACAGCATCTCCTCTACATCATCCGTCGTAAAGCCGTCAGTCAGCAGGGTATCCACATAATCAGGCGAAAAGCCGTAGAAAGATGCCACCGATTTCAACTCCCGAATATACGCCTGGTCTGGTGATGCTGGGAGCGGGACACTCCGGCTCCGGACCGAAGGCTCCATCAGGAAGGAATATGGGGCATATCCGCGGGTATACAAATTCCAGGTGTCAAAGCCAGCACGGGTTTGTTGTCCTTCCGAATCGATTTTCAGGATCTCGCCGCACGCCAGAACCACTTGAGATGCCTTGCCCAATCGATAGGGCATCCGGGCAAGGGCTTTCCTCAAAATCTCCTCGGTGGAGGCATAGAGGTACAGGCCGCTGTCGGGATAATGATAGATGCAAAGTGGATTGTCCCCTTTGACGAAGTACAGATTGTTCCGGTCATCCAGCACGGTAAAGGAGAAGGAGCCCTCCACCTGTTCCGCCATGTATCTCAGGCTGTCAAAGGTGAGGGTTCCTTGCTGTTGGAGCAGCTGGACCGCCACGAAGCTGTCCGTCTCGATGTTGGTCCGGGGCAGCTTTTGGGTGGCCCGGAGCAAAACATCGTTGTACAGCACCCCGTTATGGGCCAGGGCAAAGGAATGGCTTCCCGCTCTGGCCAGGAAGGGGTGGTTGTTGTAGTTGCGCCGTGCGTCCCCCTGGGTGGACATTCTGGTGTGGCCCATGATTACTAGGGCGTCCTCCGGGATATGGAACCGGACCTTATGGGCGGGCAGAGGCCGCTTGAACACATGTAGCTTACCGCCAGAATTGTAGGCGATCCCGGTGGCGTCGGTGCCTCTGACCTCGCTGGCTGTGGCCTGGACATGGAGCATCCTGGCCTTTTGCTTTCCAGTAAACCGATGGTTCCCGTCAATCATTCCAAACAAACAGCACATCAGACCTCCACCTCCGTCTCCACAGGGTCATTGACGTACAGCCGCCGCTCTTTCAGGTACCGCACTAGTTCCGGCTGGGTGCAGCCGGAGACAAAGGTGGTCCAGGACATGGCCTTGATCTCCTCGTCGGACAGAAAAAGAGCCACATCGCAGATCCTATCAACGAGCTGCAATGTGGCGATCAAGGTATTCAGTTTCAATGTTCCTCTGAAAATACGAAACTCGATAGTATCTTCATTTTGGAGATTGACGCAGGTGTACCGTCCGGCCCCATCCCCTTTCTTGGCGTGGTCCAGGATGTCACGGGGCTGCTCTTTGTAGCCATACCGGGCTGCCCAGCGTTCCAGTTGCCGTGGCGTCCTGCGGCTGAACTTCAGCAGCTCCTCCCAGTGCTTCTCAAAGAAATAGAGGATGCGGGCGATGGCAGCGTCCTGCTCAGCCTCGGTGACGCCAAAAGCGGCACGGCTTACATGGACGTGCAGCCCGCAGGTCCCGGCCCGGTGGGACTGATAGCCCAGACGGACCGCTGCTTTCAAAATATCTGCCCAGGGCATCTGATGACAATGGTACTCCAGGGACATGGGATGGCTCACCAGTTCAAAGCCATCGTCCAGAGAGCCGTCATGTTTGCAGTACAGCAGTTCCGAACCGCCTCTGTTTGCCACGTCCATAATCTGTGACGCCTTGTTGTCCAATTCCCCCGCTCCGTCGACCTCCAGCTCGACGCCCATGTAGCGGGGACCTTCTCCATGGAAGATGGGTTCCGGCTTATAGTAATAGTCGTGGATTCCCTGGGGCGAGGTGTAGTAGCAGGAGTCGCAATAGGGATACTCCTCAGCCTCGTCGGAGTCCCGGTAGAAGGCCTCTGACCGCCTGAGAAGTGTTCCACAACGGGTACAGGTGGTGTAGTAGTCATCAAAACAGTCTTGACACAGGGGATGCATCTCGGTCCCCGCATTGTCTTCCCGCAGGATTCGTTCTCCGCACACCCGGCAAAGAGTGGTTTGTTCCGCCAAGCAGTCGGGACACAGTTCCCGTCCATTCACTTCTGTCCTCTGGTCTTCCGGGTGCTCAGCGCCGCAAATACTGCATACAAAGGTTGCTTTCATGCTGTTTTCCTCCTAAAATCAATTAAACCCCGGGGAATTACCCCGAGGCCTTCACTGTTATAATATATATTTGCGATACGGAGGAAAACCGGTTGGAAGGATGATTCCCTGGCGTTATATGCTTTATATTAAACTCACATGCTTAAAAGAGGTCAAACAAGTCGGAAAATAAGTTCAAAATGCCCCAACTCCTCGAGAATATTTTCAACAGCCATTTCTCCTCGTATTGTTTTCTGGTCAGCGGTAACTATATCCCGTTTTATCCAATTGGTGATAGCCTGGTTGGAATTGGTCATGTTCTGTACGTGTTCCCCCATCCTGTCAGGCAGCAGATTTCCTCACACATTTCAAAAGAATAGGGCATAAATAGGGCCTGCGGTGCACCGCAGGCCCTATCATTTCCGCTCCATCCGATATTCCCTTCATTGCGCAGCGCTTCCACAAGCTACTCCGACTGCTTTTTCCACAGCCACTTCCGGGGCCTTGACTTCCTCTCCCCGTTCAGGATTCACATCTTCCGGTTCGTGGAAGGTTGGGACAACTTGATGCAAGGTCTCCCGGATAATGCCAGGATTGTTTTGATCCAGGGCTGCCGCCAGCACAGCAAGCTTGTCCCTCAACTCCTCGGGGGTAATGCCGGGCTGCCGCTCCACAAAGATCTGGTCGTTCTCTGTCTTCTCGATATCCCGGCTGGCAACCAGCAGTTCCTCATACAGCTTCTCCCCGGGCCGCAGGCCGGTCTCCACGATCTGGATGTCCCGGTAGGGCACGTAGCCCGACAGGCGGATGAGGTTCTCCGCCAGATCCAGAATTTTCACCGGCTGGCCCATATCCAGCACATACAGTTCGTTCTGTTTCGCCATGGCGCCCGCCTGGAGCACCAGCTGAGCTGCCTCGGGGATAGTCATAAAATAGCGGATGATCCGCTTATCTGTGATGGTGACAGGACCGCCCGCGGCAATCTGCCGCTTAAAAAGAGGCACCACACTGCCGTTGGACCCCAGCACGTTGCCGAAGCGTACCGCGGCAAAGGTAGTCTTGCTCCGGCCCCTCATGGACTGGAGGATCATCTCGCACAGCCGCTTGGTGGCGCCCATGACAGAGGTAGGGTTCACCGCCTTATCGGTAGATATCTGAATAAACTTGCCCACACCGTACTCGTCAGCGGCCCGGACCAGATTCAATGTTCCGAACACGTTATTCCGCACCGCCTCCTGAGGGCTTTGCTCCATCAGAGGTACATGCTTGTGGGCTGCGGCGTGGAACACTACGTCGGGCCGGTAGTGGGCGAAGAGCTGCCGCACCCGCTCGCCGTCCCGGATAGAGGCGATCTCCACCGCCAGGTCCAGCTTATTTTTGTAAATGTATAAAAGCTCCTGCTGGATATCGTAGGCATTGTTCTCGTAAATGTCCACGATGACCAACTGTTTGGGCCGGTGCTTGGCGATCTGCCGGCACAGCTCGGAGCCGATGGAGCCACCTCCGCCCGTCACCATGACCACCTTGCCCTCCAGATAGCCGTCCACGGGCTTGGAATCCAGCCGCACCGGCTCCCGACCCAACAAATCCTCGATCTGGATGTCCCGCAGTTGGGCGCCGATGGGCTTTTGCTCGATCAGGTCCATGGTGCTGGGCAGCACAGATACCTTTACCTTCACCCGGTCCAGACCGGACAGCTCCTTCAAAATTTCATGCCGCCGCTCCTCGCTGATGGAAGGAATGGCCACGATGATCTGGCGAATATCCATAGCACGCAGGCGGGTAGGGATGTCGCGGATCGTACCCTTCACTTCTACTCCATGGATGCGCTTACCCACTTTTGACCGGTCATCGTCAAAAAAGCACTGGACCTGATAGCGGCTGTCGGCGTTGCTCTGGAGTTCGCCTAATAGTTGAACTCCGGCGGCACCGGCCCCAATGATTGCTACAGGGAGGCGGTGGCTCCCTCGCCGGTGCATTACCTGATTGCGGTAAACCCGGTAGGTAAACCGCATCAGCAGCATTCCCAGCACCCATACGCTGGCAATGGCGGTCAGCAGTACAAAGGACATCACAGAGCGGATCACCGCCCGGCTGATGATCTCATATACGCAGAACCCCCAAAAAGCCGCCATCAAAAGGGACAGGTATTCCCGGCTTTCTGCATAACGCCAAAGGCTGTCATAGGTATGAAACGCAATTTGAAAGACCACCGTGCACACATACAGCAGTAGTAGGTGGGGAAGTAGTTTGCCCTGACCCACAGCGTCGGGCAGAGCATACCGCAGTGAAAATCGGGCCAATAGAATGGCCACAACAATTAAAATTGAACTATCACATATAAATAAAAGTTCTTTTCGAAATCGGCTCATGGCAGGGAATCTCCAATCATTTCAAACCGGGACCTCAAGTCCTTCGTTACAATTATGCTACAATATAACACAATCTTTTGACAAAAGGAACACTTTTTCCCGTATTTATACCTGCATAATTTCTACCCCTGCTTAAGAATGACGAAAGACCTTGCTTCGAAGGAATTGAATTATGAAGGCGCGGCAGTGAGGAAGCAACAGGCTTTGCCCGCAAATCAAGACACACAGAGACAAGCAGGTGGCAGCAAATCCCACTAGGATCAGGCTGAAATACGAATCCATTGAGACACCGGCGAACAGCCAGCGGAACAGGACCTGAGTCAAGGCGAACAACGCAATATCGACAAGGTAAATGGAATAGGTGCGCTTGGCGCTTCGGAAGAGCAGCTTGTGGTTGGCATACAGGATGATGTCATTGGTGCGGTAAAGCAGAGCGATGACCGTTCCCAGCAGGACACCATAAATGCCGAGAAAGTAAACGCCAATCAGGGATACCGTCAAATTGATCGCGGATTCCAGAATGGTCTGCCGCAGAGTGTTTTTGAAATGCCCGGCGTATTGGATGGTGGACAGCATGGACGTCCGGCTTTTATCCAGCAGAGAGGCCAGAACAAAGAGCACAGCCAGCCAGGGGTCTACGTAATTGATATCTGTGACCCCGGCGGTGTACAGGCGCATAAACGGGAGGAAGAGAAACAGGGCTACGGAGAACAACGCGTAGAGTGCGGCGCTGTAATAGGACTCCACCAGGTCGATCTGCCGGATGTAAAGCGGCCTGTCCGTCTGATATGTCTGTCCCAGAACAAAGCTGATGCTGCTCAGCGGGATCCCTAGAATCGATTCCAGCTGGGAAGTGACCAGCTTGAACATGGAGTACACGCTGACCACCCGGAGGCCGCAGGCCATTGTAAGGATCAGCACGTCCGTATTACGGAAGATCAGCGTGCTAATCTGGTGGACCAGAACAGAGTTTTTTTGCGAAATGGCCGCATAGTTTGGCAGGACGTTCAGGTCCAGGCGGGGGTATTTCCGGATATACCAAAGAATATAGGCCGCTTGAAGACACTGAAGCAGGAAGGAAAACGCCAGGATAAAAACGATATTGGCATGGAGATAAATCAGGATGATCTTGGCAATACTGGTCAGGATGGTCGTGACCGTGGCAAGATTGGTCGTGATATACAGCTTTCCGTCCGCCTGGAGGAGAAAGCGGTACTTCCCCTGGAAATAGAAGAGGACAACATTCCCCAGTCCGCTGAAAAATACGGCGCCGAATACCGTGAGATAGGACAGCGAGCTGTCCACGACCAAAGGATAACACACAGCCAGAACGGTCAGGCTGAGCAGATACCAGCGCCCGGTCTTGTGGTAATATTCATTGGTGGCGGCAAGTACGCCGTTGATGCCATCCCAGTCTTCCCGCGCCATGGGCTTATAGAGAGCCTGCAGGGTAGCGGTGCCGACACCGGCCTCAAACAGGCTCAGATAGACCAGGAGCTGATTCAAGGAGTTCAGCAGGCCGTTGACCTCGGAGCCGTAGCTGACCACAAACATCCGGGGCAGCAGCAAACCAAACGCGATGGTGAGCGCTTGACTCAGGATCAAATACAGCAGATTTTTCAGACTTTTCTTCCGATTGTTCATGTGCGGTAATATCCCTTCCATTTTTCCCGGAACCGGGCAAGGACATTGTATAAATATGGGGCTTTGACATACAGAACGATACGGCGGCAGAGCCTTGCGGGAAGATGATTTTTCCGCGCCAGAACCTGCCGCAGATGAGGCTGCAGAAATTGACGGCAGCTTTGCCGGTCTTCCGGATTTTTGGATATCGCCGCCATGTACGCCAGAGAATGAATCTGAGAAGCGTACTGAATAAAGAACGCCGTTTGCATCTGTGCATCATTTTCCGAAATAGTAAAATACCTGTGTTCCCACATTCTGACATTGTTTATTTGAGGGATCACCGGATTTTTCTTCCCTTGCGCGCATATGCTTTGATCCCGCTGAATGTAAACGTATCCGGCATAATCGTCAAGATATGCGGTCTGACATTGGCAAAACACATCCGTCATAAACCAGCCATCTTCATAATAGCAACGCAGATCGGGAAAACGAAGATTCCCGATACACTTGGCGCAAAACAATTTACCAAGTACAGACGAGAAATACATGTCTTTTCTTTTTAAAATATCCGAAAAAAATTCAGATCTGTTTTGAATGAGCCGCTTTGCACTGACACGGGGATACGGATAATAAAACGGATTCCCTCGATCATCCGCATACGTATAATTGCAGCAGGCCATCTCCGTATGGTTCTCTGTGATATCGTTTAAAAGAACTTCCAAATAATCAGGAGCCACGCGGTCATCTGCGTCCACAAAGGCAATATACTCCCCCAAGGCGGCATCCAGCCCCACGTTCCGGGTTGCGCTGAGCCCCTGATTCGTCTGGTGAAACACACGGACACGGGGGTCCCTGGCAGCGTACCCGTCACACACGGCCCCGGAGCCATCGGTGGACCCGTCATCGATCAGGAGGATCTCCATATTCTGATGGGTTTGCCCCAGGAGACTGTCCACGCACGGGGTCAGATACGGACCGACATTATAGACGGGAACAATGACGCTAATCAGCGGCTTTTCTGTTGTATGCATTGCTTTTCCTCCTTGCGAATCATTCAGATATGGTCCAGGAAAGTTGCGAAGCGGTCAGCATTCCGGACCGCGTCAAACTGTTCCCGCCAAAGCCGGAAGGCAGCGGAGCGCATGGCGCCTCTCTGCGCGGGCGTGCTTTCATACATGCTCCTGACGGCGGCAGATATCTCCTGGACTGAAGGTTCTTCGGGCAGCAGGAATCCGGTCTCCCCTGTCCGGACGATTTCCGGGATGCCGCCCACCGCTGTCGCGATGGCGGGGATCCCCATGGAAAAGGCCTCCTGGATCGAGACCGGAACGCCGCCCTCCGTGGAAGTCGTTGTGATGAACACATCCGGGCAAATACTGTGATAGAGCGCTTCCAACTGGTCGTTGACCACATACCCGTGGAAGGTCCACCGGATATCAGGATGCTCCCGGAACGCCTCCCTGCTTCTGACCCGGAGGGCGTCCAGTTCCGTTCCGTCTCCGATGTGATGCCACTCCACCCGGTAACCGGCGGGAAGTGCGGCCAGTGCGTCTATGATCAGATGGACCCGCTTCAACGGGATCGCATTGGAGCAGCTGACCAGCCGGAGCGTCCCGTCCGAGCAGGGCTGGAACTGCCCCATGGAGCGGCTGCCCAGGTAGGCTGTGATGCGCTTTTGGGGCCATCGGCTCCCCCAGCGGGAGAGAAAGTACTGCTCCCCTGCCTGAGACGCGAAAACCAGGCGGTCAGCCCGGGCAGCCACGAAATTACGAAAAGGCTGCCAACGAATGCTTGTTCGCTCCTCATATAGATCGTACCCATGAAAGCGGGTAATGACTTTAAGAGTCGGAAATTCTTTTTTCAACGAAAGCGCGGCCAGTGTACAGGGCGTGCACCAATAGGTGTAGACAACATCGATCTGGTCCTCCGCCACGATTTTCCGTATGCGGGGAAGAACCTGGGTGATGTGGTAGCTATACGAGAGGATTTCGCGGTAATACGTTTTGAAGCTGCAAGAATCCGTGTGTTTTACCGCTGAACAGACTTCCTTTAAGATGTGAAGGTTCATAAAAAGCCGAAATACACAGGTCTTTCGGGCCTCGTGGAGAGGGGAGAAAGTGTAACGTTCGATCCGCTGAAATCCCTCCGCGGGATGTACCAGAGGGGCCTTCTGGTCATAGGCCAGAAGGCTGATCTCAAATCGCTGCTTCAAAGCCTCTATTTCCGCGGAGAGGAAGCTCCTTTCGCTTTCCCCATAGGGATACCCGTTTGTTATGAGCAACAGTCGTTTTTTCATATCAATTCCTTCACTTAAAAATGACTCGACGTTGTTTTGTTTCAGCATCAGCCCTCTGTCAGTTCCTGAAAAATGGTTTCCAGCTGGCGGGCCAGACTGTCATAACGAAAGTCAGTAAACAGTTCCGGCACCGGAAGATATTCTACATGACCTGTTTCCATCTTCTGTTCATACGCCTGCCGTAGGTAATCACAAAGCTGAGGAAAATGTGTCTCTTCCCGGCAGCACTCATAGCAAAAGCCGCAGCGATATTGTTCGTTGATCTGGTACAGCTCACTGTTCGGGACATCTCCGTTGATAATGGAGAGAATAGGAGAACAGTTGCGGATTCCCTCATAGAACTTGCCTGTCATCACGCCGGTTTCATTGTGCAGGTTCCAGGATGCGACCAGAAATATATCGGACTGCGCCTGTATATCCACAACCTCATTCCGGGAGACATACCCGTGATTCACCAGGATCTGTTCCACATGATATTTTTCGGCCTGTTGCCGAACCATATCAAAAGACGGACCGGCGTAATGCAGCTTGATTCGCTCCAGCGGAAAGCCTAATTGCTGAATACTATGAAAAAGTGGTTCTAGGGTGCTTAGATTGTCGTATAACTGACCGGTATAGCAAAAGGAAAGAACATCCTGCTCTTTTTTCACTGTACTTGAAAATGCGCTTTTATCATTATAGCCATTGCGCAAAACACGAATAGGCACATTTGTCGTTTCCGTAACCAGCATGTCCGCCAGGCCCTGGGAAACCGCTGTACATAAATCGGCGCTGTTCACAGCATCCGTCTGAATGCGGGTCAACTTGCGACACTCACGAACCGATGTTAAAGCGTGATGAGCGATTGGATCTCTGAAATCTAAAATCCATTTGCAGTTAAAGAGCTTCGCGGCATAGGCACCGGCATAGACGTTTTCCAGCTCGCCGTAGGTGGAAAAGACGATGTCAAAGGACTGCCCTTTCAATGCATCTAATACCTGGCACTGCTGAGTCAGGCGCTGTTTCATTGCCTGTTGCTGCTTGGAAAATTCTATTGGCCGCATAATCTTATGATAAAATGAGGCGATAGGAAGGCGAATAGCAGAAGGCAGAAACGAAATCCGGCTTTTTCCAATGGAACTCACTTCTCGCCGAGTACCTCTTTCATACTGTTCCGCAGGGCTGTCCAACCCCATATATGAGATTACCCTCGTGCTTCCCAACTCCGCTAGCGGTAAAGCGTCATCAGCTTTCCCAATGACCAGTCCTGAACGCAAAACCGTCACTTGATGGCCAAATTGTGCGAGGTACTTTGCCAGCATATAGGGTCTCACCGCCGCAATAGCGGTATCTGGAGAAAAATAGGTGCACAGTATCAAAATATTCATAAGGTTACCCCTCGATAGTTGACTGGTTGAATGTTCTCCAAATCGGGTGCATACTTTGGAAGAACAGCATACCTATCGTCAAACAAGATGACGGCCGCCAGATAAATCCACATGCAGAGGAGATCCTGAGCATCCGCAGATGCTGTGGAGACGAAGGGAAAGATCAGCAGCGTGCAGAAATAGAGAACAGCGAGGCCCACAAGGCGGCGGTCCCGTGTTTTCAAACCGCTCCCAAAAAGCGCCCATGTCCGCTTGAGCAGCAAAAAGCCGATGACGGAAAGTGGTATCAGCACAAAGATGCCGTAATCCGCGGCGATCCGGGCAATGAAGCAGTGGATAGCCTCATAGTATCCATGTTGCTCATTTCCCGCCACATACCGCTGTCCCGCCAGCTTTTCCGTGTTTCCCAAGCCCACGCCCAGACCTTTTGATTCTTTCAAACAGTTGAATGCGTGCAGCAGCAGCCGCACCCGGACACCGCCGCTTCTGGTGTTGTTCAACTCTTTTTCTCCAGTCTCCTCGTTGATCTGGAAGAATTGCCCTTCCAACGGATCCTCCCGAGGATCACCAATATTAAGAGTTGGTTTTTCGACAGGCGTGGTAGGCTCGACAGGTTCCTGTTCCACCTGCTGACGGTATTCTTTCATCTGCGCCATGTATTGCTGAATGGGAGGCACGATGAAGCGGTACTGGTTGGCAAACTGTACACAAAAGATTAGCAGAATCGCCACTACCGGCACCCAGACGTGTTTGTGTCCTCTGCAGAGAAACCAGCCCGTGGCACCTGCCAGCAGGATACAAAAGGCTGCCTGGCACAGTCTGGCGGAGGAGGCCAACATCAAAAACCAGACAAAAGGGATGGTCAATGCGACCGTCCACAGCTGCCAGCGGGGAATGGTATCCTTCCGCCCGGCAGCCCAGAACAACAACACGATGGCACCCACAAACAGCATGGTGCCAGCGAATTCATTGCAGGTAGAGGAAACGGTGAGGGGAAACTGACAGTCCCGCATAAACAGGAGGAAATAGGTTCCTTCATCGTATTTGCTGTTAAAAATACCACCGTTGAAGATCTCATAGACACCCATCGTTGCCATAATAGCCGCTGCCGCCAGGGAGAGATACAGCGTATACCGCAGCATACGTTTATCCCGGCACAGGCGCAGCAGCAGAAAGAAGAAGCAGAGGTCAAAGCAGAGATTGAACAGTTTGCGGAAGGTGAACATGAAATCGATGGCCCGGAACAGGGACACCACGCTGTACACCAGCATAATGGCAATCAGCAGGTAGCACCATTTCTCCAAAGCGGAAGTACCCTTCCAGAAGCAGTCCTTTTCCCGGACAGACCAGACTAGGTACAGCACTGCTGTCAGCACCAGAAACACGCGGAACGGGAAGACCTCTCCCATACCCGGGACAGAGACTGACAGCATGGCGCTTCCAAAGAAGGATGTAAATACGGCAGCCAGAAAGCACAGCTTCATGCTGCCTTCTAGCTTGTCCGCTTCCCAGTCCGTGATCAGCTCTTTCATCTCTCTATTTCCCTTCTATCAATGATTGAAACAATCCGGTATAGTTGGCCGCATTTTTCTCCCAGGTCAACTCCAGGGCATCTCGACGGCCTTTTGCCGCGATGGCACCGGCAGCCTCCGGGTTTTGCAGGCACCACTCTATGACCTCCGCGATGGCCTGGGGGTCGTCCGGCGGCACCAGAAAGCCGTTTTCACCATTCACGATCAGGTCGGCGATGCCCTCTCCCTCCGTGCCTATGGTGACGCAGCCGGAGGCCATGGCCTCCAGGTAGACGACACCAAAGCCCTCGTGGACGCTGGGCATGACGAAGAAGCGGGAGCGACCCAGTTCCTCCAGCGCTTCGGAGTTTGGGAGCTGTCCGGTAAAGCGGACCGCGTCTCCCAGCCCTCCGGCGGCGCACTGCTGCTCCAGAGCTGTCCGCTCCGGGCCTTCGCCCACCAGCGTCAACGCGGCGCCAGGATGGCGTTCCCTCAGCCGCCGGAAGGCCTCCACGGTGACGCTCACCCGCTTTTGGGTGGTGAGGTGTCCTACCTGCACCACGGAGAGCGGCCGCTTTTCAGCGGAATCACAAATGTGCTCCACGGCAAAGCCGTTGAGGATCACCCGGTGGGGCGGAGACACCTCGGCCGCGTCCATGCACCGCTTGATTGCGGAGCTGACGCAGACCACCGTGTCCGCCTGATCAGCGTGGCGCTTGATGGCCGCCGGGTCATGCATCCAGGGCTCCTCGCAGCCGGTCTCACCATGGCTGGTGAACACCAGGGGGCAGCCGGTTTCCCTTTGGAGAAGGCTGCCAAGCTCCGTATTGGTACCCAGCTTGTGGGCATGAATGATATCCGGCTCAAAATCCTGCAAGACCGCCGAAAGACTGCGGCGAAGGAACCAAATGGCGCTCCGGGTGTTCAACCCTCCCTTTTCCCCATACCGGGAGAAAGAGGGATATCGAAAAAACATGTGCTCAATACCGTCTACCACCTCAGTATGGAGTAGAGGCAGGAACCGCTTTCCGTCCTGCCCCACCTTGCCCATGGGAGTGGGAACCAGAATTCTGACACGGTGCCCCGCCCGGAGGAATGCCCGCATCTGGTCGTGGACAAACAGGGCTGTGGGGACTCCAATACCCTGATAGTGATAGTGCGCAACGACAAGAATATTCATAAGCTTCCTTTCTGAAGCCGGTATCAGCAGTTCCCTGTGTTTACCGCTTCCCGGTAATACGCCTCGCTGCAAGCACATACAGCGTCCTGGCTGAACTGGGCAGCGGCTTCTCCACAGTGCGGCTGCAGCGAGTCATATTCCTTTATCACTTGTTGGATCTGGCATACGATATCCTCCGGGGACAGCGGATTTACATGATAGCCCACAAAGCCCTCGGGAAATTGCTGATCGAACCCCTGACCGGCACTGTAAATCACAGGAAGACCCTGCGTCAAAGCCTCCGCATAGACCAAGCCAAAAGACTCGGTCAAAGAAGGCAACACAAAGAGATCCGCCCGGTGGTATTCGTCAATCAGCTGTTCCTTGGGGAGCTTCTGGATCCTGCGGACAAAGTTGTGGGCGCATATCTGCCGATCCAGCGCTTCATCCTCCCCCGCCCCAACAACTGTCAGCTCCGCATCCATCCCCTGCTGTCGCAGCATCTGAACGGCCTTTGCTGTCCGCAGCTGATTTTTGCGGGCGTTCACCACCCCGACCGTCAGCAGCCGCACCGGCCCATCGTGGGAGGGGTGGCGAGCAGAGTCGGTATGCTCCGTCCAGAAAGGATCCACGGCAAAGGGCAGCAATCGAAACTTTTTTGACACGTCTTCCCGAGCAGAGGCAGGGACCATGTGGCGCAGGACAAAGGCCCGGTAGGCGTCGGAGATGAAAAACACCAGCTCTGCCTCCCGGAGAATATCCCATCCAAGCCCACGCAGATGGATCAGCCTGCGGTAAATAGTATTCACATCGGTATCCTGGACTGTGACCACATAGGGGATGCCGAACTCACGTTTTGCCCACAGGCAATGGATACCGCCGGAAAACAGAAAATACCCATGTAGGAGATCTGGACGCTGCCGCTCCACTTCCCCGCGAAGCTGCCGGTATATCTTGCGCTGTTTATTCATATACCAATAGCGGTCATAGGGATGAAAACAATGAGCCTCCAGAACGTTAGGTACCTGGTGCTGTGGATCGCGATACCGCATGGGCACAAAAAACACCGAATCCAGGCCATCCCGCAGGAAGCCTTGATGCAACGTCCGGTAGACACCGGAGTTGAAGTAATCATTGGATATGTGAAGGACCCGCATATGCGTTTCTCCTTTCCGGGAGTCCACTTTATCGGAGCTTCATTTCCCGAATCTCCCGGCAAAATCCGTGCTGGCCACATCCTGCAGCGGCAGCTTCACCGGCTTGTCGGTGGCGGCGGACTGGTAGATGGCCAAAATTATTTCCAACGCATTCCGCCCGGCCACAGCGTCCACATAGGGCTTGCGGTCGTGCTCGATGGCGTCGATAACGTCGGCGAACAGACTAGTGTGGCCGTTGCCGTAGACATTGCTGGTGGCCTCCTGAAGGCCCTTGTTCTTCTCGTCGGCCTCCCCTTCGTCGGCGAATTCCCACACGTCGATGTTGTTGGTGGAGGTGCCGCCGATCTTTACCGTGCCGGTCTCGCCGAACAGGTACAGCGTCTCCTCCAGGTTCTTGGGGTAGACGTTGGTGGTGCCCTCGATGGTGCCCACGGCGCCGTTTTTGAACTTCACCACCGCCATGCCGATGTCCTCGCACTCCAGGTAATCGTGGAACTGCTGCTTGGTAACGCCGTAGACCTCGTCCACCTCGTCGCCCATCATCCAGCGCAGCAGGTCGATACCGTGGATGCACTGGTTCATCAGACAGCCGCCGTCCTGAACCCAGGTGCCCCGCCAAGGAGCCTGGTCATAATAACCCTTGTTGCGGTTCCAGCGGACGTGGATGGAGCCATGGGACAGCTTGCCGAACCGACCCGCCTCCAGAGCCCGGCGGGTCTCCTGAACCGCGATGTTGAAGCGGTTCTGATGGCAGGCAGAAACCTTGACGCCCTTCTCCTCACCACGGCGGATGATTTCCTCCGCATCGGCGATGCTCATAGCCATGGGCTTTTCAATGATGATGTTCACCCCGGCGTCGATGCAGTCCAAGGCGATCCGGGCGTGAAGGCCGCTCTCCGTGGCGATGCTGATGAGCTGGATGCCCGGGTTTTCCGCTAGCATGGTTCTGTAATCCGTGTAGCGGGCGATGGACGCATCCTTTTCCAGGCCGTGCTTGGCCAGCAGGGTCTCCATGGCCTCCGGCAACACATCGCAGACAGCCACGATGTGCAGATGGTTGTTCAGCGCCGCCTTGATGTGGTTGACGGCGATACGGCCGCAGCCGATGAGCGCGTAGTTCATTTACAGCACCTCGATATTCTCCCGGTCAGTGATATTTTTGCAGACGTTCTTGCAGTCGAACACCGGCACGCCACAGGAAACCACCATGGGGTAATCCACTTTGGTATGGGCGGTGGTGATGCAGACCAGGTCGTACTGCTTTACCGCCTCGGCGGTCAAGGCGGGAATACCCTCGTACCACTTGCCCTTCTCCCGGTACTTGGGGATGAAGGGGTCGTAGAAGTCCACCTCCGCACCGGTCTTATGGAATTCTTCGATGACACGGATGGCGGGGCTTTCCCGGTAGTCATCGATGTCCTGCTTGTAGGCGACGCCCAGCACCAGAACCTTGGAGCCGTTCAGCGCCTTCTTGTGGCGGTTCAGGATCTTGCCTGCCCGTTCCACGGTGTACTCCGGCATCCGGTCATTGACCATCATAGATGCCTCAATCATGCTGGTGTGGAAGCCGAACTCCCGGGCCTTCCAGCTCAGGTAGTAGGGGTCTAGGGGGATGCAGTGGCCGCCCAGGCCGGGGCCGGGATAGAAAGCCTGGAAGCCGTAGGGCTTCGTCTTGGCGGCATCCACCACTTCCCAGATATTGATGCCCATTTTATTGCACAGAATAGCCAGTTCATTGACCAATCCGATATTAATATTACGGTAGGTGTTCTCCAGAATCTTCTCCATCTCCGCCACGGCAGGAGAGGACACAGTGTGAACCTCGCCCTCCAGAATAGCCCGGTAGACCATGGCAATTACTTCCGTAGCGTCTGCGCCGATGGCGCCCACGGTCTTGGGGGTGTTGCTGGTCTTGTAGATGAGGTTGCCCGGATCCACCCGCTCTGGAGAAAAACCCAGGTAAAAATCCTTGCCACATTTAAGTCCGCTACCCTCTTCCAAGACCGGTTTAAGCAATTCCTCAGTAGTACCGGGATAAGTAGTAGATTCCAGCACTACTACAGTTCCACGAGTAAGATGCTGTGCAATCGCTTTTGCGGAAGAACTCACGTAACTGATGTCCGGCTGCTGGTGCTTGTCCAGGGGCGTAGGCACGCAGATGGCGATAAAGTCTACGTCCTTCACAAAGCTGAAATCCGTGGTGGCGGACAGCATACCGTTGGCCACCAACTCCTCCAGGTCGGCATTCACCACGTCGCCGATGTAGTTCTTGCCGGCGTTGACCATGTCTACTTTTTCCTTCTGAACGTCGAATCCGATGGTCTTAAAGCCGTGCTTGGCCTTGTCCACCGCCAGAGGCAAACCCACATAGCCCAGGCCGCAGACGCCCATGGTCAGGGTCTTGTTTTGGATCTTTTTGATCAGTTCTTCTTTGATTCCCATTTATGTTTCCTCCACATTCCCGTTGGGCGATTTTTGATAAGTCCTTCCGCAGGCGGCACAAATCGCCTGATCGTTTTCAAAATTCATGCGCGCCCCGCATTCACAGACATAGCCTGCAATCCTGGCCGGTACGCCCAGCATCATAGCATGATTGGGAACATTGTCCGCAACCACAGCGCCGGCCCCGATCAGCGCCCAGCGTCCCACAGTGTGACCGCAGACGATGGTGGCGTTGGCGCCGATGGACGCACCCTCACGAATGAGGGTCTTTTTATAACCCGCGCTGCCCTTCGGATACTTGGAGCGGGGCGTCAGGTCGTTGGTGAACACACAGCTGGGACCGCAGAAGACATAGTCCTCCAGCTCCACGCCCTCATAGAGAGAGACGTTGTTCTGGAGCTTGCAGCCGTCGCCGATCTTTACATGATTGCTGATGTTCACGTTTTGCCCCAGAGAGCAGCGTTTACCGATGCGGGCACCCTTCTGGATGTGGCAGAAGTGCCAGATCTTGGTGCCCTCTCCGATCTCTACGTCCTCGTCCACATAGCTGGACTCATGTACAAAGTAGTTCTTTTCCATCACAGCGCCTCCAGAACTGCGTCAATAACCGTCTGCTGCTCTGATTCTTCCAGATAGGGGTGCATAGGCAGGGAGAAGGTCCGGGCGCAGTAGTCGTTGGCGTTTGCGAACACCTCGCCATAGGTGGGTTCGTCCTTGAATACCGGCAGGCCGTGCTGGGGGGTGGGATAGTAGACCATGTTGGGGATGTTTTTCTCTTTCAGGTGGGCGATGATCCGGTCCCGGGTTTCCGTATCCTTGGCCAGCACCGCATACTGGGCCCAGGTGGAAACGCAGCCGTCCGCCACAAAGGGCGTCTGCAACTTTCCGGCAAAAGCGGTGTTATACCGCCCCACCACGGTTTGCCGGGCGTCGATCTCATAATCGTCCAAGGCTTTCAGCTTGGGCAGCAGCACAGCGGCCTGGATGGTATCCAGCCGGGAGTTCATGCCGACACGGATGTTGTCGTACTTACCGCCGGGGCCCTTGCCGTGGACGCAGAGGGAGCGGATGAGAGCGTCCATTTCATCGTCGTCGGTGAAGATGGCGCCGCCGTCGCCGTAGCAGCCCAAAGGCTTGGCCGGGAAGAAGGAAGTCGTTGCGATATGCCCGAAGGCGCAGGCCCGCTTGCCCTTGTAGGAAGCGCCGAAACTCTGGGCAGCGTCCTCGATGAGGAACAGGCCGTACTTCTCGCAGATGGGGACGATAGCGTCGTAATCGCAGGGGTTGCCTAGGATGTCCACGGCGACTACGGCTTTGGGGGTCAGCTTGCCTTCTGCCAGAACGGCCTGAATCTGGCGTTCCAGACTCTCGGGGCAGAGGCTGTAGGTGTCCGGGGTGATGTCGCAGAACACGGAGGCCGCGCCGAACATCTTGGCCGGCTCCGTGGAGGAGATGAAAGTCATGTCCGGGCAAAACACGGCGTCCCCCTCCCCTACTCCCGCCACCATATAGGCGATCTGCAGGGCGTCGGTGCCGTTGGCGCAAGTGACGCAGTGCTTGCGGCTAACAAACGCGGCCAACTGTGTTTCCAGTTCCTTCACCTGGGGGCCACCGATAAACTGGGCGGAGTCCAGGACTGTCTGGATGTTGGCGTCGATGTCGGTTTTCAGCGCCCGATACTGTGCCTTTAAGTCGATGAATTGCATATCCTTTTTTCTCCTTCAATTGGAAATCCGTTTTTTATTAAAAATCTTTTTCAGGATTCCCCAGAACAGATTGTAAACTGTCAACAGCACTGACACCACCGGAGATTTCCCCAATGCCTTTCGATATAAAATGTAATGGTGCTTAATCAGTTTCAGCTTGCTACCACTGGAAATAGACCCTTCTCTTTTCCGGTAGCAGGACAAGCTCTCTGGAAGGCGGTAGCAATCCGCTTTTTCAATCACTTTGAACCACATGGCGTAATCATTGTTCTTCTTGATATCCGCGATCTGGATCAGCCCAATGGCCTCACGGTCATACATGACCGTGATTGTTGAAAAATAACAATACCGGTATAGCATCCGCTTAGTGATGTGGGAGGGCGCTGTATAGATATAAGGTGACTCCGTCCCATCCGGCAGTGTGATCCGATAATCAGTACAGGTAAACTGATAGCCATGCTCCTCCATAAATCGGATCTGCTTCTCCAGCTTTTCCGGTTCCCAGAGATCATCACTATCTAAAAACGCAATCCATTTCCCTCTTGCTTCCCGCAACGCATAATTTCGGGAAACGGCGGCACCGCTGTTTTTTGCGTTTTTCAGATACCTGATTCGTGAATCGCCAAAGGATGCAACGACTGCTTCAGTGTTATCTGTGGAACAGTCGTCCACGATAATCATTTCCCATTCCTGATACGTCTGTGCCAGAACGGATCGAATCGTATCCCCGATATACGCCGCTGTATTATAGGACGGCGTAATGATGGAAACCAATCCACTCATTTTGCTTTTATCCTTTCTTTCACGATTTCAGATAAATCACGGTTTTCCCCTACTGTGTCTGAACCAATTCCCCAGCCTCGCTCAACCTCTGGCAGTAATCATTCTGGTCAATAGCGCCAACGCGTAGCAGGTAGTCTCCGTAATCCTCCGCGGTGGCCATGCCCTCCGCGGAAACATCCTCCCTGATGAACAGGCATCGAATCGTCAGCAGGATGATCTTCAGATCCTCCGAAAAACTGAGCTTCTCTAGGTACTCCAGATCGTACCTGAGCTTATCCTCCCAGCGAATAGCATTCCGCCCATTGACCTGAGCCCAGCCAGTCAGCCCGGGTCGGATCGTATGACGGCGGCGCTGCTCTGGGGTCATGAACACCATGTCCCGTACCAGCTGGGGCCGGGGACCGACGATGGACATATCACCTTTCAGGATGTTCCACAGCTCCGGTAGCTCATCCAAACTAGTGGCCCGCAGTTTCTCACCTAAGGGAGTCAGCCGCACCGCATCCGGAAGCAAATTGCCGTATTCGTCCCGCTCATCCGTCATGGAGCGGAACTTATACATTTTAAAAATCTTTTCATCCTTACCGGGTCGCATCTGACAAAAAATCACCGGACTGCCCAGTTTAAGGCGCACCAGGATGGCCACCACTAGCAGCACTGGGGACAGCACGACCAATGCGCAGGCGGAGAGGACAATGTCAAAAAAGCGTTTAAAAAAATGACGATACATTATGTAAAGAGTCCTTTAATAACAGAGATGATACGTTCCATATCCTCGGGAGTGTTCTTGATGTCGCTGGGCAAGCACAATCCCCGGGCGAAGATGTCCTCGCCCACGCGGTCGCCCACGGTGATGAAGTCGTTGGCGGCGTACAGGGGCTGGAGGTGCATGGGCTTCCAGATGGGCCGGGCCTCGATGTTCTCCGCCTCCAGGGCCAGCCGCACCTGCTCCGGCGTCACCGGGCAGCCCGGGTCGATGGTCATGCAGCTGAGCCAGAAGTTGGGCCGGCTGCAATCCAGATAGGGGTTCATCTTCACCGGCAGGCCCGCCAGGCCCGCCTCGTATGTGCGGTAGATGTCCTCCTTCAGCTGCCGGTGCTCGTCCAGGTGCAGCAGCTGCCCCCGGCCGATACCCGCCACGATGTTGCTCATGCGGTAGTTATAGCCGATCTCCTTATGCTCGTACCAGGGGAAGGGCTCCCGGGCCTGGGTGGCCCAGAACCGGGCCTTGGCCACGGCGGCCTCGTCGTCGCTGAGGAGCATACCGCCTCCGGATGTGGTGATGATCTTGTTGCCGTTGAAGGAAATGGCATTATATTGTCCGAAAGTGCCGGTTTGTTGTCCTTTATAGGTGGCAGACAGGCTCTCGGCGGCATCCTCGATCATGACGGCACCATGATCGTCGCAGATGGCGCGCAGCTCGTCCAACTTGGCCGGGGTGCCGTACAGGTTGGCCACCACCACGCATTTGCAGTCCGGGTACTTGGCAAAGGCCTTTTCCAGGGCACGGGGGTCCATGTTCCAGGTCTCCCGCTCGCTCTCGATGAACACCTGCTCGCCGCCCTCGTAGCGCACCGGGTTGACGGTGGCGGAGAAGGTCAGATCGGAACAGAACACCTTGTCCCCCGGCTTCACCCCCGCCAGCTTGACAGCCAGATGCAGGGCAGCGGTCCCGGCGGTCAGGGCTGCGGCGTGGCCTACGCCGATGTAAGCCGCCATCTCCTTTTCAAACTCGTTGACGTTCTTGCCAAGAGGCGCCACCCAGTTGGTGTCAAAGGCCTCCTTGATAAACACCTGCTCTTCCCCATGCATGGTGGGAGAAGACAAAAAAATCCGTTTATCCATACGTACATACTCCTTCCTGTCTATGTTCCAAGATAACAACGGAGCATATTTTTATTTTAAAATTCTCGTATACAGAATTATATTCCGAACGTCCAAGTCTCATAAAAATCGGCCCTGGCAATTCCGCCAGCTTTCCAAATCATGGTGCGGCAAAATTGCCAGGGGGCATATAAACTCAAGGAGCGGTACTCTCCGATGCTTCAACGCTCAAGGACGTCAGCAGCAGATACGCTTCCTCACCAGAGGTGCCATTTTCCTCGATGGAGTCCACCGCATCCAGGAAGGCCTGGTTTTCCTCCGACAGCTGGATCTCTTCCAGCCGCCCCTGGCTGTACTCAGTCAGATAATCTCTCAGCGCGAGCACACCATCCACAAAAGCATCCATATGCTCCGAACCGGCGGCAGGCAGCACCTCACCGCGGTAGAAATCCAGCTGCAGATTCCATGCATCCTTGGCCGACGCCTCCTGTGCGATCCCTTCCCGTGAACAGGCGAACAGTTCCTCGTAATCGCCCAACGGCAGATAATAATATTTCGCCAGACCGGAACAAGCGGTGTAGGTCCCGGAAGACCTCAGCGCTTTCACATATTTCTCCATGTTGGCATTGTAGCTGCTGTCATCCAGCAAGACAGCGTTGGCCACATAGTTGAGCTGATACTGCTCATGGTCGAAAACATCCCAGCTGGTATAATTCTCCATGGTGTGCATCAACTCATTGGCGCTGCCGGGCTCAAAATCAGCCGCCGCCTGCTGGATCATACGGTGGCTGGCAAGGAGTCCGCCGAACACCGCCAGATAACCCCAAATCACCCCTGCAGTCACCAGGCCGCACAGCTTGACGGTTTTTTCCGCCAAGGGCTTCCCGTAAAGCACCACAGGCAGGAGCAGAAGCGGATAGGCGAAACATTGAAACGCCCAAACGGAGAAATTGATTTCCATCAGGCTGTGGGCGTTGATCATGACCCAGCCGGCCAGGAGCATCGCGGCCAGACTCCGCTGTTCCTCCCGTAGCTGGCGCACGATCAGCCACAGCCCTCCCACCATCAATGCCAGGAAGGACAGCAGCCCCAGCAGGCCCATATCAGACATGACCTGCAGGATATGGTTGTGGACATAGAGGGACTCATAGAAGAACGGCTGGACAGAGGTGTACAGCCCCTCCGTGGAACCCAAACCATGACCCAGTATGGGGTTCTGGGTAAAGAGTGTCCAGGCGTCCTTCATATACTGAACTCGCAGCAGGTAGCTGTGTCCATGGAACATCCCTTCCTGTAGCCGGTATGCGATCATCTCCGGTATCCACTTGTAGGTCAAGGGAATGCTGGTCCCATTGGACAGGGAAACCGAGCGCAGCACATCGCCCGAGTTTCCGGTAAATCTAAAAAATACGCTGACAGCACCCTCCGGGACCTCAAAACTGGCATCCTTCAGTAGGCCGCGGTAGAGGGTAGTTTCCCGGTTCATCAGAGCTTCCTCGTCGCTCCGGCTGTAGATCAGCACATCGGTGGTATCTTCTCCGTCCCAATCACCTGTGACCGTATACTCTCCCGCATCCAGGGGCAGGGAGCGGTAGAGGTAGGAACCGTCCTCAAAGACATAGGGCTCTGTCATCTGCATCGCCCCAAAACCCAGTCCGCAGAATGCCAGGACCAACACGCCGCAGGCCGCCGCCACCGCCTTGCCGTGGCCGGCCAGCTTACCCGCGAGCCGCTGGCCCGCGCCCCAGTCCAGAAGGAAGGTCAGTCCTCCGCAGAGAAAGGCCATCATCCCGGGCAGCAAGGATCCCTCTGTCATATTCAGCATTGCCACCGAGCCGGTGATGACCACAGACACGCCCAAAGACAGCATCAGGGCAAACAGCGAAAGCCGCTCCTTGGAACCCACAGCGGCCAGATAGACCAGCGCCGCCAGCCCAAAGCACAAGATCGCACCGCGGCTCATGGCGATCATAAAGCCCACGGCAGAAACGCCCATCAGCAGGGACGCCGCCGCCTTGCGCTTGCTGTCCCGCTCCGTATGGACCAAATAGAGGTTCAGCAGGATGGCTGTGCCCAGGAGGGCGCCGGTGATGTTGGCGTCTTTAAAAATTCCGTTGGCGCGAATGCCCTGGCTGCCTTCCAGAACGCCGAAATAATCCACACCCCAGGCATACATCCATGAGGCAAACAGGTCAAACAACTTCCGAAAACTGCTCAGATCGATACACAGCAGGGAGATGACCGCCGCGACAACGGCGAACCCCCACAGGAGTCCCCGGACGTGCTTTTTGTCAAAGCGGGCCAGCAGGATCACCGTCATGGCAAAGGCCGCGATAAACTTATCGTATTCGTTGACGGCATAATCGCCAAAGTCAGAATAAATGGCTGCCAGGCCGTTCATCAGGGCAAAGGCCAGCAGACCGATCACCGGGATGCAGAAGCGGCCCCTGAACCGCTTCAGAGGGCCCTTGCCGATGGACAATACCAGCGCCAGGGCCGTTAAAACCAGCGCCATGGTACCGGTCTGGACCGTCATGGCCAGGAACAGAAGGACCGAGTAGGCCGCGATCCAAATCTGGTCTTGTTTTGTGATCGGTTCCGCGGCAGGGACCTGGGAGGCCGGCACAGACTGTGCCGCCGTTTGGACGTCCGGCCGGAACCGGGATTTCTTTCCGCTCACAGTGAGTTCCTCCAGTAGTACCGGGGCCTATAGCGCCCCATTTTAGTGCAATTATTATATAGCAAGCACTCCAGTATTTCAACCCAAAAATTCTTCATTTTTATTCAAGAAATGTCACTCTTCCCCCGTTTTTTCTGTCAAAACAGCTCCTGTTTTTGTCAGAAAAGGAAACGTTCCCTGTCTTTTTCCCAGATTGCCCGCCGGAGGGGCGATTCCGACTTTCTATCCCCCTCGAAAACCCGGGCCGCCGTCCGCCGCCATTTTGTGCGGCGCCACAGACGTGGTTTCCATCGATTGACTTGGAGGGAGCTTTTCCTCTATAATCAAGATGGACGGTAAAAACGCCGCCGGACGGACGTATTTCGCTGAAACAGACAAAGTGAGGTTGAATGACCATGAGCAAGACAGCCCTTTACCTGATCTATTTCTGCATCTACTCCCTGGTCCTGATGGTCATCGGGAAAAACAGCCTGCGCGGCGGCCACTCCATGCGGGACTATTTCATCTGTGACCGCTCTGTCAGCCTGCCCCTGTGCGTGTGCACCTTCACCGGGACCTGGGTGTCGGCCATCACCATTCTCAGCTTGACCGGCAGCATCTATGAGGACGGGGTCTCGGTTCTGATCTACTCGGTGGCCCCCTGGTTTTTCGGCGCTTTTCTGTTGGCGCTGGTGGCCAGGCGGCTCCACCAGAACAACGTCATCACGGTCCCGGAATTTTTCCGGAGCCACTACGGCTCCCGGGGCCTTCAGTGCGTCTACGGACTCATTTTCATGCTGGTGTACATCCTGTATCTGGTCTCCCAATACAAGGGCTTCGGGACCGTGGCGTCCGCGGTCTTTGACATTCCGTATCCGCTGGCGGTGGGCATGGTCTACCTGTTTATCCTGTACACCACCCTGGGCGGGTATCGCTCGGTGGTGCGGACCGACGTGTTCAACCTGATCCTCCTCGTCGTGGGGCTGGCCGTGATCTGTGTCACCATCGTATCCAGAGTGGGCGGACTGGGCGCTCTGTTCACACAGGCGGGGCAGGTCTCCGGCTACGCCCACAGCGGCATGAGCCAGCCCACCCAGCACGGCGGCCTGTTCGCCATTTTCAATGACCGGTACACCCCCCTGGTCAGCCTGTCCATGTTCTGCGGCTGGGGCCTGGGTCTGGCCGCCAACCCTCAGTATGTGGTGCGCCTTCTGGGCGCAAAGGACGACCGCACCGCCCAGAACACGGTGCTCTGCTCCCTGGTCCTGCTCACGGGCATCATGCTCATGCTGGTGCTCATCGGCCTTGGGATGCGAGTTCTGGTGCCGGTACTCTCCACCCCGGAGACCACGGACGGGATCTTTGTCCGCCTGATCAACAATGAGCTCTACTCCCACTGGAGCGGCTTTTTCCTCTTTTCCGTCATCGGCGCCTGCATCTCCACGGCCAACTCCCAGCTGCTCCTCATCGCCTCCTCCTTCTCCTACGACGTGGTCAACGCCCTGAGCCCCAAGCCCCTGCCGGAGAAGCAGGTGGTATTTCTGGGCCGGATGTCCATTCTGCTGTGCGGGACCCTGTCCATGATCCTGACCCTGGACCCGCCCCTGTTCAGCCTGTCCTACGGCGGCGACATCTGGGGCGTGGTGGGGATCCTGCTGTTTCCGCCGCTGTACGGCACTTTGGTCAGCAAAAAGATCACCCGGCGGGGCGTCTGGGCCTGTCTGGCGGTGGGGGGGCTGTCCATTGCGGTGTTCTACCCCCTCTACTACCGGAACATGCTGACGGCCCATCCCGCCATGTTCGGCGTACTTCTCTCCACGGCGGCCATGTTCCTGGTTTCCGCCGCGGACCGGCGGCGGGGAGGGCAGAAGACATGAAACGTCGAAACCTGTTCACCATCGAAAACAAGATCCTGATCCCCTTCGTCGCCATCACCCTAGTGGCCATCGTCGGCTTGTTCGTGGTGTTCTACCAGATGGAATACAAGATCAAGCTGGAGAGCGAAAGCGTCAACGCCCAGGCGCTGGTGGCCTACATCAACTCAGACATTGACGCCGGGGGCTACTGGAAAGCCCCGGAGGACCTGCTGGAAAAGTACGAGAAGACCTATCAGGGCCAGGATTTGTTCCTCTACGACCGGGACGGGACGCTGCTGTTCAGCCGCCGCCCGGTGTCGGAGAACGAACTGGTCCTCCAGGACAACAGCGACAACCGCCTGGGCTGGCGGATCGTCTGCTCCATGGACCGGCAGGCCCTGAACAACGCCTTCATTGACGAACAGCACTACGTCATTCTGGGCGCGGTGGCCATGCTGCTGGTCATTGTGCAGTTCAGCGTGCTCATCGCCTACCACATCTCCAGCCCCATTTCGGAGCTGAGCCAGCTGTGCACCCGGATCAGCCGGGTGCCGGAGCACTCGGAGGACCTGGACCTGGAATACACCCGCCGCCGGGACGAGGTAGGGGAGCTGGCCTCCGCCTTCCAGTCCATGATGGAGCGGCTGCGGGCCTACACCGACGAGCTGTCCTGGGTCAAGACCCTAAACGAGAGCATCGTGGAAAACCTGCCCATCGGCGTGGTGGTCTGGAACGGACGGCGGGAGGTCATCTTCCGCAACACCCGGGCGGAGGCCATGCTGGGCCAGACCGGCGAGGTGGACGAGCAGGGGCGGACCCTGCGGACCATTTTGAACGAGATGGCCCGCAAGGACGAGGTGCTCCCCGCCCCCGCCAAGCTGCAAGGGCCGGACGGCAAGTGGCACAACTACGAGCTGGGGGCCTGGAAGCTGCACCACCCCGACGGCGGCGACTGGGGCACCCTGTACACCATCGACGACGTGACCTACCAGCGCCACATGGAGGAGAAGCTCAGCCGGGACGAAAAGCTGGCCTACACCGGCCAGCTGGCGGCGGACATCGCCCATGAGGCCCGCAACCCCCTGGCGGGCATCCGGGCGGGGCTCCAGGTGGTGGGGCGCAAGCTCACCGACCAGCGGGACCAGATGCTGTGCCGGGAGATGATGCGGGAGGTGGACCGGGTCAACCTGCTGGTTGAGAACCTGCTCAACGTCTCCCGCAAGCGGGAACGGGAACGGACCACCGTGGCCCTCAACTCCCTGAGCGAGGAGCTGGGAATGCTCTACGACAAGGTGGCGGAAAACAAGGGGGTCGTCTTTTCCATTGAAATGGAGGAGGACCTGTGGGTGCTGGCGGACGAACAGGAGCTGCGGCAGATCCTCATCAACCTGATCAACAACAGCATCAAGGCCCTGCCCAACGGGGGCAAGGTCAGCCTCCATGGCCGCTGCGGCGCGGAAGGGGTGACCGTGGTGGTAGAGGACAACGGGCCGGGGATGGACCAGGCCAAGCTGGACCGTGCCCTGCGAGGCGAGGACGGAGGGCTGGGCCTTCCCATCGCCCACCGGCTGGCGGAGCAGAACGGCGGACGGCTATGCTTTGAGACCGCCCCCGGCCTGGGGACCCGGGCCATTCTGACCTTCCACGGAACAGGAGGTATCAGCCATGAAGTATAAGGTGCTGATCGTAGATGACGAGCCGCTGATCCGGATGACCCTGGAGAGCGGCCTGGCGGACCTGGGCTACCAGACTTGGAGCGCCATGAATATCCAGGAGGGGCTGGCCCTGGCGGAACAGTTTTCCCCCGACGCGGTGCTGCTGGACAACCGGCTGGGGGGCGAGCTGGGCGTGGAGCACGTGGGGGATTTCAAGCGGGTGGACGAGGACATGATGGTGGTCCTGATGACCGCCTACGGCTCCGTCTCCCAGGCGGTGGAGGCCATGAAGCAGGGGGCCAGCGACTATGTGCAGAAGCCCTTCGACCTGGAGGAAGTGGACCTGATCATCAGCCGGGGGATGGAGCAGCTGACCCGCCGGCGCAGTTTGGAGCTGATGAAGCTGCGGCCCCACAAGATGCTGGGGTGCAGCCAGGCCATCACCAAGATCCGGGAGGACATCCAGGTGCTGGCGGAGAACGACAACGTGGACCTGCTGATCTGCGGGGAGACGGGCACCGGCAAGGAGGTGGTGGTCAGCAGCATCCACAACAGCAGCTCCCGCCGGGATAAGCCCATGGTCAAGATCAACTGCGGGGCCATCCCCTCCAACCTGCTGGAGTCGGAGCTGTTCGGCTATGAGAAGGGGGCCTTCACCGGGGCCAACAAGGCCAAAAAGGGCCTGATGGAGCTGGCCAATGGCGGCACCGTCTTCCTGGATGAGATCGGAGAGATGCCCCTGTTCATGCAGGCCAAACTGCTGACCTTTCTGGAGGACCGCTGCTTCAAGCGGGTGGGAGGCCTGCGGGACATTGAAGTCAACGTCCGGGTGGCCGCCGCCACCAACCGGGACCTGGAGGCCGAGGTCCGAAAGGGCACCTTCCGGGAGGACCTGTATTACCGGCTGAACGTGATGCAGATCCACATCCCGCCCCTGCGGGAGCGGCGGGAGGACATCCCCGTTTTGTGCCAGTTTTACCTGGAGCACTTCAACCGGAAGTTCGGCAAGTCCCTCCGGGGCATCGATCCCGGGTTTATGGAGACGCTGCAGAACCACTACTGGAAGGGAAATGTGCGGGAGCTGCGCAACGTGATGGAGCGCAGCGTCCTGTTCGCCCGGGGGGAGCTGCTCACCGGAGAGAATGCCGGCCTGATCCCCCAGAGCGGCGCCGTACCCCAGCCCGCCGGTCCCGCCTTCCCCATGCGTGACCTGACTGGAGGCCCCATCGACCTGAAAAATGAAGTGGACGCCTTTGAGCGGACGTACATCGACCGCGCCATGGAGCTGGCCGGAGGCAACCTGTCCCGGGCGGCCCAGATGCTGGGCTGTACCCGGTTCACATTGAAACGGCGGCTGGAAGGCGAGAACACACCGGAGTGAGGTGTGTGCAGATTCGAACGCCCAGGTGTGCGAAAACGCACATCTGGGCGTTTTCGCTCCGGCGGTCTTTCCAAAAAAGTTGCGAAAATGCCCGGGCGCCAGGGTTTTAGCCAGCTAAATCGATAAAAATCGTGACTTCGGAATATTGGCACGGGGATTGCTTATATCATTAGGTGAGATTCTTTTTTGAGGAGGGAGTTTCTATGTACAAAGTAGATCTGAACAGCGACCTGGGCGAGAGCTTCGGCGCCTATACCATCGGCATGGACGAAGCGGTCATCGCCCACATCTCCTCGGCCAACGTAGCCTGCGGCTACCATGCCGGCGATCCCCTGGTGATGGATAAGACCATTGCCGCGGCCAAGGCCGCGGGGGTGGCCGTGGGTGCCCACCCGGGCTATCCGGACCTGATCGGCTTCGGCCGGCGGAACATGGCCTGCTCTCCCAAGGAGGTCAAAGCCTATGTGAAGTACCAGTTGGGCGCCATGATGGCCTTTGCCGCCTCCAACGGCGTAAAGGTCCAGCACTGCAAACCCCACGGAGCCATGTACAACATGGCCGCCAAGGACATGGACCTGGCCATAGCCATCGCCGAGGCCATCGCCGAGGTGGACAAAGACATCATCCTCATGGGGCTGGCGGGCAGCAAGATGCTGGAGGCCGGAAAGCAGCTGGGCCTGCGGGTGGCCAGCGAGGTCTTCGCCGACCGGGCCTACCAGGCCGACGGCTCCCTGGTCCCCCGGAGCAAGCCCGGCGCTGTCATCCACGACAAGGACGCGGCCATTGCCCGGACCATCCGCATGGTCACCGAGGGCAAGGTGACCGCCATCACCGGCGAGGAGGTCTCCATCGACGCCCACTCCATCTGTGTCCACGGCGACAACCCCTCGGCGGTGGAGTTCGTCAAGAACATCCGGGCGAAGCTGGAGTCTGAGGGCGTGACGATCGCCCCCATCGCAGAGATCGTGTAACAGGAATACGGACAAAATATGGGAGGTACATTATGAGTAATCAACCTGGCACCGGAACAAAGCCCAGCCGCTCCGTTCTGTTTGGCGCGGCCTTTCTGATGGCAACTTCCGCCATCGGCCCCGGCTTCTTGACCCAGACCTCCAAATTTACTGCCCAGTACGGCGCGCCCCTGATCATGATTATTGTACTGGCGATCCTGATGGATATTACCGCCCAATCCAATATCTGGTCTATCGTGGGCGTGTCCGGGATGCGCGCCCAGGATGTGGCCAACAAGATCATTCCCGGCCTTGGCGTGGTCCTGGCTGTTTTGGTGGCCATCGGCGGCCTGGCCTTCAACGTGGGCAACGTGGGCGGCGTTGCCCTGGGCTTTAACGCCATGCTGGGCCTGAATGAAAAAGTAGGTGCCGTCATCGCCGGCTGTCTGGGCATCATCATCTTCGTCAATAAAAACGCCAAGACCATTATGGATAAGGTGGCCACTATTCTGGCCGGCGTGATCCTGATCACCGTGCTGGTAGTGGCTGTGGTCTCCCAGCCCCCTCTGGGCGAGGTGGCCTCCAGCTTGACCAAGCTCAACGAGATCCCCTCCATGTTCGTGGCGCTGACCACTCTGCTGGGCGGCTCCTGCGGCGGCTATATCGCCTTCTCCGGCGCGCACCGGCTGCTGGACGCCGGTATTTCCGGTCCTGAAAACGTGGGCCACATCCGCAAGAGCGTCATCCAGGGCGTGTGCACCTCCGGCACCGTCCGTATTCTGCTGTTCCTGGCCGTGTTGGGCACCTGCACCATCGGCGCCACCTGGAACGCCGCCAACGCCGACGCCATTATCGCCGCCAGCAACCCGGCCGCCGAGGCCTTCCGTCTGGCCGCCGGCAACCTGGGCTACCGCCTGTTCGGCCTGTGCCTGTTCTCCGCCGGCGTCTCCTCCGTGGTGGGCGCGGCCTTTACCTCCGTCTCCTTCCTGAAGACGCTCCACCCCTTCATCGGCAAGTATGAGCGGCAGTTCGTGGTGGGCTTTATCGCCTTCTCCACCCTGATGATGGTCATCGTGGGCAACGCCGCCCAGCTGCTGATCATCGCCGGCGCCTTCAACGGCCTGATCCTCCCCGTCTCCCTGGGCGTCATGCTGCTGGCCTCCCGCAACAAGAAGATCGTGGGCGACTACAAGCACCCCATTTGGCTGACGGTCCTGGGCTGCATCGTGGTGGCGGTTTCCCTGTATTCCGGCGTCAAGGCGGTGCCCGGTATTCTGAAGCTGTTCGGCTAAATCCTTACTCATCCATTCAGCCGTGTGGGCCCGTCTCCCGGCGGGCCCGCCGGCCTTCGCAGAAAGGAGCCTTCTATGGCTGACGTAAAATTCCTGCTCACCGGGGATACCTCCCTGTCGGTAGAGTTTGGCAACGAGATCAGCGAGGAGATCAACGCCAAGATCCGGGCCTTCAACATCGCCCTTGCCGACAGCAAGCTCCCCGGTATTGTGGAGACGGTCCCCACCTACCGCTCCCTGATGGTCCACTACGACCCCGGAGTCATCCAGTACGCCCCCCTGGTCAAGCGGCTCCAGGGCCTGCTGGGCCAGCTGGACCACATTGAGATCCCCCCCAGTGAGGTGCTGGAGGTCCCCGTGCTGTACGGCGGGGAGATGGGGCCCGACCTGGACTTCGTGGCCCAGCATAACGGCAAGACCCCGGAGGAAGTCATTCGTATCCACACCTCTACCGAGTACCTCATTTACATGCTGGGCTTCACCCCCGGCTTCACCTATCTGGGCGGCATGAGCGATGAGATCGCCACGCCACGCCTGAAAACTCCCCGGGTGAAGATCCCCGGCGGCTCCGTGGGCATTGCGGGCAGCCAGACCGGCGTATACCCCATCGACTCTCCGGGCGGCTGGCAGCTCATCGGCCGGACCCCGGTGAAGATGTATGACCCAAACCGTGAAACCCCCATTCTGCCCCAGGCCGGACAGTACATCAAGTTCCGGTCCATCGGCCAGGAGGAGTATGACCAGATCGCCGCCCAGTGCGAGGCGGGGACCTATGTGTGCCGTACCTATCCCAGAGAGGAGGGCGGAAAATGAGCATTACCGTATTGAATCCCGGCCTGCTGACCACAGTGCAGGACATGGGCCGGGTGGGTTATCAGCAGTTCGGCGTCTCCGTGTCCGGGGTGATGGACCCCCGGGCCACCTCCATCGCCAACATCCTGGTGGGCAATGACGAGGGGGAGGCGGTGCTGGAGTGCACCATGCTGGGCCCCCAGCTGCGTTTTGACGCCGCCAACTGCATCGCCATCACCGGCGGCGACCTGGGCCCCACTCTGGACGGCAAGCCCATCCCCAACTACTGCGCCGTCAGCGTGGAGGCCGGCCAAGTTCTGCGGTTCACCGGCCCCAAGACCGGCTGCCGCGCCTTCATCGCCTTTGCCGGGGGGCTGGACATCCCGGTGGTCATGGGCAGCCGCTCCACCTACATGAAGGCCAAGATCGGCGGTCTGGCAGGCCGCAAGCTGGCCAAGGACGACGTGATCGGCTTCCGCGCCCCCAGGACCCAGCTGAAAAACATGAAGGACCGGAACCTCTACCCCGAGTTTGTCCCCCGGGATGTCTACACTGTACGGGTGGTGATGGGCCCCCAGGACGACGCCTTCACCGACGCGGGCGTTAAAACCTTCTTCAGCGAGACCTACACCGTCACCCCTGAATTTGACCGCATGGGCTGCCGTCTGGAGGGGGCCGTGATCGAGCACAAGGAGAGCGGCGACATCATCTCCGACGGCATCGCCTTCGGCGCCATCCAGGTGCCCTCAGCGGGCAAGCCCATCATCATGCTGGCCGACCGCCAGACCACCGGCGGGTACACCAAGATCGCCAACGTCATCACCGCCGACTTCCGGCTCATCGGCCAACTGAAGGCCGGAGACAAGGTCCGGTTTGAAAAGGTGTCCATCGCCCACGCCCAGGACGCCCTGCTCACCCAGCGGGCAGCTCTGCGGCTGCTGCGGAAATCGGTGGACCGCTGATTGGAGAGGAGCGTTCATATGGCTTTTGACATTACCCCTTACATCGACATGAAACCGTCCCAGGTGCGCCAGCTCATCCGGGAGGGGGTCATCGACTTCCCCACCGCCGGCATGTGCCGGGGCTACGCCCAAGCCAACCTGGTCATCCTGCCCCCGGAGTACGCCGCCGATTTTGAGGAGTTCGCCAAGCGCAATCCCTTCCCCTGCCCCATTCTGGAGATCATCAAGGGCACCCCCGAGACCCACGACATGGGCGAGGGCGGCAACATCGTCACCGACATCCCCCGCTACCGGGTCTATGAGAACGGCATCTTCACCAAGGAGCTGACCGACGCCTCCGACTACTGGAAGGAGGGCTATGTGGGCTTCCTCATCGGCTGCTCCTTCTCCTTCGAGGAGGCCCTGATGGCCGCGGGCATCGAGGTGCGCCATATCGCCCAGGGCCGCAACGTCCCCATGTACAAGACCAACATCCAGACGGTGAAGGCCGGCCCCTTCGAGGGCCCCATGGTCTGCTCCATGCGGCCCATGACCCCGGAGAACGCCCAGAAGGCCTATGACATCACGGTAAAAATGCCCAACGTCCACGGGGCTCCCGTCCACATGGGCGATCCCGCCGGGGTGGGCGTGGCCGACGTGATGAAGCCCGACTACGGCGACGCCGTGGACATCTACGAAGGGGAGATCCCCGTGTTCTGGCCCTGCGGCGTGACTCCCCAGGCCGCTGTCGAGAACGCCAAGCCCCCCATCGTCATCACCCACGCCCCCGGCCACATGTTTATCACCGACATCCTCAACTCCGAACTGAACGACTATCTGGAAGCCAAAAAGCACAAGTAATTGCCCGTGAAACAACGCCGCCCGGCCCGTTTGAGAAGCTCTCTCCTCGAACGGGCCGGGCTTTTTCACGCCTGATTGAAATTTTTCGAATTTATATTACGTTTTGTATTGTTCTGACGTGAAGATTTCTTTGTCAAAGTTGTACGGAACCATCCCACATCCAGCCTTTTTCCGCTATTTACAGAGGAAGAAGAACGGGTTCGGCCCGGTGAGGGCACCGGGCCCTACATGGAGGAGGCCGGGAAGCCCCACGGGAGGCGGATCATCCCACGTGGGACAAGGCGGGCGGCCACATGGGGCGCCCCTGCAAAATGGCCCGCGGGGCCCAGGCATAGGCAACGCCGCCGGGTCTTTTCCGGAGGCGCGGCCCGGTGAGGGCACCGGGCCCTACAAGAGATATGGTGAAACCAAATCGGCGAAGAAAAACCGGAGATTTCATAAGGAGGAAACAACATGGCAAACGGACAGACGGCAAACTACGCCCTGAACCAATGGGCGGCCAGCGACCAGGTACTGCGGACGGAATTCAACGCGGACAACAGCAAGATCGACGCGGCGCTGGCGAAAAAATTCGGCACGGACAACGCCTCCCTGAAGGTCGGGACATACACAGGCAACGGCGGGGACTCCATCACTGTGACCACGGGCTTTCAGCCCTCGCTGGTCATCATCCTCAGCCTGTCGGCTGTGGGTTCTTATGACTACGGCCTCATGATTGGAAACGGCACCGGGCAGTTTTTGGAGACCCTGTTCAACAGCCGCATCATCGATACTGACGCATTACAATGCACCAGCACCGGATTCACGGTGACCAATACGGTCAGCAGCAACTATGTGGGCTTCAACACCGAGGGCTGCACGTGCCTTTATTTCGCCTTCCGCTGAGAAAGAAAAGAACAGCCCCCCGGACCAAGGTCCGGGGGGCTGAACTATTTAGTGTTGGATCAGGATCCTATTCCAAAGAAAGGATTAGTAATCCACGACCACGATGGCGATGATGGAGCCTTCGTAGGTGACAACATAGGCCACGTCGTCAGCATCGGTCACCAGGGAGCTGGTGCCGGCGGTGTCGGACAGGCTGTTGCCCACGGGCTCATAGTAGGCGACGATGGCGTCGTCCTCAGCGCCCAGCCACTTGGTGTAGTCGCTGCCGTTGTAAGCGAAGCCGATCAGGCCGGAGCTGGAGGCGCGCTTGACACCGTTGTAAACCTGAGTGGTGCTCAGATCAGCATCATCCTTAACGGTCTCCAGATCGGTGACCAGACCCTTGCTGTTCACGGTCATGCCGTAGAAGGTCAGGATGGACTTGTCAACGCCCTTGCAAGCGTCAACAACGATGCTGTTGGCGGTATCCTTCACCTTGATGGTGGTGGTCTCGCCGTTCACGATGGCCTTGTACTCATAGTAGGTGCCGACGGAGCTCTTGATGGGCTTCTCAGCGGTGCGGCCGATGACGAACACGACGTCCTCAGCGGACATCTTGGTAGCAGCGCCGGTGATGAAGACGAACTTGGCAACGCCCTTCTTCTCAACCACAGCGACCTGAGTGCCGCTCTGGCCCTCGATATCGGCAACGGCCTTGTAGCCCACATAAGCGGTGTACTCGTCGTCGTCGTAATCGTTGCAGTACAGGTAGATGGTGTTGGCATCGCCATAGGCCAGGGTGCTGCCGCCGTTCACGATGGCGGTGGTGCCCTTCTTGATCTTCAGGGTGGAAGCAGCCTCCAGATCAGCCTTCACGGTCAGAGAGTAGGTGCCGTCATCGTTCACGGTGTAAGCAACGACCTCCTCCTCGAAGGCATCAATGGTAGCCTGAGCGTTCTCCTTGCCGTTGACCTTGACGTAATCGTCGTCATCGACCTCGACGCGGACGATGGAGCCGTCAGCCAGAACCATCTTGGCATACACGGTGATGTCGTTCTCGCCGTACTTGTCGCTCTCGCTGCCCATGGAGATCACGTAGGCATAGTCGCCGGACTCGATGGCGTCGTCAACCAGGACGATGTAGCCCTGCTGGTCCAGATAGAAGGCCACGGTCTCATCATAGGAGTCGATCTTGATCTTGTCGGAAGCATCAACAGTGGTGTTGTACTTGTAGGTGGTGCCGTCGATGATGACGTTGTTCACGTCCTTGACCTGGCCGACAGTACCCTCAACATAGGTAGCCTCGCCCAGAACAGTCTCAACGCTCCACTCGTTGCCGTCCCAGGACTTGGTGTACAGGACAACGTCCTCTTCCTCATAGCCCTCGACGTCGAACTCCAGGTTGGCGTCATCCAGAGTGATGGTCTCATCCTCAACCTTGGTGATCTCAGCGGCGTAGGTTCTCACGATGGTGACAACGACTTCTTCCTTATCGTCATCCAGATAGACGCTGGTCACGGTGCCGTTGCCGGTGTTCTTCAGAGCAGCAGCGTTGTTAGCGACAACAGCGGCCTGGAAGTCGTCGGAAGTGTAAGCAACATCCTTGTTGTTGTCGTCCTTCTTGGTGCCCAGAGAGCAGTCGCCGTCCAGATAGACAGCCCAGTCGTACTCCTTGGCAGCGGTCTTGCCCACGGCGCTGTACAGAGCCTTGCTCTTGATCTCGCCCTGGAAGACCAGATCAGCCTCCTCGGCATAGGTGCCGACCTCGCTGCTCTTGTAGGTCCACTTGTTGGCGGGAGCGTTGAAGCCGTCAAAATCGCTGTCATCCAGCTTCAGGTCGCCCTTGTACAGCTTCTCGCCCAGCTCCACGATGTAACCATAGGTGGAGACAGTGGTGGTGAAGTTGGGGGAGACCTTCTTGATGGCCTTGGCATAGGACTCGCTGCTGGTGACATAGACGTAGTTGACCTTGCCAGCCTCGACCTTGGTGTCGCCGGTGACGACCTTGATGGTGTCGTCGTCAGCCTCGACCATGCCGGACTTCAGGGTGTTCAGAACCAGCTGAGCCAGCTCGTTACGGGTCATGGGCTCGCGGACGCCAGCCTCAACACCCTCGAACAGGTCGATCTTGTTGCCCTGAGCGACGGTGGCCAGCTGCCAGTCGTCGGCGAAGTCGGACTGATACTGGAAGTAACCCAGAGCCTTCATCAGCATCAGAGCGGCCTGGGCGGTGGTGACGGTGTCATTGCCGCCATAGATGGTGGCGCTGTAACCAGCGGTGATGCCGTTGGTGTAGCAAGCGGCCACGAAGGGCTCGGCCCACTCAGGCACATCGGTGAAGGGAGAGGTGCCCTTGTAGCTGGCAACGCGGTAGTCCATCAGGTTGGACATAACCACGGCCATCTCGTTACGGGTAACGTTCTGGTCAGGATTGAAGTTGCCCTTGTCGTCGCCGGACATGATGCCGACGGCCTGGAGCACTTCGATGGCTTCCTGATGATTCTCGGAAGTCACGTCCTTGTAGCTCGCGCCGGTGCCGACGACCATCATGCCGAGCAGCATGACGGAGGCAACAGCCAGACTGAGAGCCCGCTTCAGGTTTCTCATTCGGAATTCCTCCTTAAAAATTTGTTCGGAGTTGGATCAATGCCTCAGGAAACCTGCTGCACCTTTCTTCTCTCCGGTGATAGCCAGGGGCATTCCGATCACACCCCTAACTTCCTGGTTATCATACCAAATGGATTTTTGAAAGTCAATTGGCCACGCCGAAATGTAACAAAGGTGTAACAAAGCCCGTAACAAAGCGTCGGGGCCGGTTCATTCTATTATAAAGGAAGAGGAATGGCACACGCCATTCCTCTTATTATTACTTTACCATCCGGCGCAAATCAGCCCAGGATTTTGCTAACTGTAGGCTTTGATAAATCTTTTGGCCCGTATATGAAGCTGCTCCATGTAATGGGGCTGATGATTCCAATCAGCCCAGTCCCCAGAGACCAAAACACGCATGGACAGCGGGTAAAACGCCTCCTGATATGTGCTCCAATAGTGAAGCGGCGCCAAGACTCCTTTTCGGATCTGTACATCCAGGAACTGATAAAAACGCAGCCGGTGCGGCTCACGGAAGCGGTTATTGATCTCCTCCAGAAACTCGGGCCTCCGCCCGATCAAAGAGTACGCGCACAAAATCAGCTTTTTAAACTCCGGCGTAGCCAACAGATCCAGATATTCCGCCATCATTCGCACGAACCACTCCTCCGCTGGCGTATCCTCCGGGATCTCCAGCACCTTCGGCGTCTGGACGTCCTCCATACAGGCAAAGAGGAGGTCGTCCTTGTCCTTAAAATAATAGTAAATAATGGCGGAACTCTTGGCCCCAGCTTCCTGGGCAATCATCTTTATGCTGGTGGAGTCAAAGCCATAGCGGGAGAAACATTCCAGCGCAGCCCGGGTAATGACCTGCCGCTTTTCAATAAACTTTGTGTTCTCCGGCTGCATGGCAAACCTCCTAAATAGACAGTCAACTTTTTGTGTCTATCTATATAATTTTACATCCAGCCACAACCTTTGTCAATGAAAAGGCCATAAATACGTAATCGGAATAATCAAAAGCAAGCCCGGAATCAGGTCCAGCACAGGCGGATCTTTTAGCTTTGCGATCCGCAGAGCGTTGACCAATTGAATCAGCCCTCCGCAGGCCGAAAAGTTGCCGATCATTTCCTCGCTTAAATAGGGCGCAATCATGGTAGACAGGAGATAGAAACAGACCAGTATCACCCCAAGGGGAAGCGAAATCACAGACAAAATCCACCCGCAGCTCGCCGCGAAAAATACCGCGGATAAAAAGTCCATGATCGCTTTGGTCATCAACAATGTAGGATCACCCAGAAACCCCAGATCCAGCGCCCCCAATATTCCCGCGGTGCTGATGCAGAACAAGGTAAAGGCCACCAAAAGCGTCTTTGCCGTGTCTCCCTGCCCATTGTCCTGCACTTTCTCCGCCAAAGAGTATACCCTCCGGTCGATTTTCAGACAGTGGCCCACGATCCCTCCGAGCAAGAACGCCAATACTACTGCGGCAAAATGGGATACCCGGCTCAACATCTGAATGCCCAAAGCCGCGGAAATGACAGAGAAATAGGTCATGGAATTGTCCCGAAGCACGGGAGAAATATATCTGCGCAATAGACATCCTCCCGCCGTTCCACTCAGGACCGCTAAAATATTACAGCCAAGTACCAGATAGGCAGACATATACGCTCTCCCCAACACAAAAATATTCTTTCGTCTTATTATTACCATAAATTGATTGCTTTGTCAAACTTTATTATTTTTATTTTTACTTGCATTTTTTGATTTAAACTTTCAAAAATAAATAATTTCATAGATATTGACAAGTTATGTTCGCTGTGGTATGTTAAATACAAATTGAACGTTCAATCAATTTTCTTCTTGCCACACACCAGAAAGGCAACGAAGTCTCTCTGTCCATATCCAAGGGTAGATAAGTGTGTGACATCCCGTACACAAATGTAAAGGAGAGAACACTATGACAAGCGCTGATATGGTAGAATTGTTAAAGGCTCTGGCTCTGCTCAGTGTATTCCTGCTGATTGGCACCTTTCTTCGGGCGAAAATCAAAATTTTCCAAAACACCTTCCTTCCTGCCTCTGTGATTGGCGGCTTTTTGCTGCTCATTTTCGGCCCTCACGTGTTGAACATTTTGAAGATTCCCGACACTTGGATGAGCGCGTATTCCGCGCTGCCCGGTGTTTTAATTATTCCCATTGTCGCCGCAGGCCCCCTTGGCACCAAATTCAGCTCCGGCGGTTCCAAAGCCCGTAACTACCGCATCGGCCAGATGCTGCTGCTGATGTGCCTGCTGACCGCCGCCCAGCTCACCATCGGTTTTGGCATCAATCTGGTCTTCCGCGCCTTCGGTTATCCCCTCTATGACGCCTTTGGTTGGGAACTGAATATGGGCTATGTGGGCGGTCACGGCACCGCCGGACTGCTGGCCAGCCTGCTGCAGAGCGTGGGCGATCCCAACTGGGAAGTCGCCCAGGGCGTGGCTACTACCATGGCAACCATCGGTCTGGTGGGCGGCATTTTGATCGGCATCGCCCTCATCAACTGGGCCGCCCGCCGCAACCAAACCGCCTGCCTGGACAAGCCCGGTATGATCCCCGCCGAACTGAAAATCGGTTATGTGAAAGATGCTGAGAAGCAGCCCTCCATGGGCCGCGAGACCACCATGTCCGCCTCCGTGGACGCCTATGCTTTTCACCTGGCTCTGATTCTGACCGTCTGCGGTATGGCCTACTTCCTCCAGATCATGGTCAAGAAGCTGAACAACTCCATTTTGTCTGGCATCAGCGTATGGGCTTACGCCATGCTGCTGATGTTCCTGGTCTGGTGGATCATTAAGCGGCTCAAGCTGGACTTCCTGGTGGATGCGAAGGTGAAAGGCAAAGTTGCCGGCTCCATGACCGACTTTGCTGTAATTGCCGCAGTATCCAGCCTGAACATCAAAGCCGTTTCCGCCTATCTGATCCCCATGCTGGCCATGGCTGTTGTCGGCATGGTAGGCACCATTCTCGTGCTGGTCCTGTTTGCGCGCAAAATGTTTCACAAAGAGTGGTTCGAGCACATGATCGCCGTCTTTGGTCAAGGCACCGGCGTTTTCCTGACCGGCGTGCTTTTGCTTCGCATCTGTGACCCCGACAACAAGACGGAGGCGCTCAACAACTACAGCATCGCCTACACCTTTGCCGGCGTTATCACCCAGATCCTGATGCCCATCTACGCCACCATCATCGCCACCTGGGGTACGGCTGTTATGTTTGGTCAGTCTGTGGCGCAGCTGTTTGTGTGGCTCATCTGCTCTGTCCTGCTCTGGGTCCTGGTCGGCAAAAAGCTGAGCGCAAACCACGAACTGTAATCGGCGACTACAATTATTTGGAGGAAGCATACTATGTCCATGCATATAGAGCAGTATCGGGATGTTTTATGTGGGTTGAATCAGACGATCTGGTCCAGTGCGGAAACCAGGTTTGAGGAGCGGCAGTCTGTCGCCGCCCAGCTGACCGTTTTGGAAAGCGCCGGCTATCAGATCGAACAGGGCGTCGCAGGTATTGATACTGCCTATATCGCTACATTGGGCAGCGGGAAGCCAGTGATCGCACTGTTGGCAGAATATGATGCCTTGGACGGGTTGAGCCAGCAAGCGGACGTCTGTCACCCGTCCCCCCGCCCTGAAACTACCAAAGGCCATGGCTGTGGGCACAATCTTCTGGGTACCGGTGTAATCGGCGCGGCTCTGGTGTTGAAGGACTATTACCAGGAGCATCATCTTTCCGGAACAATCAAGATTTTCGGATGTCCCGGCGAGGAGGGCGGCTCCGGTAAGGTATTCATGGCCCGGGACGGACTGTTCGATGATGTAGATATCGCCCTAACTTGGCATCCCAGCACCATGAACGCAGTCATGACTGGCAGCATGCTGGCAAACGTACAGGCGTATTTCCGCTTTCACGGAACCAGCGCCCACGCAGGCGCCGCGCCACATCTGGGCCGCAGCGCTCTTGATGCTGTGGAACTGATGAACGTAGGCGTGAACTACATGCGGGAACATATGGAAATGACTGACCGGGTCCATTACGCGGTGACCGATACCGGCGGCCATTCACCCAACGTGGTACAATCTCATGCCGAAGTTTTGTATCTCATCCGTTCCAAAACCGCCCCGGGTGCCAGAGCACTTTATAACCGGGTATGTAAAATCGCCCAGGGCGCGGCTCTGATGACGGAAACCACAGTGGATGTGGAATTTGATAAGGCTTGTTCCCAAGTGGTCCCCAACCACACCATCGCGAAACTGTTCCATGACTGTATGAGCCAGCTGGGGGTCCCGGTTCACTCCGAAGCGGAGCGGGATTACGTAAAGCAGTTCAGCGCCACAATGCCCGCTGAAATCGTGGCCAACGACCCCGGGCAGCTCCCGCCTGATTATTTGGCGGAGACCCGTAAGGCGTTAGTCCAAGATCACCCGGACGGCGAATTTATCCTGCCTTTCAGCGCTCAGGAATCCCTGGTCTGCGCTTCCTCCGATATGGGAGACGTAAGCTGTCTCGTCCCTCTGGTCCAGCTGCAAACGGCCTGCTTCGCCATGGGAACACAACCTCATTCCTGGCAATGGGTGGCACAGGGCACCTCCGCGTTCGCTCTCCACGGCACTCTGTACGCCTCCCAAATCTTAGCAGATACCGCGCTTCAGCTCTTTACACACCCCGAAATCATTGCGCAAGCCAAAGACGAACTGAAAAACCGAATGAGTGGGCAGCCCTACGTCTGTCCCATTCCCGACGATGTACATCCCAGAACGAATTAAAGAGGTCAAATAAAACCCCGCCTTTCATTTTGAAAGGCGGGGTTTTGTATTGCATACAGTTGTTTAAAAAATGAAAGTTATCCAGAAATCAAAGGTTTCCAACATCAGGGAGACCAAATCGCATCCCGCAGAGATACCAAAGAGTTATTCCGCGCCCTGCCTTTCCTCGGCCACGAGGATGCGGATGCGCCCGCCGGCGGGGTATCCGAAGGGGTCGTACCACCCCGTCAACCGGTAATCGGAGGCGTTGATCTGGGACAGCGTGGTGGCGTAGTATTCCTGTTCGGAGGCGTCTTTCAGCAGCACCTGCACGTTTTCATCCAGCTGATACTGCTGGTTTCCGGACAGGGCGCTCAGGCCGGTGAGGCTGTCCAGGGAGACGGAGGTGAGCTGACGGATGGTTTTCAGCGCCCCGTCCTCATAGACCAGCGCGGCCCCTCCGGTATTCACGGCGTAAACCTTGCCGCTGGTGGCGATGGTGTATCGCATCCGCTCTCCTCCGTTATAAATCGAATCAAATAACACACTAACCGCTGTACAGTATACCACATTATCGGCAAAAATACCAGCCGTCTTTCGGGTCAACCGGTTTATTTTTGCCGTTAAAGGAAGTTCTATTCCGGTAGCTTGCCACTTTCTACCTCATAAAATAATCTAAAGGTGTGATATGAATCACGTTATTATTAACAATGATATGATAACAACGAAAAGCAGCCACACACCGAAGTGCATGACTGCTATGACGGAAGCCGCCTCGCATTGCGCGTCGGCACATCTCATAAAATCCAACATGCCGTTGGCGCTATAAAATAAGATATCGACATCCCATCTCTCAACCATGCTCTCCATTGGCAATCCGAGAAACAGGGGTCTGTTCCGTAGCGGCACAGAAGGCGGATAACAGTTCCAAAAAATATTTGCTGTAGTGAGTCAAGTACCGTTGTTTGTGGCGCAGCAGGGAGAGGTGGAGATACATCGGTTCCCCTTGGCAGAGCAGCGGAAAAATATTCATATCCGGTGGGATCTCCGCTTGGCGTTTGGTAAGATTGACCTGAGACGCAAAGAAAGCGACCAGCCCCTGGAAGCCAACCGTTGTACAGACCTGCGTGTAGGTGGTGTTCAGCCGTATTTTGGGCGTAACATTTTCTTCTTCGAAACAGGCGTGGATCCGTTGTCCCATGTTATTGGAGAAGATACAAAAGGGCAGTTTGGCAAAATCGCTGACACAAGCCCCCTGAAGGGATCTCCCCTTGATTTCCTCTGCCTCATCCCCGTAGTATTCCCGCAGCAACGAGTCCTTGACGCACAAATAGATCTGGTCCTCCATCAAATCTTCCTGTATCAGGTCACTATTGCTCTTATCCGAGGTCACAATGGCAAAATCCAGTTCCCCGTTGGCCACCATCGGCTCCAGCGTACGCGAGATGACACTGGTCAGGCGCAGTTCCACATTGGGATAGCGTTCCGTAAAAGCCGGAAGCAGAAACGGCAGCATGTTCATTCGCATACTGCTGGCGCCAAAGCGAATGATGCCCCGTTCGTTGCGTTCCACATCAGAAAGGATGTCGATCAGATTGGTCTGTTCCTTGATCACCACATCCGCGAAGGACAGCACAAATTCCCCGGCATAGGTCAGGGAGAGCTTCGGTTTCCGGTTGAGCAGCTGGGCGCCAAAATACTCCTCAAGCCGCTGGATATGATTGCTGAGCGTCTGCTGAGAAATGTACAGGCGATTTGCCGTTTTTGTGATGTGGAGATCCTTTGCCACTTCTTTAAAATAGTACAGGCTTATAATATCCATAACGTTCCCTCCCATGCGCTAATCCACAAATTTTCTTTGTGGATTGGCTAAAAAAACGCTGTTTGCCTTGTGGATAATTCTATATTATACTGGCTTCAACAAAAACGCAAGAAGCAAGATGGACAAGAAAGCATACGCTGCATCCTTCCTGCCGATTTTATCTTGCGGGCTTCCTGTGAGCCATGAAAGGAGAAAAATCCATGTCTGTCGGAAAGCGTATTTACCTGAAACGTGAGATGCCTGACCCTGCGCTGGTGGAGCAGTTCAAAACCGTCCCCGCTTCCAACACCGCTGATGTCATGGGCCGCAGCTGCGCCATGAATCCCCGCATCCATCTCGTCAGCAGTCCCAAGGCCCAGATGATGGCCGGCCCCGCCTTTACTGTCAAGTGCCGCGCTGGTGACAACCTGGCCCTGCACGCCGCCCTGAACCTCTGTCAGGAGGGAGACGTGCTGGTGGTCTCCAATGAGGAGGACAACACCCGTGCCCTGATGGGCGAGGTCATGATGGCCTACCTGTATCTGCAGAAGAAGGTGGCCGGTATCGTTCTGGACGGTCCCATCCGCGACATCGATGAGATCGGCAAGTGGGATTTCCCTGTCTACTGCACCGGCACCACCCCCGGCGGCCCCTACAAGGAAGGCCCCGGCGAGCTGAACGTGCCCATCGCCTGCGGCGGCATCAGCGTGAACCCCGGCGACATCATTCTGGCTGACCCCGACGGCGTGATCGTGATCCCCCGCAAGGATGCCGCCGTAGTTTTAGAAGACGCCAAGAAGTTCCAGGCCGCCGACGAAGGCAAGCTGGAGAAGACCCGTCAGGGCACCATCAACCGGGATTGGGTTACCAAGACCCTGGAGGCCAAGGAGTTCGAGATCGTGGATGACGTCTACCGTCCCTGAACCTCCGTTGCTGGCCCCATGAGCCCATCAGATCAAGAAACAAAAGCCGTCCCAACTGCCCTGATGATATAACAGGGCCGGGCGGCTGTAAGGAGTGAAACATCATGAGTATTAAAGTACTGCTCCCCCAGCCCATTCTGCCCGAGGGGTATGCCTACCTCCGTGAGCGGGGCTATGAAGTGGTGGATGGCCGGGGCTTTACCGAGGAGGACATTCTGGCCGACATCGCCGACTGCGACGCTATGATCGTCCGTACCGCCAAAATCACCGCCAAAATTCTGGACGCCGCCCCCAAGCTGAAGATCCTGGCCCGCCACGGCGCCGGCTATGACGGCGTAGACCTGGAGGCCGCCCGGCGCAACAACGTGCTGGTCACCACCGCCGGCGGAGCCAACGCCATCTCGGTGGCGGAGCTGGCCATCTTCTACATGCTCTACTGCTCCCGCCGCTTCCAGGCTGTCATGGCCCACTGCCGTGAGGACTACCGCTACGCCAAGATGGGAATTCAGAAGACCGAGCTGGAGGGCAAGACCCTGGGCCTGATCGGCACTGGCAACATCGGTAAGCTGGTGGCCCAGAAGGCCGCTATGGGCTTTAACATGAAGGTGCTGGCCTACGATCCCTTCGCCCGGGAGGTCCCGGAGTACATCCAGCTGGTGGAAGACCGGGACGAGATCTTCCGGAACAGCGACTATGTCTCCCTCCATGTCCCCGCCACCAAAGAGACCATCCACAGCGTAAGCGACCGTGAGTTCGACCTGATGAAGGAAACCGCCTTCCTCATCAACACCGCCCGTGGCTCCATTGTGGACGAGGCCGCTCTGATCCGGGCCCTGGAAGCAAAGAAGATCGCCGGCGCCGGACTGGACACGGTGGAGAAGGAACCCTTCGACCTGAGCAATCCTCTCCTGAGCATGGAGAACGTCCTGGTGGCCCCCCATATCGGCGGCGCTACAAAAGAGGCATCCACCCGCTCTTCCGTCGCCTGTGCCGAAGCCATCGACGACTTCTTCTCCGGCCGCAAGCCCAAATTCATCGTCCCCGAGCTGCGGGACCTGATGCCGTAATCGCTGTTTTTCCTTCTCTCCTTTCCTATACAAGAACAAAAATGGCCGCATCAGCGGCCATTTTTGTTCTTATGCGCTTATATCATACATTTTGGTTGTCTTAACGCCCCGCCCGCGCCTTGCCATACTGAAACACAACTAAGGCGGCGGCAAAAATCAGGACGTAGCCAACCAGACTGACCTGATCCGGCAGGTCCCCCCAGACCAGATAGCTCCAGATCCCCGCGAAGATCACGTTGGTATTGGAGTAGATGGACAATTCTCCCGCCGGAGCACAGCTGTAAGCAATGGTGGTCACCAGATGCCCAATCAATGTACAGACGCCGCTGAGCAGCAGCACCGTGACCTGGAAAGCCGTCATGGGCACAAAATCCAGCAGCACTCCAGGCAGCATGGCCACTACCACCGCGGTAGAAAAGAACCACACCACACGGCTGGAATTCTCGCCCCGCTCCCCCAGCGCCCGCACCGCCACATAGGATGCCCCGGTGGTGACCCCGCCCAGAAAACCCATGAGTGCGGGCAAGACCTCCGTGGTGGCAAAACCCGGTTTGACGATCAGGAGGCTGCCGAAAAACGCCGCCGCCATACAGGCAATATGTACCGCCGTCATCTCCTCTTTCAGGAACATCCAGCAGAACAGGATCACAAAGAAGGGATACAATTTGTTGAGGATCGTGGCGTCCGCCAGATTCATGTGTCCGATGGCGTAGTAGTGACACAGCACCGCCGCCACGCCCAACAGGGCCCGCACCAGCATCAGCCCGGAATTGCCCTTCTGCCAGCGAAAGGAGACATGTCCCCGGCACATCATAACGGTGGTCCCAATGGCAGAGACCGCATAGCTGAACAGGCCCTTCTGCCCCGACGGGAGCGCCCCGGCCAGCTTCACAAACAGGTTGGAGCTGGAGAAGCAGAGTGCCGCGATGATGATATACAGGATGCCTTTTTGTTTCTTCGTCATAAATGGTATGCCTTCTTTTCCGCGCGCATTTTATAAATGGCAAATGGCCCCCGCGGACAGCGGGGGCCAAAGCGCACCATTCATCGATTAGACATTGGCCTTGCGGGACTTGACCATCCGGACCACGCTCTGAATGGCGGGGACCACAACGGTCAAAACGATGAGGATCAGCAGCACCAGGCTGGCGGGACGCTGGAGGTAGTACAGCATCACCGGGGTATTCTTGGCCATCAGGATGGCGTTCTTGAAACCGGACTCACCGGTAGCCTCCAGCAGCATACCCAGAATAATGGGAGCGGTCGGGAGGTTGACCTTTTTGCACAGGTAGCCGATCAACCCGAATACCAGCATCATGTAGACGTCGGAGATGCGGTTGTTGATGGCGTAAGAGCCGATGGTGGACAGGACCACAATGACCGGGACCAGCACCGCGTCGGACACCTTGGTGATCTTGATGACCTGGCGACAGATCAGCATACCGATCAGACCCATCAGAATATTGGCGGCGATAAAGCCGATGATGATGGTGTAGGTGGTGGTGACGTTCTTGGTGAACATGGACTGGCCGGGGGTCAGGCCGTGCATGATCAGGGCACCCAGCAGAACAGCTGCCACGGTGGAGCCGGGGATGCCCAGAGTGATCAGGGGGATGATGGAGCCGCCGGTAACAGCGTTGTTGGCAGTCTCAGAGGCGCAGATGGCTTCCACAGCGCCCTTGCCGAACTCCTCGGGATGCTTGGAGGCCTTTTTGGCCTGGCTGTAAGCAAACCAGGCGCCGATGTCGCCGCCAGCACCGGGCAGGATTCCCACGATGATACCAATGATACCAGACCGGATGAAATTAGGCAAGTGCTGGATCATCTCTTTGCCGGTAGGGAGGAATTTGCCGTGGAGGGCGGATTCGTCCACCGTCCGGTGTTCGCCGCGCTTGAAGGCCAGGTGCTGCTCGCACAGGACCATGGCCTGGGAGAGGTTGCCCGCGCTGCGGGCCATGCCCATCAGTCCGCAGTCCAGAATGGCGGCGCCGTTTTCATAGGCGGCGATGGCGTTGGCGGCGGAGAGGCCCAGGTTGTTATGACAGTGGAAGGCCACGGGGATGGACACAGCGGCGGTGAGCTTCCGGGTATACTCGGCTACCTGGTCGGGCAGCATGGTGCCCGCCGAATCCATGATGGTGATCTGGTCCAGGCCGGCAGCCTCCAGTTTTTTCCCTTCCTCCGCCAGCTGATCCGGGGTCAGCAGATAGGCCTTCATCAGGGAGTAAAATGCCTTCAGTCCTCCGGCCTTGATGTCCCGGATGGCCTGGAGGGAGATGTCGGCGTCGCCGGCGTCCGCGCCCACCCGCAGGAAAGACAGGCCGCTCTCTTTGGCCAGAGCCACATTCTTCTCCCGGTAGCGCTTGGCGTTGAGGAACATGCCCAGCTCCGAACCCCGGTCCAGATACTTCTTGGCGATGTCCAGATAGGTCTGGTCGGTCTCGGCGGCGGTGAAGCCGGCCACTTCATAGGCGCCGATGCCGCCGGCGTTGCCGAACTCGATGATGGGCACATGACAGGCTGTCAGGCCGTCCAGTACCATGTCTGTGATCTCGGCGGAAAAACCTTTTCCCACCACATTTGCACCGTCGCGCAAGGTGCAGTCCATTAATGTAACCATAGTTGCCTCCTGAAATATTGAACTTCTTGCTTGTAGCATAGCAAAAAGTTGTCCCAGTCTCAACCAGTTATTTTATCAGTTTTTAACAGCTTTTAAGTTGTGATATAGCGTGAGGTATGCTATACTGACTGTACATAGCGGAGGAGGCGGTCAGGGATGGAACTAAACTCTTTTTCTATCTTTTTGATGGTCGCGGAAGAAATGAATTTCACGCGGGCTGCGGAACGTCTGTACATCACCCAGCAGAGCCTTTCCGGACATATCAAACGGCTGGAGTCTCATTACAATGTCAGGCTGTTCCAGCGACGGCCCGTTTTGAAGCTGACTCCCGCCGGAGAGGCCATGGTATTTTGTGCCCAGCGTATCCTGGAAGCGGAACAGGCCATGACCTCCCGTTTTGCGGACCTGAACCAGCAGGCCGCCGGAATTTTGCATCTGGGCATCTCTCCACAGCGCAGCAGTGCCTTCTTCCCCGGGATCTGGAGCCGCTACCATGCAGAGTATGGCAATATCTCTGTTCGTCTGCACAACAGGCTCACCAATCAGCTGCTGGAGGAGCTCCAGTCCGGACGGATCGACATGATGGTGGGGATCGACATCCCGGAACTGGCGAATCTGGTGGTCGTCCCCCTGGCTCATGAGCAGCTGCGCTGTATCATCCATGAAGCTGTCCTAAAAGACTATTTTCCCACCTGCTGGCAGGACATGCTGCAGCGTTACGCCCAAGAGGGCGTGGATCTGATCGAATTAAAAGAGCTTCCTCTTATCCTGCTGTCCTCTACGAACCGGCTGCGTCAGCCTATCGACCAACTGTTTCGCAAACATAACGCCATTCCCCACATCTCATTGGAGAGCTCGTCCCACGGACTGCTCTTCCAGTTGGGGTGCCAAGGAAACGGTATCGCGCTTGTCAATCCCCTGAGTATATATGAGCAGATGCGCTTGCAGGGCCCGCTCCCTCCCCGGTGCCACACGTTTGTCGTCCGCAACCTCCCCCAGAACTCCGTATCCCTCGCCTACCGCAAGGATATTGAGCTGCCCCAATATGCCATGGGCATGGTGGACGCAATTGTGGAGGAGTTTGACTATTACACCAAGTTTTTAGAGCGGTTTACCTTTGCCGTAAAATAGCATCACCCTGGGGCAACGAGGACACCCAGCAGCTCATTGACATTCTGGGCCGCTACCAGGTCAAAGCTACGTTTTTCGTGGTGGGAGACTGGGTGGACAAATACCCGGAATCTGTCAAGGCCCTACATGACGCGGGCCACGAGGTCATGAACCACTCCAATACCCACGCCCACTATCCCCAACTATCCTCCAGCCAGGTGGTAGCCGACCTGAACGCCTGCAACGATAAGATCGAGGCTGTCACCGGCATCCGCCCCACCTTAGTCCGCTTTCCTTACGGAGACTACGATGACAATTCCATCAGCGCCGCCCGCTCCATCGGCATGGACCCCATCCAGTGGGATGTGGATTCCCTGGACTGGAAGGACCTCTCCGCCGGAGAGATCACCAAACGGGTGACCTCCAAGGTCTGCCCCGGCTCCATCGTCCTCTTTCACAACGCCGCCAAGCACACCCCGGAGGCGCTGCCCAGCATTATCGAGTGTCTGCTGAAGGATGGCTATACCTTTGTCCCCATCTCCCAGATCATCCTGCCCCAGCCCTACACCATTGACCACACCGGGCGGCAGTGCCCACAGGCCCAGGATAAGGTATCCGGGTGATTGGGATCAAAAATCTCGTTGCAAGTCACGACCGTTACCAGATCCTCGGTATCACTCGGATTGATGCTGTTGTAGGAAGATACGGGAGAATGAATGTAAACTGTACCCTGCAGAATGGACACTCATAGTTTAGGGGTGCCCTGATCTTCGGACAGGAAGATTGAGATGACGCCCTTAACGGTGGACACTTCTGCGGGAAAGATTTGTGTGGTAAGATGTATCCATGAAGAGGACAGAAAAGTGGACTCCAAGAATTGAAATTCGCACAATACCAGAAATTAACGGCAGACCCGATAAGTTGGGTCTGCCGTGTTTTTATGGACGCAAGCTTATGGAACGCTGGTATTGTAAACTTTAAGAGGCGCCTGCACATTCATCAATGCTTTTCTTCAACTGGGGGAATCGGCGGGACTGAGTGAACAGCCACATGATATTTACGCAGCCCAGTACGAGTGTGACCGGAATCGTTGACAGCACTCCGGAAAACTCAATGAGCAGACCACCGGCGAAATTAGCCAGCACTGTCCCGAGTAAACTGCTCAACGCCAATCCGAGGGAAATGGCTGTATTTTTGATTTGATAAGGGACCAGTCGGGACAAGCATTCTACACTGGCGGTAAAGTAGATGGAAAATCCGATGGATTGTATGATTTGTCCTGCCGCGAAAAAAGCTGTTCCGAAGGGCAGCGACAGCCAACAGAACACAGGTCGGACAAAATTGATGGCCAAACAAATCAGCAAAAGCCGATCCAGGGGGCATCTGCGAATCCAGCGATAGCCAAACAGAGGGATAATGATCTCCGCATAGCCGCCCAGCCCAGTCACGATACCGAACGCGGATGTGTCTCCGCCCACCGCCCGGACCAAAAGGGCCAGATAGCTGCCGATCATACGATGGGTCAACCAATGAAGCAGCATGAGAATAACTGCGAAGCGAAAACCATGGTCGGCACAGATGATACGCAGAGATGCAGACAGAGACAAGGTTCCAAAGTCCCGTGTCCGGTTGTGCATGGATATCTCGGGCAGCCAGTGAAGGATGAGGATGAGCAGCAGACAAAAAACGATTTGAACTTGAAAAATAGGCCGTACCCCGTGCTGCTGGACGAGTCTGCCCATGATCAGGGATGTGAAGCCATACGCCAAGGAACCCCATGCTCTCACCAGTGGATAGTTTAACTTCGGGGTGTCTTCTTTAGCGGCCAGTACCCATACATCCAATAGAGACATCATGGGAACGGTCACGCCGGCTACCACTGTCAGCACCAGCAGCAGGACTGTTCGGCGGCTAAGTACGCTGGGGAGTAGCACGGTGCCGGCCAGTGTGACCGTTACTGCGATTTGAAGACAGCGGCGGATAGAAAGCACGGAATCGGTCAAATAACCCATCAACGGCTGGGTGAGAATGCTGATCAGATATGTTAAAGTGCCGGCAACGCCACAGAAAATGGGGGAATACCCTGCCATAGTCAAGTAAGTGACCATAAAGCTGAGGAACAGACAGTAGATGCCATAGTATACCCCGTAGGCACAGCCAAAGCAAACGGTCTGTCGCCTGAGAGATGGGTCGTTGACCCGTTCTTTCGGGCGATGTTCTTTAGACGTAAAGCTCAAATTTATCACCCACGATCAACTGCAATGAGCGATGACACGGTTTCCTGTTTGCGTCGTAGGAAACACAGGCGATGGAGATCAGCGGATAGCCCTTGGGTATAGAGAGGTATTTGGCTTGCTCATAGGTGGCGTAGACAAGCTTCAGCGTCTTTGTGCTGGTGCTGGTGAAGTGGATGTCATACTTCTCCGAAAGCAACTCGATCAGAGAAGCGTTATTCAGGTCCTCTTCGATCAGGAAGGAAAAACTTTCCGGAAAACGGGAAAACTCAATGGCTACAGGGGTGCTGTCCGCGTATCGGATACGCTCCAGAACAATCACCTTTGAATCGGGGCAGATCCCCAGTTCTTTGATATCGGAATCCGTGGCGTCTTCGATCACCGATTTAATGGTGCGGGCACCGGGCGTCAGTCCGGTGGCTTGACAAATGTCGGAAAAGCTGGAGTTGTGAGAGATGTCTCGTCGCAGGGAATGGTCTGTGACAAAGGTTCCCTTTCCCTGATGCCGGACCAGAAGTCCCTCCTGCTCCAGCTCTTTCAGTGCCTTTCGTACTGTGATGCGGCTAACGGAGAAATTCTGAGCCAGTTCATTTTCCGTCGGGATTTTTTGCCCCTTGGCATAGATACCGGCACTGATATTTTCCAAAAGCTGATTCTTCAATTGCAGGTAAAGAGGCTCGGCCGTGCCGTTGGTAAGCATATCTCGTCACTCCTTCAATTGGGAAATGCCAAATAACTAATCCATTGTATTATATATCGAACTTTTCCGGCGTGTAAAGACAAATAGTACATTTTACTCCGAACACATTTTTGCCAGAAAAATATTGAAAAAACAAAAAATATAGGGGCATTTTTAGTTGAATCTCAACGAAAATATAGATAATAACAAAATTTTTAAACTAAAAATTTGATATTTCACACAAAATGAGCGAAAAGAAGTTTCACCGCTGAAAAGGAAAAAATGGTTGACATGGTACTAAAGAGTATGTTATATTTACCTCACAAGATAATACAAATAATACATTTAGGAAATATGATACGAGGGTGAAAAGCAGTATGTGGACAGAAGAATTATTTCATGTAAAAAAACCGGTGATCGCTCTGCTGCACCTGAGGGCACTCCCTGGAGATCCGTTGTATGACTGCGCAGAAGGAATGCAGGGAGTGATCAATATTGCAAGAAGAGAACTTCATGCCCTTCAGGATGGGGGAGTGGACGGCATTCTCTTTGCCAACGAGTTCAGCCTCCCTTACCAGCCTCAGGTCGATTATGTTACCGTGGCAGCCATGGGCCGTATCATTGGGGAACTGCGCGGTGAGATTAAGGTCCCTTACGGTGTAAATATCGCGTCCAACCCCCTGGCGGCTATTGATTTGGCGGTAGCGACGGATGCCTTGTTTGTGCGTGCGGCCTTCACTGGAGCCTATCTCAGTGAAGGAGGGATCATCAATACCGACGTAGCCAAGGCGGTGCGCCGTCGGATGCAGCTCAACGGTACCCACATCAAAATGTTATATAAGGTAAATCCGGAATCTGACGTATATCTGGCCGAGCGAAACCTGCAAAAGATCACCAAGTCCATTATCTTCCACTGTTTTCCGGACGGGCTGTGTGTCTCAGGCTCCAGCGCCGGAACGGAAACAGATGACGGAATCCTTAAGGATGTCAAGGCTGTTGCGGGCGAGGTGCCTGTGTTCTGCAACACCGGCTGTACAGCCCAGAATATCAAGCAGAAGATGGATACGGTGGACGGTGTATGTGTGGGAACCGCCTTTAAGAAAGACGGTAAATTCCAAAATCAGGTGGACCCCAAGCGGGTCGTAGATTTTATGGACATTGTACGGGCCTACCGGGAAACACTCTGACCCTGTGTCCTGCCGCTTTCGGGGAAGGAGAGTACAATGAGTCACCCGAAATACTTTATGGGAATCGATGTTGGCACATCAGAGACCAAAGGCCTGGTCATAGACGAGAATTGCCGTATTTTGTGTCAAGCCAGCGCTAAGCACGGCATGGAGCACCCCAAGCCCGGCTATTATGAGCACGATGCCGAGGAAGTATGGTGGCACGATGTATGCCAGGTCGCGCGGGAGCTGCTGGAAAAAACGCAGATTCCGCCTGAGCGGATCAAGGCTCTTGGGACCAGTACTCTGGGTTCTGATTGTCTCCCGGTGGACAAAAACTGCCGTCCCCTGCGCAAGGCTATTTTGTACGGCATTGACGCCAGGGCTCAGGCTGAGATCCAGTGGCTGACGGACTACTATGGTCCAGACAGAGTACAAGAATTGTTCGGACGGCCCATCTGCTCCGGAGATGTAGCGGCCAAAATTCTGTGGATCAAAAACCATGAACCGGATGTCTATGAAAAGACGTATAAATTCCTGACAGGATCTTCTTATTTGGTGGCTAAGCTCACGGGGGAATATGTCGTAGACCAATTCCTGGGACAAGCCTCCTTCCGGCCCCTCTATCGGGAAGACGGAAGCATACGAACTGAGGAATGCTCCCTGTATTGCCGGCCCGATCAACTGGCCCAGGCCAAACCGGTCCATGCCATTGCCGGGTACATCACGCCGCAAGCGGCTCTTGAAACCGGGCTGTGTCCCGGTACTCCGGTCATTACCGGCACGGGGGATTCCTCCGCGGAGGCCATCAGTACCGGTGTTTTGGGAGCCGGGGATATGATGCTCCAGTTCGGCTCCACGCTTTTCCTCTACTATTGTTCCCAAGTCCCCGTTAAGGACGATCGAGTGCGTGGAAACAATTTCCTGATACCTGGCACATTCAGTTTGGCGGGTGGGACCAACACTTGCGGCACACTGACCCAATGGTATCGGGATGTGCTCTTTCCGGATTATCTGGAGCAGGAACGGCAGGGTGGGGAAAGCGCCTTTGCTAGAATGCCGATTGGGATCGAAGATATCCCGCCCGGATGCGGCGGACTGATCACGCTGCCCTATTTTGAAGGGGAGCGGACCCCTATCAATGATCCCAATGCCAGAGGCATGATTTTCGGTCTAAATCTCTCTCACACCCGCAAACACCTGTATCGGTCGGCGTTGGAAGCTGTGGGCTTCTCCGTGCGGCAGCACCTGGAAGTGCTTTCCGATCATCATCTTCCGCTGAACAAGCTGATGGCTGTGGGTGGCGGGACCAAGAACCCGGTGTGGATGCAGATCGTAGCTGACATTATTGGTCAGCCCGTTCAGGTGGCCGCTGTCTCTGTGGGCGCGGCTTACGGAGACGCGCTGATGGCAGCCTTGGGGGTGGGGCGGTTTCAGGACTTCTCCCAGTTGGGACAGGTCATTTCCACTGCCCGCACCTACGTTCCGGATATGGAAAAGCATCTGCAATATGAGCCTTATTATCAAATGTATTGTCAGCTTTATGAGCAGAACAAGCAGCTGATGCACCAGCTTCACAGATAACAGAAGAATCCCCAACCCGCAGAACTGTACGAGGAGGCTTTGCCATGGAAGAACCGTATATCCCCGGTGGAATGCTAGGTCGGGTCTGGCGTGTGTACGACATGGGCATTCAGATCATTACAACCATTGGCGCGTTGTCGTCTGTCGTATTTTTGGGAGCCATGTTCATCAATGTGGTCCTGCGCTATGTATTCAGCTGTCCTGTTTTCTGGTTCGATGAAATGATCGTTGCCCTGCTGGTATGGTACTCCGCACTGGGTACTGTGGTATGTTACTGGACAAATGAGCACGCGGTAATCAATTTCTTTCTGAAATATTTTAACCGTTCATGCAAGGTTTTCCTGATGTTTATGCCTCATGTCCTGGTGGCCGCGACTTCTTTTGTGTTTGTGGCAGGCGGAATCAAACTGTTTGGTCTTCAATTAAACCAGCTGCCTCAGGGCGGCCTCCCTTTCTCCCGGGCTTATTACTATGCGCTGCCCATGATCGTGATGGGGGTGCTGCTGACGCTGTGTGCCATTTACCGTATCGTGGAGTACATCAAGACGCCCAAGGACGTATTTCTCCAACGATTCCAGACGCTCCAGGACGAGGGAGGGATGATCATTGAGTGAGTTGTTGGTGTGGGTCTATTTTGTACTGTTCATTGCTCTGATTCTGTTGGAAGTCCCCATCGGAACAGCAATGGTCCTGTCGAGTCTCCTCTACATCGTACAAAACGCCCAGAGCTTTGTAATGTTTGCGCAGAAAACAGCGACCTCCTTTTCCAGCTATTCTCTGCTTGCGGTCCCCGCCTTTGTCTTTGTAGGCTGCGCCATGAATGAGATTGGGTTCAGCGACCGCATATTCGGTTTTGCGGAAAAAGGGTTGGGTCATATCCCAGGCGGCTTGGGTCACGCCAACGTGCTGGCCAGCATGATCTTTGCAGGCATGTCCGGATCTGCCATGGCGGATGCCGGCGGCCTGGGCGCCATTGAGATCAAAGCCATGAACGACGCCGGCTATGACACCGGCTTTTCCGTGGCAATTACTGCAGCCTCTTCCGGCATCGGTCCCATCATTCCGCCCAGCATCAATCTGGTGGTCTGGGGCTTCCTGGCCAGCGTTTCCACTGTGGAGTTATTCATGGCCGGCCTGCTTCCCGGTATCCTGATGGGTCTTTGCCTGATGGCATACATCTACATCGCGGTCACACGCTTCCATGTGGCGGCTCCGCTCACCCCGCGGGCGAGCTTTAAGGAATTCCTGCATGCGTTGTGGCGCGGCTTGCCCGCCCTGGGCGCTCCCGCCATTTTGCTGGGTGGCATCAGCTCCGGTATCTTTACCTCTACGGAGACCGGCGCCGTGGCCTGTGTCTACATCATCATTCTGGGCCTGTGCTATAAGCGTCTGACTTGGAAAAAAATGTTAAATATTCTGAAGGGCACGATGTCTACTACGGCCATGACCATGTGGCTGTGCGCTACCGGGTCTGTGTTCAACTGGATGATCATCAACAGCGGTCTTACCACCACATTGTCCAACATGATGCTGAGTATCCCCAGTAAAGTCGCGGTGCTGCTGCTTCTGAATCTGCTGCTGCTGTTTATGGGCTGCTTTATGGGTTCTCTGCCGGTGCTCATCATGATGGCGCCCGTGTTGCTCAATGTAGCGGATGCCTTCTCCATGAGCTATATCACCATGGGTGTTATGGCGGTTTTGAATCTGACGATCGGGCTGATTACTCCGCCTATGGCCCCGGCCCTGTTTGTGGCTGCCAAGACGGCGAACGTGCCCTTTGAACAGGCTTTGAAACACGTGCTGCCTATGATCGTGCCCCTTGTAGTGGCATTGCTGATGGTGACCTTTATCCCACCGGTCACCCTGCTCCTGCCCAGTCTGATGGGCTGATCCCGCTCCGAATTGGCCCGGCGCGGAGGGCCAATGAAGAAAATAGAAAAACAATGTAGGAGGAATTAAACATGAAAAAGCTAGTCTCTCTGTCTCTCGCCATTGTCATGCTGCTGACGGTTTTTGCCGGATGCAGCAAGCCTGCCGAGCAGAAACCTGCCTCTTCGGGCGCCTCGAGCAGCGCTCCCGCTTCAAGTGAACCCGCCCCCAGCACTCCTGCCCATGATGAGATCCTCATCAAGCTGGGCGCTTCCTCCGCCCCCACTGAGCCCACCGGAAAGGCTGGCCAGATGTTTACCGATCTGGTCAATGAGCGTCTGGCCGGCAGCGTGAAGGTGGAATTCTATCCCGGCGAGCAGCTGGGCGCCGCCATGGAAGAAGTTGAAAATATGCAGGTCGACCTTCAGCAAGGCGCTATGTTCTCCTTCGACAACTACACCAGCATTGCTAAGGACCTGAACATCATGTCCATGGCCTTCTCCTTTGACAGCATCGAGCATGTCTATGCGTTCCTGGAGTCTGACCTGGCCGACAACGCCTTCCAGACCCTGGAGGATTCCGGAATCCACATCGTCACTTACAAGATGCAGAAGAACCCCCGCGCCATCTTCGGCAAGAAGCCTCTGGAAACTGTTGAAGATCTGAAGGGCGTGAAGTTCCGCGTGCCTAACATCGACATCTGGCAGAAGAACTTCAACACCATGGGCGCTGTTCCCACCATCGTTGCCTGGTCCGATTACACCATGGCCATGATGCAGGGCGTTGTGGACGCCGGTGAGTGCTCCTATGAGTCCATCGTCGCTCTGGACCTGCATAAGTATGCTCCTTACATCTCTCTCGTAGACTACGCTTACCCCCTGGAGAGCCTTGCCATCAACACCGCCACCTGGAACAAGCTGACTGCCGAGGAGCAGAAGGTGATCGAGGAGTGCGCTGCTGAGGCAGCTGAGTGGTTCACTCAGTACGTCAAGGAGCAGTGGGAAGTGGACAAGCAGACCATTATCGATGATGGCGGCACCTTCGTGGAGTTTGACAAGCAGTCCTTCATCGACGCGATGGCTCCTCTGGCCGACCAACTGGAGGCCGAAGGCTACTGGGCTACTCCCGGCCTGTATGATTCCATCCAGGCTCTGCCCCACTAATGACTGTTTTCAAGCAATGTAAAGAAAATACTGCATACAGATTGGATACGGTCTCCGTATCCAATCTGTATGCAGAGCAAAAGGAGTGACAAATCGTGAGTTACATGATTGGCGTGGATGTGGGAGGAACCTTTACCGACTTCTCTCTGTTTGACACCCAGACCGGCGCGCTGACCCACTATAAACGCAGTTCCACGCCTGAGGATCCCTCGAAAGCCATTATGGGCGGTATCCAAGAGATCCTGGCAGAACAACAGATTGATCCGAAGGACGTGTCTTATCTGGCTCACGGGACCACTGTGGCCACGAATGCCCTGATCGAGAAAAAGGGCGCCCGGATGGGGCTGATCACCACCGAGGGGTTCAAGGACCTGATGGAGATTGGTTGGCAGCGTCGTCCTTCGCTCTATGATCTGCGTCGTCCCAAACCGGAGAATCTGATTCCCGCTGGCATGAAGCAGGAGGTCAAAGAGCGCATCCTCCATGATGGCAGTGTGCTTACGCCTCTGGACGAGGACAGCGTGCGAAACGCCGTGCGGTATCTGAAAGCCATGGGGGCACAGACCATCGCCGTTTGTACGCTGTTTTCCTTCCTCAATCCGGCCCACGAGGATCGCATCAAAGAGATCATTGACGAAGAATATCCCGGTGTGTATGTCTCAGCGTCCCATGATCTGGTAGCGGAGTTTCGTGAATACTCCCGCATGAGCACCACAATGCTCAATGCCTACCTGGGCCCCGTCATGAAGGAGTATGTCCACAATTTTGAACGTTCTGTTCAGGAAACCGGCATACAGGTCGCTCCTTACGTCACTCAGTCCAACGGTTCTATTATTTCTATCGCGGAAACAGTGGACTGCCCCATTAAAACCGCGGTTTCCGGTCCCTCCGCCGGCGTCATCGGCGCGATTTATATCGGAAAACAGTGCGGTCTGGATAAGATCATAACCTTTGATATGGGCGGTACCAGCATTGACGTCAGCCTGATTGAAAATGGAAAGGCTCAGTTGTCCAATGATCGCACCGTCGAGGGTTATCCTGCCCGCATCCCCATGATCGATATCGTTACGGTGGGTGCCGGCGGTGGTTCCATTGCCAGGATCGACGAGGGCGGCGCCCTGAAAGTAGGTCCCCGCAGCGCCGGCGCTACTCCGGGTCCCGCTTGTTATATGCGCGGCGGCGAACTGCCCTGCGTCACGGACGCAAATATTCTTTTGGGTAAGCTGAATTCCGAGAAAATTCTGGGCGGTAAAATGGATGTGGATATTTCGCTGGCTGAGAAAGCAATCCGCACCCATATCTGTGAGAAGTCCGACCTGGATCTCCACCGGGCTGCCGCTGGCATCATTTCCGTCGTAAATTCCAACATGGTGCGCGCCATCCGGGTGGTCAGCGTGGAGCGCGGATATGATCCCCGGGAGTTTACCTTGATGGCCTTTGGAGGAGCGGGACCCCTCCACGCCTGTGAAGTGGCCCGGGACATGGGAATCCGCCAGGTCCTGATGCCTCCGTCCCCCGGAACGCTGTGTTCCCTGGGACTGCTGATGGCTGATACCAAGTTCGATTTGAGCTGTTCCAACCTGACCCCGGCCCAACCGGATTCTTTGGAAAAGGCCCAGAAGATCTTCCAGGATCTGCTGGCCGAAGGCAATGCGCTGCTGGATAAAGAACACGTGGCGCAGGATAAACGCCAGTATACTTATACTGTGGATTGTCGCTATATGCGGCAGAATTATGAGATACCCATTCAAATCACAATGCCCTTTGACAAAGCGTCTATGGACAATATGATTGAGCAGTTCAATCAGGAGCATGAGCATGCCTATGGCTACTGCAACCGGGAGATGCCGGTGCAGATGGTCAACTTCCGTATCAGTGCCATCGGTGTGATGGAGAAACCCAATTTGGCGGCGGTGACACTGCAGCCCGACGCCAAACTGCCGCAGCCCATGGAGGTTCGCAAAGTCCTCTTTGACCGGGAGGAAGCGTTTGTTGATACGAATGTATACCGCCGGAGTGACTTGAAAGCGGGCGTTACCATTCAGGGCCCCGCCATCCTGGAACAGATGGATTCCACATGCGTCATTCCGCCGCAGTGGCAGGCATACACCGACGCGTATCACAACATTATTGCCACGTATCAGGGGGGTGACGAGGAGTGAATCGGAAAACAGATGCGGTCATGCTGGAAATCGTAGGCAATCTGCTCCTGTCCATTGCGGAAGAAATGGGCGTCGCCATTATCAAGAGCGCCTACTCGAACAACATTAAGGAACGTCGAGACATCTCCACCGCCATGTTTGACCCGGAGGGCAACATGGTGGCCCAGGCTGAGCATGTGCCGATGCACCTGGGATCTCTGCTGGGAATTATCGGAGAAGTATTCAAAAAATTCCCCAAAGAGGAAATACACCCTGGAGACATGTTTATTGGCAACGACCCCTATAACGGGGGTGGAACACACCTCAACGATATTACCATCGCCGCGCCTATCTTTGCGCCGGACGGGCAGCTGATCGGCTGGGCCGCCAATTTGGCGCACCATAGCGATATCGGCGGTAAGGAGCCAGGGTCCACCTGCGGCGATGCCATAAACATCTTCCAAGAGGGGTTGAAGATCCCTCTGGTACGGGTGTGCAGCCAGGGAAAGACCTTAGATGATATCGTCGATTTCGTTCTGTGCAACTCCCGTATCCCCGGAGAGCGCTATGGCGACCTTCAGGCACAGATCGCGGCCAACCGCGTGGGCGCCCGCCGCCTGCTGGATGCCTATGAGCGGTATGGACAGCTGCTGGTGGATTGTATGCACGAACTGCAAAATTACGCCGAGCGACGCCTGAGAGCCGGTATCCAGAAGCTGCCCGACGGGGAGTACAGCTTTGTGGACTACATGGATGATGCCGGTGTGGCGTCTCCCGATCCCGTGAAGATCTGTGTCAAGATCACCATCAAGGGTGACGATCTCCATGTGGACTTTGCCGGGACTCAGGGGCAGGTGGCTGGCCCCATCAACATTACCAGAAACGGTATGTTGGCCGCTGTGTTCTACTCGCTGAAAGCTCTCATCGACCCCGAGTCCCCCTCCAACGCCGGAATTTACCGTGCGTTTACAGTGGATGCCGAACCCGGGATGATCCTGAACGCCAAGAACCCCGCCGCCGTGGGTGAGCGTATTGATACTGCCATGCGGATTGCCGACGTTGTATTTGGAGCGCTGGCCCCTGCCGCCGGCCTGCGCGCCATGGCTGGCAGCAACGGAAGCTGTACTACTGCATTGTTCAGCGGCGCGGACCCCAAAGATCCGGAGCGCTACCACGTTTATATGGAAACCATTGCCGGCGGAGCTGGCGCCCATCGGGATATGGACGGTCAGAACGGCGTGCAGGTCCATATGACCAACACCTCCAATCTGCCGGTGGAAGCCTTGGAGATGGAATTCCCGCTGATCATCGTCAGAAAGTACGGTTTGCGGCCTGACAGCGGCGGACCGGGCATGTTCCGGGGCGGACAAGGAATCGAGCGGGTCTATGAGGCCGTGGAGAACAATGTAATCTATACCGGACTGGGCGATCGCCAGCGTTTTGAGCCTTGGGGACTGGAGGGCGGTCAGAACGGCGCGGGCGGCTGCTACTATCTGACCCGGGCCGGCCAGACTGAGTCGGAAAGACTGACCTCCAAATGTACCGGTCTGGTCATCAATCGAGGAGATGTGGTGTGCGTTCGTACACCGGGCGCTGGTGGCTGGGGTAACGCCAAACTCCGTGCGCCGGAAAAGGTGCTGGAAGATGTTCTGGAGAAAAAGGTCTCTGTGGAGGCTGCCGAGCGGTGTTACGGCGTGGCTCTCAAGGGAGAGGACGGCTTCTGGACGATTGATGAAGAAAAAACGAAGCAGCTGCGCATGGAGAAGTAAAATCTATCCAGCCTGATAAAAAATCAAAGTAAACAATGGCCTCCTGATGCAAGCATAAAGCTGCGTCAGGAGGCTTTGGTTTTTTGAATGGAACGGCGCGAAAAGAGGGAAAGGACAGACAGAAAGAGTCAGGTCAATCTGGCACGTCGGCTGCTGAGCAATGCTACAACCCAGATGAGCGCGGCCACCACCACGCCCACGGCGGATATGGCAAGCAGGGTGGCGGCATTTCCTCCGCCCGCCGCCAGATGGACAGCGCCGCAGGCCAGCAGAGCCAGCGGCAGAGACAGGAGGGCGCCGGCGGGCAGTCTCAGACCGCACAGGGCGCAGGACAATACCACGCCGCAGCCCAGCAGACCGCAAAATCCCAGCCGGAACACATCCCCCGTGATGGGTAGGAGCCGGACAAGAAGCTCCTGCCGCGCGGCGTCGCTGAGGGACCAGAAGTCCGGGGCGAACCGCGTCGCCAGCCCTTGGAGGGGCTGGAGGAGCAGGGGAGAGGAGAACAGTCCGGGTCCGAAGACCAGCCCCACCAGGCAGATCACCCCCGGTAAAAGCGCGGGAAGTGACACAACAGGCCTGGGCATCCTGCTGCGGACACGGCCCACCCACAGCAGCAGCGCCACCAGCCCAAGAGCCAGAGCCGCGCCTGAGAAGTCGATGCAGACATCCCGCAGCTGCCCACTGCGGCCGGGAATAAAGGTCTGATGGAACTCATCCAAAGCCGCCAGTCCGGTGCAGAAAAGGGCCGTCACAGCACCCTGGACGGCCTTGCCCTTCAGCAGCCAGGACAGGGCAAACCAGAGCAGCAGCGCCAGGACAAAGTACAAAAACATGTGAGCGGCCTTTCGCTCAAAGAAGGAGAGCACTTCAACGGCGGTGTTCCGGGTCAGGGTGTCTGCCGCCGCGAAGCTGGGGGACAGCCGGTGGAGCAGCCGCCAGAGCAGCCGGTCTGAGAGGTCGCCGGAGACGGCCGCTGTCTGGTTGGAAAAGCGCCAGATCACATGGTACCACAGCAGGGCGGGGGCCCAGGCTGCGGCTTTCAGAAAGATGGAAGGTGGAATTCGGTTCATAACTTGCTCCTGTGACAGATTTTGATCCAATCACATTTTACCTCGGACCCGGACAGGGCACAATGGATTTCCTGTGGTTTTTGCAAAATGGTAATAATACTGCTGTACAGTCTGCGAAAGTGATAATAGTGAAATAAGCAGCCCCCCGCACCAAATGTGAACCGCACCCCGTCAAGAGGACAAAGAAATAAATAAAATTGGAACACAGCGCTGCGGCGCTGTGGCAACCGCGGATTCTGGAAGACAGCTATGGCTGCCATCCAGAATCTGCGGTTTTGTTTATGCCGCAAAATACAACTCATGCTTTTCAAGCGGCGTGAGGACGCCCAGACCGCGCTGCAGTCGCCTGGTGTTGTAGTAGGTAATATAATCCTCAATCATATTCACCAGGACTTCCCGGCTGGTAAAGCGTTTGCCGTAGTAACGCTCGCGCTTCAGAATGCCCCAAAAGCCCTCCATCGGCCCATTGTCGATGCACTTGCCCACACGGGACATACTCTGGGTCATGCCTGCTCGTTCCAGCTTTGTGTGGAAAGCTTGGATTGGAAGGACCTGTCCGCCGGAGAGATCACCAAACGGGTGACCTCCAAGGTCTGCCCCGGCTCCATTGTCCTGTTCCACAACGCTGCCAAGCACACCCCGGAGGCGCTGCCTGGCATCATCGAATTTCTTCTTCAAGAGGGGTACACCTTCGTCCCCATCTCCCAAATGATCCTGACCGGCGAATATACCATCGACCACACCGGGCGGCAGTGCCCCGCATAAAGGGAGCCCCAAAGGGACAGGTTCCGCCCGCCGCACGCGCAGAAGCAAGCTTGATCCTGTTCCCAATCAATACCGGCCTTGCCATCCGATTATTTTTTTCTGTTTGCCCCAATTCTTTTGCCAAAGCCCCTGTCCTATGATATAATCAACATTATCACAGCAGCGAGACAGAGAAGCTGCCCAAGAAACAGAATGAAAGTGTGGATCAGATGACATACCGGATCAAGCATGTGGGGATCAACAACGAAACGGACCAGCAGGCCCGTGAACTGGCCGACAAACTGTGCGACATTTTTGGGCTGGAGCGGGTCTCAGAATCGGCGGCGAGTATTTTTGCCGGGGATATTTTTGAGGTGATGAAGCATTCCCGGCGGGGGATCCACGGTCATTTGGCGCTGCAAACCGAGGACGTAGAGGCGGCCATGGCGGAGCTTGCCCAGAAAGGGATCACCTTCTACGAAGATACCATCCGCAGAGACAAGGACGGCAAGATCATCTTCGTATACCTGCAGCAGGAATTCGGCGGATTTTCCATCCATTTGACCGTTTAATAAGGAGAACGAACTATGCAGCTATGTATGAATGAACTGACCATCATGCAAAACGGGGACCTGTTTTCCCACATCGCATCCTGCGCGGAACACGGCTATTCCCACATGGAGATCCGCAAAGCGAGCCTGATCCGCACCTTGCGCGCCGGCCACAGCCTGGAGGAGATCGACCGGGCTCTGAAAGACCACGGCGTCACACCCGCCTGCGTCAACGCCATCGAAAGCATCTCCTTCAACAACCGCCGCGGCATGCGCATGCTGAAGGAATTGAGTGATTACCTGTTTTATTGCTGCCGCAGCATTGGGTGCAGCTGCGTGGAGGTCATCGCCTCGTTCCGCGCTCCTACGGACGATCCGGAGGAGATCAAACAGGAGACCGTCCAATCCCTTTTGCAGCTGTCCGATGTCGCGGACCATTACGGCGTCAACCTGGCGCTGGAATATATGGGGCTTCCCGACAGCTCTGTCAAGACCTTCCGGCAGAGCCTGGAGATCGTCGACGCGGTGGGCCGGCACAACGTGGGCATCCTTTTAGACACCTGGCACCACTATGCCTTCGGTTCCCAGCCGGAGGACATCCTTCTCGCCCGGGACGGTCAGGTTTTTATGGTCCACGTCAGCGACTGCCCCGCCCGTGAGCCGGGCCAAGCCATCCGCTCTGAAAGCTATCTGCCCGGAGACGGCGTGGTCCCCATCGCAGACATGCTGAGAAACCTGAAGCAGATCGGCTACGACAGCGCGGTTTCCGTCGAAATATTCGACCCCGCCATTCAGGCCATCCCCACGGATGCGTGCCTCACCGCGGCGCGGGAAAAGACCTTGGCCGTGATGAAGACCGCCGGCGCTCTGACCGAGCATTGACAAAAAGCGCCGCACCTTATGAAAAGGTGCGGCGCTTGTCTGTCCAAAGGCCCGGACGGAACCTGTTCAGACGCTGTACCCAGGCTCCAGGCGGGCAGGATCTTTCCGGTTTTCCCCCGCCGGCAGGTCTGTCTGCCCGCTTAGTCCCGGTCCCAATCCTCCCTCTGTGTCCCCAGAGGCTCCTCCAGAAACGCTTTTGCGAGGCGGATGCTTTTCAGCAGCTGCCGGTCCCGCAGGTCAAGGGTCTGCAGCGGCTCCAAAGCGGAATAGTCATAAAAGCCCTTTCCGCTCTTCGCGCCCAACTGGCCGTCCTCCACCAGGCGGTAGATCGCACTGTCCCCGCCGGGGGCGGGCGCGGGGCTGTAGCTGGCGTTTTTCAGGCCGTTGACCACCGTGTCCAGCCCCGTAAAATCCATCCGCTGTACCACGCCCAGCAGCATGCCCCGGGGCATGAGGCTGGATTTGGCAACCAAGTCAATGGTCTCCGGGGAACAATATCCGCCATCCAGCAGATACAGCACCTCTCTGGTCATGGCGCTTTGCAGGCGGTTCAAGATGAAGCCCGGCACATATTTTTCAATTCGGACCGGCGTTTTATCACACTGTTGGTGGAGCTCCATCACCTGTTGGACCACCGTTTCCTTCGTCTCCGGACCCTTCACGATCTCCACCAGGGGGATGATATGGGGCGGCGCGACCCAGTGGGAGATGATACTGTAGGGCTGTCTGCGGTCTGGCATAAGGGCGAAGATGTCCATGTAAGATGTATTGCTGGCGATGATGACGTCCTCCGGCAGCATCCGGTCCAGATCCTCATACAGCGTCTTTTTGGCGTCCTTTCGCTCCGAGATGGTTTCCACCACATACCACGCGCCGGAAACCGCTTCCTCCAGAGACCGGGTACAGCGGATCCGGGAGAAGGCAGCTTCGATCTCACCGGATGCGATAAGTCCCTCTTCGGCAAAGAGCTGCAACGCGTTCCCAATGACCCGGAGCGCCCGCTGCAAGGTCTCCTCCGTACGGGAGTACAGGCAGACGGGAAACCCGTATGCCCCATAGGTTGCGGCCATACCGGCTCCCATGGTCCCGGCACCTAACACCGCAATTTTCTGATCCTTCTTCATAATTCCCTCCATTGAACAGATGGTTTGTCCATGCCTGCCGTTTCTGGGGTCGACCCTCCAAGAACCGTTCTCCTCTTCCTGTCTTGTCTTGGTATAAGCATACTTGAAATACTGCTATAAATCAAGGATTTGCCCCTCCGGTTTCTGCGGATTCTGCCTGTCCCAGCCGGTCCACCGCACACATGGCCCGCGTCCCGCAGCTGTCACCGCAAAATTCCCATCCGTCTCCACAGGAGCTTCCCAGAAGGCCTCCTCCCGGAAGGCCCGTTCCCGCTCCGCCCCGTCCAGGCGCTCATTCCAATTCCCGGTTGCGGATTTCTCCCAATGTGCTATACTGAAATAGACAAAAATCAAGGTGGTGGAATGGATGCGCCTTGCCATGATCCAGATGAACGTGGTGCACAACAAAGAGCAGAATTTGACCCACGCCCGGGAGCTGCTGACCCAGGCGGCCCGGAAGGGCACCGACCTGGCCGTGCTGCCGGAGATGTTCTGCTGCCCCTACTCCAACCGTTTTTTCCGCGCCTACGGCGAGGAGGAGGGCGGCCCCGCCTGGTCCCTTCTGTCCCGGATGGCCCGGGAGCTTCGCATCTATCTGGTGGGCGGCTCCATGCCCGAGCTCTCCGGCGGAAAGGTCTACAATACTTCCTATGTCTTCGACCGGGAGGGTCGGCAGATCGCCAAGCACCGAAAGGCCCACTTGTTCGATATTGACGTGGAGGGAGGCCAGCGGTTCCGGGAGTCGGAGACCCTCACCCCGGGGGATCAGGTCACGGTCTTTGAGACGGAATTTGGCAGGATGGGGCTGTGCATCTGCTTTGATTTCCGCTTTCAGGAGCTGGCCAAAGCCATGGCTGACCAGGGCGCCCAGCTGATCCTGGTCCCCGCGGCCTTCAACATGACCACCGGCCCCGCCCACTGGGAGCTGCTCTTCCGCCAGCGTGCGGTGGACAACCAGATCTTCACTCTGGGGACTGCTCCCGCCCGAAACGAGACGGAAGAATACGTCTCCTACGGAAATTCCATTTTGGTGGACCCCTGGGGCACAGTCCTGGCCCGGGCTGGAGCCGGGGAGGAGATTCTGCTGTCTGAGGTCGACTTTGCCCGCGTTCCGTCCATCCGCCGGCAGCTTCCCATCCGATCTGCCCGGCGCCCCGGCTTATACCGCCCCGTTCTCTGAGTTTTCGTCCAAACGCAGCACAAAAGGAGCTGATTGCAGATGAAACGTTCTCAAATCAACAGCGCCATCCGCCGCATGGAACACCTGGCCAAACAAAACGGCTTTGTTCTTCCCCCCTTCTGCCGCTGGACACCGGCGGATTGGACCGGAAAGGGCCATGAATATGACGAGATCCGGGACAATATGCTGGGCTGGGACGTGACCGACTACGGACTGGGTGAATTTGAAAAGACCGGCTTCACCCTCATCACCCTGCGCAACGGAAATGTGAAGCAGCCGGACCGCTACCCCAAGCCCTACGCCGAAAAACTGCTGATGCTGGAGGAGGGACAGTACTCCCCCATGCACTTCCACTGGCACAAGATGGAGGATATTATCAACCGGGGAGGCGGCTCCATCCTGATTCGGGTATACAACGCCGCCCCGGACGAGACCTTTGCGGACACCAACGTCCGGGTCTGTAAGGATGGCTGCTCCTACTGGGTGGAGGCAGGCAGTCAGGTCCGCCTGGATCCCGGCGAGAGCATCACCATCTACCCCTACCTGTACCACGACTTTGAAGTGGTTCCGGGCACAGGTCCGGTCCTGCTGGGGGAGGTCTCCATGTGCAACGATGATCAGAACGACAACCGGTTCTATCAGCCCATGGGCCGCTTCCCGGAGATCGACGAGGATGAACCCCCTTACCGCCTTCTGTGCACCGAATATCCCCCCGCAGGAGAATAGGCGGCTCCGTTTCCCGGCATAGAAAAAGGCCCGTCTGGAATTCCAGACGGGCCTTTTTTACCAAATGATCCCGGTCAGTTGGTCATACCTTGACCTTGAACACGGCCTTTTTGACCAGGCAGGGGCCGCTGCGCTGCACCTTCACCATGTGGACATCCTCGGGATACACGATCAGGATGTCTCCGGGACGCATGGTGACCCAGGCGTCCACCGGTCCCTCGTAGGGGATGAAATCTCCCGCCTCGTCGTAGTCCCCGGCGGTGAGGGCGGCCGCGTCGGTGACGCCGATACGCTCCTCGCCCTCCAGCACCACATGGATGTCGGCGTAATACTTGTGGCCCTCCCAGGCCGCCTGCTCCTCCGGCATGGTGGTGTAATCAAAGCGGTTGATGAACACGTTGTCGCCGTCCACCTCGTTGCGGCCCATTTCCAGCTTGGTCAGGTCGGCGGAAGCCAGAAACCGGAGCGCCGTATCCAAGTTGGGAGAGAGGTGCTCATACCGGGACATTTGATGGAAATTTGTATAGATCACGATCTCGCCTTCTTTGCCTTATTTTATCCGTTTATTCCAGTCAGAATTACTGTATTTTTTGCCGGAAGCAGTTGTCAAATTCGGCCTCGTCCGGCGGGAGGGCACAGGCCTTCTGCGTCCAGTGGGAGAGATAAGTCCCCTGAATGATCTCCAGCGACCGGACTCCCTGGTCAAACGGGCAGGCCAGCGTCTGCGCCCCCGCTACCGCGCCCGCGAAGTTTTCCAGCATCGCCGCCTGCTGGATCTTATTGTCGCTGTCATCAAAGGTCAGGGTCTCCTGGGTGAACGGTACCTTTTCAAAGGGATTGGGACACTGGCGCGCGAACTCCCGCTCATCCTGTGCCAGACGCAGCACCTGGACCTCCCGGTCTTCCACCACAGTGATCCGCCCCCGGGTGCCACAAATCTCCAGCCGGTTGCTCCCGGGGCACTCGTGAGCCGAGGCAATGAAGTGGCCATGGGCGCCGTTGGCGTATTCCAGAAAGAGCTCGGCCTCGTTCTCGACCTGAATATCCCGGTCCACCGTGGCGCAGCGCGCCATCACTTTGACAGGCATTCCGCAGATCCACTGCATCAGATCCAATTGATGGGAAGCCTGTGTCATCAGAAGGCCGCCGCCCTCGCTGGCCCAAGTGCCGCGCCAGGGGCTGGAGCCATAGTAGGCGCATGTGCGGTAGAGATTGGTGATGAGCCAGGTCGCCCGAACCAGTTCTCCCACGGCACCCTGCTCCATCAGTTCCTTGACCTTCCGATAGGCTCCGGACATGCGGCGGTTATACATGACGCCGCAAACCAGGTCCGGATGCTGCTTCAAAAGATCTTCCACCTGATGAACTTCGGGCATATGGATGCCGACCGGCTTTTCCACCAACACATGGAGTCCCTGCTCCAGGGCAGCCTTCGCCATGGCAGGATGCTGTCCGTGGGGCGTACAGATCATCACCGCGTCAATCTCACCTGAGGCCAGCATCTCCTGATAATCGGTAAATTGCTTCGCCCCGGCCAGCGACGGATACGCGCACACCGCCCGGTTCATGCCGGCCGGTGTGCGTCCGCTCATGGCGGTCACTTTCACAGACGGGACCCGTCCATCACAAATCAGTCCCAGATAATCCATGGCAATGGTGCCAATACCGGCAAAGCCTAGTCGCAGCATAGATGGTTCCTCTTTTCTTCACAGAATGGCGCCGCAAAATGGACGCTCAGATTCTCGTGATCTCCGCAAATTTGAATTTGCCGCTCTTGCGCAGGGTCCATTTCCGGGAAATCTTCACGATAATGCGATCCACGGCTCTCTCTGCGCAGCAAAGCCGCCTGCAGCACGCAGCGGGCAGTGACCAGTCGGCACTCCAGCCGCCGTGCCTTGGCTACTTCCAGAGGCTGAAGGGACGGCTGGCCATGCAGTTTTCCTTCCAGTTCTTCCACGGTTCCCAAGGCTCTTCGAAGTCCAGACTCGCAGCGCAGTACCATGGCGTCCCGGAACATCGCTTCCTGGAGCGTCCGGGTCATGGCCGCTTCATCCGGACAGGTCCAGCCCTGGAATTCACATTCCGCCGGAGCATTCGGAGCGTCCTGACACGCCGCCGCGGCCGCACGCCCCGCCTTTCCGCCAAAGGTCAGTCCATTGGCGGTGGACAGTCCGCCGATCCGGTCTGCCCCGTGCATGCCGCCGGTCACTTCGCCGCAGGCAAACAGTCCCGGGACTCCGGTGGAGGTATCCGGCGCGATCTTCACGCCTCCGTTCGCCGCGTGGGCAAAGATCCCGACGTGGATTGGGTCGTCGGCTGTCAGCCCCTTGGCTTGGGCCAACCAATCAAAATATGTGGTGATAAACTCCGGTGGATTCTCCCGCATCTCCTGAGAATATGTGACCTCCACGCCCCGCTGGTCCTCTTGGAACGCCCGGAACAGCGCAATGTCCACCTGCTTAGAATCCAACCGTGAGGTGAAGGGGCCGTGGGTGGACCTGAGGTCTAACAGGCGCTGTGTTTCCCCGTCCTCCGGCAGCAGCGGCCTACCGTCCGCCCGGCGCAGGTTTGTAAAGCGGAAGGTTTTTTCATTAAAAATAGTCTTGGGCGCAGGGTTCAGGTAGCCCGGCATCATCTGCATGAATTCCATGTTTACCAGCGTGCAGCCTGCCTCCAGCGCCATGGCCTGTCCTATTCCAGACACGTCCTCCGTGCACAGGTGATACCGGAAAATACTGCCGTATCCGCCGGTGGCCAGTACCAACGCCCGGCAGCCAAAATAGCAAAGCCCGCCCCGGTACAGCATCACAGCGCCGCACACCCGGTTTTTGGCACGGACCAATTGGAGCGCCTCACAGTGTTCCAATATTTGAACGCCCAGGGCTTCCAAACGGCCTCCGAATACCTGCCGGGCACTGTCAAACTCGATCCCGTTCCAATCCCGGGTCTTGTGGTCGAAGCAGGGAATAAATTCCCGCTGATCCTTTTGGGCCGCCCGCCGCAGTTTCACGCCCATCCCCCGCACCTTTTCGATGGCAGGATGGATCCCCGCAGCAAACGTCTCCACCAGGGGCCGGCTGGCCATCCCGCAGCCCACCTTCTGAATGGTGCGGGCCAGGTCCGGCAAGTCCGTCTCATCTTCGGGCCCGATCAATCCCAGGCCCCAAGTGCCGGGGTAAAAGCTGGAACCGGAAAACAGTCCTCCGCCAGCCGCCAAAGCAACGGAACAGCCGGCCTCCGCCGCCTCCAGGGCGGCGGTAATGCCGGCAATTCCGCTGCCCACCACCAGCACATCAAAGCTATGTGTTAATGGAAGGGTCATACCATTCCTCCTGAATCAGACGGTCTGCTCCGCCGCCTGCTCGGGCTGTGTTTTTTCCTGTGCCTGGGCATAGAGATGGCAGGCCACCATGTGGCCGTTTTCGGTGTTCTGGACCGCCAGCTCCGGGTCCACCTGCTTGCAGATCTCCATGCAATGGGGACACCGGTTGTGGAACGCGCAGCCGGAAGGCTTGTGGATGGGGCTGGGCACCTCGCCCTCCAACACCTGGCGCTTCTTGGTGTTGTGGATGTCGGGCACGGGGATGGCGGACAACAGGGCGCGGGTATAGGGGTGCAGAGGCTCGTCATACAGGGCCCGGGAGTCGGCCACCTCCACGATCTTGCCCAGATACATGACCACGATGCGGTCAGACATGTACTGCACCACGCTCAGGTCGTGGGCGATGAACAGGTAGGTCAGGTTCAGCTCCTTCTGGATGTCCTTCATCAGGTTCAGCACCTGGGCCTGGATGGACACGTCCAGGGCGGAAACGGGCTCGTCGCAGATCAGCACCTCGGGCATGACCTCCAGAGCCCGGGCGATACACAGGCGCTGGCGCTGACCGCCGGAGAACTCGTGGGGATACCGCATCAGGTAGTCCGGCTGGATGTTGACCATCTTCAGCACTTCCTGCATCCGTGCCTCCCGCTGGGCCTGGTCCTTCATGCCATGGACGATCAGGGGCTCCTCAAAGGAGGTATAGATCTTCTTCTGGGGGTTCAGGGCGGAGTAGGGGTCCTGGAAGACCATCTGGACCTTCTTGCGGAACTCGAACATCTCGTCCTTATTGAACTTGGTGATGTCCCGGAATTCGCCGTCATAGTTGAACAGCACCTGGCCGCCGGTGGCCTTCTCCAGCATCATCAGGGTCTTGCCGAAGGTGGACTTGCCGCAGCCGGACTCGCCCACGATGCCCAGCGTCTCGCCCTTATAGACCTCCAGGCTGACATTGTCCACAGCCTTGACATGGCCCACCACCTTCTTGAACGCGCCTTTGGTGATAGGGAACCAGGTACGGAGGTTTTCTACCTTAAAGATGATTTCCTTGTTTTCACTCATTTTACTGCACCTCCGCAACTTCGCCTTGGACCTCGCCGCCCTCGGCCACGGGGTAATCCTGATACTTCAGGCAACGCACCCGGTGTCCGGGAGACAGCTGGAACATGGGGATGTCCTTTTCGCGGCAGGCGTCGGTACAGAAGGGGCAGCGGTCGGCAAACTCGCAGCCGCCCTTCAGGTCGGCGGGGTTGGGGGTGGCGCCGGGGATGGTCTCCAGCTTCTGTCCGTCAGCCAGGCCCAGCACAGGCACGCTGCGCAGCAGGGCCTGGGTATAGGGGTGGCTGGTACGGTCGAACACATCCTCCAGAGAGCCGAACTCCACCACACGGCCCATGTACATGACGCACACCTCGTCGGCCATCTCAGCCACCAGGCCCATGTTATGGGTGATGAGGATGATGCTCTTGCCGTCCTTGACCTGCATCTCCTTCAGCAGCTCCATGATCTGGGCCTGGATGGTCACGTCCAGAGCGGTGGTGGGCTCGTCACAGATGATGAGCTCAGGGTTGCAGATCATGGCGATGGCGATGACCACGCGCTGCTTCATGCCGCCGGAGAACTGGTGGGGGTAGCAGTCGATGCGCTCCTCGGGGTCGGGGATGCCCAGCTTGCGGAACATCTCCAGCACCTTTTCCCGGGCCTGGGCCTTGGTCATGCCCTTGTTGTGCTGCAGTAGGCCCTCGGCCACCTGGTCGCCCACCTTATAGACGGGGTTCAGGCTGGACATGGGGTCCTGGAACACCATGGACATCTCGGGGCCGCGGAGGGCGCGCATCTCGGGGCCGTGGGGCTTTTCGATCTGTTCCAGCCGGTGTTCCGTGACCTTGCCGTCCCGCAGAGCGTTGTACTGGATCTTATCCGCCTCGATGATGGCGTTACGTCCCAGGAAACGCATGATGGAATTCATGGTCACGCTCTTGCCGCAGCCGGACTCGCCTACCACGGCCAGGGCGGAGCCCCGCTTGAGCTGGAACGAGACGTTCTTCACGATCCGGATTTTTTTCCGGTCGGAAATGAAGGTGGTATTCAGATTTTCTACGTCCAGAATAATATCCTTACTATCCATACTGGCCTACCTCCTTACTGCTGCTTGGCGTCCAGCACATCGCGCAAACCATCGCCCAAAAAGTTGATGGCCAGCACGAACAGGCTGATGGCAAGACCGGGGAACACCCAGATCCACCACTGATTCTGGACCACCTGAAGGTTCTTCGCCGCATTGAGGATGTTCCCCCAGGTGGGAGTGGAATCGGCCACGCCCAGGCCGATGAAGCTCAGGGATGCCTCCTGGAGGATGAAGTAAGCCACGTTGGTGGTGGTGGACACGATGATGGGGGTCATGACGTTGGGCAGGATCTGCTTGAACATCACGTTGGACTTGGACATGCCGAAGGCCTCGCAAACCTTGACGTAGGTCTCGCCCTTCAGGCTCATAAACTCGTTGCGGACCATACGGAAGGTGGTCATCCAGCCGGTAATCACAAAAATCAACAGCAGGTTGCCCAGGCCGCGCGTCTTCAGCATGGCCACCAGCATCATGACCAGGACCAGCTGGGGGAAGGCCTGGAACAATTCGGACAAACGCACCAACAGTGCGTCAATCTTTCCTCCGAAATAGCCGGCAATCGCTCCCAGAACAGCACCCAGGACATTGCTGGCCACTGCGCAGAACACGCCAATGAAAATAGAATAGCATCCGCCTACCAGCACGCGGGCCAACAGGTCGCGGCCAATGGTATCTGTCCCGAACATGTGGGCAGAATTGGGCGCAGCACGCATATTCGCCATATCAGGGGTGCGGAAATCGATCCCACCGATAAAAGCAACCACACACGCAATGGTCATCAGTGCCACGACCACCAGGCCAAACACAGCCAGTTTGTTGCGCAGGAACTTTCGGATGTTTTTCTTCATCAGAGAAGTGGCGGCGCCTTTGTTCTGTTCCTTGATGCTCATCGTTTTCGCTTCACTCACAGCCTGCTCCTCCTCTCATCAGCCGTCCAGCCGGACACGGGGATCCAGCAGCGCGTTAAATACGTCTACCATGAAAGAACAGATCAGCATGGTAGCGGCAATAATCAAAGTTGTCACCAGAACCACGGGGTAATCGCCGCTGGTAATGGCGTTGGTCATGGTGATGCCGATGCCGGGATAGGAGAACACCGTCTCGATGACCACGGAACCGCCGATCAGGGCGGGGATACGGAACATCAGAATGACCAGAACCGGCTTCATCGCGTTGCGGAAGCCGTGCTTCAGGTACACCTTCCACTCGGGGATACCCTTGGAGCGGGCGGTCTTAATGTAGTCGCTGTTGAGCACGTCCAGCATGGTGTTGCGGGCGTAGCGCATCAGCACGGCCACCATGCCGATGGTCAGAGTCAGCACCGGCAGGAACAGGTGCATAAAGGCGTCCACAAAGGCGTTGGTGGCATCGGGGCTGACACGGTTGGCAGCGGGGAACCATCCCAGTTTGATGGCAAAGATCCAGATCAAAAGGATGCCCACCAGGAACTGGGGAACAGCCTGTCCCAGCACCGCCAGCACGCGGCCGATGTAGTCCACGATGCCATTCTGCCGGATGGCGCTGATGATACCGATCCCGATGCCGATCACGGCGCTGAACAGCATGGCATAGGCAGACAACTCCAGCGTATAGGGCAAACGGGTAGCGACCGTCTGCAGGATGGGGGTACCGTCCAGAGAATAGCCCAGGTTGCCCCGCAGCAGATCGCCCAGCCAACGGCCATACTGGACAATCAGGGGATCATTGAGGCCCAGACTCTCCCGCAGCGCCTCAATATTGTCCGGATTTGCCGCAATCACGTCTGGGCTGACCAGGAAGTTGATGGGATCTACGCCGGTGGAGCGCAGACCCATGTAAACAATGAAGCTGATAATCAGCAGCATTGGAATCATCATAAGTAATTTCTTTAGGATATACTTAAGCATAGCATTACTTCACTCCAATCCAATCATCGGCAAGGGTGCGGCTTTGGAACGCGGGAGGTACGCTTGGTAAGGAAGGGGAGAGGCGCAGGTGCGGAAGCGCCTCTCCCCCGTTTTACAGTTTATCGCGGGAATATGCTAAGAAATGACAGGAATCGGAATCAGGCCAACTCCCAGTTGGCAAAGTCAAGATCGCAGGAGTAGAAGGGGTTGCAGAAGGACACGCCGTCGGGCAGCTTCACGTGGTCGCTGACAAAGACATAGGTGCCGACGATAAACATGGGGACCTTGTAAACCAGCTCCTGCTCCAGATTCTGGAGGGCGGTCAGAGCGGCCTTGCGGCTGGCGCTGTCAGTAGCGGCCATCAGGTCAGCGACCAGGGCGTCGAAGGAGGCATCGCCGCCGTAGATGTTGGAGAACAGGCCGTCGGTGCTCAGATACTCGGTGTACCACTCGTTCATGGCAAAAGCGCTCTTGCCCTTGAAGCCGATGTCGTAGTCACGGGTGGTGAACAGGTCGGTGGTGCCGTCGTTGGACAGGGTGGCTTCGACCTTCAGGCCCAGCTGCTCCAGATAGTAGACCACGGTATTGATCAGGTCCACAGAGGTCTGGTCATTGTTGTAGTAGCAGATGCGCAGGGTGCGGTTCATGTCGTAGCCGGAAGCGGCCAGGTCGGCCTTGGCCTGATCCAGATCATACTTCCACTCAAAGCCGTTATAGGCCTCGTCCGTGTTGGGCACGCCGCCGTTCAGGACGGAGGCGGAGGGGTAGAGGTTGGCCAGAGCCGCGCGGTCGATCGCTTCCATCAGGGCCTTACGGACCAGAACGTTCTGCATTGCCGGGTTCTCCTTGCCGTCCACGCCCTTCATGTTGAAGATGAAATACTTGTAGAACAGCTGGTCGATCTGATAACCGGTGTAGTTATCCATGCCGTTCAGCGTATTGACCAGGTTGGCGTCGTTGCCGTACACATAGTCGGCAATGCCGGACTGGGCAGCGGTAACATAGTCAGAAACGAAGGAAACCTGGATCTTCTGGATCTTGGGGGCGGCGCCCTCATAGTGCTCGTTGACCTTCATGGTGAAATAGTTGCCCACGTTCAGCTCATCCACACAGTACATGCCGGAGCACACGGGCTTGGCCCAATAGGGATCAGACTCGATGCTCAGAGGATCGGCCTTCTCCAGGCAGTGCTTGGGCAGGATCGCGAACTGAGCCAGCACGTCCATCATGGCGGAATAGGGGCTGGTGAGCACCATAGTGATCACGTTGCCCTCGGCGGACAGGCTGCTGATGTAACTGAAGGCGGTGGAGTAGTTGGGGTTGACCTGAGCGGCCTTCTTGGCGGTCTCAATGGACCACACCACATCATCCACAGTCAGCGCCTCACCGTCAGACCACTTGAGGCCGTCCTTGAGGGTAATGGTGTAAGTAAGGCCGTCATCGCTGATGGTGCAGCTCTCAGCCAGATCGGGGCTGGTCTTGGTCAAAGTGCTGTCGGCCACAAACAGGCTGCGGAACATCAGGTTCGCAGCAAAGGTACGGTTATACCAGGGAGTGGGGATCTTGTCATCCGTGGATTGTCCGTCACCGGTGGTGACCGCCAGCTTCAGCACATCGGCGGAAGCCCCGGCCGAACTCCCCGCGGCGCTGGAGGCGCCGGCAGAAGCAGTGCCGGAACTGCTGGAAGTCTTGCCGCCGCAGCCGGCCAGCATAGCAGCCAGCATAGAGACGGACAGCAGCATCGCAAGTGCACGAGACAGTTTTTTCTTCATGAAATCGTCGCTCCTTTTCGTTCGTTGTGACTGGCAACGTTTCCGCTGCCGCAGGAATCCCCCCGCCGTCCCCGCTTTTTTCCGCCTGGACGCGGCCCGGACCGGTTTCCCCTCACAGGTCAAGGGCCAGAGGCGAATTACACAAAAAGCCGGTGGCATCTCGGGGATTTTTTATATCGTACCACAATTACGCTTAATTAGCAATCCCAAACCACGAAAAAACCGCTCCATTTTCTGTCAGTCCTGTCAGTTGAAAGAACTTTTTATCTCGTTTTATTGTCAATTTCGCTGTTTTCCCCTTTGAATCTTTTCATTTTTCCTCAAATCGTGTAAATTCCCCAATTTTTCTGCCCCGCCGCCGTTTTTCTCTCGAAACGCCGCTGAAAATATTCCGGGCGGACGCCGGTCCTTCCGGGTTCGACCCATCCGTTCCATTTTCGTCTTTCCGCCGCAGCCGATGTCCAAAGCACAATTTGCGCCCGGTCTCCCGCTTCCCGCGGTACCGGTTCCGGTTTCTCAGAGTGATGTGTTTTTCTTCATACCCCTGCCTCCCCCCGTCTCCGGATACAAAAACAGCGGGAGGCTCCCGGCCTCCCACTGTTTTGCATGCTATTTTTGATTACCGCTGCCGGTCCAGTTCCTTTCGGACCGTCCGCTCCAGGAGCTCCTGTCCCTCCCGGGAACGCAGCACCTCCAACACAGTGGCCCGCACCATGTCCTGAAATGCCTTGCTGCCCAGCAGGGCGTCAAACACCGTATTCTGCTCCTGGCCGGACCGGACAGACTGGGCCGCGGGCCGGGAAGCCCGCCGGGGCGCGGAGACAGAAGCAGACTCCTCCTCCTTATAAGCCGCGTCCATCCAGGTCTCCTGGCTGGTCCGGTCGCTGCTCTCCCCCTTCAGATAGAATATGGACACCCCAAAATAGGACGCCATTTTCTCCTGCTGCTCCCGGGTAGGGGTCGCCCTCCCCGTCTCAAACTTCTCCACCGCGTTCTTGGGGAATCCCAGCGCGGCAGACAGGGCCGGACGGCTCAGTCCCCGCTCGCCGCGCAGCTCCTCTATGCGCTGTGCCATGGTGACCATAAGGAAAACCTCCTTTGAAAGTTGTTTTCCATTATAATGCTTGCGAAACAAAGCATCAAGTCTTAAAACTCATGATCCGCAAAGCGCAGGCATTTTTTGTTCGGTGTATTCCACCGGGCACCTTTTCCCCCGGTTCCGGCTATATACGAGGAGGGGTCTCCCATGCTGGATACAATTCTGAAATACTGGGTCCAATGGGCCTGCGGACTGGGGGCCGCCGCGCTCAGCGCCGGGATGCGTCTTTTATACCGGCGCCAGAAACGGGCCGACCTGCGCCAGCAGGCCACAGAGCGGGGCATTCAGGCCCTGCTCCGGGACCGCATCGTACAGTCCTACTACCACAACGCGGAACGGGGCTGGATCACGCTCCACGGGCTGGAAAACGTAGAGGCCCTCTACCGGGAGTACCACGCCCTGGGGGGCAACGGCACCGTGACCAAACTGGTGGAGGACCTGCGGGAACTGGAGGTCCGGGATGGGTGACCTGGGCCTCCAGCTCTGGACCGGAAGGAGGTGATCTTATGGAATTTGGAATCGCTTCCGTAGCAGCCATCACCGTTATCTGCTACCTGGCCGGTCTGACAGTCAAGGCCGTCCCCTGGCTCAGCGACCGCTGTATTCCCATCCTGTGCGGCCTTTGCGGCGGCGTCCTGGGTTTGGCCGGACTGTACCTGGCTGTGGACGGCTTCCCCGCCGGCGATCCTTTGACGGCTCTGGCAGTGGGTATCGTCTCCGGTCTGGCCGCTACCGGCGCCGACCAGGCAAAAAAACAACTCAACGAGAAAAACGAAAAGGAGCTCACCGAATGAACACATATCTTTACGACATTTTTCAGACCTCCGCGAAAAACAGCTGTTCCGACCTGACCGTCGCCCTGGCCATGTTCCTGTCCGACGCCCGGGAGGGCAGACAGCAGTATGGTCCCGACGGTCTGGACTACGCCGCCCTTCACCAGGATTATCCCCAGCTGGACCGGGAGGAGGCCCAGATCCGCCGCTTCATCGGCCGTCACTACGAGGCTCTGACCAAGGCCTATCAGACCCGGGACCGCGCCCTGTTTGACCAGACCGCCGCCCAGTGTCAGGCCGACGATCTGGCCCTTGCCCAGGCAGAGGAGACGAAGGCGTAAACCTCCGCATCCGGCAGCCACTGGACACTTCAACCGAAACATTCTAAAAAACGGGGCGTCATCTTCAGATGGCGCCCCGTTTTTCCTATATCATTTACTAGGGCTGCCGCGGCAGCCCTTTTCCACATATCCCGCTCCGGTTTCACTTTGCCCAATCCGGCGCCGCTCCGTCCAGCCAGCTCATCTGCTCCATGATCTCCGGCCGCACGGTCCCAAAAACCCGGTCCCGGCACACTTGCCGTGCCAGCGTCCAGTAGCCGCACCAATCGTCCGCCGGAGCAGGGAGATGGGTCAGAAGCAGCCGTCTCATGGAAATGTGCCGGTAAAATTCGCATTTTCTATGGGTGGCCAGCTGCAAGGGGTTGCTGAATACCGCATCCAGCGTCCCAAACTCCTCCACCGCTTCTGCCTCTTTCCCACCCAGCACAGCGTCCCCGGTCAGCAGGAACCTCTCCTCCCCTGTCTCCAGCAGCAGCATGCAGTTTGGCAGGCCGAACAGAGCCTTGTCACAGTTTCCGCCCGCCTGCTCGTGGACCGTATCCAGAACCGTCACGGTGAAGGGGCCGGTTTTCAGCCTCGGACGGTCCCTTTCCCCTTCCAACATCTCCCATGTGTTCCCCCGCATCCCATATCCATATACAGGCAGCTCCGGCCTCGTGATCCGCAGGTAGTACAGCTGGTCCGGGTCGCAGTGGTCCCCGTGGTCATGGGTAAACAGCAGACCGTTCAGATGGGCGAACAGTCCTGTGCCCTCTCTCATCTGCCGGTGCAGCTGCTCCGGGAAGGGAGAAAAGCACTGATACGGTCCCTGGCCATACAGCCCGTCGATCAGCAGCCCCGTTCCCTGACAGTACAGATACAATCCGCTGTTGGTCATATCATAGAAATATGTGCGCAATGTCCTTCTCCTCCTCCGCAAACGCCTTGTTATCCGGCCCAAGTCCGTGCTTTCCCGGGAACCGCCGCGTCCCTCTCCAGCTACCCTTCGGGGAGATCCCCAAATGTCCCAACAGCGAGCTGAGCGGCTTCTTTTCGAAGCCGCTCAGCTCTGAGGAAGTAAGTAAAGAATATATCATCAAACCACATTTGGTTTGTCATACCCATGGACCACACCCGCTGTCTGAGAGAGATACCATATCCAAATGATTAATATGCCCGGCAGGCGTCGCTAATCTCCGGACGGATCCGCATAGTTCGTCTTGATTTAATCCCTGCGCACGTTCTCCGCCAATTTTGTGTCCACGGAAACAGCCGGTTTTCCACAGCCGGGATTCCTTTCCGCGCGGATACTCGCTACCAGGATACCATGATAAGCCTTTCTTACCATGTCATGTATTTTCGATCTATGCGTTGCTCCCAGTCATGCGGGCATTTCACGGGACCATGGACATACGCCTGAGTTGGAAATACTCCTCCAGGCTCCAGCGTGATTGGTCACAACCGATGCCCGACTGCTTCATTCCGATATGAGGCGTATGGGCGCCGCCGTTTCCTCCGTTCACAAACACGTCCCCTGTTTCCAGCGTTTCAAATGCCTTGGCAATGTCCCGGGCGTCATGGCCGAAGAAGTACGAGGCCAACCCCATATCAGTATCATTCGCCTTTTCCAATGCTTCGTCCAGGCTACTGAACTTTCTCACGGCGATAATCGGCCCAAATATTTCCTCCCGGCTGACCCGCATATCTTCGGTCACGTCACGCAGCAAGGTGAGCTCCATAAAGTTTCCGGCCTCTAATCCTTTGGGTACCGTACCGCCGCACAGCACAGACGCACCCTTTTCAACGGCGTCCTCAACGAGTTCAAACATACGGTCGCGGGCGTGGCGGGTAATCATAGGACCCATAACCATTCCCTCATCGTGTTTGGCTCCGCATTTTACTGCTTTTACAGCCTGTGTCACCTTTTCCAGATAAGTTTCGTAAATATCCTCATGCACATAGATTCGGTTGTAGTTGCAGCAGTCCTGTCCGGCGTTCCACATCTTCATATTGACCGTATTGTCTACCGCCAGGTCCAAATCCGCATCAGGCATGATGATGACCGGAGCGTTTCCTCCCAGTTCCATAGAGAACCGTTTGACCGAAGTGGAGGACGCCTCATTCATTGCCCGGCGGCCTGTATCGCTGGAACCGATCAGGGTGATCATGCTGGGGATCGTGCTGGTGTTGAGGGTTTTCGCCGCTACGTTGGATGGGCCGCAAACGATATTCATGACGCCCTTGGGAAGGCCGATTCGTTTGCAAATCTCGCCCACATAAAGGGTAGAGAGAGGGGTGTCACTAGCCGGCTTAATGCCGGCTGACCTCATTCAGCCGGAGTCTGCAAACAAATTTGCGCATAACTCTTGACGGCACCGGCGGCAGACCGAACCCGCGCATTTGCGCGTGAGTTCAGAATACAGGGACGTGCCCACATAAAAACAACCACCAGCTTCGAAGCTGGTGGTTGTTTTCATTCTACAGACTTTGGAAATCCCGGCTTACAAAACAGACAGTCTTCCCCGGCCGCGATCCTTCGCATGGTAAAGGGCTTTATCCGCCGCTTCATACAGCTGGTTGAACGTCGTTTCCGATTCTGCGATGACCATACCCATGGAGATCCCTGTTCCGCCTTCTACCGCTTTCAGCGTAATATTGACCTTATCAAAAATCTGCTGCGCACGTTCCCGCAATTGTGCGTCAGGCGTGTCCTTATCAAAAAAGAGTGCCGCTGCGAACTCGTCTCCGCCCATGCGGCAGGCGCGGTCCTCTTTCCGCAAAGACGTCATCAGTGTCTGCGCGGCTAAAATCAGGAACTTATCGCCGTTATGATGCCCGAATGTATCGTTGTACTCCTTAAACCGGTCCACATCGACCATCAGCATCATGACTTTGGATCTACCCTCCAGGATCTTCAATTCCACATCGCTGCGGAATGCCGCGTGATTCAACAGCCCCGTGAGAGAATCCCTTCGGTACGTGCGTTCCCAGTATCTCAACCGGACCTGCGCCTTATTTTGTTCCGCGGCCATCAGCATCTTCATGGAATAGGTGTTGGTCACGTCAGCGATGATGATCTCCGAGCGTTCGGCGCGCACGGCTGAATCATAATATATTCTGCCGCAGCAAAACACATAAATGTCAGAGCCGTCCTTTCGCCGAATCTTATGTTCCTGAAACACCAGCGGATTCTTGGCAAGGCTGGCGTTGGTCTGACACAGATATTCTATGCGGTCCTCGTCGGGGATCAGATCCGCCTGGCGTATGGGCGTCTGCCGGATATCTTCCGCTGTATACCCTGTCATCCGCTCGAAATTCTCATCCACAGACACGATATACATGGAATCATCCAGCAAATACCGGCTATATGGCACCAGATGGACATTATGCCGTTTTTCCGCGCTCTCACTGCCGGTGCTTTCTTTCTCGTCCTGAGGAGTATCTCCGGACGCTTCCGACAGCACCCGGTTTTCTTCCGCTTCCGGCGGATTTTCCTTCAGGCTTTCGAGAAACTCCGATACGATATATGGGTCAAATTGGGTACCCGCGCACCGTTTCAATTCTTCCATGGCCTTTGCAACCGGCACAGCCCGCCTATAAGACCGGTCATTGACCATGGCGTCATACGCGTCCACCACGGCGATCACTCTGGACAGGAGCGGAATACTCTCTCCGCTCAGACCGTCCGGATACCCCGTACCGTCCCAGCGCTCGTGATGGTGCAGGATATCCTCCGCGATCCCCTTCAACTCGGTATTGCTGTTGGCAATATCGTAGCCTTTTTGCGTATGAGAGCGCAGGATCTTCCATTCTTCTTCGGAAAGCTTCCCCGGCTTATTCAGTATTTCCAGCGGAATTCCGATTTTGCCGATGTCATGCAGCAGGCAGAGCAGGGATAGATTGCTCTGCTGGATGTCTGTCAGCTCGATCCGCTTTCCAAGCGTTTCTCCCATCAGCTGTGTGCGCCGTACATGGTGTTCCGTGTCGCTGTCACATTCCTGAAGGGCCCGAACCAGGGACGTCAGCATTTCAGAATGGATCGACTCCCGGTCCAAGAGCTTCTTTGCGCGCATTGCTTGTGATGCCGCGTAGACGGTCTGAACGATATCCGGTGATTCCTTTGTAAACATGCTGACCGCGTACTGTATCTTACCGGAGAAGTTTTGTTTGACCCGCTCCATGCAGTCCTGCATCTCGGCCTCACTGCTGTGGCTGCACAGGGCGATGAGATGCGCTTCCAAACCACGCACATAATAGGCGTGCTTTGGAAAATATTGACGCATGGTATCCGCGAGCAGTCTGATTTTTTGGTCCCCCACATGGTTTCCCATGGTGCTGTTGATGACCGACAAACTGTTGATGTCGCAAATGGCCACCGCTGTGGGACAGGGGAATGTGTTTGGCTGATCCCGGACAAACATTCGGAAGCTCTCCAAGTTTTGAAAGCCGGTCAGCAGGTCAGTCTCAAGCGCCGCGTCCGAAAACACAAACAACTGCCCAAGCCTTTGCTCCTTTTCGTTTTTCAGACTGCGGATATCACACCGAAGCGGCCTGATTTCCTCCTCTTTCTTGATATAGCATTGGAGGGAAAAGCTGTCATTTTCCGTTTCAGAATTCAGAGACAGGCCGTAGCAGTTCAGAAAATCCTTCAATTCCGCGCACTGTTCCATCTGGATGCCGCCCAGAAGATCATCCGCTCTTTTGTTATGGAGGATCAGGTGGTCATGATAGTCAAACAAGACGATTCCCTGGCCGATATTTTCAAAAATACTGGTTTTCAGACAGTTCAGCATGCCGTGGGTCGAGTATTCGAAACAGCTCCAATAAAGCAAAAAGGCCGTTAAACTGTACCCACAGATGGAATAGTCCAGGAGGTTATAGATACTCACGCCCGGCCAGTAGAGAAACACACCGTTCACTGCAACGATCGTCACGATCCCGAGGATCACATAGCGGTACTGGGAACGGTACTCCTGAGGAATCCTCCGCAGCTTCCGGATCAGCAGGATCAGGATCACCGCCACCAGAGTGTATGTAAAAAGGAGATGCATCCAATACAGCGGCTTCATTTGATAGCTGTACTTCGCAATGTATGTATCTCTCCGGACGTAATGGACGGCAATTTCGCAAAAGGGATTAATGGTAAAAATCACGGCCTCAAATATTGCATACAGAACGCTTAAGCCGATCGCCCTTTTTCCGAGCGTTGTAAATTTCCCTTTTGTAAAATAAACGGTGAAAATGAGAAGGCAGATCAGCATGATGTCGATATTGACAAAATAGATGCTGGACATGACCGAGACGCAGAGATAATCGTTGTTCAGGATGCTGATCAGGTAACTGATATCCACCACAGCCGCACCGGCGCAGGCAAATCCCAAGTACCTCCCTGTGGTCTTGTTCTTCAGAATGGATTTGATAGCCAGGACCCCGTCAGTCAAGGCGATCAGGATGGAAATCTTGATATAACAATCCAAAAACAATGCGTGCATACTGGATTCCCCGTCCTTCTCAGGGTAATATTTCCCGGTTTTAAGCGCATCTTTCGATTACATTTATACACTATTTCCCTATAAACATCAATACTTCGCAGGAATTTTGCCTGAGCTATACCGCCAAATGAGCGGGGCCGTTGCAGAATGCATCGTCTCCAATTTCTGCGTGATGCCGCGCACAAAGAGCAGCCCTGAGGACGCAGGGGAACACTGCGGCACGGGACGGCTTTCGCCTTGTTTGCGCTTACGCGCTGCTGCGGGTCCCTTCCCAAGAAGGTGTGCCGTCTGCGACCGCTTCAAGCGGATCATGGGCAAGCTCGGCTCCCCGTCCCCCGGTTTCACCGCCTCATACACCCGCATGTCCAGCACACGGCAAAAAAATATATCCATAAAAAGCAGAACGCCCAAACTGTCAAAGGTGCTTGATAGTTTGAGCCTCTGCGTTTCAGATTCATTCTGAGCCAGAATTTTTACGAAAAGCTCATCTGAATCGACCTTTTTACCTTCTTTGAAAGGGACCTGCGTCACGATCACTGTGTCGTTCTCAAAGAAATCAATTTTTTCTCTCGCTGTTCCGTGTTCGCGTCGTTGCTCGCACGTAATCCATACTAATTTTACTTCTTACCTGCCGCCTTGGCTGTGCATCAAACGAACTGGAAGCCTGCGCCGCCCAGCACACGGTCCAGACTGCCGCAGGCGGACAGCGGCGTATACTTTCCGGTTACACCGCCTTCGGAGAAGCTGGAGACACGAATGGTAAAGTCAATTCCTTTGCCAACCAGATGGATGAGGTGGGTGTTGGTGTGGACGGAGGGATCGGCGATGATCTTGGACCGGGTCTTGTCAAAGCCGATACCGGCCAGGGCGATGGCCGCGTGAACATTGACGTTGCGGGGGTAGAGTTCGGCGGCCTTACGGGTGGGGCCCTCATACAGGACCGTATACTCCGTGTCAGCGCGTCCCAGGCTGGCGGGGCTCTTGATGGTCTCCACCGTGACCTCGGTCAGCTCGCTGCGTCCGTCAAAAATGCCGTCCAGGCCCAAAATGGCGCCGTGGGGCAGATAGACCATGTGGCCGTGTTCCTTAGCGGCGGCCTCAGCCCCGGCCCGCAGGCCGTCATCCCGGAAAGCGGTCATGGAGAAGGGCATGAAGTCGGTGTATTTCAAAACCCTGACCATGAACTGGGCGACCACGTCGGCGTTGGCGCACTCCACCACCAGGTCCAGCCCCTCCAACATTTCGTCCGTCACTTCTTTGACCACAGGGATGCCGTTGAGATCGTTTTCCTTCAGGAAGGGATCGTAGACGAAGGCCACCTCAGCCTTGCCGTTCTCCTGAACATGCTTCATCATATTGCGGCCAATCTTTCCGCCGCCCAAAAACGCGATTTTTTTCATAGTATTCCCTCCATTCCATCAATGTTTGCGGTAGAGTTCCAGAATGGCCAGCAGCCGCTCCATGGCTGCCACGGCCTTCTCCTTATCCTGGGAGAAATTGATGCGGAACTGGTGGAGATATTGGGGACCGAATTCAGTGCCGGGCGTCACGGTGACCCCTGCCAGCTGGCGCAGGATGCGGATGAACTGGTGCAGGCTCACGTCCAGCTCCGGGATGGTGACAAACAGGTAGCTGCCGCCCTCGGTGGGCCGGGCGGAGACGCCGGGCACCCCTTCCAGCTTGGCCATGATGGCGTCCCGGATCTCCCGGTGAGCCGCCACACGGGCTTCCATCCAGCCCTCCGGCTCGTTGAACCAGGTTTTGAACACCGCCTGGTTGTAGCCGCTGCAGCGCAGGGCCATGACAGCCTGTAGCTTCTCCATGCGCTCGATGATCTCCGCGGTGCCGAAGGCCACACCCAAGCGGTAGCCGCTGAGAGACTCCGTCTTGGAGGGACCGATAATGGTGATGAGATTTTCAGGGATCTCTTTCTGAGCGCAGAGGTGGGTGTACTGGACGCCGGGGTAGAGCTGGCGGGAGTACAGTTCGTCCACCAGCAGGGTGGCGTTATACTGCTTCGCCATCGCCGCGATGGAGACAATCTCGTCATAGGAGTACACACAGCCCACCGGGTTATTTGGATTGGAGAACAGGAACAGCTTTGCGCCCTGGCGGAAGGCCTGTTCCAGGGCCGCCAGGGCGATGCCTGCTCCGGTCTGGACCCTATCATATGCCATGGGTACGGCCACCATCTGGCCGCCGAAAAACTCCACCATCTTCCGGTTGGCAAAATAGTCCGGCTCCACGATGGCCACTTTGTCCCCGGGCATGATATTGGCTCCCATGGCCAGGAACAGGGCGCCCTGGGTACCCGGGGTCAGGATCACGTTCTGAGCGGGGTCGACGGCGGCTCCGGTGAATTTGGACAGGCTGCTTGCCACGTGCTCCAGGATCTCCTTGCGGCCGCGGTAGGGGGTATAGGCCTGGGCTCCCCCCTCCTCCACACCGGCGGCAAATACCTCAAAGCTGCCGGGGGTGGGGATGTGGGCGTCCACATCTCCGTGAGAGAAGTCCACAGGCGCGCCCTCCAGCTTCCCGCAGCGCAGCTCCAGCGCCTGAGACTTTTGAAGGGTCTCCTGGCCGGGGGCATTATCGATCCCCAGTTTTGCAAATTTTTCCTGAATGGTCATGTAAAATACCTCCTTAGTCCGCGATCCGGCCCCCTCCGCTTGGGCGCCAGTTCCTTCTGATCCCATTATACCATCGGGAGGCATTCCGGTCCAATATACGATTGAGCATAACCGGATAAAAATAAAAACCCTTGAAGCCTTACAGCTTCAAGGGTTTGTTCTGGTGGACGATACAGGACTCGAACCTGTGACCTCCCGCACGTCAAGCGGATGCTCTACCAGCTGAGCTAATCATCCGAACAGCATGGATTATTATACCCGCTCTTATTTATTTTGTCAACACCTTTTTCGCATCTCTCCCGAAAAAAAGATTTTTTCCCGCTGCACTCCATTTTCTTTTATATTTTCAATGAAACCTTTGGCAAACTATGATATAATGAATATAGCTAACCCCATTCTCTAAAGGAGGATTGTATATGTTAAAACTCGATTGCTCTAAGCTGTCTGGTTTCCTTTCTCAGGACTATGTGTCCAGCCGTCAGGCCGGTCTGGAGAAGGCCGCCGCCATGCTGGCCAACCACGACGGCCCCGGCGGCGACTTCACCGGCTGGGTGACCCTGCCCCGGGACTACGACAAGGAGGAGTTCGCCCGGATCAAGGCTGCCGCCCAGAAGATCCAACAGCAGTCCCAGGTGCTGGTCGTCATCGGCATCGGCGGCTCTTACTTGGGCGCCCGGGCTGTCATCGAGCTGCTGGCCTCCCCCAATTACAACCTGAAGAAGAAAGACACCCCTGACATCTACTTTGCCGGCAACGGCCTGTCCACCGACGCTCTGCTGGAGCTCATCTCCCTCATCGGCGACCGGGACTTCTCCGTCAACGTCATCTCCAAGTCCGGCACCACCACTGAGCCCGCCGTGGCCTTCCGCATTTTCAAGGGCATGCTGGAGGAGAAGTACGGCAAGGAGGGCGCACGGGAACGCATTTACGCCACCACCGACAAGGCCCGGGGCGCCCTGAAGGGCCTGGCCGACGGCGAGGGCTATGAGGAGTTCGTGGTGCCCGATGACGTGGGTGGCCGCTATTCCGTCCTTACCGCCGTGGGCCTGCTGCCCATCGCCGCCGCCGGCATTGACATCGAGGCGCTGATGGCCGGCGCCGCTCAGGCCATGACCGAGCTGGCCGTTCCCGGACTGGACAACCCCGCCTGGCAGTATGCCGCCGCCCGCCACGCCCTGTACCAGAGCGGCAAGAAGGTGGAGCTGCTGGCCTGCTATGAGCCCCCCTTCCGCTTCTTTGCCGAGTGGTGGAAGCAGCTGTACGGCGAGAGCGAGGGCAAGGACGGCAAGGGCATCTTCCCCGCCAGCGTGGAATTCACCGCCGACCTGCACTCCATGGGCCAGTATATCCAGGAAGGCGAGCGCCTCATGTTCGAGACGGTGGTCAAGTTCGCCCCCAAGGGTGAGTTCATCATCCCCACCGACCCCGACAACGCGGACGGCCTGAACTTCCTGGCCGGCAAGCCCCTGTCCTTTGTGGCTGAAAAGGCCATGCGGGGCGTGATCTTGGCCCATGTGGACGGCGGCGTGCCCAACATCCTGCTGGAGCTGCCCGCCATCAGCGAGAGCAGCGTGGGCTGGCTGATCTATTTCTTCGAGTATGTCTGCGGCCTGTCCGGCTATCTGTTGGAGGTCAACCCCTTCAACCAGCCCGGCGTGGAGGCCTACAAGAAGAACATGTTCGCCCTTCTGGGCAAGCCCGGCTACGAGGAGCTGAAGGCCGAGCTGGAGGCCCGTCTCTAAGCCGTTTGCAGTCTAGATTTCTCCAGGGGAACGGAACTTTTTCTCCCGTTCCGCCCCTCCGCAAAAAATTCACAATAATTCAGTTGAAAAAGCCCCCCCAATATGGTACAGTGTTAACAAGCAAAGGGAACCATTCCCTACGGCAATTCGTTAAGGAGTGATACACATGATTCGAGTCATCATGGGCAAGAAGGGCTCCGGTAAGACCAAGCAGATGATCGATATGATCAACAGCGCTGTCCAGACCGAGCACGGCAACGTGGTTTGCATTGAGAAGGGCAATAAGCTGACCTTCGACATTCACTATCAGATTCGCCTGGTGGAAGCCAGTCAGTATGATATTGCCAACTACACCGCCCTGAAGGGCTTCGTCAGCGGCCTGTATGCCGGCAACTACGACATTACCCATATCTTTATTGACAGCCTGACCAAGATCGTCGGCAGCGAGTGCGACAATGAGACGGAGAAGTTCCTGGATTGGCTGAACAACTTCGGTGAGAAGCACAACATCAAGTTCACCATCACCATCAGCGACGACGAGTCTCTGGCCCCCGAGGGTGTTAAGAAGTATTTCTGATCTCTTCTGCCCATGCCTGAAACAACATAAAAAATGGCCGCTGTCTTAAGACAGCGGCCATTTTTTATATACGCCGACGAGAACTCCGCCGGCCGGCTCCTTGGTCCCGGCAGACCCAGGGCATGTTTCAAAGTCCCTTATCCCGGTCTGCGGCGGAAAAAAGGTCCTCTTCCGGAGGTTGACAGAACACAGAATTAGGAGTATCCTAAGGGCAGGTATAGAACATTAGTTCTATACCTGCCCTTAGCTTTCAAGCAGAACCGCCGGAAAATGCGCAGGCACTCTTTCCGTGCCGCAGGGCCGCTGCCCCATCTGTGCTCAAACAGGAAAAACGGCGATCCCTGTCGGGATCACTGTCTTTCTGTTGGGTGACTTCCATTCCGGATAGTTTCGTTCACAGCCCGAATCGAAGCCCGGCGCAGCGGGTTCGATTCGGAAGCGGGGAGCAGCGGAATGAGCGCACGATGGGTTTTGGTGCGGAGCATAAAAACGGCAGCCAAAACCGCCCGCAGGGCGGTCACCAAACCACAACCCAACAAAGTGGTTGTGGTTTGGAAAGGAGGAGCAGCGGAATGAGCGCACGACGATTTTATAAAAAATCGTCGCAAGCGATATGTAGCTTGCGACGACGTGGTGGAGGAGGGTGGATTCGAACCACCGAAGCGAAACGCAACAGATTTACAGTCTGCCCCCTTTGGCCACTCGGGAACTCCTCCAAATATGAAGTTGTGGAGCTGGTGGACGGATTCGAACCCCCGACCTGCTGATTACAAATCAGCTGCTCTACCGGCTGAGCTACACCAGCACATCAGTGTCTGTCCAACAGCAAGGGATATTATACTAAAAGGCGGTTGGATTGTCAAGCACATTTTCAAAATTCTTTCCTGTTTTTTCGTCAGGGCAGAAGGGAGAGAGGGGACACGCGGAGGCTGAAACCGCCCCTGGAGGACAGCCAGCAGGAACCCTGCGCCTGTCTGTGCGCCCTGTGCGGAGGGGAGCAATACCACTGGGACCGGACCGGGCTCTGGCGGGGACGGACCGTCTGCGCCGTCTGCCTGTCCCGGTTGGAACAAGAGGAGGAGAACGAACTGTTATGACCTTGCAAGAACTTTCTGTGGAATACCGGGCCCACGCCCGGGCGCTGGACCTGCGCATCTGCCAGCTCCAATTCCGGATGGAGAGGACCGAGGACCCGGAGGAGAGCAGCCAGCTCCAGGACCGCATCCGAATGCTGTCCACCATGCTGCGGGAAGCCCAGGAGCTGGCCGTCCTCACCGAACGCTACTACGACAGGGGGTACCGGCGGAATGCCAAATACACGATATAGGCGGGGCAAGGCGTATGCCGCCGATATGGCGGTGTATACCCGGCAGATGGCGGAGGACAACAGCAGGGAAGTCAACCGGCTGAAACGCAACTTGATCCGGGCCCTGCAGGAGGACGTGACCCCCCGGCAGCGCCAGGCGCTGACCATGTACTACGCGGAGGGCCTGAACATGCGGGAGATTGGAGCGCGGCTGGGCGTGGACAAATCCACCATCTCCCGGACCATCAAGCGGGGGGAGCGGCGGCTCCAGCGCTGCCTGCGCTACGGGGCGGAAAACTACCTGCGGAACATGGACAAGCCTTAGCCCTCAATGGGGCCACACCAAACTCAGGGCACACAGGGCCAGGGAGACGGCCATGACCACATCCACCGTCTTGCGGTGGTCCTGAAAGATCTTTTGGAGGGACGCGCCCGCAAACAGCCACACCAAATTGGCCACAGGGCCGGTAAAGGGCAGGAACAGGCCCACCGCCAGCAGCCATGGGAGGGACTGCCGGTAGGGCAGCACATAGCCGGACAGGGCGGTCAGGCAGAATATGATCACTTTTACATTGGTCAGCTGGAGCAGCAGCCCGTTTCGGAAGGAGGGGTAGGACGGGTCGGACTCCGCCGCCGTCACCCCCGCTGAGCGGAGCATGTGCCACGCCATCCACAGCAGGTAGGCGGCCCCCATCCATGCCAGCCAACCCACATATCCGCTGAGCAGGGTGCCCAGGCAATAGGTGACCGCCACCGCCCCCATGGACACCAGAAAGAAGCCCACGAACAGTCCCCGCCACTGCTTCAGGGCGGGGCCCCGTCCGTACCGAAGGGCGGCGGACAGGGAACACAGGTTGGCCGGGCCAGGCGTAATGCCCCCCACAAAGCAGTAGATCAGAAAGGCGGGGATCAGGGAAACCGGCATCATGGCACGACCTTTCTTTTTCCTATGGAACAAAGCCGGGGACCGCTTCAAACCGGTCCCCGGCTTTTCCTTTGATTTCCAGTGGCGGGGAGGAAGTTCCTTCCTGTGTTCCCCTACTCCTCATACTCCGCACAGCCCAGGGCGATGGCGCCGGGACCGGTGTGGCAGCAGATGTTCAGGGCCAGGGGATCGATGCGGACGAACCGTTCCCCATAGTGGGCCTCCATCTGGGCCTTCCAATTTTCACCCACCGACTCCTCCCCGGAGTAGGCGGCAAAGACCCGGGTCTTTTTCCCGGCGAACCGGGTGGCCAGGTCCTGGTCCAGGGCGGAGAACATCTTTTCCACCGCCTGCTTCATGCCACGGACTTTGGCGAAGGCGTCCACGCCGCCGCCCTGGATCTGGAGCACCGGCTTGACATTGAGCACTGTGCCGATGGCGGCGGCTGCGGGGGTGATGCGGCCGCCTTTTTTCAAATACTCCAGGGTGACCGGGGTGATGTAGATGCTGGAGCACAGGGCCTTTTCCTCCAGCCGGCGGCAGATCTGCTCCAGGGGCATGTCCCGGCGGGCCAGGGTCAGGGCGTCCTGGACCATCTGCCACAGGGGCACGGAGATACGCCGGGTGTCCGCCACAGCCACCCGGCCCTCATAGAAGCCGGCTAGGGTAGCGGCGGTGGTGTAGGAGCTGCTCAGACCGCTGGTCATGGGCAGGTACAGGACCCCCTCCCGCTCCTGCAGCAGCTTGTCCCACAGGTCCGCGAGGGCCCCGGGGGCGGGCTGGGAGGTAGTGATATCGGCCCCCTCCGCCTGGCTGCGGAAAAAGAAGGCCCGGTCCAGGTCAACAGTCTCCAGATATTCCTGCCCGTTGATGGTCATGGGCATGGGCAGCAGCTCCACTCCCAGCTCCCGGGCCTCCTGAGGGGTCAGGCCGCTGGTGGTATCGGTGACGATCGCAATGTTTGTCATGTTGTTCCTCTCTCCGTCCGGCGGGACGGAACGCCGCCCGCCGCTCACTCCATACAGGTCCGGCCAGCCCTCCCGCCGGACGGATGGCCGAACAGGGGCCGGCTGTGCCGGCCCCTGCTTCTGGTGATTTGATCTTTTCCGCGGTATGCCGGCAGCCGCGCTGCTGACGACGCCTCCGCGCTCCTCGTTGTCACGCTGCGGCTGTTCGCGGCGCAGTCATAAGTCCCTTCGCTTCTCAGTACGCCACGCCCCAGTAGATCATGTGCTTGGCGGGCTTGCCGCAGCACACGCAGATGTCAGACACCTGCTCCTGGACCAGCGGCATGCACCGGGAGGAGACGCCGGCCTCCTCCTTCATCTTCAGCTCGCACTCCAGATCGCCGCACCACATGGTCTTGGCAAAGCCGCCCTCGGTCTCCATGAATTCCTTGACCTCTTCCAGGGTCATGCACACCTTGGTGTGCTCCTCCAGGTTCTTCTTGGCCCGCTCAAACAGGCTCTGGTGCACCTCATCCAGCAGACGCTTAACAGTGTCCTCCAGCTGGGCCAGGGGCACAAACACCTTTTCCCCGGAATCCCGGCGGCAGACGCAGCACTGGTCCTTCTCCATATCCTTGGGGCCGATCTCCACCCGCAGGGGCACGCCCTTCATCTCGTACTCAGCGGCCTTCCAGCCCATGGACTGGTCGGAGTCGTCCATCTTGGCCCGGATGCCGGCAGCCTGGAGCCGCTCCAGCAGCTTGGACGCGGCCTCCAGCACGCCCTCCTTGTGCTGGGCCACGGGGATGACCATGGCCTGGACGGGGGCGATGCGGGGGGGCAGCACCAGGCCGTTATTGTCGCCATGGGTCATGATGATGCCGCCGATCATCCGGGTGGACACGCCCCAGCTGGTCTGATGGGGGTTGTGGAGCTGGTTGTCCTTGCCGGTGAAGGTGATGTCGAAGGCCTTGGCGAAGCCGTCGCCGAAGTAGTGGCTGGTGCCGGCCTGGAGCGCCTTCCGGTCGTGCATCATGCACTCCACAGTGTAGGTCTCCTCGGCGCCGTTGAACTTCTCCTTGTCGGTCTTGCGGCCCTTGACCACGGGCATGGCCAGCACGTTCTCCATGAAGTCGGCGTAGATGTTCAGCATCCGCTGGGTCTCCTCCCGGGCCTCCTCCTCGGTGGCGTGCATGGTGTGGCCCTCCTGCCACAGGAACTCCCGGTGGCGCAGGAAGGGGCGGCTGGTCTTCTCCCAGCGCAGGACGGAGCACCACTGGTTGTACTTCTTGGGCAGGTCCCGGTGGGAGTGGATGATGTTCTTGAAATGCTCACAGAACAGGGTCTCAGAGGTGGGCCGGATGCAGTAGCGCTCCTCCAGCTTCTCGCCGCCTCCGTAGGTGACCCAGGCGCACTCGGGAGCGAAGCCCTCCACGTGGTCCTTCTCCTTCTGGAGCAGGGACTCGGGGATCAGCATGGGCATGGCCACGTTCTCATGGCCGGTCTCCTTGAACTTCTTGTCCAGCTCCTTCTGGATGTTCTCCCAGATAGCATACCCGTAAGGGCGGTAGATAAACATACCCTTGATGGAGGAGTAGTCGATGAGCTCCGCCTTCTTGCACACGTCGGTGTACCACTGGGCGAAGTCCACCTCCATATCGGTGATCTCGGTCACCTGCTTCTTGTTGGGATTCTGAGCCATATCGTTTCAGTCCTTTGTCTATAAAATGGATTGGAAAACTCGTATTACCTATAATATGAATTCCCTGGGGAAAAGTCAAGGTTTCCGGCCAAAGTCCTGGAAAAAAGCCGTTCTCCCGCCGTTGCGGTTTTCCCATTCCCATGGTATACTACCGTCAAGACATCACACTTGACACAAAGGAGGGGCTGTTCCATGGACGCCCAAGAGAGAAGACAGGCCATCGCCCAGCGTCTGGCCCAGGCGGAGGGCCCGGTGAGCGCCGCCGCCCTGGCCAGAGAATTTTTCGTCAGCCGCCAGATCATCGTAGGGGACGTGGCCCTGCTGCGGGCGGGGGGCATGGACATCGCCGCCACCCCCCGGGGCTATGTGCTTCCCCGGGAGAGCGGCGGACTGGTCCGTACTCTGGCCTGCCGCCACACCGGAGAACAGATGGAGGCGGAGCTCAACGCCATCGTGGACCAGGGCTGCACCGTCATCGACGTCATTGTGGATCACCCCATTTACGGCCAGCTCACCGGCCCCCTCCAGCTGTCCAGCCGGTACGACGTGGGCCAGTTTGTGGCCCGGTGCCGGAAGGAGTCCGCCGCCCCCCTGTCCCTGCTCACCGAGGGCATCCACCTGCACACCGTTTCCTGCCCCGACGAGGACGCCTTCCTGCGGGTCCGGACGGCCCTCAAGGCCCAGGGCGTCCTGCTGGAGGAGTAAACCCTCCTGTCCGAAGAAAAAGGGCTTGACAAATCCACACTTTTGATTAGAATGAGGTTTACATGTGTCTTGACACCTGTGAACCTCATTTTCTGCATAAGAGGGTGTGTCCTTATGAAAGAATTCCTGAAACGGAAAAACATCGTCATCTCCGCCAAGCGGTACGGCATCGACGCCCTGGGGGCCATGGCCCAGGGCCTGTTCTGCTCCCTGCTCATCGGCACCATCATCAAGACCCTGGGTCAGCAGCTGTCCCTGGAGTTCCTGGTGGAAATGGGCGGCTTTGCCAGCGCCATGGCCGCTCCGGCCATGGCCGTGGCCATCGGCTACGCGTTAAAGGCGGACCCCCTGGTCCTGTTCTCCTTGGCAGCCGTGGGCCAGGCCGCCAACGCCAAGGGCGGCGCGGGCGGACCGCTGGCCGTCCTGTTCATCGCCATCATCGCCGCCGAAGTGGGCAAGGCCGTGTCCAAGGAGACAAAGGTGGATATCCTGGTCACCCCCTTCGTCACCATCTTCACCGGCGTGGTCCTGTCCTACATCATCGCGCCCCCCATCGGCGCGGTGGCCAACGCCTTCGGTGCCCTCATCAACAAGACCACCGAGCTCCAGCCCTTCTGGATGGGTATCGCCGTCTCTGTCCTGGTGGGCATCGCCCTGACCCTGCCCATCTCCTCCGCCGCCATCTGCCACACCCTGGGTCTGGTGGGTCTGGCCGGAGGCGCCGCCGTGGCGGGCTGCTGCGCCCAGATGGTGGGCTTCGCCGTCATGTCCTTCAAAGAGAACCGCTGGGGCGGTCTGGTGTCTCAGGGCCTGGGCACCTCCATGCTCCAGATGCCCAACATCGTGAAAAACCCCCGCATCTGGATTCCCCCCACCCTGGCCTCCGCCATCACCGGCCCCATCGCCACCTGCTTCTTCCGCCTGCAGATGAACGGCGCTCCGGTGAACTCCGGCATGGGCACCTGCGGCCTGTGCGGCCAGATCGGCGTGTGGACCGGCTGGCTGGCTCCCAGCGAAAAGGCCGTGGAGATGGTCAACGCCGTGACCATCACTCCCACCGCTTTCCACTGGCTGGGCCTGATCCTCATCTGCTTCGTCCTCCCCGCCGTCCTCTCCTGGGCCTTCTGCCAGGTCCTGCGGAAGATGGGCTGGATCAAAGAGGGGGACCTGACCCTGCCCCAGTAAAACAAGTTTGCTCCAAAAATCCCGTCCGGACGCTCCGGGCGGGATTTTTTCGAGAAATTTTGGAATTTTCCTTGACATTTTCCCTGTTTCCGGTATAATAATTAAGCCTGTCTCCATGGCGAGGCAGTGACATCCTTGCTCCCGGCGCGATGGCCGGGGGCCATACGTCCATAAGGAGGTGCAAGAAATATGGCAAAGATCAATGCGAACTATGAGGCGGTCTACATTCTGGATCCCGCTCTGAGCGAGGAGCAGATTGCCGCCCTGGTGGCGAAGTTCAAGGCCGTGGTCGAGGCCAACGGTACCGTCTCCGAGATCGACGAGTGGGGCAAGCGCCGTCTGGCTTATCCCATCAACGACCTGATGGAGGGCTACTACGTCCTGATGACCTTCACCGCTGCCGCCGCTATCCCCGCTGAGCTGGACCGTATCTTCCGTATTACCGACGGCGTGATGCGTTCCCTGATCGTCTGCAAGGACCAGTAAGGGGGAGCAGCTATGCTCAACAGAATCATTATCATGGGCCGCCTGGCCCGTGACCCCGAGCTCCGGCGCACCCAGACCGGGACCCCTGTGGCCTCCTTCCGTCTGGCGGTGGACCGGGACTTCAAGGACAAGTCCACCGGCGAGCGGTCCACCGACTGGATCGACGTGGTGGCTTGGCGGGCCACCGCCGAGTTTGTCAGCCGCTACTTCACCAAGGGCCGCATGGCTGTGGTGGAGGGCCGGCTCCAAATGCGGGACTGGACCGACAAGGACGGCAACAAGCGCACCAGCGCCGAGGTGGTTGCCGACAACGTCTATTTCGGCGATTCCAAGCGGGACGGCGAAGGCGGAGGCTACTCCGCCGGATACAGCCAGGGCGGCTACGCCCAGGGCGGTTACAGCCAAGGCGGTTATTCCGCGCCCGCCGCACCCTCCGGCTATGGGACCCCTCCCGCGGACGGGGACCAGTTTGCCGAGCTTTCTGATGACGACGGCGAGCTGCCCTTCTGAGGCCGCGCCGTGATACTTTGACCGTATATGGTCGTAAAAGGAGGTTAAATCCATGGCTATGGAACGTGATAACAGAGCTCCCCGCGGCCGCAAGCGCCGCAAGGTCTGCGCCTTCTGCGTGGACAAGGTCGAGCAGATCGATTACAAGGACGCCGCCAAGCTGCGCCGGTTCACTTCCGAGCGGGCCAAGATCCTGCCCCGCCGCACCACCGGCACCTGCGCCATGCATCAGCGCCAGCTGACCGAGGCCATCAAGCGTGCCCGTCAGATCGCCCTGCTGCCCTATGTGACCGACTGATTTGAAATCAAAAGAACCCCCGGACCTCGATCGAGGTTCGGGGGTTCTTCTGTCCTCTCCCGCTTTGAAATCGGAAGGTCCGCATTCTTCTCCCTTCGCCGCCCATTTCCGGCGGCGGGGGCAAGCCCCCGCCCTACCGGGCGGCTTGCGCAGACGCAGCAGTCAATCACCCGTAGGGCCCGATGCCCCCATCGGGCCGTGCGCTGCATCATCGCTGCATTTCGTCGCTCCGGCCCACCAGATAATCCAGCGTAACGTCATAAAAATCCGCTATTTTAATCAGCATTTCAACGGGGACATTGATTTTTCCCAGTTCATATTTGGAATATGTTGTCTGCCGGACACCTAACATTTCGGCCAGAGTCTCCTGATTTAAGTCCCGGTCCTCTCTCAAGTCCCGAATTCTCGAAAATGTCATAAATCATCACCCCATTTATCATACAATAGTCGTATCAAGACTGTTTACTTATAGTCGTATTGCGACTATAATAATTTTTGAGGTGATGACAATGTCCCGCGGACGCTATCAGCGAGAGGAATTCTGCGGCGGATGCCGGTATTTCCGGCTCCACTACATCAAGTCGGGCGACTGCTATTATCCCACCCATCTGGGCCACTGTGTCCATCCCATGGTCAAAGACCGGCGGGTGGACGAACACTGTCCCCGCTGGGCTCCGGCGGAACAGGCATAAAAAAGCTGCCGGCCCGCAGGGCCGGCAGTTCTTGTTCTCCTTGTGTCACTGTCCCGCTCCCGCCCTGGCAGGGACGGCGGCGGTCACGGTCCGGGGCTCATCGGGCCGTGAGGGATACAGCTTCCGCAGCCGCCTGATGCAGGCGGCGCAGGCCGGGATCAGGAACAGATCCGCGCACACCCAGGCAGCGGGGGATGCGAAGCAGGCGGCGGTGTAGCCGAACATGGGCACCAGCACGCCGCCCACCACAGTGCGGGCAACCATCTCCAGCACGCCGGCCAGGATGGCGAAGGTACTGTAGCCCATGCCCTGGATGGAGAACCGGACGATGTTCACCAGGGCCAGGGTGAAGAAGAAGGCCGTCAACGTGACGATATACTGCCGGGTCAGGTCCACCAGCCGGACAAGTTCCATCTCTCCGGAGTCCAAAAACAGCATGGCGCACTGGGGGGCGAAGGCCAGCATGGCCAGAAACGCGATGATGGCATAGATCAGGCCCATGAGGGCGCAGGAACGGACGCCTTTGCCCAGGCGGTCCAGTTTGCAAGCCCCCACGTTCTGGCCGCAGTAGGTGGCCATGGCGGACCCCATGGCGTCATAGGGACAGGCCAGCAGCTGAAACAGCTTGGCCCCCGCCGCCACCGCCGCCACATAGGTGCTGCCCAGGGTGTTCACCGCCGACTGGAGCACGATGGAGCCGATGGCGGTGATGGAATACTGCAGGCCCATGGGCACGCCCATCATACACAGCATCCCGCAGTGGCGGCCGCTGGGCCGGCACTCCTCCCGAGTCATGCGGAGGATGGGGTAACGCTTCGTCATGTAGAGCAGGCAGGCCAACCCGGACACGCCCTGGGACACCACTGTGGCGATGGCCGCTCCAGCCACCCCCGCGTGGAACCAGAGGATCAGAGCGAAGTCCAGAAAAATGTTCAGGAAGGAGGACAGGGCCAGGAAATACACCGGGGTCTTGCTGTCCCCCAGGGACCGGATGATGCCCGCCAGCAGGTTGTAGAGGATGGTGGCAGGGATGCCCATGAAGATGATGAAGATGTAAGTGTAGGAGTTTTCAAAAATATCCGCCGGGGTCCGCATCAACGTCAGGATGTCCCGGCAGAGCAGCCCGGTGGCCGCGGTCAGCACCAGGGCGAAGGCCGCCGCCAGATAGGCGGCGTTGGCCACGAACCGGCGCATCTCCGAAAACTCCCGCGCCCCCATCCGCTGGGCCACAGGGATGGCGAAGCCGCTGCACAGGCCCATGCAGAAGCCGATCACAAAAAAGTTGATGGAGCCGGTGGCCCCCACCGCAGCCAGCGCCCCGGCTCCCAGTAGCTTGCCCACGATCATGGTATCCACCAGATTGTAAAACTGCTGGAACAGCATCCCGAACAGAATCGGCATAGTAAAGGAAAAGATCAGCCGCATGGGGCTGCCTGTTGTCAGGTCCTTGGTCATAAAGTAACGTTCCTCCTTGGGCAATCAGCGTTCCTTTTTGGTACCGCACTATTATAATCACCCCAGGGAGACCTGCATAGCGGTGTTTTTCACAATCTTAATTTGTTTTTCCGCCCAAATTGCCGCAAGAATGGAGAATCCGGCCCAGCGCTCCGCCAAACCGTCCGTAAATCCATTCCAACATAAGAAGCGCCCCGGCGGACAAAGCCGCTGGGGCGCCAGATAAGGAGGAATAGAAGAAATCAAATGGAAAGATGGAACCGCTCCATCCAGGCGTTGAGCTGGACCAGATAGGCCATCATCTGGGGTCCGGCCATGAGCTGGCCGAACCAGGGCCGCCCGTAGTCCCCGACGCTGGTCATCAGGCCCTCCCGCAGGGCTTTTTCATCCACCAGAGGGCGGATGGGGGCGTTGGGATCGTCCAGGACCCGGGCCAGTCTGGCCCGGACCAGCTGCTCATACAAGGGGGCGTGGGTCTTGGGGTAGGGGGACTTGGGCCGGTTCCGCACCGCCTCGGGCAGCAGGCCATAGGCCGCGTCCCGGAGCACCTGCTTGCGCTGGCCGTTCATGGCCTTCATGGCCCAGGGGATATTCCATACATATTCCACCAAATGGTGGTCGCAGAAGGGCACCCGCACCTCCAGGCCGGAGGCCATGCTCATCCGGTCCTTCCGTTCCAGCAGGCAGGCCATGAACCAGTTCAGGGACAGCCAGCCCACCTCCCGGCGGCGGGCCTCCCCCGCCTTCTCCCCCTCCAGCCGGGGACAGGCGGCCAGGGACTGGCGGTAGCGGGTCTGGACGTAATCCTCCACCTCCAGTTCCCGCCACACGCCCCGGTCCAGAATCTGCCGCCGGGGGGACAGGTCGGGACACCATGGGAAGGTGTCCGCCGAGAGCATCTCCTCCCGCTCAAACCAGGGGTAGCCCCCGAACACCTCGTCGGCACACTCCCCGGACAGGGCCACCACATGGTCCCGGGCCACCTGGCGGCAAAAGTAGAGCAGGGAGGAGTCCACATCGGCCATGCCCGGCAGGTCCCGGGCCGCCATGGCCTCCTCCAGCAGGTTTGCCAGGGAGGGGATGTCACACTCCAGCACCCGGTGGCGGGTGTGGAACGCCCCGGCCATCATTCTGGCATAGGGGGCGTCATCCCCGGGCTGGAAAGCGGAGGCGCGGAAAAAGGCCTGATTGCCCACATAGTCAAAGGAGTAGGTCTCCAGGGGCGGCCTTCCCTCCCGGGTATAGGTCTGGGCCGCCACGGCGGTGATGATGGAGGAATCCAGCCCCCCAGACAGGAAGGTGCACAGGGGCACGTCGCTGACCAGTTGGCGCTGAATGGCTCCGGTGAGCAGGTCCCGCACCCGCTCCACCGTGGTCTCGTAGCTGTCCCCGTGGGGACGGCTGACCAGCTTCCAGTAGGGCCGCGCCCTGGGCCCTTCCCGGTCCAGCACCAGCTGGTGGGCGGGGAGCAGCTCCTCCACCCCCTCAAACACCCCCACCCCGGCGGTACGGGCTGGGCTGATCCCCAGCACCTCCCGCAGTCCCTCCGGGCCCAGCCGGGGCTCCAGCCCCGGGTATTCAAACAGGGCCTTGAGCTCGGAGGCAAAGACAAGGGTCCCGTCCACCCAGGCGTAGAAGAAGGGCTTCACCCCGAACCGGTCCCGGCCGCAGAGCAGCCGCCCGGTCCGCCCGTCCCAGAAGGCATAGGCGAAGATGCCCTCCAGCCGCTCCGCCGCCCCCTCGCCCCACAGGATCAAGGCCCACAGCAGAACCTCGGTGTCGCACTGTGTATCGAAAACGGCCCCTTCCCTGGCCAGTTCCTCCCGCAGCTGGGGGGCGTTGTACAGCTCTCCGTTGTACACCAGGACGCAGGGTTTGCCGTCCACGGTGCGCTCCATGGGCTGACGGCCCCGCTGGGGGTCCATCACCGCCAGCCGGCGGTGGACCAGCACGCAGTCCTCCCCCTGCCACAGCCCCTTGTCGTCCGGCCCCCGGTGGTTGAGCTGCTCCCCCATCCGGTGGCCCGTCTCGCGCCAGGCCAACGTGCCGTTGCTCCGGCGAAAATCACAAAATCCGCAGATCCCACACATAAGTACAAAACTCCTCCAACGATCACGTTTCCGCCCCTTGGGGCGGTGAAACAGCAAAGGCAGGGACGCCGGGAGCGCCGCCCCGTCCCGGCGCCAGGGAGGGAAGGAGCGCCAGGGCCCCTTCCCTCTCCCTATCTTATGCCGGGCTCTCCGCCCTGTTACAGCAGAAACAGCCAGAGCGCCCAGCCCAGCGAGGCCAGGACCGCCCCCGCCGCCCCCCAGGCGGGGCCGGGCAGCCGTTCCAGCCGCCGGTTCCAGGCCCGGCCCTGCTTCAGATAGCCGTCGGCGGCCTGCCGGGCCTCCTTCAGGACCTGGTCGGCGCTGACGCCCTCCCGGGCCAGGGCCTCCTCCTTGACAATAAAAATGGCCTCCTCAAACAGCTTGGGATCGGGAGACTTGACCAGGATGACCTGGCGGGTGATTCCCTTCACCATCTATGTCACATCCTTTCAGGGATCTTGTTGTTCCCAGTATTTACCCCTAGTCTGTCCCCATTTTCCCCGGTATATTCCCCCTTGTCCCGCCCGTACACTATTTCCACGGGATCAAGGGGGAGGGCTTCTGATTGGAGAAACGGCGGCTGGCCGAACTGGCGGTGCTGTATGTGGTCAATATTCTGATCATTCTGGCGGCACAGAGGCTGAGATAGGGCCGGTCCGCGGGCGGATCGTCCGTGGCCCATCAGCCCAGCAGCAGATCCAGGTCCTCCACCGTCATACCCGGCTGGAGGGCCAGGCTGATGCCGTAGCCCACGATTTTGGACAGGTCGGCCACCTGGCTGTCAATGTCCTTGGGGGTGACCAGCAGGTTCCGCTCCGGGGCCGGCTCCGGAAGCCGGTCGGCGCCCAGCAGGTCGGCGGCCAGGGTGGCCCCCTCCACCACCGTGGGGACCCCGACGGCCAGGACAGGCACCCCCAAACTGTCCCGGTCCAGGGCCATGCGGTGGTTCCCCGCCCCGGAGCCTGGGGCGATCCCCGTATCCGCCAGCTGGACCGTCCGGCACAGCCGCTCCAGAGACCGGGAGGCCAGGGCGTCCACCGCGATGACGCAGGCAGGCCGCAGCTTCCGGCAGACCGCCTCCACCACCTCGCCGCTCTCCACCCCCGTGTTTCCCAGCACCTCCGCCGCCAGGGAGGCCACGGGCCGCAGGTGGCCGAAGTGCTCCGGCATCTGCGCCACCAAGTGCCGGGTGACCAGGACATGCTCATGGACCTTGGGGCCGATGGCGTCCGGCGTGATGGACCGGTTGCCCAGCCCCGCCACCAGCACCAGTCCCTCCGGAGCCGCCTGCTCCAGCAGGGGAGCCAGCTCCCCCGCCACCGCCCGGACCGACCGTCCGAAGATGCCCTCCGCCCGGTTGGCCACGCCCTCCAGGGTCAGGGTCACGTAGGTCCCCCGGGGCTTGCCCAGCGCCCGCTCTCCCTCCCGGTCCAGAATGCGCACCATGGTCACCGGGATGCCCTCCCGCTCCCCGTCCCGGGCCTCCACGCCGGACAGCTTGGTGGTCTCTCCCGCGCTCTCCTGCCACAGCTCCCGGGCCTCCACCGCCAGGTCGGTTCTTCTCTGCTTCATACCGTGCCTCCGCCCCCATATCTTGTATGGATTTCTCCCTTTTTCCCTAGTCTTTGCGTCCGGGGGAGAACTATCCAATTTTCTTGAAAAAATTTAAAAAAACAGTTGATTTTTCTGAGGACCGATGGTAAAATACATATCTGCACAGGCGTACTGTGTCTAAATTAACGATGTAAATCGGAGGAGGTGTTTGGTTTGCCGAATATCAAGTCTGCCAAGAAGCGCGTGCTGGTATCCCAGACCAAAGCTGCGCAGAACAAGGCCGCGAAGTCCGCGCTGAAGACCGAGCTGAAGAAGTTTGACGCCGCCGTGGCGGAAGGCAACCGCAGCGAGGCCGATGTCGCTTACAAGGTGGCTGTCAAGGCGGTGGATAAGGCCGCTGCCAAGGGGCTGCTGCATAAGAACAATGCTGCCAACAAGAAGAGCAGCATGACCATCAAGCTGAACAAGCTGGCCTGAGGTCCGCAACGTCGAAAGCCGTCTGAACATCAGACGGCTTTTTTCGTTTTTCTGCCCATGTCCAGCCGGGAAGGAGTGACTCACCATACTGAACAAGATCCGCTCGATGCCGCCGGTATCCTTCTGCCTGGAAGCGGCGGAAGCCTATGACCGGGCGGGCGTGGCCCGCTCCGCCGCCGCCCTGTCCTACTTTCTCATTCTCACCTTGTTCCCCTTGCTCATGTGCGTCAACTACTTCATCGGCCTGTTTCACCTGGACCTGGAGCAATTTCTCCTGGGCATGAGCCAGTTCCTGCCCGGCGGCGTCTTGTCCGTCCTGCTGGATTATCTGACCTACGTGGCGGGCAGCCAGTCCCAGGGCCTGCTGGCGGCCAGCCTGTTCACCCTTGTGGTATCCGCCTCGGCGGGGCTGCGCACCCTGTTTGCCACCATGGACCAGCTCTTTGGGGTGACCGACCGCCGCCCCGGCAGCCTGCTTTTCGCCAGCGTCCTGCTGTCCGTTCTGCTGCTGCTCACCATCTACCTGTCGGTGGTGGTCATTTTCACCGGCGACTGGTTCTTCTGGTTTCTGGAGGGGCACCTGCCCCGGCTGCTGACAGAACTGCTCCCCCTGCCCGCCCTGTCCCAGCTGTGGAAGTGGATCCGCTACCTGCTGCTGTTCTGCTTTGTGCTGGTCCTGCTCCTGCTCATCTACCGGGCGGGAATCCCCCGCTGGCTGCTGTCCAATCGGGCTGTGCTGGCCGTCTCCTGCTTCACCGCTCTGGCCATGGTGGCCTGCTCGGTGCTCTTCTCCTGGTTCATCGGCATGTCCTCCCGGTACGCTCTGGTATACGGCTCCCTGGCCTCTCTGATCATCCTGCTGGTGTGGCTGTACTTCTGCGGCAACATCCTCCTGTTGGGCGCGGTGGTGGGCCGGGTCTGGCAGCAGCGCCCCAGGCGCTCCTCCCGCTGATTTTCTCCCCGGCATGCTCCCATGCCGGGGTTTTCTCACCCCTTCCTCTCTTTTCTTCCGGGTAAAAATATGGTACACTTCAACTGTCTCCAAACTATGATCCTTCTTTGCCCATGGGCATGAGAAAGGTGGTCTTTTTATGAACGACAAACTGATCCGCCAGATCGACCGGGAGATCGCCGAGGCCCTCACCGCCCGCCGGCTGGCCGCCCTCCCCAACCGGAAGGCCGCCCTGGCCCTGCTGAAGGACCCCCACTGGCAGGAGGGGCTGGCCGCCCTGTTCCCCATTCGGGAGCGGCTGACCTGTACCCGGGTCCTGGAGCTGTGCGCCCCCCTGATGGCCCAACTGTGCGCCGATGCCCCGGAGGAGGGCTGGGGGCCCTTCTGCTATCAATATGTCTGCCGCCTCATGTTCCCCTCCGTGGGCCCCATCCCCACCGGACCCCGGGGCGAGGCCGCCAAATTCTATCTCACCGTCCTCCAGGTCCTGCTGGACCACGAGCGTGCCGCCCTCCCCTTCGACCCCATGCTGGATTTCCAGTTCCTCCCCGAGGAGGAGTACGCCCAGTGTGACAACAGCAAGGAGTACCGCCGCCTGATGGCCGCTTGGCGGGAAGAGTACATCTATGAGCTCATGCGCCTGGGGCTGGAGTACACCCCCTTCAAGACCCTGAGCCACATCGCCGGCGTCCACTACATCGCCATGACCGCCGCCCGGGGGCTGAAGGAGGCGGGGGTGGAGGTGGACCTGTCCCTCATCTCCGCCGCGGCCGCCTCCCATGACTTCGGCAAATTCGGCTGCCGGCCCGGGGAGCGGGTGCCCTACCTCCACTACTACTACACCGACCAATACCTGCTGGCCCGGAAGATGGACAACATCAGCCATATCGCTTCCAACCACTCCACCTGGGACCTGGAGCTGGAATCCCTGTCGGTGGAGTCCCTGCTGCTGATCTACGCCGACTTCCGCTCCAAGCAGGACCGGGACGCGGCGGGCAATGAGATCACCGTCCTCTATCCCCTGGACCAGTCCTTCCAGGTCATTCTCTCCAAACTGGACAACGTGGACCGGAACAAACGCCGTCGGTACGAGTTCGTCTACGGCAAGCTCCACGATTTCGAGGACTACATGCGCTCCCTGGGGGTGGACGTGGACCTGACCGGCCAGCCCCAGCCTCCGGCCCCCCACAAGGACCCGGCCCTCATGGACCCGGAGGAGACGCTGAACAGCCTGATCCTGCTGTCGGTGGAGCACAACCTCCGCCTGATGCACATGCTGTCCAACGAGCAGAAGTTCGGCAACATCATCGAGGCCGCCCGCTCCGCCAAGAGCTGGCAGCAGCTGCGGGCCTATCTGAACGTCTTTGAGGAGTACTTCACCTACCTGTCCGTCCGCCAGAAGACCCAGGCCCTGTCCTTCCTCTACGAACTGCTGGTCCACCGTGAAGGCGACATCCGCCGCCAGGCCGGCGGACTCATCGGCCAGTTGATCGCCCGCTTCCACCTGGTCTACCGGAAGGAGGTCCCCGCCGACGCCCAGAGCGACCCGGCGGAGGAGGTCCCCTTCACCCTGTGGGAGCAGTATCTGGACATGATCATCTTCCCCGACCACAAGACCACCCCCCAGCAGCGCTCCCACATCAGCTACACCCTGAAACTGGTGGTGGGCTCCATGCTGGAGCACGCCCGCCCCGGGGACATCCCCCGCTTTTTGGGCGCTCTGCTGAAATACTATGAGAAGCCGGAGGAGCTGTCCTCCGACACCGCCTTCACCCTGTTGGACGCCATCCGCTACCTGCCCTCCCAATACTACGGGCCGGAGGTCCGGGGCCGGCTCATTGAGTTCGCCGCATATTTTACTGTCTCCGACGAGCTGCGCCTGTCCACCGCCGCCCTGGAATTTCTGCGTGAGGCCCAGCGGGCCCTGACCCAGGACCATCCCCTGATGCGCCGCATCGTCCAGATCGTCCGCCAAGTGGAGGACAGCCAGCTGACCACCATCTTCTTGAAGTGCAAGATCCTCCGCCGGGCCGGAGAGGACGTGACCGTCCTGGAGCAGACCCTGTACCAGATGGACATCACCAGCGAGGTCTTTTTGGACAACCTGAAGATCGCCACCCCCTGGGTGGTGAAGGTGGCCGGCGTGGAGCTGCTGTGGGACCAGGTGGAACGCGGGCTCAAGACCCACACCCTCCACATCGCCACTCACTTCTCCAACCTGGTCAAGGTGTCCGAGCGGGTGGTGGTCCGCCACACCGCCGGCCGCGCCCTGGTCCGCACCCTGTCCGTTCTGCGCCGGGACCAGCGCAACGAGGTGGTGGTGGAGCTGGGCAAGGGCCTGGAAATGGGCCAGTACGAGATCTCCAAGTATATCCCCCAGTATCTGGGCCAGGCCACCCTGTACCTCCACCCCAGCGAGCTGGACGAACAGGTGCTGTGGCTCAAATCCCTGCTGGGCTCCCCCAACGACTCCGCCGTGTCCGGCGCCCTGAACACCATCGGCGTGCTGCTCCAGTACTACCCCGCCTACCGGGACCGCTTTCCCGAGCCCGCCGCCGCCTACGAGAACCGGCGGCAGGAGCTGCTGGGCCTTCTTCTCCAGGGGCTGGCCCACTACCGGGAGGCGGTGCGGCAGGAGGCCATGCTGGTCATCGGCAAGCTGCTTTTCGAGTCCCCCGTCCTGAACATGGTGGAAAAGGGCCGGCTGTTCGCCCTGTGCTACCGCAAGCTCCTCTTCCTGATCCAGGAGGCCCCCCGCCAGGACGGCCTGACCTTCTTCTACCGGGCCGCCGCCCTGGCCCACATCAACCGCTTCATCGCCCTGCGGCGGCTGGACCACGGCCCCTTCACCTTTGAAAAGCCCCGGAAGATCGCCTTCTTCCCCGGCACCTTCGACCCCTTCACTCTGTCCCACAAGGGCATCGTCCACGCCATCCGGGACCTGGGCTTTGAGGTCTACCTGGCGGTGGATGAGTTCTCCTGGTCCAAGAAGGCCCAGCCCCACCTGATCCGCCGGCAGATCGTCAACCTCTCGGTGGCGGGGGACTTCCACGTCCACCTGTTCCCCGACGACATCCCGGTGAACATCGCCAATCCCGCCGACCTGAAGCGGCTGCTGGACCTGTTCCCCGGCCAGCGGGTGTATCTGGTGGCCGGCAGCGATGTGGTGGCCAACGCCTCCTCCTACAAGGCCCCGCCCCAGCCCTATTCCATCCACGGGATGAACCACGTCATCTTCCGCCGGGCGGGCGAAAAGGAACTGCCCAAGCCCCTGCCCATCACAGGCGAGGTCATCCAGCTCCAGCTGCCCCCCCATTTGGAGGACATCAGCTCCACCCGTATCCGGGAAAATGTGGACCTGAACCGGGACATCTCCAACTTCATCGACCCGGTGATCCAGGATTTCATCTATCAGAACGGCCTGTATCTCCGGGACACCCAGGACAAGCCCCTGCTCTACGCCGGGGATCTGGAGTTCCAGTGGGAGAACGACCCCTCCCCCGAGCTGCTGGCCCTGCTGACCGAGGGACAGCCCGAGCTGGAGCCCGTCCGCGCCGCCATTGCCCGCCAGGACGACCGGCTGCTGATCCTGCGCCGCACCACCGGACCCAGGACCCTGGGCTTCGTCAGCTACCGGCTCCTGTCCGCCTCCCAGCTCTTCGGCGCCCTGGGGGACAACGAGCTGGCCAACCGCATCCGCCTGCGCTCGGCGGGCAACGTGCTGCTTATCACCGCCTTGTCCGCCGACACCTCGGACAAGCACAAGGACTACGCCCAGCTTCTGCTGTGCGAGCTGATCGCCCGGGCGCTGGAGGAGGAGTATGTCTACGCCGTCTTCCGCCCCCACAACGGCCAGCTGCCCCCCTGGCTGGAGGACAATCTGACCCGGCTGGGCTTTACCGCCAAGGAGGGGGACACCCCCATTCTGGAGGCGGACATGCACGCCCCCACGGTGCTCATCCAGAATCTGGAGACCACCATTCAGGAGCCTCTGTGCCGCAATCCCCGGGTGCTGTCCGCCATCCGCCGGGGCCATGAGAAGCTCCAGCGGGCCTTGACCGGCCTGTATCCCGGCTCCCTGGTCCTCACTCTCTCCTCCGACATCATCCACCACCGGCTGCTGGAAAAGATCACCGCCTACAACGAGGTACCTGCCACCCCCACTGTCCCCCGGGTGCTGGGCGAGTGTATGTGCGTTCCCTTCGGCAAGATGCTCCGGGGCAAGATCGTCCCCAACACCGTCACCAAGACCCTGCACACCGACAAGGTCTACACCCCCGACCTGTCGGAGAGCACCCTGGAGGCCTTCCCCTATTACGCCCCCATCCCCAGCCAGATCCGCACCATCAAATCCTTCAACCGCCCGGTGATCCTGGTGGACGACCTGATGCACCCCGGCTTCCGCCTGAGCTTCCTGGACCCCATCCTGCGCCAGGTGGACGTACCCATCCGCATGGTGCTGGTGGGCGTGCTGTCCGGCTACGGCAAAGACCTGATGCGGTCCTGGGACCGCCCGGTGGACAGCGTCTACTTCCTGCCCCGGCTGCGCCAGTGGTTCGTGGAGTCCACCCTCTACCCCTTTGTCGGCGGCAACACCGTCCGCCGGCCCACCTCTCCGGTGCCCGGCCTGCTCCCCGGCATCAACCACATCCTGCCCTACGCCGTCCCCGCCTATCAGAACGAGTGCGGCCGCGAGGCGGTGTTCCAGCTGTCCCGCACCTGCCTGGAGGCCTCCCTGGACGTGATGCTCACCCTGGAGCGGGAGTACCGGGTCCTCTACGGACGGAACCTGACCCTGTCCCGGCTGCCTGAGGCGGTCATTCTCCCCCTGTGCCCCGATAAGGGCACCTGCCTGCGCTACGATCCCAATCTGTCCGCCTCCGTCTACCTGGAGAACGATTTGGAGCAGCTGCTGCGCCAAAACCAGTGAGATACTATCGCAGAGCCGCCGGGGATGTCGACCCTGTGCGCTTGATTTCTAACTCGAAAAAGGGTGATCTTATGTATTACTACCACTATAACGGCGCCAACCTGGTGTCCCTCCAACCTCTGGATGGCTTCGGCCCTGAAACCGCTCCCGTCACGGAAGGGCGGCTCTTCGCCCCGGTGGCCGGGGACCCGGTACTGGGCCGGGGCTCCTTCCGGGTGAGCCACCCCGGCCAGTTGGCCGCTCCCCACGGACTGGAGACGCTGGACGCCTCCCGCCTGCCCTCTGTCCAAATCGATGAGGCCGCTGCCGCCGTCATCGCCGAGGGCCGCCTCACCGCCGTCAACATGGACCGCCCCGGCTGGGAGGCCCTGCTCACCGCCGCCCCCAAAGCCGGGAAGAAGCGGGTCCACATCCTGGCCATCGGGGACGTGGGGTCCACGCTGCTGACCGGCCTGAAGCTGCTGGGGGGCGACGTCATCTCCTCCATCGGCATCTGTGACCTCAGCGACCAGATCACCGCCCGGTGGGAGTTTGAGATGGGGCAGATCGCCCTGCCCTGGCAGTACGACGCCTTCCCCGAGGTGGAGGTCATCCCCCCGGAGCGGCTATTCGACTGCGACATGTTCGTCTTCGTGGCCTCCAAGGGCATCCCCCCTGTGGGCTCCGGGGTGAAGGACGTGCGGATGTACCAGTTTGAAAACAACGCCAAGATTGTGAAACACTATGCCAAAATGGCCCGTCAGGCCCATTTCCAGGGGCTGTGGTGCGCCGTGTCCGACCCGGTGGACCCCCTGGCCAAGACCGCCTATCTGGAGAGCAACCGGGATGACGACGGCAACTGGGACGGCCAGGGTCTGCGGCCCGAGCAGGTCCAGGGCTTCGGCCTGGGGGTCATGAACGCCCGGGCGGCCTACTACGCCAAGCGGGACAGCCGTTTCGCCTCCTTCCTGTCCGAGGGCCGGTCCTTCGGCCCCCACGGCACCGGACTGACCATCGCCAACTCCATTGAGCACTATGACGACGCCCTGTCCCAGGAGCTGACAGACCTCACCGTCACCGCCAACCTGAAAATGCGGGAGATCGGCTTCAAGCCCTATGTGGCCCCCGCCCTGTCCTCCGGGGCCCTGTCCTTGCTGCTCACCCTCCGGGGGGAGTGGCACTGCGGATCTGTCTTCCTGGACGGCATCTATATGGGCGTGAGGAACCGCTACACCCCCGCCGGCATCGAGACCGAGGTGCTTCCCCACATCCCTGACGCCCTGTTTGGCCATATCCGGGACGCTGCGGAGCATTTGAAAGAAGTGCTGTGAATTTTCGTTTATCGGCCCACGGGGCCGGAAGCCTGTGTCATGTAGGGCAAGGGCTCTGCCATTGCCTTTGACGACCGTTATGCTGCGCTCAGGTAGGGCGGCCCCTTGGGGCCGCCGCAGCCGAGCGTCGCAGAGTTTACAATTCCGCCTG
>NZ_JADYUM010000007.1 GCF_021531815.1 Pseudoflavonifractor phocaeensis
CCCGTTGGTCAAGCGGTTAAGACGGCGGCCTCTCACGCCGCAAACATGGGTTCGATTCCCGTACGGGTCACCACTTAAGCAAGTGAGAATAATTGAATATGGTTTTAGTCGCGAAAGTGATTAAAATAGTTGGTGTTGATTAGGATGAGGGTCCACCCGTTCCCATTCCGAACACGGAAGTTAAGCTCATTTCTGCCGAAGATACTTGCCTGGAGACGGGCCGGGAAAATAGGTAACGCCAACACAAAGCGGACAGAACTTTCTGTCCGCTTTTTATTGCTTAAAAATAGAACATATTTTCTATTTTTTGTTGACTTTGCGCCGGGGCTATACTACAATATGGGTGATCTCCGTGTATCAAAAGGAAAGGGTGACGGTGCTTGGAACGTACGGATACCTGCTGCTTTACCGGACACCGGCCCGATAAGCTGCCCTGGGGGCGGGATGAGGCCGATCCCAGGTGCCTCCTATTGAAAGGGGATTTGGAGGCAGCGCTGGACCGCGCTTACCAGGCTGGCTTTCGCCATTTCATCAGCGGCATGGCCCAGGGGGCCGATTTTTACTTTGCCGAGGCGGTGCTGGCCCTGCGGGAGCGCCATCCGGAGGTCACCTTGGAGTGCGCCCGGCCCTGTGAGACCCAGGCAGATTCCTGGGCCGCGGAGGAAAAGCGGCGCTATGAGTCCATTTTGGACCGCTGCAACTATGAGACGCTGGTCCAGCACCATTACGACCGCTACTGTATGATGCGCCGCAACCGCTACATGGTGGACCATTCCAGCCGGCTTATTGCGGTCTATGACGGCGTTCCCAAGGGTGGGACAGCCCAGACCCTGGCTTACGCCCTGCGGAAAGGGCTGGAAACGGATATTGTGCCCGTGGAGGAGGAGAAAACGTGAATACACTGATGCATATCTGCTGCGCTCCCTGTGCCAACCGGCCCATCGAGGTGCTGCGCCAGGAGGGGATCGGGGTGACCGGGTTCTGGTACAATCCAAATATCCACCCCTACACCGAGTACCAGGCCCGTAAGCATACCCTGGAGGACTACGCCAGGGAGATCGGGATGAAGCTGGTCATCGGCGGCACCTACGATCTGCGGACCTTTGTCACTCATGTGGCAGACAACATTGACGGGCGGTGCGCCTACTGCTACCGGGTGCGCATGGAGGAGACGGCGAAATACGCCGCCCAGAACGGCTATGACAGCTTCACCACCTCTCTGCTTATCTCCCCCTATCAGCGGCACGAGGCCATTGCGGCGGCGGCGCGGGAGATGGGAGAGAAGTACGGGGTGGAGTTTCTATACCGGGACTTCCGGCCCTTGTTCCAGGAGGGGCAGGAATTTGCCCGGGCGCACGGCATGTATATGCAGAAATACTGCGGCTGTATCTTCAGCGAGGAAGACCGGTATATGGCCGCCAAGCGGAAGAAAGCCGCCCGCCGACAGGCGGAAGAAAATCAGGCGGAATAAAGAAAACGGAATGCGGAAGGGCGGCCCCTGTGTGGGGGCCGCCCTTCCGCTATATAAGGGAGAGATGAGAAAAATCAGCCGAAGATCGGGAGAATGTTCAGGAATCCGGTGAGGATCAGGCCGTTGAAGAAATCAATGAACAGGGAGCCGATCAGGGGGACGATGAAGAAGGCCTGAGGGGCGGGGCCGTAGCGCTTGGTGACGGCCTGCATGTTGGCCATGGCGTTGGGGGTGGCGCCCATGCCGAAGCCGCAGAAGGCGGCGGACATAACAGCGGCCTCGTAATCATGGCCCATGATGTTGTATACCACAAAGCGGGCCATAAGGAACATCATAACGGTCTGAGCCACCAGCATGACGATCATGGGGCCGGCCACGTCAGCCAACTGCCACAGGGAGACGGACATCAGGGCGATGGCCAGGAAGATGGACAGGGACACGTTGCCCCACAGGTCCAGGGCCTTGGAGGGCATCACGATGTGCTTGGCGTCGCAGACGTTGCGGATGATGGCGGCGATGAGCATGGCGCCGATGTAGGTGGGGAAGGTAAAGGTGAAGTGGAAATCGCCGATGTCGATGTTGATGTTGTTCAGGGCGGCGGTGAGCAGGGTGCCCAGGCCGGCGGCCACGATCAGCAGGATGGCGGCGTTGGTGAAGGCCTCGGCATCCACGCGCTCGGCCTTGGCCAGGTCCTCGGCGGACTCCTCGCTGTCAACGGACAGACCGTTGTCGGTCTCAGTGGAGTGCAGATTGTATTTGTTGATGATGCTGCGGGCCGTGGGACCGCCCATCAGGGAGCCGGCCACCAGACCGTAGGTAGCGGCGGCGACAGCGATGACGTTGGCGCCGGCAATGCCCATATCCTCCATCATGGGTCCGTAGGAACCGGCGGTGCCGTGGCCGCCCACCATGGGGATGGAGCCGGTGCACAGGCCCAGGCGCAGGTCCCAGCCAAACACGCCGGCCAGTACGCTGCTGAGCACGTTCTGCAGGCAGACCATGACGATGGAGATCAGCAGGAAGGTGATGACTTTGGGGCCGCCCTTTTTCAGCAGGCGGAAGCAGGCGGTGTAGCCCACGCTGGTGAAGAACAGGGTCATGAAGTAGTTTTTGACGTTGGCGTCAAAGGTGAACTCAATGATCCCGCTCATATAGAGAACCAGGTGGACAATGGCGAAGATCAGGCCGCCTACCACCGGGGCGGGGATACAGCAGCGCTTGAGGAAGTCGATCCGGTTGGTCAGGAACCGGCCCAGAACAAACAGAAGCATTGCGATTCCGGCTGTCTGGTACATATCCAGATTGATTTGCAGCATAGGGGGAACTCCTTCTTTCTCCAAAATGTCCGGCTCCGCCGGCAGCTCTATCAAGTGTGCTTATTTTAAGCGAATAGCTTCAAAAACCTTCAAAAACAAACAAGCCCTGTAAATATTTTGTGAATAGCACAATTTGGCTTCCCAATCTTTGACGGTTTTGACGAAAAACCGGAAGAAAAATAAGAGCCGGGCCTCCGCGTGAAGCGGAGACCCGGTTTTCCTATACCGCGCCGGTCTATTCCTCCTCGGCCAGGATCAGCAGACCGTCCAGAAATTTTTTCAGATTGACCTTGCCGCCGGGGCCCCTGCCCCGCAGGTGGTCCATTTCGGCCCGGACCTCCTGGAAGGAGAACAGCCGGGCGGAGTAGCGGACAAAAAACTCGTTGTTGTAGTCCTCCAGACCCAGGCTGGCGATGTGGCTCAAGCCCCGTTCCACGGCCCGTCGGGCCCGCTGTTCCAGGGTCTTGGGGGCGTCGCTGAGCTGGGCGCACAGGGTGCTCACACCCACCTGGGAGGCGGTCTGCCCCCGCTCCAGCAGCAGCAGGCACAGGCCGGTAATGTCCTGGGAACCCTTTTCCCCGGCCATGCCCAGCTGGCTGAGGATATATTTGATGCGGCGGCGCTCCCGTTCCCAGGGGTCCTCCCGGGGGGCGGGGGCCGGAGCGGTCCGGTTGGCGAAGACGCTCTGGATGGCCTGGAGGGCCCGCTCATTCTCCAGCTGCCGGGTCACGTTCTGGATCACCTGGCGCACTTCAATGAGGTTGATGGGCTTCTGGATGAAGAACTCCACCCCGGCGGTGTAGGCCTTGGCGATCAGCTCCTTGGAGGAGACTTGGGAGATCATGATGAATTTGGCGGCGCAGCCCATCTCCCGCAGCTCCCGGACCACCTGGATGCCGTCCTTGCCCGGCATGAGCAGGTCCGCCAGGATCAGGTCGGGGGCCAGGGCCAGGATGCGCTCCAGGTCGGGGGGACCGTCGTCGGTGGCGCCGCAAACCGTGCCAAGACCGCTGCCCTCCACGATGTCCTCTAAAATTCCAATGACGGTGAGGTCGTCCTCAATGATATAGATCCTCATGGCGTTCCTCCTGCGACGGCGGCCAGGGGCAGGGAGACCTGGAAGCAGGCCCCCTGGCCCGGCTGGGACTGGACCTGGATGTCGCCGCCCAGGTCTTCCACGGTGTAATGGACGGCGGGCAGGCCCACGCCCCGGTTGATGTCTCCGGTGTCGGGGTCGAACTTGGTGGAATAGCCCACCTGGAACAGCAGCTTCATGGCCCGCTCCGGGATGCCGGGGCCGTCATCCCGGACCTGGAGGAGCAGGTTTTCCCCCTCGGTCCGGCAGTCCACCTGGACGGTGCCCCGGCCGCTGGCGGCCTGAATGGCCTCCACCGCGTTGGTCACCAGGTTTTTCAGCACGGACAGCACCCGGTAGTGGGCCTTGATGGGCAGGTCCCGGGCGTACCGGCACTCCAGGCGGATGTCCGCACGCTGGCTGCCCAGGAACTGGCGGGTGGACACCTCCAGGATCCGGAGCAGGTCGGACAGGGACATGGTCTCCCCGCCGTAGGCCCCCGCCACCTCCGATTCGATGCCCCGGATGATCCGCAGGTTGTCCTTTTTCACCTCATGGACGTCCCGGGCGATGGACAGGGCCAGGGCGGTGAACTCCTCCGGGGCGTTTTGGGCCACCAGCTTTTCGTATAGCTGGTAGGCGTGGGCCATCACCGCCTCCACGTCCTCGGCGTCCTTTTGCAAAAAGTACAGCTCGGTCTTCAGCTCCGCCGTCATCAGGTAGAGGTGGCGGTAGCGGTGTTCGTGTTCCTCCTGAAGCAGCAGCTGCCGGTAGTGCCAGATGGTCCACAGGATCAGCACCGCCGCCAGGGAGCGGGCCAGGGCCACCCAGGCCAGGGTGATGCCCTCCACTTGGATAGACCGAAAAGCCAGGCGGCTGGACAGGGCCAGGTTCAGCAGGTTGGACAGCAGGTCGCACAAAAAGAAGGAGAGCCAAAGCCGGGACAGGGAGGCCGCCCGGCGGTCCCGGACTAAAATACACAACAGAGCGTCATAACAGAGATAAAAAATACCTCCCGGATACTCGATGAGGAGGGCGGACGCCAGGGCCATACCCCGGAGCAGGTCGATGAGGACCCGCAGGACCATGACGCACAGGCCGGCGACCAGTCCCGTGTCCGGCCGGTGGCTGTCCCGCATCATGACCACCAGGAGAATGGGGTACACGATGGCCGAGGCCGACATCCGGAAGCCCTCGGCCCAGGCGGACAGGTAGAGCTGGCTGGTCACGGCCACGGCCAGGCCAATGAGCAGCCTGCGCTGCCAGGCGTTGAGCCGCAGCTCCCGCCAGTTGGAGAATTTCATACAACCCCTCCTTGTTCCCTCCCCACCATCATAAGGGAAAGCGCTGCTTTTCGCAAGATGGGAGGAAAAATTTGTGGCGTTTCCGGACGGAAGAAAAATTCGGGGAAATGGTTTACAAAGTAGACCGGCTATGGTATGATAGGTTTACAAAGTAGACCAAGGAGGAATCGGAAGATGGAAGAGCTGACCTTGACCAACAGCGAGTGGTATGTGATGGACTGCCTGTGGGAGCGGGCGCCCCAGACGGTGATGGAGCTGGTGGCGGCGCTGGGGGAGCGGCTGGGTTGGGCCAAGAGCACCACCATCACCACCCTGCGGCGGATGGAGGACAAGGGCCTGGTCCGCTGCGAGGTGGAGGGCCGCACCCGGCACTACTTCCCGGCGGTGGAGCGGGAAGGGGCGGTCCTGCGGGAAACCCGGTCCTTTCTGGACAAGGTGTACGGGGGCAGCGTGGGGCTGATGGTGTCCGCCATGGCCCAGGACAAGGCCCTGACCAAGGCGGAGATCCGGGAGCTTTACGAAATTTTGAGACAGGCGGTGGAGGGCGCGAAATGAATTTACAGCTGCTGACCCAGTGGGCCATTACCTCCGCCTTGCTGATCCTTGCGGTGCTGGCGGTCCGCTTCTGCACCCGGGGCAGACTGTCCTGCATCAACCGCTACGCCCTGTGGGCGGTGGTGCTGGCGCGGCTGCTGGTGCCGTTCCAGTTGTCCTTCCTGCCCTCCCCGGACGCCAATGCCACCGATCTGGTACCCACGATGCCGGGCGTTTTAGAGCGGCCTCTGACTCCGGACACCGCTATGGGATATGCCTTGATTTCCCCCGACCACTTTGAGGGCAGCGGGTTCCACATCCAGGAGGACGGCACCGTCCTCTCTGACGAACCGAGCTGGTACCCTGTACTGGACCAGGAAACCGGCAGCATCAAGGTCTATTTCGGCGGTTTTACCGTGGAGGACACCATCCTGGCTGTCTGGGGCTGGGGAGCCGTCCTCGCCGGCGGCGTGATCCTGCTGAGCAACCTGTGCTTCTGGCTCCGACTGACCCGGAGCAGGCGGGGAATTTCAGTCCAACATGTAAATCTTCGCATCTATACTACAAAATGTATTTTGTCTCCCTGCCTGTTCGGCCTGTTCCGGCCAGCCATGTATCTGCCTCACGAGACGCTGGAGGACGAACAGACCCTGCGCCATGTGCTGGCTCACGAACTGACCCACTGGGCCCACCGGGACCACGCCTGGGCCGTTCTACGCTGTCTGGCCCTGGCCCTCCACTGGTACAACCCCCTGGTGTGGCTGGCGGCGGCCCTGTCCAAGCGGGACGGGGAGCTGGCCTGCGACGAGGGTGCGGTGGCCCGGCTGGGGGAGGACCAGCGCATCCCCTACGGCCGCACCCTGGTGGACATGGTGGCCCGCCGCGCCCTGCGGCCGGGAGACCTGCTGTCCTGCTCCACCGCCATGGCCCAGGGAAGGAAAACCGTCCAGCAGCGGGTGGCTCTGCTGGTGAGGAAGCCCGAGACGAAGAAGACCGCCCTCTTTGCCGCCCTGGCGGCGGTGGCTCTGGCGGCGGTGTTCACCTTCGCGGGGGGAGAGGCGGGGGAGGCTCCCGGCAATGAGTATCCCCAATTTCGCGACCAAGCGGCTTCAGCCCAGGCCATCCGCGTGGGGATGCCTCCTATCTCCAGCCTCGCTTACCCCGAGCCCATCACAGACGATGACCTGCTTCAGCAGGCCAGGGAACTGCTGCTCCAGGCCCGCGACCTGCTGAACCTGCCGGAGGACCTGGATCTGGACAAGGCGCCCTTTGATTCCTACACCATCACCCTCTCCGGGACCGGTTTCAGTGAAAGCTACTACTTTTCCATGCAGAACGGCGGGACCTATGTGGTGACGCCCGCCGGGATCGGAGCGGAGGAGTATACCGCCATTGCGGTACTGGAGGGCAGCGTGCCCGCCTCGCTGATGTCCCTGGCGAAGGAGCAGCAGGAGCGGAACAGAGCCGCTTCTACCCAACAGGAGCCGGAACCGGAAGGGGTCCGGCCCGGTGAAACGGTGAACAGCGCCGACCTGGACCCCATCCGGGCGGCGGTGGACCGGGTGCTGGCCAGTGAGCTGGCCGCCCAGAACCGGTGGCTGGCAGACTTCAGCGGAGCCCAATACACCGGCGTCCAGCTCACCGGATTCCGCCTGCTGTCCTCCTATCCGGACCTGTTGCAAGCGGGCACGGTGAAGCTGTACTGCCTGGACTACGGCCTGTCCATCGACGACCTGTCCCGGGCGGGCTGGGCCGGGGGCGCTTACGCCGATGAAAACGGCCTGTTCCACCCCTACGGACCCACGCTCCATCTGCTGACTGTGGAGCGGGAGGGAGAGGTCCAAAGCTGGTCCACCGTCCTGTGGGAATTCCTGCTGGAGCCGGGGCAGGAGGGGGTTGACATCGTGGACGAAGACTATGTCCGGGATGTGGTGGTCAGCAATCTCCGGGACCTGCTGGACCCGGTGGTCCCCGCCCCGGCGGACAGCCCGGAGCAGGCGGTGAGGGCCTACGGCGAGGCCCTGGCCCGGTACTACCTGTCCCTGGGCGAGGGCCACCCCCAGTACGTCACCTACGCCCGGCTGGCCGGCTATACCGTCGAGTAGCAACGGGATACCGGCGCGGTGGCCAGGATCGTCCTGGCCGTGGACCCGGCGGAGCCCAACACCGTCTCCTGGATGGCCGGGGCTGGCATTGACTACCAGACCGGGGGCGACTGGGCGGGCCATTGGCTCTTTGAACTGGAGTACATGCTGGAGCGGCAGGAGGACGGCAGCTGGAGATGCACGGACCGGGGGACGGGGGGCTGCCGTCTGCCGGAGTTTGACTGGAACGCCCGGCTGACCTTCTCTCCGGAGCAGAGGGCCGCTTCTTCCCCGGAGGTGGACCTGCGGGCCACCGTCACCCGCCCCCAGATGCGCCCCTCCAACGGCGGCGAAAACGCCTTCGCGGATGTGACCGGGCAGACAGGAGCCCTGGAGGAGCTGTCGGTTGGCTATGGGTCCCTGATCCTCCGGTTTGACACGGAGGCGGAGCTGGGGACCGCACTGGGCGGCCTTCTGGCCGCCGCTCCCCAGGAGCGGGCGGAGCTGGCACGCTGGCTCCGGGTGAGCCTCAACGGGGAAAGCGTCTCCCTCACCCTGCGTTCCTCAGAGGCCGCCTCCCTCTGGTTTGCCTTTGACGAGCATATCCCCCTGGCTCCGGGGGACACTCTGCAAGTGGAATTGGGTCCGGCCCGGTAAGCCGTACAACACAAAACCGCGAACACGCCCCGGCGGGCCTCCGCCGGGGCTGCTTTGTTTACAAAAATGCCATATTTTTCATATTTTCCACCATGATATGGTAAAAACGCTGATTTTTTCGCCGTTAAGGTTTCGTTTTTCCTTTCGATCCGTGCGTTAAGAAACCGTTAAATTTCTTGTTTTTGACGGGGGAAAAAACTATCATAATAAGAAAGACTGCCCTTATGCGCTTTTATGAAAGCAGGAGTTATCAATTATGAGTTTGCGCGTCGGAATCGACATCGGCTCCACCACAGTGAAAGTGGTGGTGCTGGATGAACAGAACAAGCTGCTGTTCCGCTCCTACGAGCGGCACTATTCCAAGACCCGGGAGCGGGCCTGCGAGACCCTCCGCTCCATTTCGGATATGCTCTCCGGCCAGAATATCAAGGTCACCATCACCGGCTCCGCCGGACTGGGGGTGGCCACCGCCTCTGGCATCGATTTTGTCCAGGAGGTCTATGCCACCGCGGCGGCGGTGAATACATACATCCCCGACACGGACGCTGTCATCGAGCTGGGGGGCGAGGATGCCAAGATCATCTTCTTCGGCGGCGCCCTGGAGGAGCGGATGAACGGCTCCTGCGCCGGAGGCACCGGGGCCTTCATCGACCAGATGGCCACCCTGATGAACGTGTCCGTCCAGGAGCTGGACGCCCTGTCCCTGAAGCATGAGAAGATCTACCCCATCGCCTCCCGCTGCGGCGTCTTCGCCAAGAGTGACATCCAGCCCATCCTGAACCAGGGCGGGCGGAAGGAGGACGTGGCCGCCTCCATCTTCCAGGCGGTGGTGGACCAGACGGTGGCCGGCCTGACCCAGGGCCGGGAGCTGAAGGGGAAGATCGTCTTCCTGGGGGGCCCCCTCCACTTCCTCATGGGCCTGCGGGAGCGGTTTGTGGAGACCCTGAAGCTGGACGGGGACCACGCCGTGTTCCCCAAGGACGGCGACTGCTTCGCCGCCATGGGCGCCGCCCTGTGCGCCACCGATTACCAGCCCATCCCCTTTGAGGAGGCCCTGAAAAAGCTGGAGGAGAGCGTGGACACCACCACCCTGGTGGACACCATGCCCCCCCTGTTCGCCAGCCAGGAGGAGTACGACGCCTTCTGCGCCCGGCACAACGCCAACAAGCCCCCGGAGGTGGACGTCAACACCTACTCCGGCCCCGCCTGGCTGGGCCTGGACGCCGGGTCCACCACCACCAAGCTGGCCCTTATCACCGCCGACGGCGGCCTGCTGTACACCTACTACCACTCCAACCAGGGCAACCCCGTGGCCATCGTCCTGGAGCAGCTGAAAAAGATCTACGCCATGTGCGGCGGCCGCATCCAGATCAAGGGCGCCGCTGTCACCGGCTACGGCGAGGACCTCATTAAAAACGCCTTCTCCTGCGACCTGGGGCTGGTGGAGACCATGGCCCACTACAAGGCCGCCGCCCACTTTGAGCCGGACGTGGACTTCATCATCGACATCGGCGGCCAGGACATGAAGTGCTTCAAGATCCGCAACGGAGCCGTGGACTCCATCATGCTCAACGAGGCCTGCTCCTCCGGCTGCGGCTCCTTTATCGAGACCTTCGCCAAGGCTCTGGGCTACAACATCGCGGACTTTGCCAAGCTGGGCCTGTTCACGGAGAAGCCGGTGAACCTGGGCTCCCGCTGCACCGTCTTTATGAACTCCAGCGTGAAGCAGGCCCAGAAGGACGGGGCCAGCGTGGCCGACATCTCCGCCGGCCTGTCCACCTCCATTGTAAAGAACGCCATTTATAAGGTCATCCGGGCCGCCTCCGCCGACGACCTGGGCAAGCATATCGTGGTCCAGGGCGGCACCTTCCACAACGACGCGGTGCTCCGGGCCTTTGAGCAGGAGCTGGGCCGGGAGGTCACCCGTCCCACCATCGCCGGCATCATGGGGGCCTTCGGCGCCGCCCTGGCCGCCCGGGACCTGCACCTGGAAAAGAGCGCCCTGCTCACCGCCCGGGACCTGGAACGCTTCACCCACACCGCCCGGCCCGCCACCTGCGGCCTGTGCACCAACCACTGTTCCCTCACCGTCAACTCCTTTGACGGCGGGCGGCGGTTCGTGTCGGGCAACCGCTGCTCCCGCCCCCTGGGGGAGGAGCCCAGCCGCCAGCCCGACCTGATGCGGTACAAGTACCACAAGCTGCGCGCCATGCAGGGCAAGGGAACGGGCAGCGGCGCCCGAGGGAGGATCGGCATCCCCTTCGGCCTGAACATGTACGAGAACCTGCCCTTCTGGTTCGAGCTGCTCACCCGCCTGAACTTTGAGGTGGTCCTGTCCCCCGAGTCCAGCCGCAAGCTCTATCTGAAGGGCCAGCGCACCATCCCCTCCGACACCGTCTGCTACCCCGCCAAGCTGCTCCACGGCCATGTGGAGGCCCTGGTGGAGGAGAAAGTGGACGCCATCTTCTACCCCTGCATGCCCTATAACTTCAACGAAGGGGTCAGCGACAACAATTACAACTGCCCCGTGGTGGCCTACTACCCGGAACTGCTGGCCGCCAATATCCCCGACCTGAAGCAGACCCGGTACCTGAACCCCTATTTCGGCCTGCACCGCCCCCGCGATTTTGAGAAGCGGGCCTGCGACTGGTTCCTGACGGAATTCGGCATCCCCAAAAAGGAGACTGCCGCCGCCGTCAAGGCCGCTTACGACGCCTACGACGCCTATAAGGACGATCTGCGGGACACCGCCCGGCAGTATATCGACCAGGCCCGGTCAGAGGGCCGCCCCATCCTGGTGGTCTGCGGCCGGCCCTACCACATGGACCCGGAGATCAACCACGGCATCAACGACCTGATCACCTCCTATGGCTTCGTCCTGGTCACCGAGGACGCGGTGGCCTACCTGGAGGACAAAGCGCCCCGCCACGTCCTGAACCAGTGGACCTACCACGCCCGGATGTACAACGCCGCCCGGTATGTCTGCACCCAGCCTGATATGGAGGTCATCCAGCTGGTGTCCTTCGGCTGCGGCATCGACGCCATCACCGGCGACGAGATGCGCTCCATCCTGGAGGGGGGCGGCAAGCTGTACACCCAGCTGAAGATCGACGACATCAGCAACCTGGGGGCTGTCAAGATCCGCATCCGCTCCCTGATGGCCGCCATCGAGGCGCGGAAGACCAATTGATTTTTTGTGGGGCGCGACGGCCCCTGCGCGCCGTACCCCAGATCAGCGGCGTGCCCAGTGGTCACGCCCCACGGGAAAGGAACACAGAAATGGCAAAACTTGTGTATGACGAAAACGGCCGCCTTCTCTTCACCAAGGAGATGAAGGAGGAGTACACCATCCTCATGCCCCAGATGCTGCCCATCCACTTCGGCATGTTCCGCAAGCTGCTGGAGCTGGAGGGCTACAAGGTGGCCCAGCTGAACAACGACGGCCGGGCGGTGGTGGACGAGGGCCTGAAATATGTCCACAACGACACCTGCTACCCCGCCCTGCTGGTCATCGGCCAGTTCATGGACGCCATCAAGCACGGGGGCTACGACCCCCACAAGGTGGCCCTGTTCATCACCCAGACCGGCGGCGGCTGCCGGGCCTCCAACTACATCCACCTGCTGCGCAAGGCCCTGGCCAAGGCGGGGATGGACTATGTGCCCGTCATCTCCGTCTCCTTCGGCCTGGAGAAGAACCCGGGCTTCCACCTCACTGTGAGTCTGATCCGCAAGCTGGTCTACGGCATGATGTACGGCGACCTCATCATGTGGGTGTCCAACCAGGTCCGCCCCTACGAGGTGGAGGCGGGCGCCACCGACGCCATGGTGGACCACTGGTCCCAGGAACTGGTGGACCGCTTCCAGGCGGGCAAAGGCATGAGCCGCAAACAGATGCGGGGGATTTTTGACGAGATCTGTACCGACTTCGCCGCCATCCCCGTGGCCGGAGAGAAGAAGATCCGGGTGGGCATCGTGGGGGAGATCTATGTGAAGTTCTCCGCCCTGGGCAACAACCACCTGGAGCAGTTCCTGCTGTCCGAAGGGGTGGAACCTGTGGTCCCTGGCCTCACCGACTTTATGATCTTCAAGATCTATAACCGGGTGGCCGACGTGGACCTATACGGCGGCAAGTGGATCAAAAAGTACGGCTGTAAGGTCTTCATGTCCTATATCGAGGCCTGCCAGCGGGACATGATCGCCGCCCTGGAGCAATCCGGCCGGTTCCGCGCCCCCGGCACCTTCCAGGACCTGCACAAGCTGGTCCATGGCTATCTGGGAGACGGCAACAAGATGGGAGAGGGCTGGCTCCTCACCGCCGAGATGCTGGAGCTGATCCATTCCGATACCCCCAACATCGTCTGCACCCAGCCCTTCGGCTGCCTGCCCAACCACATCGTGGGCAAGGGCATGATCCGCAAATTGAAGGATGACTATCCCTATAGTAATATTGTGGCCATTGATTACGACCCCGGCGCCACCAAGATCAACCAGGAAAACCGGATCAAGCTGATGCTGGCCAACGCCAAGGGCCTGACCCATCAGGAGGACGCCGCCCACCGGGAGCCCCAGCCCGATGCGGCTCCCACCCTGGCCCACGCCCACTGAGGAACTGCTTGAAAGAATAACGGCCCGCCGCATCCCATGCGGCGGGCCGTGGTTTTACCGGGCGCGCCGTAGGGGCGGCCCCATGGGGCCGCCTGGCTCTCCTCGCCGGCGGCGGGGGCAAGCCCCGCCCTGTCGGACGGTTTGGGCAGACGCAGCGGTAATCACCCGTAGGTCCGCTTTTTAAAATGATCCCGCAAAACAGAACACGCCGTGTACGAGGAGACGTACACGGCGTGTTTTTCTTGGAAGCAAAACGCAGTTTTGCGCCAAAGTTCTTTTTGATGCTTTTTCTTACAAGAAAAAGTATCCACCACTATTATTTCCCTGGCTTAAACCCGTCCTTCAGGGACACCGCCCGGTTGAACACCAGGGCGCCGGGCTTGGAGTCCTTGGAGTCGGCGCAGAAGTAGCCCAGGCGCAGGAACTGGAAGCGGTCGCTGGGCTTGGCCTCGGCCAGGGAGGCCTCCAGCTTGCAGCCCTCCAGCACCTCCAGGGAGCCGGGATTCAGGCAGTCCAGGAAGTTCTTGTCGCCGCCGTCGGGATCGGCGTCGGAGAACAGGTTGTCGTACAGCCGGACCTGGGCGTCCACAGCGGTGGCGGCGTCCACCCAATGGATGGTGGCGCCCTTCACCTTCCGGCCGTCGGCGGGGTTGCCGCCCTTGGAGTCGGGGTCGTAGGTGGCCAGGATCTCCACCACATTGCCCGCCTCGTCCTTGACGCAGCCGGTGCACTTGATCAGGTAGGCCCCCTTCAGGCGGCACTCGGGGCCGTCGGGGTACAGGCGCTTATACTTGGGGATGGGGGTCTCCAGGAAATCGTCGCTCTCCACATACAGGTGCTTGGAGAAGGTGACGGGGCGGGTGCCGGTCTCGGGGTCGTTGGGGTTGTTCTCCACCTCAAAGACCTCGCTCTGGCCCTCGGGGTAGTTGGTGATGGTCAGGCGTATGGGGCGCAGCACCGCCATGGCCCGCTGGGCATGGTCGTTCAGATCCTCCCGGAGGCAGTGCTCCAGGAAGCCATACTCCACGGTGGAGGTGTTCTTGGCCACGCCGATGCGGTCGCAGAAATTGCGGATGGCGGCGGGGGTGTAGCCCCGGCGGCGCAGGCCGCACAGGGTGGGCATCCGGGGGTCGTCCCAGCCGGAGACGTACTTCTCCTCCACCAGCTTGCGCAGCTTCCGCTTGGACATGACGGTATAGTTGATGCCCAGCCGGGCAAACTCGATCTGCCGGGGCTTGTTGGGCACGTCGGTGTTGTTGATGACCCAGTCATACAGGGGGCGGTGGTCCTCATACTCCAGGGAGCACAGGGAGTGGGTGATGCCCTCCAGGGCGTCCTGGATGGGGTGGGCGAAGTCATACATGGGGAAGATGCACCACTTGGTGCCCTGGCGGTGGTGCTCGATGTAGCGGATGCGGTAGAGCACCGGGTCCCGCATGTTGAAGTTGCCGCTGCTGAGGTCGATCTTGGCCCGGAGGGTATACTTGCCCTCGGGGAACTCCCCGTTCTTCATCCGCTGGAACAGGTCCAGGTTCTCCTCAATGGGCCGGTCTCGCCAGGGGGAGCGGGCGGGGGTGTTCACGTCGCCTCGGTACTCCCGGAACTGCTCGGGGGTCAGCTCGCACACGTAGGCCAGACCCTTCTTGATGAGTCCCACGGCCAGCTCGTAGGTCTTCTCGAAGTAGTCGCTGCCGTAGAAGAACCGGTCCCCCCAGTCGAAGCCCAGCCAGTGGATGTCCTCCTGGATGGCGTCCACAAACTCGGTGTCCTCCTTGGCGGGGTTGGTGTCGTCCATGCGCAGGTTGCAGATGCCGCCGAACTTCTCGGCGGAACCGAAGTCGATGATCAGGGCCTTGCAGTGGCCGATGTGGAGGTAGCCGTTGGGCTCAGGCGGGAAACGGGTGTGGACCTGCATCCCGGCGAAGCGGCCGCCCTCGGCGATGTCCTCCTGGATGAACTGGTGAATGAAGTTCTGGCTCTCCACAGCCTCGCTCTCGGCGCCGCCGGCGGTGGTTTTGATCTCTTCCGACATGTGTGGGACCCTCCTGTCTTGAAGTAATACGAATCCCGGACCGAAACCGGCCCGTCAAATCCGGATAGAAAGGGGAAACACAGCGGGGAGGCCGCTGTGTCGATAGGATTGTCTTATTTTACACCAGTCCCGCTATAAAATGCAAGGTTTTCCTGGCTTTTCCCCGCCTTCTGTCAGAATGTGAAGAAAGAAACGCAGGAAAACCGGGTTTTCAGGCAAAACGACAGGAATCGGGAGCGGGGGCCTTGCGCGGGGCGAAAAAACAGGTATAATAGAGGATGTGTATGAGACAGACAGGAGGCGGGACCATGGGCTATGACATCATTGTGCTGGGGGGCGGTCCGGCGGGGCTGGCGGCGGCGGTGGCCGCCCGGGGCCGGGGCAAGACCGTGCTGGTCATCGGCAACCCCTGGCGGGACAGCCCGCTGGCCAAGGCGGAGCGGGTGGACAACTACCTGGGCCTGCCCGGCCGGACGGGAGCGGAGCTGGTGGGGACCTTCCGGGCCCACGCCGAGGAACTGGGGGCGGATTTCCTCACCGGACGGGCCCTCTCGGTCATGGCCTGGAACGGCTTCATGGTCACCGTGGGCAGCCAGGTCTGCGACGGACAGGCCCTCATCCTGGCCCCCGGCGTGGTGCGCCAGGCCAAGTACCCCGGGGAATCGGAGTTCCTGGGCCGGGGGGTGAGCTACTGCGCCACCTGCGACGGGATGCTCTACCGGGGCAAGCCCGTGGCCGTGGTGGGCCGGAGCAAGGACGCCCCCCTGGAGGCCAACTATCTGCACGGCATCGGCTGCCAGGTGACCTATGTGTCCGCCCGGGAGCCGGAGGGACTGGACCGGGCCATCCCCTGGGTGAAGGCCAACAAACTGGCCGTCAAGGGGACCCAGACCGTCACCGCCCTGGAGGCGGACGGGGCCGACCTCCCCTGCGCCGGGGTGTTCATCCTCCGGGAGGCGGTGGCCCCCGCCGATCTGCTCCCCGGCCTGGAGACAGAGGGGGGCTTCATCAAGGTGGACCGGGCCATGGCCACCAACCTGCCCGGCGTGTTTGCCGCCGGGGACTGTACCGGGCTGCCCCTCCAGGCGGCCAAGGCGGTGGGGGAGGGCCATGTGGCCGCCCTGTCCGCCTGTGAATATCTGGACAAAAGAAAGGAAGCGTGAATCGTATGCTGGTACACTTCAGCAAAGAGGGATTTGACAAGGCCCTGTCTCAGGGCGGACTGATGATGGTGGACTTCTGGGCCGAGTGGTGCGGCCCCTGCCGGATGCTGGGCCCCCTGGTGGAGGACCTGGCCAAGCAGTACGAGGGCAAGGCCGTCGTGGGCAAGGTGAACGTGGACGAGGAGCAGGAGCTGGCCATCCGGTACGGGGTCATGTCCATCCCCACCGTCATCTTCTTCAAGGACGGCAAGGAGATCGACCGGAAGGTAGGGGTCATGCCCCCCAACGCCTTCACCCAGGTGCTGGACAGCAACCTGTAAACATCGCTGTGATCACGAGAAAGCAGGGCGGCCCACAGGGCCGCCCTGCCTTCGTATTCCCATGTCAGTTGTTTGCCGCCAGGGCCTCCCCGGCCAGATAGATGTCTCCGGCCCCCACGGTGAGGACCAGGTCGCCGGGACGGGCAACCTCCCGCAGCCGGGCGGCGACCTCCTCCAGGGTGGCGCAGTAGACCGCCCCGGGAATTTTCTCCGCCAGATCCTTGGAGGAGATGCCCAGGGTGTTCTGCTCCCGGGCGGGGAAGATCTCCATCAGAATGGTCACGTCGGGCAGCTTCAGCTCCTCCACGAACCGGTCGAAGAGGGCGGCGGTGCGGGTGTAGGTGTGGGGCTGGAAGGCGCAGACCACCCGGTCATAGCCCAGGCCCTTGGCGGTGGTGAGCAGGGCGTGGAGCTCGTCGGGATGATGGGCATAGTCGTCGTACACCATGGCCCCGTTGTACTCCCCCTTCTTCTCAAAGCGGCGGCCCGCCCCGTGGAAGGCCTTCAGGCCCTCCTCCACGGCGGAGGCGGGGACGTTGAGGCACAGGGCGGCGGCGCAGGCGGCCAGGGCGTTGCGCACGTTGTGGACCCCGGGGACGGACAGGTCCACATGGGCGAACTTCTCCCCCCGGGCCATCACGTCGAAGGAGCCGTAGCCGTTGACCCAGGTGAGGTTGGCGGCGTGGACGTCCCCCTCCTCCAGACCGAAGGTGACCATTTGCCGGTCCAGCCCCTCCAGGGCGTCCATGGTGTGGGGATCGTCCCGGTCGGCCACCACGAAGCCGCCGGCGGGCACCAGCTCCGCGAATTTGCGGAAGGAGCGCTTGATGTCTTCCAGGTCCTTGAAGAAGTCCAGGTGGTCGGCCTCCACGTTCAGGATGACGGCCACGGTGGGGAAGAAGGACAGGAAGGAGTTGCAGTATTCGCAGGACTCCAGGATGATGGTGTCCCCCTTGCCCACCCGGTGGCCGCAGCCCAGGGCGGGGAGCACGCCCCCGATCATCACCGAGGGGTCCCGCTGGGCGGCCAGGAAGATGTGGGTGCACATGGAGGTGGTGGTGGTCTTGCCGTGGGTGCCCGCCACGCACAGGGCGTTTTTGTAGTGGGTCATGAGGGCGCCCCAGGCCTGGGCACGCTCAAAGACCGGGATGCCCGCCGCCCGGGCGGCGGCGATCTCCGGGTTGTCATCGTGGACGGCGGCGGTGCGGATGACGCAGCCCGTTCCCGCCACGCTCTGGGGCAGGTGGCCGATGGTCACGGGAATGCCCAGGGCGCGCAGGTGGTCCACCGCGGCGCTCTCCCGCATGTCGGAGCCGGTGACGACCACGCCCGCCCCGTGGAGCACCTCGGCCAGGGGGGACATGGACACTCCGCCGATGCCCACCAAGTGGGCGCGCTTGCCGGGGCGGATGTAATTTTGTATGTTCAGTTCCATGGAATGGCACCTCGAATCAATTTTGCGATTTGTTCTTTATTATAATCACGGCGGCGGGGAAGCGCAAGGGCCCGGGAAAAATATAGCCATGGGACAGGGGGATTATACCCATAAAAAAGGAGCGCCCGGGGCGCTCCTTTTGCCAATGGAGGGGTTACAGCAGCTCCAGGGCCGTGATGGCGTAGCCGAACAGGTTATCCCCGGGCTGCAGGGTGGCCTGAAAGCGGGCCAGAGAGGTGCCGTCCACCAGATACACCAGGTCGCCGGTGAGCTCCAGGCTCCGGTCCTGGCTGCGGCTGGACTCCAGGCGGATCTGGGCCAGACCGTCGTCCCCGCAGGCCAGGCGGTAGCTGTCGATCTCGGAGGCGTACACCATCCGGTCGGACAGGTCATCGGGCAGGGCGACCAGGTCCTCCAGGCTGGGGGTGAGGGCGGAGGAGAAGTCCAGGACCGTCTCCACAGGCAGGACCAGGTCCCCGTTCACATAGCTGGAGCGCTCGTCCAGCTGGCCGTAGAGGGAGAGCATGTTGTACAGGGACTCCCAGACCAGCTCCCCGTTGTCAGGGGAAAAGCGGTCCTGCTCCTGGTGGAGCATGGCCAGGACCACGGCGTGGAGGGCGGGGGTCATGGACGCCAGCGCGTCCGTCTCGGCGGGGACGCAGCCGGGGTCGAAGGCCGGCTCCTGGGCCGTCCCGGCGGGGGCGGAGGCCTCCGGCGTCTGGGCCAGGGCGACGCCCGCCAGGGGCATCACAAGCAGGGCGGCGATCATCGCGGTCAGCAGCAGTTTTTTCATGGGGGAGACCTCCTTTCAACAAGATGGACTGATATGCTCCCGGATTGTACTTACAGTATAGCACGGCGGGGTGTTACCATCGTATCGGAACCGTTACGGGACGGTGGCAAAATGGTTACAGTTCGGTTTCAGATCCGGCGCAAAACCACACAATGGCGTGGTTTTGCGGGAAAAAGGGACTATATCTTGCATTTGGGAGCCAAGAGGCTGTCCGCGCCGCATCAGTGTATGAGGCATCCGCGCCAAATATGCCCGCCTGCGCCCGGAACATCAAAATTTCTCTCTCCTCCGGGCCGCCCGGGCCCACACTTACACTGACAGATAACATTGACTTTTTCTTTTTCTGTCACTGTTACTGTTACCGTTACTATTACTGTTACTATTACTATTACGTATGTCCTGTTTGCACGGGAAGATACACCCAAAGGGGGCGTTTGGGGAGAATGGGCAGGCGCGGCCCGGGGCGAAAGAACTTCTCCCCCGGTTGACCGGAGGGGCGGTTTTGTTATAAAATAGCAGCACTGTGAAATGAAGAAAGAGAGACTGACGTCATGCTGAACCACGAACAGGAACAACGGTTTGCCAAGGCCCGCCGGGGGGCCATCGCCCGGGACTTCTCCCGGCTGAACCCGGAGCAGCAGAAGGCCGCCCTGGCCACCGAGGGGCCCCTCCTCCTGCTGGCCGGGGCGGGCAGCGGCAAGACCACGGTGCTCATCAACCGCATCGCCAACCTGATGAAATACGGCCGGGGCTCCGACAGCCCCGAGGTCCCGGAGTGGGCCACCGGGGAGGACCTGACCTTCTTGGAGGACTGCGCCAATGGCCGTCCCCTGTCCCCGGAGGACCGGGAGCGCCGGGACCGGCTGTGCCGCCTGGACCCCGCCGCCCCCTGGACTATCCTGGCCATCACCTTTACCAACAAGGCCGCCGGGGAACTGAAGGACCGGCTGGCGGCTATGCTGGGCCCCGCCGCCAACGACATCTGGGCCAGCACCTTCCACTCCGCCTGCGTGCGCATCCTCCGCCGGGACATCGAGAAGCTGGGCTTCGCCTCATCCTTCACCATCTACGATACCGACGACTCCCTCCGGGTCATCAAGGAGTCCATGAAGGACCTGGGCGTCGATGACAAGCAGTTTCCGCCCCGGTCGGTGCTGGGCTACATCTCCCGGGCCAAGGACGCCATGAAGCTGGCGGAGGAGTACCTGGCTGAGTGCGAGAAGTCCGGGGACTTCCGCCTGACCAAGATCGCCAAGATCTATGTGGAGTACCAGCGCCGGCTGTGGGAGGCCAACGCCCTGGATTTTGATGACATCATCCTCCATACCGTCCGTCTGCTCCAGCAATTTGATGACGTTCGGGAATATTATCAGAAAAAATTCCATTATGTACTCATTGACGAGTACCAAGACACCAATAATTTGCAGTACCTGCTGGCCTCTACCCTGGCGGGGGGCTACGAGAACTTCTGCGTGGTGGGCGACGACGACCAGTCTATCTACCGCTTCCGGGGGGCCACCATCGAGAACATCCTCTCCTTCGAGAAGCAGTACCCCCGCTGCCGCACCATCCGCCTGGAGGAGAACTACCGCTCCACTCGCCACATCCTGGAGGCCTCCAACGCCGTCATCCGGAACAACCAGGGCCGGAAGGGCAAGGAGCTGTGGACCCGCGCCGGGGAGGGGGAGAAACTGACCCTCTACTCCGCCATGAACGAGAACGACGAGGCCCAGTATGTGGCCGCCCGCATCCTGGAGGACTACAGCCAGGGGAAGAAGTGGAAGGACCACGCCATCCTCTACCGGATGAACGCCCAGTCCAACCAGCTGGAGAACGCCTGCAAGCGCAACGGCATCCCCTACCGGATCATCGGGGGCACCCGGTTCTTCGACCGGGCGGAGGTGAAGGACATGGTGGCCTACCTGGCCGTCCTGAACAACCCGGAGGATGACCTGCGGCTGACCCGGATCATCAACAACCCGCCCCGGGGCATCGGCCAGAAGACAGTGGAGACCGCCCAGGACATCGCCCGGCGGGAGGGGGCCTCCCTCTACGCCGTCATCGACAACGCCCGGATGTACCCGGAGCTGGAGCGGTCCGCCGGCAAGCTGGCCGCCTTTACAAGCCTGATGGGAGAACTGGCGGGACTGCTCAGCGAGCTGCCCCTGGACCAGTTCTACGAGGAACTGATCCTCCGCACGGGCTACGCCGTCATGCTGGAGAGCAAGAACACCGTGGAGGACCGGACCAGGCTGGAGAACGTGCGGGAGCTGCTCACCTCCATCCGGGGTTACATGGAGAACGCCGGAGAGGAGCCCTCCCTGGCCGGCTTCCTGGACGAGATCGCCCTGTACACCGACCTGGACAGCCACGACCCGGATCAGGACTGCGTGGTGATGATGACCATGCACGCAGCCAAGGGCCTGGAGTTCCCCGTGGTCTTCGTGGTGGGGGCCGAGGAGGGCATCTTCCCCGGCATCCGGGCCATCGGAGAGACGGAGGAGATGGAGGAGGAGCGGCGGCTGTGCTATGTGGCCATGACCCGGGCCAAGGAGAAGCTCTACCTCACCTGCGCCAACCAGCGGATGCTCTTCGGCCGGACCAGCAGCAACCGGCCCTCCCGGTTCGTGGAGGAGATCCCCCCGGAGCACCTGGAGCGGACCGGAAGGTCCTACCTGTCCGATCTGGGCGGGGAGGAGGAGAGCGGCTGGGGCGGGATGCCCAGCCGGACCTCGGGCTACGGGGGATACGGCACCTACCGGCAGGGAAGCTACGGCGGCCGGGCCGGCGGACGCAGCCCCTATGACCAGCGGCCCCAGCGGCCTGCCCAGCAGCCCTCCTACGGCGGCTTCACCCGGGCCATGTCCGGGGCGGGGAGCGGCTATGGGACCACCCCCAAGGCCAAGCACCCCCTGAATCCTCCAGCGGGGGGAGGGGCCAGGCCCGCTGTGGGCGGGAGCGCCGCCCCCAGCTTCCAGAAGGGGGACACGGTACGCCACAAGGCCTTCGGCCGGGGTATGATCCTCTCCATCCAGAAAATGGGGGGCGACGCCCTGGCGGAGATTGTCTTCGACGACGTGGGCACCAAGCGGTTGATGCTGAAATCCGCCGCCGCCCACATGGAAAAAATCGGATAAGCCCGCAGACAAATCGGCGGCGGCGTGCCCGGCCTTTCCCGGCCCGGACGCGCCGCCGTTTTCCGCTGGAGGAAAAATTCGGGAAAAACGTGTAACCTTTTCCATCCGTCTGCGTCTAATTTATCGAGAGTCCCAGAGGGGCCCGGCTTCTTAAGACAATCTTAAAGGATTTGTAACCGCCCTGTAGTTGTCAGAGCGGGAGCGGGGCACCTATAATGGGAAGTGCGGGACAGGTCTGCCCGCCTTTGAAAGCACGAAGCAAGCCGTCAGGGCTTGAATGGATAGAGGAGGAGTTTGCGCTATGCCAGAAGTGACCAATCCCCAGCCCAAAGTGGAGACCCCCGCGCCCCCCAGGGCTCCGGTGAAGAAGACGGGAGCACGGAAAAAGAAGCTGGTCAAGCGGCTGGTGGCCCTGGGCGTGGCGGCGGCCATCCTGGGCGGCGGCGGCTTCGCCCTGTACAAGTTCCTGAATTCCGGGAGCGGGGACCAGGGGGAGATCTACGCCCAGCCCGCCTCTCTGGGCACCATCCAGAGCAAGGTGTCGGGCAGCGGCACCGCCAAGGCCAAGGAGTCGGCGGCCATCACCCTGACCCAGAGCGGCACCGTCCAGGAGGTCTATGTCACCGCCGGACAGACCGTCATGGCCGGAGATCCCCTGTACACCATCTACAGCCAGGCCGCCGAGGACGAGGTGTCCAACGCCCGGAAAAAGCTGGAGGACCTTCAGAAGGACATGGCCGACCTCCAGGAGGAGGCATCCAACCTGACGGTCCGTGCCCCCTTCGCCGGCAAGCTCCAGGAGGTCCAGGACTTCGACCTGGACCAAGACGTGTCCAAGGGGACCACCGTGGCCACCCTGGTCAACGACAGGAAGCTGAAGCTGTCCCTCTATTTCAGCTACGCCTATGAAAACGACATCCAGGCGGGCCAGAGCGTGTCCGTCTCCATCCCCGCCGTCATGGGCTCCTTCACCGGGACGGTGGAGGCGGTCCACAAGGTGAGCTACATCTCCCCCGAGGGGGCGGTCCATTTTGAGGCGGTCATCGTCTTTGACAACCCGGGTACCCTCACCGCCGGGATGGACGCCTCCGCCGTGCTCAAGGCCGCCGACGGCGCCGACATCTACCCCTATGAGAACGGCAAGACCGAGTTTTACGAGACCCGGACCATCGTCGCCAAGGCCAGCGGCCCGGTGACGGGGGAGGGCAACCTGCTCAATTACGCCAACGTGTCCGCCGGGGAGGCCCTGCTGTACCTGGGTTCCTCCACCATCGACACCGACATCCGCAACAAGCAGGAGGAGATCGACGAGGCCCAGGAGAGGCTGGACGAGGCCGTGAAGGCCCTGGAGGACTTCAACGCCGTGGCCCCCATTGACGGCACCGTCACCTCCTGCACCCTCTCCGAGGGGGCGGAGGTCAAGAGCGGCGACACCGTGGTCATCATCTCCAACACCACCACCATGCTGGTCACCATCCAGGTGGACGACCGGAACATCTCCTTCATCAAGCCCGGGGACATGGTGGAGCTGGACTGGAACGGCAACCCCTACATGGGCGCCGTCACCGCCATCGACATGGGGGGCGCCCAGAGCGGCCAGGGCATGACCAACTACCCCGTCACCCTGTCGGTGGACAACTTCGACGGCTCCCTGATGGACGGGGCGTGGCTGCAATACTCCTTTGTCACCAGCGAGTCCGCGGACTGCATCCTGGTGCCCACCAGCTCGGTGAAGTACGTCAGCGACCTGGAGGGCAACCGCCAGGCGGTGGTCTTTGTCCAGCGGGAGGAGCGGCCCGACGACGTGCCCGAGCTGGACCTGCCCACGGTGGAGCCCGGCCAGAAGCGCCAGTACCCCAGCGAGGCGGAGGGCTACTACCCCGTCATCGTGGAGACGGGCATCTCCGACGCCCAGAACGTGGAGATCACCTCCGGCATTCAGGAGGGGGACATGGTCTTCGTCAACTACACCGTCACCGACATGGGCAGCAGTTGGTAAGGAGTGCCGCCATGCTCATAGATATTCGGGATCTCTATAAAATTTACAACGAGGGCAAGGAGAGCGAGGTCCGGGCCCTGGACGGGGTGTCCCTCCAGATCGACAAGGGGGAGTTCGTGGCCATCGTGGGCCAGTCCGGCTCCGGCAAGTCCACCCTGATGAATGTGCTGGGCTGTCTGGACATCCCCACCTACGGGGAGTATTACCTGGACGGCACCGACGTCACCTCCCTGTCCGACAAGGAACTGGCCCGCATCCGAAACCGGGAGATCGGCTTCATTTTCCAGGGCTACAACCTGATCCAGGAGCTGGACGCCCTGGAGAACGTGACCCTGCCCCTGATCTACCGGGGGGTGTCCGTCTTCGACCGGGAGGACATGGCCATGGAGGCCCTGGCCCGGGTGGGGATGGAGGACCGGGCCCACCACCGCCCCAGCGAGATGTCCGGCGGCCAGCAGCAGCGGGTGGCCATCGCCCGGGCCATCGCCACCCGGCCCCCCATCATCATGGCCGACGAGCCCACTGGCGCCCTGGACTCCAAGACGGGCCGCCATGTGCTGGAGATTTTGCGGGAGCTGTACCGGGAGGGGACCACCATCCTCCTCATCACCCACGACGACTCCATCGCCGCCACCGCCCGGCGGGTGGTCCGCCTGTCCGACGGCAGAGTCATCGCCGATCACCCCCAGGAGGTGGAGTGGGAATGAACCTGTGGCAAGCCTTCAAAATGGCCTTCAAGTCCATCTCCATGAAAAAGACCCGGTCCTTCCTCACCATGCTGGGCATCATCATCGGCGTGGCCAGCGTGGTCATCATGGTGTCGGTGGTCCAGGGGCAGAACAAGAAGAATATGGAGTATTTCGAGAAGATGGGGGACAACAAGATCACCGTCCAGGCTTACTCCTATTACGACAACAACAACGAGACCTCCCAGAAGCTGTACGACTACTGCCTGTCCATGAACGACCTGGTGCTGGGTATCACCCCGGACGCGGAGATCGGAAATAAAATGACCGTCCAGTACGGGGCCAAGACCCTCGCCATTAACGACGGGGACAGCATGGGCATGGGCGGCGGCATGGACTGGGAGAAGATGATGCACGTCAAGCTGGGCTCCGACCAGTACGGCGTGTGCAACAATTACACCTTGGCCGGGGGCCGGGAGATGTCCTTCCTGGACGTGGAGAAGACCAACGCCGTCTGCGTCCTGGGCTCCGGGGCCAAGGAGGCCCTCTTTGACTACACCGACCCGGTGGGGGAGACCATCACCATCAACGGCCAGCCCTTCCTGGTGGTGGGGTGGTATGAGTCCATGAATATCCAGTATTGGCCGGAGATGGACAACATCATCGTCATCCCCTACACCTTCAACCGGACCATGAACAACAACAGCACCATCAGCAGCTATGTGGTCAAGGCCAAGAGCGCCAGCGCCACCACCGAGGCCATGACCAAGCTGGACGCCTACCTGGCCGGCCTGTTCCCCAAGAACGAGCAGGGCTGGTCGGACCAGGGGGACTACTACGTCCAGAGCAACAACAGCTACGCCCAGGACATGGAGAGCCAGAACCTGATGCAGTCCCTGGTGCTGGGGGCCATCGCCGGCATCTCCCTGCTGGTGGGCGGCATCGGCATCATGAATATCATGCTGGTCACCGTCACCGAGCGCACCCGGGAGATCGGCATCCGCAAGGCCATCGGCGCCGAGCGCAAGAGCATTATCACCCAGTTCCTCATCGAGGCCGCCGTCATCTGTTCCATCGGCGGCATCATCGGCATCGGCATCGGCTGCGTGGGCACCCTCATCGCCGGCAAGCTGCTGCTGGACGAGGCCATGATGCTGCCGGGGGCCGGCATCACCGTGGGCGCCTTCCTGTTTTCCGTGGTGCTGGGCATCATCTTCGGCATGTACCCCGCCATCAAGGCCTCCGGCCTTCAGCCCGTGGTGGCCCTGCGGGCCGACTGACGGGGCGGGGCGGAATATCCCCAATCTCAAGGAACGAGGAGAATGAGACATATGAAAGTAAAACGACTGTTTGCCGGCGTGCTGGCCGCGGCTCTGCTGGCCTCCCTGGCGGTCCTGCCCGCGGGGGCGGCGGGCTCCTCCTTCGCCGACGTGTCCGACGCCGCCACCGCTGTCAACGCCGACATCCTGCGGCTGATGGGCGTGGTGAGCGGCGTGGGCGGCAACCGGTTCAACCCCGGGGCCGGCCTGACCCGGGCGGAGTTCTGCACCATGGTGGTCAAGTTCATGCAGAAGGGGGACCAGGTGGCCCTCCACGCCACCCGCACCATCTTCTCCGACGTCACCGCCCGCCACTGGGCCCTGGGCTATGTGAACCTGGCGGCCTCCACCACCCTGAAGGACGGGGAGCGGGAGATCCCCCTGATCTCCGGCGTGGGCAACGGGAAATTTGAGCCCGACGCCCAGATCACCCTGGCCCAGGCGGCCACCATTCTCATCCGGGTGCTGGGCTACTCCAGCCAGCAGGCGGGGGCGGTGTGGCCCCAGAGCTACCTGAACCTGGCCGCCTCCATCGGCCTGACCGACGGGGTGTCCGCCGGAGCCAACGACCCCATCACCCGGGCCCAGGCGGCCCAGCTCTTCGTCAACGCCCTGGGCTGCAAGACCGGGGACGGCGGGGACTACTACCAGACCCTGGGCAGCGCCCGGGAGGACGTGGTGCTGCTGGCCGTCAACGTGGAGGCGGAGGACGGCAGCCAGGAGGGGGCCGTCCGCACCTCCGCCGGCACCTACCTGCCCAAGACCGAGTCCGTCAGCCCCACCGCCCTCCAGGGCTGCCGGGGCTCGCTGGTCCTCAGTGACAAGCAGGAGATCGTAACCTTTGTCCCCGATGACAGCACCTCCACCACCATCACCCTGTCCGGCGCCGCCCAGCCCACCTATGTGAAGGGGACCAACGGACGGCAGTACGCCATCCCCAGCGACACCCCGGTGTATACCGCCGACAAGACGGAGGGGGACAGCTATGTCAGCGCCCACACCGCCCTGACCGCGGGCAGCCAGATCACCATGTTCTCCCAGCGGGGCAAGGTGGTGGCCGTCTATGTCAGCGGCAGCATGGCCACCAGCGACGCGGGCGCCGTGGTGGTCACCGGCGCCGTCAGCACCGATATGTTCCGCAAGCTCACCGGAGGGACCGCCAACTTCCAGATCCAAAAGAACCGCCAGACCATCTCCCTGGGGGACATCAAGCCCTATGACGTGGTCACCTACGACAGCCTGTCCAACACCCTCATCGTCTCCGACCTGCGGCTGACCTGCGTCCTGGAGGACGCCGCCCCCAGCCCCAAGGCCCCGGAGAAGATGGAGGCCCTGGGACATACCTTTGAGGTGCTGGAGTGCGCCTGGGACACCACGGTGGGCTGCAAGGTGGGCGACCAGGTCACCCTCCTGCTCACCGCCGACGGCAAGGTGGCCGGAGTGGCCAGCCCCGGCGCGGGAGTCCGCTCCACCGCCGTCGGCATGGTCACCGAGGGAGGCGCGGAGGTGTTCCTGCCCAACGGCGGGACCCTGGCCCTGACGGGCAGCGTTTCCGGCGCTGACAAGCTGGCGGACCAGCTGGTCACCATCACCTCCGGCACCAGGGGAGTCATCGGCGCCAGCCGGCTGGCCGGCAAGACGGCGTCCGGCCCCTTCAATGTGGAAGCCATGAAGCTGGGCAGCTATACGGTGGCCGCCGGGGTACGGATCTATGAGCAGGCGGAGGGCGGCGCCATGGCGCCCATCAGCCTGTCCAATCTGAGCATGGGCTCCATCCCCGCCAACAAGATCGCCACCTACCACTTGAACTCCTCCAACATGGTGGACTATATTGTCCTGAACGAGGTGACCGGCGACACCTACGAATATGGAATGTTGATCATCCAGAGCGTGAGCGAACCGGGCGCGGACGGCGTGGAAGTGACCAACCGCAGGGCCTTCCTCGTCAACCATGCGGGGAAGAAGCAGCTGGCCAACGCCGGATACTCCGGCAAGAGCGGCTCCTTCACCGGGGTGGCCCTGGGGGCGAACAACACCTTCCGGGGGATCACGGAACTGACTGCCGTGGCCAACGTCAAGCCGGCCGACTTCTTTGAGAGCCAGGGCGTGAATTACGTCACCGCCGGGGGCAGGACCTACCGGGTGTCCGACGCCGTGGAGTGCTACCGCAGGGTGGACGACGACCGGACCAGCGAAGAAAACTGGTTCAAGCAGAGCAGCGGCGCCCAGCGCCTGACGGCCTGCAAGGCGTATTCCAACGACCTGACCCTCTATGTGGATCCCATCAGCGGACAGGTCCGGATCGTCGAGGCCAATTGAATATGCGTTCTCCTTTGACTCCCTGATACAGCGCAGGAGGCGGTCCCAATGGGACCGCCTCCTGCGCGTTTTTCTGTGGATTTATGGGAGGGGACCGGAAAAATCAAAGGGGTACCCGTCCGGACCGCACAGCGCCGCCAGCTCACCTGACCGGCGGGCGAAGATGGGGTCGGCCACTCCGCGGACCCGCCAGCCCGCCTCTTTGGCGGCGGCGCAGTAGACGGGGGAGTCGTCAAACAGGACGCACCGGGCGGGCGCTTCCCCACACAGCTCCGCCGCGCGGAGATACAGGGCAGGATCGCTCTTTTCCAGGCCCAGCTCCGCCGTGGTCAGCACCGCCTCCAGCAGAGGGGACAGGTTGTGGGCCTCCAGAGCCGCCCGGCACAGCTCGGGCATACAGGAGGTGAGCAGGGCGCACCGGACCCCCGCCTGGTTGGCCCGGAGCAGAAAATCCCGGGCCCCCGGCTTCAAGGACAGGCGGCCGCCGTAGGCCTCCCGGGCCATTTCCCGCCATGCGCCCGCGATCTCCGCCCCGGTCATGGGCAGGGAGAACCGGACGCGGGTGTACTCCGCCGCGTCGTGGAAGGTGTGGTGGGTCACATAGTCCGTGTAGTCCTCCGGGACGGGAGAGATCCCCCGCCGCCCCAGAAAATCCATGTCGATGTCCAGCCAGACTCCGTTAGAGTCCAGGAGCGTGCCGTCCAGGTCGAAAAAGTACATGGGAACCTCCGTCATGGAAATGAAAATGGTGAATTTGGATCGGTTTAAATCTTGAACTCGACCCCATGTAGGGCAAGGGTTCTGCCCTTGCCTTTGGTGGGTACACCTGACCGTGCGGCGTGGTGCAGGACTGCCCTGACCGGGATCATCCGGAAGGGGGAACGGAAAATGATTCTTCCGGCCAAAACCGCCAGGGGAAATCCACCGCCTCCTGGGCGTAGTCGATGCCGATGCGTTTTCCTGCCTGTATACGCCCGGGGGCGGGGCCGTCACAGACATACAGCGCCCCCCGCGGGTCCGTCAGGTCCAGCCCGTTCTGTGCCCTGGTGAGGACAAGCCCCCGGCACAGCTTGCCGGGGCCGTTGAGAAAGTTATTCCGCTGGTAGGCGGTCATCTCCGCCATCTTGCAATTGAAACGGTTTTTTGCTATAATGTCCCCGTTTGTGACCGCCTGTGCCCCCCGGATGAGGACGGCGGAGGGTTCCCCCTCCGGTTCCGTCACGAAATTCAGACAGTGGTACATGCCGTAGATCAGGTAAATATAGGCGGTCCCCGGCGGGGCGAACAGAGTCTCGGTCCTGGGAGTGCGCTTGTAGCCGTAGGCGTGGCAGGCCTTGTCTATCCGGCCTACGTAGGCCTCCGTCTCAGTGATCCGGCACACAAGTTCCGTGCCGTCCTCCAGCACCCGGACTAGGTGTTTGCCCAGCAGGTCCCGGGCCACCGTCACCGTGTCCCTGTTATAAAAATCCCGTCCCAGAAGCTCCATGGGCCGCTCCTTCCCGGGGCCCGGGCCCCGAAGCTGATTTGTCCCATGATACCATGGGACAGCCCTATTTTGCAATCCGGAGTTGATATCCATGTCCCCCAAGACCATGAAGATCCTGGCAAAACCCATGCTGTTCGCCGCCGCCCTTATCTGGGGCACCTCTTTCTTCATCATGAAAAACGCCCTGGACGTGATGCCCGTCTTTTTCCTGCTGGCCATCCGGTTTACCGCCGGGGCGGTGCTGCTGGCCCTGGTGTGCGGGAAGCGCTGGAAAAAATTCACCCCGGACTACTTGTGGCGGGGGGCGGTGATCGGCGGCTTCCTGTTTCTGGCCTACTCGGTCCAGACCTTTGGCCTGTCCCTGACCACCCCCTCCAAAAACGCCTTCCTCACGGCGGTGTATTGCGTCATCGTCCCCTTTCTCACCTGGGCGGTGGTGAAGGCGAAGCCCGACCGCTATAACATCGCCGCCGCCCTGCTGTGCGTGGCCGGGGTGGGGCTGGTCTCCCTCAACGACCAGCTGTCCATCAACGCCGGGGACCTGCTCACCCTGCTGTGCGCGGTGTTCTACGCCTCCCACATCGTGGCGGTGGAGAAGGTCTCCCCCGGCAAGGATATCACCCTGCTCACCGTGTTCCAGTTCGCCTTCGCCGCCCTGTACGCCTGGATCTGCGGAGGGTGCACCGAGACCTTCCCCGCCCAGGCCCTCACCGACCCGGCGGTGTTCCTGCCCCTGGCCTACCTGTGCGTCATGGCCACCACCGTGGCCCTCCTGTTCCAGAACGTGGGGCAGATCTGGTCCGACCCCGCCTCCGCTTCGGTCATCCTGTCCCTGGAGTCGGTGTTCGGCGTGCTGTTCTCCGTGCTCTTCTACGGCGACCCGGTCACCGCCCGCCTGCTGGCGGGATTTGCCCTGATCTTTGTGGCGGTGGTGTGCTCCGAGACCAAGTTCTCCTTCCTCCGCCGCAGGACGCCCGCGTAAGGTTTCACGATCCCAATGCCGCTGCTGACGCAGCGGCATTTTTTAATTATGAAAAGATTATGAAAAATAAAATTAAATGTTGACTTTAATAAAATTAAACATTATAATACAGACACAGAACAGGAAGGGAGATGACCGCATGTCGGTGGACGTGGTGCCCGAGTGGATGGCGGGGCTGGAGGAGGAGGACGTGGTGTTCATCAAAAAGTTTATCCTTTCCTCCGGGTCCCTGAAGGAGATGGCGGCCCAGTACGGGGTGACCTACCCCACGGTGCGGCTGCGGCTGGACCGGCTGATCCAGAAGATCCGGATCGGGGAGGATACCGCCGCCGACCCCTATATCGCCACCATCAAGCGGCTGGTGGTCAGCGAGAAGCTGGACTTCGACACCGCCAAGGTGCTGATCGCCGAGTATAAAAAGACCCGGGGCGGAGCGCAGCTCTGACCGCCGAGAAAAGGAGGAATTCTTGTGAGTATGATGTTTTCCGCCGTGGGGATCGCTCTGGTAGCGGGCGTTTTTATGATGCTGGTACCCATCGCCCTGCTGGTGGTCCTTCAGGTGTGGCTATGCCGGAAGGGAGGGCGGCTGGGACTGATCCTGCCGGTGCTGTCCCTGCTGTTTTCTTTGCTGATCGTACTGAATCTGGCAGGGCTCCAAATATATTCGGGCGGAGGGGCCACTACCGTTACTACCTATGATGAGAGCGGGCAGATCGTGGAGCAGCACCGGGAGGAGCCGGAGCGCAGAGAATTGACACCCGGGGCCATGGGGGCCATCGCCGGACTGTTCCTGGTGGCCAATATCCCCACGGTGGTCCATGGGGGCATCTGGCTCCACTATAAGAACCGTCGGGATTTTCAGAATGATTTGCAAAAGATGAGGATCGAAGACCTGGAATAAGAGGAAAAGTCCGCCGGACGCCCGGCGGACTTTTTGTTTTAACAAGGGAAAGTTCTTCCAATCTGGTAGATTTTATTGACAGAGCAGCAGATTACGCGCTGTGGGACTGATCGTGCGGGTGTCCGCTGAATTAAGCTGCACACGGCGGAGAGAAGCAACACAGCCAAGGACCGCAGGATACGGAAACTCAGGCGCCGGTATTCAGCGGCTATTCGGATTCCGGTTCATTCCGCCCAGGGCCGAAGGCCCGGAAGGCGGGGCCGCAAAACCAGGGAATGGGCGCCGGACGTGAGGCAGGCTTTTTTGTAGGACGCCCCTTGGGGGCCGGGGCCGAAGCCCCGGAGATTTTTTGGGTACTTTTGTATCTCTACAAAAGTACCTCGCCCGGGGGCGAAATATCCCCATCCCCGTCCCGCCCGCAGGCGAAATTCTCAAATGCTAAACATATCCCTGTATTTTGCCTACTCAGAAAAGCAAGGGCAGAGCCCTTGCCCTACATGACGCGGGCTTCAGGTACATGGGCCATGAAATGAAACATTATGCTCACGCCGCGGTCCAGGCCAGAAGTCCCTCCAGGGGCCCCTGATGGACGGGACGCAGGCCCGCCACCCTGCAGAAGTCGGCGGGGCGCAGCAGGGTGGGGGGCTTGGGCAGCTCCAGGGCGCCGCAGTCCTCCAGCAGGTCCGCCACGAACTGGGAGCAGAAGTAGTGGCGGCGGCGCTGAAGGGGGAGGTCAAAATAGCAGGCGAAGGCCCCCAGCAGGTTGTAGCCGAACTCCTCCCGCCGGGCGTACATGGCGTCCAGGCGGCTGCGTAGGCGGAAATAGGTCTCCCCGCTGACCCGCAGCTCGTACAGGCAGCAGGGCACCGTCCGCCGCCGGGGGGTCACCTGCTCCTCCACCAGCCCGGCGGGGAGGGCGGACCACTCATATTTCCGGCCGAAGCTGTAGAAGGGTCCCGCGGGCCCGTCCAGGCCGATGGAGGCGTGGGTGTAGCGGTCCTGGGTGGCCAGGTGGATCAGACGGGAGAACCAGGTCCCCGACCGGGTGAGCAGGATATAGACAGTGCGTTCCGCCATGGAACAGGCCTCCTTCTCTGTTGGATGCTGCCATGGTACCAGAAAAGGCTGAAATCCAGTTGAAGGAAGAATTAAGATTTCCATAAATTTCATCCCCGGCGGGGAAAAGCAAACGCCGCCGGGGGCCCGGCGGCGTTTGTGCGGTCTGTTATTTCGCGACGTTTTCCAGATAGCGCATCAGGATCACAGCCGCCTGGGCGCGGGTGGCGTTCCCCTTCGGGTCCAGGACCTGGCCGCCCACGCCGCTGATCATATTGGCCCCACAGGCCCAGGCCAGGGCGTCAAAGGACCAGGCGCCGATCTGGTCCGTATCCACGAACTGGCTCAGGTCAGCCTCCGCCGTCACGTCATACTGCTTATAGGCGGCGTACTGGCGGAGGATCGCGGCCAGCTGTTCCCGGGTGATGGGGGCGTCGGGACCGAAGACGCCGCCGCCGTATCCGCTGATGATCCCACAGGTTTCCGCCCAGGTGACCGCGTCCGCGTAGTAAGCGTCGTGCGGTACATCCGTGAAGGCCGGACCGCCCGGCACCGCGGGTCTGCCCTCCAACGCGTACAGTATGGTGACGATCATGCCGCGGGTGGTGGTCAGGTCGGGGGAGAAGGTGTCAGAGCCGGTCCCGGCCATCAGGCCGCGCGCATAGACATGCCGGACCGCTTCCCGGGCCCAATGGCCCTCCATGTCGGTGAAGGGGAGCTGGACGGTGAGCTGGGCGTAGGCCAGCTCGGCGGCGGTGAGGGCGCTGTAGTTGGTGACGAGCTTTTTCTGCGCGTCGGTCAGGTTGTCGTAGGCTGCCCGGGCCGCGGCGATGGCGGGACCGCTGTCCGCGGTGACCGCGCCGATGGTGTCGATCAGCTCCCGGACCGCCCTGGCCGCGGTGCGGCTTTCCGTGCCGCTCTCATCGGAGGATGCGCCGCCGCCAACATCATCGCCCAGGTCGCGGGTGTAGAGCCACTCCACGTCGTCGCCGTCCGACAGCACATAGGCGCCGCAGGACAGCTCGGGGAAGACGCCGTTGACGCAGTACATCCAGCCGCTGCCGGCACCCTGGTCAAATTCCGCCAGCCCCTCGATGGCCTTGATGTAGACGCCGGAGCCGGAGCCGGCCGTGGTGATCTCCAGGCCGGTCTTCCGCAGCAGGTCATAGACGGTGGCATTGGCGGCCAGGGTATAGGAGGTCCTGTCCAGATAGGTCCTGCCCTGGGGGTCCTTCACGCTGATGGAGACGGTGATGCGGGTGCTGCCTCCGCCCTGGGGCGAGGTGACCGTGATCTGGCAGACCGCGGGGACGGTGAGGGGGTCGCCGCAGTAAGCCGCCAGATAGTAAGTCCCGGCCTGACGGAATACGGCGGAGTAGGTCCCGGAGCCGGTATCCGTCACCGTATAATCCTCAGAGGGTACGGGGGTGAGATCGCTTTGACAGGCGGTGATCTCAGCGCCGGCCAGGGGAGTGAATACTGTGTTCCAGTACTCGTCATAACCGGCGTTTTCCAGCGTGAGCGAGACCGCCTCGCCGGTCTGGACGGAATAGGCGTAACGGTCGAATTTGGAGTAGGAGTCCGACCAGTAGATGCTGTCCTCGTAGACAAAGGCGGTCAGGTAGTCGTTTTCCGCCACGGGGTCGGCCAGGGACCAGCAGGAGTTGTTGTTTCGCCAGTAGCCGAAGCAGCCGCTGGTGTCCCCCCAGAGCTTGGTGAGGCTCAGGCCGTAAGGGCCCTCCGCGCTGGCGTAGCCGGAGGACGCGCCGCCGGGATAGGCGGCCCTGTGGGCGGCGTAGAGGGCGTCGTCCACGTCATAGCCGCCGTTTTCGTTGTAGTCTTTGACGGTGACGGCTCTCTGGGCCATGACCAGTTCGCCGGCGTTGGAGATGGTCACATAGACCTGGATGGAATCGCCGGAGCCGCCGGAGCCGGAGTCACCGGAGACCTTTTCCAGCGCGGCAATGGCCGCGGCCAGCGCGCTGTCGGCGTCCACGAGGTTTTCCTCCGACGCGGCTTCATTGTCATACACCTCTTGGGCGGCGGCGCGGGCAGCCGCCATGGCGGCCCAGCTCGCCTCGGTGTAGTCTCCCTCAATGAGACTGTTGGCTTCCTTCAGACGGTTTTCCAGTACAGAGCGGGTCGAACGGTTCACATCGGCCAGGTCATACAGGCTGTTTTCCCCCGCCGCGAAACGGCGGTAGGCCTCCAGGCTGTAAAGCGCCTGAATGGTGCTCATGGAAGTGGAGGCGGAAGCCGTGTCGGCATGCTGAAAGCCGCCGTTCTCCAGCTGGAACCCCGTCAGCGCGGTGATCAGGTTCCGGGCCGCGCTGGCCGCGAAGCCGTTCTCACCAACGGTGACAGGATCGATTTTCAGGGCGGCAAGGGCCGTCAGTACCTGGGCCGTGGACTCCGAGGTGCCGCCCGCCACGCAGTTCCGGTCCAACTGCCCTTTCAGCCAGTTGAGGGCCAGGTCCACAGCGGCTGTGACTTGCTCGTCAGAACCGTAATAGGGCGCCAGGGCCTGGAGGGCCATGGCGGTCACGTCCACGCCCACAGTCTGACTGTCGTTCAGGCCGAAGCCGCCGTCACCGGCCTGATAGCGGAGGATCTCCGAAATCAGTTTCTCCCGGGTCCACGCCGCACCCTCCGGCACCTCATAGGCCTTGCTGTCCAGGGCGATGAGGGCCCACATGGCCTCGTTGCTGCTGTCGGTGATGTGGCCGCTGGAGCAGAGCGGGCCGATGAAGTTCAGCCCCCGGAAATCGGAGGCGTCCTCGCCCAGCACCCCCAGGGTCAGGGCCACCCGGGCCAGGGTGGTGGGCTTCAGGGCCTCGCTGTCAGGGGCGGAGTAGGTGTCTGCCACGGAGTCCAGGTAGACGTCCAGCTGGCTCTGGGATATGGACGCGCCGGAGCGGAGCAGGGAGAAAATGTTCCACTCATACCCGTAGGCGTACGGATCCGGCTCATTCGCCTTTAAATACGTCTGCGCACCGCTGATGCCATCCACCGCCAGTTGGTAGTTGACGCTGCCCATGGCCGCCAGACCGCTCTGGCTGGCGACCTCCGTGGGGGCATCCGCTGCCAGAACCGTACCGGGCAGCATGCCCAGCACCATGACAAGGGCCAGAAGCAGGGACAATGCTCGTTTCTTCATCTGTTTTCCTCCTAACTCTTTGATGTATCATAAACCGCGAAACGCGGAGAACTTTCCCTTACCCCGAAAAAAAGCGGATGCCTGCACGCACCCGCCCTTTTCTCAACGAAAAAAGAGCGGTAGTATCACAATACTACCGCTTAAAATGGCTCGAAAAAGAGCCTCACCCAAAGTGAGGTCCTCTCCGTTGTAGGTCTTCTGACTCACATGTTCAGGCGCGCGTACCGCGCCAGCGCCGACCCTCCGCCTTCCCAGCCGCGTGGTCCTGCGGCCAGTGACCTGCTTTCGCAGAAAGAGGATAAGCTCCATGATTACAGCACAAAATGAGGGCAAACGCCGTCAAATCGTGTCCAGGGTTCTGACCTGGTTCCCTTGTTCAGCAGAACAAGAATACGTGTCCCGCCCCTGCGGGCGGGGTCGCGTATGTGCCACAAAAGCCGGAGCATGATTCTGTTTTCCCGGGCATAAAGCCCTTCGATTGGTAGGTTACACCCTTTGGCGGCGTCTGTCAATCACCAGTTTGCCGGCGGCGGGCCAGGATCTGCCCAAAATCTTTTCCAGCGGAGTGACAGACGGCGGAATTTGTGTTATAATCCACTCCACAACTGGATCGTCGCTCTCTGTCCATCCCCATGGAACGCGGAATTGGGTGAAACTCCCAACGAGTCGGTCACTGTGATGCTTCCCTCGGGAAGATAAGTCAGATACGCGGGAGAGAACGGTGCTTCTGCCGGAACCGGAAGCATGTTTTCAAGTGTAGGAAATTCTTGCCTTGACGGCGTGCCCTCCGGGACATGCCGCTTTTTTTGCCTTCCGCCCGGGCGGAAGGCGGTAAACACACAAGGAGGAGATCGAATGACCCGAATCAAAACCCGTATGCTCTCTCTGCTGCTTGCCCTGGCCCTGGTGCTGGGGACCCCGGCAGCGGCGCTGGCCGCTGTGACGGAGGAGACGCTGGCGGACACCATCGCGGATACCGCCCGGTTCCTGTACCAAACTGTCCCGGCGCCCCAGGTGGGCTCTGTGGGCGGAGAATGGACGGTGCTGGGCCTTGCCAGAAGCGGCTATGACCTTCCGGAGGAGTATTACCGGGACTATTACGCCGGGGTGGAGGACTATGTGCGGGAGCGCGGCGGGGTGCTCCACGACAAAAAGTACACGGAGTACAGCCGCCTGATCGTGGCGCTTGCCGCCCTGGGCAAGGACGCCAGGGATGTGGCGGGGTACGACCTGACAAAGCCCCTCGGGGACTACGGCAAGACCGTCTGGCAGGGGATCAACGGCCCCATTTGGGCGCTGATCGCCCTGGATTGCCGGGACTATCCCATGCCGGAGAACCCGGAGGCCGGGACCCAGGCCACCCGGCAGATGTACCTGGAGGACATCCTGGCCCGCCAGCTCCCCGGCGGCGGCTGGAACCTGACCGGAAAGAGCAGCGCCGGTCCCGACCCGGACGTCACCGGCATGGCGCTCCAGGCGCTGGCCAAGTATCAGGACCAGCCCGCCGTCAAGGAGGCCGTGGACAAGGCTCTGGCGTGCATGTCTCAGGCGCAGAGCGGGGACGGCGGGTTTACCTGCGGAGGCGTCTCCAATTCCGAGAGCGTGGTCCAGATGATGGTGGCGCTGTGTGAGCTGGGGATCTCCCTGGAGGACCCCCGCTTTGTCAAAAACGGGAACACCCTGCTGGACAATCTCATGACCTATTATCAGCCGGGCAGCGGGTTCCGGCATACGGACGGCGGGGAGGGTAGCGACCTGATGGCCACGGAGCAGGGGCTCTACGGCCTGGCAGCCGTCCAGCGCGCCATCCGGGGGGAAAACAGCCTGTACCGCATGGACGACGCCCCCGCCCTCGCCGGCGGAGAGGCGGCGGGAACGGGGCTGGCGGGCAAGCACCCGGACGTGCAGGCGCAGCCGGTCATTCTGCCGGGGAAGACCTTCTCGGACATTTCGGACGGCGGCGGCCACCCGGACCGGGAGGCCATCGAAGCCCTGGCTTCCCGGGGCATCCTTGCCGGCTATACCGACCAGGTCTTCGGCCCCGATGACACGGTGACCCGGGCCCAGTTCGCCGCCCTGGTGGTCCGGGCTCTGGGGCTGTCCCCCGGGGCGGACAACCGGTTTGAGGATGTGGAGGACTCCGCCTGGTACGCCCCCGCCGTGGGCACGGCCTATGCCTACGGGATCGTGGGGGGCACGTCGGCCACCACCTTCTCCCCCAACGCCACCATCACCCGGCAGGAGGCCGCTGTGATGGTGACCCGGGCCGCGGAGCTGTGCGGCATGGACACCGGGATGGACGCGGGGGCGGTCCGGGACGTGCTGGCGCAGTTTTCCGACTATGTGACCGTTGCCCCTTGGGCCCGGCCTGGCGCGGCCTTCTGCTGCCGGTGGGGGATCCTGGACGACTCTGTGCTGGAGCTCCAGCCCCAGGAGGCCGTGAAGCGCTGCGAGGTGGCCCGGATGCTCTTCCGCCTGCTGGACAAGGCGGAACTTCTGTGAATTGTGAGGAGATGTCCCCATGTGGTGGAAGAAAAATCGCGGGAGGGTGGTCCTCCCGCTGGTGATCGCCGCGGTGCTGGCCGCCGCCTTTTGGTACGGGGGCAGCGCCCCCAGCATGCAGGGCTGGCCGGAACAGCCGGGCGGGGCGGCCGCTCCGGCGGAGCCGCCGGAAGAGAGCGCCGTCTCCGCCGCCCTCTCCGGGGGAGAGGCGGAGGAACGTGATGCTCTGGAGGGACTGATTGCGGAGTCCGCCTCCGGAGGGAACGGGGAGACTGCCGGACCGGAAGCGCCGCCGGAGGAGCCGGAGGCCGCCGGGAACCAGGGGGAGGAGCCCGGCCCGGCGGAAGGGACGGACCGGTATGGCACCGGGCCGGTCCCGGAGGGAAAGCCCGACCCCGTGGAGCCCCAGGAGGCCGGTATCTCCGACACGGCCTTTACCTGCACCCTGTCGGTGCGGTGCGACACCATTTTGGACCATCTGGACTGGCTGGACCCGGAAAAATTGGACCTGGTGCCGGAAGACGGAGTGATCTTCCCCGCCGCGGAGGTCACCTTCTATGAGGGCGAGAGCGTGTTCAACGTGCTCCAGCGGGAGATGAAGAAGGCCGGCATTCACATGGAATTTGAGAACACCCCCCTGTATAACAGCGCCTACATCGAGGGGATCCACAACCTGTACGAATTTGACTGCGGGGAACAGTCCGGCTGGATGTACCGGGTCAACGGCTGGTTCCCCAATTACGGCTGCTCCCGGTATCAGCTCCAGGCGGGCGATGTGGTGGAGTGGGTCTATACCTGCGACCGGGGCGCCGACGTGGGAGGCTCCAACGCGGCGGGCCAATAGGAGCGCGGACCGGGCGGGCCCCGGAGCCCGCGGAGAGGAGTAAGGGTCCATGAAACACAACGACGCCTTTTCCGGCTGTCATCCGCTGGTCAATCTGATCTATTTCCTGCTGGTGCTGCTGTTCACCATGTTTTGGATGCACCCGGTCAGCCTTGGCATTTCGCTGGCGGCGTCCTTTGCCTACGCCGTCTGTCTCAACGGCGGGAAGACGGTCCGGCTTTCCCTGGGATGCCTGCTCCCCATGATGGCCATGGCCGCCCTTGTCAACCCGGCCTTCAGCCACCGGGGGGCGACCATCCTGGCCTATCTGCCCGGCGGGAACCCCCTGACCTTGGAGAGTATCCTTTACGGTCTGGCGGCGGCGGTCATGCTGGCGGCGGTCATCCTGTGGTTTTCCTGCTATACGGCGGTGATGACCTCGGACAAATTTGTCTATCTTTTCGGCCGGGTCATTCCGGCCCTCAGCCTGGTGCTCAGCATGACGCTGCGGTTCATTCCCCAATTCCAGGCCCGGTTCCGGGCGGTCCGCGAGGCGCAGCGATGCCTGGGGCGGGACGGGGAGGAGGGAGGAGCCCTGGGGCGGCTTCAAAACGCCGTCACCTCCCTCTCCATCGTGACCACCTGGAGTTTGGAGAACGCCATTGAGACGGCGGACAGCATGAGGGGCCGGGGCTACGGCCTGCCGGGCCGTACCGCCTTCTCCATCTACCGCTTTGACGGCCGGGACAAGCTGCTGCTGTCCTGGCTGGGCGGCGCGGGCTTCTATCTCCTCTGCGGCTGGATGACGGGGGGACTGGCTTGGCGGTACTACCCCACCGTCAAGGGGAGCCTGACCGGAGCCTTCCCCATCAGCTTCCAGCTAGTGTACCTGGCGCTCTGCCTGACGCCGGTGATCCTGAAGGGATGGGAGGATTGGAAATGGAAACATTCGCCATACGGGACTTGAGCTTTTCGTATCCGGAGCAGGAAACGAAAGCCCTGGACGGCCTGTCCCTGCGGGTGCCTCAGGGGGCGTTTCTGGTCCTGTGCGGCCCCTCCGGCTGCGGCAAATCCACCCTTCTGCGTCAGCTCAAGACGGTCCTGGCCCCCCACGGAGACAGGACCGGGACGGTCCTGTTTGAAGGGACGCCCCTGGAGCAGCTGGACCTGCGCGCCCAGAGCCGGAAGATCGGATTTGTGCAGCAAGATCCGGAGAGCCAGGTGGTGACGGATAAGGTGTGGCATGAGCTGGCCTTCGGCCTGGAGAGCCTGGGTTGCGACACGCCCACCATCCGCCGCAGGGTGGCCGAAATGGCCTCCTTTTTCGGCATCCAGAATTGGTTTTATCAAAATGTCAATGAGCTGTCCGGCGGACAGAAGCAGCTGTTGAACCTGGCTTCCGTTATGGTCATGCAGCCCTCGGTGCTGATCCTGGACGAACCCACCAGCCAGCTGGACCCCATCGCGGCGTCGGATTTTCTGGCCGCCCTGGGCAGGATCAACCGGGAGCTGGGCACCACCATCATCCTGACGGAGCACCGCCTGGAGGACGCCTTCCCCCTGGCCACGGACGTGGCCGTCATGGACCGGGGACGGCTGGTCTGCGCCGGTTCCCCCGGCCAGGTGGGGGCGGAGCTGAAGGACGGGGACCCGGCCATGTTCCTGGCCATGCCTACCGCCATGCGGGTGTGGGCGGCGGTGGAGGACCGGGGAGAATGTCCCGTGACGGTCCGGGAGGGCCGGGACTGGCTGGCCGGGTACGCGGCGGACCACCCCCTCCGGGAACTGCCCCCGGAGCCGTGTCCCGGCTGTCCCGGCGAAACCGTCCTGGAGGCCCGGGACCTCTGGTTCAAATATGAAAAGGACATGCCCGACGTGGTGAAGGGGCTGAACCTGTCTGTCAGAAGGGGCGAATTTCTGGCCCTGCTGGGGGGCAACGGCACGGGGAAATCCACCAGCCTGAAGCTGATGGCCGGCCTGCTGCGGCCCTACCGGGGCCAGCTGCGGCGGACGGGCCGCGTAGGAGTCCTGCCCCAGAATCCCCAGACCCTGTTTGTGAAGAAAACGGTCCGGGAGGACCTGTTTGAGGTCTTCCGGGGCCGGGAAGACAGCCCCTCCGGCCGGGAGGCCCGGGTGGCCGGGACCGTACGCCTCTGCGGACTGGAGGAGTTGTTGGACCGCCACCCCTACGACCTGTCCGGCGGGGAGCAGCAGCGCGCGGCGCTGGCCAAGGTCCTGCTTTTGGAACCGGATATTTTGCTGCTGGACGAGCCCACCAAGGGGCTGGACGCGGAATTCAAGCAGCGGTTCGGGGAGATCCTGGAGGCGCTGCTCCGCCGGGGGACAGCCGTCCTGATGGTGAGCCATGACATTGAGTTCTGCGCCTGCCGCGCCTACCGGTGCGCCCTGTTGTTTGACGGGAGCATCGTCACGGAGGGACCGCCCCGGCGCTTCTTTTCGGGGAACAGCTTCTATACCACCGCCGCCAACCGCATGGCCCGGGGCCTGGTCCCGGAGGCCGTGACCGCCGGGGACGTGATCGCCGCCTGCGGGGGAAAATTGCCCCCCGCCCCCGCGCTGCCGGAGGACAGCCGGCCTTTGCCGGAGCCGGAGGAAGGCCCGGAGGGGGCTGCGCCCGGCCCCCTTCCCCGGTGGCGGAAGCTCCTGGCGGCTGTGTCCGGGCTTGTCACCGCCGTCCTGTTTCTCCATATCCTGGGGGTCACCGACCTGACGGCCCTGATCGCCCCGGAGGGCGCCACCTCCCTGGCCGGCGGACAGCTCCGGCTGTACGGCGGAATGCTCCTGTCCCTGCTGGTCTTCGCCCTGTCCGTCTCCCGCCGGAGCTGCCCCCCGGAGCACCTGGCCCCCAAGCCGGCGGAAAAACGGGCCCTCTCCAAGCGCACCATGGCGGCGGCGCTGATCCTGCTGTTGATCCCCCTGACCCTGTTTGTGGGCGAAACCTACCTGGGGGGGAGAAAATACTATTTTATCTCCCTGCTCATCCTGCTGGAGTGCATGCTCCCCTTCTTTCTGGTCTTTGAACACCGGAAGCCCCAGGCCCGGGAACTGGTGGTCATCGCGGTGCTCTGCGCCATTGGCGTGGCGGGCAGGGCGGCGTTTTTCATGCTGCCCCAGTTCAAGCCGGTGATCGCCCTGACCATCATCGCCGGCGTGGCCTTCGGCGGCGAGACGGGGTTCCTGGTGGGGGCGATGACCATGCTGGTCTCCAACATCCTGTTCGGACAGGGACCGTGGACGCCCTGGCAGATGTTCGCCATGGGCATCATCGGCTTTCTGGCCGGGGTGCTGTTCCGCAGGGGCTGGCTGCGCCGCTCCAGAGGGTCCCTGTGTGTCTTCGGCGCCCTGGCGGCGGTGCTGGTCTACGGGGGGATCATGAATCTGGCCTCGGCCCTCCTGTGGGCGGGGGAGCTCAACGGGAAGATCATCCTGGCCTACTATATCTCCGGCTTTCCGGTGGACTGTATCCAGGCGGCGGCCACCGCCCTGTTTCTCTGGTTCGCGGCGGAGCCCATGCTGGAAAAGATGGACCGTTTGAAAGTGAAATACGGCCTGATCCGGTAATGGAGGGACCCGCGGTGTTTGAAACGCCGCGGGTCCGCTTTTCTCGGGATGCTCCCGGCTTCGTGAAAATTCATAAAGCGGACTGCCCTGGGGGCGGGTGTTTCTCCACGGGTGAACGAAAAGGGAGGAAACTGGAAAATTTTCTGAAAACCGCTCTTGACACCGGCGGTTAGCGGTGGTAAACTGTAGCCGGTTTGAAGGTTAGAAATGGCTAACCTAAATTTTTGCAGGAGAGTTAGATTTGGCTAACTTTGGAAGGAAGCGATGGTATGATGCCGCTGACAATGGCAAAAAGGGGAGAGACGGTCACCATCCGCAAGATCACCGGGAGGGACGAGGTGCGCCAGCACCTGGCGGAGCTGGGCTTTGTGGTGGACAGCGACGTGACGGTGGTCAGCGAGATCGCCGGAAACCTGATCCTGCAGGTGAAGGACAGCCGGGTGGCGCTGGACAGCACCATGGCCAACCGCATTATGATCTGAGACAACGCCCTGATCCCGTAAATCGGGGTTTGGCGCGTGGGCAAATACGCTATTTTTGTATCAGAGGAGGAGCGCGAGTATGAAAACACTGAAAGAGGCAAAGGTGGGCGAGACCGTCACCGTGGTGAAGCTCCACGGCGAGGGCCCTGTGAAGCGCCGCATCATGGACATGGGCATCACCAAGGGCGTGGAGATCTTCGTACGCAAGGTGGCCCCTCTGGGCGACCCCATGGAGCTGAATGTCCGGGGCTATGAGCTGTCTGTCCGCAAGGCGGACGCGGAGATGATCGAGGTCCAGTAAAACCGGGGCGGTGAAAGGCCGCCTATGATTCAGAGGAGAAGTTAGCTTTTGCTAACATTTTGAAAGGAGAGCGCTATGGAGATCAAAATTGCGCTGGCGGGCAACCCGAACTGCGGCAAGACCACCCTGTTCAATGCCCTGACCGGCTCCAACCAGTACGTGGGCAACTGGCCCGGCGTCACGGTGGAAAAGAAGGAGGGACATCTGCGTGGCCATAAGGACGTGGTCATCCAGGACCTGCCCGGCATTTACTCCCTGTCCCCCTACACCCTGGAGGAAGTGGTGGCCCGGAACTATCTGGTGAAGGAAAAGCCCGACGCCATCCTGAACATTGTGGACGGCACCAACATCGAGCGGAACCTGTACCTCACCACCCAGCTCATCGAGCTGGGCCTGCCTGTGGTGGTGGCGGTGAACATGATCGACCTGGTGCGGAAGAACGGCGACGCCATCGACCTTGCCAAACTGGGCGCGGCCCTGGGCTGTGAAGTGGTGGAGATGAGCGCACTGAAGGGTGAGGGCGGCCTGGAGGCCGCGGAGAAGGCGGTGGCTCTGGCCCAGAACCGCAAGGCCGGGGAGCTGCCTCATGTGTTCACCGGCAGCGTGGAGCACGCCCTGGCCCACATCGAGGAGTCCATCCAGGGCAAGGTGGAGGAGAGCTACCTCCGCTGGTACGCCATCAAGCTCTTTGAGCGGGATGAGAAAGTGCTGGAGGACCTGAATCTGGACCAGGACCTGGCCACGCACCTGGAGGAGCACATCGCCGACTGTGAGCGGGAATTGGATGACGATGCCGAGAGCATCATCACCAACCAGCGCTATGCCTACATCAACAGCGTGGTCACCAAGGCGGTGAAGAAAAAGGCCGCCAAGGGCAGCCTGTCCACCTCCGACAAGATCGACCAGATCGTCACCAACCGCGTCCTGGCCCTGCCCATCTTCGCGGTGGTCATGTTCTGTATCTACGCCATCGCCATGGGCGGCTGGCCCGTCTCCATCGGCACCATGGCCACCGACTGGGCCAACGACGTCCTGTTCGGCGAGATTGTCCCCGGCGCCGTGGACGGCATCCTGGCGGCTTTGAACGTTGCCGAGGACGGCGTGCTGTACAGCCTGATCCAGGACGGCATCGTGGCCGGCGTGGGCGCGGTGCTGGGCTTTGTGCCCCAGATGCTGGTGCTGTTCTTCCTGCTGGCCATTGTGGAGGACATCGGCTACATGGCCCGTGTCGCCTTCATCATGGACCGGATCTTCCGCCGCTTTGGCCTGTCCGGCAAGAGCTTCATCCCCATGCTGGTGGCCACCGGCTGCGGCGTCCCCGGCGTCATGGCCTCCCGCACCATCGAGCAGGACCGGGACCGGAAGATGACCGTCATGACCACCTGCTTCATCCCCTGCGGCGCCAAGCTGCCCATCATCGGCCTGATCGCCGGCGCCATCTTCGGCGGCTCCGCCTGGGTGGCCACCTCCTGTTACTTCATCGGCGTGGCCTCTGTCATCCTCTCCGGCATTATGCTGAAGAAGTTCAAGGCCTTTGCCGGCGAGCCTGCTCCCTTCGTCATGGAGCTGCCCGCCTACCATGTGCCCTCCGCCAATAACGTCCTGCGGGCCACCTGGGAGCGGGGCTGGTCCTTCATCAAGCGGGCCGGCACCATCATCCTGCTGAGCTCCATCGTCATCTGGTTCCTCCAGGGCTTCGGCTTCGAGGGCGGCGCCTTCGGCATGGTGGAGGAGCAGGACAACTCCCTGCTGGCCGCCATCGGCAGCGCCCTCTGCTTCCTCTTCGCTCCCCTGGGCTTCGGCAACTGGCGGGCCACGGTGGCCACCATCACCGGCCTGGTGGCCAAGGAGGAAGTGGTCAATACCTTCGGCATCCTGTACCACTTCAACGGCGAGCTCAGCGAGGCGGGCGACGAGATCTGGTCCCTGGTGGCCGCCGACTACACCGCCATTTCCGCTTACAGCTTTATGATCTTCAACCTGCTGTGCGCCCCCTGCTTCGCCGCCATGGGCGCCATCAAGCGGGAGATGAACAACGTGAAGTGGACCCTGGGCGCCATCGGCTATATGTGCCTGTGGGCCTATGTGGTGGCCCTGATCGTCTATCAGCTCGGCGGCCTGGTGACCGGCGAGGTGGCCTTCGGCCTCGGCACTGCAGCGGCCGCGGCGCTGGTGGCAGCCATCCTGTACCTGCTGTTCCGCAAGGGCTACCAGCCCGACAGGGACACCCGTCATCTGACCTCCGTGGCCGCTGCCGCCGCGAAGTAACGGAAAGGAGCCCGTGACAATGCCCGCTATTCTGGGAAACCTGATCGTGATCGCGGTCCTGGCCATTGTGGTGGCCCTGGCGGTCCGCTCCCTGTGGAGGGAGCACAAGAAGGGCGGCTGCTGCGGCGGAAACTGTTCCGGCTGCAAAAGCTGCCATATGAAATAACGCCTGGAAAAAGGAGGCGCGGACAGGGGAAAACGGTCCGCGCCTCCTTTCCGCACAACGAGGATAAAATCTTGAAAAACGGCATCTGACATGGTACAATAAACTGCTATGTCAGATTTCTTTTTCCGGCCGGAGAGATGGAAATGGGCCGCGGCACCGGAAGCCGGACCGCGCCGCCTTTTGCACCGCCGGGCCGGCAGGCCGTTACGAACAGACGCGAGGTTGCATAGACGTCAGAGGCCTCGAACCCCTTGAAATAAGGGAATATTAAAACTTTTCAAAGGAAAGAGGGGCGTTTATGTACCTGCGGGCACTGGAAATTCAAGGTTTCAAGTCGTTCCCGGACAAGACGGTGCTCACCTTCGGCGAGGACATCACCGCCATCGTGGGTCCCAACGGGTCCGGCAAATCCAATATCTCCGACGCCATCCGCTGGGTCATGGGGGAGCAGTCCACCCGGGCCCTCCGGGGGGGCAAGATGGAGGACGTGATCTTCGGCGGCACCGCCAAGCGGAAGCAGACGGGGTACGCCGAGGTGTCCCTGGTGCTGGACAACACCTCCCATATCTTCGACATGGAGGAGTCCGAGGTGATGGTCACCCGGCGGTATTACCGCTCCGGGGAGAGCGAATACTATATCAACCGCCGCTCCGTCCGCCTGAAGGACGTGAACGAGCTGTTTATGGATACCGGCCTGGGCCGGGAGGGCTATTCCATCATCGGACAGGGCAAGATCGACGAGATCCTGTCCGTCAAGTCCTCCGACCGCCGGGAGGTCTTTGAGGAGGCGGCGGGTATCTCCCGCTACCGCCACCGGAAGGAGGAGGCCGAGCGGAAGCTGGAGCGCACTGACGAGAATCTGGTGCGCATCAACGACAAGATCGCCGAGCTGGAACTCCAGGTGGAGCCCCTGCGGGAGCAGAGCGAGAAGGCCAAGAAGTACCTGGTCCTCCGGGACGAGCTGCGGGGGCTGGAGATCTCCGTCTGGCTGGACACCCTGGAGCGCATCCGGGCCAATTCCATCAAGGTGGAGGCCGACTATCAGGAGGCCGTCCGCCAGCAGACCGAGGCCAAGACCGCCCAGGAGAAGGCCTACGCCGCCGCCGAGCAGTGCTCCGGGGAGATGCGGGAGAAGGACGTGGAGATCGACCGGCTCCGCTTCGAGATGCAGAGCCGGGAGGCGGACGTCAAGGAGCTGGAGTCGGCGGTGGCTGTGCTGAAAAGCAGCATCCAGCACAACCGGGAGTCGGCCCAGCGGCTGAAAAGCGACCTGGAGCAGCAGGAGGGCCGGGAGGGCTCCCTGGCCGCCCAGATCGGCCAGCGGAAGGAGCGGCTGGCCCAGATCGAGGACCAGCTCCGGGAACGCCGGGAGGAGCTGACCGCCAAGAGCGGCGAGGCCGAGGAGGCCGCCCGCTCCGCCGGGACCCTGGCCCGGGAGCTGGAGGCGCTGCGGCAGCGGGAGGACCTGAGCACCGCTGACGCCGCTGAGGCCAAGGCCCTGCTGTCCGCCCTGGCCGCCGCCGCCCAGGAGGTGCTGGACCGGGACGAGACCGTCCGCCGGGAGTCCCGGGAGCTGGAGGAGCGGCTGGAGGAGGCCCAAACCGAGACCCGGGCCGCCAGAAAGCAGTATAACGGCGCCGTGGAGGAGCGGGACGCCGCCCAAAACGTCATCAACGGATACACCCTGCGGGCCCAGTCCCGGCAGAAGAAGGCGGAGCAGCTGAAGGACCGCCGGATGAAGCTCCAGATGGAGGAGAACGCCCTGGCCTCCCGGATCAAGCTGCTCTCCGAGATGGAGAAGGTCCATGAGGGCTACTCCAAGGCGGTCAAGCTGGTCATGGGGGAGGCCCAGCGGGGGACGCTGCGCAACATCCACGGCCCGGTGGCCGACCTGTTGAAGGTGCCCGACCAGTACACCGTGGCCATCGAGACCGCCCTGGGGGGCGCCATGCAGAATATTGTGGTGGACCGGGAGGAGGACGGCAAGGCCGTTATCAACTACCTGAAGCGCCGGGACGGGGGCCGGGCCACCATTCTGCCCATCAGCTCCATCCGGCCGGGGGAATTGAGAGAGGCGCAGAGCCTGTCCCGGGAGCCCGGCTTTGTGGGGATCGGAGACCGGCTCATCTCCTTCGACCCCAAGTATCAGAATGTCTTTTCCAACCTGCTGGGCCGGGTGGCCGTCATGGAAAACCTGGACGCCGCCATCGCCGCCGCCCGGAAATACGGCTATAAGTTCCGTATCGTCACCCTGGACGGCCAGGTGCTCAACCCCGGCGGCTCTATGACCGGCGGCTCCGCCAGCCGCAGCGCGGGTATCCTCAGCCGGGCCAACGAGCTGGAGCGGCTGAACCAGCAGATCGTGGGCATCCAGACCCAGGGGGCGGAGGCCTCCCGGGCCCTGGCCGAGGCGGAGCGGGAGTCCACCGCCGCCGCCTATGAGCTGGAGACCGCCCAGGGCCAGCTGCGCCAGTGGGAGGACGCCATTTTGAAGGCGGAGGCCCTGCTGTCCCACTGTAAAAGCGTGGAGGCGGACCTGGAGCGCCAGCGGGAGGGCCAGCAGGCCGAGCTGGAGCAGCTGAAGGGCCGCTCCGCCCAGATCGAGAGGGACACCCAGCAGGCCCGGGACCGCATCCGGGAGCTGGAGGGGGCCGCCGCCGCCCTGAAAAGCGAGGCGGAGGGCAAGGCCAAGGGCCAGAGCGACCTGCAGGAGCGGTCCGCCCGGATCGCCCGGGAGGTGGCCGAGGTCAACGCCGCCCTGGCCGCCCTGGAGGCGGAGCGGGAGACCATCCGGTCCGCCCTCCGGGAACTGGAGGAGCTGAAAGCCAGCATCGCCGGGGACCGGGACCAGAGCCAGGCCCGCATGGCGGACTACGAGGCCAAAAACGCCGGATTCGCCCGGGAGATCGCCGAGAAGGAGGAGCGGCTGGCCGCCCTCCGGGGAGAGAACCAGGGCCGCGCCGGCGCCGTCTCCCGGCTGAACCAGGAGAAGCTGGAGCTGGAGGGCCGGCGGGTCCAGGCCGACCGGGAGGCCCGGGAGAAGAACGAGGAGCTGCTGCGCATCGGGGGCGAGGTCTCCCGGCTGGAGCAGAAAAAGGTTTCCTCCTCCATGGAGGAGAAGCAGCTGCTGGACAAGCTCTGGGAGAACTACGAGCTGTCCCACGAGGCCGCCCGCCAGCAGCGAGTGGAGATCGAGTCGGTCCAGAAGGCCAGCCGCCGCATCGCCGAGCTGAAGCGGGGAATCTCCGCTCTGGGCAGCGTCAACGTGGGGGCCATCGAGGAGTTCCAGCGGGTCAACGAGCGGTACACCTACCTCACCGACCAGCGGGATGACGTGGACCGGGCCAAGAAGGAGCTGGAGGAGGTCATCGCCAACATCACCAGCGAGATGAAAACCATCTTCGCCCGGGAGTTCCAGACCATCAACGAGGCCTTCGGCCAGACCTTCCTGGAGCTGTTCGGGGGCGGCAAGGCCAGCCTGGAGCTGGAGGACCCCAACGACATCCTCAACTGCGGCATCGAGATCAAGGTCCAGCCCCCGGGCAAGGCGTTGAAGATCATCACCCTCCTGTCCGGCGGCGAGAAGGCCTTCGTGGCCATCGCCCTGTACTTCGCCATTCTGAAGGTCCGCCCCACCCCCTTCGTGGTCATGGACGAGATCGAGGCCGCCCTGGACGACAACAATGTGGTCCGCTTCGCCCGGTATATGCGCTCCATGTCGGATAAGACCCAGTTTATCGTCATCACCCACCGTCGGGGCACCATGGAGGAGGCCGACGTGCTCTACGGCGTCACCATGCAGGAGCAGGGAGTGAGCCGGATGCTGACCATCAACCTGAACGACGTGGAGAAGGAACTGAATATCCGATAGGAGCGTTCATTGTGGATCTGCCTGTCCGGAAGCATGTCCGGTTGAAAGAATATGATTACAGCCGAAACGGCGCCTATTTTGTGACGGTCTGCGCCGCGGGGAGAGCATGTATCTTTTCCGATGTTCTGCATCCCATAGGGCCCGATGCCCTCATCGGGCCGGCGGTACAGCTCACAGAACTCGGCCGCGTGGTGGAACGGTATATTCAGAGCACGCCGAAGGCGTATCCTGGGGTCAAAGTGGAACGCTATGTGATCATGCCCAACCATATCCATCTGCTGTTGACCTTGGAGTGCGGCCCGATGGGGGCATCGGGCCCTACAGTGCCGAGAATCATCAAGGCGCTCAAGGGGCTGGTCACCAGGGAGGCTGGACACAGGGTTTGGCAGGACAATTACCACGAACATATTATCCGGGATGACAATGACTTTCTACTCCACTGGCGGTACATCGACCAAAACCCCGCCCGGTGGAATGAGGACGAATACTATGCGGAGACCGCGGGAGGTGCCCCTTGAACGAAACGCAGAAGAAACAACCCAACCAGCTCCTGGTGGTCCTGGGCCTGCTGGCCCTGATCGCGGTGCTGTTTATCGGCATCAATGTGATCTTTGCCGGACTGGGGGCCATGCTGCCCCACGAGGGATCCGTCCGCTACACTATGCTGGCGGACGAAAACGGCCAAAACACCGCCTACGGCGCGTGCCTGCTCACCGAGGAGGAGGTCCGGGCGGAGGAGATTCAAAAGTGGCTGGACCGCGCCGGGGAACAGGCCGGGGAAGGGGGCGCCTTCTGGCTCTACCGTTTTGACACCGACGAGTATGTCCTCTACCTCCCGGAACAGGACCGCACCTTCTCTACCGCCGACGTCACCGCCACAGAGGAGGCGGACGGGGACGGGGAGACGGTCCTGGTCCTGCGGGTGCGTACCCCGGAGAAGGGGACGGAGGTGGCGCCAGAGGAGCAGCTGTTCAGCTTCAAGACCCGGTCGGAGCGGTGGCGGGGTATCCGCCTCCGGGTGATCCTGGACGGCCGGGAGAAGGACGTCTGTAAGCTGGCTGCCAAGGAGGGCAAGCTCTACTCCACCGAGGAGCTGTATATCGGCCGGGACATCGGTTAAATAAGGAAGGGAAGCAGAACATGGGTTTCTTTGACAAGCTGAAAAAGATCAATATTTTCGCCAGCTTCGGCTCGGAGCTGACCGACGATTTCTACGACGAGCTGGAGGAGTCCCTGATCCTGGCGGACACCGGCATGGACGTGACCCTGGAGCTGGTGGAGGAGCTGCGCCGCCGGGTGCGGCAGGAGGGCATCAAGACCATGGAGGAGGCCCGCTCCTGCATGGTCCGGGTGGTGGCCGAGGCCCTGAACGCCGGGGACCAGGAACTGGACCTGTCCACCAAGCCCTCGGTGGTGCTGTTCATCGGGGTGAACGGGGTGGGCAAGACCACCACCATCGGCAAGATCGGCGCCCAGCTGAAGCGCGGCGGCAAAAAGGTGCTGTTCTGCGCCGCCGACACCTTCCGGGCCGCCGCCGCCGAGCAGCTCACCATCTGGGCCGACCGGGCCGGGGTGGACATCATCAAGCAGCACGAGGGAGCTGACCCCGCCGCCGTGGTCTTTGACGCCATGAGCGCCGCCAAGGCCCGGAAGAGCGACGTGGTGCTGGTGGACACCGCCGGGCGGCTGCACAACAAGCAGAACCTGATGAACGAGCTGAACAAGATCTCCCGGGTGGTGGACCGGGAGCTGCCCGGCTGCGCCCGGGAGACCCTGCTGGTGCTGGACGCCACCACCGGCCAGAACGGACTCATCCAGGCCAAGCAGTTCAAGGAGGCCGCCGGCATCACCGGCATTGTCCTCACCAAACTGGACGGCACCGCCAAGGGGGGCATCGCCATCGCCATCGCCAAGGAGCTGGGCGTCCCCGTGAAGTACGCCGGGGTGGGCGAGGGCATCGACGACCTGAAGCCCTTCAACGCGGAGGAGTTTGCCCAGGCCCTTATTTGAGTTGGAGTTACGGTTGGTATCACGTGCCGCGCCGTAGGGACACGACTTGCTGTGTCCGCTCCGGTGTTCACTGCTTGGAGGAATCGTATGAATTGGGGACTGTTTGGATTTCTTGTGGGTCGGATGCATGGCAGAAGGCAGGAGGAAAACGGTGGCATACGCCGGGAGGGCCCGCCGGAGGGTAAACGGTCCAACCTGGCCGGGGTCGTGGCACTGGCTGGGATGGGGCTCATTGTCCTGCTGTTCCGGCTGTTTGGATGAATAAATTTACACGCAGTCCATTATTTCCATAAGCAAATTGTGATACAATACGAAAAACAGAGAGGAAGTCATATCATGTCCCGCATGGACGGAAGAAAATACGACGAGCTGCGGCCCGTGGAGATCATCCCCAACATCAACAAATTCGCGGAGGGCTCCTGCCTGATCCGCTGCGGCAACACCCATGTGCTGTGCACCGCCAGCGTGGAGGACAAGCCGCCCCGCCACGTCCCCGAGGGGGAGGGCTGGGTCACCGCCGAGTACTCCATGCTCCCCCGGGCCAACCGGGAGCGGTCCCGCCGGGACATCTCCAAGCTGAAGCTCAGCGGCCGCAGCGCCGAGATCCAGCGGCTCATCGGCCGGGCCCTGCGGTCTGTGGTGGACCGGAAGAAGCTGGGTCCCTGGAACATCACCATCGACTGCGACGTGCTCCAGGGTGACGGCGGCACCCGTACCGCCTCCATCACCGGCGGCTTTGTGGCCATGATGCTGGCCTTCCGGAAGATGATGGAGGCCGGAGTGCTGGCTGAGTACCCCGTCAGCGGCTATGTGGCCGCCGTCTCCGCCGGCATTGTGGAGGACCGGCCCCTGCTGGACCTGTGCTATGAGGAGGACTCCAGCGCCATGGTGGACCTGAACTGCGTCATGGACGGACAGGGCCGGCTCATTGAGATCCAGGGCACCGGCGAGGAGCGGCCCTTCACCCTGGAGGAGCAGCAGGAGCTGGTCCGCCTGTGCCGGAAGGGCATCGAAGAACTCCAGAAGGTCCAGCGGGACGTGCTGGGCGTCGACCTGTAAGGAGGAAGAACCATGAAACTGGTGCTGGCCAGCAAGAACAAAAAGAAGCTGGCGGAACTCAACGATATTCTCTCTCAGCTGGGTATTGAAGTCTGTTCCGAGGCGGAGGCCGGAGTGGACGTGGAGGTGGAGGAGACCGGGACCACCTTTGAGGAAAACTCCCTGCTCAAGGCCAGGGCCGTCATGGAGGCCAGCGGCCTGCCCGCCATCGCCGACGACTCCGGCCTGTGCGTGGACGCCCTGAACGGCGCCCCCGGGGTGTACTCCGCCCGGTACGGTGGCGGGGACCTGGACGACGCCGGCCGGTACAAGCTGCTGCTGGAGAACATGCGGGGGCAGATGCCCCGGACCGCCAAGTTCGTCTCCGTCATCACCTGCTGCTTTCCCAACGGGGATGTGATCTCCGCCCGGGGGGAGTGCCCCGGCACCATCGCCTTCGCCCCCATGGGGGAGGGCGGCTTCGGCTATGACCCGGTGTTTTTCGTGCCTTCCCTGAAGAAGACCTTCGCCCAGCTGACGGCGGAGGAGAAAAACGCCATCTCCCACCGGGGCAAGGCCCTGGAGGCGTTCAAGGTCAAGCTGGAAGAATATCTGAAGTAATACGGCTTCCACCGCCGGATATAAGATAGGAGGTAGGGCGGGGGCTTGCCCCCGCCGGAGGATATGGAACTGACAAGCAAACAGAGGGCCCAGCTGCGCGGGCTGGCCAACAGCATCGACACCATTTTGATCGTGGGCAAGGACGGCATCGGGGAGAACCTGGTCAAGCAGGCCAACGATGCCCTGGAGGCCCGGGAACTCATCAAGGGCCGGGTCCTGGAGAACTCCATGCTCTCCCCCCGGGAGGCCGCCGAGGCTCTGGCACCCCTCACCCGCAGCGAGGTGGTCCAGGTCATCGGAACAAAATTCGTTTTGTACCGTCAAAGCCATAATAAGGAAAAAAAGGATAAGATCGTCCTGGTGGCGGATAAGAAGAAAGAGAAGTAAATTGCAGTTTCGCCGCCCGCGAAACCGGAAACCCATGTGATGTAGGGCAAGGGCTCTGCCCTTGCCTTTGAGGGACTGGAACATTTCGACTGCGGGCGGGACGGGGGACAGGATGTTTCGCCCTGCGGGGCGAGTTCCTTTGCCAGCGGCGGCAAAGGAACCAAAACGCCGCCGGGGACGTCGGCCAAAGAAAACGCGAAAAATTTCTCCCGCTGGAAATTTTTCCGCGCTTTCATGCCTCCTTTCCCCGGACCCTGTTTTACGGGAGTGTTCTTCTGACAAACTGCAGGTTCATCCGGCGCCCATCCCCTGGTTTTGCCGCTCCGCCTTCCGGGCCTTCGGCCCTGGGTGGAACGAACTTGAATTCGGACAGCCGCTGAATCCCGGCGCCTGAGCATCCGAATTCTGCGGCGTGGTCCTGGATGGCGCTGATCCGCTTCCTCGCGTGCAGCTTACCTCTACAGCAACCCGAGCCAGCCAGTCATACAGAACGCGGACCTCTGTCCTGCAAACTTAAATTTATCATTTTGAACTGATCAAACAAAAAGGTGGTGCCAGTATGAAAATCGGGATCTACGGCGGGACCTTTAATCCGCCCCATCTGGGGCACATGGCGGCGGCCAGGACGGCGGTGGAAAAGCTGGGCCTGGATAAGCTGCTGCTCATTCCGGCGGCCATCCCGCCCCACAAGGAGCTTCCCCAGGGGACGCCTCCGGGGGCGGAGCGGCTGGCCATGGTGGAGAAGATGGCCGACGCCATGGGACTGCCCCAGGTGGTGGAGGTCTCCTCCATGGAGCTGGAGCGGGAGGGAAAAAGCTACACCTCCGACACCCTGGCGGTCCTCCATGACCGGTATCCGGAGGCCGAGCTGTGGCTGCTCATGGGGACTGACATGTTCCTCTCCCTCCACCAGTGGCATGAGCCGGAGAAGATCCTGAAGCTGGCCTCGGTGTGCGCCTTCGGCCGGGCGGCGGAGGATACCGCGGCGCAGTTCGCGCCCCAGCGGGAATACCTGGAGCGGACCTACGGGGCCAAGGTGGAGGTCATGGCCCTGGAGGGACTGGTGGAGGTCTCCTCCACCCAGCTGCGGGAGGCGCTGGCCCGGGGCGAGGGGGGCGAATACCTGCTGCCCGCCGTCTACGGCCACATCCTGATGCACGGCCTGTACGGCGCCCACGCCGACCTGAAGCACCTGGACCTGCCCGAGCTGCGGGCCTGCTCCTACTCTATGGTGCGGCAGAAGCGGGTGCCCCACATCCGGGGCACTGAGGAGGAGGCGGTGCGCCTGGCCAAGCGCTGGGAGGCTGACGAGACCATGGCCCGCCGGGCGGGCATCCTCCACGACTGCACCAAATATCTGGAGCTGGAGGACCAGCTGGCCCTGTGCCGGCAGTACGGAGTGGAGCTGGATGAACTGGAGCAGAAAGCGGTAAAGCTCCTCCACTCCAAGACCGGGGCGTGTATCGCCCGGGCGGTTTTTGGGGAACCTGATGAGGTGTACAGCGCCATCTTCTGGCACACCACCGCCAAGGAGGACATGACCACCCTGGAGAAGATCCTCTACCTGGCCGATTACATAGAGCCCAACCGGGATTTCGACGGGGTGGAGCGCCTGCGGGAGCTGGCCTACCGGGACCTGGACCAGGCCCTGCTGCTGGGGGTGGAGACCACCATCCAGGAGATGGAGGAGCGGAAGCTGCCCATTCACAGAAAAACGTTGATGGCCCGGGACTGGCTGCTCAGTCACGGTGTGAGGCTGACAGAGGGATAAAGAGACATGAGCGAACAGAGACACAAAAAAGGGAAACGGGAGGCGGGCGGACAGCCCGGGGCGCTGGCCGGGTACTGGGCCCAGTATAAGGACTGGGTGGCCGGACTGACCAAGGGGCAGCGGGTCCGCTACCGGCTGCTCCAGACGGCTGTTATCATTTCCCTGGTCATTATCGCGGGGTTTTTCTTCCTGCGGTCCTGGATCAGAATGCCTGACCTGCCCGGTCAGGACCAGGCCGGAGGGAACAGCGCGGGAGATATGTCCTTTGAGGACGCGGACGTCCCGGATATCGTTCAGAGCGGAAGAAAGGACGGGGTATATACCTTCCTGCTGGTGGGCAAGGACGTGGCCAGCGGGTCCACGGACACCATGCTGCTGCTGACCTATGACACGAAGGAAAAGACCATCCATGGCCTGAACCTGCCCCGGGACACCATGATCAACGTGAGCACCACCAGCAAGCGGCTCAACGCGGTGTACAGCTATAACAAGGGCAAGGACAAGGATACCCAGGTGGAGAAGGGCATGGCCGCGCTGAAAAAAGAGGTGGCCAACCTCACCGGCATCACCCCCGACTACTATGTGATCGTGGAGTGGGAGGCCATTGGAGAGCTGGTAGACGCCCTGGGCGGGGTGGAATTCGAGGTCCCCTTTGACATGGACTATGACGACCCCTACCAGGACCTGCACATCCACCAGAAGGCGGGGCTGCGGCTGCTCAACGGAGACGACGCCATGCAGGTCATCCGCCACCGGAAGAACAACGACGGCAGCCACTCCGCCGGCGACGTGGGACGGCTGAAGATCCAGCAGGACTTCCTGAAGGCGGTGGCTAAAAAGTGCCTCCAGCCCGCCACCTTCCTGAAGATCCCCGCCCTGGCGGAGATCTTCGCCAAGAACGTGACCACCGATCTGACGGTGGGCAATATCCTGGGCTTCGCGGAGCAGGCCTACGGCATGAATCCCGATGAGGACGTGTCCTTTGTCACGGCGCCCATCGGAGCCTCCTTTAAGTACCGGGGCGCCGCTTTGATCACGCTGGACGAGACGGAGCTGCTGACCCTTCTCAACGACGGGATGAACCCCTATCTGCGCGACATTGAAGCCAGTGATCTTCAGTTGGTATACCGAAAGAGCAACGGCTCCTTCGGCGTGACCAACGGCACTCTGGCGGACGAACGGATGGGTCAGGCCCAATCCAGCAGCACCCAGAGCACGCCGAAGGAGGACGAGGAACCGGATGAGCCCATCGAGCCCATAGATCCCGGCGATGTCAGCCAGGGCGAGACGGAGGAACCCGGCCAGTCCGGCGGTTCCCAGAGTGGGGAAGAGGAACAGCCCCCCGACAGCTCCGACACGCCCCAGACGCCTCCCGACAGCAGCCAGGCCCCGGAGGGCGGCGGAAGCGAACCCTCCCAGGGCGGGGAGGGCAGCTCCTCTGAGGGCGAGCCCTCCAAGAGCGGCGAGAATCCCGGGGCTATTGACCCCGATTCGGTATTGCCCGACCCCGGCAGCGGCGGCTCCCAGGACGTGGGAGCCGCGGCGAGCGACAACAATCCGGTGACAGTGCTCCCGGCCCCCTCCGGTTCCGGGGAACTGGCGGCGTGATCCGGCAGAAAGAAAGGAGAAAATGGATTTGACTTCTTATGAAATGGCGGTCCAGCTGGCCAAGGCCCTGGACAGCAAAAAGGGACAGAACATCAAGGTGCTGAAGACGGAGGAACTGACCACCCTGGCGGACTACTTCGTCCTGTGCACCGCCACCTCCAGCACCCAGGTCAAGGCCATGTCCGACGCCTGCGAGGAGGCCATGGAGAAGCGCGGGGAGCAGGCCCACCACATCGAGGGCCACCGGGACGGTACCTGGCTGCTGATGGACTTTTCCAGCGTGGTGGTCCATGTGTTCACCGAGGAGGCCCGGAAGTTTTACGACCTGGAGCGGCTTTGGAGCGACGCCCAGGAGGTGGACCTGAGCCAGGTCCTGCAGGAAGAATGAGGAAAAACGCCGCCGCGAAGGCTTTCGCGGCGGCGTTTTTTGTTGCGCCCTACAAAAAGAGTCCGCCGCCCTTGACGGGAACGGCGGATATTTTTAAAATGAGGGACAGCGCGCGTATACAGTCGAAGGGCCGGGAATGCGGCGGACGGCTTGCCGCCCGGAGAGAGGTCGGGTCCGGCGCGCGGTGTTGACGGTAAAAATTGGAACCGGGTCCGCTGGGGCGGGGAATTGGCCGGTTCTGTGGTACATAAGGGGGATACACGGGAATGACATGGTTGCTCGTGAAACAGATCATGGCCATGGTGCTGATGGCGCTGGCCGGCTTTCTGGCGGGAAAGGCCGGGGTGCTCACCGACGAGGAGGGACGAGGGCTCTCCAAGGCCTGCGTCTATGTGGTGGTGCCGTGTTCGCTGGTGGACGCCTTCCGCACTGAGTTCGAGATGGAGAAGCTGACGGGGCTGATGGTGTGCATGGTGGCCGCCGCGCTGATCCACCTGCTCTATCTGGTGGTCGACGAGGGTCTGATGAAGCGGGGAAAACAGCCCATGACGCCCGGGGAGCGGGCCTCGGTGATCTACAGCAACTCGGGCAATCTGATCATCCCCCTGGTCCAGGGCGCCCTGGGCAGCGACTACGTGATCTATATCTGCTCCTACCTGATCGTCCAGAACCTGCTCACCTGGACCCACGGCCAGCGGCTCATGGGCGGGACCAAGCCGCTGACGGTGAAAAATGTGATGACCAACCCCGCCATTTTGAGCATCTGCCTGGGCACGGCCCTGTTTTTCCTGCGGGTGCGGCTGCCCGGCGCGCTGGGCACGGCGGTATCCTCCCTGGCGGCCTGTATCGGGCCCTTGTCCATGCTGCTGGTGGGCATCCTACTGGCACAGATGGATTTGAAAGAGGTGCTGCGCTCCTGGGTGGTGTGGCGGACGGTGGGGATTCGGCTGCTCCTGTGTCCCGCCCTGTCCATGGTGCTTCTGCTGGGATTTCACCTGGTGTGGCGGGGCGGCAATTCCGCCGCGGTGCTGACGGTGATGCTGCTGTGCGCCAGCGGCCCCTCCGCCTCCATCGTGGTGCAGCTGGCCCAGCTGTACGACAGCAAGGATAAGTGGGTGGTGTCCTCGGTGAACGCCCTGTCCACCCTGATGTGCGCCCTGACGCTGCCCGCCCTGTGCATCCTGTTCCAGTGGCTTGTGGGATAAAACCGACGGCCCCTGCCAGTCGAAAGACCGGCAGGGGCCGTTTTTCTTATGTCAGCTGCCCCGGATGATGGTCAGGGCTTTGCTGCAGTTGAATACCTCGTTGACGGGCAGGTTGCCGCCGTATTCCCCGTCGATGGTCCAGGGGATGGGCTTGTCGCAGGAGAAGATCAGGTGGGAGGCCTGGAAATGGACCCGGGCCCCGGCACTCATAGGCCCCTGGTCCAGCAGGGTCTGGAAGCCGTTGGCCACGTCGGCGATGCTGACAGGCTTTTTGATCAGGTCCACCTCAAACAGGCCGTCGTCCAGAACCACATGCTCGGTTTTGGGCAGGCGGATGCCCCCGATGGAGAAGGCGTTGCTCACCATGCCGAAATAGAAGTCGTCCTCCAGGACATGGCCGTCATACTCCACCTTCAGGTGGTAGGGGGTGATGGTGGGCAGGGAGGCGATTCCCTCCATAATGTAGGCCAGGTGGCCGAAGGTATTTTTCAGATTCTGGGGGGTGTCGTAGGACACCTGGGTGAAGGCGCCGAAGGCGGCCACATAGACAAAGGGCTGGCCGTTGAGCTTGCCGATGTCGCTGGGGCGGGGGACCCCCTCGCCGGCGGCAATGGCGGCGGCCTGGACGGGCACCTTGGGCAGGTCCAGGGTGGTGGCGCAGTCGTTGGTGGAGCCGAAGGGGATATAGCCCAGCAGCGGGGGATCGTCCAGGGCCATGAGGCCGGTGACCGTCTCGCTGAGGGTCCCGTCGCCGCCGGCGCAGACCACCCGGTCGAAACGGGGCCCCAGCTCCCGGGCGGCCCGGGCGGCGTCTCCCGGCCCCTGAGTGGGGTAGGTGGTGACCAGCCAGCCGGCCTTGGTGAACACGTCCAGAATGGGGGACAGGCCCTCGGAGACCTGCCCTTTTCCGGCCGTGGGATTATAGATGAATAACAGGGTGTTCAAATCGTTGCCTCCTCCAATGAAGCCAAAAGTCAGCACGCGGCCCTTACCGCGCGGATAAACCGCTTGCGGTTTATTCAGTAGACATTATTATAGGGGGAGAAACGGAAAAATCAAGGCGAAAAGTGTGAACATTTACCCTTTCTTAACACAGACGGAAAAGGAACGGGGCAGGGGGTTGCGAACCGGAGAAAAAACGGGTACAATGACAGGGAACTATTCACAATGAGGTGGAATCGCGCTATGGATCGTAAGACCTTGGCCGCGGCCTTCCCGGTAACGGTGCCGGTGCTGATGGGGTATCTGGCCATCGGGATGGCCTTTGGCCTGATGCTTCAGTCGGCGGGCTACGGGGTGGTGTGGGCCTTCTTTATGAGCCTGACCATCTACGCCGGGTCCGGCCAGTACCTGGGGGTGTCTCTCCTGGCCACGGGGGCCTCCCTGCCCCAGGTGGCGTTCCTGACCCTGATGATCAACTTCCGGCACCTGGTCTACGGCCTGTCCATGCTGGAGAAATTCCGGGGCATGGGGGCGCGGAAGCTCTATATGATGTTTTCCCTCACCGACGAGACCTATGCGCTGCTCAGCTCCGCCCGGCCGCCGGAGGGGGTGGAGGAGCACGACTTCTACTTCTGCGTGGCCCTGCTGGATCACAGCTACTGGATTTTGGGATCCGTCATCGGCTCCCTGGCCGGGGCCGCCCTGGGCTTTGACACCACGGGGGTGGACTTTGCCATGACCGCCCTGTTCCTGGTCATCGCCGTGGGACAGTGGAAGGCGGCGGGCAGCCACCTGCCCGCCCTGCTGGGGGCCGCCGCCACCCTGGCCAGCCTGATGCTGGTGGGGGCGGAGGACATGCTGCTCCCCGCCCTGGGCATCATCGTGCTGGTGCTGACCCTGATGCGGCCCAGGCTGGAGGAGCGCCGGACCGGAAAAGCGAAACAGGAGGCGGGGACATGACACTGACCACAGGACAAGCCATCGCGTCCATCGCCGTCATGGCGGTGGTCACCTTTCTCACCCGGGCGCTGCCCTTCCTGCTCTTTGACCGGGGGGACCACCCGCCCAAGCTGGTCCTCTACCTGGGCCAGGTGCTGCCCCCGGCCATTATCGCCATGCTCATCGTCTATTGCCTGAAAGGGATCACCTTCGCTTCCCCGGCGGGCTGGGCGCCCAGCCTGCTGGCGGGGGGAGCGGCGGTGGTGCTCCATCTCTGGAAGGGGAACGACTTGCTGTCCATCTTCGGGGCCACGGTGCTGTATATGGTGCTGGTCCAGGGCGTGTTCGGCTGATCCGCCGGGGAAAGGAGTGCGCCGTTATGGGGAAAAATGTACTGATCACCGGGGCCTCCCGGGGGATCGGAGCGGCCGCGGCCCGGGAGTTTGGGGCACAGGGCTGGAGGGTGGCCCTGAACTACTGCCGCAGCCGGGACAGGGCCCTGGCCCTGGCGGCGGAGCTGGCCTCCGCCGGGATCGAGGCGGTGGCCCTGGAGGGGGACGTGTCCGACCCGGTCCAGGCGGCCGCTCTGGTGGAGGCGGCTGAGGCCATGGGGCCGCTGGACGCCCTGGTGTGCTGCGCTGGGGTGGCCCTGCCCCAGCAGCTGCTCACCGACACCACCGACCAGCAGTGGCGGCGGGTGATGGGGGTGGACCTGGACGGGGTGTTTTACACCATCCGGGCGGCTTACCCCGGCTTTGTCCGCCGGCAGCGGGGGTCCATCGTCACCGTGTCCTCCATGTGGGGGGTGACCGGCGGCTCCTGCGAGGCGGCCTACTCCGCCGCCAAGGCGGGGGTCATCGGACTGACCCGGGCTCTGGCCAAGGAGCTGGGCCCCTCCCACATCCGGGTGAACTGCGTGGCTCCCGGGGTCATCGATACCGAGATGAACGGACACCTGTCCCAGGCGGACCTGGACGCCCTGGGGGAGGAGACCCCCCTGGGCCGCATCGGCACCCCGGAGGAGGTGGCCCGGGCCATGGTGTTTCTGGCCTCGGAGGCGTCCTCCTTCATCACCGGACAGGTGTTGGGGGTAGACGGCGGCTTTGTGATTTGAGAGTTTTTTCCATTCCCCGGTTTGAAAACGGGATAAAACGTAACATATCCTATCAGAAAGGTTTGACCCGGCGAAGAAGGAGGCAGAGGTATGCGTCGATCCAGATACGGTTACAGCGGTTACCGGGGGCGCAGGACGGCCCATGAGCTGCTGAAGCTCATCGCCCTGGTGCTGGCGGTCCTGGTGGTGCTGGCGGTGGGGGCCCTGGTTTTGGGACAGGACTATTTCGTCTTCACAGACAACGGCCTGCGGGTCGATCTGCCGTTTTTCCGAAAGACAGACCCGGGCACCTCTGAGCTGGGCGACGTGAGCGTGGTGGTCCGGCCCCGGGAACCCGACGCCCAGGAGCAGGGGGAGCAGTCCACGTCCGCCTCCCAGGCGGAGGAGGACGCCCTGGCGGCGGTGCAACTGCCGGTGTCGGCGGTAGTGGACGGCACGGCGGCCCAGCGGCTGGAGGCGGCCGGCGCCAACGGCCTGGTCCTGGAGATGAAGGACCGGGAGGGCCATCTGGCCTGGCGCACCGGCCAGACCCTGGCGGTCCAGTCCTCGGTGCCCATGGGGACCGAGGCGGTCAACGAGGCCCTGCGGGCCTGGAACCAGGGAGAGGTCTACACGGCGGCCCGGGTGTATTGTTTCCGGGACAATACCCTGCCTTACCAGCGCAACGACGTGGCCCTCCGGGCCAGCTATGGGAACTGGCGGGATGAACTGGGCCTACGCTGGCTGAACCCGGACAGTCAGGAGGCGCGGAACTATCTGGCTGGCCTGTGCGGGGAACTGGCCCAGTTGGGCTTTGACGAGATCGTGCTGGTGTGCGCCTCTTTCCCCTGCCGGGGCAACCTGGAGGCCATTTCCTCCGGTGGCTCCTTCGCCGGCGGCGGATATGAGGAAGGGATGGCGGCTTTCCTGAGCCAGGTCAAGGAGGCGCTGGCCCCCTACGGCACGGCCCTGTCTCTGGAGACGGACCGGGAGGGGTTGGGGTCGGAGCGGAGCGGCCTGACCGGAGCCGTCCTGGAGCCCAATGTGGAGCGGCTCTGGCTGGTGGAGGACGGCCAGGAGCCTGCGCTGGCGGAACTGCTGGCCGGACTGGGCCTCTCCCGTCCGGAGCAGCGGCTGGTGGCCGTGGTCCCCGCGCTGGAGGGGAATTCAGATGGTCACCGGGCGGTGCTGGAAGGTCCGGCGTCTTGAAAACAGGAAATGAGCCTTTGGGAGCGTTTTGCAACCAAAGGCTTTTTTTCTTTCGCGGCGGTGATGAAAAAAAGAACGAAATCATGGAGAAACGCATAAAAAAGGAGAAAAAAAGCCGGAAAAATCGGCGGACCGCAAAAAAATGGGCGTTTTAGGTGAAGGAAAAAAGAGAAATATGTCAACCGAAAGAAAGTTTAATAAAATAGGGCTTGCATTTTGATGGCATATCACATAAAATAAAATCTAAGGAATTTTTCCCATACGCATCAACTCAAAAAAGGTGGTGGAATCATGGCAGTAGAAGCCATTCAAAAAGTGACGGAAGCGGAGGCGGAGGCCAAACGGCGCAAGGACGCCGCTGCCGCGGAGAGCAAACAGAAACTGTCGGTAGCCCAGCGCTCGGCCCAGCGCCTGTTGGAAGACGCCCGCGCCCAGGCCGAAGGGGAGACCCGGCGGATGATGGCGGACGCCGAGACCGAGGCCGCCCGCCTGGCTGAGCAGGTCATGGACCAGGCCCGCCAGGAGTGCGAGACCATGAAGGAGGACGCCCGCAAGCGGCTGGACCAGGCCGCTCAGTTTATCGTAGAAAGGGTCGTGAATCGCTGATGGCCATCGTCAAAATGAAGCATCTGCGGCTGGTGGCCATGGGCAGCGACCGGAAACGTCTGCTGCACCTGCTCCAGGGCATGGGCTGCGTGGAGATCGATGAGCCGTCCGTTGATCCCGAGGATCCGGTTTGGGCCTCCCTGTCCCGGCCGGACAGCGGGGAACTGAGTGACGCCCGGGAGCGGAACAGCGAGGCCGAGCGGGCAGTGGCTGTGCTGAAGCGCAGCGCCCCGGAAAAGAGCAAGATGCTCCAGGCCAAGCCGGACCTGACCCAGGACCAGCTCCTGGACCCCCAGGCCGCGGGACAAGCCCTGGTGGCCGCGGAAGAGATCAACGGCGCGGAGCGGCGGATCAACGCTATCCACTCCGAGCAGCTGAAAGTGGAAAGCCAAAAGGCGGCCCTGGCCCCCTGGCTGGGGCTGGACCTGCCCCTGGAGACCGGCTCCGGCGACCAGGTGACCATCCAGCTGGGCACCCTGCCCGGCGCCCTCCCCTTTGAGGAGGCGGAGCGGGCCGCCGCGGCGGCGGGAGAACTGGCCCAGCTGACCCAAGTGTCCGCCGACCGGGAGGCCCGGTACTGCCTGCTGGTCTGCCACGCCAGCCAGAGCCAGGCGGTGCTGGAGGCCCTGAAGGACCTGGGATGGTCCCGGGCCAACCTCCGGGACTGGATCGGGACGGCGGCGGAGAACACCGCCCGCCTGGACCGGGAACTGGAAGCCCTGGCCGGGGAGAAGAGCCGGCTGGAGGAGAAGCTGGCTGGTATGGGCGGGCTGCGGCCCGCTTTGCAGCAGCTGGCCGACTGCACCGCCGCGGAGGTCAGCCGGGAGGAATCCCGGGACCGGACCCTGGACACCGGGGTCACCTTCTTCCTGGAGGGATGGATCCCGGCGGAGCGCTGGCCCGAGCTGGAACAGGCCCTGGAGCCTTACCCCTGCGCCTTTGAAGCGACTGACCCGGCCCCCGAGGAATATGCTCAGGTGCCGGTGCAGCTGAAAAACAACTGGTTCACCCGGCCCCTGAACATGGTCACGGAGATGTACTCCCTGCCCGCCTACGGGACGGTGGACCCCAACCCCTTGATGGCCCCCTTCTTTATCTTCTTCTACGGCTTCATGATGGCGGACATGGGGTACGGCCTGCTGATGATGCTGGCCTCGGTCATCGTCATGAAAAAGGCCAAGCCCGACGGGCCCACCATGCGGCACATGGTCCCTCTGCTGGGGCTGTGCGGCGTCAGCACCTTCCTCATGGGGATGCTCACCGGCGGCTTCTTCGGAGACCTGCTGCCCCAGCTGGCCCAGATGATCAACCCCGACACCTCTTTTACCGCCATGCCCGCCCTGTTCTCCCCGCTGGATGACGCTTTGGCGGTGCTGATCGGCTCCCTGGCCATCGGTGTGGCCCAGATCTTCACCGGCATGGCCGTGAGCATGTACCGGAAGATCAAGGGCGGCGAGGTCATGGCCGCCCTGTGCAACGAGGGCGTCTGGTATCTGGTCTTTGTCCTGCTGGCCGGGGGCATCCTGGCGGGGCAGGTCAAGGCCGCCCTCATCGCCATCCTGGTGCTGCTGGTCCTCACCCAGGGCTACGGGAAAAAGGGCATTGTGGGAAAGATCATGGGGATCGGCGGGTCGCTGTATAACAATGTCACCGGCTATTTCAGCGACATCCTGTCCTACTCCCGCCTGATGGCCCTGATGCTGGCCGGCGCGGTCATTGCCCAGGTGTTCAATACCCTGGGGGCCCTCACCGGAAACGTCATCACCTTCTTCATCATCGCCATGGTGGGCAACGCCCTGAACATGGCCCTGAACCTGCTGGGCTGCTATGTCCACGACATGCGCCTGCAGTGCCTGGAATACTTCGGCCGGTTCTATGAGGACGGCGGCAAGCCCTTCCGTCCCCTGGAGCTGAACACCAAATATTATAAAGTGGTCAAATAAAAGGAGGAAATCATTATGTTCCTGGAAAACATCGGCGGTCTCGCCATTGCGCTGCTGGGCTCCGGCCTGGCGGTGGGTCTGTCCTGTGTGGGCTCCGCGAAGGGTACCGGCCTGGCCGGCGAGGCCGGCACCGGCCTGCTGTGCGAGGACCCCAGTAAATCCGGTAAGGTCATGGTCCTGCAGCTGCTCCCCGGCACCCAGGGCCTGTACGGCCTGGTGGTGTGGTTCTTCGCCCTCATCCAGATGGGAATGATGGACGGCTCCGCCGCCAATCTGACCCTGAACGAGGGCTTCCGTTACTTCGCCGCCTGTATGCCCATGGCGCTGGGCGGCCTGCTGTCCGCCATCGCCCAGGGCCGCGTGGCCGCCGGCTCCATCAACATCCTGGCCAAGAAGCCCGACGACTGGTCCAAGGGCCTGATCCTCTGCGGTATCGTTGAGTTCTACGCCATTCTGTCCCTGCTGGCCTCCATGCTGATGCTGCTGTGGATCTAAAAAATCTGCCCGGACAGGAAAGGCGGAAACGATATGAACGGAATTGAAAAGATCACGGCGAAGATCGCCGCGGACACCGAGGCGGAGATCGCCCAGCTGACGGCCCAGACCGACGAGAAGGTCCAGTCCATCGGCAAGGCGGCCCAGGCCCAGGCGGACAAGGAGACCGCCGACACCTTGGCCCGGGGCCGGAAGGCCGCCGACGAGCGGCTGGAGCGGCTGAAGTCCGCCGCCCAGATGGAGACCAGAAAGCTGGCCCTGGGGGCCAAGCAGGAGGTGCTGGGCGAGGCCTTCGACCTGGCCCTGGAGAAGCTGTGCACTCTGCCCGACGGGGAATACATCGAGCTGCTGACCCGTCTGGCGGTGGAGGCCTCCTCCACCGGACGGGAGCAGCTGGTGTTCTCCCCCAAGGACCGCGCCCGGATCGGCAAGCAGGTGGTGGTGGCCGCCAACGACACCCTGGTGAAGGGCGTGGCCCCCGAGCTGCCCAACTCCATCACCGACACCAAGGTGGGAGCCCTCCTGGGCAAGGTGGTCAACTCCACCGCCGCCATCGTCACCGGCACCGGGATGCTCACCCTCAGCGAGGAGACCCGGCCCATCAAGGGCGGCTTTATCATGGTGGACGGAGACGTGGAGATCAACTGCGCCTTCGAGACCCTGGTCCGCCTCCAGCGGGAGAAGCTGGAGAAGGACGTGGCAAACCTGCTGTTCAATTAGGAATGAGGAATTGATGTGTAACAGATCGGTTCGCTTCAGTTTTCTAATTTCTAACTCCTAAATTGAGAAGGGGGGAGGTATCCCTTGTCCCACCGCAAAGATACGGATTATCTCTCCGTCTCCGCCCGCATCCGGGCCATGGAGAACCGCCTGCTGACCCGGGAGCGCATGGACCGCATGATCGACGCCCGGGACACGGCGGAGGCCATGAAGGTGCTCGGCGAGTGCGGATACGGAGAGGGGGAGTCGCTGGACGCCGTTCTGGCCCAGGCCCGGGCGGATGTGTTCCGGGACATGGAGACGGCGGCTCCCGACCACCGGCTGGTGGAGATCTTCCAGCTGAAATATGATTACCACAACGCAAAGACTATCCTGAAGGCCCGCGCCATGGGCGTTCCGGCGGAGCGGCTGCTCCTTCCCGGAGGCCGTTACCAGCCCCAGCAGCTGCTGGAGGACTGGCAGAAGGAGGACCTGCGGGACTGCTCCGAGACCTTCCGGAAGGCCGCGGCCCAGGCCGAGAACGTCCTGGCCGAGAGCCATGATCCCCAGCAGGCCGACCTGGTCCTGGACCGGGCCTGCTTTGCGGAGATGGCCTGTCTGGCCGAGGGCCTGGAGAGCGATTTTCTCCGGGGCTATGTGCGCCTGTCCGTGGATGTGGCCAACCTGCGCACCGCCGTCCGGGTGGCCCGGATGGGCAAGGAGGGGGACTTCCTGCGCCAGGTGCTGCTGCCCGGCGGGAATGTGTCCGAGCAGACGGTGGCCGCTGCCCGGGGCGAGAGCCTGGGCGAGGTCTTCCGTTCCGGCCCCCTGGCCCAGGCGGCGGAGCTGGGCGCCAAGCTGGCCCAGCCCGGTGGCGGAGCCCTGACGGCCTTTGAAAAGGCCTGCGACGACGCCGTCACCGCCTATCTGTCCGCCGCCCGCCGCATCCCCTTCGGGGAGCAGACGGTGGTGGGCTATCTGTACGCCAAAGAACTGGAGTTTACCGCCATCCGGACCATTTTCGCTGGCCGGGCGGCGGGGCTGGATGGGGACACCATCCGGGCCCGGCTCCGGGAGACCTATGTGTAAGGGGGTGGGGGTTAATGTATAAGATCGCCGTCATGGGCGACATGGACAGCGTTCTGGGCTTCAAGGCCCTGGGATTGGATGTGTGCCCCGTGGCCACCCCCGAGGAGGGCCGGGAGGCCCTGCACCGCATGGCCAAGGAGAACTACGCCATCATCTATATGACCGAGCAGCTGGCCGCCCAGTTGCCCGCCGAGATCGCCCGGTATAAGGACGCCCTGACGCCGGCCATCATCCTGATCCCCGGCAAGGAGGGCTCTCTGGGCATCGGCATGGCCAACGTCAAGACCGCCGTGGAACGGGCGGTGGGCGCAGATATTTTATGAGAAACGCGCCGCGAACAGGCGCAGCGTGACAACAAGAAAGGTTTGAAGAACAACCTTTGTCAGAAAGAAGGTTTAGCCTATGGGAAAGATCGTCAAGGTCTCCGGCCCGCTGGTGGTGGCCACCGGCATGGAGGAGGCCAACATGGCCGACGTGGTCCGCGTGGGTGAGCAGCGCCTCATCGGCGAGATCCTCACCATGACCGGCGACTCGGCCTCCATCCAGGTCTATGAGGAGACCGCCGGCCTGGGCCCCGGGGCCGAGGTGGTCACCACCGGCTCCCCCCTGTCCGTGGAGCTGGGCCCCGGTCTGGTGGAAAATATTTACGACGGCATCCAGCGCCCCCTGGAGGAGATCATGAAGAAGGTCCAGGGCAACAATCTGCCCCGCGGCGTGGAGGTGCCCGCTCTGGACCGGGAGAAGAAGTGGGACTTCAACGCCACCGTGGAGCCCGGGACCCGGGTGGTGGGCGGCGACATCATCGGCACCGTCCAGGAGACCCCCTCCATCCTCCACAAGATCATGATCCCCCCCAAGATGAAGGGCAAGATCGTCTCTATCCAGTCCGGCTCCTTCACCGTCACCGAGACGGTGGCCGTGCTGGAGCAGGAGGACGGCTCCCAGGTGGAGCTGCCCATGATGCAGAAGTGGCCCGTCCGTGTGGGCCGCCCCTATAAGCACAAATATCCCCCGGTCATCCCTCTCCAGTCCGGCCAGCGGATCGTGGACACCTTCTTCCCCGTAGCCAAGGGCGGCACCGCCGCCATCCCCGGCCCCTTCGGCTCGGGCAAGACGGTGATGCAGCACGCACTGGCCAAGTGGTCTGACGTGGACCTGGTGGTCTACATCGGCTGCGGCGAGCGGGGCAACGAGATGACCGACGTTCTGCGGGAGTTCCCCGAACTGGTGGACCCCCGGACCGGCGAGTCCCTGATGAAGCGAACCGTCCTCATCGCCAACACCTCCGACATGCCCGTGGCCGCCCGTGAGGCTTCCATCTACACCGGCATCACCATCGCCGAGTATTTCCGGGACATGGGCTACGCCGTGGCCGTCATCGCCGACTCCACCTCCCGCTGGGCCGAGGCTTTGCGTGAGATGTCCGGCCGTCTGGAGGAGATGCCCGGCGAGGAGGGCTATCCCGCCTACCTGTCCTCCCGTCTGGCCCAGTTCTACGAGCGGGCCGGCTCCGTCTCCTGCCTGGGCTCCGAGGAGGATCGCCGTGGCAGCCTGACCGCCGTGGGCGCCGTGTCCCCTCCCGGCGGCGACCTGTCCGAGCCCGTCTCCCAGGCCACCATGCGGATCGTCAAGGTGTTCTGGGCCCTGGACGCCTCTCTGGCCTACCGCCGCCACTTCCCCGCCATCAACTGGCTGAACTCCTACTCCCTCTATCTGGACTCCCTGAAGCCTTGGTACGATGAGAACCTGGGCAAGGACTTCCTGGCCAACCGGGAGTGGGCCATGTCCACCCTCCAGGAGGAGGCCAGCCTGAACGAAATCGTCCAGCTGGTAGGCAAGGATTCCCTGTCCGCCAAGGACCAGATCACCCTGGAGATCGCCAAGATGATCCGGGAGGACTTTTTGCAGCAGAACTCCTTTGTGGACATCGACTCCTACTCTGAGTATGACCGCCAGGCCCGGATGCTGGCCATGATCCACCAGTATGAGAACCAGTGCCGGGCCGCCGCGGAGCGGGGCGGGGAGCTGAACGAGCTGTTCAACGTACCCGTCCGGGAGAAGATCGGCCGGGCCAAGTCCGTCCCCGCCGACCAGTACAAGGACGCCTACGCCAATATGCTGGTGGAGATGGAAGAAGAGATCGGCGCCATCGCGGAGAAGGGAGAGGATGACCTGTGATTCGGGAATATAAAACCATTCAGGAGATCTCCGGCCCTCTGATGGTGGTCAACAGGGTCCAGGGCGTCACCTATGACGAGCTGGCCGAGATCGAACTGTCCGACGGCTCCGTCCGCCGCTGCAAGGTGCTGGAGGTCAACGGAGACACCGCCGTGGTCCAGTTGTTTGAGGCCTCCGCGGGCATTAACCTGAAGGACTCCAAGATCCGCTTTTTGGGCCACCCCCTCCAGCTGGCCGTCTCCGGCGACATGCTGGGCCGGGTGTTCAACGGCATGGGCCAGCCCATCGACGGCGGTCCCGCCATCCTGGCCGACGAGTACCGGGACATCAACGGCCTGGCCATGAACCCCGCCGCCCGGAACTACCCCAACGAGTTTATCCAGACGGGCATCTCCACCATCGACGGACTGAATACCCTGGTCCGCGGCCAGAAGCTGCCCATCTTCTCCGGCTCCGGCCTGCCCCACAACGTGCTGGCCGCCCAGATCGCCCGTCAGGCCAAGGTGCTGGGCGATGAGGCCGCCAACTTCGCCGTGGTCTTCGCCGCCATCGGCATCACTTTCGAGGAGTCCAACTTCTTCGTGGAGGAGTTCAAGCGCACCGGCGCCATCGACCGTACCGTGCTGTTCACCAACCTGGCCAACGACCCCGCCGTGGAACGTATCGCCACCCCCCGTATGGCCCTCACCGCTGCCGAGTACCTGGCCTTTGAGAAGGACATGCACGTGCTGGTCATCCTGACCGACATCACCAACTACGCCGAGGCCCTGCGTGAGGTCTCCGCCGCCAAGAAGGAAGTCCCCGGCCGCCGGGGCTATCCGGGCTATCTGTACACCGACCTGGCCACCATGTACGAGCGGGCCGGCCGCCAGATGGGCAAGAAGGGTTCCATCACCATGATCCCCATTCTGACCATGCCCGAGGACGACAAGACCCACCCCATCCCCGACCTGACCGGCTATATCACCGAGGGCCAGATCATCCTGTCCCGGGAGCTGTACCGCAAGGGCATCAATCCCCCCGTGGACGTGCTGCCCTCCCTGTCCCGTCTGAAGGACAAGGGCGTCGGCCCCGGCAAGACCCGGGAGGACCACGCCAATACCATGAACCAGCTGTTTGCCGCCTACTCCACCGGCAAGGAGAACAAGGAGCTGATGTCCATCCTGGGCGAGGCCGCCCTGTCTCCCACCGACCTGCTGTACGCCAAGTTTGCCGACGAGTTTGAGAAGCGCTATGTGGCCCAGGGCACCGATGAGAACCGGTCCATCGAGGAGACCCTGGACCTGGGCTGGGAGCTGCTGTCCATTTTGCCCCGCAGCGAGCTGAAGCGGATCAAGCCGGAGTATATTGAAAAGTACCTGCCCAAGAAGGAGGGCTGAATTTGGTTGTGCCTCGGGCGCGCGGCGCGCGCCCCGATAACGGCACCCTATTCGTAGGGGCGCAGGGTGTGCGCCCGCCGTTACAGGCAGTTCGACCAGAAAGAGGTGAACCAAATTGCCAAGTACGACCATCAATCCCACACGCCAAGAGCTGACCCGGCTGAAAAACCGGCTCAGGACCTCGGTCCGGGGGCACAAGCTGCTGAAGGACAAGCGGGACGAGCTGATGAAGCAGTTCATGGACGTGGTGCGGGAGAACCGGGCCCTCCGGAAACGGGTGGAGGAGGGCCTGATGCGGGCCCACGGATCCTTCACCGTGGCCGCCGCCCTCATGTCTCCCGAGATGCTGGAGCAGTCCCTGCTGTACCCAAAGCAGTCGGTGGAGCTGGACATGACCTTCCAGAATATCATGTCGGTGGACGTGCCCCAGTACCACTTCAAGACCAGCAGCCAGGACCCGGGCGAGGTCTACCCCTACGGCTTCGCCCAGACCAGCGGCGAGCTGGATGACGCGGTGGACGCCATGTCCCAGGTGTTCCAGGACATGCTGCGGCTGGCCGAGGTGGAAAAGACCTCCCAGCTGCTGGCGGAGGAGATCGAAAAGACCCGCCGCCGGGTCAACGCCCTGGAATATGTGAAGATCCCGCAGATGCAGGAGAGTATCAAGTATATCACCATGAAGCTGGATGAGAATGAGCGCGCCAACACCATCCGCCTGATGAAGGTGAAGGATATGATCCTGAAGGAAGCCATTCAGGAGAAGCGGGAGGAGGACGCCAAAGCCATCCGTACCTTCGCCTCCGGGAGCGAGGCCCCGCGGCAGGTATAATACCGCCTGCGAATGGGCCGCTGCCGCGGAATCACATGAGAAAAAAACCTGCCTTTCCAGGGAAAGGCAGGCTTTTTTTATTTGTAGTTTGTCCGCCGCAGGCTGGCGGCGGTCAGCAGGCACAGCCCCAGGACCAGCAGCCGTTCCGGGCCGGAGGCGGTCCAGATGAACCGGAGCAGGGCTACCAGGATGGACAGTCCGCACAGGGCCCAGAGGAGCAGGACCCCGATTTTTACCCCGTCCATCTCAGAACTCCTTGTCCGCCATGATGCGGCAGGAGACCAGCCAGGACAGCCACGTCCCCGCCAAAGCGATCAGGGGGACCAGAGCGAAAACACCCAATGCGGAGGTTGCGGACATCCGATCCAGAAAGGACAGGTCCATGTGGAAGCCCAGCTTGGAGGCCAGGAACAGGGCGATGATGGGGAAGAACACCACAACGTACAGGTAGGGCCGGGCCCGCTCCGGCCCCAGCTTGTAGCACAGGGGGAGCATGATGTCCACAATGAACAGCCCCACGCCCAGGGAGACCAGGACGGCAGCCAGGTTTTCCTCCAGCTGGCTTCGGCCCATCAGGGAGGTGAATACGCAGATCAGCAGCCCGCAGGCACTGGCAAACAGGGCGGTAAGAAGGCAAAACAGGTACCGCGCCCCCACCACGGCCCTGCGGCCCAGGGGGAAGGTCATCGCATAGCGGTTCCACTTGGCCAGCTCATCGTAGGAGAAGGCGCTGATGGGCAGCATGAGCAGGATGACCTGGAGCATGGCAGTGACCATGGAGATGTCAAAGGCCCCCATCACCCCCAGAATAAAGTAGAAGGCCAGAAACAGGGCGTAGGCCCGCAGGGTCTTGCGCATCACCAGAATATCTTTCCAAACCAGGCCGATCATACCGGCTCCCCCTTTCCGATCAGAAGCATGATGTCCTCCAGTGAGGCCGGGTCCACCGTCAGGCCGGGATAGCTGCGGCGGAAGGCCTCCCGGTCGGCGGTCAGCCCCTCGCAGCCAAAGGGGCCTTTCCGGACCCGAAGCAGGTCGCCGGGGGCGATCTGCTCCAGCTGGGCGGCGGTGCAGCCCACCTTTCCGTAGCTGTCCAGAATGGCGTCTTTGGAGCCGGACAGCACCACCTGTCCCTGGTGGAGGTAGGTGATGTAGTCGGCCACCTTTTCCAGGTCGGTAATGATGTGGCTGGAGAGGAGGATGGAGTGCTCCTCGTCTCCGATGAAGCCCAGAAACTCATCCAGGATCTCGTCCCGGACCACCGGGTCCAGTCCGGCGGTGGCCTCGTCCAGGATCAGTAGCCTGGGGCGGTGGGCCAGGGCGGCGGCCAGGGACAGCTTCATTTTCATGCCCCGGGAAAACTCTTTGATGAATTTGTTCCCCGGCAGCTTGAACTTGTCCAGATAGTCCCGGAACAGCCCGTCGTCCCAGTCCCGGTAGACGGGGGACAGGATGGTGCTGATGTCTTTGGCGCGCAGGGAGTCGTGGAAGAAGCACTCGTCCAGCACCACCCCCACGTCCTCCTTGACGGTGCGCTCCTGGCGCAGGTTGTCCTGGCCCAGCAGGGTGATGCTGCCCCCGTCCCGGCGGATCAGGTTCAGGATACATTTGATGGTGGTGGTCTTGCCCGCCCCGTTTTCTCCGATGAGTCCCAGAATGGCGCCGCCGGGGAGGGTGAGGCTCACGTCCCGGAGGGCGAAGTCCCCGTAGGACTTACATAACCCCTGTATTTCAATACTATTTGTCATATATTGTCACCTTGATACAATAAGTTTAGCATTTCCTGAAGCTCCTCCAGGGGGAAGCCGCCCTTCCGGGCCTCGTCCACCGCCTGGGACAGCTTTTCTTCCACCTTCCGGAGCTGGGCTTCCCGCAGCAGTTCCCGGTTCTGGGGCGCCACGAAGCAGCCCTTGCCCGGCACATTTTCCAGAAATCCCTCCCGCTCCAGCTCCTCGTAGGCACGCTTGGTGGTGATGACGGAGATCCGCAGCTCCTTGGCCAGCAGCCGCATGGAGGGCAGGGCGTCCCCCGCCGCCAGCGTGCCGGTCATGATCTGCTCCTTCACCTGGTCGGTGATCTGTTCGTAGATGGGTTTCCCGCTGGAGTTACTGAGAATAATATCCATTTGGCGCACCTTCTAAGCGGAGCGGGGGGCTTGTGCTGCGGGCCTGCGCGGGGTCCCGCGCCAGTCCGGCGCTCCGTCGCTGTTTTGGGATTACTGTATATATACTATATGCACAGTATAACAGATAAAACACCTTTGTCAAGAGGGAAAAGGAAAAAATAATGGGCCGGCTTTTTGAAGGGATTGCCTGGGCAGGAAAAACGCCCTGGGGGACCGGAAGGGTCCCTCAGGGCGTGAAAAAACAGGGAGGTCAGGAAAGGTGCGGGGCCGGCTTGGGCCAGATGCCCTTCCGCTCCAGGAAAAAGACCACGACTTGGAAGAGGACGATAACCACCCAGCCCAGTCCGGTGGACAGGGCCACCGCGTCCAGCCCCAGGGCGTCCACCAGCAGGTAGGTGCCCACCACCCGGACCATGATCTGCATGGTGGTGCCCAGGAAGGTGATGTTCATGCGGCCCTCGCCCCGGTACCAGCCCACGAAGGAGTGGCCGGTGAAGGAGAGGTAATAGAACCAGCTGACCACCTGGAGGTAGGAGGCGGACAGGGCCAGGGCCTCTCCGCCCCGCTCCAGGAACAGGGTGGAGAGAGGGACGGCAAACAGGTGCATCAGCACAGAGAACAGAATACCGCCGGAAATGACCAGAGTTGCGCCCCGGGCAAAGCCCCGGAGCATCCGGTCTTTCTGGCCGGCGCCCCGGTTCTGGGCCACGAAGATGGCGATGGCCTCGCAGCCGCTGGAGCCGAAGGCCTGGATGAAGTTCTCCACCCGGGTGGCGGCGGTAAAGGCGGAGATGGGGGCGGTGCCCACCAGGCTGATGCCGTTGACAGCGCTCTGGATCATCAGCTTGCCCAGGTAGAGGCTGGACTGTTGGAGGGCGGACACGGCGGCGTAGCTGCTGGTCAGGCGGATGAGCCCCCGCTCCATTTTCATATCCTCACGGTGGATGGCGAGGAAGGAGCGGCGCTTCCGGATGTAGAGGAAGCACAGGGCGGAGGAGAGCAGCTGGGCGGAGGCGGTGGCCAGGGCGGTGCCCCGGATGCCCATGTCCAGCACCGCCACCAGCAGCCAGGCGGAGGCCAGGTTGTACCCCAGGGAGAGGAGGAGGAAAAACAGGGCGGCCTTTGTGTCTCCCACGGCCCGGAGGGTGGAGGCCAGATAGTTGTAAGTGAAGGTGAACAGCATCCCCACCAGGATGATCCGCAGGTAGGCGGATACGTCGGCCATCAGACCTTCTGGGGTCTGGATGAGGCGCAGCAGGGGGATCAGAAACAGCTGCCCCAGGACCACCGCCCCCAGGGTGCAGCCCCCCATGAGGACGGCGGAGACATAGAGCTGCCGGCGCAGCCGGGGAAAATTTTTCTCCCCGAAAAACTTGGCGATGAGGACGGAAGCGCCCATGCAGGCGCCGGTGATGACGTAGATAAACAGGTTCATGACGCTCTCCGCCACCCCCAGGGCAGCAAAGGCGTTGTCCCCGATGTAGTGGGTGACCACCAAGGAGTTGATGATGTTGTACAGCTGCTGGAGCACATTGGCGCACAGCAGGGGGATACAGAGCCGGACCAGCTGGGGCGTAATGGGTCCGGCGGTCAGATGGAGTTCACGGGACATGGAAGGGTCGCCCTCCTGATTTGTATTGCGGACAAAAGCCTACTCCACTATAAAACAAAATTTGACATTTGTAAAATAAATGTTTTCGGGGCGGCCGGGGCCGGAGAGAATAAGCTGGAATTTATGGGGCAGAAGGCTTCTCCTGTCTCCCGCCAAGCGGCCCGGACCTATCCTTTGTGGCCGGGGCCGTGTCCATTCCCCGGGAGAAATCTTTTTTCCGGCGGGAAACGGCAGGTTCCGACGGGGGACCTGTCCTATAATACCCTGGAACAAAGCCGATGCGTTCAAGGAATACGGCTGTGTTCCGTACGCATGATCATGGGCGGGAGAGGAAACGCCCCGGATGCCGGGGGGAAGGAGGACGCGTCATGCCTGTCGCCTTTACAGAGGAGGAGCGCCGCCTGACGGCGGCGGTGTCCGGAGAGCTGGACCACCACGGGGCCAAGGCGGTGATGGAGGAGCTGGACCGGAGGATCGACCAGGCCCTGCCCCGGCAGCTGACCCTGGACCTGGGGGGACTGACCTTCACGGACAGCTCGGGGATCGCGGTCCTGCTGCGGGCCTGGCGGCGGATGGGCCAGGCCGGAGGCGGGATGCGGGTGGTCAACACCCCGGCCCAGGCGGACAAGGTGTTCCGGGCCGCCGGACTGGGCCGGATCATCCGGTTTGAATGAGAGAACAGGCGGGGGAGGGCGGAGTCTGTCCCCCGGTTTTTACAGAGGAGGACCTACATAATGAAACTGGAAAACCATGTCTCCCTGGAGTTCCCCAGCCGCTCCTCCAACGAGGGCTTTGCCCGGACGGCGGCGGCCTGTTTCGCCGCCCAGTTGGACCCCACGCTGGAGGAGATCAACGACGTGAAGACCGCCGTCAGCGAGGCGGTGACCAACGCCATCGTCCACGCCTACCCGGACACCCTGGGCAAGATCGTGATGAAGCTGCGCATCCGGGAGGACCACTCCCTGGAGATCGTGGTCCGGGACTGGGGCGTGGGCATCGCCGATGTGGAGCAGGCCCGGACGCCTCTGTTTACCACGGGGAGCGAGGAGCGGTCAGGGATGGGCTTCACCATTATGGAGAGCTTTATGGACAGCCTGAAGGTGCGCTCCGCCCCGGGCAAGGGGACCACCGTGACCATGCGGCGGAAGATCGCCCGCCGGGTGGGGCGGTGAGCGGCACGCCCTCAGCGGTGTCCCTGCTGGAAGCGGCCCGCCAGGGGGATAGACAGGCCTGCGAGCAGGTACTTCAGGAAAACAACGGCCTGATCTGGAGCGTGGCCCGCCGGTACTATGGCCGGGGGGTGGAGCCGGACGACCTGTATCAGCTGGGGTGCCTGGGCTTTCTCAAGGCGGTCCGGGGCTTCGACCCGGAGTACGGCACTCAGTTTTCTACCTATGCCGTCCCCAAGATCGCCGGAGAGATCCGCCGGTTTCTCCGGGATGACGGCCCGGTGAAGGTGAGCCGGGGGGTCAAGGAGCGGGGGTTTTCCATCCGGTCGGCCCGGGAGCGGCTGGCCGGGAGCCTGGGACGGGAGCCCAGCCTGTCCGAGCTGGCGGAGGAGACGGGGCTGACCCCGGAGGAGATCGCCGCGGCGGAGACGGCGGCGGAGGCTGTGGTCTCCCTCCAGGCGGATACAGGGGACAACGGCCTGACTCTGGAAGGCATCCTCACCGAGGGCAATGAGGAAAACGGCCTGGTGGAGCGTCTGGCCCTCCGGAGCGCCATGGAGGCGCTGCCGGAGCGGGAGCGGCAGATCCTGGTGCTGCGCTACTACCGGGGAATGACCCAGGTCCAGACGGCCCGGGTGGTGGGGGTGTCCCAGGTCCAGGTGTCCCGCCTGGAGCGGAAGGCGCTGGAGCAGCTGCGGCAGGAGTTGTCGCCGTGAAGCATGCGGAGGAGGCAGGACAAGCTCCGGCCTCCTCCGCTGTATGGAACATAAAAAGACGCCCCCCTTTGGCGGAAGGGGGGCGCGAGTCGGGCGGGGGGCGCCGGGAGAGAGAAACGACACCCCAACGCCAGAGAGGGAAGACCGGGAAAGTGGGAGAAAACCCGGTTTTTAAGCGATATGCTCCATGCAGGCGATGTGCTCCATGACTTGATCGGGAGCTTCCACATGGTAGAACATCAGCCCCTGCATCAGAAAACGGCTGTCATCATCCCGGAGTCCCAGAACGGCCAGGGTGCGGCTCTTGCGGACGGGCTGCCCCACCGCTGTGCCGAAACACAGGTTGCCGCAGCCATCCGCCCGGTTCTCCACTGCCGCCCGCAGCTCTTTGCCAACGGGGAGGTAGAGGAGATCTTCCTTCACAATGGCGATGATCCGGTAGTTGGTGATGGCGTAGAGGGTGTTCTGTTCCAGACATCTCTGGTCCAGAAACGGACGGACGGAAAGGATCCCGGGGACAAACAGGGCCACCGCGGCCATGACCAGAGACTCGGAAATGGACCGGGAACCGCTGGCGATCTGGGGGACCAGGAACAGGACCATGGCGGCCAGCACCAGCCCGGAAATGATCCAGGTGATCAGGATCCCGTTTTTGGAGTCGGGACCCAGCAGCGGGAAATGCTTGGGCCGGCCGGTCCAGCGGACCTCCTCGCCCTCCCACAGGGCCTCTTTCAGACGAACTTCCATCAAGGACGCCTCCTTTTCGGTTTCTGATTTTATTATAGTGAGAAAGGGATAAAATGGGTGTTAATGAGGCTGGAACACCTGTTAAAAAACCGATAAGGGCGCAAAAATACCGCGGACCTTCCAAGGGAAGGCCCGCGGTATCTCTTTCCGTGGGAATGAGGGACACGTTGGGAACCGGGAGCGATCAGTCCTCCAGCATGCGGTAGCCGATGCCCAGCTCGGTGTAGATGTACTTGGGGGCGGAGGGGTTCTCGTGGAGTTTGCGCCGGATGTTGGCCATGTTGACCCGCAGGATCTGATTGTTGGAGTTGCTGCTGTAGGGGCCCCAGACGTGCTCCAGAATAAAGTCGTATGTCAGGACCTTCCCGGCGTGGATGGCCAGCAGTTCCAGAATTTTGAACTCGTTCTGGGTGAAGTGGACCTGTTCCCCGGCCTGGATGACCTGGTGCTTGGCAATGTCGATGGTCAGGTCCTTCACCTGGTAGACGCTGCGCTGGATGCCCTGGCTCACCTTCATCCGGTCGGCCCGGCGGAGGGTGGTGCGGATCCGGGCCAGCAGCTCGGACACGCCGAAGGGTTTGACCACATAGTCGTCGGCACCCATATCCAGGGCCTTCACCTTCTCCGATTCCCGGTCCCGGGCGGAGATGATGATGACCGGGGTCTCCCGGGGCAGGCCGCTGAGTTGGCTGAGTACCTCCAGACCGTCCATGTCGGGCAGGCCCAGATCCAGCAGGACCAGGTCGGGGCTGTGGGAGAAAAAGAGGGACAGGCCCTCTTTGCCGCTGGCGGCGGGGATGGCCTTGTAATCGTTGGCCGACAGGGCGCGGCAGATAAAGTTGCTGATGGCGTGTTCGTCCTCAATGACCAGGATGGTTCGCTTTTCACTCATCGCTTTTTTCCTCCATGGGAAGGCCGAAGCGGAATACCGCGCCGCCCTCCGGGTTGTTGTCGGCGGCAAAAAAGCCGTTGTGGGCCTTGATGATGCTTTGGCAGACGGACAGGCCGATGCCCATGCCCCGGGTGGCGTCGCCGGACAGGTCCCGGTTCAGGGGCTTGCCGGACTGGACGGCCTGGCAGATCTCCGGGGACAGTCCCTTGCCCCGGTCCCGGACCTCCACTACCGCCCAGTCGTCCTGGCGGAACAGGTGGAGGGTGATGTGTTCCCGGTCGCCGGAGTGGCGGATGGCGTTTTCCAGCAGGTTGACCATCACCTGTTTCACCAGCAGGGGCTCCATGGGCAGGTAGAGGATGTCCTCAGACAGCTCCAGCTCCACATGGACCCCGGGGAACCGGCGGCGGGTGGTGAGAATGGCGTCCCCCGCCACCTCCTCCAACATTTCCTCCCGCTTCTTCAGGGGCATGGAGCCGTCCTGGATCCGGGTGACGGACAGCAGGTTTTCTACCATGATGATCAAGGCGTCGGCGTCGCTTTTGATGTCCTGGAGCATGGACAGGTTCTTCTCGGAGATCTCCGGGCTGCCCAACAGCACTGAGGCGGCCCCGGAAATGGCGGTCAGCGGGGTGCGCAGGTCGTGGGACACCGCCCGGAGAATGTTGCCCCGGATGGTCTCCCGTGCCGACTCCAGTTGGATCGCGGCCTTTTCCTCGTTGAGCTTCTGGTTGATCTCATACAGGGTCTTGGTATTTTTCTCCCGGCGGATGGCCTCGGCGGCCTGCTGCTTGACCCGGGTGGTCAGGGCGCACACCACGCAGGAGATGGCCACCATGGACAGCATGGCCACGGGGTAGCCGGTGCGGTTCAAGGTGAAGGTGGCGTAGGGCTCCATAAAATAGATGTTGATGCAGAAGGTACCCACGATAGAGGCCAGGATGCCGTAGAAATACCCGGTGGTGAGGGAGGAGATGATGGTCACGGCCAGTACGAAGACCAGGGCGGAGTTGTTTTCACCGCCGGTGTGGGAGATCAGGATGCTGCTGGCACAGTAAGCGCCGCAAAGCAAAACGGCGGTAACCAGAATATCCCGGGGCGGATTGGGGATCCGGTAAAGCAGGTCCCGGCATCTGAGCCAGAGCGAGCGGATATGGGAGGGAAGGGACATGGAAATCAGCTTCCTTGTTCGAACAAAATGGCCCGGCGGCGTGGAACGCGGGGCAAAAACACACACTATATTATAGCAGGAATCGAGAAACCCGTAAAGTAAAGGAGAGATTAAGAAAGTTTCAGGAAAAAATACGGGCTGTTCCTTGTGCGCGGTGGGACAAAATGGTATAATGATACGATTCAATTTTATGCGCGGCCAATGCCCGCAAAACCAGAGAAAAGAGGTTGCGAGACATGACTTATAAAGAGGAATTCATTACCTTCATGGTGCGCTCCGGCGTGCTGACCTTTGGAGATTTCGTTACCAAGAGCGGACGGAAGACCCCCTATTTCGTGAATACCGGGAACTATAAGACCGGCGCTCAGGCCGCCAAGCTGGGCGACTACTACGCCGCCTGCATCCAGGAACATATGCCCGAGGACATCACCTGCCTGTTCGGGCCGGCCTACAAGGGCATCCCCCTGGCCGTCTCCGCCGCCGCCTCCCTGTACCGGAACTACGGCCGGGACCTGCCCTACTGCTTCAACCGCAAGGAGGTCAAGGACCACGGAGAGGGCGGCTCCATGGTGGGTTACAAGCCCCAGAATGGGGATGATGTGGCCATCATCGAGGATGTGGTCACCGCCGGAACCGCCGTCCGGGAGTCTATCGAGCTGTTCAAGCATGTGGCTAAGGTGAACATGAAGGCCCTGTTTGTCTCCGTGGACCGGATGGAGCGGGGCACCCGGGACTGCTCTACCCTGGACGAGCTGCGCCAGGACTACGGCATCCAGGTCTTCCCCATCGTCACCGTCCGGGAGGTCATCGACTTCCTCCACAACAACCCCGTGGACGGCAAGGTGTATATTGACGACGAGATGAAGGCCAAAATGGAGGCCTATCTGGCCGAGTACGGCGCACGGTAAATTTTCGTTTATCAGCCTATAGAGCCGAAAGCCTATGTCATGTAGGGCAAGGGCTCTGCCCTTGCCTTTGACGACCGTATGCTGCGCTCAGGTAGGGCGGCCCCTTGGGGCCGCCGCAGCCGAGCGTCGCAGAGTTTACAATTCCGCCTGCGGGCGGGACGAGGGCAGGATATTTCGCCCTGCGGGGCGAGTTACTTTGCCCACGTCGGCAAAGTAACCAAAACGCCGCCGGGGACGTCGGCAAACGAAAGCATGAAAAATTTCTCCCGTTGGAAATTTTCCGTGCTTTCATGCCTCCTTTCCCCGGACCCCTGCTTTACGGGGGCGTTCTCCTGATTAGATAGGCTTGCATCCGGCGCGCGTCCCCTGGTTTTGCTGCCCCGCCATCCGGGCCTTCGGCCCTGGGTCGGGGAAACTTGGATTTGAGCAACCGTCGACCGTCGGCGCCTGAGTTTCCGAATTGTGCGGCGTGGTTCTTGACTGTGCAGACCTTCCCCCAGCGATCTTCGAGGTGAATTGCCCCGAAGGGGCAAGAGAAGGCGGCCTGGGCCGTTGGTTCCTTTTGCATCGCTGCAAGAGGAACTCGCCCCGCTGGGCGATATCCCTTTACCCCTATAAACGAAAACTTATCATTCTACAGACAGAAAGGAGCGCGCCCCATGTCTATCCACGCCGGCCACCGCAGCCGGGTCAAAACAGAATTTCTGGCCCGGGGATTGGAGGGCTGGCCCGACCACCGGGTGCTGGAACTGCTCCTGTTCTACGCCATCCCCCAGGGGGATGTGAACACACTGGCCCACGAGCTGCTGAACCGCTTTGAGACCCTTGCGGGGGTGTTCGACGCCTCGGTGGACGAATTGAAAAAGGTCCCGGGGGTGGGGGAGCACACCGCCGTTCTCCTGCGGTTGATCCCGGCTTTGGGCAGGCGGTACCAGGACCAGCGGGCCGCCCTGGGCCAATTGGTCAACAGCCCGGAGGAGGCCGCCGCCATCCTCTCCCAATATTTTTACGGCGCCCGGAACGAGATGGTGTATATCCTCTGTCTGGACAGCAAGCGGAAGCTGCTGGGGGTGCGCAAGGTGTCCGAGGGCAGCATCCATGCCGCGGACATCAACATCCGCCGCATCGCGGAGGAGGCCATGGGCCTGCGGGCCAGCGCCCTCTACCTGGCCCACAACCACATCAGCAACCTGGCCTTCCCTTCCCCGGCGGACTGGGAGACTACCGACACCATCCGTGCAGCCCTCGCGCCGTTGGGGCTGGAGCTGGTGGACCATCTGATCTTTGTGGAGGGGGACGCCGTCTCCCTAAACCAGTCGGAGCGGGGCGGAAAACGGCCCGTTTATCAGCTTTTGTGAATGAATTCGCTCCTCTCCTGAAAAAATTCGGGAGAGGAGCGAAAACTGCTTGCAATAGAAAATTTGTTCTAGTATAATAGGGACGACAGTGTACATCCAAAGGGAGAGGTGAGGGACGTGCCCAGGTTTGAAGTAGTTTCCGAATATACCCCCTCCGGGGACCAGCCGGAGGCCATTGAGGCCCTGTCCCGGGGCATTGAGATGGGGCTGGACGAGCAGACCCTGCTGGGCGTCACCGGCTCGGGCAAGACCTTCACTATGGCCAAGATCATCGAACAGGTCCAGCGGCCCACCCTGGTGCTGGCCCACAACAAGACCCTGGCCGCCCAGCTGTGCGCCGAGTTCAAGGAGTTTTTCCCCAACAACGCGGTGGAATATTTTGTCTCCTACTACGACTACTACCAGCCCGAGGCCTATATCCCCCACACCGATACTTTTATTGAGAAGGACTCCTCCATCAACGAGGAGATCGACCGGCTGCGGCTGTCCGCCACCGCCTCCCTGCTGGAGCGGCGGGACGTGATCGTGGTGTCCTCGGTCTCCTGTATCTACGGCCTGGGCGAGCCGGAGGACTTCGCCGCCATGATGGTGTCCCTCCGGGTGGGGGCCACCATCAAGATCGAGGAGCTGCTGAAAAAGCTGGTGGCCATCCGGTATGAGCGCAACGACATCGCCTTCGAGCGCAACATGTTCCGGGTCCGGGGGGACACGGTGGAGGTGTGGCCGGCCTACTGGAAGGACACCGCCATCCGGGTGGAGTTTTTCGGGGACGAGATCGACCGCATCAGCGAGATCAACGTGGTCACCGGCACCCCCATCCGCCGCCTGACCAACATCCCCATCTGGCCCGCCACCCACTACGTCACCCCCAAGGAGAAGATGGACGCCGCCATCCAGGAGATCTATCGGGAGATGGAGGAGCGGGTGGCCTTCTTTGAGGGGGAGGGCAAGCTCATCGAGGCCCAGCGGATCAAGCAGCGCACCATGTACGACATCGAGATGATGCAGGAGCTGGGCTACTGCTCCGGGATCGAAAATTACTCCCGGGTCATCGAGGGCCGGCCGGCCGGCTCCCCGCCCCACACCCTGCTGGACTACTTCCCCAAGGATTTTGTCCTGTTCATCGACGAGAGCCACGTGACCCTGCCCCAGGTCCGTGCCATGTACAACGGGGATCGGGCCCGAAAGACCACCCTGGTGGACTACGGCTTCCGCCTGCCCTGCGCCTTTGATAACCGGCCGCTGAAATTTGAGGAATTTGAACGGCGGGTCAACCAGGTGGTCTACGTCTCCGCCACCCCCGGGGAGTATGAGCGCACCCGCTCAGGTCAGATCGTGGAGCAGGTCATCCGCCCCACCGGCTTGCTGGACCCCCGCATCGAGGTCCGCCCAGTGGAGGGTCAGATCGACGACCTGATCGGCGAGATCCACACCCGCACCGCCCGCAGCGAGCGGGTGCTGGTCACCACCCTGACCAAGCGGATGGCCGAGGACCTGACGGCCTATCTCCAGAACGCGGGCATCAAGGTGCGGTATATGCACCACGACATCGACGCCATGGAGCGGATGGAGATCATCCGGGACCTGCGGCTGGGCACCTTCGACGTGCTGGTGGGCATCAACCTGCTGCGGGAGGGTCTGGACCTGCCCGAGGTGTCCCTGGTGGCCATTCTGGACGCCGACAAGGAGGGCTTCCTCCGCAGTGAGACTTCCCTGATCCAGACCATCGGCCGGGCGGCCCGGAACGCGGACGGTATGGTCATTATGTACGCCGACGCCATCACCCCATCCATGCGCCGGGCCATGGACGAGACGGAGCGCCGCCGGGAGAAGCAGGACGCCTTTAACAAGGCCCACGGCATCACCCCCAGGACGGTCATCAAGAGCGTCCGGGACCTGCTGGACATCACCGCCCAGGACGAGGCGGACACCGCCGAGCGCCGGGGCCAGGTCCAGGGCCTGACCAAGCAGCAGAAGGCCGAGCGCATCGCCAAGCTGGAAAAGGAGATGAAGGAGGCGGCCAAGATGCTGGAGTTCGAGCTGGCCGCCGCCCTCCGGGACCAGATCATCGAATTGAGAGGAAAATAACCATGGCAAAGCAGAAGGAAGAAAAAACCAACGTGATGCGGGTGCTGGAGCAGAAGAATATCCCCTACACCCCCCACACCTATCCCCATGAGGAGGGGGTGGCGGTGGACGGGGTGACCGTGGCCAGGAGTCTGGGCCAGGACCCGGAGACGGTGTTCAAGACCCTGGTGGCCCGGGGGGCCTCGGGGGGGCTCTATGTGTTCGATATCCCGGTGGGGGACAGCCTGGACCTGAAAAAAGCCGCCCGCGCGGTGGGGGAGAAGTCCATCGCCATGCTTCACCAGAAGGAGCTGCTGCCCCTGACGGGGTATGTCCACGGGGGCTGCTCCCCCGTGGGGATGAAAAAGCAGTACCCCACCGTCTTCCACGAGACGGCGGAGATCATCGACACCATTCTGGTGTCCGCCGGAAAAATCGGCTACCAGGTGGAACTGGCCCCCGCCGACCTCATTGAATTGGTGGGAGGAACAACCGCAGATCTGACCGTGGAGGGCTAAGAGGAGGTATTCCATGTCCAGCAGCCTTGATTTTGTGAACTATATCTGCGAACAGCTGGAGGGAGTGGGCGCCATCCGCTCCCGGAAGATGTTCGGGGAATACATGGTGTACGTCAACGACAAGCCGGTGGTCATGGTGTGCGACGACACGGTATTTGTCAAAGTACTGCCTTGCTTGTCCGAACTGCTGAAGGATCGGCCCACCGCCCCGCCCTACCAGGGCGCCAAGGACCACTATGTCCTGGATCCGGATGACCGGGACACCCTGCGCCGGGCGGCGGAATTGGCGGAGGAAGTTACGCCCCTGCCCAAGAGAAAGGCGAAGACGCGGGGATGAAGCAGGGCCCCAGAAAAACGATTCGCCTTCCCGGTTATGATTACAGCCGGCCTGGCGCATACTTTGTGACGATCTGCACCATAGGCAGAGAACCTCTTTTCTGGCGGGAGGTGCCCGTTGTAGGGCAAGGGCTCTGCCCGTGCCTGTCCTCCGCCGGGACCATTGCCCGGGAGGAACTGGAACAGCTGCCCATCCGGTTCCCCTCGGTGGTGATCGAACAATATGTGATCATGTCCGACCATATCCACCTGCTGCTGACCCTGAGGCAAGGGCAGAGCCCTTGCCCTACCTTGGGGGACGTGGTGGGAGCCTACAAATCCATTGTGACAAAAGGAATCAACCGGCTGTACGGAACACCTGGCACGAAGATATTCCAGCGCCGGTACTATGAGCATGTGATTCGCAATGAGGAGGATTTCCTGTCAACGTGGCAGTACATTCAGAGCAATCCTGCCCGCTGGCGGGAGAAATACCGGGAGCCATGAGGATACAGCTTCGCTTCCGGAGGCGCATCATATGTAGGGCAAGGGCTCTGCCCTTGCCTGTCCCGATTCACGCAATTTGGTGACGAGTAAGGAGAAACCGCTATGCACAGTCACATCATCGTCAAGGGAGCCCGGGTGAACAACCTGAAAAACATCGACGTGTCCATCCCGAGGGACAAGCTGGTGGTCCTCACCGGCCTGTCCGGGTCGGGCAAATCCTCCCTGGCCTTTGACACCATCTACGCCGAGGGCCAGCGGCGGTATGTGGAGTCCCTGAGCTCCTACGCCCGGATGTTTTTGGGCCAGATGGAGAAGCCCGACGTGGACTACATCGACGGCCTGTCCCCGGCCATCTCCATCGACCAGAAGACCACCTCCAAAAATCCCCGGTCCACCGTGGGCACCGTGACGGAGATCTATGACTACCTCCGTCTGCTCTGGGCCCGGGTGGGCACCCCCCACTGCCCCATTTGCGGCAAGGAGATCAAGCAGCAGACCATCGACCAGATCATTGACCAGGTGATGGCCCTGCCCGAGGCCACCCGCATCCAGGTCATGGCCCCCATCATCCGGGGGAAGAAGGGCGAGCACGTGAAGATCTTCGAGGACGCCCGGAAGTCGGGTTACGTCCGGGTCCGGGCGGACGGCTCTTTGTATGACCTGTCCGAGGAGATCAAGCTGGACAAGAACAAAAAGCATAACATCGAGATCGTGGTGGACCGCCTGGTCATCCGGGAGGACATCACCCGCCGGCTCACCGACAGTGTGGAGATCGCCTCCAATCTGGCCGGGGGCCTGGTGATCATCAACGTGGTGGGGGAGGACCGGGACATCCTGTTCTCTCAGAATTACGCCTGCGAGGACTGCGGTGTGTCCATCGAGGAGCTGACCCCCCGGATGTTCTCCTTCAACAACCCCTTCGGCGCCTGCCCCACCTGCATGGGCCTGGGTTCCCAGATGAAGCTGGACCCGGACCTCATTATCCCCAACAAGAACCTGTCTATCATCGAGGGGGCCATCACCGCCTCGGGCTGGAGCAACATCAAGTCCGACGGCATCTCCCGGATGTATTTCGAGGCCCTGGCCAAACGGTACAAGTTCAAGCTGAACACGCCCGTGAAGGACCTGCCCCCCGAGGTGATGGACGTCATCCTCTACGGAACCAAGGGGGAGAAGCTGACCCTCCACTACGACCAGCCCCGGGGCCAGGGCACCCTGTACCAGCCCTTCGAGGGCATTGTCAACAACCTGGAGCGCCGCTACCGGGAGACCCAGTCCGACGGGGTGAAGCGGGAGCTGGAGGAGTGCATGAGCGAGTGCCCCTGCCCCACCTGCAAGGGCCGGCGGCTGAAAAAAGAGTCCCTGGCCGTCACCGTGGGCGGATTGGACATCGACACCTACTGCCATAAGAGTATTACTGAGGCCTACGACTTCATGGACCGCCTGGAGCTGAACGAGACCCAGACCATGATCGCCGCCCAGATCTTGAAGGAGATCAAAAACCGCCTGGGCTTTCTGCGCTCCGTGGGCCTGCAGTACCTGACCCTGTCCCGGGAGGCGGGCACCCTCTCCGGCGGCGAGAGCCAGCGCATCCGGCTGGCCACCCAGATCGGCTCCTCCCTCATGGGGGTGCTGTATATCCTGGATGAGCCCTCCATCGGCCTGCACCAGCGGGATAACGACAAGCTGTTGGCCACCCTGAAGGAACTGCGGGACCTGGGCAACACCCTGCTGGTGGTGGAGCACGACGAGGATACCATGCGCGCCGCCGACTATATCATCGACGTGGGCCCCGGTGCGGGGGTCAACGGAGGCCGCATCGTGGCCGCCGGCACGCCGGAGGAGGTCATGAACACCCCCGGCTCCATCACTGGTGACTACCTGGCCGGGCGCAAAAAGATCCCGGTGCCCCAAGAGCGCCGGAAAGGAAACGGAAAGTATTTGAAAGTCTTCGGCGCGGCGGAGCACAACCTGCGCCATGTGGACGTGGCCTTCCCCTTGGGCACCTTCACCTGCGTCACCGGGGTGTCAGGGAGCGGAAAGTCCTCCCTGGTCAACGAGATTTTGTACAACAAGCTGGGGGCCGACCTGAACCGTACCAAGACCCGGGCAGGCAAGCACGACCGCATCGAGGGTGAGGAGTTTTTGGACAAGGTCATCAACATTGACCAATCTCCCATCGGCCGCACCCCCCGGTCCAACCCCGCCACCTATACCAACCTGTTCAACGACATCCGGGACCTGTTTGCCTCCACCCCCGACGCCAAGAGCCGGGGCTACGGACCGGGCCGCTTCTCCTTCAACACCAGGGGCGGCCGGTGTGAGGCCTGCCAGGGGGACGGCCTCATCAAGATCGAGATGCACTTCCTGCCCGACATCTACGTCCCCTGCGAGGTGTGTAAGGGCCGGCGCTACAACCGGGAGACCCTGGAGGTCAAGTACAAGGGCAAGAATATCTATGAGGTGCTGGAGATGACGGTGGACGAGGCCCTGCCCTTCTTCGAGAACCTGCCCCGGATCTACAACCGCCTGAAAACCCTGGAGGAGGTGGGCCTGGGCTATGTGAAGCTGGGCCAGCCCTCCACCGAGCTGTCCGGCGGCGAGGCCCAGCGGGTCAAACTGGCCACCGAGCTCAGCAAGCGCTCCACCGGTAAGACCATCTATATCCTGGACGAGCCCACCACCGGCCTCCACAGCGCCGACGTCCACAAGCTCATTGAGGTGCTCCAGAAACTGGTGGAGGCGGGCAATACCGTGGTGGTCATCGAGCACAACCTGGACGTGATCAAGACCGCGGACTATATCATCGACCTGGGCCCCGAGGGGGGCGACGGCGGCGGCGACATCGTCTGTACCGGGACCCCCGAGGAGGTGGCGCAGTGCGCCGCCTCCTATACGGGACAGTATCTCAAGAGGATGCTGGAGTGAGTTGAAATCAGAAATCAGGAGCTGCGGCGCCGCCTGCGGCGGCTTTTGAAGGGATGGCCATGAGCCGCCCGCCAGCAGAAAACAGAGAGGAAAAACAGATGGACGAGACATTGCTTTTGCTGCCCCTGGTGGGGGCGGAGTGGAAGGGACGCCGGGTGGCCTTTGGGGACTCACAGGCCCAGGTGGAGGAGATATTCGGCCCGGCCAACGCGGTGAAAAATTCCTGGTATTATTTCGATAACCGGCTCCGATTCGATTTCGACGCCGAGGGAAAGGTTGAGTTTATCGAGTGCGGCGGTTCGGAGGGTGGTTTGAAGCCCCTGATTTACGGCGCCCATGTGTTTGAGACAGATGCCGGCGCGCTGCTGGAGCTGTTGGAGCAGGAAAACGCGGGAGATGTGGACGACAGCGAGGCGGGCTATTGCTACGCCTTCCGGGACATCAGCGTGGGTGTTTACCGGGAGACCACCCCGGAGGATGTGGAGGAGATGATCGCCTCCATGCGGGCGGTGAAGGACAACGTGACCGCCCTGGTCAGCGGAGAGATCGCGGAGACAGTGGCGGCGGAGCGCCGCCGGGCCAGCCGCTGGGAGAGCATCGGGATCGGACGTCCCAACTACTACAGATAACATTTGAGGATCGATTTATGGAATTGTTACAATGGCTGACGGGCACCCTTCCGGGGAAATGTGTCTTTACCATGCTGGTATCCATGATACCTATTATTGAACTGCGGGGGGGCCTGCCCTTTGGCGTGGCCCTGGGCCTGCCCTATTATCTGGCCTTTCCGGCGGCGGTGCTGGGCAACCTGATCCCCACCCCCTTTATCATCGTATACATCCGGCGGATCTTTAAGCTGATGCGCCGCTACTTCCCGTCGCTCAACGGCCTGGTGGACAAGCTGGAGCGGAAGGCCCACCTGAAGGGACAGAAGGTGCTGAAATACCAGTATCTCGGCTTGTGGCTCTTTGTGGCCATCCCCCTGCCGGGGACCGGGGCCTGGACAGGTTCCCTGGCCGCCGCCTTTTTGGATATGCGGCTGAAAAAGGCCATGCCCGCCGTGGTGCTGGGGGTGCTGACCGCCGGGTGCATCATGCTGGCCCTGACCCATGTGGGCATCAACCTGTTTTCCGGCGCGGTGTAAATTTGCAGGGCAAGGGCAGAGCCCTTGCCCTGCATCACATGGGGTTCGGGCTCCATGGACAGCGAATAAAAATTTACCGCGCCTGTTTTTCAAAACCGTTCATAGTGGACCCAACACCCCGGAAAGCGTCTGAGCATAGGATGGCCCGGAGGTGTTGCTTTGTGGGACTGATGACAGACGTACTGCTGACGGCGCTGTGTGTGCTGGGGCTGGCCTTCCTGGCCTGGTGGCTGATGGGGCGGCTGCTCCGTCCCATTCCGGCCCCGGGCGTCCGGGCCCTGATCCCCGGCCGGGGCGGCGGAGAGGAATTGGAGCAGGCGGTGCGGGCCTTTATCTGGCTGCGGGGGCTGGGGCTGCTGGACTGTCCCATCGTCATCGCCGATGTGGACTTGACCCCCGAGGGCTGGGAGCTGGCCCTGCGGCTGACCGCCCGGTGGCCCGGCGTGATCTTGTGGCCGGCGGACCACCTGGCCGATTACATAGCCCAACACTGAGGAAAAGGAGGCGGCCCCAATGGAAGAAAAGACGGAACTCCAGCTGGCGGAGGGGACCGTCTCCGCCATCATCTATCAAAATGAGGAGAACGGCTACACTATCCTCCGTCTGGACGTGAAAGAGGAGGAAATGACGGCGGTGGGGACCATGCCGGGGGTCTCCCCGGGGGAGTACCTGTCCCTGCGGGGCCGCTGGGTCCGCCACGCCACCTACGGCCCGCAGTTCAAGGCCGAGACAGTGGAGCGCCGTCTGCCCCAGGGACTGAAGGAGATCTACCACTATCTGGCCTCCGGCGCAGTCAAGGGGGTGGGGAAGGCCACCGCCCGGCTGCTCATCGAGGAGTTTGGGGAGGAGGTCCTCAATGTCATCGAGGAACACCCGGAGCAGCTGACCCGGATCCGCGGCATCTCTCCCAAGCGGGCCCGGCAGATCGGAGACGTGTTCCGCCAGCAGATGGGGATGCGCCGCCTGATGGAGTTTTTGACGGCACACAACCTGCCTCTGGAGCTGGCCAGCCCCCTGCGCCGGGCCTATGGGGACGTGGCCCTGGAGGTGCTGACCGCCAACCCGTACCTGCTGGTGAACGAGGAGTTTCAAGTGGAATTTTCCCAGACGGACGGTCTGGCCCTGTCCCTGGGGGTGGGGGCCGAGGACCCTCAGCGGCTGGAGGCGGGGCTGATCTTTGAACTGGCCCACAACAATTTGAACAACGGCCACACGTTCCTGCCCCACCGGAAGCTGGTGGAGGCCACCGGCATGCTGCTGGAGGTCTCCGGGGAACTGCTGGAGGAATGTCTGGAGTCCCTGGCGGCCCGGGGAGAAGTGGAATGTGAGACGGTGGCCGGCCAGGAAGCGGTGTACCTGCCCGCCCTCTATGAGGCGGAGGTCTTCGTGGCCCAGCGGGTGCGGGAGATGAGCCGGGAGGAATTGACGCCCCCGGAGAGGCTGGACCGTCTGATCCGCCAGATCCAGCGGGAACAGGGCATCACCTACGCCCCCCAGCAGCGTCAGGCGGTGGAACTGGCCGCCAGCCGGCAGGTCGTGCTGCTCACCGGCGGTCCGGGCACCGGCAAGACCACCTGCCTGCGGGGGGTGCTGGCCCTGTTTGACGCCATGGGGCTGGAGACTGCCCTGGCCGCTCCCACGGGCCGGGCGGCCAAGCGGCTGGGAGAGCTGTGCGGCACCGAGGCCTCCACCATCCACCGGCTGCTGGAGACGGGCTTTGACCCCCACAGCGGCAAGCTGGTGTTCAACCATGACGCCTATGACCCCCTGCCCGCCGACGCGGTCATAGTGGACGAGACCTCCATGGTGGACCTGCCCCTGATGGCCGCCCTGCTGGGGGCCCTGCGGGGGGACTGCCGCCTGGTGCTGGTGGGGGACCCGGACCAGCTGCCCTCGGTGGGGCCGGGGAACCTGTTTGCCGACCTGATCCGCAGCAAGATCGTGCCCACTGTCCGCCTGACGGAGATTTTTCGCCAGGCGGCCCAGAGCGCCATTGTCCGCAACGCCCACATGGTCAATCACGGGGAGCTGCCCGACCTGCGGAAAAATGACAACGATTTCTTTTTCCTCTCCCGGCGGGACAGCCAGAGCGCTCTGGACACCATTGTGGACCTGTGCCGCCGACGCCTGCCCGAGCGCATGGGCATCCCCGCCGATCAGATCCAGGTCCTGTCTCCCACCCGGCGGCGGGGGACGGGGACCCGGGCGCTGAACCAGGCCCTCCAGCAGGCCTTGAACCCGCCCCTGGAGGGGAAGGGGGAGCGGCGCTTCGGCGACTGGGTCTTCCGGGCGGGGGACCGGGTGATGCAGGTGAAGAACAACTACGACATCCTCTGGCGGGAGGAGGGCGGCGTCCGGTCCGGCATGGGGATGTTCAACGGGGACATCGGGGTGATTCGCTCCATCGAGGGAGAGGTGGCCACTGTGGACTTTGACGGCCGGGTGGTGGAGTACACCCCAGACATGCTGGGAGAGCTGGAGCCCGCCTTTGCCGTCACGGTACATAAGGCCCAGGGCAGCGAGTACCGGGCGGTGATCCTGGCCGCCCTGGAGGGGGCGCCTATGCTCATGACCCGGGGGATCCTGTACACCGCCATCACCCGGGCCAAGGAGCTGTTCATCGTGGTGGGGGACCAGGGAGCGGTGGCCCGGATGGTGGCCAACGACCGCCAGGACAGGCGCTACTCCGGCCTCCGGGCCCGGCTGGCGGAACAGGAAGAATAAGAGGCGGCGGACGAACTTCACATTCGTCCGCCGCTTTTTTGCGCCATAGGCATCAGACAGCCGCCTGGGTCCGCTCCTTGTCCAGTTCCTCCTTCATAATGGGCTTCCACTCGTGGAAGGCGAAGTAGAGGGAGATGCCGAGGGTGAAGGGGACCATCCGAAGGCAGTTGTAGAATTCCCGTTTGGCTTCCTCATAGGCTTTGCTGTGCATGTGTCATTCCTCCCGATCAAAAGGTTTTCTGCCCACATTATACGGGAATGTGGGCGGGAGGGGGCGCTAATAAAAGGGACTGTTTTGTTCCGGTTTTGTTAAGAAAAACTGTGGGACAGAACGGGAAAAAACAGAATAAACAGGGGGAGATCACAAAAAAATCAGGAAATTCTCCAACAAATTAGCTCCGCTTTTCGAAAAAAGCGGAGCCAAGGAGACGTTAAGATTCTGTTGTTCAGGCCCGGGCCAGAAGCTGGGAGGCCAGGGTGGGGTCCACGTTGCCGCCGGACAGGACAAAGACAACCTTTTGCCCCTGCCGGACAGGCAGGGTCCCGGCCAGGGCGGCGGCCACGGGCAGAGCGCCCGAGGGCTCCACCGTCAGCTTGGCCTTGGTCATCAGCAGCACCATGGCCTGCCGGATGAAACCGTCCTCCACGGTGCACAGCCGGTCCACCCGGGCCTGGATCATGGCGAAGTTGTCCGGGTTGGCGTGGTCAGTGCGGGTGCCGTCGGCGATGGTGTCCACCTGCTCCAGGGCCACGGGCCGGCCGGCGGCCCGGCTGGCCGAGTACCGGGGAGCGCCGGCGGGCTCCACCCCGATGGTTTGGACCGACGGATTCAGCCCCTTGACCGCGGTGGACACCCCGGAGATCAGCCCGCCGCCGCCAATGGGGCAGGCCACCGCATCCACGCCGGGCAGGTCTTCCAGGATCTCCAGGCCGATGGTCCCCTGGCCGGCGGCCACATAGGGGTCGGCGTAGGGGTGGACGTTGACCATCCCGGCCTCCTCCACCAGCTGCTGGGCCCGGGCCTCCCGCTGGGAGGACAGGGTACCAACCAGCTCCACCTGGCCGCCGAAGGACTTTACCCCGGCCAGCTTCACCGGGTTGGCGTTGGTGGGCATGACGATGACGGCCTTTGCCCCCAGCCGCTGGGCGGCGCAGGCCACCCCCTGGGCATGGTTGCCGGAGGAGGCGCACACCAGCCCGCGTCCCAGCTCCTCCGGGGTCAGGGACAGGGCTTTGTTCATGGCGCCCCGGATCTTGAAGGCGCCCATGACCTGAAAACCTTCAAACTTTAAGTAGACCTCACAGCCCAGAGCCGCGTCCAGAGCGGGCATCCGAAGCAGTGGGGTACGGACGATGTAGGGAGAGATGCGGGCCTTGGCCTGTTGAACATCCTGGAGAGAGAGCATAGCAGTCCATCCTTTCTTCTGATACCTCTATTGAACCACCAACGGGGCGGTTTGGCAAGGGGAAAACAGCCCGTCACCAGGGCAGCAGGCGGAGGTTCAGGTCCGCCTTGCCCTGGATGCCGGCCACCTGGCCGGCGTCGGTGTACTGCCACATCTGGAAGTTGTAGTGGAAGTCGGGGGTGTCGCTGTATTGGGCCAGCCAGAAGGGGTACTGGGCCACCCCCTCCAAGTCGTAGAGCAGGTAGGCAATGTACTGGTTGAAATAGATCATGGGCTGGTAGCCCGCCTCCTCCACCAGGGTGCAGAAGGCGTTGGCGGCGGCGGTGAGGGTGGCGCTGTCCACGCCGTCGGTGCGGGCGGGGGCGTTGGAGATGTTCTCCCAGTCGAAGACCACAGGTCCGGTGATGTCGCAGTCCTTCAGCAGGTCCAGCACGAAACGGGCCTCCTCCTCCGCCTCCTCCACGGAGACGGCCTGGGAGAAGAAGTAGACGCCTGCCTCCAGCCCGGCGTCAGAGGCGCCGCGGATGTTGTCACGGAACCGGGTGTCCTCAAAGATGGTGCCGCTGTCCTTACCGTAGTACCGGCCTCCCGCCCGGATCATGGCGAAGTCTATGCCGTCTCCGGCCACGGCCTCCCAGTCGATGTCCCCCTGGTGGGAGGATACATCCACCCCTAGGGCGGGCTCTGCCCCCTGTCCGGTGTATGTCATCCGGCCGCCTGTATTCAGGAAGGCACCCTTGTCCCAGACGCTGGCCGGGACCCCGGGCAGGATGTCCAGGGTATGGGAGCCGAAGCGGATGTGGCTGGCGTACGCCTGGACCTGCCAGACGATGGCGCTGACCTCCGCCCGGGTGATGGAGGACTCCGGGCAGAAGACCCGGACCCCGTCCTGGATGCTGCCGTTCACGATGCCGCCCTGCTGCAGGGCGGTGACATAGCCGTCATCCACGTCGGCGAAGGGGGAGAAGCCGCCTTCGGCGGGCTCCAGCCCCAGGGCCTTGGCGGCCAGCTGGGCCACAAACAGCCGGGAGACGGCGCCGTTCAGGTCATCCGGTATCTCATCCCAGGTCAGCCAGCCCCGGCTGACGGCGTAATTGGCATAGCTGGCGGCGTAGTGGGCATCCTGGAGGGGCTCCAGATCGCCGCAGCCCGCGGCCTTCAGCACCATAACCAGAGCAGCGCCGGCGGAGATGGGGTCCTTGGGGCCGAACCGCCCGTCGGGGTAACCGGCGATCACGCCCTGGCTGTTCAGAACGGCCACAAAGGGATAGTACCAGTCCCCCTGGTTCACGTCGGAAAAGGGGGAGGTCCAGCCCTGGGGAACTGTGGGTTGGCCGGCGGCCAGGACAGGCTGGGCCAGCAGAGCGGCGGCCAGGGACAGGGAGAGAATGGGACGGCACAGCCGTTTCCGGGAGATATGCACGGGGAATGACCTTCTTTCTGATGTAATTGCTTCCATTATAGAACGGGATGGGCAGGAGGACAATGAAGGAACTGTAAATTTTCCAGGGAATATTGTCCAATTCAAAAAGAAAAAGCCGGATAAGGAAAAATGGGACTGCGGCGAAGAAACGGAAAGGGGACTTTTCCCTTGCGCCGGGATGGAATTGCTGGTATGCTGGTAGCGGAACACACACCGGACGGAGGAGAGACGGACATGCACATCCCAACTTGTGAAACGAACCTGCTGGAACTGGCGGATTTTGACCGGGCCCTGGAGGCGGCCAACCGCCCAAACCCGGATTATGATATTACAAAATGGCTTTATGTGCCGAATTATTACTCAGAGTACCGTTATATCCTGGGGACCCGGGGGGAAAAGCCCCTGATCTGCGTGGGCATCAATCCCTCCACCGCCGCCCCCGACGATCTGGATAACACCCTGAAATCGGTGGAACGGGTGGCGCTCCATAACGGCTATGACAGTTTCCTCATGTTCAATGTTTACGCCCAGCGGGCCACCGACCCGGACGACATGGAGCGGACCTACAACCAGGACCTCCACGCCCAGAATATGAAGGCCTTCGACTACGCCCTGTCTCTGGACAGGGGGGGCGCTCCGGCGGTGTGGGCCGCCTGGGGCACCATCATCGAGAAGCGGGACTACCTGCCCGGCTGCGTCCGGGACATGATCGCCCTGGGAAAAGCCCGGGGGGCCCGGTGGTACTCCGCGGGCAGGAAGTCCAAAAAGGGCCACCCCCACCATCCCCTGTACCTGCGGAAGGACAGCCTTCTGGAGCCCTTTGATGTGGAAGGGTATCTCGACCATATTTGATAAGAGGACTGGCCGCGGACCTGGGTGCCGCGGCCGGACCGGCCGTGAAAGGTGAGTTTATGATCCAAATCGGAAATTTGCCTCTGCCTGTGGGCGGAGATCTGGAGCAGCTGCGGAAGCGGGCGGCCAAGGCCCTGGGGGTGCGCCCCGGCGCCCTGGGGGAGCTGCATATCGTCCGCCAATCCATCGACGCCCGGAACAAGTATGACGTCCACTATGTGTACACCGTGGAGCTGTCCATGCCCGGAGCGGCGGGGCTGGTGAAACAGGCCCCGGGGAAAAACGTGAAGCTGGTGGAGCGGCAGCCCTACGGGTTCCCGGCGGTGGGGCGCAGGTCCCCGCTGCCCCCGGTGGTGGTGGGCATGGGGCCGGCGGGACTGTTTGCCGCCCTGTTTTTGGCCCGGAACGGCCTACCCTGCGTGGTGCTGGAGCGGGGGCGGGATGTGGACGCCCGGACGGCGGATGTGGAGCGGTTCTGGAACACGGGACTGCTGGATACCGCCTCTAATGTGCAATTTGGAGAGGGGGGCGCGGGCACCTTCTCCGACGGCAAGCTGACCACAGGGACCCACGACCCCAGGATCGGGGCGGTGATGGAGGCGCTGGTGGAGGCGGGAGCCCCGGCCGACGTCCGGTACTCCCACAAGCCCCACATCGGCACCGATGTGCTGCGGCAGGTGGTCAAGACCATTCGGCAGGAGCTCATCGCGCTGAGCTGCGACGTCCGGTTTGAGCACCGGCTGGCCGGACTGGAGATCCAGTGCGGCCAACTGACCGGGCTGCGGGTGGAGGGCCCCCAGGGCCCCTATGACCTGCCCTGTGACGCCCTGGTGCTGGCTCCGGGCCACTCGGCAAGGGACACTTTTGCCATGCTCCGGGATGCCGGGGTGCCCATGGAGAAGAAAAATTTCGCCATCGGGGTGCGTATTGAGCACAGCCAGGAGATGGTCAGCCGGCGGCAGTACGGCGCGGCCTGGGAGCAGCTGCCTCCCTCGGACTACAAGCTGGCCTGCCACCTGCCCGACGGCCGGTCCGCTTTTACCTTCTGCGTCTGCCCCGGAGGACAGGTGGTGGCCGCCGCCTCGGAGCAGGGGGGCGTGGTCACCAACGGCATGAGCCTCCGGGCCCGGGACGGGGTTAACATCAACGGCGGCCTGCTGGTGGGGGTGGGCCCCCAGGACTTCCCGGAGGACGATGTGCTGGCCGGTGTCCGCTTTCAGGAGCAGTGGGAGCGTGCGGCTTTCCGGCTGGGAGGCGGGGGCTTCCAGGCCCCTGCCCAGCGGGTGGAGGATTTCCTCCGGAAGCGGCCCTCAGAGGGGCCGGGCGCCATCCGGCCCACCTACCGGCCCGGCGTGGCTTGGACAGAGCTGGAGCCCTGCCTGCCCGGCTATGTCACCGGGACTTTGCGGCAGGCGATCCCGCTGCTGGACCGGAAGCTCCACGGCTTTGCCGATCCCGACGGGGTGCTGACCGGGGTGGAGACCCGGTCCTCCTCCCCGGTGCGGATCCTCCGGGACGAGGGGTTCCAGTCCCCCCTGCGGGGGCTGTATCCCTGCGGCGAAGGGGCTGGCTACGCAGGGGGTATCGTGTCCGCCGCCGTGGACGGCATCCGGGTGGCGGAGGCGGTGGCGGCGGGCCTGCAAAGTAGGTCACGACACGCCGACGCAGGAAAATGATGAACGTAAACCCCCGAACCGAACGGTTCGGGGGTTTTCATTGACAAAAATATATTTTGTGTTATCATGTAATAAGGTTTTAAAAAACCTATAAAGAGTTTTCCAAAATCCAAAGGAGAGAGCTATGGTTCAGATCAAAGATAAAATGCTGGAGCTCCCGGTCATCCAAGGCGGAATGGGTGTGGGAGTGTCGCTGGGCGGACTGGCGGGGGCGGTGGCGGCCTGCGGCGGGATGGGCTGCGTCAGCGCCGCCCACCCGGGATACCGGGAGGCGGATTTTCACAATGACCCCAACAGGGCCAACGTCCGGGCGTTAAAAGAGGAAATTGACAAGGCGCGGGCCATTTCCGGCGGCCGGGGACTGGTGGCGGTCAATCTGATGGTGGCCATGCGGCAGTACGCTCCCATGGTCCGGGCGGCGGTGGAGGGGGGCGCAGACGCCATTATCTCCGGCGCCGGCCTGCCCCTGGAACTGCCCGGATTGACGGCGGGCTCCAGCGTGGCGCTGGGCCCCATCGTGTCCAGCGGCCGGGCGGCCAAGCTGATTTTAAAGACCTGGGATAAAAAGTATGGTGTGACTGCGGATTTCCTGGTGATCGAGGGCTGCAAAGCGGGGGGCCACCTGGGCTTTAAGGAGGAGGACCTGCTGGCGGGGACGGCCCAATCTCTGGAGGAGATCCTGCCCCAGGTGCTGGCGGAGATTGCGCCCTACCAGGAGAAGTACGGCCATTCCATCCCGGTATTCGTGGCCGGAGGCGGGCTGACGGGACAGGACCTGGTCCGGTTCCGCGCCATGGGGGCGGCGGGCGTCCAGGCCGCCACCCGGTTCATCGCCACCGCGGAGTGCGACGCTTCCCAGGCCTATAAGGATGTCATCATCGGGGCGAAGAAGGAGGACGTGCGCATCATCCACAGCCCCGTGGGGATGCCGGGCCGGGCTATCCGCAGCCCTCTGGTGGAGCGGATGGAGGCGGGGGAACGCCGGGGCCCCGACTGGTGTGCCAACTGCATCAAGACTTGCGACCCGGCGCACACCCCTTACTGCATCACCCACGCCCTCATCGAGGCGGTGAAGGGCAACTGGGAGGAAGGGCTGTTCTTCTGCGGCGCGGAGGTGGAGGGGGTGGACCGTATGTCCACCGTGGCCCAGGTACTGGAGGAATACCGCGCCGCCTTGGAGCGGGCATGATAGAAAAAGTCCCCGGAGCGCTGTGCGCCCCGGGGACTTTTCACTTATTGCACATGGGTGTGGTTGTTGATGTGGTTCATGCAGTAGCAGTAGTAGCCGTTGCACTTGGAGCAGTAGCGGAATTCCATGTTGGGGTTGTCGGCGTCGGTGACGCCGCAGACAGCGCACTTGTGGAGGTAGCCCTTCCGCTGCTGGACCTCCTTTTGGGCTTTCTTGAAATTGATGGTCTGGGGATCTGCCCGGTGGGCGGCGCGGTCCCGGCCCCGGTGGAGGATGGATATCAGGTCGTCCCAGAAGAAGATGAAATAATTCAGGATGGCCACCAGAGGCATGAACGCGCCCAGGATATAGCCGGAGGTCAGGTAAAAGCCGAAGTCGTAGGCGAAGAAGAAGGCGTCCAGCCAGGCCATCCACTTGACCTTCAGGGGGATGATGCCGTAGAGGTAGACACGCATATCCGGGTAGAGGGTGGCGAAGGAGAAGAACATGGACATGTTGATGTAGTACATGCTCACCGACGCGCGAGTCACCAGACCGTACACCACGTTGAGCAGGATGCCGAGGAGGTAGAACACGTTGAAACGGGTGGTGCCCCAGTGCTGTTCCAGAGCGGTGCCGATCCAGTAGTAGAAGAACGTGGTGAGCAGGAACATCAAGAAGAAGGAGATCTGGACGGCGCCGCCGGTCCCCGCGCCGCTGACAGAGGGAACCAGCACAAAGGTGACCAGCCGCCAGATCTGCCCGGAGAAGATGGCGTTGAAATTGAAATAAAGCAGCCGGCTCACCATGCCGTTGGTGAGCATGTCCAGGAAATAGACGGCCACATTGCTGATGGCCACATACTTCATCAGGCCGGGAAGGCCGAAGTTGGGATGGTTATAGCAAAAGCGGTCCAGCCAGCGGGAAACGGCTCTCATGGACAGCCCTCCTTATTGCAAGTCATTCAAACAAAGTACATTGTACCCGTTTTTGAGAGGATTGTCTACGTCCAAAGTGTAAACAATTTGAACGCGGGGCGGAAAGCGGCTTTTTTTCAGGGATGATCTGTGATAAAATAAACTGATAAGTTCCGGAAACCGGAGCGGGAATGAGACAGTGTGTTCCAATCGAACAGAGGAGAAAGATTGCATGAGTATTGTGAAAGATATGTCCCTGGCCCCCTCGGGCCATCAGAAAATTCAATGGGTGCGGGATTTCATGCCCGCTCTCAGCGGCATTGAGGAGCGGTTTCGCCGGGAGAAGCCCTTTGCGGGGCTGACCATCGCCGTCTCCGTCCATCTGGAGGCCAAAACGGCCAATCTGGGCCTGGTCCTCCGGGAGGGAGGCGCCGACGTCCATCTGACGGGCTGCAATCCCCTGTCCACCCAGGACGATGTGGCCGCCGCCATGGCCGACCTTGGGGTGGACACTTACGGAGTCCACGGGGTGACGCCCCAGGAGTATGAGGACCTGCTGGTGGAGACGTTGAAGTGTAAGCCCCACCTGATCGTGGATGACGGAGGCGACCTGATCAACCTGCTGGGCGGCAAGTGCGCCCAATATGGGGAGCGGCTCATCGGCGGCTGCGAGGAGACCACCACCGGCATCCACCGCCTCTATGCCCGTCAGCGGGCGGGCATCCTGCCCTGCCCCATGATGGCGGTGAACGACGCCAAGGCCAAGCACTACTACGACAACAAGTACGGCACCGGACAGTCCTCCTGGGACGCCATCATGCACACCACCAATTTGATGGTGGCGGGCAAGACCGTGGTTGTGGCGGGCTACGGCTGGTGCGGCAAGGGCATCGCCATGCGGGCCAAGGGCATGGGAGCCAATGTCATTGTCACCGAGGTGGACCCCTTCAAGGCGCTGGAGGCCACCATGGAGAATTTCCGGGTCATGCCCATGGACGAGGCGGCCAAATACGGGGACATCTTCGTCACCGCCACCGGCTGCAAGGACGTGATCGTGGCGCGCCACTTCGCGGTGATGAAGGACAACGCCATTCTGTGCAACTCCGGCCACTTTGACTGTGAGGTGGACGTGGCCGCCCTGAGGGAGATGGCTGTGGAGCGCTTCCCCCGGCGGGGCAATATCGAGGGCTTCCGTCTGACCGACGGCCGGACCCTCAATGTGCTGGCCGAGGGGCGGCTGGTCAACCTGGCTGCGGGCAACGGCCACCCGGCGGAGATCATGGACATGTCCTTTGCGGTCCAGGCCCTGTCCCTGGAGTGGCTGGCCAAGCACCGGGAGGGACTGGAAAAGAAGGTCTACAACGTGCCCGACGAGATCGACGACCAGATCGGCCGGGTGAAGCTGGCGGCCATGGGACTGGCCATCGATACCCTGACTCCGGAGCAGAGAGACTATTTGGCCGGTTGGGAAGCCTGAGGAGAGCGGGATCATGCACAACGAATTGACCAAGATCGACATCCAAAAGATGAAGGAGGAGCTGGACTACCGCCGGATCACCCTCCGGCCCCAGCTGCTGGAGGAGGTGAAGGTGGCCCGGTCCTTCGGGGACCTGAGCGAGAACTTCGAGTATAAGGCCGCCAAGCGGGAGAAGAACAAAAACGAGAGCCGCATCCGGTTTCTGGAAAACATGATCAAAACCGCGCGGGTCTACGAGGACCACTCCGGGGCGGACACCGTGGGCCTGTACGACAAGGTGACGGTGTATTTGGAGGAGGATGACGAGGAGGAGACCTGGCAGATCGTCACCACCGTCCGCCAGGACGTGCTCCATGGCCTGATCAGCAAGGAGGCCCCCATGGGCTCCGCCCTGTTGGGAAAGAAGGTTGGCGACCGCTTCTATGTTCAGGTGAACAAGGACTACGGCTATTACGCCCAAGTTCGTGCCATCGAAAAGGGAGAAGACGACGGATCGGCGGCTCTCAACCGGTTTTGACGGCGCTTAAGGCGGCGGCGGAAGCATTAAGGTCAAGATAAGACGATTTTAGGCCGATTTATGCTGAGACATGCGCCAGTTGCTGTGCTAAGATAGGCGGCAGAAGGAACCGGAAGCCGAAGCAGCTGGAAGGGCGGAGGTCGACCGGTCAAAGGAAAATCTGAATATTGGATGAGAAAAGGGGATCATTATGGCTATTGAAAAGATTTTTGTAGTAGGTGCCGGCTTGATGGGCAGCGGCATCGCCCAGACCGCTATTTGCAGCGGTTACACCGTCACGCTGAACGACCAGCGCCAGGAGGCCCTGGAGCGGGCCAAGGCCGGGATCGAGAAGGCCCTCCAGCGCGAGGTGGAGAAGGGCCGTATGACTGAGGAGGACTGCGCCGCCGCGCTGGCCCGTCTGTCTATCGACGCCGGCATGGCCGCCGGTAAGGACGCCGATCTGGTCATCGAGGCGATCTATGAGAACCTGGACGCCAAGCAGGCCGTGTTCCGCCGCCTGGAGGAGGTCTGCCCCGCCCACACCATCTTCGCCTCCAACACTTCTTCTATCTCCCTGACCGCCCTGGCCTCCGCCACCAAGCGGCCTGACCGCGTGGTGGGCATGCACTTCTTCTCCCCCGTGCCCAAGATGCGCCTGTGTGAGGTCATCTTCGGCCTGCTCACCGCCCAGGACGTTCTGGACCAGATCAAGGAAGTGGGCGAGAAGATGGGCAAGACCCTGATCCTCTCCGACGATAAGCCGGGCTTCATCGTCAACCGCGCCCTGCTGCCCATGCTGAACGAGGCCTGCGTCATCGTCGGCCTGCATGTGGGCACCGTGGAGGACGTGGACAACGGCATGAAGCTGGGCTGCAACCACCCCATGGGTCCCCTGGAGCTGGCCGACATGATCGGCCTGGATATCCTGCTGAACGTGATGATGGTCCTGTCCAAGGAGTATGGCGAGAAGTACCATCCCTCCATGATCCTGCGCAAGATGGTCACCGCCGGCTTCCTGGGCCGGAAGAGCGGCGCCGGCTTCTACCTGTATGAGAACGGCAAGAAGGTGGGCGTCAACCCCGTCCTGACCCGGGAGCACACCCTGGCGGAGCGCTAAAGTACCGGAAATACCTACAGTTCCGCGGCCGGACGTCTGTCCGGCCGCGGCTTTTTTGGAAAAAGCGGTTGACAAACAGGGAAAACCTGATATAATCGTCCAGTACAATTCCATAGCCTTATCAAGAGTGGTTGAGGGACCGGCCCTATGAAACCACGGCAACCTGCTGTTCCAGCAAGGTGCCAAATCCGGCGGTAGTGTATCGCAAGATGAGGGTGTAACAAGCTCCTGAACGCTCCGCCTGCCGCGGGGCGTTTTTTACAGCCTCCCAGCCAAAGAAAGGAAGAAACAACAATGGCAAAACGACTTTTCACCTCCGAATCCGTCACCGAGGGACATCCCGACAAGATCTGCGACCAGATCTCCGACGCGGTGCTGGACGCCATCATCGCCCAGGACCCCCAGGCCCGGGTGGCCTGTGAGACCACCGCCACCACCGGACTGGTCCACGTCATGGGGGAGATCACCACCTCCTGCTATGTGGACATCCCCAAGATCGCCCGGGACGTGGTCCGGGACATCGGCTATGACCGGGCCAAGTTCGGCTTTGACTGTGACACCTGCGCGGTCATCACCTCCATCGATGAGCAGTCCCCCGACATTGCCATGGGAGTGGACAAGTGCCTGGAGGCCAAGGAGGGGGAGCAGGACGACGGCCTGGACAACGGCGCCGGCGACCAGGGCATGATGTTCGGCTACGCCTGTGACGAGACCCCCGAGCTGATGCCCCTGCCCATCTCCCTGGCCCATAAGCTGGCCATGCAGCTGACCCGGGTGCGCAAGGAGGGCCAGGTGGACTACCTGCGGCCCGACGGCAAGACCCAGGTGACCATCGAGTACAATGAGGACGGCTCCCCCAAGCGCATCGACGCGGTGGTGGTGTCCACCCAGCACGGCCCCGAGGCGGAGCTGGAGCGGATCCGGAAGGATATGATCGAGCTGGTCATCAAGCCCATCCTGCCCGCCGGGCTGATGGACGCTGAGACCAAGATCTATGTCAATCCCACCGGGCGCTTCGTGGTGGGCGGCCCCCAGGGCGACTCCGGTCTCACCGGCCGCAAGATCATTGTGGACACCTACGGCGGCAGCGCCCCCCACGGCGGCGGCGCCTTCTCCGGCAAGGACCCCACTAAGGTGGACCGCTCTGCGGCCTACGCCGCCCGCTGGGTGGCTAAGAACGTGGTGGCCGCCGGCCTGGCCAAGCGCTGCCAGGTCCAGCTGGCCTATGCCATCGGCGTGGCCAAGCCTGTCTCCGTCCGGGTGGACACCTTTGGGACCGGTACTGTGGCTGACGGACGGCTGGAGGAGGCGGTGGAGAAGACCTTTGACCTGCGCCCCGCCGCCATTATCCGGGACCTGGACCTGCGCCGGCCCATCTACCGCCAGCTGGCCGCCTATGGGCACTTCGGCCGGGACGACCTGGACCTGACCTGGGAAAAGACCGACCGGGCGGAGGCGCTGAAGGCCAATCTGTGAGCAGCTGCTTCTCTGGTCCCGGCCGAAGGGAGCGAAGCGACCCGCGCCTTTTGGCGCGTACAATGGGCTCCGTAGGAGACCATTGGCGCAGGGGCAATTCATTTGCCCCGAGCATTTGAAAATGCAGGGCTCCCGCGGGATTATTGATCCCGTGGGAACGGGACGATTTGGACCTGACCTGGGAAAAGACCGACCGTGCGGAGGCGCTGAAAGCCAATCTGTGATCTGAACTGAAATACTTTGTGAAAAGTGCGTGCGGATACCATCCGCACGCACTTTTGATACCGGCCTTACTACCCGGATACCGTGAGGCTGGGCTGCCAGGGGGAACAGCGTCTCCTTTACAAAGGGGCTGGACAAATCCGGGGTGCCGGGAGTAAAATAAAATGATATTATTCTGATTCCGCAGGTCTGGAATCGAGCGAGGAGAGTTAAAACGAATGAACGACCAGGAAATTTTGAGGCGGGTGGACCACACCCTGCTGACCCCCACCGCCACCTGGGAGCAGGTCAAGACCATCTGTGACGAGGGCCGGGAGTTTTCCACCGCCTCGGTGTGTATTCCACCCCGTTTTGTGAAAAAAGCGGCGGATTATGTGGGAAACAGTTTAAAGATCTGCACGGTGATCGGGTTCCCCAACGGCTACTCCACGCCGGAGGTCAAGGTGTTTGAGACGGAGGACGCTGTGCGCAACGGCGCGGACGAGATCGACATGGTCATCAACCTGGGGCTGGCCAAGGCCGGTGACTGGGAGGGCGTCCTCCGGGAGATCCGGGCGGTGAAGGAGTCCTGCGGCGGCCGGATCTTGAAGGTCATCGTGGAGGCCTGCCAGCTGACCCAGGAGGAGAAGATCGCCATCTGCCGGGTGGTGTCCATGTCCGGGGCGGACTTCATCAAGACCTCCACCGGCTTCTCCACCGGGGGCGCCACGGTGGAAGATGTGAAGCTCTTCCGGGAGCGGATCAGCCCCGATTTGCGGATCAAGGCCGCCGGCGGGATCCGTACCTTTGAGCAGGCGCGGGCCATGCTGGAGGCGGGGGCCGACCGCATCGGCGCCAGCGCCCTGGTGGCCCTGGCCAGAGAAAAGAAGTAAAGCGCAGAAAAAAGCGCCCCGTTCCGATGGAACGGGGCGCTTTTCAAATACATTGGGATACAAGGGGAAAATCAACCCTGGAGGAACTTCAGGCCCATGCCGTTGACGGCGTCATAGCCCTCCTCGGCGGCCTCCAGCCAGGCGCTGTAGTCCTGATTGGCCAGTGCGGACTGGGCGGTCTGCTTCCAGACGGGATCGCCCGCTCCGGCGTAGTACATGATGTGCCAGCCGTAGTCGCTCTCCACCAGACCGGTGTCGCCCACCTGGCGGGCGGGGTCAACGGCCCAATCCCGGAAGGATTCCACATAGCTGGAATCGGGGGTGATGTTGGAGATCAGCCCACCGTTGGAGGCGGAGCCGGAGTCGGCGCTGTTCTCCTGGGCCAGGGCGGCGAAGGAGTCCTCGGTGGCCTCGCCGGCCTTCCACTGGGCCAGCAGCTCCTCCGCCTGGGACTTGGCGGCGGCCTTCTGTTCGTCGGTGGCCTCGGAGGCGCCCTCGGGCTGGATCAGGATGTGGCGGACGTTGTCGGTGGGCGTCTCATCCCGCTGACGGCCCTCAAAGAGGACCACGTAATAGTTGTAGGCGGTGCCGGAGTCGTACTCAGCCAGGGTCACGTCGCCGGCCTTGCGGGCGCTGTCATAGGCCCACTCAGTATAGGCGCTGTTGACGCTGCTGCCCACCTGGGAATCGGAGACCTGGCAGGAGTACAACTGGTCGGCGTATTCCTCGGACAGGGCGGCGGGGTCCTCGCCGGCCTCCAGCTTGCGCTGGATCTCCTCGGCCACAGCCTTCATCTCCGCCTTGGCGGCGTCCAGAGCGGCCGTCTTCTCCTCCTCGGTCATTCCGTCGGTGGAGTCGGCCCGGGCCTGGAGAACAAACTGGGACAGGGTGTAGGCGTCCATGGTGTCCTTGTTCTCATTGTAATAGCCCTGCAGGTCGGCGGCGCTGTACTCCAGAGAGCTGAGGTAGCTGGACCGGTAGTCGCTGGCCAGAGTCTGGCGCTCCAGCAGGGACACCAGCTTCTCATAGGTCATATAGGAGCCGTAATAGTTGCGGATAAAGTCCTTCTGGCTGTCCAGACCGTCCAGATATTCGATCTGGCTGTCCAGGTAGGCGCGGGCCTCCTCAGACATGGTGTAGCCCTCGGCCTCAGCCTTGGCGGCCAGGGCGGCGTCGGACTTCAGGTAGTCCAGGGCGCTGGGCAGAAGGAAGTCCTTCATGGAGGTGCTGGAGCTGCCCAGGCCATACTGGTTGGCCAGGGTGTTGTAATAATACTGCACGTCGGCGACGGTGTATTTGACGCCGTTCATGGTGACAGCGGTGGCACTGCGCTGGATCAGGCCGGTGTTCCAAATCAGAAGGAAGGCCACCAGCACCACGCAGACGGCGCCCACCACCCGGTACAGGATGGCGCTGCGGCGGGCCTCGGCGGCCTCCTGCTGCTTTTTCTGTTCCCGCGAGGTGGGACCCTGGGCGGTCTCCTCCTGGCGAGACTTCTTTTCTCTGGATGCACTCACAGTTTGTTCAGTCCTCTCATATTGATGGAGCGGCCCCCGCGGGGCCGGGCGGCAGTCCCGAAAAGAGCCGGGAAACAGCCATACTCAGGTATTATACTAAAAACTTTCCCGCCTTGCAAGGGGCGGGGAGGTGAGAAACGGCGTGTTTTACAGATTGTTTACACAGATTGTCTGCGAAGAGGACCGGGGAACGGAATAAAAAAGACCGCCGCTGTTGCCAGCCGCGGTCCAGGTTCAGTGCTTTTCTGTCTGCAAAGCAGCTCTAAAATGAACCATTTTAAAGCCCGCGGCATCTGATGCCGGGGGAGAGTCCGGACGGACTCCTGCTTTGATCATATAACCCCGCTCTGGCCGTGTGGGCCCGTTTAAAACCTGCACGTAATGGCAGGTGGGTCGCCTCCACGACGCTTTACTGCTACCAACGTCCAACCAACCTCGAAGGGGGCCGGGAGGCCTGCAAGCCACGCCGTGAGGGGGGCGTCCCGTTTAAGAGATGTGGGTTTAAAAGAACCCATCACGCACCGAGCAGGAAAAAAGCAAAGGGACGTTTATTCTTCCTCGTCCTCAAAGAAACGTTCCATGAACAGGTTGTAGATTTCGTCCAGTTCCTCGTCGCTGTCGGGAGTGGAGAGGAGTTCCTCGCCGTTTTCCTCGATGACCTTCATGATGACCAGACCGTACTCCTCGTCATCGGCGTCCACGTCCACCGGCTCGCCGGTCTCCTCGTCCTCCGCCACGGCGGGGAACATGGCGTAGTAGGTGATCCCGTTGTGCTCCAGGGTGTCCACCAGTTCCAGTTCAAACTCGTTGCCGTCCTCGTCGGTGACAGAAATGAAATCAGGGCCGAACTCTTCGCTCATGACGGAAATACCTCCAACCTTGTTGTGAGTCTATTTTACCCTGCGGGCGGGAAAAATGCAAGGGGGAGGACCTGTAAATTTTCGCCTCTCCCGCGGCGGCTTCAGCTTTATGGTGGACAAATGGAAAGAATCTGGTATAATAGTCCTGATATGTCCGGGATTCGCCCCCCATTTTCGATAAATTATTTTTTCGGAGGGCGGGGACGGCAGAAACATCAAGACCGCCGGAGGGCAGCAGCGCTGGCTCCGGCTGGAGGTAACAACGTGTCAGAGCAGAATTATCATAACTCTTTGTACGAAAACAGTGAATATCCCTCCCGGCACCAGGTGCCGCGGCAGGAAGAACGTCCGGAGCGCTCCGGACGGCCCCGGAAGAAACGCAGGCGGGGCGGCGCGGCCGGTACCGTGTTCAAGGTGCTGGGCACCCTGCTGCTCATCGGCCTGTGCACCGGGGCCATCCTGTGCTGCTTCGCGGCGGTGTACATCAAGACGGTCATCTTCCCCATCGCGGACCTGAGCCTGGACGACTTTGTGCTGGGCGAAAACAGCGTCATGTACTATACCGACAAGAGCACAGGGGAGGACAAGGAGCTGGTCACCCTGCTGAACACCACCAGTTCCATCTGGGTGGATTATCAGGACATGCCCAAGGACCTGGTCAACGCCGCCGTGGCCATTGAGGACCAGCGGTTCTGGACCCACCCCGGCGTGGACTGGAAGCGGACGGCCAAGGCCGTGCTGGATATGTTCACCGGGGGAGACATCTCCGGCGGTTCCACCATTACCCAGCAGCTCATCAAGAACCTGACGGATTACAACGAGACCACGGTGAAGCGGAAGGTCATCGAGATCGTCCGGGCCCTGCGCTTTACCCAGAACAACTCCAAGGAGGACACCATCACCTGGTACCTGAACGTCATTCCCCTGGGCAGCGGCTGTGAAGGCGTGGGCTCCGCCGCCTACAAGTACTTCGGAAAGCCAGTGAGCGAGTTGTCTCTGGCTGAGTGCGCCAGCCTGATCTCCATCACCAACAACCCCTCCAAGTACGGGCCCTACTCCGACGCCAAGGTGGCCACCAAGGAGGGCGAGATGTGGAACGCCCGGCAGTGGAACAAATGGCGCCAGGAGAACGTGCTGCGGGAGATGATGAAGCAGGGCTATATCAGCCAGGAGGAGTACGACGCGGCCGTGGCCGAGGAGCTGGTCTTTGTCCGGGGCGAAAACGAGGCGGCCCCCAGCCAGGTCTACTCCTGGTATGAGGAGACGGTCATCGCCGACGTGAAGGCGGACCTGAAGGAGAAGTACCAGTTGTCCGACAGCCGGGTGAGCCAGCTGCTCAGCAGCGGCGGCCTGCGGATCTACACCTGCCTGGACCCGGACATCCAGGCCATTGTGGAGAAGATCTACACCAACCGGGACAATCTGAACTATATCTCCAGCGACGGGCAGCTGATGCAGTCCTCCATCACCATCATCGACAACAGCACCGGGGACGTGGTGGCCATCGCGGGCCAGTTCGGGGAGAAAACCAAGAACCTGATCAGTAACTACGCCAACAGCGCCAAGCGGCAGCCCGGCTCCTCCCTGAAGCCGCTGGCTGTCTATTCCCCCGCCGTTGAGATGGGGCTCGTTTCTCCCATCACCATCGTGGACGACTACCCCTATAATGACAGCAACGAGACCGGCTGGCCCATCAACTCGGGCGCGGCCCGGTATAAGGGCCTGACCACCGTGCGCCGGGGCCTGACCAATTCGGTGAACACCATCGCCGTCCGTATCCTGGCCGACAAGGTGACCCCCCAGGCCAGCTTTGACTTTGTCCAGAACCGGTATAAGATCGACCTGGTGGAGGCCCGTCAGGTAGGGGATAAGATCAAGAGCGACATCGACGTGGCTCCCCTGTCCATGGGTGGCCTCACCGACGGCGTCTGTACCCGGGACATGGCTGAGGCCTATGCCACCTTCCCCAATAACGGCGTCTACACCTATTCCCGCACCTATACCCGGGTGGAGGACAGCGCCGGCAACGTTCTGCTGGACAACGAGAGCCAGCGGGAGACTGTCATCAAGGACACCACCGCCTATTATATGAACTCCATGCTGACCAACGTGGTCACCGGCGGCACCGCCGCCGGCCACGGCTTGACAAACATGACCGCCGCCGGCAAGACCGGTACCACCAGCGAGAACTACGACCGTTGGTTCGTGGGCTATACCCCCTACTACACCGCCGCTGTCTGGACCGGCTATGAGCGCAATTCCAAGATGAAGACCCAGGGCAACCCGGCTCTGAACTTGTGGGAAAAGGTGATGGAGGAGGTCCATGCGGGCCTGGAGAACAAGAAGTTCCCCACTCCCAACGGGCTGAGCAGCGTGCAATACTGCCTGGACAGCGGCCTGCGGGCCACGGAGTACTGCGCCTTGGATCCCCGGGGCAGCCGGGTGGCCAGCGACAATCTGTTCCAGGAGGACATCCCCAGCGAGGTTTGCACCATCCACACCGCTGAGAGCTTGGTCAAAGTGTGCCTGGACTGCCCCATCCTCAACGAGGACGGCAGCGAGACCGGTTTGTACCATGTGGCAGGTCCCTATTGTCCGGAGGAGAGTATCCAGGAGATGTGTCTGCCTGACTATGAGCGGGAACAGATCGGAACCGCCGTGGCTCAGGATGAGATGTACCGGAAGAGCGTGGTGGAGAGCTACGGCCCCTGTACGGTCCATATCGAGGCCGTGGTGGAGCCTCCGATAGAGGAGCCTGTTGACCCTCAGTACCCGGTGACGCCCGTTGAACCGGAACAGCCGGAGCAGGGAGAACAGCCGGAGCACGGCGGGCAGACGGACCCGGTGGAGCCGAAGCCGGGGCCCGTGGACCCGGACCCGGGGACGGAGGAGCCCGGACAGATCGCCCAGGACATCCGCCCGTAAGTGATGTGCCGCGCGGATAACAACGCGGCAGCCTGAACTGCACCCCACTTGTTAGACAGCTTCACTGCTATCTGGCAAGTGGGGTGTTTTGCCGCGTGCAAAGGGGACCGAATACAGAATGTCCCCCGGAATGGAAGAGATGCTTGGGGAGACCAGGCCGGAAAGGCGGTAGCCGCCCGATCCGGGCAAAGGAAAAGGACTTGCAGTCTGTTTTCACAGACAGCAAGTCCTTTCGGATGTTTGAACAATTTCTGCCCCGGCGTTTTGCCGCGCTTTGGAAGGACGCTGCAAGCCCTGCGGCTCTGGCTGCGGTGCTTTATACCTGCTCCAGGTAAGGGGCAAATTCCCCGGCGCCGGGGTCGTCAAAGACCTTGGCGAAAGTCTCGGCGTCCATGGTCTCGTGGTCCAGGAGGTACCGGGCGGTGAGCTCCAGCTCCTTCCGGCGGCCGTTGAGGATCTCCTCGCACCTACGGTAGGCCCGTTCCACAATGGCCTTGACCTCCTGGTCGATCTGGCCGGCCACCTCCTCGGAGTAGGCGCGGGCCTGGGCCATGGTGCGGCCGATGAACACCTCGTCGTTTTCGTTGCCGTAGGCAATGGTGCCCAGCTTTTCACTCATGCCGTATTTGGTGACCATGGAGCGGGCGATCTGAGAGGCCTTCTGGATGTCGCTGGAGGCTCCGGTGGAGATGTCGCCCAACACCACCTGCTCGGCCACCCGGCCGCCCAGACAGACGGCGATGCGTTCCTCCAGCTCCTTCCGGGACAGGTAGGCCTTGTCCTCGCTGGGCAGGGAGATGGTCATGCCGCCGGCGGGACCCCGGGGGACAATGGTGATCTGGTGGACGGGGTCCTGGCTGTCCAGCTCATGGATGACGACGGCGTGGCCCGCCTCGTGGTAAGCGGTGAGTTTCCGGGACTGTTCGGTGACGACCCGGCTTTTTTTCTCCGGCCCGGCAATGACCTTGAGCATGGCCTCGTGGAGGTCGGACATGGTGATGAACCGCTTGTCCTCCCGGGCGGCCAGTAGGGCGGCCTCGTTGAGGAGGTTCTCCAGGTCAGCCCCGGTGAAACCGGCGGTGGCCCGAGCCACGTCGTGGAGGGACACGTCCTCTGCTAGGGGCTTCTTTTTGGCGTGGACCTTCAGAATGTCCTCCCGGCCCTTGATGTCGGGCAGGCCCACATAGATCTGCCGGTCGAACCGGCCGGGCCGCAGCAGGGCGGGGTCCAGAATGTCCTGGCGGTTGGTGGCGGCTAGAACGATGACCCCCTCGTTGGAGCCGAAGCCGTCCATCTCCACCAGCAGCTGGTTCAGGGTCTGCTCCCGCTCGTCGTGGCCGCCGCCCAGGCCGGTGCCGCGCTGACGGCCCACGGCGTCGATCTCGTCGATGAATACGATGGCGGGAGCCTCCTTCTTGGCCTGGTCGAACAGGTCCCGGACCCGGCTGGCGCCCACGCCCACATACAGCTCCACAAAGTCGGAGCCCGAAATGGACAGGAAGTGGACCCCTGCCTCTCCGGCCACCGCCTTGGCGATCAGGGTCTTACCGGTGCCCGGAGGGCCCACCAGGAGCACGCCCTTGGGGATGCGGGCGCCCAGGGAGGTGAACTTCTGGGGGTCCCGGAGGAAATCCACGATCTCCTGGAGCTCAGCCTTCTCCTCCTCCGCGCCGGCCACATCGTCAAAGGTGACCTTCTTCCCCTGGTCGGACAGAGTCTTGGTCCGGGCGTGGCCGAACCGGGAGGCGCCGGGAGCTCCTCCGCCGTTCATGGCGGACATGCGCTGGCGGTAGAGGAGGAACAGAAACAGGACCGCCAGCCCGATCATCACCAGGGTGGGCAGCATGTTGTACCACCAGGAGCTCTCCAGGCCGGGGATATAATCGTAGCCCTCCAGGGTCCCGGCGGCAAGCTGCTGGTCGATCAGCTCATGGAGGTCAAAGTAAAACAGGTAGGGATCGGCCAGCTGGTAGGTGAGGGTGGAGGTCTGGTTTCCGCTCTCCCGCAGGGTCAGCGTCAGGGTCTCGTCCTCCAGGGTAAAATACTTGACCCGCTCCTGGGAAAAATAGGTGCGGATCTGGCTGTAGTCCGGGGCGTCCTCCTGGTCCATGCGCTGCAGGGTGCTGACGGCAAAGAGCATCATCAGGATCACCATCAGATACAAGGTCACGTCCCGGGGACTGATTCGTCTCATGGGCAAAACATCCTTTCCGGCTCGGCCGCCTTGGGCGGCATGTGGTGGGCGTTACGGCCTTACCCGCCGTAAACCGCGGGCTTGAGGACGCCGATATGAGGCAGGTTGCGGTACCGCTCGGCGTAGTCCAGGCCGTAGCCCATTCCCATCCAAAACGGCGCTTTGGATGGGGCCCCAAGGGCGATTTTATCCGCCGGGCGAAAATGAATTCCGCCCGGCTCGGCCGCCTTGGGCGGCATGTGGTGGGCGTTACGGCCTTACCCGCCGTAAACCGCAGGCTTGAGGACGCCGATGTAAGGCAGGTTGCGGTACCGCTCGGCGTAGTCCAGGCCGTATCCCACCACAAAGGCGTCGGGGATGGTGAAGCCGGTATAGTGGACCTCCACGGGCTTGACCCGGCGCTCCGGCTTGTCCAGCAGGGTGCACAGGCGGATGGAGGCGGGATGGCGGTTCTCCAGGATCTTCAGCAGGTAGCTCAGGGTGTTGCCGCTGTCCAGAATATCCTCCACCACGATGACATGCCGTCCGGTAATGTCCTCAGACAGGTCCTTGGTGATCTGGACCTGCCCGCTGGAGGTGGTGCTTTTGCCGTAGGAGGAGACGGACATGAAGTCCAGGGTGCAGGGCAGCTGGATGGCGCGGCACAGGTCGGCCATGAAGATGAAGGAGCCGCGCAGGACGCTGATGAGCATGATCTCCTTGCCCGCGTAGTCCGTCTCGATCTGGCGGGCGATCTCGGCCACCCGGGCTTTCAGCTGTTCCTCACTGAACAGGATCTCCTGAATATCGTTTTCTAGCATGGGGACGCTTCCTTTCCAGATAAGATTGAACCGGCCCCGGCGGGCCGGGGGATGGAGCCGGCGGGATAAAGTCATGTTGGCCCCCCTGTCAGGGGCTTGATCGTAATATGCCAGGCTTCGGCGCCGGGCAGGGGCAAAAAGGCCTCCGCGGGGCCCAGTCCGGCCGCCGCGGTCACCCGGTCCTGCAGGACCAGGATGGGCAGGAAAGCCCGGAGATGGGCGGGGAGCTTTTCCTCCACATACCACTTTTTGACGGTCTTTTCCGGGCGGCCTCTCAGCTTCAGCCGGTCCCCGGTCCGCCGGGACCGGAGGATGAGGGCGGGGACCTTTGCCCGGTCCAGCCAGAACTCCCAGGGCCCCTGGGGCTGTCCGGTATAGGGCTCCGCCGAGCAGGCGATGTGCCAGCCTCCTGCCTCCCACTCCCCAGGGGGAGAGACGAACACCTCGTCCAGGGGAGGGCGCTCCTGCCGGCGGACCAGCGCCAGCGTTTGGTACTCCCGCCGGGCCACAAGGCCATAGGGGAGATCGACCCGGGCGGAGGGGTCCTTCCCCCGGCACAGCCGGACCACGCTCTCCAGATGGACCTGGCCGCAGTTCTGATCTCCTCCGTTGAGCTGTCCGATGAGCTGCCGGACCGCCCGGACAGCCAGGGGGTCCGGGGCCTCCCCGATGAGGGCGGCGGGAATGGACAGGCCGCCGTCTTGGAAAACGGCCTGGGCGGACAGCGCCCGGGCCTGACCGGAGAGGTAGTCCTCGTCCGCCCGGAGCAGGGCGGCGGTGTCCGCCATCCGGGCGGCAAAGCCGGGGCAGACGCCCTCCAGCACCGGGACCACCTGATGGCGGATACGGTTGCGGGCAAAGCGCTGGTCGGCGTTGGTGTGGTCCTCCACATGGGGCAGGCCGTAGTAGGCCAGATACTCCTCCACCTCCCGCCGGGTGGTGGTGAGCAGGGGGCGGATCAGGCCGTCCCGGGCAGGCTGAATGCCTGTCAGCCCACGGAGTCCGGAACCCCGGGCCAGGTGGAATAAAACCGTCTCCACGTTGTCGTCAGCGGTGTGGGCGGTGGCGATCAGGTCGGCTCCCGCCTCCCGGGCCGCCTGGCGGAGGAAGGCGTAGCGCATGTCCCGGGCGGTCTCCTCGATCCCGGCGCCCCGGCGTTTGGCCTCTCCGGACACGTCGCCGGAGCCGGTGAACAGGGGCACGGGGGGAAGGATGCTGCCGTCGGACAGGAGGTCGGCTCCGCAGCATAATTTGACAAATTGGACCACAAAGGCGGCGTCCCGGTGGGACGCCGCTCCACGGAGCCCGTGGTCATAGTGGGCGGCGGCCAGGGAAAACCCCAGCTTGGGCCGCAAGCGGTACAGCGCGTGGAGCAGGCAGATGGAGTCAGCCCCGCCGGACACGGCGCACAGCACCGAGCTCCCCCGGGGCAGCAGAGCCAGTTCCCGGATCAGTTGTTCCATGGATTCCAGCATGGCGCACTCCTTTTGCCGCAGCGGGTCAGCCGGGGAGAAATGGTTTCCCACGGCCCGGAAAAGCCGGGTGTCCGGAGTCCTGACGCCGGACCCGGATCAATATTCTGTCCGCTGCCACTCGATGTCGCTGAAGGTGGTGAACTCGGGCAGCCACTGGAGCTCTACGGTGCGGGTCTCGCCGTGGCGGTTTTTGGCCACGATGCACTCGGCCAGGTTGGGGTTCTCCGTGTCCTTGTTATAGTAGCCCTCCCGGTAGAGGAACAGCACGATGTCGGCGTCCTGCTCGATAGCGCCCGACTCACGCAGATCGGACAGCATGGGCCGCTTATCGGTGCGGCTCTCGTTAGCGCGGGACAGCTGGGACAGGCAGAGAACGGGGACGTTCAGCTCCTTGGCCATGAGCTTCAGGGAGCGGGAGATGTCGGAGACGATCTGCTGCCGGTTGTCCCCGGAGCGGGTCTTCCCTCCGGCGGATTGCATCAACTGGAGGTAGTCGATGACCACCAGCCCCAGGTTTTCCACCCGGCGGCACTTGGCCAGAATGTCGGCCACGGTGACGGAGGAGTCGTCATCAATCAAAATTTTGGATTTGTTCAGGGAGTCGGCGGCCACAGCCACCTTTTCCCAGTCCTCCTCGGTGAGCTTGCCGGTGACCAGCTTTTTGTTGTCCACAAAGCACTCCCCGGAGATCAGACGCAGGGCCAGCTGCTCCCGGCTCATTTCCAGGGAAAAGAAGGCCACGTTTTTGCCCGACTTCTTGCCAGCCTCCAGCAGGATGTTCAGAGCCATGGAGGTCTTGCCCATGCCGGGACGGGCGGCCAGAAGGATGAGATCGGACTTGTTCAGACCGGAGATGGCCCGGTCCAGGTCCCGAAGGCCGGTGGACAGGCCGGGGACGGCGCTTTCACTGGCGGCCAGTTCGCTGAGCCGGTCATATACGTCGATGAGCACATCGGAGATGGGGGTAAGGCCCCGGGCGGCCCGGCCCTGGCGGATGGCGTAGATGCGCTGCTCCGCCGCCTCCAGGATGTCCTGGCCGGTTTCAGTGCCCTGCTGGATCATGACGGTCAGGTCGCCGGCGGTTTCGGCCACCCGGCGCAGCAGGGTCTTGTCCTTGAGAATATCGATGTATTCCTTGACGTTGGCGGCGGTGGGGGTGGTGTCCATGAGCTGGAGGACATACCCCCGGGACAGGTTCTCGTCATAGTATCCGTTCTGCTTCATGTTCTCCAGTACCGTCACCGGATCAATGGTGAGGGAGTAGTTGAACATGGAGTAGATGGTCTCATAGATCTCCCGGTTTTGGCGGAGATAGAAGTCGTCGGGCCGCAGCTTGTCGATGACCTCGGGCACACAACGGGGATCGATGAGCATGGAGCCCAGAACGGCCTGCTCCGCCTCCACAGAGTGGGGAAGCTGTTTCAGTAACAGTTCTTCATCTTCCGCTGCCATCGGTACACCCCCGTTTGATACAGGCTGGGGCGGGTGTCTTCACCCGCCCGCGAATCGTTGAAAAGGGATCGGGGCCGATGGAACCATCGACCCTGCCCGGTTTGACCGGATCGGTCACGCCTCGGTGACCATCACGTTGACGGTGGCCACCACCTCATAGCCCAGCTTGGCCTTGATCTGGTAGCCGCCGCAGGCCTTGATGGGCTCGTCCAGCACCAGCTTGGTCTTGGCAATGTTGATGCCGTGCTGGGCGGCCAGGGCCTCGGAGACCTCTTTGGCGGTGACGGCGCCGAACAGGCGGCCGCCTTCGCCGGCCTTGGCGGCGATCTTGGTCATCAGCCCCTCCAGCTTCTTGGCGGTGGCCTGGGCCTCAGCCTTTTCGGCGGCCTCCTGGGCCTTCCGGGCCTTCTCCTGCTGCTTCATGGTGTTCAGGTTCTCGGCGGTGGCGATGACCGCCAGCTTTTTGGGAAGCAGGAAGTTGCGGGCGTAGCCGTCGGATACGTCCACCAACTGGCCCTTCTTGCCCTGGCCCTTGACGTCCTGCTGAAGAATAACTTTCATAATGATTCCATCCTTTCTTTTGCCCGCTCCCGTCAATCGGGTAGGGCGGGGGCTTGCACCCGCCGTTTGGGCTGCGTGTATTTGGCGGCGGGGGCAAGCCCCCGCCCTACTGACGATTTCTTTATGTTTCCAGATACCGGTCGATGGCCCGGGCCAGCTCCAGGGTGACCTCCTCCAGACTCTTGCCGGAGACCTGTCCCCCGGCTGCGGCGGCGTTGCCGCCGCCCCCCAGTTGTTCCAGGATGACCTGGACGTTGGTGTCCCCCATGGAACGGGCGGAGATGTTCACCCGTTCTCCGTCGGGGGCCAGCACGAAGGAGGTGTCGATGCCGATGATGTTCAGCAGCTCGTCCGCCGCCTGGGCGGCGATGACCCTGTTCACCGGCTTGTCTGAGACGGCGATGGCGATGTGGTCCCGGTAGAGCTTGGCATTTTGGATGATGCGGTACTTGGTGATGGTGCCCGCCAGATCGTTCTGGTAGAGCTTTTTCACCTCGCCGGTGTCGGCGCCGGAGCGGCGCAGGAAGGCCGCCGCCTCAAAGGTCCGGCCGCCGGTGCGCATGGTGAAGTTTTTGGTGTCCAGCACGATGCCGGCCAGAAGGGCCTCGGCCTCCGCACGGAGGAGCTGGTTGGGCTCTACGATGTACTGGAGCAGCTCGGTGACCAGCTCGGAGGCGGAGGAGGCGTAGGGCTCGTGGTAGTTGAGTGCCGCGCCCTCGATGTAGGTGGCCGCGCGGCGGTGGTGGTCGATGACCGCCACCCGGTTGCAGGACTGGAGCAGCTCCTCCGCCTGGACCTGTTCGGGGCGGTTGGTGTCCACCACCACGGCCAGGGAACGGGTGTCGGCAATGAGCAGGGACTCCTGGGCGGTGAGGAAGCAGTCCTGATACTCCGGCAGCTGGGACAGCCGGTCGATGAGTTCCTGGGAAGGGGAGGGGGTGGCGTCCCGGATGATGTGGACGGGGACCCCGTTTTTCCGGCACAGGGCGCAGATGCCGGCGGCAGCGCCCACGGAGTCGTTGTCCGGGGACTTGTGGCCCATGATGAATACCTGGGAGGAGTCGGAGACCAGGGCGGACAGGGCGTTGGCCATGACCCGGCTCTTGACCTTGGTGCGCTTTTCCGTCTCCTTGGAGCGGCCGCCGTAGAACTCGAAGGTGAACTTGTTCCGGACCACCGCCTGGTCGCCGCCCCGGGACAGGGCCATGTCGATGGACAGGTTGGCAAACTGGAGCAGCTCCCGGAAGGAGCCGCCGTCCTTGCCCACGCCGATGGACAGGGAGGCGGTGATGCCGCTGGGGTTCTTCACCTGGTGCACCATGTCCAGAATGTCAAACTTCTTTTCGATGAACTGGGTCAGGTACTGTTCCTCAAAGATAAAGAGGTAGCGTTCCCGCTGGTAGCGGCGGAGCAGCCCCCCGGTGTTGGCCACCCAGGCGTCCAGCCGGGAGTCGATCTCGGAGATCATGGCGGAGCGTTCGTTCTCCGTCAGGTTTTTCATCAGGTCCTCGTAGTTGTCGATGAGCAGAACGGCGGCCACGGGGCGGGTGGCCTGGAACTGGTCCCGGACCGCGCAGAATTCGGTGACGTCCACCCAGTAGGTGGTGGCCAGGAAGCCGCCGCTCCGCCCGCCGGTGCGGACCAGGTGGCCGAAGACCAGAAACCGGCGGCTGCCGTAGGTGACCTCGGTGGGACATTCGCTCTTGCCCTCCATGAGCCAGCGGGTGTCGAACCCCGGGATCAGGGCGGACAGCTTGGCGTCGAACAGGTGCTCCCGCTCCCCGGCAAGCTGAAGGAAACGGTCATTGGTCCAGATGATGTCGTCGCTCTCCGGCCGGAAAATAATCATGGGCAGGGGACAGTTGGTCATGGTGTCCTTGGTGGCGGTGTCCACCGTGCCGGTGACGCTTTCCAGGTACTTGGTGATCTCCCGGCGGCGGCGGCGGTTGTTCTCCCGGTTGTACAGGCCGAGGCAGGCCACCACCACCAGCTCCGACCCGGCCAGGGGCAGGGAGAACAGGGCGGAGGCCAGCGCAAAGAGGATCAGGCAGACGAAGTAGAGCTGGAAGCTGGGCTGAAGCAGCTGTGAGATCTTCCGGTTCAACGAAGACGTCTCCTTTCTGAAAGAAAGTCACAAAATACCGGGCATAGGCGGCGGGAAAAGGGCCGGCGCCCGGGAAAAGATGGGAGGTGCCCAAACAAATACATGCTATTATATCAGATTACCGCTTGGAAAACAAGAGGCAAGGGCGGGAAGTGCCGGGGAAGAAAAGGAGAGAAAAATTCGCAAAAAGGGGGACAGACCCGTTGCACAGGGAAAAAAAGACTGCTATAATATAAAATCAAGTAAGGCCTGTTCCGCACGGCCCTCCCGTCCGCGAAAAGAGGAAAGAGAGAGGGGCGGGCGCCCGGAGCGCCTGTGCCCGTGCCGATTTACATTTGTGTGTGGAATGTACGCCAAGACAAGGAATATAGGAGGCAATCCAACCATGGAAGAAATCAAAATCACCCGCGCCGCCACTCTGAAGGAGAAGCCCGAATCCTCCACCCTGGTATTTGGCAAGAATATGACGGACCATATGTTCCTCGTGGATTATGACGAGGGCCAGGGCTGGCACGATCCCCGCATCGTCCCCTACGGCCCCCTGCAGATCGACCCCGCCGCCAAGGTGCTCCACTACGCCGAGGAGATCTTCGAGGGCCTGAAGGCCTACCGCACCGCCGACGGCTCCATCCAGCTGTTCCGGGTCATGGACAACATCCAGCGGATGAACGACTCCGCCGACCGCCTGTGCCTGCCCCAGATCCCCGCCGAGCTGGCCATGGCCGGCATCACCGAGCTGGTGAAGCTGGAGCAGGATTGGGTGCCCCATGAGAAGGACACCTCCCTGTACATCCGTCCCTTCATGATCGGCCTGGACGCCGCCTTGGGCGTTCACTCCTCCCACCATGTCCAGTTCATCGTCATCGTCTGCCCCGTGGGCGCCTACTATCCCGAGGGCCTGAATCCCGTCAAGATCTACATTGAGGACGAGGACGTCCGCGCCGTCAAGGGCGGCACCGGCATGGCCAAGACCGGCGGCAACTACGCCGCTTCCCTCCGGGCCGGCAACCGGGCGGAGAAGAAGGGATACACCCAGGTCCTGTGGCTGGACGGCGTCCACCGCAAGTACATCGAGGAGGTCGGCGCCATGAACGTCATGTTCAAGGTGGCCGGCAAGATCCTGACCCCCGACCTGAACGGCTCCGTGCTGCCCGGCATCACCCGCCGCTCCTGCATCCAGCTGCTGAAGGACTGGGGCTATGACGTGGAGGAGCGCCGCATCTCCGCCCAGGAGCTGTTTGACGCCGCCGAGAACGGCACCCTGGAGGAAGCCTGGGGCACCGGCACCGCCGCCGTGGTCTCCCCCATCGGCGAGCTGGCCGAGGGCGACAAGAAGGTCACCATCAACAACAACGAGATCGGCCCTGTCACCCAGCGGCTGTATGACGAGCTCACCGGAATCCAGTGGGGCCGCGTGGCCGATCCCCACAACTGGATCACCAAGGTCTGCTGAGCAAACAAGGTTATGGTTTAAAAAATCCGCCGGATCATTCCGGCGGATTTTTTATGGACGGCGTATTGTGTGCGTCTTATAGCCCGACAGAACGTTGAGCTAAGGACTGTTTATAGTGTTCTAGTGCGGTGATCCCACGGTTTAAAAGCCGACGCAAGAGCCACGCGACAATGAGAAATGGGAGGGCTGTCGCGAATAGGGTCCGCTGCACGGAAAGATCGAAGCGTTCCGTGAGAATGGCTGCCAGCAGTAAATATAGAATCAGGACCAGAGGCCAATACTTTGCGCGCAGCACATACAGTATGGCTAATACGGCTGAAACGCCATGTTTATTATTTGCGGCGGATTTTCTCTGAGCAGCTTCGTCGGTTTCAAACCATGTGCCGTATTTAGCTCCCTGAGAAAACTGTTTGCGCCATGTTTCCAGCGTTTTGCATACTTGCTCCAAATTGCCGGCCTTGCGGCGCAGAGGGAGGGAAATCATGAGTTGTCCGCGCTCGTCTGTCTGGATATTGAACCGATCGGCACATCGTTCAGGTGTGTCCCATATACGGCGCAGATACAGCCGGACGGACTGCCCATCCGGAGAAAGACGGAAGCCGGTAATGACACTCCACGGCACGACACCTTTATTTTTAGAACCAAGATGGAGGTACAGTCCACGTTCACTGGCTCGAAGCAGAGGGCGCTTTGAGAAAACCAGTGCGACGCATCGGACCAGTAGCGGCATGGCGACTAGAATGGAGAGGTTTAGGCTGCCTTCCACTACCATCGGCAAGGTATGAGCTGCTGCATAGGTACTATTTAAAAACGCGGTGACAGAATGCAGCCAGAGCAACAAGGCGGCTGCTCCGAAGAGAGCATATTTTTTAGTATGATTGATTTGAAGCATGAACAACTCTCCCGGTGTGCAGCTGCCTGTTTATTTATTGATGAAGGCTGGCGATGAACTGGCGGGCCACCCGGGGGGTGCGGCCGGAGTGGCGGATCTCCCAGGTCATGGCCTGGGCGTGGAGGATCTCGGGGGCCATCTGGATGCCTGCCTGAGCTGCCAGGTGGTCCACCAGGGCCAGGTAGCTGGCCTTGTTCATGGTAAGGTAGGGGATGCGCAGGCCGAACCGCTCGGCCAGGGCGGTCTTTTCCGAAATGGTTTCGGCGGCGTCCACCTCGTCGCTACCCCGGTCGCTGAAGTTCTGGCGCACCAGGTGGCGGCGGTTGGAGGTGGCGTAGATGGCCACATTGACGGGCCGTTTCTCCAGACTGCCCTCCAGGATGGTCTTCAGAGAGGAGTAGGTCTTGTCGTCCTGGTCAAAGGCCAGATCGTCGATGAACAGAATGAACTTCTGCCGCCGCCCGCCCAGGGACCGCATGAGCTGGGGCAGGCCGGTGAGGTTCTCCTTCTGAATCTCGATGAGGCGCAGGTCCTCCATGCCGGGCAGGTAGAGCATGGACTTTACCGTGGCCGACTTGCCGGTGCCCCCGTCGCCGAAGAGGAGCACATTGTTGGCCGGGTGGCCCGCCACCAGCTGGCGGGTGTTGGCCTCCACCTGGTCCCGCTGGAGCTCATAGCCCAGCAGGTCCTCGGGCATGGGGCAGTCGGGGTCGGGCACCGGCACCAGCTGCCCGTTCTCCCAGAGGAAGGCCCGGTAGCGGGCATACAGTCCGGCCCCATGCTCCCGGTAAAAGCGGGTGAGGGCGTCGAAGTCGAAGGGGGCTGCGGCCCGCCAGCGGGGCAGGCCGGCCAGCACCGGAGCGTAGTCGCTGGGAAGCAGATCTTTCATGGCGTCGATGTAGCGGTCGCAGTCGGTCCCCGCCAGCAGCACCAGGGTGTCCACGTCCCGGCGGGCGGCGCTCTCCAGGGCGGGGTCGGAGCCCCCGCGCTCCGCCAGCAGGGCATAGGGGCTCTCGGTGTACCGCAGGTAGTCCCACAGCCAGGCGCCCAGCCCGGAGAAGCCCTCCTGCCGCAGCAGGTAAAAAAGACCGGTGTAAGCGTCCAGGGCGTCTTCCCCCCGGTCATGGGCCAGGGCGTCCAGCAGCCGGACGGTCTGGGCCATCACCGGCCGGTCCTTGATCTCACGATAGGCGGACAGCCCCCGCAGGGCGGCCCGCAGCGCGTTCAGTTCCATATCTTTCTCTCCTATGTCACGGGTTTTTTCCCCATTTTAATGTCTGGAGCCACCCTTGTCAACCTGTGATGGGTATGGTACAATATTTTGAAATTTGTAGGGCGGGGGCCTGCCCCCGCCGAGGCATCCATTCAGCCGGGAGACAGCGGCGGGCCGTCCCGCCCTGCGGCGCAAGTGACCGTGGAGGAGCTATGGTATCCATCGGAGGCATTCCAATTGAAACACCCTTGGCCCTGGGCCCCATGGCGGGGGTCACCGACGTGGCCTTCCGCACCATCTGCCGGGAGCAGGGGGCGGGGCTGACCTGTACCGAGATGGTCAGCGCCAAGGCCCTGTGCTATCAGGACAAGAAGTCCATCCCCCTGCTGCGAATGGGGGAGGGGGAGCACCCCGCCGCCGCCCAGATCTTCGGCAGCGACCCAGCCTGTATGGAGCAGGCGGCCGGCATCGCCCATGAGGTATCCGGGGCGGACTTCATCGACATCAATATGGGCTGTCCCGTTCCCAAGGTGGCCAATTCCGGGGACGGCTCCGGGCTGATGCGGGACCCGGACAAGGCGGTGCGGGTGGCCGAGGCGGTGATCCGGGGAGCGGGCTGCCCTGTGACGGTGAAGTTCCGCCTGGGCTGGGACAAGGGCTCCATCAACTGCGTGGAGTTTGCCAAGGCCATGGAGGAGGCCGGGGTGGCCGCTGTGGCCGTCCACGGCCGCACCCGGAACCAGATGTACGCCGGGACCGCCAACTGGGACTGGATCCGGGAGGTCAAGCGGGCGGTCAAGATCCCCGTCATTGCCAACGGCGACGTGTTCAAGCCCACCGACGCCCCCCGCATCTTAAAGTACACGGGGGCGGACATGGCTATGATCGGCCGGGGGGTCTTCGGCAATCCCTGGCTGTTTGCCCAGTGCAAGGCGGCGCTGGAGGGAAAGCCCATCCCGGACATGCCCCCTCTGGCGGAGCGGTGCGACACCGCCGTGCGGCAGTTTGAGCTGTCGGCGGCCAACAAGGGGGAGAAGATCGCCTGCCTGGAGGCCCGGCGGCACTACGCCTGGTATTTGAAGGGGGTCCCCCACGCGGGCTATTATAAGGAGCAGATCGTGAAGATCACCACCCTGGCCGACGTGTACAGGGTCACCGAGGGGATCAAGCGGGACCTGGTCGACGGGGCCCCCGCACCGTTCCCTTCGCGCTGAGCGCAGTTTGATCCATTTCGCCGGGTTCAGGATGGGGGGCGGAAAGAGAGAGGAAGGTGGGAAGTATGACCGAACAGGAACTGGTGGCCCGGGCCAAGGCAGGGGACCAGGATGCCTTTGAACAGCTGGTGCTGGCCAATCAGAATAAGGTGTACTCCCTGGCCTTCCGGATGGTAAATGACCGGGAGGAGGCCGCCGACCTGGCCCAGGAGGCATTTCTCAAGGCCTGGCAGGGGCTGCCCTCCTTTCAGGGGGACAGCAGCTTTTCCACCTGGGTGTACCGGCTGGCCTCCAATGTGTGCATCGACTTTCTGCGCAAGCAGAAGCGCCGCCGGGAGGTGGAGCCCGCCCTCTCCCTGGATGACCAGGAGTCGGGCTGGACAGAGCCGGCGGACTGGGACCAGGATCCCCAGCGGCACCTGGAGCGGGCGGAGCGGGGCAGGGCGCTGGCCCGCGCCTTGGAGACGCTGCCCGACCACCACCGGCAGGTATTGGTGCTCCGGGAGCTGTCCGGCCTGAGCTACCAGGAGATCGGACAGGCCCTGGGGCTGGATATGGGGACGGTGAAGTCCCGTATCGCCCGGTCCCGGCTGGCTCTGCGAAAAATTTTATGGCAGGACGGGAACTTTTTTGACGGGACGCCGTCCAATCCATCGAAGAAAGACTGAGGAGGTGAAGCGGAATGGAGCACTGTGAGCGGTATACGCCCCTGCTGTCCGCCCGGCTGGACGGGGAATTGACCCCGGAGGAGGAGCGGGAGCTGGAGGCCCACCTGGCCGTCTGCCCGGCCTGCCGGGCACTGGGATCGCGGCTGGCCGCGATACATTCCGCTTTCCCTGAGTTGGAGAAGGTCGCGGCCCCGGAGGGCTTTGCTCGGGGGGTGATGGACCGGGTGCGGGCGTCGGAGAGCGCCAAGCCCAAGGTGATTCCCCTGTTCCGCCGGCCCCAGTTCAAGGCTCTGGCAGGGATGGCCGCCTGCCTGGCGCTGTGCCTGGGGGTGTACCAGGCGGGGCTGCCGGGCCAGTCACGGAAGGACGCGGCGCAGATGATGACCGCGGCCGATCTCCAGACGGCGGAGGCGGAACAGCCCGCTGCCGCGGCGGCGCCCAGCCTGTTTGCGGCGGACACAGACGCGGGGGAGGAAAAAGCAAAAATTCCGGACAGCGTGCCCCAGTCCCGTGGCGCGGAACAATCTCCCCAGGAAAAGGACGGGGAGACCTTCGATCAGACCACCGTTCTGACGGGCGCGGGGGAACAGCCCCAGGACGGGGCGGTAAATGGGGCCGCGGCGGTCCAGAGCCAGATGGGCTTTGCCCAGGAGATTGCGTCCGACTATTACACCTTTGAAAATGCCCGGTATCTCCGGGTCAGCTATGGCAGGACGCCCCAGGCCCCCAGCGCCCAAATTTTGGGCAGCGCGGACAGCCTGACCGCGTTCCTGGTCCAATTCCCCGGGGACGACCTGTCCCAGGTGTCCTCTGACTATGGGGAGGAGTTTTTTGCCGGCCACCGCCTGCTGGCCATTGTGGTGGAGGAGGGCAGCGGTTCTGTCCGCCATGAGATCGCGCCCCAGGGGCTGGAGCGGGACCGGGTGACGGTGCTCTGCCAGACACCCGGGGAGGGGACCGATGATATGGCCGCCTGGCTGATCCTGGCGGAGGTGGACGGCTCCTTCCGGGATGGGGATGTCCTGGCGGTGATGTTTGAGGAGCAATCATGAAACGCCCAGGTTTCAGCAGGATGCTGAAACCTGGGTGTTTTCGCGTCATGCGCCGGGGGAAAGGACGGCCGCGTCTCCGGGACGCCGCGGAAGCCGTGCGCCGCTGGGGACAGAATGCCGCCCTCTGAACCTGATCTTTTGCCTCGCGTTTGGGGACATTTCGCCCCGGCCTCCGCGCTGTTTCATGCCCCTGCGAAGGAAAACTGTATAAAATGACAGGTGTTTCCTGGCATGATTTGACAAATTCCGACATTCTGCCAAAAGATTTGCGTTGCAACAGAAAGGAAAATGTGTTAAAATAGGCCACGCCGCAAAAACAAATGACCACGCAACATGGACACGGAAAAGCCCGAGGGGAGGAGATGCCATGGGTGCCCCAGCAAAATATTTTATTGTAGAGGCGGAGGCCATGCCGGAAATTTTCCGGAAGGTGGCGGAGGCCAAGCGCCTGCTGGAGACGGGAGAGGAGACTACCGTCAACGGTGCGGCACGGGCGGTGGGCATCAGCCGCAGCGCCTTTTATAAGTATAAGGATTCGGTCCGCCCCTTCAACGACATGCTCCATGGAAGGATCGTCACCTTCCAGATCATGCTGAAGGATGAGCCGGGCATCCTGTCCGCGGCCCTCAACGTGTTCGCGGGGACGGGAGTCAATATCCTGACCATCAACCAGAGCATCCCGGTGAACGGCTGCGCCGTGGTCACCATGACGGCGGAGACCTCCGCCATCCAGGGCTCCCTGGAGGAGGTGCTGGGCGCGGTTTCGGCCAGCACAGGGGTCATCAAGTGTGAGATCCTGGCGGGGTGAGTCCCCGCGGCGGACGGAAGATAAGAGATATGAGATAAGAGATACGCCTGTGCGTCCAGTCCCTCTCAATATCCTTTATCTCATGTCTTTTGTCTCTTTTATTTTGACCAAGAGGTGAAAAGGAATGGTAAACGTAGCGATTTTAGGGTTTGGCACCGTGGGCTCCGGCGTGGCCGAAGTGCTGACCAAAAACGGCGGCCTCATCGACCAGCGGGTGGATGACCTGGTCCGTCTGAAGTATATCCTGGATGTGCGGGATTTCCCCGACAGCCCCTATCAGGACTGTTTCGTCAAGGACTTCGCCGTCATTGAGAACGACCCCGAGGTGGACATTGTGGTGGAGACCATCGGCGGCGCCAAGATCGCCCTGGATTTCACCACCCGCGCCCTGAAGGCGGGCAAGAGCGTGGTGACCTCCAACAAGGAGCTGGTGGCCACCCACGGCTACGACCTGCTCCAGCTGGCCCGGGAGCACGGCGTCAGCTACCTGTTCGAGGCCAGCGTGGGCGGCGGCATCCCCATTCTGCGGCCCCTGACCTCCTGCCTGGCGGCCAATGAGCTCAACCAGGTCACCGGCATCCTCAACGGCACCACCAACTATATCCTCACCCGGATGATCCGGGCCGGCCTCACCTTTGACCAGGCCCTGAAGGAGGCCCAGGACAACGGCTACGCCGAAAAGGACCCCACCGCCGATGTGGACGGCCACGACGCCTGCCGGAAGATCTGTATCCTGGCCGCTCTGGCCTTCGGCCAGCACGTCTACCCCGACCAGGTGCCCACCGAGGGTATCCGGGGCGTCACCCTGGAGGACGTGGCCTACGCCGACTCCAGAGGCTATAAGATCAAGCTGCTGGGCCGCGCCATCCGCCAGCCCGAGGGCAAGGTGTGCGCCTTTGTGGCCCCCCATCTGGTCCCTGGCGACAACCCCCTGTCCGGGGTAGAGGATGTGTTCAACGCCATCGCCGTCAACGGCAACGCAATCGGCGACGTGATGTTCTATGGCCGGGGCGCCGGTAAGCTGCCCACCGCCTCCGCCGTGGTGGCCGACGTCATCGACATCGCCAAGGACCTGAAGAAGGACCGCCGCAACTGCTGGGGCCCCGGGGCCCCTGATCTGGTGGTGTCCTCCGACATCCTCACCTCCCAGTGGTACGTCCGGGCCCAGGCGCCCATGGACCAGGCCCGCCTGGCCTGCGGCGAGATCCAGCCCCTGGCCCGCAGCGGCGCCCCCGCCGGCGAGGTGGCCTTCCTCACCGCGCCCATGACCGAGCCCCAGATCAAGGATAAGCTGAAGGGGATGGACGTGGGCTCCCTGTTCCGGGTGCTGGACTGAAGCGGTTGCCTCCCGGAGAGGAGGCGGCATAGGATGGCGGGGGAGCAGGTTCCTCCGCCCGTCCGAACATGATTTGACCTTTAGGGGGAAACACATACATGTCACTCATCGTACAAAAATTCGGCGGCACCTCTGTCGCCGACGCGGACCGCCTGCGCAACGTGGCCCGCATCATCACCGAGACCTACAAGAAGGGAAACAGCGTGGTGGCGGTGCTGTCCGCCCAGGGCGACACCACCGACGACCTGATCGAAAAGGCCAAGGAGATCAATCCCCACGCCTCCAAGCGTGAGATGGATATGCTCCTGTCCACCGGCGAGCAGATCTCCATCTCCCTGTGTGCCATGGCCATTGAGGCCATGGGCTACCAGGTCATCTCCCTCACTGGCTGGCAGGCCGGGATGCTGACCAATTCCGCCTACAGCGCCGCCCGGATCAAGCGGATCCAGACCGAGCGCATCCAGAAGGAGCTGGACAAGAAAAAAATCGTACTGGTGGCCGGATTCCAGGGCATCAACAAGTACGACGACATCACCACCCTGGGCCGCGGCGGTTCCGACACCTCCGCGGTGGCCCTGGCCGCCTCCCTCCACGCCGACCTGTGCCAGATCTATACCGACGTGGACGGCGTCTACACCGCCGATCCACGCTATGTCAAGGGCGCCCGGAAGCTGGACGAGATCACCTTTGACGAGATGCTGGAGCTGGCCAGCCTGGGCGCCCAGGTGCTCCACAACCGTTCGGTGGAGATGGCGAAGCGTTATAACGTGAATATGGAGGTCCTTTCCAGCTTCAGCGGAAATCCCGGTACCAAAGTCAAGGAGGTTGTCAAAACCATGGAAAAAACTCATGTCAGCGGCGTAGCCAAGGATAAGAATGTGGCCCGTCTGGCCCTGGTGGGCCTGGCCGACCAGCCCGGCATCGCCTTTAAGATCTTCTCTCTGTTGGCCAAGCATAACATCAACGTAGACATCATCCTGCAGTCCATCGGCCGTGATGAGAGCAAGGACATCAGCTTCACCGTAGCCCGCAGCGACGCCGAGGAGGCCAAGCGGGTCATGGAGGAGAACAAGGAGGTCATTGGTTTCCAGAAGGTGGAGCTCAACGACCACATCGCAAAGATTTCCATCGTGGGTGCCGGCATGGCCAACAATGCCGGCGTGGCCTGCAAGATGTTCGAGGCCCTGTTCTCCGCCGGCATCAACATCAACATGATCTCCACCAGCGAGATCAAGGTGTCCGTCCTGGTGGATGAGCGGGAGGCCGACCGGGCTGTCCAGGCTGTCCACGACCGTTTCTTCAACGAGTTCGGCAACGCCTGAGAAAACCAAATCCAACATGGGCCGCGGCCCGTTCACGCAGTGTTCCTGCCATCTATGGGCACAGTTGTGAATGAATCCTCGTAAAAACAAGGCTCCCCATCACCGGTGATCCGCCGGAGATGGGGAGCCTGTTCTGTTTTGCAAACCGGGATCTCAGGAGCATCAAATTACCGTATTCCGGAGATCATCGCCTGAATCGCCTGATTGGTGAACGCCGCCGTTCCCGGGCCTCCCGCGGCGTCAATGTTTTCTGTCATGGGACCGCCGCCCGCGTACATGGTTCCGAGGCTGGATAGCCTGCTGGCGTGACCTCTGTGGCCGGCAGAAGTCCGATGTGGTCGTAGTGATGGAGCGCGCGGATGCTCACGCCCGAAATGTTGCTGACCTCATGTACTGTCATCATGCTTGATTGCCTCCTGTCTTCCGTGGTACTCATAGCATAAGGCATGACGTAGCGTCAGAGTCAATAGGGAATTTACATTTTTTAAATTTTGGCCGCGGGATGGTTTTCTGGCGCTTTTCCTGGGCCGTGGCATTTTTGTGCAGGAACGGACCTTGCGGCTTTGTTCAGTACGCATTATAATATCCACTGAGGGGGATGCTTGCTGCCACGCCTGCGGCTTGCCGCGCGGTCCTGTGAAAGCGGCTGAATCCAATCTGACAAAGGAGAAAAGATCCATGATCAAATTCAACCATTTCAATTTTAATGTGCTGGACCTGGAAAAAAGTCTGGCTTTTTACCGGGAGGCCCTGAACCTGGCCCCTGTGCGGGAGAAGGAGGCCGCCGACGGCTCCTTTAAGCTGGTCTACCTGGGGGACGAGGCGGGCAGCGGTTTCCGGCTGGAGCTGACCTGGCTCCGGGACCGGACCGAGCCCTACAACCTGGGGGAGTGCGAATTCCACCTGGCCTTTACCACCGACCGGTTTGAGGAGCTGCACCGGAAGCACATGGACATGGGCTGCGTTTGCTTTGAGAACCCGGCCATGGGCATCTATTTCATCACCGATCCCGACGGCTACTGGATCGAGATCGTGCCGGAGAAGAAATAATGGCCAAGGGTGACCGCAATTTGGGCTGGCCCGGCTTTTTCCGGGTGTTTACCGTGCTGTGCGCCATGATGCTCCTGCTGGCTCAGAGCGGCCAGCAGAGCGTGGCCGCCGGGTCCGGAAACTGGCAGGTGCTGTCGGTGTACGAGGGTCTGACCTCCTGGGCCATTCCCGCCCTGTTCATGCTGTGGGGCATGTTTGCCCTGGAGGAGGGCAAGCCCCATTTCTCCGCCGCCATGGTGGGGCTGGCTCTGCCAGCCTTCTGTCTGCTGGTGTTCTGGGGGGCGCTGTACGCCATCGTTTCCACGCTGCTGGGGGGCGGGAGCCTGAGCTGGGGCGGCGTTTGGTCTGCCCTGGTGTCCGCCGCCAAGGGGAATACGTATTTCCACCTATGGGTCCTCTATCCCCTCATCGGCCTGTATCTGGTCCATCCGGTGCTCCACCGCTTCACCGCCTCCGCCAGCCGGGGGGAGGTGCGGTACTTCCTGGCCCTGTGCTTCCTCTTTGGGGCCCTGCTGCCCATGTGGGGGGCCTTCCACCCCAACAGCGCGGCGGCGGCCCTGCTGGAGCGGCTGCGGGTCCATCTGGTGCTGGGCTGGGTGGGCTGCTATGTGGGGGGCTGGTACCTCCGGCACTATACCATCAGCCGGGTGAGCGAGTTCGTGCTGTACATCCTGGGTGTTCTGGGCATGGTCCTCACTCTGACGGGCAACGCCGTTTTTGGGGGCGGACGGGAGCTGTGGTATCTCTACACCTCCCCCAATGTCCTCCTCACCGCCACGGCCTTCTGTGTCCTGTTCCGCTATGTGCTGGGCATCAGCGAGGAGCGATCCCGCCGCCGCTCGGTGGCCCAACTGGGTTCCTACGCCTTTGGCGTCTATCTGTTCCACCAGATCTGGGTGCTGGTGTTCCGCTGGCTGGGGGTGTCCCTGCTGTCCTTCTCGCCGGTGGTGTCTGTGCCCTTCTTCGCGGTGGTGTTTTTCCTGCTGTCCGTCCCCTTCGCCTGGCTGCTGTATCTGATCCCCGGAGTGGGAAGCTATCTGACCTGACAAAACAAGGCCCGGAGCCAATTGGCTCCGGGCCTTGTTTTTCTATCTGTTACTGCCGGTCAGAGCGGTTCTCTGACAGCTCCTTTCTGTCCCGCCTGATTTGCATGATGCCAAACACACCTGCGATCACGCAGAGAATGGCCGGAATACTGGTATCCAAGTTATTCATTTCCGCTGCGCCCTGGCTAAATAAGACGATTGCCGCCACAAAGTTCATGACAATCCCCAATATATATGCTTTCATAAAATACGCCTCTTTTCACAGATGCATTTCTTCGGATTTCATCCCACGACGTGGAGACAGGTGTCAAAGGCATGGGGAGAGTTCTTATTGCTGGTCGGGGTGGTATTCCTTGCAGGTGCACTTCTTCCACTTCAGGCCGCTGCCACAGGGGCAGGGGTCGTTGCGGCCGATCTTGACCGCCTTCTTCACGGGCTGCTTTCTGACGGTGCCGTCGCCGCCGGCGGACTCGGCGGTGATCTTGGCCACCCGTTCCCGGCGTACCTCCTCGTTCTTCTTCAGGCGGACCAGGAACAGCCGGCGGAGCGTCTCCTCCTGGATGGCGGCCACCATGTTCTCGAACATCTCGTAGCCCTCCTGCTTGTAGGCCACCACGGGGTCGGTCTGGGCGTAAGCCCGCAGGCCGATGCCCTGCTTCAGTTCGTTCATGGCGTCGATCTGGTCCATCCAGTACTCATCCACCACCCGGAGCATGATGACCCGCTCTAGCTCCCGCATGAGGGGAGCGCCGATTTCCTGCTCCTTCTTGGCGTAGACCTCCCGGGCCTTGCCGCTGACCAGCTCCACAAGCCCCTCGGCGTCGTATTGGGCCAGGTCGGCGTCGGACAGGACCAGCTCGCCGGGCGCCAGGAACATGGCGCGGAAGGGGGCCACAGCCTCCCGGAAGGACTCGGCGTCCATGTGCTTCTGCTCGCCCATGTGGCCGCGGATGGCGTTTTCCACCATGGAGTGGAGCATGGACTGGATGGAGCCCTGGAGGTCCTCGCCGTTCAGCACCTGGTTGCGCTGCTTGTAGATGACCTCGCGCTGGGTGTTCATCACGTCGTCGTACTGGAGCACGTTTTTCCGGGTCTGGAAGTTCCGGGACTCCACCTGCTTTTGGGCATTCTCGATAGCGCCGGAGAGCATCTTGGCGTCGATGGGGGTGTCCTCGTCCACGCCCAGCTTCTCCATCATGTTCATCACCCGCTCAGAGCCGAACAGGCGCATGATGTCGTCCTCCAGGGACAGGAAGAACCGGGTCTCGCCGGGGTCGCCCTGACGGCCGGCACGGCCGCGCAGCTGGTTGTCGATACGGCGGGACTCGTGGCGCTCGGTGCCCAGGATGAACAGGCCGCCGGCGGCGCGGACTTTGTCCGCCTCCTCCTTGATCTCGGCCTTGTACTTGGCCTCCGCCTGGGAGAACATCTTCCGGGCGTTCAGGATCTCCTGGTCGTCCGTCTCGGCGAAGCCGGTGGCCTCGGCGATGAGCTCGTCGGACATGCCTGAACGGCGCAAATCGGCCTTGGCCAGGAACTCGGCGTTGCCGCCCAGCATGATGTCGGTACCACGGCCGGCCATGTTGGTGGCCACGGTGACGGCGCCGAACTTGCCGGCCTGGGCCACGATCTCCGCTTCCTTCTCGTGGTTCTTGGCGTTCAGAACGTTATGCTTGATGCCCTTGCGCTTGAGGATCTCGGACAGCTCCTCCGACTTCTCGATGGACACGGTGCCCACCAGGACAGGCTGGCCCTTGGCGTGGCACTCCTCGATCTGCTTCACGATGGCCCGCAGCTTGCCGGGGACGTTTTTGTAGACCACGTCGGGGTCGTCGATCCGGGCCAGGGGCTTGTTGGTGGGGATCTCCACAATGTCCAGCTCGTAGATGGTGCCGAACTCCTCCTCCTCGGTCATGGCGGTGCCCGTCATGCCGGAGAGCTTGTCGTAGAGGCGGAAGTAGTTCTGGAAGGTGATGGTGGCCAGGGTCTTGGACTCGTTGGCCACCTCCACATGCTCCTTGGCCTCGATGGCCTGGTGGAGGCCCTCGTTGTACCGGCGGCCGAACATGAGGCGGCCGGTGAACTCGTCCACGATGATGACCTGTCCGTCCTTCACCACATAGTCGATGTCCCGCTTCATCACGCCCCGGGCCTTGATGGCCTGGTTGATGTGGTGGGACAGGGTGGTGTTTTCGGGGTCGGCCAGGTTCTCGATGTTGAAGAACTGCTCGGCCTTCTTGATGCCGGGGGCGGTGAGGGTGGCGGTGCGGGCCTTCTCATCGACGATGTAGTCGGCGTCGATGTTGACATCCTCCTCCTCCTTCTCATCCACCTTGGCGATGCGCTGGCACTTCAGGCGGGAGACGAACTGGTCCACCACGGTGTACAGCTGGGTGGACTTCTCCCCCTGGCCGGAGATGATCAGGGGGGTGCGGGCCTCGTCGATGAGGATGGAGTCCACCTCGTCCACGATGGCGAAGGAGTGCCCCCGCTGGACCAGCTCCTGGGAGTATAGGGCCATGTTGTCCCGCAGGTAGTCGAAGCCGAATTCGTTGTTGGTGCCGTAGGTGATGTCGGCCCGGTAGGCGGCCTTCTTGGCTTCGCCCACCACGCCGTGGATGACCAGACCCACCGTCAGGCCCATGAAGCGGTACACCTTGCCCATCCACTCGGAGTCACGCTTGGCCAGGTAGTCGTTGACGGTGACGATGTGGACGCCCTTGCCCGCCAGGGCGTTGAGGTAGGCGGGGAGGGTAGCCACCAGGGTCTTGCCCTCGCCGGTCTTCATCTCGGCGATACGGCCCTGGTGGAGGACGATGCCGCCCACCACCTGGACCCGGTAGGGACGCATCCCCAGCACGCGCCAGGCGGCCTCACGGCAGGCGGCGAAGGCCTCGGGCAGGATGTCGTCCAGGGTCTCGCCGTTGGCGAGGCGGGCCTTGAACTCCGGGGTCTTGGCCTGGAGCTGGGCGTCGGTGAGGGCCTTGTACTCCTCCTCCAGGGCGTCTACCTTGTCCGCGATGGGGTAGATGGACTTCAGCTCCCGCTGGGAGGAGGTGCCGAAGATCTTGGTAAACAGGCTCATAGTGAAAAAACACCTCTCGGTCGTGAATGGATTATGGAACGTTAAATTTGGCCATAAGGACACATTTTAAGAATATCTTGTTCAGTATACCACACTTGCCGGGAAGAAAAAAGAGCAAATTGTAAACTTTCCGCAGAGGGAAGACGGGTGGCAGGGATAGAAAGAGGCCCTGTCCGCCTCAACGGACGGACAGGGCGGCGAGACAGCAGCTCAAAAAGGTACCCGCATGCACAGGCCGGAACCGTAGTCCCGTACCCAGATAGAGGAGGTGTAGCCTGCGGTGCCGTTGGCGGGGAAGCAGTAGGTGCTCCGGCGGCTGCCGGCACTCTGGCTTCCGCCGGTCAGGCTGCGGGTAAGATTGGCGATCATATTCGTAATTTGCATCGGTTTGATCCTTTCTCTTCCGGCACGGATAGGAAAGGCGCTGTGTGCCGGGAAGCAGCCGCGGGAAGCGGCCGTGATGGCCTGAAACCTCTCAGGTCGCTTGGATTTTAGCATTGGGAGGGGGGAGCGTCAATGGCGATATTTCATAAAAAATGAAGCAAAAATGCAAGTTTCAGTCCGAAAACAAACAAGAAGGAAAAGTAAAATCTGGGTTAAAACAGGAAAATTTGTGTAAAAGTGAGATGTTGGGGCGGATATTTTGCAAGACACTGGTAAAAGTACATCAAAACGAACGGACTGGGGTGTCCACACTGGATGAATTACCGTCCGCCGGGGGTTGACAAAGCCGGGCGGCTGTGATATGGTATGTTTCACAACTGAATAGGACAGACGAAGCGCGCAGGAAAACAGCGGTGGACCGCTTGCCGAAGGAGTAACACTCTCAGGTGTCTTGCCCAAGACGAGGACTGTGCGCGGATGTAACTCTGGAGAAGCTCAATGACGAGTGCCGAAGGTGCAAAGCGGGACGAGGATGACCCGCCAATCTCTCAGGCAAAAGGACAGAGGCAAGAAAACCGGCTTTCGCCGGGCGTTTCGCACGTCCGGGGAGAGGCGTTTCTTCCGTTCGATTCGGACCATGGAGCTTGCTCCGCGGTCCGATTTTTTGTTTGAGGAGAGGAAGTTTGTCATGTTAGCATCCCTGGAAAACGTACTTTACCCCGTAGTCGCCAATATCAACACCTATTTGTCCAACTATATCCTGGTCTTTCTGCTCATCGGCGTGGGCCTGTGGTACAGCATCCGCACCCGCTTTGTGCAGGTGCGCTGCTTCGGTGAGGGCATGAAGAAGGTCTTCGGAAACCTGTCCCTCCACGGCGGACGGCAGGAGAGTGGTATGACCTCCTTCCAGGCCCTGGCCACCGCCATCGCCGCCCAGGTGGGCACCGGCAACATCGTGGGCGCCTCCGGCGCCATTCTCACCGGCGGTCCCGGCGCCATCTTCTGGATGTGGGTCATCGCCTTCTTCGGCATGGCCACCATCTACGCCGAGGCCACCCTGGCCATCAAGACCCGCGTCACCGATGAGGAGGGCAATATCCACGGCGGCCCCGTCTACTACATCACCACCGCCTTCAAGGGCGCCTTCGGCAAGTTCCTGGCCGGCTTCTTCGCCGTGGCTATCATCCTGGCCCTGGGCTTCATGGGCTGCATGGTCCAGTCCAACTCCATCGGCTCCACCTTCCAGACCGCCTTCGGCATCCCCTCCTGGATCGTGGGCGTGGTCCTGGTGGTCATCTGCGGCTTCATCTTCCTGGGCGGCGTCCAGCGCCTGGCCGCTGTGACGGAGAAAGTGGTCCCTGTCATGGCCGCCATCTTCCTAGTAGGCGGCCTGGTGGTGCTGATCGCCCGGATCCAGTACCTGCCCGCCACCTTCGCCATGATCTTCAAGTACGCCTTCCAGCCCCAGGCCATCATCGGCGGCGGCTTCGGCTACGCCATCAAGACCGCCATCAGCCAGGGCGCCAAGCGGGGCCTGTTCTCCAACGAGGCCGGCATGGGCTCCACCCCCCACGCCCACGCTCAGGCCAACGTCACCGATCCCCATGACCAGGGCGTGGTGGCCATGATCGGCGTGTTTATGGACACCTTCGTGGTGCTGACCCTCAACGCTCTGGTCATCATCTCCACCCTGTACACCCCCGACGGCATCCTGGCCACCGGTGCCATCCCCGAGGGCATCGGCAAGGCCAACCTGGCCCAGACCGCCTTCGGCACCGTCTTCGGCTCCAGCCTGGGCGCCGCGTTTGTGGCCATCTGCCTGTTCTTCTTCGCCTTCTCCACCGTGCTGAGCTGGAACCTGTTCGGTAAGATCAATACCATCTACCTGTTCGGCAAGAAGTCTGTGGTGGTCTACTCTGTCATCGCCCTGGTGTTCATCTTCCTGGGCACCGTGATGAGCAACGACCTGGTGTGGGAGCTGACCGACATGTTCAATAACCTGATGGTCATTCCCAACGCCATTGCCCTGTTCGCCCTGACCGATATGGTGGTCAAGTCCACCCACGGCGTGGGTGATCAGCTGAAGAAGTAAGCGGCCGGGCAGAAGACAGAATAAAAACCGCAGGGGCGGGACCGTGGGTCCCGCCCTTGTTTGTTGTTGGGGATCATGGGACCGCATGTGGATTACTCCAGGATCGCCTCCGCCCCCATCGTCATCAAGGACCGGGCGTGGCTCGGCTTCAATGCGATCATCTTGAAAGGTGTTACCATCGGAGATGGCGCTGTGGTAGGCGCGGGCAGCGTGGTGACAAAGGACGTTCCGGACTATGCCGTGGTGGGAGGAAACCCGGACAAGATTTTGAAATATGCCAAATAAAGCCGTGGAGAAGGACTGAAAATCCGATTCCGGCTTAGATAGGATACCATAGAAAACGGCCGCACATCGGGCGGCCGTTTTCTGCGGAATGGACGGTCTGGAGACGCTCAGCCTACCTTGCTCCCGCCCCACTCCACAACAGTGAAGCCAGACCGCTCCGGCGCGGTCAGGACCTGGGGCTCCACCTCCACGGGGGACTCCAGAGGCTTCCAGGCCATAAAGACCCGCAGCAGGATGTCGGGGGCCGGGGTGACGGACAGCCGGGCGTGGCTGGTGTAGGCCTCCCCCTGGAAGGAGATCAGGTTGTAGGGATTGCTCTCCAACTGAGGCAGCCAGTAGACAATGAACTCGTTGGCCTCCCGGCGGGTCAGGCCCAGCTGGGCCAGGGCGTCCTCCAGAAAGGCGGCGATGTCCGCCCCTGCCACGCAGAAGCCCTGGGAGAAATCGTAGCGGGTGCGGTCAACTCCCTCCCAGTAGAGGTAGTTGTACTCTTTTCCCGCCCCGTCGGTCAGGGTGCCGTCAGGAGCGGCGATCACGGTCCAGCTCCCTTCATAGGAGGGGTAAGTGCAGGTCAACTGGCCATCATAGTCCAACTCCACCGTCACCAGGGTCTCCTCCTCCGGGTAGAGGTAGATGACGGGTTTGTAGGCCTCCTGGGTACAGCCGCACAGAGCCAGAAGGCAGGCAAGGACCAGCAGCAGGGGAAGAAGTGATTTCTTCATGGGCAAATCGCTCCTTTCTTTTTCTAATATCTAATCAATAATTTTTTTATTATAATGCGTACTGAACAAAGCCGCAAGCCTTGAAAGCCAAGTATTTCAAGGCCAATTGGCTTTGTTCAAGTGCAAGGATTTCGGGCAAAACTGTCCAAAATCCTTGCACCTTCCGCTGGAGCGCCTCAGCGTTCCAGCGGAAATACGCATTGTAACAATGTCTAAATTTCACAAAAACAGCTAGAATTAGCTGTTTTTGCGAAATTGCGCGGCGCTTGCCGCGCGAATCAACCGCTTTGCGGTTTATTCAGTAAACATTATTATAACATAGACGGGAATATTCTATCCAGGTTGCGGATAAGGATAACATTTTCAAGAAAATTTCTGGGGCGGAGAGCTCCGCGGCTTTTACCTTTACCAAAAAGGGGGAATGTGGTATGATGGCAGCAGAAAAAATGGGAAGGACGTGCCCCATGGCTGATTGGAGAAAAAATACCGTCCACACTCTGGACATCACCGGCTACACCACCGAGGGGATGGGGGTGGCCCGGCTGGAGGGCCGGGTGGTCTTCATCCCCCACACCATCCGGGGGGAGCAATGGCGGGTCCGGCTGGAAAAGGTGAATAAAAAGGTGGCCTGGGGCCGGGGGGTGGAGCTGTTGGCCCCCTCCCCGGAGCGGCGGGAGCCTGACTGTCCCCTGATGGGCCGGTGCGGCGGCTGCCAGTTCCGGCACATGACCTACGCCGAGGAGCTGGAGGCCAAGGGCCAGCGGGTAGCCGACGCCCTGGAACGGGTGGGCGGGGTCCATCTGGACCTGCCACCGGTGCTGGGGGCGAAGGCCCCACTGCGCTACCGCAATAAGGTCCAGTTTCCCGTGGCCGAGGGAAAACGGGGACTGGCCGTGGGCTACTACCGGCCCCGGAGCCACGATGTGCTGGACGCGGAGGACTGCCTGCTCCAGCCGGAGGCGGTCACCGCCCTGCGCCGGGCCTTCAAAGACTGGATGGCGCGGTATGGCGTCCCCGCCTACCGGGAGGAGGACGGCTCCGGTCTGGTCCGCCACCTCTACGTCCGGACCAACAGCCGGGGGGAGTCCCTGTGCTGCGTGGTGGTCAATGGGGAAGGGGCACCCTTCGGCGGCGAGCTGGTGGAGGCTCTGCGGAAGGCCCACGGGGGTCTGGCCGGGGTGGTGCTGAATTTCAACACCCGGGATACCAACGTGATCCTGGGCACGGAATACCAGACCCTGTGGGGCCGGGACTGGCTGGAGGAGGAGCTCTGCGGCCTTACCTTCCGGCTGTCGGTGCCCTCGTTCTTCCAGATCAACCGTGCCCAGACGGAACGGCTCTACGGCGTGGCCCTGGATTTTGCCGGCCTGACCGGGGAGGAGCGGGTGCTGGACCTGTACTGCGGGATCGGCACCATCTCGCTGGCGCTGGCCAAGCGGGCCAAATCGGTCATCGGGGCGGAGATCGTCCCCCAGGCCATCGAGGACGCAAAGGAGAACGCCCGGCGCAACGGCATCGGCAACGCGGAGTTTTTCTGCGGCGACGCGGGGGCGGTGGCCCGGAAGCTGGCGGAGGAGGGCGCGCGGCCCCAGGTCATCACGGTGGACCCGCCCCGGAAGGGACTGGGCCCCGAGGTGCCGGCCATTCTGGCCTCCATGGCTCCGGAGCGCATTGTCTATGTCTCCTGTGACCCGGCTACCCTGGCCCGGGACGTGAAACGGCTGGAGGACCTGAACTACCGGGCGGTGCGCGCCCAGGGAGTGGACCTGTTTCCCCGCACAGCCCATGTGGAGACGGTGGTCCTCTTGTCACGGGAAACAAATCCACTGACGGTTGAAGTCAGAATGGAAGTGGAAACCGGCGAGGTCAAGGAGCATCCGTCCTATAAGCGTATTCAGGAATATGTGCAGGAGAAGTACGGCTTCAAAGTCCATACTGCATATATTGCAGAGGTCAAGCGCATGGTCGGATTGGATATGCACAAAGCGCCGAACGCTGTGGAGCAGAGGAAGCATGAGTATCATCCATGCCCGCCTGAAAAGGTCGAGGCAATTAAGGATGCTCTGCGGCATTTCGGCTTAATTGCTGAGTAACGTCACTGTGAGGCAGTAAAAATGCCTTATTAAAACTGGAGATAGTGAGAACAGTGAAATCCTTTCTCCCTGCATGAAAAAAGCACATCAGAAAGCAAAGCACGGCAGAGCGTATACGGTACGCCTTTGGATGTGGAATTTTACGGCATAGAGCATTTTTACACCATTTGGCAAAATGCGAAAGTGCTTCTTGCAAACAGAGCATTGTTTTACCCGCTGAAATCGCTGTAATGAGGAGAAGCCCAGCATCACGTCAAACGGCGCGTGCTGGGCTTCTTTTTGTTGCGTCTCGGGGCTTTTTTTGGAGGATAATCCCTCCTGTGTGCCATTTGTTTTTCTATGCCGTGTTGACATACTGCGCTCTACCTATCACGGTAACTGTACGTTCTCGGAACAAAAATGAACACGTTTTCTCTGTATAGGGAGAAAGCCGGAGAGGAATAAGAGGGTAAGTGCAGGCTGTGGGAACGGTGTGTAAACCACTTTCGGTTTTCCACGGTTTCCATAGCCGCAGCGAGGGAGAAAAGGGAGAGGTGGCTTTCTCGCTCAGGTGGCTTGCCGCCGCTCTTTGGCTCTCCCTTTTCTCCCTGAGTATCAGGGGTTATTCTGCGTCATTGCTCGGCGTAACAGGGCGAAAATCTTCCTGAACACCTTCGTTCAGATCAAAACACATGGTTTTTGCGTCAGCAACCCAGAAGCCACGCACCCTATACCGCTTTCCGGGAATATAGTCCTCACCCGTAACAGCCCGCAGTGGGTCAAGCAGGTTCTTGTTGGAAATTGTTACGACACCCTTCTGTTCTCCCTTCGGCTTGGAGAACTTAAATCCCTTCGGCTCGTTGCTCTTGCACATACGGATCGCAAACACCTTCGCCTTTGCATCCATTAGGCACAGGACATAGGCGGGATAACCCAAGTCCTCAAGCACCTTCTTGGTGAAGGTCACGCCATTCTGGTTCAGGAACATATCAGGGTAGGCGTTGATGTTGGAATCAATGGTTTCAAAGTTCAAAGCGGAAAAATCAAAGTTCATAGTAAAAATCCTTTCATTTCATTGTGTTTTGCGCCTCATCCACGATTTTCATAAACTCCTGACGTTCCATAAAAGACCATCGGGAGTCCATGATCAGATAGCCCTTGAAAAGACCATCTTTCACGCGGTATGCGACAAAGTGATTGCTTAGACGGCGCAATGTAGCCCGTTTTGCCGTGCTGTGCCGCTCCAACAGCAGTTTTTGTACCTTTATCCAATCCTCTTTTTTAACAATAGCTGTATGGTGATTTTCCTTGAAATACATATTCAGATCAGTGTTTTTCACTGATTTATGTGTGCGGAAATCTTTGGTATAAGTTTTCTGCATCAAGGCATCACCGCAGTATTTCTCATTTCGGAGGATGCTGCGGACAGTACCGGCAGACCAGAGATCATTTCCCATGGGAGATTTGATTCCCTGCTCTGTCAGGGCAGCGGCTATTTCCGCTGGTGTTGCTCCCTCCAAGCAGCTTTCGTAGATATACTCGACAATTCGTGCCTCGGTAGGTTCGATAACCAACCGCCCAAAGTGGTCGCGGTAGAAGCCCAACGTGTTCTGCACAGAGAACTTGTAAATGCCCTCCGCCATACGCCAGCGAATACCTGCTTTAATGGCCTCACTCTTTTGTTGGGATTCCATTTCAGCCAGAGCAGCCAATAGTGAGATCAGGAGGTTATTCCGTCCATCACCGGTATAGGTAATTCCCTCGGTCTCAAACTCAACGGAAACAGGGGGATTCAGCGCGGAAAGCGTTCGCAGATTATCCAGAATATCCACGATATTCCTACCAAAACGGCTGATGCTTTTCGTGAGGATCAAGTCAATTTTTCCGTCCACCGCGTCGGCAATCATTTTCTGAAAGCCCAGACGCTTTTCTACGGTAGTTGCACTTATCCCTTCATCTTGATAGATTTCAACCAGTTCCCATTGCGGATTGGCTTCAATTCTCTTGGTAAAATGATGAATCTGCATATCGAAACTGCCAACCTGTTGTTCCTCCTGCGTACTGACGCGGCAATATGCCGCAACGCGGAGTTTGGGTGGTTCCGCTGCAATTTCTCGCCGTTTTTGCGGCGGGATGACAATGACACCATTTCCGCGCTGATTATAGGAAATCTCGTCCTGCATCTGGCGACGTTTTTGTTCTCTGCGCTCAGCTCGGCTGCTGGTCTGCCGCTCGGCCTCTATCGCTTTGGGATCAAGCGGTTTGGCCATATCCTGCCTCCTGCACCGAGAACGCAACTATTCTTTTGCGCTGCATGGGCATACCACCTCCTTTTTCAGTAAATTTTGACTTTTCACGGAATCACCACCTTATCTTCCAATATTTCTATGACATACCGAAAAATCGGGCTGCCAACATAAATAGAGGGCGGCAGAATGCCCTGCCGCCCTGGAATCAATATTCAGTTGCTTCAAAATTGCCATCCCTCACGCTCGCATAAGCCCAAAATGTCAATGCACGGAACATTCAAGCTTTTGCAGACATACGGTATTTTCTTTTCACCTTTTTTACTCTCTTCGGTGATTACTGTTAGTCCATACTTCATGGCTATGGCAATTAAGAAGGCATCTCCCGATGATTTGACTTGCTTGAAATCGATAAGTTGTGGATTAGATGTAACGACCTTTTTGACGTTATCCTGAATATCATCATCAATGGGCAGCACCACGCCATGTAATCCTATGTACCATTTTTTTAAATCGTCATCATTCACTTCTTCAATTATTTCCGAGCAGGTTACTATGCGCTTTTGCTCAATTAGCTCGTCCATGTGATGCCAAAGTGTCTTATTGATGCTTCTCCGATGTGGTTCATCATCTTTTTGTGAAAGGATCGAAGATGTGTCTATGATATATTTGGGTTCAGAATCATGATTCACCATTTCGATACCTCCCACATAAATTTTTCTATATGGTTCTGTTTTACGCCGAGATAGCGAGATATATCCTGCTTGTCAAAGTAACCCTCTCGATAACCATGAAAGAATGCCCGGCATAATGCAGGGCTATTCTGGTCAATAGCCTCACGCGGAATATTCCTAGGAATACCTTTACCAGTTAGCTTTCTATATTCCTGTGCAGCCTTTCGCTCGTTTTCAAACTGTGATCTTATTGCGGCTATCAGCATCGCATACTTAGGTTGTCCAATTTTCCCAGAATCCAGTAAACGGCGACAAATAACTTCCTTACTTACTGAAAACTTATCCGCTAGTGATGAAACAACGTCCAAATCTATTTCTGATTGCGTATAGCTGCCAAGCTGTTTGTTCAGATTTACCCGGGGTACAAGAACTTCTCCAGCAACCGCGTTGCAAAAGACTTCCTCCGCCTGTGCGGAAAATGAGTCAATCATGTCATTACAGATAACCGAACTTCGCTTAATCAGGTGGACAAGTTCATGAATAATCGAAAATGTTTTAGCCGGGTATCGATCATCATTATTAAGCCCGATAATTGGCATTGTGGTGTCGTATATGGCAAATCCACGGGCAACCTCAGTATCTACGCCGGTAAAGCAATGCACAAATACACCGGCATTCTCGACAACATTGCGAATGTATAAATAGAACTGCCTTGTGCTCTGGCATTTATATTGCACATTTGAATCAATACCAAGACTATTTCTGATTTCTCGTGCCCATTGGATAACATTATTTATGCGAGCATATATATACATAGGTGGAACCACCTCCTCTTACAGTGCCTTTATCGTTTCCACAAACTGGCTCATGCTGACAGCTCCCGGCAGGAGATTTTCTCCATCCCTGAACACCATGTAATAACGGTACTGGCTCCCGGCGGCAGTCCGCCACGCGCGTCCCAATTCAATCTTTTCCCGGCTGTCATCGTTTTTCAGATGCTCGCCCTTGGTTTCTGCAAAGATAATCTTGCCGCTCTGGGTCATAATCATAATGTCCGGGTAGTGCTTGATATAGCCGTTGATGGCAAAGCCATGTCGGGATAGGTTGCGGTGCCACCAGCGAACATTCGGAAGGGCGGTCAGCTCCATGATCAAATCCTGTTCCAGCTTGTTGATGTCGCCATCCTCGGCTTCATACAAAGAACCTCCGTATATGTCTGTGCTGGTCGTGGGATGAATAACTGTCGGCAGCCGATAGGACGGCTGGCATACAATGCGTTCGGTTTCCAGCCATTTTGCAAAAGTTTCCCGATAATGTGCATCCAGCAGGGATTCAATCTTTTCCTTGATTTTCTTGGCATATCCCAGCGGAGCCTTCTCCATAGCGGCGATCTGTGCCTTGTCCATATCATCAACGATGCGGTTTATGTAGGATTTCAGTTCGGCAGCGTCCACCATGTTCAGCTTATTGAGTTGATTGAACATCATGTCCTTGCATTGGCGCACACGGCTTTCAGGCGGAAGGTTCTTGAAGTATTCCTTGAAATACCGCTGTTCTGCACTGGTCATTTTGAACACCTTGGGCAATCCGCCCTCGTTTGCCCGCACATCGACCTCGGCAATCTCATCATCAGCTGCGGCAAAATCAATGTCGTATGCCTTACCTTTCAGCGTGAAGCCTTCGGCGAGCTGTTCTTTTTCAAGCAGTTCCAGCGTACCTTCCGTAAACAGGGTATCGGGGATCACCTGGAAAAATTGAGGGATCACAAGAGTTTCAAGGTCACTCTGGAATTGAGGACGAACACGGAAAGTAGCCAATTGTTCCCGCACCTCCCAAGGAAGATTCTGAATCTGCGGATCATCCTGCCCCTGTTTTACGGCGTTGTTGTACGCTTCACCGGCTTTATTGGCATCATCCAGCATACTGTCAGCTTTCGGGGTAATTTCTGAGGATTTTTCCTCTTCCCGGCGGCGTTCCAGTTCTGCCCCGATGGATTTCCCATCCAGCCCTGCAAAATCGTCCTGCTCCGTTTCCGAAGGGGCTTCCGTATCGGAAACTCCTTGCAGTTCGGTAATGTCGATCTGCACCGGGGGCTGCTCCGAGACCTGGGGCTTCACAGGTTCGGCCAGACGATAATCCTTGTCGCTGAATCCTGCACTGTTCAATCCCTTGATGATGTGCTGCACGGTAGTGTTAAAATCGTTGGAGGAAGTCAGCACATAGGACATAACTTGCCGAACACGAAGCGGACACGCCGCACAGGCTACGGCGTGCCCTTCATTGTTTTCCAACTGGATCGATGCGTTTGCCAGAATGGGAGAGTCAAGAGGAACTATTCCGCTTTTTTCTGACCGGCACCTGGATTTCCGACAGCCACTGGCTCTCATCCTCCTTGTTCCAGACCCCGTCGATATAGCTCTCCCGGATCTCACCGGCGATCTCGTACCCGTTTTCCTCGATATGCCGCAGCACGGTTTCGTAGGATTCCGAAAATGTCCGGTAGGAACCCCTGTGAAAAACGCAGGCCGCCTGAATTTCAGGGAAGGTTTTGAACCGCAGCCCGCCGGCGGTTTTCTCCCTTGATATTCCGCCCCTTTTGTTCAGACTAGTGGGCTGCGGGGGATGATAATCGCGGCAATGATGTAGGCCAGTATGCCGTGGCCGCCCAGGGCGCAGAACAGCACCCAGCCCAGCCGTACCAGCGTGGGGTCAATGCCGAAATACTCCCCGATCCCGCCGCAGACTCCGTCTATCATCCTGTTCTCGTTGGATTTATGCAGTCTCCGATTCATAATCAGCTTCCCTTTTCTGTTCAAGTTGATTTCAAGCGGTTTCCGAATTCCGTTCCTTTTTACATCCCTATTCTACCGGTGCGCCTCCGTTTCCGATAGGCAGGTTTTTCAGCCGTTTGTGTCAGTTTTTCAGATGTCACAAAGCAAAGAAAAACAGGAAACAGTCATCCGGTCAGACTGTTTCCTGTTTCATTCGACCATGGGGGAGATGCGCCGCCATCTGGCGCTGGCCGGGGATCATTGGGATCTTCAGGATGGCAATGCCAGCTTTTGCGGTGATACAGTTGTGCCAGCGGGCACAAAACGATGCTTCAAAACAAACTGCTGCACCGGACTTCCGAATTCTTCGGTAAGGGCCCCTTCTCGAAAACCCAACCGTTGATAAAAGGCTCTGGCCGCGATCCCTTCTGGTACACCCTCCCGATAGGTGGTGACGGTCACGTCCCGTTCAGGGTCCAGCTCCGGCAGCGACAGGGCCACCATACTTTCCGCGATATGCTGTCTGCGGAATTCCGGCAAAACGGCAAGAAAGCACAGCTCGTTTTCCTTCCGGGAAAACAGCAGCGCACCCACAACGCGGCCCTTTTCCACTGCGCAGATTGCCTCCCTGCGGGCGATGAATTCCATCACCGTGTCTCTGTGTGCGGCCAGCGCTTCCGGCGTTTCCAGCCCCGGAAAGGCGTCTCTCACGGACTGCACCAGAGTCATCCAGCCGGACGGATCACTGTCGTTTGCAAATCGGATCTCCATCATCACTGCCCCTTCTCCAAAAAGTCCCGCCGGTACTGGGAGGGCGTGACGCCCTCGGTCTTTTTGAACACTTTGGTAAATATCCGGTAATCGGCATAGCCGGAACGCTCCGACACCTCCGCGATGGACAGGGGGGTGGTCAGCAGGAGCTTTTTCGCCTGCTCCATGCGGATGTTGGTCAGATAAGCCAGGAAGTTGACGCCGATCTCGCTTTTGAACAGCTGACTGATATACTGGGCGCTGAGATGGAACTGATCCGCCAGCACGGACAGGCTGATCGCCTCGGCCAGATGCTCCTGCAGGTACCGGGTGATGCCATGGATCGTCCGCTCCTCCTGCGGGACATCCTGCCGGGAGGTGCGGCGCTGGAACAGGGCGATCTTCAGATTGTCAATGCAGGTGCCGAACTCCTCATAGTTTACAGGCTTGAGGATATAGTCGGTGATCTGGAGCCGCAGCGCTTCCCGGCAGTAGGAAAAATCGTCGTAGCCGGACACGATGACAAAGGCGGTGTCCGGGTGCTTGAGCCGGGACATCTGAATGACCTTCAGCCCGTTCATGATGGGGATATTGATGTCCATAATGGCGATGTCCGGCTGGAGGCTGTCGATCTTTGTCAGCGCCTCCATGCCGTCGGCGGCTTCCCCCACCATCTCGCAGTCATGCCCTTCCCAGTCAAACAGCCGCTTGAAGCCCTCCCGGATCATGATCTCATCATCCACCAAAAGTACGCGCAGTTTCTTCATTTCAGGTCCTCCTTCAGGGGCAGCAGGATGTGGGCGGTCACGCCGCCCGTCTCGTTTTCCGTATAGGACAGGCCGTATTCCCTCCCGCAGAGCAGCTTGATCCGCTTCTGCACATTCAGAATACCGATGCTGTTGCCGCTGAGCTTCGGCGGCTGCTTGGCGTAGGAGCGCAGCATTTCATCAACGGCTGCTTTTCTGCCCCCGGCAAAGCCGCTGCCTGTATCCCGGACGCAGATCTCCAGCCTGCCGTCGCCGGAGCGCCCTGCGGAAATGGACACCTCGCCCCGGTAGCCCTTGTTTTTCAGGCCGTGGAGCAGGCTGTTTTCCACAATGGGCTGCAGGATGAAGTTGGGCACTTGGGCGCCGCCCAGATCCGGGTCAATGTCATATTCGCAAACCAGCTCGGGGTAGCGGCAGCACATCAGTTCCATGTAGGCTTCCAGCAGCTCCATTTCGTCGTCCAGTGTGACCATGGGGCGGTCCACCTTGACGCTGAGCTGGAAAAAGTCCACAAGCCGCATCAAAAGGCCGGCAACCTTTTTATCTCCGTTAAGCTGCGCCTGAATCCGAATGGTATCCAGGGTGTTGTAGAGAAAATGGGGGTTTACCTGGCTTTTCAGGTAGAGCATGGACATCTTCTGCTCCGTCAGCTCCGCCCGCAGCGCCTCCGGGTTTTCCAGCGTCAGGTAGAAGGACAAGGTCATCAGGGTGATGCCCATGCCGCTGATGAGCCAGGTGTGGTGTAGGCCCTGTAACACGCAGACAGTAAATTCAATGGCAAGGGCGATCCCGATGGCGGATTTTTTCTTCTTGTCGATCTGCTTCCGGTTCACGGCCAGGAGTCCGGCGCAGAGCAGCAGGTAAAAGACCACCGCCCCGTAGGGGACCAGCATATACGGCCCGGAGGAGTAGTTGCCCTCAGGGGTCACCGTATAGGAAATGGGCAGCAGGAAATTACCCAGCTCCGCCACGGCCAGAAAAATCCTGGCAGGCCAGTCCAGCCGCCGGGGCTTCCCGGTCTCCTCCTCCACCAGAATGGCGATATACTGATAGAACAGATAGATCACCAGCACCATGCTGCCCAAAAACAGCCTGTGAACGGCATCGTTCAAAAATCCCGGTACCGTCTCCAGATGATGCACCGTGTAGACTGTGATACCGTCCAGCACCAGGTGCGCCAGCGCGGTGATCAGCAGTCCGGCAAACGTTCTGTGCAGCGCCGCGTGCTCCTTCTCAGCTGAAAAATAGATATAGGCTACAAATGCCAGCACCAGAAACAGGGCGATTTCCATCCGCAGCAAAGCCATTCCCCCTTTTTATTTTAATTGTAAGGCTTCGGTCCCGGCCTGAATAGGCAGAAATTTCAGAGAAATGTGCCCATTTTATAGGTGCTTTCATCATAGCACAAAGTCATCAAAAAACAAACCGGCTCCGCGATGGCCGGCATTTGGATGCGTCCCAACAGCAGAAAGGGCTTCGCCGGTTCAAGGCGAAACCCTCTCTGTCGTAAAGCAAACCGAAAGCCATGGGACGATGCCGTTCAGCCCTTCAGGGTCCGCAGCGCTTCGGGATTGTTTGCGAGAACTGTGCCCACAGTCTGGCATTGTTCCATGTCCGGGCAGTCGCCGCAGGTTTCAACACCTTGTTTCAGCGCGCATTGACGGATGACGCAAAGGCTGTCACAGAACACCGTTTTGATCCCCTCCGCGCGACAGCCCTGACAATTGATATGCTCCGGCAGAATCGGCGCGTGATTCAACTCGGACCATGCTTTCGCGGTTTTTTCGCGCAGGGCCTGATCGTCGCGCAGGGTTGCAAGATACGCGTCGCATTTCTCACAATCCAGTCCGCAGTATGCGATCATTTTTCTCATCGCTATGTACCTCCTCAAATTCCGGTTTTTTCTTTGCGCCGCCCCAGATAACGGAGAACCCGGTGACGGTAATCCAGATATTCCGCGCCGAATACAGCGGTCAGGTAACGCTCCTCCTGCAGGATCTGCAGATGCAGCATTACGATTGCAAAAACAGTGAACATCCCGGTCAGTAAGTTGCAGTACATGAGCAGTACGCCGATATACTGCAGGTCAAAGCCCAGAAATGCCGGATTGCGGCTGTACCTGTAAATGCCGTCTGTCACAAGTTCCGTCCTGTCTTTGTCTGGGATCCCGGCCCGCCAGCTGTCCTTCATACAGATAACGGAACGCAAAAAGATCAGGTCGCCGATCATGCCGACGCAAAACCCGGTAAAGCGGGCGTTCGCGGGCAGATGGCTCCACCCGAATCCGATGGACAGCAGCTGCGCAGGGATGATGCCCAGGGTGGCAATCCCCATGAAGGTCTCAATCCTATGACTTTGTGGTTCCTTTCTGCGCCCGATCTGCATGGTTTGGATTCCGCGGCGTTTCTGCCCCCACTGTTTAACGAGATAAATGCCGTAAAACACCGCCAAAACCAACAGCGCCAGCGGGCGGTGGGGTAAGGATACTTCTAAGGGCAGCTTCATAACTGTATCTCCATTTACAGGATTCCGGTGATCATCATGGTGGAAACGATTTCAGCCGTTTGGCCCTCATTTTCTTCTTCGGGCTTACAGATCGGCACCCAGATGCCGCATTCGTAGCCGGGGCTTTGCATATCACCGGGGGAGTAGACCTCCAGCATGGCCTGGCCGTTGCCGCAGTATTTCTGCCCCTCACCCGGAAACCATTCCTGCCAGACCCGCGTGTTCAGGGCCTGCAGGGAGCCGGGCAGGGGCCCCTTGGCAGAGAACATCGCCCAATCACTTTCCGGGAAGGTGTAGAGCTTCAGCCCCTCCGGCACCTCGCCGCCCTTGTAAAGTCCGGCGATCCAGTATTCAAAGGAGCCGTCCTTCTCGTCGCAAATGGCAAACAAGCCGATACCGTTTTCGAGAATGGCCGCTTCAACCGGAGTTTCCGGTCTCATAGTCTGCCAGAGCCGCGCGTACTTCTGCGCATATTCCCTGTCCCAAAATTCGGGGCACTTCTGATAGCCCTCCTCCGGGCGGATGGAGGCAGAAAAGCCGATAAAGGTCATGGCCGGTTTGTGTTCATATGTAACATTCATTTGTGTGTCTCCTTGTTTATTTGGTTCTGTAAACTCTTTGTGCTTATTCTATAAGAGTATTCCGGCTTCATATAGGTGGTTTTTTCATCTGTATGTGTCGATTTTACAGATATTGCGCCTGCCTTTTTCAATGCGTCCGTTGTTCGTTGTCCGTCTCGTTTGCGGGGCACTCCTGATCGCCATAAACACCCAATAGATCGTCATGTCCTGATAGGCCATTTCCAACCCTGCCGTTTCGTTTCTGCGGCGATATGAAAGTCCCAGAGCTGTGGGGATTGACCCGAATCAGGGGTCAGCTGCGCATAGATCACCCCATCCTCCACGGCATAGGTTCCGCGCCAGCCCTCTGCTCCGATGTGCCAGCCCATTGCCCGTCGCTCTGGATCTCCATACTGGCGTCCCACTCTCCACAGCCGGGGGACAAGTGCAAGGAATCCGCAAATTCGACAAGGTTATTCTTCTCGCTGCCTCAATGCCACGGCCCGACCAACCCGATACTTTGCGGAACAGGTTTCTCCAACTTTTCTGCTGTGCCCTCACGGTGGGTGGAGCCGTCGCTTTGCTGCATCTCCTCAGAGCCTTCTGTATCGGTTGCTTCGGCCTGGATTTCCTGTGGGTTTTCTCCACGTTCAGGCGCTGGCCTACACGCTGCCAGCCGCAGGCACAGCGTTGCCGTCAGAAGCAATACGGTCATTCTTTTCATGCCAAATCGATCTCCCTTTACATGATCCGGTATCCGGCGTTCGTCAGTCCGAACAGAAAGTCCCCAAACAGGCTTTCCGCTTTTATGATCATTCTGCCGTTGTCAATCGCATGGAAGGACACGATTTTGTTTTCCTCCTCGATCCAAAGAAACGGTTTTACCAAGCTCAGGGAGTAACGGCTGTATTCGGTTCCTCCCGGATCGCTGCTTGGCAGCTTTTTTGGAACGCCTTCTCCCGGCCGGACAACGAATAAAAGCGAAAAAACTCCAAACAATGAGAGGGAAAGGAGAATGGAACATGGAGCTGTTTCAGGTGGTGGAGGCGGGAGAAGGCATCGAGCGGGCCATTCTGCGGACGCTGGCGGTCCGGGGCGGCGGGATGGAGCGCCATGTCACCCCCAGCCATCCCTCCCTGCTGGTGGTTTCGCCCGGGGCGGCGGCCCGGCACCTGGAGCTGCCCGGAGCCTGCCGTACCGTGCTGCTTCCCGGGGATGCGGGGGACCTGCTGGGTAGCCTTCGGGCGGCCAGCGCGGTGAGCTACGGCGCCTCCCCCAGAGACAGCCTGACCATCTCCAGCCGGGAGGGAGGACGGCTCTGGGCCGCTCTGCAGCGGGAACTGGTGACGGTGGGGGGACAGGTGGTGGAACGGCAGGAATTTCCTCTGACCCTGGCCCCCGGAACAAAGGAGCTGCCCGCTCTGGCGGCGGCGGGGGCTCTGCTGCTGCTGGGCGTGCCGCCGGAGGACCTGGGGGCGCCGGCGGGAAGAAACGGCGGTCCGGACACCGGAGAAAATGGCTTCTTTCCCGCTTGAGGGCGGTGTTAAGTGGACAGGAACGAGCGCCGTGTGCTATAATAATGCCGTACCAAACAAAACACAGCCCAGTTCCATTCCGATAAACCGCTATCTGGTTTATTTGCGCGGCCTTTCCGCCCGCAGGCCTGTCAGGCAGGGGAGAAGGCGCAGAGAGGAGAGAACCGCATGGAGACAATGAAACGGCAGAAGATCCTGGTAGTGGATGACTCGGAGATCAACCGTTCCATTCTGACGGATATCTTGGGACGAGAATTTGATATTCTGGAGGCGGAGAACGGACAGCGGGCCCTGGAGATGATACAGGACAGGGGTGGGGAACTGGCCCTGATCCTGCTGGACATCGTCATGCCGGTGATGGATGGCTTCCAGGTGCTGGAGGGGATGCGGGACAGCGGCTGGCTGGATGAGATCCCTGTGATCATCATGTTTGCGGAAAACGACTCCTCCTATGTCCGGCGCGCCTACGACCTGGGCGTGACGGAGTGCGTGGGGCGGCCTGTTGAACCCAGAGTCCTGCGGCGCCGGGTGGCCAACCTGATCATGCTGTTCGCCAAGCGGGAGCGGCTGCGGGAGATCGCGGAGGACTGGACAGAGCAGGCAGCTTCAGACGCCGCGTCCGGGGAAGGTTCTCCTGCGGGAGAGCGGGGGAGCTTTGAACCGGGGCTGCTGGCCTGGCTGGCCAAGGGAGAGAAAAAGACGGCCCAGGAGCAAGTGGACAAAGAGGTGAGCCGCTACCGGACCGCCCTGCGGAATGTACTGCGGGGGATCAACGAAGACAAGGAACTGGGCGCCTCAGACCGCACCATCCGCCTGCTCCAGCGGGAGCGGATCAAATACCGCTTTTTCGCCTCTATGACCAGGGAAATCCAGTTTGAATATGAGGCGGACACCGATGTACTTAGGGTATCGGAGTGGGGAGCCCACTATCTGGGTATCCAGGAGATCCAGGCAAATCCGGGGGGGAATCCGGCGCTGAAACGGGTCATTGGACAGCAGGCTCTGGAGGAGCTGTGCGCCATGCTGCGGAACAGCAGCCCGGGCCACCCCATGATGGAGTATAACTGTCCCGTCAACATAGGAGGCGGGCAGCGGTGGGGCAAGATCATTCTGATGGCCCTGTGGTCGGAAGACGATCCGGCGGAATACTTGGGCGCCATTGGGAAGTTTGTGGACATCCACGAGGAGCACAGCAAGATCGAAGCCCTGGAGCAGATAGCCTCCCACGACGGACTGACGGGGCTGTGGAACCAGGAGGCCGCCAGAAGGCAGATCGAGCGGCTCCTTTCGGAAAACCGGGAACGGAGTTACGCCCTGGCCGTGGTGGACCTGGACTATTTCAAGGAGGCCAACGACCGGCACGGCCACCTCTTTGGGGACCAGGTGCTCAAACATCTGGCGGACAAGCTGCGCAAGAGCATCCGCAGCACGGACCTGGCCGCCCGGGTTGGGGGCGACGAATTCCTGGTGTTCATGGAGTATACCGACCAGCTCCAGTGCCAGACGGACCGGATCTTTCGGGCCTTGTCCGGAGAGTACGAGGGCTTTCCTCTCAGCGTGAGCATGGGGCTGGCCCGGTCGGTCGAGGCGGAGGGAGGCTACGACATGCTGTTCCGCCGGGCGGATCAGGCGCTCTACGCCGCCAAACGCAGGGGACGGAACTGTTACTGCTTTTACGACGATTCCATGCGGAACATGCTGTCGGTGCTGTCCCCCATTGAAAGCGATATTCCCGTGGAGTAAGCAAGGGGAGGGGAGAATATGGGATTCCAGATCATTACCCTGATGGAAAATACCTCGCCCACAGACTGTCTGGCGGCGGAGCACGGCCTGAGTCTGCTGATACAGGGGGAGGGGCGCAGGGTGCTCTATGACACCGGAGCCAGCCCCCGTTTTCTCCACAACGCCAGAAGCATGGGTGTTGACCTCAGGGGGGTGGACGCCCTGGTGCTCAGCCACGGCCACTATGACCACACCGGCGGGGCCGCCGCCCTGCTCACAGGGGAGCTGCGGCCCCGGACCGTCTACCTGGGTCCGGATTTCTTCGGGGAGCGGTATACCACTCGGCAGGACGGCCTGCTGGACATCAGCTCCGCCCTGGAGCGGGAGACGTTGGAGCGCTCGGGAGTCCCCTGGGCTGTGGTGGGGGCGGAGCCCCTGGACCTGGGCGGAGGACTGTGGCTGGTGTCCGGCTTCGCTTCCACGGAGGAGTTGGAGCGGCCCTCGCCCCGGATGCTCCGCCGGGTGGGGGGACGGATGGTGACCGACCCCTTCACGGACGAGGTGGCGGTGGTGCTGGAGGGCCGGGAGGGCCTGACCCTGATCTCCGGCTGCGCCCATGTGGGGATCCTCAGCATGTGCGCCCGGGTATCCCGGCTCTTTGGCCGCCCGGTGACGGGCTTTGTGGGCGGGACCCATTTGATGGCCGCCGACGACGGCCGGGTCCGGTATACCTGCGGGAAGCTGCGGGAGATGGGGGTGACCCGGCTGGGCGCCTGCCACTGCAACGGTGAACGGGCCTCGGCCTACTTTGAGGAGCATTTCCCCGGATTTTTCCGCAACAACGTGGGCTCCCAAGTGGAGGTCGAATAAGACGTGCGGAGCCGTGGTGAACGCCATATCTTTTGGCTGTCCTGCAGGGGCGGCTCCGGGCCAATTTCACATGACAGGGTAAGACGATCAAAAACGCCGGCATGGTTTTTCCATGCCGGCGTTTTTTGTTCCAGTTTTGGGGGGTCAGCCCTTTTTGATCTCCTCGAGAATGCGGGTCATGAGCTGGACCCGGCGGAAGGGAGTGATGAGGTAAAGACCATCGGTGTAGGGCTCGATCTCTTTGGCGATCCGGGCGGAAATGGTGACGGCCAGGGCCTCGGCCTCCTCCTTGTCCTTCCCCTCGTACAGGTCCACGATCTCGTCGCACACCCGCATGCCGGAGATCTCATTGTTGAGGAACCAGGCGTTCCGGTGGCTGACCACGGGGAAGACGCCCCCCAGGATCTTGCCTTTCAGAGTGGCCCGGGCCAGCTTCAGGTTTTCCAGCGCCTCCGCGGAGAGAACGGGCTGGGTGAGGAAGCCGGTGACGCCGCAGGCCTCTTTGTCCTGGGCCAGAGACAGCTGCATATGGAAATTCCGGGCGTTGAGGTTCAGCGCGCCGAAGATGCGGAAGGGGGTCCGCAGGGTGGTCTCGTTGAGGCTGCTGACGAACCGGGCCAGCTTCCGGGAGTTGAAGTTGAAGACGCTTTTCACCTCGTCCCGGTCCTCGGTGGGAATGGGGTCGCCGGTGACCAGCAGCACGTTGTGTACGTCCTCCATGGACAGACCCAGCAGCAGGGCCTTGGTGGCGTTCAGGTTCCGGTCCCGGCAGGTCATATGGGGCAGGGGCTCCACCCCCAGCTCCCGCTTGACCTTACAGGCCAGCAGGCTGCTGTCCGCCCGGGGGCGGCCCACGGGGCAGTCGGCAATGGTGACGGCGTCTGCCCCGGCCTCATGGAGGGCGCTGACGCCGTCCAGGAAGAAGGACAGGTCGTCGTCGGTGGGGGGGTCCAGCTCCACGGCGATGACCCGCCGTCCGCTGTCCAGCTTGTCCGCCAGGGTGTTGGTGGCGGGCAGCTCCCGGTGCGCTTGGGCCTTCCTGGGCCGGGAGGGGGCCGCGATGGGG
>NZ_JADYUM010000008.1 GCF_021531815.1 Pseudoflavonifractor phocaeensis
GTTTTTGCGAAATTGCGCGGCGCTTGCCGCGCGAATAAACCGCTTTGCGGTTTATTCAGTAAACATTATTATACTGGTTTTAAAAGACAAAAGCAAGAGCCCGGACGGTACGTCCGGGCTCTTGAGGGGTGCGGGGAATCATCAAGGGGCTGTTTGGGGAGAAGCGGATCACATCTCCTCTTCCTTGCGCTTTCTGCCGGTGATGGCCAGCCAAGCCAGACCCATGCCGGACACGGCAGCGGCCATGATCCAGAGCATCAGGTTATCGCCGGTGGCAGGGACCTCGGCCTTGGGGACATCCGGCTCGCCGATGTCGATGTCGGGCTCGGAGGGCTCGGTGGGCTCGGTGGGCTCAGTGGGCTCAGTGGGCTCAGTGGGCTCGACCTCAGGATTGGTGGGCTCAGTATCGGGCTTGTCGGTGTTGGGGATCTCGATGTCAGGGATGTCGGCGGCCTCCACGTAGTACACGGTGATGGTCTTGTTGCTGTTGGCAATACCCTTCACAGGATCGCCGGTGGTGCTGTCGTAGGTGTAGCCGTCGATCTCGATGGCATCATACTGGGTCATGTCGTAAGAGGTGTTCTTCTTGACGAGCTTCTGCTCAAGCTGGTGGATCTCTTTGTCGGTTTCCTTGTCCAGATACTTCACAGTGACAGTGTAGTAGGTGGAACCATTCCCGTTGCCGGGGTTAGTGGGAGTGGTGTAGTCATAGCGCAGGGTGATGGTGGCGGTGCCGTCGGCGGTCACGGTGACGGAGGCGGGGGAAGCGCTGGAGTAGGAGTAGGCCTTGCCGTTATAGGTGGTCACCTTGGTGATGTTGGCGGCGTCGATGCTGGAGCCGACCTTGCCGCTGGCGGTGATGGAAGAGCTGCCGTCGAGGCTGTTGTCGGTGTAGTACTTATGGACCACAGTGTAATTGGCATCGCCGGGATCGGTGCTGTAGTTGCGGATATAGTTGATGGTGATGTCATACCGTCCGTCGCTGCTCAGTTCCACAGACAGGGAGGAGGGAGTGCCGTTTACGAAGGTGTACGCGATGGTGTCAGTCGCGGTGGTGTAGACCGGCTGCTTGGTAGCGGTGTAAGTGGCGCCGATCCAAACGCCGTTCTCCTTGCCGGTGACGTCGGTAACGGTAGCGTACTCGGGAGTAACACCCTCGGAAGCGATGTACTCAGCGTCGCTCAGGGACTCGTCTACGGTATAGGTGTCGCGGGCGTAATACTTGTGGGTGACCCGGACGGAGACACCGGAGTCGTGGCGGGTATCGACGTTTTTGCTGTAGTACAGGTGGATCTCGTTGGTGCCGGGCTGGACCTCGATGGTGGTACCGGAGATGAAGTCGCTGGTGGCGTCCTTGCTGATCAGACGGTAACCATTCTCGTCGTTTTCGTCAGCCTTCAGGTTGGGAGTGGCGGTGAAGGACAGGCCCACATAGCTGGTGGCGTGCTGCTCTTCGGGCTCATAGCCTTCGTTGGGATAGCCGGTCTTGGTACCGTCCCAGTTGACCTCTGTGTAGTAGTGGTAGACGTACACGGTAGCGGAGTCGCGGTTGCCGGACTTCTTGCTGTACTCAAAGTTCACAACGTTGCCGGTCTCGCCGACGGTGATCGGGTATTTGTTATCGACAGCGACCAAGTCAATGTCGCCGTGCTTGGCGGTGTCCAGGGTGTAATCGTCAGGCTGGGGGACCGCCTCGTAGGTTTCGCCCACGTACAGTTCGGCGGTAACGGGGGCCTTGGTGGGGCCGGCCGTGGGAGTGATGTTCTGTACGCCATCCTCATAGGTGTAGTTGTAGATGGTGTACTTGTGGTTGACAGTGACCGTCACCTTGTCCAGAGGATTCTCGCGGTCATAGTTCAGCTCCAGGCTGTTGGTACCGGTGGCGCCCAGTGTCAGGGTGAGGTTGGGCGTGCCGCGCAGCACGTAGGTGTATTCGGTTTTGCTCTCATCCGCGTTGGTGACTTCATAGGTGGTGTCGGTGGCGACGGTGACTTCCATACCCACGTAGAGAGTGGTAACAGGTTTTCCGTTTTTGTCGGTCAAAGTGTAGGTGGTGTCGGAGCCTTCGAAAACGGGAGCGTCATAGTAATCGGCTTTGCCGTCCTGGACGGTCATGTTCTTCACGTGATAATTGTGGGTGACGCTCAGGTCGGTCTCGACCAATTCGCTCTCGCCCTCCCGAACGTACTGGAGAACCACAGTGATGCCGGTGGCGCTGTAGGTCTGGTTGAGGGAGGAGGTATCAACGCGCGTATACTCTTCGTCTCCAAAAGAGGTCACAGGAGAGATGGTCTTGGTGTCGCCGATCTCGCCAAAGTAGTTGACAGGCGCGGGCCAATTTGCGGAATCCACAGCCCGGCGCTCGGTGGTCACAACGCCGTTGCGTACGCAGAGGACGTCCTCAAAGTATTCATGTTTGACCGTGATCTTGCCGACCTTGGGAGGATCGCCGGCCTTCTTGTCCAGGTAGACGTGGGCCTTGTTGTTGTTGCCGGCCACCAGGGTGATGGAGGCGTCAGAAGGAGTTTCGAATTCGCCCTCGTCATACATCAGGTCCGGGGTGTAGCCTTCGCGGCCCTCGGGGTTGGTGGAGACGACGGGGAATACCTGACCCGCGTAATAAGTGGTGCCCGCTGCGGGATAGGAGGCGGAATCGGTAAAATCGTCTTCCTCATAGCTCCAGGTCACTTCGCCGGAAGTGGCATCGATCTCGCTGGTCCAGGTGCGGAAGTGGTGGACCACTTCATAGGTGGCGGTGTCGGGATAGTCCGAGTCGTTGTAATAGATGTTGACCTCATTTTGACCCGCGGTGGGGTTCGCGACCACGGTGATGGCGCTGGGAGCGCTGGGCGTGGGATAGGTGTGGTCTTTGTAGGTCAGCTCGTAACCGTGCTCGGGATCAGAACTGAAGTCGTAGGTCTCGCCGGCATACCGACGGACGGTGGCGCTGGTGCCGATCTCAGCGTTGGGATCGGTGGTGAGAGAGAGGTCGGCACCGTCGGCGGTGTAGGTGTTCAGGGTGTAGATGTGGTTGATGGTCACATCGATCAGGGCGCCGCGGCGATCAATGATCTGCTTATAGGTGGCCACGATGGGGTTGACGCCGGTGTGGAGGTTAAAGGAGATGTTTCCGTTGCTGTCACACATCACCTTGTCGCCGTTGGCGGTGACACTGTCCAGCTTATAGAGGACATTTCCGGTGCCATCCTTCTTGTCCTGATCGATATTCTTGGTATAAAGCTGGGGGGCGGTGAGGTCCCTGGCGATGGGGGAGGCGGTGCCCTTGCTCTCGTTGGTCAGCTCCAGCTCATAGCGGCCGGACTCGGGATTGATCTTCCACTCCCAGGTCTCATAGTTCTCCTGGAGGGTGACCTCGGCCTCGGTCTCTACCGTGAAGTAATAGAGGTTCAGAACATCGCTTCCGTCCGATTTGACAGGATTGATCTTGAGGGTGCTGGTCTCACCGTCAACGGCGTCATTTGCCGTTGTGACAAGCGTATACACGCCGTTCTGAGTCTTGGGGCTGGCCTCATACTCGCCGCCCACAACAGCGGTGGGATGATCGGTGTCGGGAGTGCCGTAAGTGCCCTTGGTGACCGTACCGTCCGCGTTCATGGTGTCGGTGCGGTAATAGTGGTTGACGGTGATGGAAACGGTATCGCACTGATAGTAGACCTTGATCACGTTTTTACTTACGTCAGCCGTGATGGGGATGGAGGCGGGGTTGGCCTCGGAGAAGTGATAGTTGCGGCTGTTGTACTTGTTTACAATCTCAGTGGGGACCTCGCCGTCTTGGTCCAAGATGGTAACATCTTTGTGGAGGTTGGTCTCGGGGCCGGTTTCGGTCTTGTCGAGATTGTAAGTGCCGGAGTTATTCCTGTCCTCCAGATAGTATTCGATCGTGTAAGCGTATTCGGGGATGTCGCCCTTCACGGAGGGAACGTTGAAGTAGTTGGTATTCACGCTGGCGTTGGGGTTCAGGTTGCCGTCGGAATCCAGCAGATCAACGGCGTAAGTCAGGGAGGTGACGTTGTTGGTGGGATACCAGTTCTCCTCCTTGAAGCCAACAGCGGAAGTGTCCAGCTTGATGCGGTAGGTCAGGGAGTAGGTGTAGGTGGCGGGGGTCTGGCCGTCGGAGGTGGGCTTCTCCTGCCAGAGGTTCCAGGTCAGAGTCTTTTGAGCCTCGTCATAGGTGACGTTCGGGTTGGTGGCGGTCTTTCCGCTGGCGGGATGCACTAGGCCTACATAATTGATGTACTGGGCCATGGGGTCGGTGACCTGCCAGGCCTGGAGCAGCTTCTTGATCTGCTCCACGATCTGATCAAAGCCGATGCTCACCTGGTCGCCGGTGGTGGCGTTTCTGGCGCAGCCGGTGCTGGCGACGCTGTTGGCCAGCCAATCGCCGATGGTGACGGAAACCTGCCGCTGTTCGGTATAATCGTGCTCGCCATAATAAGGAGCAAGACCATGAAAATGCAAACTTTGTTCTGTACAATGGACGGTAACATCTTCCCAAGAAGTATAGCAGGTGTCGTTGGCTGCGGCAAACGCCAGGGTGTAGATCGCTGCTTTGCGGTCACTCTTGATGCTGGAAGCAGTTGCAGCAGCTGCGTCGGCGCACTCTTTCGTGGTCAACTGATTCCAAAGGTTCCCGTTAGTACCGCTGATGGTCTCTGTGCTTTCCGATGCAATGGCTTTGTAATTGGGAGAACCGTCGGTCAGCAGAACGACGAAGCGGCTGGAGATGTCCTCGACCTGGCTGGAACCCAGCAGGTTATAGGCCAGCAAAAGTCCGCCGTCAATATTTGTGCTGGGGCCCGCTTGAATCCCGGAAATCGCGGACTTGACCTCATCGGCCTTCGCTGTGCTCTCGGCAGCGTCAGTCCAGCCGATGTTGCACGTTGCGGTACCGTAGAAGCTGACAACGGAGATCATGCGCTTGGCACCGTCGGCGTCCTTAACAAAGTTATCCACGAACTGCTGGGCGGCAGTCTTGGCTTTGGTCAAACGCTGGTCTGCCAGAGGAACATTGTTGTTCTCTTGGTTCCCGTTCCAGATCATGCTGTTGGAAGCATCCAGGACCAGCACGACCGCAGCGTCGGGGGACAGCTTGATGTCCTCCAGCTTTTCCTTGGTGGTGACGATCAGGTTGATGTCAAAGGTGTCCTTGGCCACGGCAGTGATATTCTTCTGCATGGTGATGCTGTCGCCCTCAATGCTCTTCAGAGAGGAATCCAATTTTTCGCCGGTGGTGTTCCCGTCGTCATCATACTCGATATAAGATCCAATCTGGTCGGCGCCGTTGCCTCCAGCGGCAAAGGCCCCGATCTGGACCAGGCTCAGGGTCATGACCAGGGACAGGAACAGGGACAGGCCCCGGCGGCCCATGGTCTTCAGACTGCGTTTTCTCTTGGCAAGATGTTTGTTAGCCATCATTTCGTTCTCCTTTCACATTTGAAGATCGAAATACTGGCGGCTGGGCGAGCGTGGCGCTTTGGCTTTAGCCCCCTGGCTTTGCGTCCCGTCCTTTCGGGCGGTTTGCCGTTTTCAGGTATTTCATGCGCGCGGTGTTCCGCGCCGTCCTTACTACGGTTGGTTTGTCATGCCTGGGCATGGCGGAGAAGTGGTCGTCCGCCTCCGGAGTTGTCTTCCGTGCCTCTCAGAGCGCTGTCCATCATCAGGATTAGCTCCAGGACACTTCGGAAGCTCTGTTCCCTCCCTTCCTCCAGCCAGGTGACAGAGCCCTGCCAGCTGGCGTTTTGCCGGAAGATGACGCGCACCGCAAAGGTTGCCAGCGCGCCCTCTTGCGCTTCGGTCTGGGGAGAGCTTCCCGTTTTTCCTCTGGACGGTGGGGCGAATGCACGTGCCGCGCTAAATGCCTGGGGGAGGTTGATCACGTCCAGAGCCTGGTTCATCTTCACCAGAAACTGGGTCAGGCTCTGAAAGGTCTCGCCCTCGCTCAGGGACGGGTTGTAGAACCGGCCGGCCAGAACGTCGTTGTCGTAGGAATCCACGCAGACGATGGTGGTCCGGTACTCGTTGCCCCGTATCCTATGTTCCATTCGGGAACCTCCCTTCTGCTTACTACAGTTAGGAGTATACCATGCGGCGGTTACAAAACCGGTTACATTTCGATGTTTCACATTCAAAGAATCAAAAAAATGTGCCCAAAAAACCCGGCTTATTTTTGTATGAATCACACGAAAAAGTGAAAATGGAACGAAAAACTGGAAAATATTACAGAGAGGGAATAAGAAAGCCGGGAGCTTCTGGAATGGTCCAAAAACTCCCGGCGGAGAGGGGAAAACATCAAAGTAAGCCTGAATCGTTGCTGAAATGCCCAAAAACGGGGATTTTTACCAGGACCGGAGATCTGCTCCGGGGATTATTCGGGGATGGAACTCATATCAGACCCGGGGTACGCCAAACAGGCCTGGACCGGTTCGGCGCATCCGAATCTTAAACAGCGTCCAAACCCAGGCGGCGGCGCAGCCGTTCCGGGTGGTCGGCGTGGTCCAGAGCGGTCTCCAGTGTGATCTGGCCGCCCCGGTACAGGGACAGAATGGATTGGTCCATGGACAGCATCCCCTCGGCGGCCCCGGAGGAGATGGCGTTGTCGATCTGGTAGGTCTTGCTGTCGCGGATCATGCTGCGGATGGCGCTGTTCACGCGCATGACCTCGTAGGCGGGGATGAGGCAGCCGTCCCGGTCAGGGAGGAGCTGCTGGGATACCACTGTGTGGAGTACCACGCTGAGCTGGACCCGGATCTGCTGCTGCTGGGCGGGAGGGAAGGTGTCGATGATCCGGTCGATGGTGTTGGCGGCGCCTCTGGTGTGGAGGGTGGCGATGACCAGGTGGCCGGTCTCGGCGGCGGTCATGGCGGTGCGGATCGTCTCATGGTCCCGCATCTCCCCCAGAAGAATAACGTCCGGGGCCTGGCGCAGACAGGCGCGGAGGGCTGAGGGATAGTCCGCGGTGTCGATGGCGATCTCCCGCTGGCTGACGATGCTTTTCTGGTCCCGGTGGAGAAATTCAATGGGGTCCTCCAGGGTAATGATGTGGCAGTTGCGGGTCCGGTTGATCCGGTCGATGACGCAGGCCTGGGTGGTGGATTTGCCGCTGCCGGCGGTCCCGGTGACCAAAACCATGCCGTGGACCACGCCGGCCAGTTCCATGACCTGCGGGGGGATGTGGAGGGTCTGCCAGTCGGGGATCTCAAAGGCCACCACCCGGACCACCGCGGCCAGCGAGCCCCGCTGGCGGTAGGCGTTGACCCGGAACCGGGCCGTACCGGGTACGGCGAAGGAGAAATCGTCGTCCCCCCGGCGCAGGTAGTCCTCCATGGGGCGGTCCGCCAGGGTGTAAAGGGCGGAGATCAGCTCCTGGGTCTGGGGCGGAAAGACCTTCTCCGGACTGATGGGGCAGATCTGTCCGTCCAGCTTTTCGCTTACCGGGCCGCCTGCCACGATGAACAGGTCGGACGCTCCATCCGTTACCGCCCGGTTCAGATATTCCATCAGCGCTGCCATGAGAGGGTCTCCTTCCTTTTATATGTAGTGGTATTGTTCAGCCGCCGTCCCAGACGGTGAGGCTGTCGTCGGGCTGCCATGGGACGGTGGAGATCGCCTGCCAGCGCAGAATGTTGTAATCGCTCCCCCGGACTTCCACCTCTACCCACAGTTCCAGGGTGTCAGAGATGGGGCAGACATAGGAAAAGCAGTCGCCATCCCGGGTCACCCCACGGGGCACTTCCCCCTGGCGGAGCCGGGCCAGGATGGTTTCGGCCTGACAGTCCGCCTGATAATAGCCGTGTACGTTCTGCGCGGCGGCGGAACCCAGCCGGTGTCCGGCCTGGACAGTGGATAGGGAGAGGAGGGCGAAGACGGTCAGGGTGAGGACGGCGAAGATGACCAGCAGGGAGGTGCCGCCCACCACGGGGGGTGAGAAGCGCTCTTTGTCAGCCATGGGGCTCCACCTCCCCCTGCCAGGCCACCGTCAGCTCCGCCAGAGGGGAGGAACCGGCACCATTCGCTTCCGTGATTTCGATCCGGACCTGCTGCAGCCCAGCCAGACCGGAGGGTTCAGCCCGTGCCTCCAAGTGGTAGGCAGCCTCTTCCCGGCCGGAGACGGCCCAGGTTTCGTCATAATACAGGGACCAGACGCGGTGAGAGACCTGGCCGCCCAGGGCGCGGGAGGCCGCTTCCAGAGCATGGTCCTCTTCGCCGCCGGCGTGCTTTAGTGTCTCGGCTGCTGTCTGCGCCTCCAGCAGAGCGCGGTCACAGGCTGCGTCTCTGCGGGAAAGCGCATCAGACCAGAGAAAAACCCGGAGACACAGGGCGGCAGCCAGGGCGAAAACCAGCACCATGACAGCCTGCTCGATCAGAGCCAAAGGAGCTTTGCTGCTCATGACGCCCCCTCCTTTCCGCCGCGAAGGGACAGGGTGAACCGGAGAACGCCGCCGGTTTCCCCGGTCAGCGCGCAGGAGAGCGCGCCGTCCTCCTGCTCCAGGGACAGCCCCTGGGCCGGGAACAGCTTTTCCCCCGCGTCAGGGGAGAAGTCCGCTCCGGCGGCGGTGAACAGCTCCCGGAGCCAGCCGTCATAACAGTAGATCAAAGTGACATATGCTTCACCGCCGGCCTCCTCCGCGAGGACCAGCACGTCTCCCGCGGTGGCGTCCGGGAGCAGGGAGACGGCGCCGCCGTTTTTCGTCTGCCGCACCTTGGTGGACAGATACTGGACGGCGGTGCGCCGGTCATAGGCGGCCTGGTCCCGGCTGGTGACCCGGCGGTAGGCGTCGGCGCCCAGCAGGAGGACCAGAAGGATGCAGACCGTGAAGGCGGCGAACAAAAACAGAACGCTCAGACCGTCGATCCTGTGGCTGTGTTGTCTGTTATCTCTCATCGGCAAGTTCCAAAACGGTGATGTCGGGCATCAGATTGGAGGCAAAGATTTGGTAAAATACGGTGTAGCGTTCCCGGTCGATTTGGAGCCCGTAGTGTTCTTCCAGATAATCCAGGCTGGGAGGATAGATCCCCTCGTCGGCGTAACAGGCCACGGCGGCCCGGCGGATGGAGGCCTCCAGACGCTGGCGGGCGTCTTCGCCCCGGTCCTCGTTCAGATTGGTCAGGGCAGCCAGGAAACCGAGCAGGACCAGAAGGAGCGCGGCGGGGAAAAGAAGGGACCGCAGGGCGGTCCGGAAAGAAACGTGTTTCCCCATAGCGTCACCCGATGGCCGACATGATGTTCATCAGCGGCAGCATGACGGAGAGAAGCACCATGCCGACAAGGGAGGAGGTGACCAGAACCAAAGCGGGTTCTACCCGTGAAACGGCCTCATTCAGGGCGGACTCACTGTCCTCGGACAGCCGGCGGGCGATCTGGGACATGGCGGAATCGCCGTTCCCGCTGCGCAGGCCAAGCTCCAGCAGGCGGCACTCATGCTGGGGGAGAAGGGCGGAGTCGGTCATCGCCCGGGTCAGAGGCTCGCCCTGTTCCAGCCGGGCCAGACAGCTGGCGCAGCGCTGCCGGGCGGCGGGTACATCCTCCAGAAGGTTGGCGGACAGGGAGAGGGACTCTTCCAGGGGCAGGCCGCTGTTCAGCCCCATGGCCAGGGATTGGGCGAAGCGGGCGGTATTTAATTGCTGGGAGACGCCCCGGTCCCCCCAGCGCTTCCGCCACCATGCGGAAAGTGTTTCACGGAAGGCGGGAGAGGCGGCAAACAGGGCCAGCAGCCCCACGAACAGGGCCAGCAGGAGGCACAGGAGAGGCATGGCCCGGTCCAGGAGCCGTCCCAGGGCCAGCAGCCCCCCCGCAAGTCCGGTGAGTTGGCTGCCCAAGCCGGCATAGACATCGTTGAAGATGGGGAGCACCCGGGTCAGCAGCACCACCAGTACCGCCAGCATGACAAGGAGCAAAACGGCGGGATAGAGCAGAAGAGAGCGCATCCGGCGGTCCAGCCGGAAACGCTCCTCATAGTAGTCGGCCAGCGCATTCAGCGCCTCTTCTGTGCGTCCGGACCGCTCTCCCACAGCTAACAGGCCGCAGACATAGTCCGGGAAACAGCCGGTCTCCCGGACGGCTTCAGACAGAGCCCCTCCCGCGTCGGTCTGCCGGGACATGTGGTCCAGCAGGGCGCGGAGGAAGGGGGAGGCCTCTCCGTCGGCCAGCAGGGACAGGGCGTCGCCCGCGGACGTGCCGGCGTGCAGGAGCAGGGACAGGGCGCGGCACAGATTGCTGATCTCATCAGAGGATAATCTACGTGCTTTCATAAGGACTCCACATGTACATACAGGTTGTGAGAAACGTCCGGGTTTAATAAAAGTATTTTGGGGTATAGTTGGAGCCGTTTCCAATATACTCCATGATGTAGCTGCTTTGATTTCCCGTGGAGGCGAAGGTGGGGTCCATCCGCTTCCAGGAGTTTCCGTCAAAGTAGATGGCTCCGTCGACCCAGCCTGTCTCCTGGGACCAGACGCTGATCCAGGCGTGGTAGGCGGACCCGGCATAGCCGATCACCAGTTTGCAGGGGACCCCCTGACTGCGGAGCATTCCCGTCATCAGGGCGGCGTAATCAAAGCAGATCCCGCTCTTTTTTGCCAGCACCGTGTCCAGCACAGGGAGATAACCGCTCTGGACGGTGACGGCCAGCTGCCGGTCATAGGTCAGGTTCTGCACCACGAAGTTGTAGATGGATTCCACTTTTTTCAGGGGATCGGTGAGGTCCGCGGTCAATTCCTGGGCTTTGGCCACGGTGTCAGCGGCGTCAGCGTAGTTTACATACTGGTTGGGGCGGAGAAACGGGGCGAACTCGTCAGAAAGGGTGACGGTACAGGACTGGGACAGTACACAGGCGTATTTGGTCCCCTCGATATTCTCGTAGACCACGAACTGGTAGGCACCGTTGCCGTCGGAAAGGGGGAAAGCGGCCCATTGTCCGGCGGCCAGGTCATATGTATAGGTGATGGCGGGCCCCTTGACCTGGGCTTTCAGCCGTTTGGTGGTAGAGGCGGTATATTGGACCATCACATAGCCGTCCCTGGTGTTGGAGTAGTCGATGACGGCTTTTTCATTCCTTTTTTCCAGGGTGCCCGGGGCGGAGACGGTCAGCTCCGTGGGCAGCGCGGCGGGAGCTTCGGAGAGCGCTACCATCTCCTCTGTCAGGTCCACTTCGTCCAACGGAACGGCGTCCACATAGGCGCCAGCGGAGGAGTCTGCCCGGCTGGAGCCGCCGGCGGGGGCGGAGAGGCCGCATCCCGCCAGGCCGAGAAGGGCCAACAGAAGCATAGCGCTCCGGAAAAGTCGTTTGTTCATAGGTGATTCCTCGTTTGAAAAGGATATAAAAAACCATTCTTACGGTGAGTATAGCACACCCTTTCAGAAAAGTAAAGAATTTTTGATTTACTTACAAAAAATAAAAAAATTTGTAACTACGCTGGCGAGCTAATTGAAATTAAGAAAACTTTGTGTTATCATTGCTTTGATTAGGCAGGTGTCTTGGGGGAATATTCCACAAGCAGCCTGGCGGTTGAGGGAGGTGTGTGCGATGGAGGAAAGTCGGCTGCGGGTATGTATGCTGGGCGCTTTTTCCATCGAACTGGATGGAAAGCGGATGGATGACAGCGGAAACCGGTCCAAAAAGGTCTGGCTGCTGCTGGCTTATATGATCTATTGCCGCAATCGTCCGGTCTCTCAGGAGGAACTGACTAGTTTGCTTTGGGGAGAAGAGGAGAACAGCTCCAATCCCCTGAATGCGCTGAAGACCATGTTTCACCGCGCGCGTACCATGCTCAATCAGTTGGGGAGCAGTGCGGGGCACGACCTGATCGTCCGCCGGGACGGCAGCTACGCATGGAATACGGAGATCCCCATTTGGTTTGATGTGGAGCGGTTCGACGAACTGTGCCGCGCGGGAGGAATGGAACAAGAGGAGGAACAGCGGCTGGAGCACTACCTTCAGGCCCTGTCCCTGTACCAGGGGGACTTTTTGAGCAAGCTGTCCTCCGAACCCTGGGTGGTGCCTATCGCCGCTTATTTCCATAACCTCTATACCCAGGTGACCCAGGAGGCCCTGATCATTCTGGAGGGACAGGGGCGAAAGGCGGAGGCTGTGGACCTGTGCCGGCGGGCCCTGGACATCGAGCCGTACAGCGAGGAGCTGTACCGGCGTCTGATTCGGGACCTGTTGGATACGGGGGATCAGCGGGGGGCCATCGCGGTCTATGAGGAGATGAGCGAGCTGTTCTTCTCCAACTTTGGGGTCATGCCGGCGGAAGATATTCGGGCCATGTACCGGGAGGCCATCCGCAGCGTCAATGACCGGGCGGTCCCCATCGGCGTGGTCCGGGAACAGCTGCGGGAACAGGACCCTCTGGCCGGAGCCATGGTCTGCGAGTACGACTTTTTCAAGGTGCTCTACCGCGCCGAGGCCCGGATGGTGGCCAGAAGCGGCGACGCGGTACATATTGGCCTTTTGTCCGTGTTGGGAGAGGAGGGCAAGGAATTGCCCAAGCGCAGCCTGGACCGCGCCATGGAAAATCTGGAGGAACAGATCAGGCTGAATTTGCGCCGGGGCGATATCGCAGCCCGGTGCAGCGTGTCCCAGTTCATTCTGATGCTGCCCCAGGCCAATTATGAGAACAGCTGTATGGTGTGCGAGCGGGTCTTAAAGGCGTTTTACCGGCAGTATCCCCACTCCCCGGCGGAGATCCACTACTCAGTCCAGCCTTTGGAACCCAATCTGTGACTCTTTCATCATAATAAGCCGGCGGCTCCCTTGGGAGCCGCCGGCTTTGTCATGCCGGGATGATCAGTGGTTGGCCATGCGGTAGATGGCCAGAATGTCTTCGTATCCCAGGACCTGGAAAGACCCGATGGTCCGGGTATCAAAGAAGGTGCAGCGGTGGGCCAGCTCCTGGAGCGTTTCCTCCGGCAGCACGCCGCAGCCCAATTCGGAGAAGCAGGTGGGCATGTTCAGGGAGCGGAAGTAGTTGGCCGTGGCCTCGATGGCCTCCCGGGCCAGGGCCTCATCATCCTTTCCAGCGGGGTCCAGACCCCACACCTGCGTGCCGAACTGGGCGAACCGGGCGGGATTGGTCTTGCAGCAGTAGCGGGCCCAGCTGTCCCACACGGCGGAGAGGGTAGCCCCGTGGGCGGCGTCGAACATGGCGCTGAGCTCATGGCCCAGCTGATGGGGGGCGAAGTCCATGACTCCGCCCAGGCCGGTGAGGCCGTTGTGGGACAGGGAACCCGCCCACATCAGTTCGCTCATGGCCTGGTAATCGCCGGGGCAGTCCAGGGCACGGCGGCCGTTCCGGATGACACAGCGCAGCAGGCCCTGGGCGATCTCGTCGGTGAGCTCGTTGGTGGTGATGGGATTGAAGTAGCGGTCCATGGTGTGCATCATGATGTCCACTACGCCGCAGGCCACCTGGTAGGGGGGCAGGGTGAAAGTGAGCTCCGGGTCCATAATGGCGAAGCGGGGGCGGTTGAGCGGGGTGCTCAGGCCGCGTTTTACTTTGGTTTCGTCGTTGGTGAGAACAGCGGAGTCGCTGCTTTCGCTGCCGGCGGCGGGGATGGTGAGGACCACGCCGGTGGGGAGGTTTTTGGACAGGGGGACCTTGCGGGTCCAGATGTCCCAGAGATCCAAATCCGGATTGGCGGCGCCCGCGGAGATGGCCTTGGCGGTATCGATGACGCTGCCGCCGCCCACAGCCAGAATAAAATCGGCCCCAAAGGCCAGAGCCTGCTTTACGCCGTCCCGGGCAAAGCCCAGGCGGGGGTTGGGCTTGACCCCGCCCAGGGTCTCGTAGGTCAGGCCGGCCTCCTCCAGAGAAGCCTTGATCCGGTCCAGCAGACCGCTTTTGACGGCGCTTTGACCACCGTAGACCACCAGGACCCGGGAACCGCCCCACTGGGCGGTCAGTTGGCCGGCCCGGCCGGCGGTCCCGCGGCCGAAGACGATTTTGGTGGGGGAATGAAATTCAAATGCCTGCATAGTACAAGCCTCCTTGTGTTGGTCGGATGGTACCATGGTACCACACCGGGGCGGGACCCGTCAACGCGGGAGGGAAAAAAGAGGGACGTGCCGCTTGGAAAGTGGCGGGCGGAAAGGAGCGGGAGGGTGGGCCCCGGCTTGACAAAACAAGGAAAAAACAGGGCCTCTGTTGCGAAAAAAAGCAAAAACCCCCCAATCAGTAATGAAGCAGAGATTGTGTAGTTTGTTGCTTGACAACCTTCGGGCAAATGCTATAATACAGGAACTGCCCGATGGGCGGAACAATGATTCACGCCGGATTTTATATCCACGGTGAGGAAGTAAGGTGTGTTGAAATGGAATCCTATACCTATTTGTTACTGTTAGCCATCATTCTGCTGTCCACCAAAGTGCTGGGCCTGGCTACGGAGAAGATCCATATGCCCCAGGTGGTGGGCGCCCTGCTGGCCGGCATTATTCTGGGTCCCAGCGGTTTTGGCGTGCTGCAAAGCACGGACTTCTTGGTGAAGACGGCGGAGATCGGCGTTATTATGCTGATGTTCACCGCCGGTATCGATACCGACATGCAGGAACTGAAAAAGACCGGCCCCCAGGCCTTTGTCATCGCCGTCATGGGCGTGACAGTGCCGCTGCTGCTGTGCGGCGGTCTGTACTTCCTGTTCTTCGGCGGAGAGCTTACCTTTATGAATGTGTTGAAGGCGGCCTTTGTAGGCTCTGTCTTCTCCGCCACCTCCGTGTCCATCACGGTGGAGACCCTGAATGAGATGGGCAAGCTGAAGACCCGGACGGGGACCACCCTGCTCAGCGCCGCCCTGATCGATGACATTCTGGGCATTATCGTCCTGTCCGTCCTCAGCGGCCTGAGTTCCGGCGGCTCCAGCCCCCTGTTGGTGCTGGGCCGGATCGCCCTGTTTTTCCTGTTTACCCTGGTGGTGGGACTGGTGGTGCGCCGCCTCTTCGGCTTTATTTCCGAGGAGCACTGGCACAGCCGCCGGGTGGCCATCTGGGCCCTGGCCTTCTGCTTGATCATGGCCTACTGCGCCGAGGAGCTGTTCGGCGTGGCCGATATCACCGGCGCCTACTTTGCCGGCTTGATCCTGTGTAACGTGACCAAGTCCCGGAAGTTCGTGGCCAAGAAGATGACGGTGGCCGCCTACATGGTGTTCACTCCGGTGTTCTTTGCCAGCGTGGGCATGAAGACCGATTTGAAGACCATGAATTCCGAAATTCTGCTTTTCGCCCTGGTGCTGGTGGCGGCGGCGGTGCTGTCCAAGATCATCGGCTGCGGCCTGGGCGGCAAGCTGTGCGGCATGAGCAACCACCAGTCGCTGGTGGTTGGCATCGGCATGGTGGCCCGGAGCGAGGTGGCCCTGATGGTGGCCCAGAAGGGAATCAACGCCGGAATGATCGACCCGGTGATCCTGCCTGCCATCGTGTTGAGCGTCATCGCCTCCGCTCTGCTCACCCCCATCCTGTTGAAGCTGTCCATTGCCAAAGGCCCGGAACTGACCTGACCTCTGAAAGAGTGAAGAATGTCCGGATCTCCCAAAGGAGATCCGGACATTTTTTATTGCTCCAGTTCCGCAGCCCGCTCCTCCAGCCACTGGGTGGTCTGGACCAGCCCCTCCTCCGAGAGGGGGAAGGAGGCGGTGGCGAGGATCTCGCTGAGAGCCTTGGTCAGGGGGCCTTTCCAGAGTTCCGCGTCCAAGGTGGTGTAGGCCTCGGCCTCCGGGTCGTTTTCCGGTGGCTCATGCTTGACGGGCTGGATAAAAAACCGGGCCTGGCCCTTGCTGCCATACCAGGTGTTGCCGTTTTCCCAAAACAGCATGGTAGGGATAAAAATCTCGTTCAAGATCAGTCGCTCCTTGTGGTGGGATTTGGGTCGCCCCCGGGATCAGAGGTCGTGCTCCGCCCAGTCCAGGCTGCGCCCCACGGCTTTGTGCCAGCCGCTGAGCAGCCGCCGGCGGGGAGTTTCCTCCATTTGAGGCTGGTACTGCTGGGACAGGGACCGCATGGCCCGGATCTCGTCCCGGTCCTTCCACAGCCCCACGGCCAGTCCGGCCAAATAGGCGGCCCCCAGGGCGGTGGTCTCACGGATAGCGGGCCGGCAGACGGGCTTGTTCAGAATGTCGGCCTGGAATTGCATCAGGAAGCGGTCCCGGCTGGCGCCGCCGTCGGCGTTGAGGGCGGACAGGGAGATGCCGGTGTCCTTCTCCATGGCTTCCACCAGGTCATAGACCTGGTAGGCGATGGACTCCTGAGCCGCACGGATGATGTGTTCCCGCCGGGTGCCCCGGGTCAGGCCCACCAGCGCGCCCCGGGCATACATGTCCCAGTGGGGGGCGCCCAGCCCGGTAAAAGCGGGGACCAGATAGACTCCCCCGGTGTCCGGGACCTTGGAGGCATAATACTCCGCGTCCCGGGCGTCGGAGATCAGGCGCAGCTCGTCCCGGATCCACTGGATGACCGCTCCGCCCACAAAGACGGAGCCCTCCAGGGCGTACTGGACCTGCCCCTCCAGGCCGATGGCGATGGTGGACAGCAGGCCGTTTTGGCTGCGGTACAGGCGGTCTCCGGTGTTCATCAGCAGGAAGCAGCCGGTGCCGTATGTATTCTTGGCCTCCCCCGGTTCAAAACAGGTCTGGCCGAAGAGGGCGGCCTGCTGGTCTCCGGCAATGCCGGCGATGGGCACCTCCACGCCCTGGAGGTTGGTGGTGCCGTATACGGCGCTGGAATCCCGGACCTGGGGCAGCATGGACATGGGGATGTCTAGGGTGCCGCAGATGCGCCGGTCCCAGCACAGGTTTTGGATGTCATAGAGCATGGTGCGGCTGGCGTTGGTCCGGTCGGTGACATGGACCTTGCCGCCGGTGAGCTTCCAGACGAGCCAGCTGTCCACCGTGCCGAAAAGCAGGTCCCCCGCCTCCGCCTGCTCCCTCGCTCCCTCCACATGGTCCAGGATCCACTTGATCTTGGTGGCGGAGAAATAGGCGTCGATGAGCAGCCCGGTGTGATCCTGAATGTATTGCGTCAGTTCCGGGTCCTGTTTCAGCTGTTCACACAGGGGCGCGGTACGGCGGCACTGCCAGACAATGGCGTTGTAGATGGGCCGCCCGGTGTGTTTGTCCCAGACGATGGTGGTCTCCCGCTGGTTTGTGATGCCGATGGCGGCGATCTCTTCCGGGGATACGCCGGACTGGGCCAGCACTTCGGTGAGAACGGAGTATTGGCTGGACCAGATCTCCATGGGGTCGTGCTCCACCCAGCCGGGTTGGGGGTAGTGCTGGGTAAATTCCCGCTGGGCCACGCCGATGATGTTCTGTTCCCGGTCAAAGAGGATGCAGCGGCTGCTGGTGGTACCCTGGTCCAGGGCGATGACATACTGTTTCACAGGTGGTCCCTCCCTTTTGTCCCCTTGTATTATGCCAGAAAACAGGGGCGATGTAAAGAGATGTAAGGAGAGGTTTGGGCGGACAGGCACCTCCGGGAGGCGGTGGCATAGGATGGAACGTGGCATCGCTACAATGATTTTATTGCTTTGTCAAAGGAGTGCCTATGAAACGATATTTTGCTCCCGGTTGGGAACCCGACCGGGAAGATGGGGTGGTAGCCTACCTCAATCATGGGGAGGATAGCTGCCGCCAGTCAGAGGCTTCCTGCTGTCATCACCGCTGTGACTGCCGGGATGACTGCCGCTGCGACTTCCGGTGCTGCTGTCCCGTGATCGTGGGTCCCACCGACCCCACTGGCCCCACTGGTCCCACCGGGCCGAAGGGCGACACCGGCAACACCGGAGCCACCGGACCCACCGGCCCCACTGGCCCCACCGGGCCCAAGGGTGACACGGGCAACACCGGAGCCACCGGACCCACCGGGCCCACTGGACCTACTGGGCCCAAGGGCGACACCGGCAACACCGGAGCCACCGGACCTACCGGCCCCACCGGCCCCACCGGGCCCAAGGGCGACACGGGCGCTACCGGCCCCACTGGGACCTGCGTCTGTTCCTGCCGTTCCATTGGCGAAATGGTCACCAACGGCGGGATGGAGCAGTTCCAGAACGGAGTCCCCGTGGGTTGGAGCACCGCCGACCCCGCGAAGGTGGAGCAGTCCACTGCCCAGGGGAGAGTGCACACCGGAAACTCTGCCGTCAATCTGTCGGACGGCGGCGACCTATTTCAGGATATCCGAATCACCGGCGGCTGCTGGTTCGACTTCTCCTTCTTCGCCCGGGGCCAAGGGGCTCAAGTGTCCGTGGAGGCAACGGTCACCTTCCGGAACGACCAGGGGCTGAACCAAAACGGCCTGACCATCCTTGTCCGGCGGCAGGATATGCCCAATGACAACCGGGAGTTTGCTTACTACCGGAACATCACGGGCCAGGCGCCCGCCGGGGCCACCACGGCGCGGCTGCGTTTCGTGGTATCGGCCGAGGGCGGCCAGTCCATGGACCTGGATGACGTGTCCTTTGCTGTGAACTGAGGACCACAAGGAGCGCTGCCTATGGGCGGCGCTCTTATTTTTGAAAGGAGGGACAGCGTGGGACGGTATCAAGTCTGTGTCTACGCCATCTGTAAAAATGAGGAGCAGTTTGTGGACCGCTGGATGGATTCCATGTCCGAGGCGGACCGGGTGGTGGTGCTGGACACCGGCTCCACCGACGCCACGGTGGAGAAGCTGCGGGCCCGGGGGGCGGAGGTGACGGTGGAGGTCATCTCACCCTGGCGGTTTGACACGGCCCGGAACCGCTCCATGGAGCTGGTGCCGGAGAGCATGGACATCTGTGTCTGTACCGATCTGGACGAGGTGCTCCGGCCAGGCTGGCGGGAGCTGCTGGAGGAGGCCTGGGTCCCCGGCGCTGGTCAGGCCACCTACCGCTATACCTGGTCCTTCAACCCCGACAGCTCCGAGGGGGTGGTGTTCTGGTATGAGAAGATCCACGCCCGCCGGGGCTACCGGTGGGTCCACCCGGTCCATGAGGTGCTGGCCTGGACGGGGGAGGGGAGGCCCGGCCCCACGGTGGTGGCCGACGGAGTCCAGCTGGACCACCACCCGGACCCCTCCAAGTCCCGGGGGCAGTATCTGCCCCTGCTGGAACTGTCGGTGGCGGAGGACCCGGAGGATGACCGGAACGTCCACTATCTGGGGCGGGAATACCTGTTCCGGGGGCGCTGGGACGACTGCATCCGGACACTAAAGGGCCATCTGGCTATGCCAAGGGCCACCTGGCGGGACGAGCGGGCGGCCTCCATGCGGTATATCGCCCGGGCATACCGGGAAAAAGGGGAGACGGCGGAGGCCCGGAACTGGTATCTCCGGGCAGTGGCCGAAGCGTCTCACCTGCGGGAACCCTGGACCGACCTGGCTATGCTCCTCTACGAGCTGGAGGAGTGGGAGGGGGTGCTCTACTTCACCGGGCAGGCCCTGGCCATCACCCACCGGCCCCGGACCTATATCTGTGAGGCGGCTCCCTGGGGGAGCCTGCCCTATGACCTGCGGTCCATCGCCTTTTACCGGACGGGGCGGATGCAAGAGGCACTGGAGGCGGCGAGGGCAGCGCTGAAGCTGGAGCCGGAGAATGAGAGGCTCCGGGGCAACGTGGCCCTGCTGGAGCGGGAAGCCGCCGGAGAAACACCATCCCCCGCCTGAAATCGGAAGAACACATAAAAGGGCCGCCCGAACTGGGCGGCCCAAGTTGCAGGCGCACACTGCGCGCCTCCGTGTCAAAAAAGGACGGAGCATGGGGGCGTGCCCCGTGGATGGGCACATCACCGCAGGGGCCGGCGCTTTTCCCGGCTCTGTCATTCTTCCCGGATGACCAGCTCCAAGCCGGGGGTCTCTCCGGCCGCCTCCTCCATGGTGCCCAAGAGGGCGCGGCCATAGCCGCCCAGGGCGTCCAGGGCCAGGAGATGGACCAGCTCCAGGCGGATGGGTCCCACATATCCGGTGAGCAGGTCGTACAGGGCGTCCAGGTTCCGGCCATACCAGTCCGGGAAGGACAGTTCCCGGGCCAGGTAGTCGTGGGCAGCTTCCCGGCTGGTCATTTGGGCGCAGTCCAGCACAACGGTCCTCATCACCAGACCACCTCGCCGTTCTCCACCCAGACCTCGGTAAAGGTCTCATAGTGGTCCTCAGTGTGGAAATACAGCCCGTCGTTGGAGAAGACCAACCGCTCGGCTCCCCGGCTGTCGGCACCGTTGGTGTTCAGGTCGCATTCCGTGTAGCTGCGGCCGGACTCCTTGGGCAGCAGGCCCTCCCGGTTGCCGAAGCGGTCGCCTCCGATGGCGGCCCCCTCCAGGTAGCGCTCCACGCTGCCCCCGGACCAGCCCAGGTCCTGGGCCTCCTTCTTGGTGATGTAGTTGTCGGGGAGCATCCCGTAGTACTCCAGATAGAGGACCACGCTCTCCAAATCATAATAGTATTCGCCCTGAACGGGGACAAAGCCGGTGTCGGCCTCCGAGCTGGACGAGCCGCCATCGGGGAGAACGGCAGCGCTGGAGCCGGAAGAACTTTCGGGCAGAATTGCCGGCTGACTCTGGGAATCGCCGCCGGTGGTGGTGATGACCACGGGGGCGAAGTCGTTGGCGCAGCCCGTCAGGCTGAACAGCAGGAGCAGGGACAACAGCAGGGAAGTCATTCGTTTCATCAAAGATCACTCATTTCTGTTTGATTGGTCAAAAGACGTAATTGGAAAGAACATAATAGGGGGTGCCGTCAGAACTGTCCGACCAGCTGATCTCGTCCCCGAAGCACTCAAAATAGGGAATACTGGGGGCGACGCCCCGTCGGCCGTACTGGTCCGTGTATATGGCGGCGAAGTGAAGAATGTCCCCACGCTCCAGGTCCATGTCCATGGCGTCAAAGCGGAAAAACTGCTCTGCGTCCACGTCCCAGTTCTGTGGCTGTTCACAGGGCTCCAGCCAGGTGACCAGCCGAAAGTTTTTGAACAGGCCTACCTTCAGGTCCCGCACATCCACGGCGCCGAATTTGGTGTCCAGATTCAGTTCCTGGTCCCGTAGCCAGCCGTAGCCCTCAGCGAGGTGGAACAGCCCGTCTTTCCCGCGCTCCTCGTGAAGAAAGCAGCTCTCCAGACCGTAAATATCCAGTTGGGGCAGACTGTCCTGGTACAAGCCGCTGTAATTGTCCAGCAGCTGGGTCTGCCGGGTGTCTCCATTGACAAAGACGGCGGACAGGGTGATGGAGTCGGTGAGTTCGCAGGTGACCTCACCGGTAAACGCCCGGCCGGGGCTCTCCTGGGCAGGGAACTCCGCCGGGCCGTCGCCGCTGTCAGCCAGGAACACCACCTCCATCCCCTCCACGTAGGTCTTGGGGACCGCCCGCAGGGAGAAGGTGACGGTGTTTCGGGACAGGTCCCAGCCGGTCATTTCCGTACCGTAGTCGGCGGTCAGGTCGTTCTGGGATTTTAAGATCTCCTCCACCCGGTTGGTGATGGTGTTGATCTGGTGGTCCACGGAATAGCTGATGTTGTTGATGGAGTTGGACAGGTTGTTGTACTGGTTGTCCATCCGGTCCAGACGCTCCATCAGCCGCCAGCCGCCCCAGAGGACTGCCAGAGCGGCCAGTACATAGGGCCAGCGTCTGCGCTTTTTCGGCTTGGGCTGGGCGGCCAGATAGCGGTCCACAATCTCCTCCACCATGCGCAGCTGGGCATCGGACAGCTCGCCGGAGGCGGCTTCGGGGGAGGGAGCCGCCGGCTGTTCCTCCTCCACCCCCAGCAGCCAGCCCACGGAGACGTGAAACAGGCGGCTCAGGGCCACCAGTTTGTCGATGTCGGGCAAAGACGTATCCGACTCCCATTTATAGATGGACTGCCGGGACACCCCCAGGGCTTCGCCGAGGTTCTCCTGGGACAGCTCCAATTCTTTCCGTTTGGCCGCGATGCGCTGACCTGTCGTCATAGGCTCGACCTCCTTGGCCCCAAGGGTATCAGCGGCGGCGGAAAAGGGCCACCGCCCGGCGGTTGATTTTCTGCTAACCAGCGGTTTACATGGGCCGGGATGCCTTGGGCCCCAAGGGATTCAGCGGGAGGCGAAGAAGAGCTCGATCTCCGCCCGGCCGGCCTGGACCGAGCCCTGGACAAACTCAGGCTTGCCGCCGCCCCGGCCGTTGAGGGCCTGATTCATCTCCTTGGCGAAGGCGCGCAGGTCGCCGCCGGCCTGACCCACGGCGTACTTGTAGCCCTGGCCGTCGGCCCCGGAAAAGACGGCGCACCGTCCGCCGCAGGCGTGAAGCACCCCGTCACACAGCCGCCGCAGTCCGTCGGGAGAGAGCCCCCCCTCAAAGAGAAGCACGTCCCCGGCTCCGGCGTACTGCTCCGCCAGGGCGGCGAAGCGCTGGTCCTCCATGGTGAGAATGCGGGATTTCAGCGCGGCGTTCTCCTCCAGCAGCCTCTGAACGGCGGCCCCCGTTTCAAAGACCTTGGCGGACAGCAGGTTGGACACCTGGTGGTTCTGGTCTGCGATTTGATTGACATAACGCAGCGCCCGGCCTCCGCACACCAGCTCGATGCGCACACCCTCCCGGAACTTCTGGACGGACAGGAGCTTGACGAAGCCCACCTGTCCGGAGGTGGCCACATGGGTGCCGCAGCAGGCGCAGGTGTCCGCCCCGGGGAAAGAGACTATGCGCACCCGGCCGGACAGCTCCTTTTTGCTCCGGTACTCCAGGGCCGCCAGCTCCTGGGGGGAGGGGAAGGTGATGGAGATGGGGTGGTCCTCCCAGATGTAGCGGTTGGCCTCCGCCTCCAGCTCCCGGAGCTGGGTTTCGTCCAACAGAACATTTAAATCGATGGTGATGACGTCGGCTCCCATGTGGAAGCCCACGTTGTCGCAGCCCCACTTGGCGTGGGCGATGCCGGAGACAATGTGCTCCCCGGAGTGGTGCTGCATCAGGTCGAAGCGGCGGTCCCAGTCGATGGTCCCCTCCACCCGGGAGCCCGCCTCCAGGGGCTTTTCACAGGTGTGGACCACATGGCCCTCCCGCTCATGGACCTCCAGCACCCGCACGCCCCCCAGGACCCCCAGGTCATAGGGCTGGCCGCCTCCCTCGGGGTAAAAGGCGGTCTGGTCCAGCACCACGTCCCAGCCCTTTTTGGCCTGGGTACAGGACTGGACCACGGCGGAAAACTGGGTGAGATAGGGGTTTTCTTCATATAGTTTTTCCATGGTATTTCACCTCAAGCGCATCAATGTTACGATACTCAACAGCATACCATATTTCCAAGGAAAAGAAAAGAGGACCGCCGGGCGGTCCACTTATTGATGTGTATTATCCAAAATCATGGCGGCCTTCGCCGCTAATACCATGAGATTCCAGAATGCGAACAATTTGTTCAATGGCACAAAAACAGTCGTTGTCCTGCAAGGAAGGGTCCGCAAGAACTTTTTTGATTTCCAAGATAGCTTGATAGCAAGTCCCTTCAATCACCTGATTTAGGTTGAATTGCATTTCGGGAAAACGAAGCTCAGCGTAGGAATTCCGGAATGCGTAGGTGAGTATTTTTTGAGTGGGGTCATTCATAATAGTTTTCCTCCTTTTGCTACCATATGATAGCATATCAAAAAGGAAGATGCAACAAAATGGTAGCATCTCTTTGGGGGAGATGCTATGTTCTTTCAGAGATTGGAAGATTTAAGAATCGATAACGATAAAACACAGCAGGAAATAGCGGAATTACTTCATTGCAAGCGGGAGGTTTACCGTAGGTACGAAAAAGGCATCCGCGAGATTCCTGTATGGGCGCTAATTGTATTGGCCGAGTTTTATCATACCAGTACCGATTACATTTTGGGGCGAACGGATGATCCAAAACCATATCGGAAAAAATAATGGCAGCCGCCGCGCGGCTGCCATTTTTACTTGCGCAGTTTAACCGATCCCGCCGCACAGAGCGCCCAGCACCAGCACCAGCAGGGTGACGCCGCAGAACAGGTACTTGGCCATGGGGTAGAACCAGGGACCCAGAGGCTTGGACCGGGCCAGGTTGACCTGCTCCAGCACGTAGTCCTTGCCGCACACCCAGAAGAACATGACCGCGGCCAGGAGGGCGCCGATGGGGCAGATGTAGATAGAGCATACGTCCATCCAGTCGGAGACGATGGGGGCGATGGACAGCCCCACCACCAGGCCCAGGGCGCCGATGATGGCCACAGCCACGGGCCGCTTCAGGTGGAACAGCTCCTGAAGGGTGGCGGTGGGGGCCTCGAACAGGTTGATGAGGGAGGTCAGGGCGGCGAAGGTGACGGCCACGAAGAAGATGATGAGAATGATTCCGCCGCCGGGGATGTCCTTGAGCACATTGGGCAGGAAAATGAACATCAGGCCCGGGCCGCTGTTGTTCAGCTGCTGTCCGGCCACCGCCATGGCGGGGATGATGACCAGGGCGGCCAGCAGGGCGGCGCAGGTGTCGAACAGAGCCACCATCTTGGCGTCGGCGGGGACGTCGGAGTCATCACTCAGGTAGGAGCCGTAGATCAGGGTGCCGTTGCCCGCAATGGACAGGGAGAAGAAGGCCTGGCCCAGGGCGAAGACCCACACCATGGGGTCCAGCAGTCCCTCGGGCTTGAGGACGAAAATGTACCGGTAGCCCTCCGCCGCGCCGGGCAGGGTGGCCAGATAGACGGCCAAACCCACGAACAGCAGGAAAAACAGGGGGGTCATTACCTTGTTGGCCTTCTCGATGCCCTTTCCGATGCCGAAGGCCATGATGACAATGGTCACCGCCATGCCCGCCACCTGCCAGAAGGTGTTGCTGGTGGCGGTGGCGCCGAACTGGGCGGCAAAGGCGTCCAGGTCCGCCAGGGCGGACAGGGAGCCGGAGAGGGCGCTGGCGGTGTACTTGAAGATCCAGCCGGTGACCACCGAGTAGCCGATGGCCATGGCCAGGGAGCCCAGCACCGGGATCAGGCCCAGCAGCCGCCCGGGCTTGTCGGTGCCGAAGCGCAGCCTGGTGGCGGTGCCGAAGGCATCCACCGGACCGGACCGGGTGGCCCGGCCGAAGGCCATCTCCCCGATGACGCCGGTAGAGCCGATGATGACCACGAAGATCAGATAGGGGATGAGAAAGGTAGCCCCGCCGTATTTGGAGACCCGGGCGGGGAAGAGCCAGATGTTGCCCATGCCCACCGCCGAGCCGATACAGGCCAGAATAAAGCCCCACTTGGAGCCCCAGGAGTCGCGTTTGGTACTGTGTGTCATATGTCACACCCCTTTGTGTGATGCGGCCCAGCGCCGGGTGTTATTTCATCATACCATAGAAACCCCAAATTGCAAAGATGCTTTTTAAACCCCTTCTGGGTAAAAAAGTTCCGCCCCCACGCACTCTTGCTTGCAATCCGGGCCATCCTATTGTACAATCAAAAAGAACGCCACAAGGCATATGGAGAAAAGGACGGTGAGCATCCATGAGCATGACGGTCATCAAGTCGGTAGACCCCCGCAGCCCGGCCCGGCGGGCGGGCGTCCGGGCGGGGGAGACCCTGACCCATATCAACGGCCACCAGATCGTGGATGTGCTGGACTATAAGTTTTACAGCTACGACCCCAAGCTGGAGCTGACCCTGAACGGGGCGGACGGTTCCACCCGCACCCTGCGGGTACGGAAGATGGAGGGGGAGGACCTGGGACTGGAGTTTGAGACTTATCTCATGGACCGGGCCCGCTCCTGCGCCAACAACTGCATCTTCTGCTTCGTGGACCAGATGCCTCCGGGGATGCGGAAGAGCCTGTACTTCAAGGACGATGACGCCCGGCTCAGCTTCCTTATGGGCAATTACCTGACTCTGACCAACCTGTCCCAACGGGAGGTCCAGCGGATCATCGACCTGCGCATCTCCCCCATCAACGTGTCCGTCCACACCACCGACCCGGTCCTGCGGTGCGAGATGCTGAAAAACAAGCGGGCGGGGGAGGCCATCGACACCATGCGCCGCTTCGCCAAAAACCATATCACCATGAACTGCCAGATCGTCTCCTGCCCCGGCATCAACGACGGTCCGGCTCTGGACAGGACCCTGAACGATCTGGCGGAGATGTACCCGGCGGTGAACAGCATCTCGGTGGTGCCCGTGGGGGTGACCAAATTCCGGGAGGGGCTGTACCCCCTGAAGCCCTACACCCGGGAGCAGGCCGCCGCCCTGGTGGACCAGGTGGAGGCCTTTGCCGCCCGTCACCTGGAAAAGCAGGGGACCCGTCTGGTGTGGTGCTCCGACGAGTTCTACCTCCTGGCAGGCCGGGACCTGCCCCCGGAGGACTATTTCGAGGAATTTACCCAGCTGGACAACGGAGTGGGCATGCTCACCCTGCTGGCCCAGGAGTTCCGCCGGGCCCTGGATCTGATGGAACCTGGGGAAATGGAGGGGGCGAGACCCTTTTCCGTCGCCACCGGCGTGTCCGCGGCCCCTTATTTATCCCAATTGGTTGACATGGCCCGGGAGAAATGTGGTACAATAAAAGGGAACGTATATCCCATCGTCAACCGCTTTTTTGGGGAGACCATTACGGTGGCCGGGCTGGTCACCGGCGGCGATTTGATCGCGCAGCTGCGGGGGAAGGACCTGGGGGAGCGGCTGCTCATCCCCGCCAACATGCTTCGGGCCGGGGAACGGGTCTTTTTGGACGACGTGTCCCTGGACGATGTGGAGCGGGAACTGGGAGTCCCCGCCATCCCGGTGGCCCAGGACGGCTATGAGCTGCTGGACGCCATCTGCGGCGTGATCCCCGTCCCCGCCGCCTCCATGCCTAACTTACCGGAGGACGAGTATTACCGGTATAACCCCGGCGTCCGGTAGAGGGAAAACCAAAACGAAGCCCAGCGGAGCGGGTTCGTTTTGGAGAGGAGGAGCAAGGAAGCGATCTTGCGGCATTTGTCTGACAAATTCCGCCGAGCGCGGACTTTGCGACGACGAACCGGAGGACGAGTATTACCGGTATAATTCCGGCGTCCGTTTTTAATATGGATCGTGGTATCTATCTTTGAGAAGTGTGAGGAATGATATGAAGCCATTAGTAGCCATCGTGGGCCGGCCCAACGTGGGCAAGTCCATGCTGTTCAACAAGCTCTGCGGCCAGCGGCTGTCCATCGTGGAGGACACCCCCGGCGTCACCCGGGACCGGCTGTACGCCCAGTGCGAGTGGAGAAACCGGGTGTTCGACATCGTGGACACCGGCGGTATCGAGCCGGGGACCGATGACCAGATCCTGTCCTTCATGCGGGAGCAGGCGGAGATCGCCATTTCCACCGCCACCGTCATCGTCTTTGTCTGCGACATCAAGACGGGGATGACTGCCGCCGACCAGGAGGTGGCCAACATGCTCCTCCGGTCCCGGAAGCCGGTGGTGCTGGCGGTGAACAAGGCCGATCAGACCGGACGGGAGAACCCGGACGTCTATGAGTTCTATAACCTGGGCCTGGGGGACCCCATCTCCGTCTCCGCCCTCCACGGCCACGGCACTGGCGACCTGCTGGACGCCTGCTTTGCCTACTTCCCCCCCGAGGAGGAGGAAGAGGAGGAGGATGACGTCATCAAGGTGGCCGTCATCGGAAAGCCCAACGTGGGCAAGTCCTCCCTGGTCAACCGGATTTTGGGGGAGGAGCGGGTCATCGTCTCCAACGTGGCGGGCACCACCCGGGACGCGGTGGACAGCCCCTTTGAAAACGAGAAGGGCAAGTACCTGTTCATCGACACCGCCGGGATGCGGAAGAAGTCCAAGGTGGACGACCGCATTGAGAAGTTCTCCGTCCTCCGGGCCACCATGGCCATCGAGCGGGCGGACGTCTGCCTCATCATGATCAACGCCGAGGACGGGGTCACGGAGCAGGACACCAAGGTGGCCGGTCTGGCCCATGAGGCGGGAAAGGCCTGTATCATCGTGGTCAACAAGTGGGACGCCATCGAGAAGGACGGCAAGACCATGGACAAGATGCGCCAGGACGTGATGCGGGACCTGAGCTACATGACCTACGCCCCCATCGTGTTCATCTCCGCCCTGACGGGCCAGCGGGTGGACCGGCTCTTTGACCTGATCAACTATGTGAATAACCAGGCTGCCACCCGCATCTCTACCGGCATGCTGAACACCGTCCTGGCCGACGCCACTGCCCGGGTCCAGCCCCCCACGGACAAGGGCCGCCGCCTGAAGATCTATTATATGACCCAGACGGGCATCCGCCCGCCCCATTTCGTCTGTTTCTGCAACGACGCGCGGCTGTTCCATTTCTCCTACCAGCGGTATCTGGAAAACCAAATTCGCAGTACCTTCGGTCTGGAGGGGACTCCCATCCGTATGACCATCCGGCAGAAGGGCGATAAGGAGGGGTAAGAATGTCCTATGTGAACTGGCCCGCCCTGGCGGGAGCTCTGTGGCTCCCTCTGCTGATAACGGCAGTACAGGCATACTTCTGGGGCTGCTTTAACGGGGCGGTCATCGTGTCCAAGTATATCCTCCACGACGATGTGCGTAACCACGGCAGCGGCAACGCGGGCCTGACCAATTTTCACCGCACCTTCGGCGGCCTGCTCACCTTTGTGGTCATTCTTTGCGACGTGTTGAAGGCTGTGGCCGCCATCCTCATCGGCGTGGCCATCAGCCAGTGGTTTTGTCTCCCGTTCTATACCCCCGTTGTGGCCAAATACTGGGCCGGACTGTTCTGCCTCCTGGGCCACATGTTCCCCTGCATGTTCCACTTCAAGGGGGGCAAGGGCATCCTGTCCGGGGGAACCATCGCCCTGATGATCGACTGGCGCATCGCCCTGGTGGTGTGGGGCGGCTTCCTGATCCTGGCGGTGCTCACCCGGTATGTGTCCCTGGGTTCCTGCTGGGCGGCCGCTTCCTTCCCCTTTGCCACCTGGTTCGTCTATCAGAACACGGTGTTGACCGTCATGGCTTTTTTCATTGGCGGTCTGGTGCTGTATAAGCACCGGGGCAATATCAAGCGCCTGCTCACCGGGACAGAGAGCAAGTTCACCCTACATAAAAAGAAATGAAATTGTGAAAGACAGGGTGGCCTGTGGCCACCCTGTCTTTTGGAAATGAATCATCAAAAGGAGAATTTTTCCATGAAGATCACAGTGGTGGGCAGCGGCGGCTGGGGCACGGCTCTGGCGCTGCTGCTGTTGGAGAACGGACATGAGGTGACCATCTGGTCCCACCGGCCGGAAAAGACCGCCCTCCTGCGGGAGCGGAGGGAGAATCCCATGCTGCCCGGTGTTCCGCTGCCTGAGGCGATGAACTACACCAGCGACCTGGCCGGGGCGGCGGACAGCGGCGCCGTGCTGATGGCCACTCCCTCCTACGCTGTCCGGGAGACCACTCGGCAGCTGGGAGCCTATCTGACGCCTGGCACCATCGTCATCTCCGCCTCCAAGGGCATCGAGAAGGACAGCTCTCTGCGTCTGAGCCAGGTCATTGAGGAGGAACTGGGGGGCAAATGCCCCGTGGTGGTGCTGTCCGGCCCCTCCCACGCGGAGGAGGTGGGCCGCCATATCCCCACCGGCGTGGTGGCCGCTGCCGATGATCTGGCGATGGCAGGGCAGGTCCAGGACCTGTTCATGAATCCCCGTTTCCGGGTGTACACCAGTGATGACCGGGTGGGGACCGAGATCTGCGCCGCCATGAAAAACGTCATCGCCCTGTGCGCCGGCTGCTGTGACGGCCTGGGCTGTGGGGACAATACCAAGGCTTTGCTCATGACACGGGGCATGGCGGAGATCGCCCGGCTGGGCGTGGCCCTGGGCGGGCGGAAGGAGACCTTCACCGGGCTGGCCGGGATGGGGGATCTCATCGTCACCTGCTGCTCCATGCACTCCCGGAACCGCCGCTGCGGCATCCTCATCGGCCAGGGGAAGCCAATTCAGGTGGCGCTGGAGGAAATCGGCGCCGTGGTGGAGGGCTACTACGCCGCCGCCAATGCCCGGACACTGGCCCAAAAGGCGGGGGTGGAGATGCCCATTTCCCAGGCCGCTTACGAGGTGCTGTACGAGGGCCGGGAGGTCCGCGGGGTGGTGTCCCACCTGATGGGCCGGGAAAAGCGCTCTGAGCTGGAGGAAAGCTGGAGCTGAAAGCAATGAATGGTAAAAACCGCCTGCAGAAGCAGGCGGTTTTTTCTGTCCCTCGCACGGGTGGCCCGTTTTCCGCATAGCATGGGGAAACAGGGCGGGCCCAGGCCCGCGGAACAGGAGGCAATTATGTCAGGGTTAGGAACGTTGCGGGTCCGGGTTTTTACATCCAATGCCCAGATCCCGGTGGAGGGCGCCACAGTGGTCATCACGGGAACGGGAGAAAACGGGAAGCAGAACCTGATCTCCGTCCAGATCACAGACCGGAGCGGGCTGATCCAACCCGTGGCCATCCGGACACCGGCCTCAGGGGAGAGCACCAGTCCCGACGGGATGAACGGCGGTCTGCCCTTTACATTGGTCAACGTGTGGGTGGAACATTCGGGCTTTGCCATGCTTCAAATGGACGGGGTCCAGGTCTTCCCCAAGATCGAGACGGTGCAGGATGTGGAGCTGGTCCCTCTGGGGGAGGGGGAGAGCAGCCTCCAGCAGCGGGAGGTCCGGGAGTTCCCCTCCCAGAACCTGTGAGGTGAGCCATGGCGGATATTTTCCCCTATATTCCCAAGACTATCACGGTACACATGGGACCGCCAGACCAGTGGGCGGAGAATGTCACAGTCTCTTTTCCGGATTATGTAAAAAACGTGGCCTCCAGCGAGATCTATCCCACCTGGGAACCGGCGGCCATCCGGGCCAATATCCTGGCCATCATCTCCTTTGCCCTGAACCGGGTCTACACGGAGTTTTATCCCAGCCGGGGCTATGATTTTCAGATCACCGCCTCCACCGCCTACGACCAGAAATTCATCCGGGGGCGGAATATCTTTGAGAACATCAGTCAGATGGTGGATGAGATCTTCAACAACTATATCCGCCGCCAGGGCTTTGTGGAGCCCCTGTCCGCCAAATTCTGCAACGGCACCACCACCACCTGCGACGGACTGTCCCAGTGGGGGAGCCAGGACCTGGCAAAGCAGGGCTACAACTCCATGGAGATCCTGCGCACCTACTATGGGGACGACATTGAGCTGGTGGTGGACGCCCCCATCCAGGACATCACCGCCTCCTATCCCGGCGTCCCCCTGCGGCTGGGGGCGGTGGGGGACGATGTGCTGCGGATCCAGGTCATGCTGAACCGGATTTCCCAGAATTACCCGGCCATCCCCAAAATTTCTCCCGTCACCGGAACCTTTGGAGAACCCACCGAGGCCGCGGTCAAGGAGTTCCAGCGCATCTTCAACCTGACTCCGGACGGGGTAGTGGGGAAGGCCACCTGGTACCAGATGGTCTTCCTCTATACGGGTGTGCTGCGGCTGTCCGAGCTGGTGAGCCAGGGCCAGACCTTTTACGGCTTTGAATTTCAGTATCCCGGTGTGGTGCGGGAGGGGGACACGGGGGACGCGGTCCGTATCCTCCAGTATATGCTGGCCCTGCTGGCGGAGTTTGAGGACGCCCTGCTGCCCATCACCGTGGACAGCGTCTTTGGCCCCCAGACCGCCCAGGCGGTGCGGCAGTACCAGAGCCTGGTGGGCTTGATCCCCGACGGGATCGTGGGGGAGGCCACCTGGAACTCCCTGTACAGCCACGCCTCCCAGGCCTACTTCGCCCTGAGCCGTGACACGGTGCGGGCCCAGGCCTTCCGGCAGTCCATCACGCCGACCTCCACTGGCCAGGGAGAACGGTTTGCCGACACGCCCCGGCTGGGACAGTTCCCGGGGCAGGATGTGGGCTTAGGACAGAATGACCACCAGAAGGGGGTGATGGTATGAATCACGTGAGGAGAGAGGTTTTGGAGCGGGAAATGCTGGCCCAGCCGGTGAGAAGCCTCCAGTATATGCTGCGGCGGCTGTCCATGGTGTATGATTTTCTGCCCCGCCTGGTGACGGACGGGATCTTCGGAGAGCGGACCCTGGAGGCGGTGATGCTGTTCCAGCGGGAACTCCATCCCCCGGTGACCGGGGTGGTGGACCGGGGGACCTGGGAGGCCATCCGGACCCTGTGGGGCCAGGTGGAGCGGGAGGTCTCCGGCGCCAACGCCCTGCGGGCCTTCCCTTCGGAAGAGACCCGGGTGGAGCCCGGGGCGGAGGCGGAGTATATGATCCTGCCCCAGACCATGTTTCAGGTCCTGGGCCGCCACCTGAACGGGATCACGGAGGGACCGGTGCTGGGCATCCATGACCGAGCTTCCGTGGACAATGTTCACTGGCTCCAGCACGCGGCGGGGCTGAAAGAGGACGGCGTTATGGACCGCCGGACCTGGGAGATGCTGGTCCGGCTATACGAGATCTTTGTGATCCGGGAACTGGACCGGAGCCGCCGGGCCTTCCTGGGCGGTTGGGGATAAAAGGAACAGAAGACCTTCGGACTCCCGGAATTTCCGGGAGCCCGAAGGTTTTTCATAGGGAGGGGACTGGCCATGGAGCCTGTTGCGCCGTGGCCTACGGAGCTTTGTGTGACAAGGTCGCCCCCCGCGGCTCAATTTACCGCGCTCTGATGGGATTGCCGGCAGCATACCGTCCCGTGCAAAAGGGAAAACGTTGACCGGTCACCCCAGGAACATCTGGGTCCAGTGGTTCCCTTTGGAGACGTAACCCACGCCGATCTGGGTATAGGAGGCGTTCAGAATGTTGGCCCGGTGGCCGCTGGAGTTCATCCAGCCGTTGACCACCGCCTGGGGGGTGGTGTAGCCTTTGGCGATATTCTCCCCGGCAGTGCGGTAGGAGAGGCCGAAGGCGCGGATCATCTGGCCAGGAGAGCCGTATGTAGGGCTGTTGTGGGCGAAGTAGCCCTGGTCTAGCATGTCCTGGGATTTGTAGCGGGCCACCCGGGACAGCTCCCAATTGGCGGTCAGCGGCCGCAGGCCGTTTTCCTGCCGGATCTGGTTGACCAGGCGGATGACCTCGGCCTCATAGCTGGCCACTGTGCTTTCCAGCTGGGGGATCTGCAGGACCTGACCCGGATAGATCAGGTCGGGATTGCTGACCTGGGGATTGGCCCCGATGATCTCGCTGGTGCCCACCTGGTAGCGGACTGCCAGCTTCCACATGGTGTCGCCGGCGGCCACGGTGTGGGAGAGGGAGGCCGCCGAGGCGGGAATGGTAAGCAGGCTTCCGGTCAAAAGGGCCGTGGCCAACAAAAGGCGCGTCTTTTTCATAGCGTTAGTACCTCGCAAAAATAGTATTCCTCGCTGACAATAAAATTGTAACCGTTTTGTAACTATTTTGCAAAGGGAATATTTGACATGCAACACCGGAGCAAGCGGCGCTTGCTCCGGTGTACGTGGGTCTCCGCTTATGCGGTGGGTGCGGGCTTGTCATCTGGGACCGAGCGGGACATTCCGCCGCCCTCGGGAGGCTGTGTGCCCCGGCCTCCCCGGCCGTCCATTGGCATTCTGCCGTCATCTGTGGGATCCTGGCTCCCGTCCATGGGCCGTTGACCGCCGCCCATGGAGCCTTTGCCGCCGCCCATGGCGGACTGGCCGTAGCTGGTCACCAGATCGGTGAGGGTCAGGGAGGCCAGCTCGGTCCCGCCGCTGTATGTGCCGCCGGAGCAGAGTCCGGCGCTGTCACTGCCGGTATAGTCTCCCCCGTAGGACACGGTATAGGCGCCGCCCTGTACCAGTTCCGGGGAACTGAACAGGACCGTTGCGGCGGAGGCGGCCATGCGGAAAACGAAGTTCTGGCCTTCGCCGGCCAGTTGAACGCAGGTCCCGGCCTCCAGAGTGGTCCCGAAGTTGAGGAGAACCGCGCACTGGGCGGCTTCCCGCGGAGAACCCGACATCCTGCCTGCGTCGCAGGCCAGCAGGACGCCGTTCTCCAGAGTGAAGCCGCTGTCGCAATCCACCGCGCCGTCGCCGCTTCCGGTGCTGAAGACCTGCACAGTGCCGCCGGTCACGGTAAGGGCGCCGTTACTGTCCAGGCCGTCGCCGCCCGCTGTTACAAACAGGTTTCCTCCGGAGATGGTGAGGGCGTGGCTGGCGCCGGACACGGTGAAGTCGTTCCCCATGCCCCGTCCGCCGAAACCGCTGCCATCCATGCCGCTGGCGGCGTTGACTCCGTCATCGGCAGCGGTGATCTGAATGGTCCCGCCGGAGATGTCGATGTCAGAACCCTCCAGACCTTCGTAGGAGGTTTGGACCTCCATGGAGCCGCCGCTGACGGTCAGGGTCTCGTCCGCGTGAAAGGCGTCATCTCCGGTAGAGACGGTGTAAACGCCACCGGAGACCGTCAGGTTCCCGTTGGAGTGAAAGGCGTCGTCGCCGCAGTCCATGGAATAGGCGCCGCTGTCCAGAACCAGCGCGGTACCGGCCTTGATGCCTTTAGCGCTCTGGTCCACGCCGAGGTCGGTGGCGTGTCCGCCGCCGGTGGTAATGACGTAGTCACCACTGGAGAGGGTGACCGAAGTTTCCCCTTGGATGCCGTCCCCCCCAGCGGTGAGGTTCAGAGAGGCGTTGGATACGCTGACCCAGCCCAGAGAGGCGTCCGCATCGTTGGTGGAGCGGATGGCGTCTCCGCCGCAGGCCACCGTGACAGAGGCGCTGTCGATGGTGTTGGAATCCTTGCCGTTGATGCCGTGATTCGCAGCGGTGACCTCTAGCGTCAGGTCGTAAATGGCCAGGGTGTCTTTGGAGGTGATGCCGTTGTTATAATTTGCGGTCACCGCCAGACTGCCCGCCCCCTCCAGAACAAGGTCGGCCTTGCTGTACAGGCAGGCGTTGGGCTCCTCCTCCTCGGCGGAGGACAGGTTGTCCGCGAAGGTGTAGGAGGCCCCGTCGGTCAGGGCGTTTTCCGTGCCCTCCACCAGATGTACGGTGGCGGCACTGGCCTTGTACACATACAGGGGGCTTCCGTAGGAGCAGGTGATGTCCGCACCCTTCAGGGCCACCGTCACGTCCTTGTCAGGGGCGTTGACGATGATCCGCCCGTCATTCAGAGTGCCGCGGACGGCGTAGACGCCCCCGGCAGTGATGGTGACCACGCCGCCGTCGGCCTGGGCCCCGCTCCCCGTCACAGAGGCCGCGTCCCCGGACAGGGTGATCACGGTGGCGGAGGACAGGTCCAGCGCCGCGGGCGTCCGGGGCTGGGCGGCGTCTGAAGGGGAGGACGCCTGGAGTTGGACAGCCTCGGGGGAAGAAATGTCTGGCGATGTGCCGCCGCCGGTCTGCCCGCAGCCGGTCAGCAGCCCCAGCGCCAGGGCCGCGGAAAGAGAAATAGAGAGCCATGTGCAATATGGTTTCACAAGAATTACCTCCTGATGGTCAGATGGAACAGGATCACCGGGCCGGGGGTGACCTGTGCCTATATTGAAACGCGGGAACCTAAAGCAGAATTAAAGAGAGGGGGGCACAGAGGATACTTTACAAAAAGTTCATCTTTGCCCGTCCAATCTTTAAGTTCCCTTTAGGATGGGAGTCCATGATACAGTCAGCGCGGCGGGACGGAACAGGTTCGCTGCAAGCGTTTTCCAACAGACCGGTTGTAAGACAGACTCAGATGACGGAAGGAGGCTGACCCATGGCGAAACAGATCCAGCAGAGCTTCAAGCGCTTTGAAAAGAAGTATCTCCTGACACGCGAACAATATGACGCGCTGTTGGATGGGATGAGGCCTTATATGAAGGCGGATCAGTACGGCCGCTACACCATCTGCAATATCTACTATGACACGGAGAACTTTCAGCTGATTCGCACCTCGCTGGAGAGCCCGGTCTATAAGGAGAAGCTCCGGCTGCGCAGCTACGGTGTGCCCGGGGACGATCAGAAGGTGTTTGTGGAGATCAAGAAGAAATTCGACCATGTGGTCTATAAGCGGCGGACGGTCATGCCATGCGCTGAGGCGGTGGAATACCTGGCGGGGCGCGCCAGGCCGCGGACGGAGGATCAGATCTGCCGCGAGATCGACTGGTTTCTCAAAAGCTACCGGCCCGAGCCCCGGGTGTTCATCGCCTATGACCGCTCCGCCCTGGCCGGGATCGAAAACGGAGAACTGCGGGTCACCTTTGACACCAATCTGCGCTGGCGGGACCAGGACCTGGACCTGCGCCGGGGGGACGGCGGAAAACTGATCCTGCCCCAAGACCGGATCCTGATGGAGGTCAAGATCCCCGGAACGGCGCCGGTGTGGCTGGGGCGCCTGCTCAGCGAGGCCGGGGTGTTCCCCGCGTCCTTCTCCAAATACGGCGTCTGCTACCGGCAGAATCTGCTGGCACAGGCGGTCCCAAACCTGAGGTGTGGCGGAAGTAACGGCCCCGTATCCTGCCCATCCCCATCTGACAAGGAGGCTTATTTCCATGCTTGATTCCATCATTACCACCCAGATCACCCTCCAGGTGTTTGCCATCTGTACCGCCGTGTCTCTGGCCCTGGGAGTGGGCGCCGCGCTGCTGTGTATGTACAAGAGCCGCTACACCCAGAGCTTTATCCTTACGTTGGCCATGCTCCCGGCTGTGGTCCAGGTGGTCATCATGCTGGTCAACGGCAATATCGGCGCGGGTGTGGCCGTGGCAGGCACCTTCAGCCTGGTCCGGTTCCGCTCCGCGCCGGGCACGGCCCGGGAGATCGGCATGATCTTTCTGGCCATGGCCATCGGCCTTGCCACCGGAATGGGTTATGTGGCGCTGGCGGTCCTCTTTTTCCTGATTATGGCGGTCTTTGTGCTGGCACTCACCGGACTGCGCTTTGGCGGCGGCAACGAACAGGAGCGGGAGCTGAAGATCACCATCCCCGAAAACCTGGATTATGACGGGCTGTTCGACGATCTTTTTCAGACGTACACCCGGTCCGCCCGCCTGGAGCGGGTGAAGACCACCAATATGGGGACGCTATATGAGCTGCACTACAGCGTGGTTTTGAAGACCGAGCGTATTCCCAAGGAATTTTTGGACGCGCTGCGGTGCCGGAACGGAAATTTGAACATCGTATGCGGCAGGGCCGCGACAAAGGAAGCACTTTAAATTAAAGGACAGGCGATTGCGTACATTGCGTTTCACAGCCGCCTGTCCTATAATGGATTCGGGTGATGATATGCGTTTACTGCTTGCGGAAGATGAACTGGATCTGGCGGAAGCGCTGACTGTCTTCTTTGAAAAGAACCAATTCAGCGTGGACGCCGTCCACGACGGGGCGGCCGCCTATGACTATGCCTGCACAGGGAATTATGACGCGGTCATTTTGGACATTATGATGCCGAAAATGGACGGCATCCAGGTGGTACAGAAGCTGAGGAAAAACGGCGTCTCTACCCCCGTCATGATGCTGACGGCCAAGGGGGAGAAGGATGACCGTATCGCGGGCTTTGACGCCGGGGCGGATGACTATCTGCCCAAGCCCTTTGCCCCGAATGAGCTGCTCTCCCGGGTCCGGGCCATGCTGCGCCGGGGCGGCGATTACAAGCCGCCGCTTCTGGCCTTCGGGGACCTAGTGATGGATAGCGGAGCCGGAGAACTGCGCTGCGAAAGCCGGAGCATAAAGCTCAGCGGCCGGGAGTACCAGATGATGGAGCTGTTTCTGCGCGCGCCCAGGACCATTTTTTCCGCGGAGCGTATCATGGAGCGGGTCTGGGGCTGGGACTCCGAGGCGGAGATCAGCGTGGTCTGGGTCCACATCTCCAACCTGCGGAAGAAGATCAAAGGGATCGGCTCCCACGCGGTGATCCGCGTGACCCGGGGGATGGGCTATTCATTGGAGGACGGAAATGATCCATAAGCTGCGCCGGAAATTTATCTGTATCGCCATGGCTTCCGTGACCCTGGTCATGCTGCTGATGGCGGTCTCCATCAACGCCATCAATTTTCTGTCCACCGACCATGACCTGGAGCACACCTTGGAACTGATCTATGAGAATGAGGGGAATATGCCCCAGCCGTCGCCGCCGGGCAAGCCGGGGCCGAGGCGGGAGGACCGCTTCAGCATGGAGAAACCCTACTCCACCCGGTATTTTGTCCTGTACTATACGGACTCCGGAGAGTTGCTCCGGGCGGATATGAGGCACATCGCCGCCGTCACGGAGGAGGACGCCGGGACCTATCTGGAGATCGCCGGGAGGCAGGGGGAGGGATTCGGATATACAGGAACTTACAAATTTTATGTGGCGGATACCGGCGACCAGTACATGGCGGTTTTTCTGGACTGCTACAATGAGTTCCACTCCCTGAGGACTTTTGGCTTCATTTCTCTGCTGGTGGTGGCCGGCGGCGTGGCACTGGTCTTTTTGCTGGTGCTGGTCCTGTCCCGGCGGGCCATTACCCCTGTGGTCCAAAACGCCGAGAAGCAAAAGCAGTTTATCACAGATGCCAGCCATGAGCTGAAAACGCCCCTTACAGTCATCAATACCAGCCTGAAGGTGCTGGAGATGGAGACGGGGAGGAGCAAATGGATCGATAAGATCCAGGGCCAGACCGACAAGCTGACCAGATTGGTCAACGATCTGGTGACCCTCTCGCGGCTGGATGAGGAGAAGCCGCCCCTGCAGGTCAGCGAGTTCAATCTCAGCACAGCGGTGGAAGAGACGGCGGAATCCTTCCGGGATTTCGCCGCGGCTCAGGGACACGCGCTGAAAACGGCGGTGGAGCCGGAGCTTTGCTGCCGCGGGGATGAGTACGCGGTCCGGCAATTGATTTCGATTCTGCTGGACAATGCCATCAAGTACGCGGACCCTGGGGGAGAGATCCTCCTGTCTTTGGAGAAACGGAAGAAAGGCACCCTGCTGCGGACGGTGAATCCCTGTGCCTCCGTGGAGGAACAGGAGACGGAGAAGCTGTTTGACCGCTTTTACCGCGGGGACAGGGCGCGGTCCGGCAGCGGCTTCGGTGTGGGCCTGTCCATTGCGCGGAGCATCGTGGAGGCGCATCGGGGCACGATCACGGCGGACTGTCCGGCTCCAGGGATCATCCGGTTTTCCGTTGCGCTGCGGTGACGGGCCGGCCTATGCAGAGCACGCGGGTGCCACGAAACATGGAATGTGTTGTGCACCATGCTGAAAAATCTTGACAAATTGATTGGAAGTTGTATCATATGAATAACTGAAAACGCATCGATCCGGATGCTGTTTGAAATGGAGGAGTCGATGATGACACAGCATTTGCCATTGTCAGTTCGTGTGCCCATTGAGGCGGATAACCCCAGCATTTGCCGGGATGAATCCCGCTGTATCAAGTGCGGGATGTGTAAGGAGGTCTGCACGCAGCAGATCGGCGTGCATGGCACCTATACTCTGGAGGAAACAGGCGGGAAAGCCATCTGCATCCACTGTGGGCAGTGCGCCAACGTCTGTCCGCCCGCCAGCATCACAGAAGTATACGAGTACCCGGCGGTCCGGGCCGCCGTGAAGGACCCAGATAAGGTGGTCATCGTCAGCACCTCCCCCTCCGTCCGCGCGGCGCTGGGCGAGGAGTTCGGGATGCCCAAGGGCTCCTTTGTCCAGGGGAAAATGGTGGCCCTGCTGCGGGCGCTGGGCGCCGACTACGTGCTGGACACCAGCTTCTCCGCCGACCTGACCATCGTGGAGGAGGCCAGCGAGCTGATCCGGCGCATCACCACCGGGGACAAGCCTCTGCCCCAGTTCACCAGCTGCTGCCCCGCCTGGGTCAAGTTCGCGGAGACCTATTACCCGGAGCTGCTGCCCAATATCTCCACCGCCAAGAGTCCCATCGGGATGCAGGGCCCCACCATCAAGACCTACTTTGCTAAGAAGATGGGCATTGACCCGGAGAAGATCGTCAATGTGGCTCTGACCCCCTGCACGGCCAAGAAGTTCGAAATTCGACGCTCCGAGATGAACGCGGCGGGCAAGAAGCTGGGTATCCCCACCATGCGGGACATGGACCAGGTCATCACCACCCGGGAGCTGGCTCTGTGGGCCAAGGAGGAGGGAATTGACTTCGCCTCTCTGCCTGACAGCGACTACGACCGCCTGATGGGCGAGGCCTCCGGCGCGGGCGTCATCTTCGGCAACACCGGCGGCGTCATGGAGGCCGCCCTGCGGACGGCTTACGCCTTTATCACCGGCCAGCAGCCTCCCGAGGCCCTGCTGGACCTCCAGCCTGTCCGGGGCTACGACGGCATCCGGGAGGCCAGCCTTGACATCAACGGCATCACGGTGAACGTGGCTGTGGTCTACGGCACGGCCAACGCCCGGAAGATGATCGAACGGGTGAAGTCCGGCGAGAAGCAGTACCATTTCATCGAGGTCATGACCTGTCCCGGCGGGTGCATCGGCGGCGGCGGTCAACCCCGGGACATCCTAGCGGACGCGGACGAGACCCGCAGGGCCCGCATCGGCAGTCTGTACCAGCGGGATGCGGACATGAAGCAGCGCCTGAGCCACGAGAACCAGGAGATCAAGCAAATTTATGAGGATTTCTACGGCCAGCCTTTGAGCGAGCTTGCGGAAAAAATGCTGCACACGGCCTATCTGGACCGGAGCGGCGACTTAAAACAAGGAGGAGCAACAAAAATGGCAAAGTGGAAATGCAAGGTATGCGGTTACATCTATGAGGGCGAGGAGCTGCCCGCCGACTTCAAGTGCCCGGTCTGCCGGCAGCCCGCATCCGCCTTTGAGAAGGTGGAGGAGGCTCCCAAGGCCGGTACCTCTCCCTACGCCGGCACCAAGACGGAGAAAAACCTGGAGGAGGCCTTCGCCGGCGAGAGCCAGGCCCGAAACAAGTACACCTACTTCGCGCTGGTGGCCCAGCGGGAGGGCTATGAGGAACTGGCGGAGTTGTTTTTGAAGACCGCCCGCAACGAGCAGGAGCACGCCCGGATCTGGTTCCAGGAGCTGGGTCACATCGGCGACACGGCTGAAAATCTGCTGGCCGCCGCTGAAGGTGAGAACTATGAGTGGACCGACATGTATGACCGGATGGCCCGTGAGGCGGATGAGGAGGGCTTCCACGACCTGGCGGACCGGTTCCGTATGGTGGGCGCCATTGAGAAGCGCCATGAGGAGCGCTACCGCAAGCTGCTGGACGACGTGCAGATGAAGCAAGTCTTTGAGAAGAGCGGCCAGACCATGTGGGAGTGCCGCGTCTGCGGCCACATCGTGGTGGGCACCAAGGCTCCCGAGGTGTGCCCCGTGTGCAAGTACAGCCAGGCATATTTTGAGGTACATAAGATCTGAGTTCCGGGGCAAATGCTGACGGCCCCATTCCCTTGGAACTTGATGTCCGGGAAGATGCAATTTGAGAAAACCACCGGTTCCCATATAGGGGACCGGTGGTTTTCCTGCTTCTCAGTGTGTCCATGCTGGCCGCAAAGACCGCAAAGGTTGAAACCAAATGAAAACATTGCGCAGCTCCTGGCCTGTTGTTATAATGAGATCATCAACTGAAGCTGGGCCGGAGGTAAGCTATGCTGAATTTTTTTGCACTGACGTCAGATGAATTTGCGGCTCTCTCCCGGGATATTTTACAAAGATTTCTGGGAAAGCCGTTTTTTCTCACCGATGGTTCGCATGACAGCGGAGCGGATTTCATAGACGTTCCCGGCAGGCGCGCGACCGTAGGCCAAGCCAAGCACTACATCACGACTCCGGTGGACAAGCTGTTTCGCGATCTGCGGCGGGAGCAGGAGCACATACGGGAATTGCAGCCGGAAGCCTACTATTTATTCCTTTCTAAAGACTTGACCGCTCCACGTTTGGAAGAAGCCGTTGCTCTTTTTCAAGGGCTTACTGTGTTTGATCTCGATCATGTTTTCACACTGAGCCGCATCAACGATTTGCTCCAGAAAAGATCTTATCGGGATATTTTGGAACAGTACCCCAGGCTCTGGAACTTTTCTATGGAGAACCTGAATCGGGCCCTGTATAAAAATGTTGATTTTGACACCAAGGAAATGCTCCTGGGGATTCAGACCTGCAGTGAATTTGTGCCGACCGAGAGCTATTGTGCATGTATGGAACAGCTGGAGCAGGGGCACGTGGTTCTTCTCCAGGGCTTGCCGGGCACAGGAAAGACCATGCTCTCACGACGGGCCGCATTGGAACTGGCACAGCGGGGCTACCGGGTGCATTACACAACGGACGGCAATATACGGGACATAAAAAGTGTGCTCTCCAATGACGATACACCGGAATTGATCCTGTTTGATGATTTTCTTGGGCAATTGTACGTTTCCTTGGATATGAGCCGTGCCAAGGAGCTGGAAACACTGCTTGGTTTTGTGCGGCGCAACAAAGCCAAGCGGCTGCTGTTAAACTCCCGGGTTACCGTGCTCCAGGAAGCGGAGCGAAAAATCCCTCTCTTTGCCCGTATCCTTTCCGGAATTACCCGCATCAGTACCGATCACCTGACAGAACTGGAAAAAGCGCGGATCCTCCGAAGTCATTTCAAAAAGTACTGCGCTGACTGTCCCAATGTTTTCCGGCCTTTTGTTTCGGAACAGCTATATTGGAAAACCATCCGGCACCGGAATTTTAATCCGCGCATCATCAGCATGATACCCGCTCTCCTGCGGGAAACCCGGGATCCCGAGACATTCTGCATGCGATTTCAAAGATTGCTTGACGATCCGGAGATGATCTGGAAACAGGAATTCGAAGAAAACCTTCGCCCAGAGGACAGAGTGTTGTTGACTACGCTTTATTCTCTAACGAATACCCAGGTGGATGTGGAACTGCTGAAAACTTGCTATGCGGCGCGCATGAAAAATATGCCTGAAATCGACAGTACCGTCAACCATCTGGAAAATGCATTAACACGGCTGAACCGCTCTATGATCCGCCAGGTTTGGGGCGAGACGCGGAACATCTCAGTTCTCAATCCATCCGTCAATGATTTCCTTCACTCGTATATTTGCCATCATCCATTGGAACAAGAGGCCATCGTTGCCTCTGCCGTATACTTTGAGCAAATAGATAAGATTTTGCACCAACAGACTCCATCTGCGGATTTCCAAAATCCGTCGCTGTTATCTGAAGTGATCGCAAAGAAGGTGCAGGACCATTCGATTTTAAACCTTCGTTTTTTGAACCAGGCACAGCTGGGCAACATCTTGGCCTGCTTTTGCGTCATACAGCGCCCCGTCCAAGATCATATCTACCGGGAGCAATTTTTAAAATTGCTTCGGGAGGGCCTGGTAAGTTGCTCCAAGCCCTTTGCTCTAAGAAGCTGCCTGGCTTATATCCGCCCGCTATTCTCGCAGCCGCTGTACACCTATTATCAGATAAACCGTCAATTGGCCGACCATAAATTTGTATCCGCGCTGGTACATGGCTATTATTCTTCCAGTGAAGAGCTGTTTCAAGCATTGACGCTTTTTTGGTCTGCCCTGACAGCGTCTGAACCGGAGTATCAGTATGATGTGCAGTCCTTTTCCCGGGAAGCAACAGAACGCGCAGAGGAACTGCTGCTGGGAGAATTTGGTGATTTTCAAAGGTTTGTATTGGATGTGTATGATGACACCGGGTTCGAACGTATGGTGCGGGAAACCGATGCCCATATGCATCCGGATGATATCATAGATTACCTGGAAAATGAGGTGGCCAGCTTCCTTGAGAATGACCTTACAGAACAGTTTATTGCGTATGTAATGTGCGCCGTCCGTGAAGTTTTGGAAGGACAGCCCTGGTTCAGCGGAAAAATCAGTTTAACGGAGGATGCCGTTCTGATTGACCAAAATATTTGGGGAGAAGTGGAGATCATGATCGACAATGCCATGTGCGAAGTGCTGTCAGAGGCAGATTACGATTCCTATACCGCCCGCCGACGGGAGCAGCGGCATAGTTTTTATCTGGACAATACCCTCAATTCTGATCGGTATGAGTCCAATTCGAAACAGTACAACGCCCAGATCCGAGCCATATTCGAGGAATGAGGTTCAAAAATGTGTGGCGGGCTGTTTTTGCATCTTGTATACCGTTTGCATGGAAAAAGAAAGCGTGAGCAGTTTCGAACACAGGCTTTCAGGTCTGCACCCAAAACCAAATTACAACCCAGCGAAGCGGTTGTGATTTGGATGAGCGCGCGCTTACTTTAAAAAAAAGTCGGAGCAAGCGATATGCAGCTTGCTCCGACGTGGTGGTGCGGGCATGGGGACTCGAACCCCAACGCCGGAAAGCACGAGAACCTAAATCTCGCATGTCTACCAATTCCATCATGCCCGCAAATATGAGCGGCAGGGTTACCTGCCGCTATTTGATTGCCTAAATACCCAATCAGTTAAGTGTTATAATACACAAATTGCGTTTGAAAGTCAATGCAGGAGATAGGGTTTCCAAGCTGGCCCCAGTAAATTTTTAATGGGAGAATCGTGGGCTTGGATCGGGTTGAAACGAAATGATACTGAAGAAACAAAATGAAAGAGGATGCCTGGCTTGGCAGGCATCCTTCTGAGACAGGTGATCTGGCGGAAGGTCTCGGTTACTCTGCAGGAGATTCTTGCGCTTTGACATTACGCCGCGACAAGTCGGGACCTGCAATCGGTTGAAATTCCGGTTCCGGCTCCAAATGTTCCTTGGTTGCAACACAGCGGTTAATGGGTGTGCCAATACTATGGAATTTTTCCTCGTAATCGGTCATGACCCCCCGAATCCCGTTCTTGTGGAGATCACGGGTTACTTGGGAAAGCGTGTAGCCTGCTTTCGGAAATTGAAACAGGGAATACTCAAATAAATCGTGATTGTCTGTTTTAAAATGAATCTCGCCGCCATCCCGTAAAATACCGCGGTAAAGAACCAAAAAATTCTTGTGGGTCAGGCGCCGGCGGGCGTGGTGATTAGAGGGCCACGGATCGCAGAAGTTGATATACAATAGGTCTACTTCGCCGGGAGCGAAATATTGACGCAGGAGAGCGGCATCGCCGTCAATGAAGAAGACGTTGTTTAAGTCCTTTTCACGGCAACGTTCCATGGCTATAACCATGGCATCTGGTACACGTTCTACAGCAATATACAGCGCTTGGGGGTTTTGTTGTGCCGTCTCTGCGGTAAAACGGCCTTTGCCGCATCCTAATTCTAGACGTAATTCTTTCGCATCCGGTTTCAAGTCACGCCAACGGCCACGGTAATCCATCGGGGAGGTAATTAAAATGTTGCTGCATTTTTCCATTCTTTGTGCAAGGTTTGGCTTTTTTCTCATCCGCATAAAAGGTCACCTCATTGCTTTCAGGTAAATTGTATATTAACACAGGAAAGGAATACTTGCAATCGATTCCAAAATATACTATACTAAGCAATAATCTAGAATCTGACTGTAAGGCTGGTCGGGGAAGAATGCTCGAAGATCAGGATAAATGCATCAGGGAAGCCTAAGTTAGCGTCCCATGGCCGAGCAGAAAACATGTAACCGGGCCTGCCGTAGTTGGCAGTATGATTGTGTATACGCCAAGCCGGATGAGAACTAGCTCATCGGGCGCAGATGGTAGCATGGGTGGTTTGGGAGCATAGGCCTGTCTATCCACGATAGGAACGGCTAAAGTCCGGAAGCCCTTGAAACACGGGACTTTGCGGGATTTTTCCAGGCAGCAAAGCAAGAAGAAAAACCTCTTTGACCACATAAATGACCACAGACAGGAAAAACTTTCAATCGCACGATTTTCGTGCTATAATCATGACAGCAAAATATCCGGGTGTAGCCCAGTTGGTAGGGCGCCACATTTGGGATGTGGAAGCCGCGCGTTCGAGTCGCGCCACTCGGACCAACCCCCTCTGAAATCGGATGATTGATGATTTCAGAGGGTTTTCTTTGTTTATTGCGGCGCAGAATTTGAGGATACTTGTCGGCTTGAATTGTTAAAACCGAAATCACAATATATAGTGCTATCGATGTATATCAGATTGAAAATATTGTTCAAATATGATATAAAATAGGAGGTATGGTAGATGTCAGAAATTAATCTTTCTGAGTTGTATTCTAACATGCAAGCTGAAATGCTACAGACTCTTCGTACTGGTGCAGCTGCATTTACACATCCAGGAACTAAAGGTGACAACACAGAGGTCAATTGGATTAACTGGTTTGCTAAATATCTGCCCTCCCGATATGCAGTTGACAAAGCTGTTATCATTGACTCTACCGGGAGATGTAGCAATCAAATCGATTTGGTGATTTATGATGCACAGTATTCGTATCTGGTATTTCACCATCAAGATAGCAAGCTAATCTGGATTTTGTGTCGGTGTGCTGTGGATCTGCTGACTCCCATTCTGTCGGCGAGCTGTCCGATAGGTATGTTCTCGATAATACCCATAAACAAAGCTGCCATTTGATTTCTGGTCAGTCAGGTGTCTGGGTGTTCGGAGAGAGCGAAGGCCTTTCCACAGTCTTTACATATCATCCGTATGCTACCCTTACTGGTCGTCCCATGTTTCTTGATACGAATGCTTCCACAATGCCTGCAAGCGGCTATAATTTCTTCTTCCTTGGTGTTTTATGTTCCGACCTTATTGCTTGCGCCCTAATAATCAGTTCATCCATTATTATTGTAAGTTACCGTTGGGTGCGAGTCAAGAGTTGCTGCATTGTTTGTAAGAGTTACTTCCGGGTGCTTTTTTGCAAGAGTAACTTCAGTCTGGCTGCCCATCCAACCGGAATTTAGTTTTTCTATTGAGGCTTTTCCTATGAAGGTAATGGCCCTATTTCTTTGTCTATTGCCCAGCAAAGTTTGAGCTGCTGTGAAATAAGAAAATGCTTCCCTCGCAAGGCCAGTGATGAGTCATCACCGACTTGGGGGAAGCGTTTTGTGTTTTATACTCTCTGGTTATCTCAGGCCATTCAGCACCGCACCAATATCGGAATTGAGCAGAATGGACTGTGCTTCAAGGCCTTTCATGGTGATGGCCTCACCCAGATTGATGCAGGCGTAAGTGGCCTTGGGATTTTGCGCCGTCATGTGCAGGAATGGCACTTTGATGATGCCGGGAGTATTGCTGCCGACGCCGAGTTCCAGGAACAAGATGTGACCGTTCCTATACCTATGCAGAAAATCCTCATATCGCCGAGCTGCGGCATACCAGCCCTCATCCTGCACAAAGCTGTCATCACAGCGCAAGTTCATAGTCATGGGCTTGCCGCACTTGGGACAGTGTGGAATCAGCTCAGAAGGGATACGCATGTCCGCTTGCTCCGCAATCATTCGTCGGACAGTAGCCTCGTTATCATAAGTGGCATGATGGCATGGTTCGCTGCATTGCCAGAGACCGTAGTCGCCCTGGGTGTAGAACAGCCGCGCCTTATCAAAACCAGCCAGTTGAAACTGATGGTCCACATTGGTGGTCAGGACGAAGTAGTTCTTATCCCTGACCAGATTCAGCAAGTCGGCATAAGGTTTGCCGGGTGTCACATCGTAACGGTTGTAATAGATGTGTCGGCTCCACCAGGCCCAGTATTCCTCCGGAGAGGGAAAGGGATAGAATCCGCCGGAATACATGTCGGTGATGCCGTACTTCTCATGGAAGTCAGAGAAGTATTTCAAAAAGCGCTCGCCGCCATAGGTCAGACCAGCAGAAGCGGAAAGGCCGGAGCCAGCGCCGATGAGGATGGCATCTGCGCTTTGTAACTCAACCTTCAGCCTCTCAATTTTCTGTGAGTAGCCTTCTGTAGATTTCGAGGTCCAGGTCTTTGAAAACATTGAAAATCACCTTCATTTTGCTGCTGGTCTCGGACTTATACCGACGTACAGTCTCCACGGCGATCTCGGCGGCACGCTGATTGGGAAAGTGGAACACGCCGGTGGAGATGCAGCAGAACGCGATGCTCTCCACGCCATTCTGCTGGGCCAGTTCCAGACAGGAGTGGTAGCAGGAGGCCAGCAGGCGCTCGTCCTCCGGGGTTACACGGCCCTCAATGATGGGGCCGACGGTATGCAGGACATAGTCGCAGGGCAGATTGTAGGCCTTGGTGATTTTGGCCTGCCCAGTGGGCTCCTCATGGCCCTGGCGCTCCATGATCTCAGCGCAGTCCAGCCGAAGCTGGACGCCTGCGAAAGTATGGATGCAGTTGTCGATGCAGGCGTGGCACGGCACATAACAGCCCGTCATGCCGCGGTTTGCGGCGTTCACAATGGCGCCGCACCGGAGCCGGGTGATGTCGCCCTGCCAGAGGTAGAAATTGCCGCAAACCAGCTCCAAATCGTCCAGGCGGGTGATGCCAGCGTCTTCGATTTCCTGACGCAGGTATTCGTCCTGCACGGTCAGAAATTCGGTGTCTATGGCTTGGGGGCGGCGGACATTCATAAGAGAACGCAGCATACGCTTCTGTTCATAGGCATCCGCCGGGACTTCCATGCCGCGATAGCGCCTGTCCTCGTCCAGCAGCCGCTGGATGAGAAATACTCTTTTTTCGGCCTGGTTCATATGCTTTTCTCCCATACGATAATTGCCCGCCCTTTCGCAGAGCGGGCAATCATTTTAGAATTTGTGGACTTCAGGTGCTGCGGTGAAGGAGCTGAATGTGGCAATGGCATTCTTCAGGTACAGCACCTGAGTATTGCCGTCATTCTCATCGTACATGGCCCGCAGGTTGGTGTAGTCGTCCAACATGGACTTCTTGGCTTCTACGCGGTCATCCTCCACCAGTTCAGCGGCGACGCGGAGCCACACGCCGTCCTTGAAGGCGCAGATCTCGCACTTGGGGTTGGCGGCCAGCTGTTTGGACACGGACTTGGATTTGCCGGTCTGAATATACAGCTTACCCTCGAAGATATGGGCAGTGCCGAAGGGACGGACGCGGGGCTGGTCGCCCTCCACGGTAGCCAGGTAGTATGTACCAGCAGACTTCAGAAATTCACATACTTTTTCCATGAGAGATACCTCCGTTTATTTGATTGCTTGACGCATCATGATTTTTCTTATATGATACAGTTAAAAGTTTCCCTTGTAAAGTAGGTACTATTTTGTTATATAGTTACCAAATAGAAACTATTGGAGGATTTATGATGGAACTGCCCGCATGTCCGGTGGAGACTACCCTGATGCTCATCGGGGACAAATGGAAGGTGCTGATCCTGCGGGATCTGATGGACGGCACCAAACGCTTCGGCGAACTGAAAAAGTCCATCGGTACGGTGTCCCAGAAGGTGCTGACCGCCCAGCTCCGGGACATGGAGGAGAAGGGTCTGCTCACCCGCAAGGTCTATGCCGAGGTGCCGCCAAGGGTGGAGTATACTCTCACCGAGACCGGCTATAGTCTGAAGCCAGTTTTGGACGCCATGGGGACCTGGGGTGCGGACTATCAGGCGAAGAACGGATAAGGAGAGTAGCAATGGTTCGTGAAATATGCAAAGACGAGGCGTTTCTCGCCCAAAAGGCGGAGCCCGCCACGGCAGACGATCTGGTTGCGGCGCAGGATCTGCTGGATACATTGGTCGCCCATAAGGATGGCTGTGTGGGCATGGCAGCGAATATGATCGGCGTCAACAAACGCATCATCGCATTTGACAACGAGGGCGAATACATGGTCATGTTCAATCCCGTCATCGTTAAGCAGTCCGGGGCGTATGAGGCCGAGGAGGGCTGCCTGTCCCTCACTGGTACGCGGCGCACGAAGCGTTTCCAGACCATCAAGGTGCAATGGCAAAACGAAAAGTTTCAAACCCGGCTCAAGACCTTCACCGGCTGGACGGCGGAGATCATTCAGCACGAGATCGACCATTGCGAAGGGATCATCGTATGAAGAAAAGGACGAGAATCATCCTGTCCGCGTGTCTGGCGGTCCTTCTTGTCATCGGAATCGGCGGCTATGCCTATCTGTCCGATTATTACCATGCCGATGAAACAGCCTTGGAAGCTATGGCCTATCAGACGGACAGTGTGCAGACGGAGCAGGACGGGGATGTGATCTGGTTCGTTCCCGAGGATCCGACCACAGGGCTGATCTTTTACCCCGGCGGGAAGGTGGAGTATACTGCCTATGCGCCCCTGCTGCGTGCCTGTGCAGAAAACGGTATTCTCTGCGCTCTGGTGCGGATGCCTGGCAATCTGGCTGTTCTGGATGCTAACGCTGCGGACGGACTCCAACAAGAACATCCGGAGATCACAACCTGGTACATAGCTGGACACTCTCTGGGCGGTGCTATGGCTGCGAACTACGTCACAGCACATTACGAGGATTTTGACGGGCTGATCCTGTTGGCCGCCTACTCCACAAAAGATCTCTCCCAGACAACCCTGCGGGTGCTCTCTGTCTATGGCTCGGAGGACGGAGTGATAAATCGGGAATCCTATGAAAAGAATCGCGCAAATCTCCCTGCAGATACCACCGAAGTGGTTCTGGACGGCGGCTGCCACGCTCAGTTTGGCAGCTATGGCCCACAGGATGGCGATGGGATCCCCACCATTTCGGGCGAGGAACAGGTTCGGCAGACCGTAGAAGCGATTGCGGCTTTCGTCGGACAGTAAGGAGGTCCAGTATGATACTCTATTTTACCGGTACCGGGAACAGCCGGTACATCGCAGAGCGCATCGCGGTCGCCCTGGGCGACGAGCTTCTCAGCATGAACGACCGCATCAAGGCGGGCGCTCACTCGCCTGTCGAGACTGACGAGCGTCTGGTCATCGTCACGCCCACTTACGCCTGGCGTATTCCGCGCATTGTGCGGGATTGGCTGACAGAAACGGATTTTCCCTGTGGGACGCAGACTTGGTTTGTCATGACCTGCGGCAGCGAGATCGGTAATGCCGCCGGGTATAACCAGGCGCTCTGCCGGGAGAAACAGCTCACCTATATGGGCACGGCGCAGATCGTCATGCCTGAAAATTACATTGCCATGTTCAACGCGCCGCAGGCGGAGGAAGCACGGCAAATCGTTGCCAAGGCGGAGCCGGACATTGACCGTGTGATCTCCGCCATCACGGCGAATCAAGCGTTCCCACCGACCCGTAATAACCTCTACGACCGCTTCATGAGCGGTCCGGTGAACCCAATTTTCTATTCTTTCTTCGTCAAAGCAAATGCCTTTACGGCCAGCGATGTCTGCACCGGATGCGGTCAGTGTGCAAGGCTCTGCCCAACGAACAACATCACGATTCAAAACGGCAAGCCTGTCTGGGGCGGTGATTGTACCCACTGCATGGCGTGCATCTGCCGCTGTCCTGCTGAAGCCATCGAGTACGGCAAAAGGAGCCTGGGCAAGCCCAGATATCATTTCGAGGCGCTCTGAGAAAAATAGTTTTTTCTTTGTTTATTGCCCCGCAAACTTTGAGTTGCTTCTTCCGCAGAAAACACTTGCATAACCCCCTGGTCAGAGTTACAATCCAACCAATCTGAAACGAGAAACGCTTCCCGTCCTGGGCCGGTGAAAAAGTCACCGGTTTGGGGTGGGAAGCGTTTTTGACCACATAAATGACCACAGACAGCGCCGGAACACCGGTCAAACGCAGGTTCAAAGAGGCTTAAAGAGTAATGGTAAACGAACAAAAAGGGCTAAAAACAACTATAAATGACCGGAAAAAGTTTTTCCAGATTGTTTGGGAGCAGGACGCTGCAGATTCGAATCCTGTTAGTTCAGTTAGCCGGTTTGGATCCACGGGTGCCGTCAACAGGTACTTTGTCGTGGTGCTTAAACAAAGTTTGGGACAGGCCCTGACAATGACCTGCGGCTATTGTGATTAGATACCCGCTCAAATCCGTTTCAAAGCACAGGCCTTTGCATTTATTCTTATTTTTTCCTTAACACGATTTTGATAAAGTTCAAATACTTTCCCCCACCGGCTTCTATGGCTTTGCGATCTCCGACAGCGTACTCATTTTCCTGCCTTAGCCAGTCCGCCCATACCTCTTCGTTGGATTCCATTTGGCTGACTTCAATGATCTCGGCATCCCTGCTCCGGCTGACCATGCTGCGCCAGTAAGCCACATCATGCATATAGTCCAGCTGCTCCGGTGTCCAGGACAGCAGCAATTCCGGAGGCAAATGGTCGTGGCAATCTTCCTTCATACCTGGGATAGCAATGTAGACATATCCACCTTTCTTGAGAAAGGGCAGCAGCTTTTGATCCAGAAATTCCGGATCACGGCCAAAATAGTTATAGGAATCCGTACTGACGACGGCATCAAAGAACTCTGCGTCAAACGGCAAAGCGGTCGCGTCTGCTTTGACCGGAACAATTTCCGTTTCGGACAGCCCCATTTTCCGGAAAAAACGCCGGTTTTCCTCCGGATCGCTCCACAGGTCCGCGGCATAGACAGTAAAACCGTGTTCCTTTGCCAGAAACACGCTGGTCAGCCCCTGTCCGCTGCCAAGGTCACAGACCACGCTCCCGGCAGGAATCTGATGACCGGTCAGCAGTTCTTCCTCCAATTTTATAGGATTTGGCCCCATGATTTTCTCCATGAGTTCCAGCGTGTTGCATTTTTCACTTAACGGATATTTCATGTATATTACCTCTTCTTGTTATACTTATTGATTTTTGAGATCTCTTTGAACTTCTTTTCTTTTGCGGCCAGGTAGCTTTCGCTGTCGGCGGCATAAGCATTCTCGTTTTTCAGCTTTTGATAGGACAGCCAGCGGCCGCCGTCCAAATCACCGCTCCGGATGGCAGCGCGGACAGCGCAGCCCGGTTCGCCCGAGTGGGAACAGTTGCGGAAGCGGCACCGGGCTGCCAGTTCTTCAATATCCCCGAAGGTCTGCTCAACGCCGGACGCGGCGTCCCACATGCCCAGCTCCCGCATGCCCGGGGTATCAATGACCATGGCCCCGTTGGGCAGAAACAGCAGTTCCCGGTGGGTCGTGGTGTGATGGCCCTTATCGTCATTTCGCAGACCGTCTGTCGCCAGGCGTTCTTCCCCCAGCAGGCGGTTGATCAGTGTGGACTTGCCCACACCGGAGGAGCCCACGAAGGCAACGGTCCTGTCCTGCGTGATATAAGGCATGATCTGCCGGTATCCGTCCGACTCCATGGCGGAGGTGGTCAGAATGGTTACGCCCATGGCGATGGCCTCCACCTCCCTTTGTTTTTGGGGCAGGTCCGCGCACAGGTCCGCTTTTGTCAGCACCACCACCGGATCCGCTCCGCTTTCCCATGCAACGGAAAGATAGCGTTCCAGCCGGCGCAGATTGAAATCGTTGTTCAAGCTCATGCACAGAAACACGGTGTCGATATTGGCAGCCACTATCTGTTCCGTTTTGGAAGTGCCTGCCGCCTTGCGCACAAACAGGCTTTTACGGGGCAGCACCTGATGGATGACGGCAGTATCCGGATCGGCACAGTCGGCCATTACGTAGTCGCCTACGGCGGGGTAATCGGAGGGGGATTGCGCATCGAATTGAAATTTACCGGAAACCAGAGCGTTCTGTTCGCCCACGACGGTGCAGATTCTGTACATACCCTTTTCCTGCAGCGTGATCCGCCCCACGGTCCGTTCGGGATACTGAGCGGCCAGCGCCGCCCAGCGGTCCGGGATCAAAAAACTCATCTGCGCCACCTCTCCAAATGTGCGTCCAGCAAGGCATATACCGACGCCTTATCGTCTGCGTCATCGTAAACACTGTACAATAGGTACATTGGGCCGTAAAAAGCCAGGGCTTCTGCCTGAGAACCCAATAAATCTGCCACATAGTTCAGCGGGCCGGCGCCAAGATACTGATGGTAAAGACCGCTCATTTCTTCGCTGCGGTATTGTTCCACCGTCAGCATCTTTCGGAAAGAAGATGCAAACTCATCTTCCGTCCAATAACGGAATTGCTGTTTGCTGAATATGATCAGATCCTTTACGGACGATCGTTCATAGGCTTCCGGCATGGCCTCTGCCGTTCCTTCCGGCAAAGAACAGGCGATCGCGTTTTCTCCATCCCGCTGTTCCATGACCTGTAAGATGCTGTCAAAAATATCCCGCTTATTTTTGTAATGCTTATAGAGGGAAGGGGCTTTGATACCGACAGCTTTTGCGATCTGATCCACACTGACAGCCTCATATCCCTCTTTTGAAAACAGTTTTACTGCTTCCGTCAGAATTCTTTGTTTCGTCGTTTCGTTTTTCATAACACCCTCGTGGCTAATGAACGTTAGCTAAATTATATGCTAATAATTGTTAGCTGTCAATACGCCGTTCAGAAAAGCTGCAAGCGGTGGTGTTGTTTTCCACTCTAATCATGTAGCGACCGGTATTGTTACGGGTGGAATAGTGTCGCTTGCAGATGATACTATTTTGAGATCCGCCACACTGTTTCAGCAAGGATGCCTTTGAAAAGCTGACCGGCGACAACAAGGAGCTGCTCATCATTCCAGGTGCGGGCGTACCGACCTCTGTGAACGGTTGGATGTGATCCCTTTTAACAAGATGGAAGGGCTCTTCAGATCATATATGGGCTGAATTTCATGGAGAACCTGTTGGGGATACGGTATGATTGCGCAGAGCACTGGTTGCGGTCAGTTTTTGCCATATTGATTCGTGAGTGAGTTCATATTCTGACAAAATCTTGCATTTTTCATTGTTATCCTCTACAATCATTTTGCGGTGGCTGATGGGAGGAGGACCGTAACAGGGGAAATCAAACTTGCGGAAGTGTGTGACGTCGACGCCTGGATGGAGCCGAGGAAGAGGTCAAGGACAGCTTTCCCGGGCTGGAGACGGTCAAAAGGGGAGTAGAGGATGGAATTTTTGGATTTAACGCCGGAAAATCTGCCTGGAGAACATCTGTGCTGCATGATCCGCAGTAAAAAAACGCATCCCGGCGTGGAGGCCAAGCGGAAATGGCTGGCAGACCGGCTGCGGGAGGGACATGTGTTTCGGAAGCTGAATGTGAAGGGGTGCGCCTTTATCGAATACGCGCCGCTGGAAACGGCCTGGGTCCCCATCGTAGGAGAGCGCTACCTGTACATCTATTGCCTGTGGGTCACGGGCGGACTGAAAGGCTGCGGCAGTGGCAGGGCGCTGATGGAATCCTGCATCGCGGACGCGAAGACCCGGGGCTGCGCCGGCGTCTGTATGCTGGGCGCGCAAAAGCAGAAGGCGTGGCTCTCTGACCAGAGCTTTGCAAAAAAATTCGGCTTTGAAACGGTGGACACTACTCCTGGCGGCTATGAACTGTTGGCCCTGTCCTTTGACGGGAGCAAGCCTGCCTTTGGCCCGAAGGCCAAACAGGAAACCATTGAGAACCGGGAACTGACGGTCTATTATGACCTGCAGTGTCCCTATATCCCGCAGCGGATCGAAACGCTCCAAACCTATTGCGGGGAACGGGAAATTCCCCTTTGCCTGATCCAGGTGGACAGCCTGGAGCAGGCGAAGAACTTGCCCTGCCCGTTCAATAACTGGGCGGTGTTCTATCAAGGCCGCTTTCAGACCGTAAACCAGATCGACGGTCCCGCACTGGAACGGATTGTAAAGAGAGGATAAAGGCGGGGGCGGGACAGCGCCTCGGTGATAGGGAGATGGGGCAGAACGTGGGTGCTGACACCTCCGTTTTATATGTAAAAAACGCAGCCCCCCCTGTGGGGACCGCGGATTTTGTAACATCGAAACAGGATAGATGCTGCCGCTTCCAGGGTAGCAACCGAAACCAAATCGAAGCCCAGCCAAGCGGGTTCGATTTGGAGAGGAGGAGCAGCGGCATGAGCGCGCTCTGACTTTTGAAAAAAGTCGGAGCAAGCGATATAAAGCTTGCTCCGACGTGGTGCCGGTGACCGGACTGCGACTCGCTTCGCTCGCATGTATTAAGCGGGCCTAACGCGCAAAGCGCCTAAGGCCCGCTAAATCGAACTTCCGGTTCTCGTCCGACCAGCACGAAAAATCCGCAGCCCCCACATGGGGGACTGCGGATTTTGGTGCACCGAATGAGGATAAATCCGAACCCTCAACATCTGCCAGAGTGATAGTCTTGGAACCATCCTTATAGTTGAAAGTAAGGATTATCTTGTCCTCATAAAGATACACCGCATTTACAAAGCTGTCGATCAGCCTTTGCCGCTGTTCCCGCTTTGTCACATCAAACTTGCGGAAACGGTAAATGAAAAATGCTATCTGTTCTCTTGTAAGCAGGGGTTTGTGCATTTCTTCCTGCAAAATGCTGACTTCAAGCTGGCTTTTTGTTTCTTCCAACTCGTCCAGCCTTTGCTTGGTGGATGGGGTAAAAATCCCTGCTTGAATAGCGTTGAGCATATTGTTAATACCTTTTTCCGTTTCTGCAAGCTGTTTTTTCAAAAGTGGCAGGTCGGTGCTTTCTTTCTTCTGCAACTCCATCAGCGTATCAATCAGCCGCTCCATGACTTCATCATTCATAATTGCTTTCATGGTATAATTGACAACCAAATCTTCAATCCAGTCTTTCTTGACCGCTTTCTTGTCACAGAGCTTCTTTTTCTTAGTATTCACACAGCGATAATAACGGTGTACTTTCATTGTATGGCTTGTGCCGCTTTCTCCCACCATGAAAGAGCCGCATTTCCCACAGTACAGCTTCGTTGTCAAAAGGTAATCATCCTCGGCTTTGTGACGGGCAGGAGCTTTTTTGTTCTTTGCCAGCCGTTCCTGTACCCGTTCAAACAACTCTTTCGGGACAATCGCCGGAATACCGTCCTCCTTGACTACATCACGATAGCTGTATTCTCCCATGTAACGGCGGTTCTTTAGCAGGTGGTTCATAATATTCAATGTGATTTTCCCGCCACGAATGGAACGCATACCCCGGCTGTTTAACAGATTGACAAGTTCCTGCATGGTCGCACCCTCGCTGTACTTTGTAAACATTTCCAGTACCACCGGGGCGGTCTTGGGGTCGATTTGATAAAACTGCTGTTCGTCAATGTAATATCCCATCGGGACAGTACCGCCATTGTATTTACATTTCAGCGCATTGTCAGTCAGACCTCGAATAACCTTTTCAGAAAGTTCCGCAGAGTAGTATTCTGCATAGCCCTCCAGCATAGCTTCCAGAATAATTCCCTCGCTGCCCTCGGAGATATTTTCCCTTGCGGAAATGACTTTCACACCGTTCTTTTTCAAGAGATTTTTGTAGCGTGCGCTATCATAACGGTTTCGTGCAAAGCGGTCTAATTTCCAGACAAGGACAACATCAAACAAGCCCTTTGCGCTGTCTTTAATCATCTTCTGAAATTCAGGGCGGTTGTCCGTTTTTGCTGATAAAGCCCGGTCAATGTATGTTCCTAAAATCGTGATACCGTTTCGTTCTGCATAATCCTTACATTCTCGCAACTGCCCCTCAATACTTTCTTCTCGTTGATTATCGGAAGAATAGCGGGCGTAGATCACACCTTTCATTTATCCACCTCCATCATTTGAAGAAGCGTCTGCTTTAACTTTTTACTCATTGGCGATTGCGGGTCAAAACACATTTCAATAAACTGCCGCATTTCCTCACTGCCCGTTGCAATTTTAGGGCGGTATTCGTACAGCTTGCCTTGGGGCTTATCCGTCCGGGCAAACAGGTAATCCATAGACACATCAAAATAATCTGCATACTTCACAAGCGTTTCCAAAGACGGAGCAGATTGTCCCTGTTCATAGCGGTTAATGCTGGACTGTTTTACTCCCAGCAAATCCGCCATCTTTACCTGTGACAGTTTCACGCTCTCCCGCAATATCCGCAGACGTTCTCCCAATTCTTTCATAGCTGCGACCTCCCTGTTTTCTCTGTGCTTATTATAACATTTATGCGTTTTATTTTCAATCCGCAATAAGCATAATTATTATGATAAATGCTCGCATAAAGAGCAGAGGAAACAGGGAATGCAGCACCAAAATAAGCGGTCAATCTGACTGTGATGTTACAGCAGACTGAAACCGCTTATTTTTGCGTTTTGCGGGGAATGTGGGTACACATGACCGCAAAACAGGGTTTCCAAAGGGTATCCCTTTGGCACACGACTTTGCTTGCAAAGTGTAGTGTGTTATACGCTCTGTCGGCGTTGCTGCGAAAATGAAGTTGCCGGGGGAGGGCAAGTACATTTGAAGTAGCAAGAAAACAGGGCTGTGGTTGCATGGCGTAAAGCCGCAAATACAGGGCTGGTTTCAGCAGCAGACAGGGCGTATAGGAAAGCCCCCGTCCATCGTCCCACGTCGGACTTCGGGACAAAATGTCCCGAACTTGTGGACACACTCACGAAAAAGCGGGTGGGTTTTTCTCTCAAAATTGAAATGGGCGGGAAGCCATTTTAAGGGCTTTCCCGCCTTGATTGCCTATCAGCAAAGGTAGGCGAAACTGTCAACGGCGGCGCATTTATGCGCCGTTCATCTTGACCGTTGACTGGATCGGCTGGCTTTGCGATTTCCCATCACTTTAATAAATGCGTTTTCTTCTCAATCGTCGCTTTTACGAGCAAAACTGTTTTGGGATTGACAATCAACATTTCGTAAAACTGGCAATACGAAAACCAAAACGGCAACCGCAATAATCCCTATTCCACAAAGTAAAAACCATTTTTCCACACCAATTCGTTCTGCAAAAATACCGGAACACAGCAAACCCAGCGGCATGGCAAAGGACATCACGCTTCCGAGCAATGAGAAAACCCGTCCCAGATATTCTGGTGGAAGCTGCTCTTGAAACAAGGCGTTTTGTACTCCGTAAAATGGAGAAGTTAATCCCATGACTGTACAACAAATTACAAATATAAAAAACGCATTGGTGGGCAGCAAACCGGAAATCGCAATGCTTACCCCCATCACAAGAACCGATAGACCGATTGAAAAAATCCGGTTCTTGAATCCACCCCAAACGCTGAGCAAAATTCCCCCTGCAAGCATACCGCCTGCAAAAGCAATTTCTGCTATGGACGCATGGGTAGGTGTTCCACGAAAGTATCCCATGCTCATTAAAGGGTACAATGCACTGATAGGCATAAAGAAAAACATATATGCCGTTCCAATCCAAAGTAATGCGAACAAACCCTTGTTTTTCTTTAACTCAAAATATCCCTCCTTCATATCCCGGAAAAATCTGTTTTGGCTTTCGCCTGGGCATATTGGCGGATTTGGAATCGACAGAACCGCAACAACGCCGCAAGCCAGAACTGCGCCGATAATATCCAATAGAATAATCGTGCTTAATGACCAGACACTATATAAGAAAGCGGCAGCGGCTGGGCTGATCAGGGACACGGCGGCCTGCATGGTCTGATTATAACCGGCACATTTGGTTAGCTGGTCTTGCGGAACCATAAGCGGTGTAACTGCGCTGGACGCAGGAGAATGAAAAGCGTTGCCGATACTTCTGACAAATAAGACCAGCATAATGAGCCATATGGGCAGTTCCATAAACACTGAAACGACTGCCAGAAATCCTCCTGTTGCGGCAATCATAAGGTCTGCTCCGATCATCACTCCTTTGCGGCTATGGCGATCCACAAAAGTCCCTGCAAAGGGGCCAATCACAGCTTGAGGAAGAAAGCCCATCAAGGTTGCAATGGATAAGACCATAGCGGAATTTGTTTTTGCTGTGAGATAGAATATAATGGACATTTGCAAAATCCCACTTGTAATGAGAGAAACGCTCTGTCCCGCCAGCATAGTAAAATACTTCTTTTTCCAAAATTTAGTTTCTGTTGTCATATCAATACCTCCTGTTTTTGTCACATACTCTTTTCTGCGCAACAAAAAGCAGATATATGCTCCACTATGGGCATATACCTGCATAACAAAAGGCACGACAAGAAATACTCTATGACAATCATTGTCATAAAGGATTGACCTACGTGTTTCTCTGTACGCACGACAAAAAAGCCCATCACATGGAATGAAAAACCGACTTTTTGTTGTTTATTAGCGTACAAAAATTAACACACGTAAGCCTCCTTTCAACTTCAAACTGATTGTCAGAATATCATATAACAGATAGATTGTCAATCAGTTTGAAAAATTTTTGAAGTGGATTGGTTTGTTTATAACTGAAAATCTAATTTCTTTGAACTTGCAGGGAATGGAATGCTCCGCTTACTTTTTTAGCCCTAACAATTATAATATCTGGAATTTCCTTGTTAAAATAGCATTCTTCATAAAAACCATCAATTACAAAACCAGTGTCAAAACACATATTAAAAATATCCTGCAAAGAACGATGATAGTAACATTGCTTTTGTGGTTGTCCTTCAATCGCAATATCGTAGTAGCTGTGTGGTGTCATGTATTTATCTGTCAGTGTAACAAAGCACGGATGCTGTGTTGCAAATACAAAAACTCCATTATCCTCAATCAAATTGTAAACAGCGGTAAAAAGCGGCTTAATATCGGTAATATCCATGACCGCCATATTTGAAACCGCTTTTGTGAACATCCTGTTTCTTTTTAACGTCTTCATACTGATTTCATTAGTGGCATCTGCTACGTAAAATTCAATTCTATCAGTATTGTGTTTTCTTCGTTTCTTTGCCAGTTCAATCATTTTTTCACCATAATCAAAGCCAACAACTGAAATGCCTTTTTCAGCAAGATATGCCGAATAGTTTCCGTTTCCACACGCAATATCTAAAATATAATCTGAGGAATTGGGATTTAGAAGTTCTGTGACCTTTGGACGGACCACGTTTCTGTGAAAATCATTTGATTCATCACCCATTGTATAATCCCAAAATTCAGCATTTTGATCCCATATCATTTTACTTTCTTCTTTTGAGTATCGCATAATTCCTCCTTCAATTAGAAGTTTTCTATCTATTCAATAGGCAAATTATGTTGTTTCAAAAAGGAAAGTTTATCCCAGTAACCTCTTTGAAATAAAATTTTCCCGTTCACAACATGGAAAAATCCGCAGCCTCTTAATCCTAATGGGTCTCTCCATTCTAAAATTGCCCACTGCCCATCTTCAAATATATTTTCTACAATGGCTGTCATATCAGCTGTGGTAAATTCTGTTGTGAACATTTCTCTGATTGCCTCTATCCCAATCACCGGTTCATTTGTTACCTGATGATTGGTTGCGTTATCATGGTACAGACTCACGATTGCCTCAACATCGTGGTCGTTAAAAGCATCTACCCATTTACATACTACTTCTTTTGGTCGTAACATCATGATTTCCTCCATCTATCTTTGTTTCCTTGCCTGCCAGTTCAATCATTTTCTTCGCCAACTGCTGGAACTGCCCGGCAGTTTCCTCGTCCATCGGAAGAAGCTGCCCGACCCGTCCGGCAATCATAGCGGTCACATCATCCATAGAAAGCGGCTCCTGCTGGTGGTTTTTCATGGCTTCCTGCATAGTTTGGAACATGGCAGCGGTAATGGTTTCTCCCGGCTGCTCGCCGCTGTCCATCTCTTTCTTAATGTCCCGCAGGATAGCAAGGAACACATTCTTGATTTTCTCAATCTCTGCTTCATGGTCGCCCATTTTCTGTGCGTTCAAGAACTGCAAGTCCTGTCTTGCTTCTGCCCGGTGTTCCGGGTGTTCTTTCATCAGATCAGACAGGGAAGCCGTTGCCATTTCAATAAGCTGGTTTCGTGCCATAATGCCCTTTGCCGCTGTGTCCTGAAAATAAATCCGTATCAAATCTATCAGTTTCGGGAAGTTCCTGTGTTCCAGCAAGCGATTTAGGATTTGCACATCCACAGCACCCGTCACAAGCCCTTTGACTGCTCCCTCGGACAAGCCCAGCTCGGATATATCATAGCTTTTGCGGACGCTGATATTGGATAGCCCCAGTATATAGTCGGTGGACACCTTAAATTCCTTTGCCACACCAATGAGAATATCGCTGCTGACTGTCCTTGTTTCGCCGCTGACAATGCGGCTCAGCTGGGAAGCGGAAACGCCGATCTTCTCTGCAAGTTCTTTTTGTTTGATTTTGTTTCCGTTGCATAGGTCAGAAATCCTCTGTCCGGGTGTTCCGGGTAAAGCCATAGTATGCACCTCCTCCGTATAACTCTATTATACAGCAAAATTGCAAAAATGCAATTTTAAAAGTGTAAACTTCACAGAAATGCAATTCTCGCAAAATTCCGAGGATTGCATTTTTTTCGTGTAGACTTAGGGTAGTTCATCGATGAGCTGCACCTTGAAAACAGAATGACCGTCCGAAAAAGGAATATTTCTCCCGGCGAAGTATCGCATTTGCGTACCAACGGAGAACACACGCCGCAGAAATGGGGCAGGAAGCCTTTTCGGGGAAAACGGCAATCAGACAAAGCGGAGGACACACATGGAAAACAATCTCAAAAAGCTGCCGCCGTTGGAGCGCAAGCCGGACGGCTCTCTGTACCGCATGACCCCAGCACAGCGGAAACGGGCAAACGCCTTGATTCGCCGGGAATGTTGCAGCTATGACAGCGGCAACTGCATTGTGCTGGATGATGGCGATACCTGTATCTGTCCGCAGACGATTTCTTTCTCGGTCTGCTGCAAGCATTTCCGCTGGGCTGTCCTGCCGCTGGATCGGACGCTGGAAGCAGAGATTTTCCGGGATAAGGACACAAAACGGTGTATTGTCTGCCGGAGAGCTTTTGTTCCCGGCTCTAATCGGGCGAAATACTGCCCGGATTGTGCCGTCAGCGTTCACAGGCGGCAGAAAGCAGAAAGTGAACGGAAAAGGAGGGCGTGCGTGGACAATTAGGGGCGAAAAAATCCTGTATTTATGGGGCTTTCCGAACACCAAACCAGGGCAGGTGGTATTCTTTATCGCTAACTCTCAAAACAGGGCTTCTAATTGTCCATAAGACACTATGACGAAGTTTATCTATCACTACCAACAGGAACGGGCGCAGAGCTTCACCCAGCTTCCCAATTTCCTGTTTGAAGCACCAACCTATCAGCCATTATCCAATGAAGCAAAGCTGCTGTACGCCTTTATCCTGCGCCGGGCAGACCTATCCCGCAAAAATGGATGGGCTGACGAGTACGGACGGATTTACCTGTACTATCCCATCTGTGAGGTAGTGGGCCTGCTTCACTGTGGGCGGCAAAAGGCAGTCAACACCCTGCGGGAATTACAGTATGCAGAGCTGATCGACATCAAGAAACAGGGCTGTGGAAAACCCAACCGCATTTACCCAAAATCCTATGAGGGCAGTTCCAATCTCTGACTTCTTGAATTTCCATTTTGGTACGCCGGAGAGCTGAAAACCGTACTTGACGAGTACAAAAATCAGCCCTCTTGGAGTACCGAAATCGGACGGTATAGAAATACAGAGATTAAAATGATTTATTTATATCGATTCCATTCCAATCCTATCAGAGCTATTTGGGGCGGGATTTTCCTTGTGGAAAACCCCGGGAACGGAAGGGAAAGGAACGAGGAAAGGAGTTTATGGCACAACACGCAATTTTGCGATTTGAAAAGCACAAGGGCAACCCGGCAAGACCGCTGGAAGCCCATCACGAAAGGCAAAAGGAACAGTACGCCAGCAATCCCGACATTGACACCAGCCGGAGCAAGTACAATTTCCACATTGTCAAGCCGGAGGGCAGGTACTACCACTTTATACAGAACCGTATTGAACAGGCAGGCTGCCGTACCCGTAAGGACAGTACTCGGTTTGTCGATACGCTGATTACCGCCAGCCCGGAGTTTTTCAAGGGCAACCCCCCAAAGGAGATACAGGCGTTTTTTCAGAGGGCGGCTGACTTCCTCATTAACCGGGTAGGCAAAGAAAATATCGTGTCGGCGGTGGTACACATGGACGAAAAAACACCCCATCTGCATTTGGTCTTTGTTCCACTGACGCAGGACAACCGGCTGTGTGCAAAGGAGATTATTGGGAACAGAGCCAACCTCACAAAGTGGCAGGACGATTTTCACGCCTATATGGTGGAGAAATATCCAGACTTGGAGCGTGGAGAAAGTGCCAGCAAGACAGGCAGGAAGCATATTCCCACCCGGCTGTTCAAGCAGGCGGTCAATCTCTCCAAACAGGCAAGAGCTATTGAAGCCACGCTGGACGGCATTACCCCGTTCAATGCAGGGAAGAAGAAAGAGGAAGCCCTCTCCATGCTGAAAAAGTGGTTTCCCCAGATGGAGAATTTCTCCGGGCAGCTCAAAAAATACAAGGTCACGATAAGTGACCTGTTAGCTGAAAATGAAAAGCTGGAAGCAAGAGCCAGAGCCAGTGAAAACGGCAAGATGAAAGACCGTATGGAACGGGCGAAGCTGGAAAGCGAACTACAGAACATTCAGAAACTTGTTGACCGTATCCCGCCGGAGGTGCTGGCGGAATTGAAACGGCAACAGCGACACACAAAGGAAAGGTGATTGATTATAAGCAGATTTTTACGCCGCCCCTATGCGGCATTGTACCTTGACAACTGAATAAAGAAAGGCGAGCTATGGCAGAAAAGCACTCGGACAAAATCCCACAGTATGAGATAAATGCCCTTGCCCGGTGCTTGCTTCCCGAAATTCAGAAATTCTTTGCCAGCCCGGAGGGGCAGAAAGAATTTGAAGAATGGAAAGCACAGAGGGCAAAGGAAGCAGAACAACATAAAAGCGTATAACAAAAGCGGCGGTATCGTTATGATACCGCCGCTTTTGCTTTAGCATAGATATACTAAAAATCCGAATCCGTCCCCGATTGGAACCGGGTTCGGATTATCATGGTCTGGTGCCGGTGACCGGACTCGAACCGGTACGCTGTCGCCAGCGGTGGATTTTGAGTCCACTACGTCTACCAATTCCATCACACCGGCAGGTGCGGTAAATATTATACCTGAAAAAAAGAGGTTTGGCAAGCCCCAAGATAACTTTCTTCTTTGATTGCCGCATCGAAACCGGAGAGGACAGGGAAAAATAAAACCGGCAATCTTCGGGAAGAAGATTGCCGGTTGTTGTCAGGTGGCTTCTGTTTGTGAACTTCAAAGATAGAATACTTATTGTTTAAGTAGGATAAAAGTAAAACAAATAGTCTCTACCTACATAGAGCACATACTGTAATTCCGAGTTCATAGTGTTTCTTGCTTCTCCCTCATAAGTTCCAGGTGAGATAACCCTGGACTGCAATGGTGAGAACACCAATCACGCTAACTTCGATTTACATAGTGAAACCGCCTTTTTGATCATAAGCGTGCGCTTTATAATTGAGGCATGGCATTAAATCTTGATAAAATCAGATTTGCTTTTATGTAGTATCAGATAAAAGTGCGAAGAATCCGCTCACTTGTCCTTTCAGTAAGCAGATGAAATCGTTGTGCTGTTATTAACAGAGAATCGTGCAAATTCTTCGAGCTGTTAACTATAGATATACCTTTTTCATCAGCGGGACCATCTACCGGATGGTCTATAACAAAGCCAAAGAATTTTGCCCTTTCCACAGTGGAAGAAAGCGTGCTATAATAACGATGGAATGAATATGATACAGGCATTATGCCTGCATCTTTTCGATGGCTTTAAAAGCTGGTGTATACGCTGCTGTACTTGTGGCGAGGCGGCATAACGGAAAAAGAGTCAGGGGGAGAGAGCGCATTGAGACGTTCAAGAGATATCTCTGTTTTTGCCGGCTGCGCCATTGTGCTGTCGCTGCTGCTGGCAGTGGTCTACCTGCTATTTTTCTGCCCCAAGGACATCTCCGCTGACCGCACAGGAGGCCAGCGGGTCTTTGGCGCTACCTATATGACCATGAACAACCCCTATTATCAGGTGCTGGACGCTCAACTGCGGGCGGAAATCGAGGCAGAGGGCGATATTCTTCTGACAAGAGATGCGGCTATGGATCAACAGCGTCAGAATGAGGAGATCCGTGACCTGATCGACGCGGGGGTGGAAGCCATTTTCCTCACTCCTGTGGAGTGGGATACGGTCAAGGAGGGGCTGGAGGCCGCTGCGGAAGCAGAGATCCCGGTGATCGTGGTGGATGCCCCGGTTCTCAACACAGAACTTGTGACCTGTTCCATCCTGTCGGACAACTATCAGGCAGGCGTGCTGTGCGCGGAGCATTTGCTGTCGGTGCGTGAAAGCGCGAAAATCATCTTGCTGGAACACATCACGGCCCGCTCCGGCACACAGCGCATTCAGGGCTTCCTTGATACTATTCAGGGACATGACGGCTTTGAGGTACTGGCGTCGGGTCAATCAGACGGCCAGATTGAAAACGCCATGCCGATTATGGAACAGTTGCTGGAACAGGCGCCCGAAGCGGATACTGTCATGGCGCTGAATGACCCCAGCGCTCTGGGGGCGCTGGCCGCCATTCAGGGTGCTGGCTACGCAGAGCGTTTCCTGGTTTACGGTGTGGACGGCTCGCCGGAGGGAAAGGTGCTGGTCAACGACCATCTGATGACGGCGACTTGCGCACAGTTTCCCTGTAAGATCGCGGAAGAAGCGGCGGCTCAGGCCTATCTGGCTGTTGACGGTGCCTGCCAGCAGCGGGAAATCATCGTCCCAGTAAAATTGCTCACTGCGGAAAATGTAGGCAGATACGGAATGGACGGGTGGCAGTGATGGAGAACGAGAAAAGATTAAACGACATCGCTGTGGTCATGGCCGTGCTGAACCTGGCGGTGATCCTCTATTACTGCCTCATCTGCGTCGTAACGACTTACAGGCTCTGTGATTCTTTCGGAGCTTACGATTTTTTGGCCTCCGTGCGGCGGCTGCCCCGGTATCCCTGGCTGATGCCTGCGCAGGCCGTCAGCCTCTATCTGCTGCTGTCTCTGCTTATCCACGGAAAATCCCGGCGGGAGATATACTCGCTCCGGGACAGACTCCTTGTCTGTATCGCAGAGATCCTGCTGTGCGTAGGCGTGATCGCATCGCTGAACTTCTATTACAGCGGCGTCGCTCTGCTGGTCCTCGCGGATCTGGTCCACTATGTACAGAGAAACCGCGTTCGGCTCTGCTTCATGGTGATCCTGATTTTTATTTTCGCTTTTTCCAAGTTTGAGATCGTGTCTTTGGTATCTGCCCCTGTGGCCTTCAGCGATTATCTGGGATACTATGATCAGTTTGCCCGGGGCTTTTTCACCGGGATCGAGAGCATTTTGGTATCGGGAAATGTGCTGCTGTTCGTGTTCTACATGATTTTGTTGTTTACGGGAGAGCGGGCGGAAAAAGAGCGCATCCGAAAGCTGAATCAGCAGCTCAATGACGCCAATATCCAGCTGAAGGACTACGCGGTCAAGCTGGAGCGTATGACCGAGATCAGGGAGCGGAACCGGCTGGCCCGGGAGATCCATGACACACTGGGCCATACGCTGACGGGGATCATCATGGGAGCTGACGCTGCCCTGGCGCTGTTTTCGGCGGCACCGGAGGAGTCTCAAAAACGCCTTCAGATCATTGCCCAGTCTGCCCGTGAGGGCCTGACGGACGTTCGGCGCTCCATCAAGGCCCTGCGTCCGGACGCGCTGGAGCAGCGCTCTCTGGCGGAGGCCTTGGAAAAGCTGGTGGAAAACTTCCGCCTGACCACCGGTATTGAAATTACATATGAGCAACTGGCCGGCGACCTTGCCTTTGCGCCTGACGAGGACGACACCGTCTACCGGGTCATTCAGGAAGGCATGACCAATGCCGTGCGCCACGGCCATGCCACCAGAATTGAGATCAAGCTGACGAGACAGGAAAATCTGCTGACGGTGGACGTTCGGGACAACGGCCTTGGCTGTGAGCAGGTGGAGGATGGCTTCGGTCTGCGGCACATGAAGGAGCGGCTGGCACTTCTGGGAGGCGCTTTGACCTGTGGTAACCGCTGGGACACCCCGGAGGACTGCCACAGAGGATTCTTTGTCACCGCAAATATCCCGGTTCGGGAAAAAGAGGGAGGCTTGCCCACATGATCAGAGTTTTGATCGTAGATGACCAGGAGCTGATCCGCCAGAGCCTGAAGATCGTGCTGAATGTCAGCGCGGGGATCGAGGTGGTTGATACCGCCGCCAGCGGCGCGGAGGCGTTGAAAAGTGTGGCGGCCCACCGGCCGGATGTGGTGCTGATGGATATCCGTATGCCCGAAATGGATGGTGTAGAGGCAACGCGACTCATCAAAGAGCGGTATCCCCAGACGAAAGTCATCGTCCTGACCACCTTCGATGATGACGAATACGTGTTCGGCGCTTTGAAACACGGCGCCAGCGGCTATCTGCTGAAGGGCAGCGGCATCTCCGAACTGGCTGAAGCCATCAACATCGCGTACAGCGGCGGCGCCTTGATCAATCCCAATATCGCCAGCAAGGTCATCAGCCAGTTTTCCAATCTGGCGAAGAATTCTACCAGAGTCCAGGTAGACGAGGGCGCTGCGCGGGACATCAGCAAAAGCGAATGGCAGATCATCCGCACGGTGGGCTGCGGCATGTCCAACAAGGAGATCGCTCAGGAACTCTGCCTGTCGGAGGGTACGGTGCGCAACGCCATCAGCAGCATCCTGTTCAAACTGGACCTGCGGGACCGGACCCAGCTGGCCATTTGGGCGGTGCAGTCTGGCGTAGTGAATCGGGGGCCGGGCTGATGATGCGCAGATACAAAACATGGCTGATGGCGTTTCTGGCGGCAGTCCTGCTTTTGGGCATGGGAACGGCCTGTGGCCGGAGAGGCAACGCCACCTTGACTGTCGGTGTCTACTCCGGCAGCTACTGGGGGACACCCACCGGTGACTGCTATCAGATCCTGGACGAGACCATTGCCCGCTTTGAGGCAGAACATCCCGGCGTGAACGTGGAGTATGTCAGCGGCATTAGCGCAGACGCTTACAGCGAATGGCTGGCCCAGCAGATCCTGAAGGGAACGGAGCCGGATGTGTACTTCGTGTTCCCGGAGGATTTTAACCTGCTGGCCTCCTCCGGCGCACTGGAAAACCTGGACGGACCCATGGCATCGGACCCAGCCTTCGATTCGGCTGCCTATTACGAACCCTGTCTGCACACCGGCGTTTTCAACGGAAGCCAGTACGCCCTGCCCTATGAGAGCGTCCCCACCATGATGTTTGTGAATAAAACGCTTCTGGAGAAATGCGGTATCGCAGTGCCGGACAACACCTGGACATGGGAGGACTTCTATTCTATTTGCGCCCAGGTGACGGACGTGGAAAAGCACCAGTTTGGCGTCTATGGCTACACCTGGCTGGACGCATTGAACGCTAACGGCGCCGCGTTGTTCTCCGAGGACGGCGGCTCCTGTGATCTGGCCGGTGAGAATGTACAGGAGGCCATCCGCTTTGTGCAGCGGCTCAATGAATTGAACGATGGCTACACAGTGACCTCCAAAGATTTTGACCTGGGAGGCGTGGCCTTCCGCCCCTTCCTGTTTTCGGAATACCGGGCCTATCAGCCCTATCCCTGGCGGGTCAAGAAGTATTCCGGCTTTGAGTGGGACTGCATTTGTATGCCGGCGGGCACCCATGGCAGCAACACCTCGGAGCTGCGTACGATGCTGCTGGGTGTCAGCTCCAGGAGCCGGAACAAGGAACTGGCCTGGGAGTTTGCCAAGCTCCTCTCCTTTGACGAGACGACCCAACAGAAGCTCTACGCCTATTCTCACGGGATCTCACCTCTGCGGGACGTGGCGGAGGACGATCAGATGCTCAGTCAGCTTCGCGGGGATATCCCGGGCGGCAGCAGCTTCAGCCGGGATGTGGTGAGCAGCATCATGCAAACAGCTGTCACCGCTCCCAAATTTGACGGTTATGAGCAGGCGCTGAACATGGCGCAGAGTGCGGTCACTCAGGTGATGACCAGCAATGACGCTTTGAACAGCCGCCTGCTGGCGGCCCAGAGGGAGATCAACATCTACCTCAGCAAGTCCTGATACGTAATCATAACAAAACCCTGTTCGGAGTTTTACACTTCGAACAGGGTTTTTGGCGTTTTATCCAAAAACAAGGTCACAACTTGCGTGAAAAGGAAAACCCTTTCTAAAGTGGGCAAAAGATATGACATTTGTCACATGAGAATCGTGACAAAACTCAGATGTGCTGTTGATGTGTATTTTGTAAAATACAACCATCGCAAGCGCAAAAATACAACAGCAGAGGAGAGGAATGGGAATATGCGCTATTTAATCTTTGTCAGCCACGGGGAGCTGGCATCCGGTATGTGTACAGCTCTGGCCATGCTGGTGGGGGAACGGGATGATGTCTTTCATGTGGCCTTCCAGGATGGCATGGGGCTTCCCGAGTTCAAGGAGAATGTGAAAGCTCTCATTGAACCCATCACCAACGAGGACGAGGTCATCGTCATGGCCGACCTGATCAGCGGCTCGCCCCTGACCACCACTATGGAAGCCCTGGCGGAGCAGTTGGACCTGGCCAACGTCCGGGCCATCGGCGGCATGAACCTGCCTCTGGCGGTCACCGCTATTGAGAACGAGGATGAGCCTCTGGACGAGACCGTGAATGCCATGATCGAATGCGCCGTCGAGCAGATCCGGCAGTTCAGCACCGGCGCAGACGACGCTGATGACGGCGACGGTATCTAAAACAAAAGCAAGATAACGATAGGAGGAGAATTTATGATCACGTTTATCCGCATCGACGATCGCATCATCCATGGCCAGACCTGCACCCGCTGGGCTCTGGAATATCCCTGCACCGGCCTGGTGGCCGTAAACGACAAGGCCGCCACCAACCCGGTCCTGAAGAACGCCTACAAGAACGCCAGTGACAAGAAGACCTTCGTCTGGACGCTGGAGGACTGGCAGAAGAAGAAGGACAAAGTGGTGGCCAGCGCGGACCAGTACTTCCTCATCGCCAAGAATCCCGTGGATATGGCGAAGATCCTGCTGGACCAGCCCTTTGATCCCGGCCTGAAGGAAATCGTGGTGGGACCCTGCAACGACCGTCCCGGCACCGTGAAGCTGGGCAACAACCAGTCCATCACCCAGGAGGAGGCTGCTGCTTTTGAAAAACTGATGGCCGCGGGCTACAACATTGAATTTGCCCTCATTAAAGAGGCTGCCATCGGCAACTGGAAAAAATTCCGGGGACAGTTCGGTTATAACTAAGCACTTCCCAAGAAGAAAAGAAAGGATGACTTCATTATGACGATCAATGTCGTGCAAGCCGCGCTCCTTGGCTTATGTGCGTGTCTCTCCTCCATGCCCGGTTTGGGCGGTACTGTTTTCGGCAACTACACCCTGGGCCGCCCGCTGATCGGCGGCCTGGTGGTGGGCCTGATCCTGGGTAACGTGCCCATGGGCATTATGCTGGGCGCTGCTATCCAGATCGTGTACATCGCCCTGGTCACTCCCGGCGGCACCGTCTCCGCCGACGTCCGGGCCATCTCCTACATCGGTATTCCCTTGGCCATGCTGTACGTCAGTTCCACCGGCCTTGACCCTGCCAGCGCGGAGGCCGCCGGCTTCGCCGTTTCCATGGCCGCCACCGTCGGCACGCTGGGCACCGTCCTTTTCTATGGCACCGCTACCGTCAACCTGGTTTGGCAGCACATGGGCATGGCCTGGGTCAAGCAGGGCAAGCTGAGAAAACTTTACCTGGTGGACATGGTCCTGCCCTGGATCTCTCATCTGCTCTGCTCCTTCATTCCCACCTTCATCATCTGCTACTTCGGCGCCGACATGGTCCAGATCATCAAGGACTATCTGCCTATGGACGGTCTGGCCATGAAGACCTTGTTCACTGTCGGTTCCCTGCTTCCCGCTGTCGGCGTCGCCATTCTGCTCAAGCAGGTGATCTCCAAGCCCAAGGACTTCCTGACCTTCTTCGTAGGCTTTACTCTGTGCGCCTGCATGAATCTGAACCTGATTGGCTGCGCGATCATCGGCGGCTTCTTCGCTCTGATCCAGTACAATATCCGCACCCTCTCCCTGCGCCCTGCCGCGGCCGTGGCCGTCGCGGGAGATGACGATGATGAGGAGGACATCTAAGATGAAAAAGCTCTCTCGTAAGGCTCTGAACCGCTCCTTCCGCAACTGGTTCTACGGCCACCTGACCTGCTTCTCTCAGGAGCATATGCAGACCTTTGGCTATATGCTCGCCATGCTCCCCATTGTGGAGGAACTCTATGACACCAACGAGGAACAGACCGAAAAGGTCCTGACCTATTCTACCTTCTTCAACACCGAACCCCAGGTCGGCTCCGTAGTCGTCGGCATTACCGCCGGTATGGAAGAGGCCCGGGCCAACGGCGAGGAAGTGGACGACGAGACCATCAACGGCATCCGCGCCGGTCTGATGGGCCCTCTGGCCGGCATGGGCGACTCCCTGGTCGTGGGCACACTGCTCCCCATCCTGCTGGGTATCGCGCTGGGCCTGTCCGGCGGCGGCTCTGTCCTCGGTCCTATCTTCTTCATCCTGGTGTGGAACATCGGCATGTTCTTCATCATGCGCTTCCTGTACTTCAAGGGGTATGAGCTGGGCGGCAAAGCGGTGGAATATCTGGTGGGAGAAAAAGCGAACGCCATCCGCGAAGCCATCATCATGCTGGGCACCATGGTTATCGGCGGCGTTACCGCCATGTGGATCAACATTACGACCTCTTTCCAGATGCTCAACAGCGAGGGCGGCGTCATTGTGGATCTTCAGTCCACGCTGGACAGCGTCTATCCCAAGATCCTCAGCCCCGTTTTCGTCATCCTGTGCTGGTACTTACTCAGCAAGAAACGCCTGAGCCCCGTCGTGGTCATGCTCATTCTGGTGGCCGTCGCTTTTGTGGGCGTCCTGCTGGGATTCTTCGACCCGCAGCTGTCTTATTGATTCATACTAGAATCCATCAAAAATAAGACATTTGTCTTATTTTTATAGCGCCAACGGCGCGTTGGATTCTTATGAGACGCGCCGACGCGCGAAGCGTGGCGGCTCCCATTAAAATATCCTATTTTAATGGGAGCATAGTATCAAAACAACAAGGAGGAAGCATGATGCTGACCAAAACACAGGCACTTGATGAGGCGAAGCGGCAAAAGCAGGCCCTTGCGGCACTGGGTAAATGGCGGCGCAACCTGTTTGTTCTGACCGCCTGCATCCTGACTCTTGCGGTGTTCGGACTGCGCAGCAGCGGATGGGTCTTTGCCCTGGGCGTCGCTGCCGCCGTGCTGGCCGGCATCTGCTTCCTGCTCACCCTTGTGGTCAATCTGAGCATCCGAAACGGCCGCCGCAACGTAGAGGCCATTTTGAGTACCCTTCAATAAACTGATCGATTATTATACGGCCTGCGGGCCGATTCTGTAAAGGAGCATGGATTATGAAGCAGTTTACATTTCTGATTCGGGACGAGCTGGGCATCCACGCCCGTCCCGCCGGCCAGCTGGCAAAGCTGGCGAAGCCCTATGGAGAGACGGTCATTACCGTGACCAAGGGCAGCCAGACCGTCAAGGCCAGCCAGTTGATGAAGCTGATGAGCCTGGGCGTCAAGCGGGGCGACGAAGTGACCGTCGCAACCGAGGGCCCCGCTGAGGACGACGCCATCGCCGCTGTCCAAAAGTTCTTCGAGGAAAACCTTTGATTTCGTCCGCCGCGGGCGTCTGTTCCGTTTGCCTTTAAGCTGGCCCGGCGCCCGCCGCTTTTTTAGATCAGGAGGAGACACTATGGTTTTAATGCAAGGCAAGGGCGTGTCCGCGGGCGTTATCAAGGGCAAGCTCTATTTTTATCAGCGTCCGGACAATACCGTGGTCAAAACCGCGGTGGAGGACCTTCAGGCGGAAAAGGAACGTCTGGCCGCCGCGCAGCAGGCGTCCATGGAACAGCTGGAGGCGCTGGCTGACAAATGCAGGCAGGAGACGGGAGAGGATTCCGCCATTCTGTTTGAGACCCACGCCATGTTCGTGGAGGATGAAGACTACACCGCCATGATCGCGGAGATCCTGGAGGACGAGGGATGCAACGCCGAATACGCGGTCAAGACGGCTGGCGAACAGTTCGCAGCCATGTTTGCCGCCATGGACGACGCCTATATGCAGGCTCGGGCGGCGGACGTTCAGGACGTGACCCAGCGCATCCTCAACAACCTGATGGGCGTTGTGGAAGGTGGCATCGACTCCGACGAGCCGGTGATCCTGGCGGCGGAGGATCTGGCCCCCTCCGAGACGTTACAGCTGGACAAATCGAAAATTTTAGGCTTTGCCACCCGGGGTGGCTCCGGCAACAGCCATACCGCCATTCTGGCCCGGACCATGGGCATTCCGGCGGTCTGCGGCCTGGGAGACGGGCTGAAAGAAGAATACAACGGTCGTCTGGCCTACATCGACGGAGAGACCGGAAAGGTGGTGCTGGACCCCGACGAGATCACGCTGGCCGCCCTGACAGATAAATATCAGCGGCAGCAGGAGATGAAGCAGCTCTTGCTGACGATGAAGGGGCAGGAGGACGTGACCTTGGACGGCAAAAAAATGATGGTCTACTGCAATATCGGCTCGCCTGATGATCTGGGGGCAGTCAAGGCCAACGATGGCCAGGGCATCGGCCTGTTCCGCTCTGAGTTCCTCTATCTGGCCGCTGACGATTACCCCAGCGAGGACGAGCAGTTCGAGGCTTACCGGGCTGTGGCCGCTGCCATGGACGGCAAGCGGGTGGTCATCCGTACCCTGGACATCGGTGCGGACAAACAAGTGGACTATTTCAAGCTAAACAAAGAGGAAAACCCCGCCATGGGTATGCGGGCCATCCGCATTTGCCTGAATCGACCGGAGGTGTTCCGTACGCAGCTCCGGGCCCTCTACCGGGCCTCCGCTTACGGCAAGGTGGCCATCATGTTCCCCATGATCACCTCTGTCTGGGAGGTTAAGGAGTGCCGGCGGGCCTGCAAAAGCGTGATGAGTGAACTTGCCGCCGAGGGCATCCCCTTCAATCCCGACACGGAGATCGGCATTATGGTGGAGACACCGGCCTCCATTTTCATGGCGGAGGACCTCGCCAAGCTGGTAGACTTTTTCTCTGTGGGTACCAACGATCTGACACAATACACGCTGGCATGTGACCGCCAGTGCAATGACCTGGGCAAATTCTTTGATCCACACCACCCCGCTATTCTCCGCGCCATCAAGCAGGCTGCGGACGCCGCCCACAAGGCGGGCATCTGGATCGGCATCTGCGGAGAACTGGCCGGCGATATTTCCCTGCTGCCTACCTTCCTGGCCATTGGTATCGACGAACTCAGCGTCTCACCGTCTGTGGTGCTCCCTCTCCGCGCAGAGATCCGCAAGAGCATCGCGCAGACCTGTACGCTGGAACGCTTGGAGTGAAGCTATGAATACCTACTCGATCGTCCTGTTGGATATTGACGGAACACTGGTGGATTCCAATGACCAGATTTCTCACAACACGAAATCGCTGCTGAACCGTCTGGAAAAGAAGGAGATCCCCGTGGTCCTCTGTTCCGCCCGCTCGCCCAGTGGTGTGGAGATAGTAGTGGGGCAGGTTGGGCTCCACAGCCCCATCGTCTGCTACGGAGGAAGCCTGATCATGGATGCGGACCGTGCCATCATTGAGGACCGCGGAATCGAAGGAAATACCGCCGTGCGATTCAAACAGTTTGCTGCCCGGGAATTCCCTAAGGTCACTGTCAGCACCTATATGTATGATATTTGGCTGGTAGACAGTATCAGCGACCCGAATGTTCAGCTTGTCGCTCAGCGGAATCAGTGCGAGCCGCTGGTAGGAGAGCTGGAGGCAGCGATCAATTCGGTGTCCCATGTGCATAAGCTGCTCTGCATGGGGACACCGGAAGAAATCACCCGCTTTCAAAACAGCGCGGCCCGGGAATTCCCGGAGCTGGAATTTGCCCGCTCTGGAACCATATATCTGGAGGTGCTTGCCAAGGGCATTTCCAAATGCACAGCCATGGAGAAGCTCCGGACCTATTATGGGCTAGATGCGGAACAGGTGGTGGCCATGGGGGATTACTTTGTGGATCTGGAGATGCTGCGCCATGCGGGACTTGGCATTGCTATGGGCAACGCTCCCGATGCAGTCAAGGAAGCAGCGGCAAGGGTCACCACCTCCTGCGATGAGGAGGGCGTCTATATCGCCCTGAAGAATCTGAGATTTACTCCGCCCGCCCAACTGCGGCCGTGAATTGCGGATCGTTCTCCGAAAGAGGTAGTTTATATGTCAAAAAATATTTTGATCTTGACGGGAAGTCCCCGGCAAAGCGGTAACAGCAACATCATGGCGGAGTTCTTCATGAGAGCTGCGGAAAGCAAGGGGCATACTGTGAAGCGTATCGACTGCACAAGGCTGCATGTGGGCGGGTGCCTTGCCTGCGACACCTGCTATCAAAACGGAAAGCCCTGCAGTGTGGATGAGGCGTTCAACAGCATCGCCGATGACATTCTCTCCGCAGATGTGCTGGTGTTCGCCATGCCTGTGTACTGGTATACCATACCGGCCCAGATCAAGGCGGTGATCGACCATCTGTACTGCTTCTGCCTGCGGGAAAAAGAGGAATATTTCGGAAAGCAGCGCGCGCTGCTCGCCTGCTGTGAGGAGCATGATCCGTCTGTGCTGGACGGTGTCCGCATTCCCTTCGAACGCATGGCGGCGCTGAGCAAGTGGGAGGTCATCGGAGAGGTCCTGGTTCCAGGAGTCCTGCATGTGGGATACATCACGGTAACAGACGGGCCGGCCAGAGCGGCTGCCTTGGCGGACGCCCTGTGAATACGCCGCTTAGCCGTGGCTCCCTTGTCTGTATGCCCGCGCCTTGCAATCAGTGCGGAATTTTTGTTATGATGCCAACGTACGATACTGCCAATGGAGGTGCGGCATGACAGAGAAGGAAAAACGGGATGCAGGGATGCCGTATGATCCGAAAGAACTGGCGGATGAACTGGTTCACTGCAAGGAGCTGTGTTATGAATACAATCATTTGCGTCCCACGCAGTTTGATGAGCAACAGGCATTGCTGAAGAGCCTGCTTGGGAAAACAAAAGCCTCTTTCTTGATACAAGCACCTTTCTGGTGTGACTATGGGTACAATATCGAAGTCGGGGAGAACTTTTATGCAAATCACAACTGCGTCATATTGGATGGTGCAAAGGTAACATTTGGTGATCATGTGTTTGTGGGTCCCGACTGCGGCTTCTATACAGCAGGGCATCCTATCGAATATCTGGAAAGAAACAAGGGACTGGAGTATGCCCGTCCCATCAAGGTTGGAAACAATGTCTGGTTCGGCGGAGGAGTAAAGGTAATGCCCGGCGTCACGATTGGAAACGATGTGGTGGTAGCCGCCGGAGCAGTCGTTACAAAGGATATCCCCGACCATTGTATCGCAGGCGGTAACCCAGCCAAAGTCATCAGAAAGCTCTGAAGGGTATCTGCGGCGGAACCGGCTCCGCCCTGCTTTGTATACTGCGGAAGCAAACGCGGCTCTGCTTTTGGCAGAGCCGTCTTCTTTGCAAATCAACCGGAACGTTTACAACACTTTGGATAATTGGTTGGTATATACAAATTATATGTTCAATAATTGTAAGATGTATATAAAATTGCGCTTGCATTCACGGAATAGAGTGTTAAAATACAGACAATAAAACAAGTACTGAGGCGGTGAAAAACCGCTCCAGAAATGTGATGATCGGGATACATCCCTGAAGGATACTTGAACGCAGAGAGCCGTCGGTTGGTGAGAGACGGCAGAGAGCCTTTCCGGGACATCACCCGGGAGCATCCATCTGAAAACCGCGGCATTTGTATGATGCGGCAGGTGAGTAAGCCAGGACGTTTTCTCCACGTTACAGGAGAGGCTGTTTGGAAGACAGTACAGAGGGGCCGCGGTTTAGCCGCGGCAAGCAAAGTGGTACCACGGAATGATAAAACTCCGCCTTTGCAGTCCGCATTGGACTGTAGAGGCGTTTTTTTATAGATGCATACAGCAAAAGCTCCGATTTTCGCGCGCGGGCGGAGCTGAACAAACCGGAAAAGAGGTAACAATCAGTGAATGGAATTCTCATGATGGTCATCGCCATCATCGTATTGGGAGGCGCGTATCTCCTGTATGGCCGGTATCTGCAGAACAAGTGGGGGATCGATCCCAATAAGGAAACCCCCGCTTACGAGATGCAGGACGGTGTTGATTACGTGCCGGCAGACACGAACGTCGTATTTGGGCATCAATTTGCATCCATTGCCGGAGCCGGCCCCATCAATGGCCCGATTCAGGCCGCCATGTTCGGATGGCTCCCGGTTTTGCTCTGGATTTTGATCGGCGGTGTATTCTTTGGCGCCGTGCAGGATTTCGCGTCTATGTACGCGTCTGTAAAAAACAAGGGCCGCACCATCGGCTATATCATTGAAGCGTACATCGGCAAGTTGGGCAAAAAGCTGTTCCTGCTGTTTTGCTGGCTGTTCTGCATTCTGGTCGTGGCAGCCTTTGCGGATGTGGTCGCGGGAACGTTTAACGGATTTTCAGTCAGCGAAAGCGGCATTGTGAGCAAAGTTGCGGCAAACGGCTCGGTGGCCACGACGTCCATGCTGTTTATTCTGGAAGCAGTCGTGCTGGGGATGATCCTGCGGATGGGGCATCTGAATAAATGGGTCAACACGGCCATTGCCATTGCCATGCTGATAGCGGCGGTAGCCTTAGGCCTGGCTTTCCCGGTGTATCTGAGCCAGGGGACCTGGCATATCATCATCTTCGTTTACATCCTGGTCGCCTGCGTCGCCCCGGTAAGCGCCCTGCTTCAGCCCCGGGACTACTTGAACAGCTATCTGCTGATCTTCATGATCGTGGCAGCCGTCATCGGTGTCTTTGTGGCCAATCCCTCCTGCAATTTGAGGGCATTTACCGGCTTTTGCGTGGACGGGCAGTATCTGTTCCCCATTCTGTTTGTGACGATCGCCTGCGGCGCCGTATCAGGCTTCCACTCTCTTGTTTCCTCCGGAACGGCGTCCAAGCAGATCAAAAACGAAAAGAATATGCTCCCGGTGTCCTTTGGCGCCATGCTGATGGAGAGCCTGTTGGCGGTGATCGCGCTGATCGCCGTGGCTTCCTTCGCGGATGGTGAGGCCGCGGCGCAGGGCTTGGTCACGCAGCCCCAGATTTTTGCCGGAGCCATCGCCAACTTCCTGACGGCGGTCGGATTGCCGTACAACCTGGTATTTACCCTGATTAACCTGGCCGTGTCGGCGTTCGCGCTGACGTCGCTGGACTCCGTGGCACGTGTGGGAAGACTGTCCTTCCAGGAGTTCTTCCTTGACGATGATGTAAATGATCAGAATAGGAAGCCGTGGCAGAGCCTGATGACCAACAAATATTTTGCAACGGTCCTGACGCTGGTGCTGGCTTATCTGCTGACAAAGGTTGGCTACAAGGAGATCTGGCCGCTGTTTGGCTCCGGCAACCAGCTGCTGTCCGTGCTTGCGCTGGTGGCCTGCGCGGTATTTCTTAAAAAGACAAAGCGGCAGGGGGCCATGCTGTGGATTCCCATGGCATTCATGATCGCGGTCACCTTTACCGCGCTGGGAATGACCATTTATCATCTGGGTGGACAACTTGTGACAACAGGTTTGGATCTCGGAAACACTCTACAGCTGATTTTTGCGGTGCTGCTTCTACTGCTCGGCGTTATTGTTGCCGTTCAGGGAATCAGAAAGCTGACGGAAAAGGATGACGGACAACCGGCTGAAAAGCAGACGGGAGCCGCTCACCTGTCATAACGAACTTCCTATCAGGAGAACGCCGCTCAGACGTACGAAATGTCTGAGCGGTGTTCTAATAATCGAAGAAAAACGGCAAAATTCATTTGTTAATTTGTGCAGAATACTGATTGAAAATGGGGCAAAAAGGGCTAAGATAGCATGATACGAATAGAACTGCACGTTTTTTGTATCAGAAAGGAAGTTTTGATTTTGTCCTATCATTATTTGATAGATCTGGCCCTGATCCTCCTGAGTACCAAACTGCTGGGGCTTGTGACCCAGCGGTTTCAGATGCCCCAAGTGGTAGGTGCGCTGCTGGCGGGCCTGGTCCTCGGCCCCGCAGGGCTGAATATCCTCTCTGAGACAGAGTTCCTGTCTCAGATCAGTGAACTGGGCGTCATCGTTCTGATGTTTTCCGCCGGAATGGGGACGGACATTCAGGAACTCAAGCATAGTGGAAAAGCCGGCTTTTTAGTGGCCCTGCTGGGTGTACTGGTCCCGCTGGCCATGGGCACAGCTCTGGCCTGGGGCGCTGCCAAAGCGGGAATGATCGAAAGCAGCGGTTTCCTGGAGAACGTATTTGTGGGCACGGTCCTCACCGCCACCTCCGTCAGCATCACTGTTGAGACACTGAAGGAGATGGGAAAGCTGGAGACCAAGGCGGGCAATACCATCCTGGCCGCCGCCCTTATCGACGATGTGCTGGGTTTGATCGCCCTGACCCTAGTCAGCAGCGTGGCCGGCGGCGGAGAAAGCATCCTGCTGGTGCTTGCAAAGATCGTGGGCTTCTTTGTCTTTGCCGCTGTGGTTGGCTATGGCGCCTATCGGCTGTTCACCTGGATGCTGGAGCGCCAGCACGGCTGGGCCACCCACCGGAACACGGTGCTGGCCTTTGTGCTGTGCCTGGTGATGTCCTACTGCGCCGAGGCGTTCTTTGGCGTAGCGGATATCACGGGTGCTTACGCGGCGGGCCTGGTGGTGGCCTGCACCCCCAAGGCCGCCTATATCCAGTCCAAATTCAACTCTATGTGCTATCTGCTGCTGACGCCGGTTTTCTTCGCCAGCATTGGCATCAGCGCGCAGCTGACAGGCATGAGCGGCCGGCTGGTGCTGTTCTCCGTCCTGCTGCTGGAGGTCTCTGTGATCTCAAAACTGACGGGCTGCGGTCTTGGCGCAAAGCTCTGCGGCTTCAGCAACAAGGAGAGCCTGCAGGTGGGCGCAGGCATGGTATGCCGGGGCGAGGTGGCCCTGATCGTGGCCAACCGCGGCTTGTCCATGGGTGTTTTGAGTCAGACCATGATGACCCCCATCATTATCACTGTGGTGGGCGGTACGATACTGACGCCAATCCTGCTGAAGCTGGCGTTCCGCGGTCACAGCGGGGAACCGAACGGCGATGGTCGGCTGGTGGACCGCTACAACAAGGCGGAGCAGCTGGATTGTGTTTCCGAGCGGCTGCTGCAGGCTGACCATGATTTGATGAATAAAAAATGAGCCTGAGAAAATGAAATGACCCCATTCGTTGACAGTATGGCATGCTGCCTAACGAATGGGGTGTTTACATGCCAAATCGCAAGGGGCTTTTGTTTTAATCATCTCTCCACTGGTATCGCGGATTCACCAGAATTTTTTCTTCTTCATGATCCAAAGGCAAACCAATACTACTGCCACGCTGATGACGATGACAGCCGGGTAACCATATTTCCAGGTGAGCTCTGGCATATATGCGAAATTCATGCCATACCAGCCTGTCACAAGTGTCAGGGGGAGAAAGATCGTGGTGACGATGGTAAGAATTTTCATGATTCGATTCTGCCGAATATCGATTTCTGCCTGAAACAGTTCCCGTATCTGCATTCCGTACTCCCGCAGCATTTGCGCCTGATTCTTCAAGCGGTCGATCCGTTTCTCTACCAGGTGGAACAGTTTCAGATTATTTTCTTCAAAATACTTATTTTCATTTTCTTCAAATTCGCAGACCATATCTTCCAGCTGCGTGTAGTAATGGATCCAACCGGCAACCTCCTTCCGCAAAGCGGTCATGTGAAGGTTGAAGTCATTCATGATCCCGGCTAACACCTGGTCTTCCAGGTGGGTCAGTTTATCTTCAAGCTCTTGCAGGTGGTGCATATCCTTGGTAATTAAAAGCTCCAAAAACGCATAGAAGAATTCTCCGACGTCCTTTTCCATCTGTGGGTTCTCCTCTTGAACCCGATGGAGCATCGTATGGGCAACGCCGGAATCGTCACAAAGGATCATTTGATCTGCTGTTAAGAGGTAGCCAAACGCAATGGGGATCTGTTCCTTGGTCTGCCGTGGAGTTGCAATCGTTCCGCAGAGATAGCTCCGGTGTGTTTCCGCCTTGCACACACGCGCATCCCGTGCTGTTGGCGTATGGCAAAGGACCTGCTCCAGACCGGGGAGATGGGGATTCTGATCCAGTTCCTCCGAGGTCAACAGGGTCAAGAAACAATTATCAGAATCCGGCGCTTCCGTCAGCGGGCTCCGTGCAGAGGATAGATTGTATTGATACATCGAATTCTCCTTAAACGTGTATTTTGATTGGGGCCATTGTATCACATTTCGGCTTAAGTGCAAGGATCAGCCAAAGGAAGTCGAGAGAACTCTAAAACCTGCGGCCGATAAAATGTATGGAAAGCCGCACTGCGATAACATCCTGTATGTCTGACGCTCACAAGAAGCGTCAAACATACAGGATGCTTTTCTTTATAACCTGCGGCCAAACCCAGTAAGAATATCAGCGGTAGTTTACCACAATCGGTCCTATCGTTGATCCAATCATGGATGGTATCGCACGGTGTTTTCCAAGTTTTCTCAAATGACTAACCATCCTCACAGATTCAAAAACCGCTGCACGTCCCGGTTGCTGCCGAGAACAAAAATCGTCTCATCTGCCCGGAAACAATGTGTGGGGCCGGGCAATGGCTCCAGTTTCCCGTTATATTTTGTAGCCAGCACATTGATATGGTACTTCTGTCGGACAGCCAGCTCCACAATGGTTTTCCCCACCCAGGATGCCGGCACCGCGGTTTCAAAAATAGAGTGATCGTCCGTCAGTTCAATGTAATCAAACACGTGATCCGCGGTATACCGCACCGCAGACCAATTTGCCATCTGCCTTTCCGGATAGATCACATCGTCCGCTCCGTTGCGCAGCAGAAATTTGGCATGGACATCCCGGGCTGCCCGGGACAGCACGAAGGGGGCGCCATTCTCTTTCAGCAGCGCGGTGGTCTCCAGGGAGCTTTGGAAGTCATCACCAATGGCGACGACGCACAGGTCAAAATTCCGGACGCCCAGGGACGCGATGAATTGTTCATTGGTGCTGTCTCCGATCTGGGCGTTGGTAACCAGAGGAAGAATGTCATTGACCCGATCCTCGTTCCGGTCCACAGCCAGCACCTCGTGGTGCAGCTCCTTCAGCTTTTCCGCCATGTGGCGGCCAAAACGCCCCAGGCCAATCAAAAGTACAGATTTCATATGGATACTCCTTTTAACCTACCGTTACCGGTTCCTGCGGGAATTGGGAAGAAGCGGCCCGATTGTTCGCCGTGAATGCGTAGATCATGGTCAGGCCGCCCACCCGCCCAAAGTACATGAGAAACACCAGAATCATTCTGCACGGCAGCGAAAACCGCGCGGTGCCGCCCAGGGACAGGCCGACTGTACCAATGGCGGATGCCGCTTCAAACAGCGCATCCATCAGCGGGGCCTGGTCGATGCAGCAGATCAGGATGCCGCCCATGAGGAAAAACAGAAGGTACAGAAGGAAGATGGCACAGGCGCTCTGGAGCGCGTCGTCCTGCACCCGCCGCCCGTAACATTGGGCGCTGCGCCGTTTTTTGAAAACCGCGATGGCGCTCAGCACCAGCACCGCAAAGGTGGTGGTTTTGAAACCGCCGGCTGTCGAACCGGGAGAACCGCCGGTGAGCATCAGAAGAATGGTCAGCAGCTGGCTGGGCTCGGACATCTGCGCCAGATCCACCGTGTTGAAGCCCGCGGTCCTGGGGGTGACAGACTGGAACATCGCCGCCAGCACTTTCTCCATGGGAGACAGGCTGTCCCATTGCGGGAGCCGGAACTCGTACAGCAGGAAGAACAGAAATCCAAACAGCAGCAGTCCCGCGGTGGTGACCAAAATGAGCTTGCTTTGCAGCCGATACTCCTTGAACCGGAGACGCCGGGTGGAAATATCCTGCCAGGTCAAAAATCCCAGGCCGCCCACCACGATCAGCAGCATGACGGTCAAATTTACGACGGGGTCTCCGGCGTAGCTGGTCAGGGAGGAAAACGGCGCCTTTACGCCCATCAAATCAAAGCCTGCATTGCAGAAAGCGGAGATGGAATGGAACACCGCATACCACAGGCCGCGTCCCAAGCCAAACTCTGGGCAGAAGCGAAACGCTAAAATCAGCACGCCTACGCCCTCGATAGCAAAGGCGGTTTTTAGAATAAAGCCCGTCATGCGGACGATGCCGCCCACCTGGGGCGCGGAGATAGACTCCTGCATGACCCACCGCTGCTTCAGGCCGATCCGCTTGCCGGAGAAGATAAAGATGGCAACGGCCATGGTGACCACGCCCATGCCGCCCACCTGAATAAGAATCAAGATGACCAACTGCCCAAACTGGGACCAATAGGTGGCGGTGTCATGGACCACAAGGCCGGTGACGCAGGTGGCGGAGGTGGCGGTGAAAAGGGCATCGGTAAAGGAGGCTCCTCCCCATTCCCGGGTGGAAAATGGCAGCATCAGCAGAAGCGTCCCCAGCAAGATCAGCAGAAGAAAGCCAAATATAATGATACGAGCGGGAGATGCCCGGTCGCTTTTCCAAAAGGGCGCCAGTATCTCCCGAATTTTCTCTTTCAACACGTCTGAGGCTCCTCCTCATAAAGACGATCACAAGGGCGTATAAAGGTATTTTTAATTATAGCACGTCGGGTATGAGGAAACTATTAGAGTTGCAACCTCCATATTAAGACTGCATTAAATTATGCGTTTTCATTGCCCTCCTCATCCGTGAAAGAGGTCAGGTCCAGACTCATGGGGCGGCCCCACAGATGCTCGGGCTTCGTGAACTGCTGGGCCAGCAGTTCGGAGCCGTAAGTCTTGCCGTCGATCTCAATGACGCTGCCATTTGCCTGATGGGGAAACAGCGTCTGGTTGATGCCGGTGCAGACCACCGTGTAAAGAAAGCCGCACAGGACGGTCATCACCAGCACCAGTCCAAATGCGCGTAAAGCTGTTTGTTTCATAAAGCCGAATAGATTAAAGAGGAGCGCGGCGGCCAGATACTTCTTCCAGCCCATATCCTCCTCAGGGTCAATACGCAGGAGCTTGCAGATGCCCCGCTCCACCGGACCCAGGACGCGGGAGACGAGGGTTTTCTCTCCGTCCCACTTTGCTAATATAGAATCCCAGCGGGATGGAAAAGGCCACCAGGATACCTACATACAGCACATACTGTAATACCGAGTTCATAAGCGTTTCTTACTCCTCCTTCATAAGTACCCAGGTGAGATACCCCAGGATCGCGACGGTGAGGACACCGATCGCACCGATTATGACTTGCATAGTGAAACCTCCTTTTCGTGGATTCACTCTATCACGGAAGTCATAAATGTGCCCTTTGAGTTGGCCCCTCCGCATTAAAGTTCAATTAAATCCATTGATGTTTAATGGAATCTTTATCTCACGCGTCAAACGCGAATCTCACACATATGCCTTTGCGTCTATAATGGAACTATCAAAAGGCAACACCTTCGTCAGACATATTTGGGAGGGGTTCGTGTGGAAGCATTGGTCTTGATCGGTGGGCTTTTCTTTATTGCAGTCTTCGGTTATTATGTGGTTGGGCGCCTCGGCCGCTTTTTGGACAGAGGCGGGATCTCGCCCTATTGGGACGCAGAAGAGGAAGAAGTCGCAAAAAAACAGGAGGCCGCGGACTCCCAGTCTCATAAAGATACATATTAAATTGGGCGTGTCCCAGAAAGGACGCCTATTTTTTCACAGAGAGGAGCAACTACCATGCAGGATGATCGAAGGCCGGATTCCGACCGTCTGCTGCGGAGCATCCAGCAAGCGGAGGAACCGGCTGGCGGCCGGCTGAAGATATTCTTCGGTTATGCCGCAGGCGTTGGCAAGACCTACGCCATGCTGGAGGCCGCCCAGCGGGCCAAGGCTGCTGGCGTGGATGTGGTAGCAGGGTATATCGAGCCCCACACCCGGCCGGAAACCATGGCTCTGTTGAATGGGCTGGAGCAGCTGCCGGTCAAACACATTCCATATAAAGGCATCGAACTACGGGAATTTGACCTGGACGCCGCTTTGGAGCGGAATCCCCAGCTGATCCTGGTGGACGAGCTTGCTCACACCAATGCTGAGGGCTGCCGCCATGTAAAGCGTTACCAGGATGTGCAGGAGCTTCTGCGCGCCGGAATTGATGTTTACACCACCGTCAATGTGCAGCATCTGGAGAGCCTCAACGACAAGGTGGCCGCCATCACCGGGGTCTCTGTTGCCGAACGTATCCCGGACAGTGTCTTTGACTCCGCAAATCAGGTAGAGCTGGTGGATCTGGAGCCCGCCGACCTGCTGGAGCGGCTGAGGGAAGGCAAGATCTACCGCCCCCGGCAGGCCACCCAGGCCATGGGGAACTTCTTTACGGATAAGAACCTGGCCTCCCTCCGGGAGATCGCCCTGCGGCGGACAGCGGACCGTCTGGATGCCGCACCCTGGCTGGACGGTGATGAAAAGCCCAAAGCCGGCGAACATGTCCTGATCTGCCTCTCCTCCTCCCCCTCCAACGCCAAGGTCATCCGGACCGCCGCCCGGATGGCGAAAGCCTTCCACGCCGCCTTTACCGCGCTTTTTGTGGAGACGCCTGAGTTTGCGTCCCTGTCTGACGAAGACTGGAAGCGGATCAGCGACAATGTGCATCTGGCCGAGGAACTGGGCGCCAAAATCACCACCACCTACGGCGACGACCCGGCAGTACAGATCGCGGAGTATGCCCGCATCAGCGGCATTTCCAAAATCGTGCTGGGCCGCAGCCCCCGGCGTGCCAGTCTCCGCCGCTCCAAGAATCTGGTGGACAGGCTGAACGAACTGGCACCGGATCTGGACGTCTATATCATCCCGGATCAGCAGACCGCCCGCCATATGAGCCATCCTTCCAGAGCACGTTCTTCACAGGAGCAGTTCTCCATCAGGGATACGCTGAAAATGCTGGGCATCCTGGCGCTTTGCACACTGGGCGGCTATGGGTTTGGTTATCTGGGCTTCACCGATACCAATATTATCATGCTGTATCTGCTGGGCGTGCTGGTGATCTCCATGGTCACCACGGGCCGCAGTTACAGCCTCCTTTCGTCCGTCGTTTCGGTGCTGGCCTTCAACTTCTTCTTTACCGATCCCTTCTTCACCCTGCGGAGCGACCCCAGCTACATTGCCACCTTCGGCATCATGTTTATCGTGGGCCTGCTGAGCAGTTCTCTGACAACACGAGTCAAACTCCAGGCGAAGATGAACGCGGACAAGGCCTACCGCACCGCCATTTTGTTGGAATCCAGCCATAAGTTCCAGACTGCCGAAGGTACAGAGGAGATCCTCACCATCGCCGCGCAGCAGCTGGGGCATTTGCTGGAACGGGACCTGGTGGTCTACCGGGCGGACGGAAACGGCGGACTTCTGCCAGCCATGAGCTTCCCATTCTCGGAAGAAGCCGATATGTCCGCTCTCCTGGTGCCTGCCGAGGAAGCCGTGGCGGAATGGGTCTATAAGAATAACAAGCACGCCGGCGCCACAACGAATACCCTGCCAAACTCCAAGTGCCTGTATCTTTCTATCCGTGGAACAGGCGGCGCATTGGCCGTGGTGGGGATCTCCGTCAAGGGGGAACATCACCCACTGTTTTCCTTTGAAAAGAATCTGATGGTGGCTCTGCTGGATGAGTGCGGACTGGCACTGGAAAAAGAGATCACCATGCGGGAGAAGCAAAAGGCGGAGGCCCAGGCCAATCAGGAAAACCTGCGAGCCAACCTGCTGCGGGCCATCTCCCACGATCTGCGTACGCCCCTCACCAGCATCTCCGGCAACGCCAATATCTTGATGGAGAGCGCTAACCAGTTGGAGCCGGAAAAGAAGCAAAGCCTGTTCACCGCGATTTATGATGACGCCATGTGGCTCATTGATCTGGTGGAAAATCTTCTGTCCATCACCCGCATTGAGGACAACCGGATCAACATGAATATGGAGCCGGAAATGATCTCGGACATCTTTACGGAAGCCATGGCCCATCTGGATCGAAACGCTTCCAAGCACCACATTGAGGCAAAGCTGGATGACGATATGCTGATGGCGGACATGGATGCCCGGCTGATGGTGCAGGTGGTCATCAACATTGTGAACAATGCCATCAAATACACGCCGGATGGCTCCAACATTACCTTGTCCGCCCGGAAGTCCAATCAGATGGTGATTGTGGAGATTGCCGATGACGGCCCGGGCATCCCCGATGCGTCCAAGGAAAAGCTCTTTGATATGTTCTACACCGTGGGCAAGGAACGTGGTGACGGACGGCGGGGCCTGGGGCTTGGCCTCTCCCTGTGCAAGTCCATCATCAATGCCCACGGAGGCAAAATTGAAGCTGCCAATAACTACCCCAAGGGAACGGTATTTCGTTTTACCCTTCGGGCTTCGGAGGTAAACACATATGAATAAGCCACAGATTCTGTTTGTAGAGGATGATACAGCCGTCGGCAATCTGATTGCCACCACGCTGGAGACCCAGAATTACCAGTTCCGTCGGGCCAGGAACGGCGCCCAGGCGGTGATGGATGCCCTTTCTTACCGGCCCGACGTGATGTTGCTGGATCTTGGCCTGCCGGACGTGGACGGTATCGACATCATCAAAAAGATCCGCTCCTGGAGCAATATGCCCATCATCGTGGTATCTGCCCGCTCTGATGACCGTGACAAAGTTGCCGCGTTGGATGCCGGTGCGGATGATTACCTGACCAAGCCCTTCTCCGTGGACGAATTGCTGGCCCGGCTGCGGGTGGCCCTGCGCCGGGTGCGGTATGACAGCCAGAAGACCAGTGAGGAGGCAGCCCGCTACCAGAACGGCGGTCTTGTCATCGACTACGCGGCAGGCTGCGCCTACCGGGATGGTCAGGAGCTGCATTTGACCCCCATTGAATACAAGCTGCTGTGCCTGCTGGCTAAGAACACCGGTAAGGTACTGACCCACAACTATATCATTGGTGAGATTTGGGGCGGCTCGGCCGACAATGTCACCGCTGAGCTTCCTTCCCTGCGTGTCTTTATGGCTACCCTGCGAAAGAAATTGGAAGTAGACCAGAGCCATCCCCAGTACATCCAGACTCACATCGGCGTGGGCTACCGCATGATCCAGTGCGGCAAGGACCATGAACCGCAGGAAAATCTGTGACTCTATTCCGTAGTCCCAACACTTATGTATCAGGATGGTTGTGCTGTTAGAGTAATAAAAATATCAATTAAATATCCTGCGTGTCTGGCACTCACAGAGTCAGGCATGCAGGATGTTTTAGTTTCACTCCATTCAGAGTCAATACAATTCGGCGGTGCAACAGTATCAAAACAAGAACGCCGTCCGCTATTTCACTGCAAAAAATGCGATGGCGTTGACAAACATACGCCATTCTATTCGATAGCACAAACAGGGACGGCAAACCTTATCGCCCCTGTTTTTTAAACACACAAAACAACATCTTATGCCCCCAATGTCATTAAGTTAAGGTTTTTGCCGAACTCGCAAAAGTACCCACCCCGTTTGAATGAAGTAGGTACTTTTTGACGCAGTAAAGGTCGTTATTCTGCATGATGCCGCATTTTATATCATATCTTGGAGAAACAAAGGCAAATCTGTTTGATAAACTGGAATTGTACAAGTTCTTTTGAAAAAGAATATCATTTATCATGTTCAAGTATTGTATGATAGTCATTCACTATTTTTTCCATCGTTATAGACTTCATGCTGGATATCAGGTTTTCTTTCAGCGTGTCATATGTTCGATCAAGTACATCCCCTATATTTCTTCCAACTGGGCAGAACGGAGATGGAGAGGAATGAACACTTATCATTTTATCAATTGCCTTCGGATCTACCGCCTCACAAATACGGTATAGAGAAATATCCTGCATCGGAACGGCAAGCGTTGCCCCGCCTGTTCCAAACTTCACATCTATGATGCCATCTTTTTTCATTGCGCTGATGATGTTTCTGATGGTAACCGGATTGCATCCTGTTGAAAGCGAGAGCAATTCACTTGTCACTTTGTTTTCTTCACCATATTCATTTATAAATATTAAGCAGTGAACTGCAATAGAACATTTATTACTGATATGCATAATACAAATCCTCCGCTTGTTATTCTACCATATAATTTCAATGGTGTAAATATTGACACTACATCAGAATACAGTTATAATGTTCCATATGATGTAGCTTTATTTTTTACATCCAAGGAGGAACCAACATGAAATGCTATCAGATCGTGTTCAGCCCAACTGGCGGAACAGAAAGAGCTGCCAGAGCAATTTCGCAAAACTGGTCTCAGGTCGACACGATTGATCTATCTGCTCCGAATACCATGTATGCAGAGATTTGTTTTGAGAGTGACTCTCTTGCAGTGATTGCAATGCCATCTTTTGGCGGCGTTGCACCGCAGCTTGCTTTGGATCGACTTGCGATGATCAAAGGGAATGGAGCAAAATGCGTGATTGTTGCAGTTTATGGAAATCGTGCTTATGAGGATACCCTCGTCCAGATGGAGGATTGTGCCCAAAACGCCGGGTTCCAGGTGATTGCCGCCATCTCTGCAGTAGCGGAACATTCCATCATACACGAGTATGCAGCCGGAAGGCCTAATTTGGATGATTGTAAAGAACTTGCGGAATTTGGTGACCGGATTCTTGAAAAAGCCGTTTCCAACAAATTATCCAAACCTTCTGTTCCCGGCAACAGACCATACAAAAAAGCTGGAACCGGAATGGTTCCAAAAGCCGATTCCCGTTGTACCTCCTGTGGGCTGTGCGTACAGAAATGTCCCGCAAGCGCTATCTCCGCAAACACGCCCAGAGCGACCGATAAGAGTAAGTGCATATCCTGTATGCGATGCGTGTCCATATGTCCGGTTCACGCTAGAAAGGTCAGCGGTCTTATGACTTCTATTGCTGCAGCGGCAATAAAGAATGCCTGCTCCGTTGAAAAAGCAAACGAATTGTTTATATAAGGCTGTTTCTTATTATTCCACCCCCTCCCAACCTATTTAGATTGGGAGGGGTAATTTATACATTGCTTTTTCACAAGTTCTGATTTGTCTGGCTTTTATCCTCTTATACTATAAGCATAGTGTATTCATCAGCTCCAATTGTTTGCTGACAGTTCCCCCATGTAGGCGTATGTCTCAGGTGCGGCGTTCCGGAATGTTTCCAAGCGTTTTTCGTTGCCGCTGTACGTGATCCAGTAGACGAAGCAATCGGCAAAGTATTCCCGACTGTTGGTCTTGGCATAATCCCGGAGACCGGAGTTCTGCGCCTCTCCGCGGGTGACGATCTCACTTGCTGTGGCATCAGCGGGGTAGAGCTGATCTATTCCCTTTCTCCAGCTGCGTGGCCGAAAGGGTACAACGTGATAGGTGCTGCGGATCTCCTTTGGCGTTGCCCAGCGGGCCGTTCCGTGCTGGCCGTCGTCCACGGTCTTGCTCTTGATGTTGTTAAGGGAGTAGCGCTGGGAGAAGAAGGACACTGCCAGCAGGAACACCAGCAGCCCGCCGCAGATCAAAATAAACGGCCATGTGTTCTCGTTCGTGTGGCATCCTCCTTGTGCTTTTCGAATTTGGCGCAGAGATCATCGTTCCAGTCTTTGCGCCGCGGTGTGAGCCGCTCCACGTCCAGCCCCATATCCTCCAGCGCGTCCCTCATGCGGTCACAGGCTTCGTTGCCCGCGTCGTCGTTGTCGAGGCAGAGGTACACCGTGTCCAGCTTCGGATTCTGCCGCAGCCGATCCAGCACCGGCTGGATGGACGTGCCGCAGCAGGCTATCCATATCAAAATCCTCCTGTAAAAAAATAAGCCGAAGCAAACCTGATTGCTCCGGCTGGTAAACGTATGATGGGCAATAGCGCCATTTTTGAATCGGGTACAACGAAAAAGGGCGCCTCTTTGATGGCTTTGACTTAACCAATAAACAGACGCCCGAAACTTCGTATATAATTTTGAGGGAAGCTTGCCCTGTTTTTCTCTTTGAAAAAGGGCGTTTTTTTCGTTTTCACCGCAAACTTCAGGAAAAGGGGAGTTCAAATCTGCCCAGTTACTCGAATTGCTCGAAAATATCCATTCTCCGCAACTCGAAAATTTGAAAAAAAGAGGTCGCAACCTCCTGGAACTCTAAGCTTTGCGCTTAAAATATCCAGATTGTTGCGACCTTATGGAGGTGCCACCCAGATTTGAACTGGGGAGTGGAGCTTTTGCAGAGCTCTGCCTTACCACTTGGCTATGGCACCGCATGGAGCAGCAGAGTGCTCCAAAAAATTGGAGCGAGTGACGAGGCTCGAACTCGCTACCTCCACCTTGGCAAGGTGGCGCTCTACCAGATGAGCTACACTCGCATTTGGTCTCCCGCAGAGGAAACTGCGGGAGATGGTGCCTCCGGTCGGAATCGAACCAACGACACGGGGATTTTCAGTCCCCTGCTCTACCAACTGAGCTACAGAGGCATATTCCTTTTGAAACACTCAAAAGAAATAAAAAGTGGCGACTCGGAAGGGACTTGAACCCTCGACCTCCGGCGTGACAGGCCGGCGTTCTAACCAACTGAACTACCGAGCCAGGTAGTCCCGGGGGAGTGTGGGTCGAATTGGTGGGAACAACAGGGCTCGAACCTGTGACCCCATGCTTGTAAGGCATGTGCTCTACCAGCTGAGCTATGCTCCCCGGTGTTGCCCGCTCTCGCGACGGCTTCGTTATTATACTAAACCAGGAGGGAGTTGTCAACAGGGAAATCAAATTTTTCTGCAAAAAATTTTCTTTTAAAAAAGGCGGGTTCTGGTCAAAATAAACCGTCTTTTTGTCAGGCGGTTCCGGCTTCTTGACATTCCATTTTGTTGGTGACATAATGATTCCACTGTGTTGAAGACGCCGGAAGCGGCGGTCTCCGCCAACATCAGATGTTTAGCAAGGAGGGCCCAGGTTATGAACTCACAGGTAAAACGGATCGGTGTGCTGACCAGCGGCGGCGACGCCCCGGGCATGAATGCGGCGGTGCGCGCCGTGGTGCGTACCGCTACCAGCCGGGGGATTGAGTGCGTCGGGATCCGCCGGGGCTGGAGCGGTCTGATCAACAGCGATTTTGTGAAGATGGACAGCTCCAGCGTCAGCCATATCATCAATAAGGGCGGCACCCTCCTTTATACCGCCCGGAGCAAGGAATTTATGCAGCCGGAGGGACGGGAGAAGGCCATCGCCACCTGCAAGCTGCTGGGATTGGACGCCATCGTGGCCATCGGCGGCGACGGTACCTTCCGGGGGGCGCTGGCCCTGTCCCGCCAAGTGGCGGAAAGTGGCCAGAAGCTGTCTGTGGTCGGAATCCCCGCCACCATTGACAACGACATCGGCTGCTCCCACTACACCATCGGCTTCGATACCGCCTGCAACACCGCCATCGAGTGTATTGATAAGCTCCGGGACACTATGCAGTCCCATGAGCGCTGTTCCGTGGTGGAGGTCATGGGCCGCCATGCGGGTTATCTGGCCCTCTATGTGGGCATCTCCGTGGGCGCTACCGCCGTGCTCATCCCGGAGCGCCCCGTGGATTTTGAGCAGGACGTGGTGGAGAAGATCCGCCGGGCCCGGCTGGCCGGCACAACCCACTACATGGTGGTGGTGGCGGAGGGTGCCGGCAGCGCCTTTGAGATCGCCAAGCGCATCCAGGATGAGGTGGGCATCGATCCCCGGGTCACCGTCCTGGGGCACATCCAGCGGGGCGGCTCGCCCACCGCACGGGACCGTGAGACCGCCAGCCGCATGGGCTACGAGGCGGTCCAGGTGCTGCTCCAGGACAAGGGCAACCGGATCATCTCCTCCCTGGACGGCCGCATCGTGGACCTGGACATGGAGGAGGCCCTGGCCATGACCAAGCGCTTCGAAATGGACCGTTACGACGTGCTGGAGGCCCTGACCAACAGCGGCAATTAAACGATGAAACCAAACCCGGAAGGCAGTGCCTTCCGGGTTTTTCTCGGCAAAAATCAGGGAGCGGGCGGGAACACCACTACCAGGAGCATCTTGAAGGCCTCCTGGGCGTAGACCGCATGGGGCTTCCCGGCTGGCATCACCAGCACTTGGCCCTGCCGGGCGAGGTGCTCCGTGCCGTTCACGGTAAATTTCCCTACGCCCTCCAGCACCGTCACCATGGCGTCGCCGCCGGAAGCGTGGGTGCTGATCTCCTCCCCCTTGTCAAAGGCAAAGAGGGTGACGCTCACCGCCGGGTTCTGGGCCAGGGTGCGGCTGACCACCTGGCCGGGGCCGGCCTCCACCAGACCAGCCAGGTCCAGCACCTGTTCACCAGGAATGTTCTTCATATACTGCAAGGGCTCCATTTCCTTCACCTCATCTGTATTCTGGACCGTCTATCCGGTCCGGATAAAAGTAGTATAGAGGAAATTGGAGAAAAGTATGTTGTTATCACAACATACTTTTCCGCCCCTCTGATTTTATGCGGAAACACCGGCCTGGGTCACATATTGTCCAGCAGCTCCTCCAGCTCCTCCCTGGAATAGTGGTACACCTTGTCGCAGAACTGGCAGGTCAGCTCTGCCTGGCCCTGTTCCTCGATGAGGGAGGACAGCTCCGCCCGGCCCATGCTGACCAGGGCCCGGGACACCCGCTCCCGGGAGCAGTAACAGCGGTACTCCACAGGGTGCTTCTCCAAAATCTCCAGTTCAAACTCGGACATAACGGCACGGAGCAGGCCCTCGCCGTCCAGTCCGCCCTCCAGGGCGGCGCTCACCGGCCCCAGCTTCCGGACGCCGGACTCAATTTTGGTGATGATCTCCTCGCTGGCGCCGGGGAGGAGCTGGATCAGATAGCCCCCGGCGGAGGTGACAGACTGGTCGGTGCCTACCAGCACCCCCAGGGCGCAGGCAGTGGGGATCTGTTCGCTCTCCACGAAGTACATGGCCAGGTCGTCGGCGATCTCCCCGGAGAACAGGCCGATGGAACCCACATAGGGCTCCTTCAGGCCGATGTCCTTGATCACGGTGAGGGTGCCGGTCTCGCCTACGGCGGCGCCCACGTCCAGTTTGCCCGGGTGCTTTTCCATCAGGTCCACATGGGGGTTCTGGACGTAGCCCCGGACGTTGCCCTGGCAGTCGGAGACGGCCAGAATGGTGCCCAGGGGTCCGCCGCCCTTGATCTGGAGGGTGAGGGAGCCCGCCTGCTCCTTGAGCATGTCCCCCATCATGGAGGCGCCCAGCAGGGCGCGGCCCAGGGCCGCGGTGGCCATGGGCAGCAGGGTGTGGATGTTCCGGGCCCGTTCCACCAGGTCCCGGCCGGTGATGGCCACGGCCTTGACATAGCCGTCGCCTGTGATTGCTCTTACGATCTCATCGCGCATGGTTCAGTTTTCCTTTCTGGCCACAAAAAAGACCCGCCCCTCCCCAGGCTTGGGGCGGCGCAGTTTCAAATCGCCAAATACTTGAATGTTTCGGAAGCCCGCCTGCTCCAAATAGCCGGTCAACTCTGAGATAGTATAGGCCCGCTCCCGGTGGAGTTCCTCGCCCCGCTCCCACTGGCCCGTCTCCGGGTCCAGTTGGAAGATGTCCATGAAGTAGGAACAGATTTTGCTGCGGCGGGAGTATTCCGCCCGCCACACGCAGTAGGCGTCCTCCGTCTCGTCCAGGAACACTTGGCCGTCCAGCCCCTCCAGCTTTTCCGGGGTATTTACGTCAAAGAGAAACAGTCCGCCGGGCATCAGAAACAGGTGGACCCGCGCAAAGGCCCTCTGGAGCTTTTTCGGGGCGGTGACATAGTTCACGCTGTCCAGACAGCAGACGCAGGCGTCGATGGTGCCATACAGGTCCAGCTTTTCCATGGGCTGGCACAGGAACATGGGAGGGACCTCTCCCACGTCCCTGTTTTTCTCCGCCGCCTCGGCGAGCATTTCGGGGGACAGGTCCACTCCGATCATCTCGTAACCCCGCAGGGCAAGCTCACGGGTGAGGGAGCCGGTGCCGCAGGCCAGGTCCAGTACCGTTTTGCCGGGCAGTCCCCGCCGCCGGAAGTGTTTTTCGATATAGTCGGCCCAGGCGGCGTAATCCACATCGTAGGTGAACCGGTCGTAGCAGCCCGCCAAAAACTCGTAGCTGCTCATTCCTGTTCTTCCTTGTTTTTCAGCCGGGGGATAATGGTCCGGTACCCGTCCGCGCCATAATGAAGACAGCGGTTGACCCGGCTGATGGTGGCGCTGGAGGCTCCGGTGCGCTCCAGGATCTCGCTGTAGATCAGGCCGTCGTCCAGCAGCATGGCCACGTCCATCCGCTGTTCCATGGCCTTGATCTCAGACACCGTGCAAAGGTCTTCCAGAAATTTTCTGCACTCCGCCTCATCCTTCAGGGCGACGATGGCCTTATAGAGGATCCCGCTGGAGGGCTTATCCAAAAATTTCGACATGTGAATGCTCCTTTCTCCCGGTAGACCGGGAACCTTTTCCACCACATATTTTAGCAAACTAAAATATGAAAGTAAACAGGAAAATCATATCTTTTTCCTCTTCGCGGCAAATTTTTCCAACCACTGCGGCCTTTCCTCCGTCGCCCTCCTTTCTTGCCTGACATAAGATGGAAAAAAGAGGATAGGAGGTGTCCGCTGTGAAGAAGGTGGAAGCAGCTGATTCCGTTCCGCAGGTGGTTTGGCAGCGGGAGGAGCGCACGTTGACGCTGGAGGGGGAGCCTGTGCTGGCGTACAGCCTGACCTGGCCCCAGGTCAACGGAGGCGGATTGGGCGGATTCTGGATCAGCCGGTACTACGCCCGGTTGGCGGGGGCGTGGAGGCTGCGGTGGCAGCGGGAGTTGTATTGGAAAGCATGTCTGGCCTGGGCGGCAAAGCGGGCCGCCTCCCGGCCGTTTACTCCCTGGTCCTGCCGCGTGGCGGGGGAGGTGGCCCTATACCGGGACGGACTGCTCAGCCTCCGCCTGGAGGGGGAGGAGGTCCGGGAGGACGGAAAGACCAGCCGGGTGCGCTGGGGAGATGTGTGGAAGGTGCGGGAGGGGGCGCCTTGCCTGCCCGGGGAGCTGTTCGGGGAGAAGAAAGGGTGGAAGCGGACGATTTTGTCCCAAATAACCGGCCAGGGCAGGGCACGGCAGCAGGCGGGGGACTGGTTTCCCGACCCGGATTGGGAGAAAAAGCTCCGCAGGGCTCTGCCTGCGGATGGCTTGTGCCTGACAGAGCAGGGGGTGGAGGCGGCGTTCCCCCAGTGCACCATCGCCCCCGCGGCCGAGGGCACTCCGGTCTTTGTGATTGCCCGGGAATCAGGAGAGGGCTGACGTGGGGAAACAGCGGCGGACACGGCGGTGTTTCCGGCCTCCGCCCCACGTTCCGGATGCTGAATCCAGCGCGCAGACGTTCGGAATTTTGGCCGCAATGATTGACATTTGAAGAAAAATTCCCGGGGAATCTTTGCCGGAATCGTTGAGTTTCTTGTAGAGCCAGATTATAATATCCTATGTATCACACAAAAAGACGGGAGGCCCGTCTTAGATAGGAGTCGTATGAACTATACAGAAGCAAGAGTATATTTGGACGAAGTGTCCAAATACGGAAGTGTACTTGGCTTGGAGAGCATGCGGGAACTGCTGAGCAGGCTCGGGGACCCGCAGGACAGCTTGAAGTTCATCCACATTTCCGGAACCAATGGAAAGGGGTCTGTGCTGGCCTACCTTTCCACCATATTGTCCGGCGCGGGATACCGCACGGGGCGCTATCTCTCTCCCACCCTGTTTTCCTACCGGGAACGGATCCAGGTGGACGGAGCGTACATCGAAAAAGAATCGCTGGCCCGGCATGTGACCGCCATCGCGGAGGCGGCAGAGGACATGAAGGCCAAGGGGCTGGCCGGCCCCACCGCCTTTGAGATCGAAACGGCCCTGGCATTCCTCTATTTCCAGGAAAAAAACTGCGACATTGTGACCCTGGAAGTGGGAATGGGGGGCGCGCTGGACGCCACCAACGTGATCCGCACCCCCGTGTTGGAGGTGATCGCCTCCATCAGCATGGACCACATGGACTGCCTGGGGGACACCCTGGAGAAGATCGCCCGGCAGAAAGCGGGGATTATCAAGCCCAACACCCGGGTGGCCTCCGCGGCGCAGCAGCCCGACGCCGCCCGGGTCATTGCCGAGGTCTGCGGGGACAACCACTGTCCCTGCCGGACGGTGGACCCCGCGCAGATCACAGACGTCCGCTATGGCTGCGTGTCCCAGAGCTTCTCCTATAAAAATTGGAAGGACGTGACCATCCATCTGGCGGGCAGCTACCAGCTTCTCAACGCCGCCCTGGCCCTGGAGGCCGTGGAGGCGCTGCGGGAGGGCGGCTACGCCCTGTCCGACCGGCAGGTCTACGACGGACTGGCCAATACCGTTTGGCGGGGGCGGTTCACGCTGCTGCGGACGGACCCGGCGGTCATTATCGACGGAGCCCACAACCCCGGAGCGGCCCAGGAGCTGCGCCGCTCCCTGGAGCTCTATTTCCCGGGAAAGAAGCTCCACTACATTATGGGCATGTTTAAGGACAAGGACTATGAGCAGGTCATTCGCCTGACGGCCCCTCTGGCGGAGCATATCATCACGGTGGAGACCCCCAACAATCCAAGAGCGCTGCCGGCCGAAGCGCTGCGGGACGCGGTGGCGCAGGTGAACCCCTCTGTGGAGGCGGCGGGGAGCATCCCGGAGGCGGTGCAAAAGACGCTGGACCGGGCAGACAAAGAAGACGCGGTGATTATTTTCGGTTCTCTGTCCTTCCTGGGCGAGGCGGAAAAGGCCGTTCAGCAGGGAGGGAAGGACCATGGATAAGGAAAAAATCAAAGAGGGTGTGCGTCTGATCCTGGAGGGAATCGGCGAGGACATCTCCCGGGAGGGTCTGGTGGAGACGCCGGACCGCATCGCCCGGATGTATGAGGAACTGGCCGGCGGATACACCGACGACGCGGCCAAGCACCTGCAAAAGCGGTTCCATGTGGACAATACCGATATGGTGATGGAGAAGGACATCCATTTTTACTCCTTCTGTGAGCACCACATGCTGCCCTTCTACGGCACCGCGGCCATTGCCTACATCCCCAACGGGGAAGTGGTGGGCCTGAGCAAGATCGCCCGGACCCTGGAAGTCTACGCCAAGCGCTTCCAGCTTCAGGAGCGGCTCACCGCCCAGATCGCGGATGTGTTTATGAAGGAACTGGCGCCCCATGGGGTCATGGTCCTCATCGAGGCGGAGCACATGTGTATGACCATGCGGGGTATCAAAAAGCCGGGGACCAAGACCGTGACGGTGGTCACCAGAGGTGTGTTTACCGACAATGAAAAACTCCAAAATGACTTCTACCGGATGCTGGAGCGGCGGTAAGACCATGGAGCGGGCCGACCGGATCTGCCGCCATCCCCTCTGGCGGGACAGTATGGAGCAGATCTGGGATTTGGAGCGGGACCGTGTCTTTTGCAGGCACGACACCGCCCACTGTCTGGATGTGGCCCGGCTGGCCTATATCGAGGCGCTGGAACAGGGCCTGACCGTCCCGAAGGAGCTGATTTACGCGGCGGCGCTGCTCCACGACGTTGGCCGCCACCTCCAGTACCGGGAGGGCGTCCCCCACGACCAGGGGAGCGCCGGCATCGCGGAGACGGTTTTGGCCGACTGCGGCTTTACCCCGGAGGAGCGGGCGGAGGTCCGCGCCGCCATCCTGGGCCACCGGGACCGGGAGACAGGGGAGCGGCGGGACTTGGCCGGACTGCTCTACCGGGCGGACAAGGCCTCCCGGAACTGCCTGTTCTGCGAAGCCGAGGCGGCGTGCAACTGGAGTCCGGAAAAGAAAAATATGATCCTCAAGGGATAATTAGGAGCGTATGACTGATGATGAAAATCGGAAACCGCATGTTCGATGTGGAACATGACTGCTATATCATGGGTATCCTGAATGTGACCCCTGATTCCTTCTCCGACGGCGGAAAGTGGAACGACATGGACCGGGCGATCCGCCACACCGGGGACATGATCCGGGAGGGCGCGGCCATCATCGACGTGGGCGGCGAGTCTACCCGCCCCGGCCATGTGCAGATCAGCATTCAGGAGGAGATCGACCGGGTGGTCCCCGTGATCGAGATGATCAAGAAAAATTTTGACATCCCCGTCTCCATTGACAGTTATAAAGGTCCGGTGGTGGAGGAGGCCCTGAAAGCGGGCGCCGACCTGGTCAACGACATCTGGGGGCTGAAGTATGACCGGACGGTGGCCGGCCTAATCGCCAAATACCAGGTCCCCTGCTGCCTGATGCACAACCGGGAGAAGGCGGAGTACAACAGTTTCCTGGACGACATGTGCCAGGATATGCGGGACTCCCTCGCCATCGCCAAGGAGGCCGGGATCGACGACAGCCAGATCATTCTGGACCCCGGCGTGGGCTTCGGCAAGGTCTATGAGCACAACCTGACCGCGATCCTCCACCTGGAGCGCCTGGTGGAGCTGGGCTATCCCGTTTTGTTGGCCACCTCCCGGAAGTCCGTGATCGGCACCGCCCTGGACCTGCCCACGGACCAGCGGGTGGAGGGCACCCTGGTGACCACGGTCATGGGGGTGGAGAAGGGCGCGTCCTTCATCCGCGTCCACGATGTGAAGGAGAACCTCAGGGCCATCCGCATGACCCAGGCCATCCTGAGAGAGGGAAAGTAAGCCGCTGTGAACAGGACAAGCTATGACGAGATCCATGTGGAAAACTTGGAGGTCTTTGCCAACCACGGTGTGTTCCCCGAGGAGACCCGGCTGGGGCAGAAATTTCTGATCTCCCTCACCATGTATGTGGATGCCCGGCCCGCCGGACTGTCCGACTGTCTGGAGCGGTCGGTCCACTACGGGGAGGTCAGCGCCTTCATGACCGCCTGGATGAAGGAGCACACCTATCAGCTCATCGAGGCGGCCGCCGAGCACCTGGCCGAGGAACTGCTGCTGCGCTACCCGCTGCTGCAGGGGGTGACCCTGGAGCTGAAAAAGCCCTGGGCGCCGGTGGGCCTGCCCCTGGAGACCGTGTCCGTGAAGATCACCCGCTTCTGGCATACCGCCTATCTGGGTCTGGGCTCCAACATGGGGGACAAAAAGGCCTATCTGGACCAGGCGGTGAAGGCGCTGGACGAGGGCCGGGGCTGCCGGGTGGAGAAGGTTTCCTCTTACCTGGTGACGGCCCCGTACGGCGGAGTGGAGCAGGATGACTTTTTGAACGCCTGCCTTATGCTCAGAACCCTGCTGCCTCCCCAGGAACTGCTGGACCGGATGCATGAGATCGAGCAGGCGGCCCACCGGGAGCGGACCATCCGCTGGGGACCCCGGACCCTGGATCTGGATATTCTCCTGTACGACGACGAGGTTTTGGAGACGGAGGACCTGGTGATCCCCCATGTGGAGATGCACCTGCGGGAGTTTGTGCTGAAGCCTTTGGCGGAGATCGCCCCCAACAAACGCCACCCCATTTTGGGGAAGACCATCGCGCAGCTGGCCGGAGAGGTCTCCGGGAAGTGAATCCTTTTTCAACGTTACACGGTCAGAAAAACCGCCCTCCGGCGCAGCCGGAGGGCGGTTTGCCGCGCTTGGCAGAGGTTTCGCCGGGGTTATTCCTCCAACAGGCGGATATAGTGGTTGGCCTCCCGCAGAACGTGGTCGGCCAGCAGCGGCAGGATAAGGGCGCGGATCTTGCAGGACTCGATGCCCTCCACCCCCGCGTGTTTGAAGTCCCGGAACTTCCGGGTCAGCTCCAGAGCGTTCTGACAGCCCATGACCTTGGCGTTGGCCGCCGCCGAGGCGACCAGCAGCTGCCGGTAGTCCCCGGCGAAGCCGTCGGCGGTGCGGATCAGTTCCTCCTCCGTGGGGTCCAGCAGCCCCCGCATGAACAGGGCGTGCTCCATCATGATCTGGTCCCAGAACAGCTCTTCCTCGCAGGGCTCCCGGCAACAGCGGCAGTCCATGCCCTCCAGCCGGGCCAGGTGCCCACGGTAGTGGCGCGCCTCCCGGAGAATGTGTTCGATGAGTAAAGGGTAGTTGGCGGTGAACAGGGCGCACCCGTCCGCCCCCCGCAGGGTCCGTTCCTTTAAGTCAATGAGTTGGTCCACCAGCCGCAGTCCCTCCCGGTTCAGCTGCCGCACCTGACGGTCCAGCCCCCGGGGCAGGCAGATTTCTCCTCTGTGGTTCCCGGCAAGTGCCATGGTACGGGCGGTCAGGGTCCGGTCGATGGGAATGCCGGTGAGACGCTGGGTCTGGCGTTCCGCGCAGTCGGTAAAGGGGGTGAACAGCTCCCCGGAATCCAGGACGCGGCGGCGCACCACGCAGTCACTCAGCCCGATGGCCCGGGAGAGCAGCCCCTCAAAGGCTCGCATCAGGCGCTCGCTCTCCCGGGCAAGACCGCTGTTGGGGGGCAGAAAGCCCGCTTCTAAAAACAGCGCGTGCTCCTTCATGATCCGGCCGAAGAACAGGTGCTGTTCCAGGGAATCTACAATATACGCTTCCATCAAGATACTCCTCCTTGTGACAGTGGCTGCTAAAGCAGTCTATGCCACGGGGAAGCGTCTGGTTCGGAGAAGGCGAGCATAAAAAACGCCCCTTACGGGGCGAACCGGGTCACGGGGACGGACGGTGGTGGACCTTGAGGTCCGGCCCCTGGGTCCCGGCCACGATGGGCTTTGCCCGCTCTTTTCCCTGGCGGGCTTTGCCCTGAAGCTGGGGCACGGAAGGAGCGCTGTTATGGGGCTTCGTATGGGTCCACTCCGGCCGCGCCATTCCTTTCTTTGCCATTGGAATCCCTCCTCAGTTCCGGGCGGACAGCTGGCTGACCAGGGCCTGCATCTCTCCCTTGGAGGATACGGCGCGGGCCTTGTCCAGGTACGCCTGACGTTCCGCCTCGGTCAGCGCCGCGAACCGCTCCATGGCTCCCGGGTCCTGGGCCAGGGCAAAGCCAAAACCCAGAGGCACATCACCTTTTTCCATGCAATACACCTCATTTTCCAGCCGTCACGGCTCATAAGTCCTCCAGGTCCGCGGCCGGGAGGTCGTTTTCCACATTGTCCCGGGCCAGGTCGTTGTCCAACACGGGGTAGACCTTGGAGATGGGCTTTTCCTCTTTCACAGGTTTCTCTCTGGGCTGCTTCGGGTCTTTACGCAAGGGATTCATGCTGATCACCTCGGACCTAGATTGTCTCTTCTGCCGGAAATTATGCAAAGTCCGGCTTGTGGTTCAGACAATCCCGAAACCGCGCCTCTGCCGGAGCCAGGCCCGGGAAAAACGCGCAGCGGCTGGGTTTTGCGTTGACGGCGTGGTCCAGCAGGGGCTGGGCGGTGGAGCTGGGGTCCAGGCAGAAGTCCAGAGCCAGCACATCCTCCCAGGCCCGGTTGAGGAAGGCCACCTCCCGCCGGCCATGGGTTCGGGTGAGAACGGATGTCCCGGCCTGAGAGAGATAGTCTTCCGCCGCTTCCCGGGCAAATCCGGCGGCGGCCAGGTTTTCCCGCAGGCCCGCCTCAAAGGTCCCGGGCAGGTCTGACCACGCCCAGGGATTCAGGTCAAAGCGCACAAAGGTGTACCGGCTGTAACAGTGGACGGCCAGCAGGCTGGGGCGCCCCTGCAATTGGATCACATGGAGGTCCCAGCAAAAGCGGCGGTCAGCCTCCGCCCCGCAGGGGGGCGCCTGCAGCTTGACAAAGCGCTGGAGGGGCCAGGTCAATCCCAGTTCCATCATTTGCTCCCCTGGGGGATCACCACCTTTTCCACCCGGAAGCGGCCGTTTTCCGCCTCCATCATGGTGAAGGTGATCTCCTGGTCAAAGCGCCGCCGGCCGCAGCTGCCAGGATTGAGCCACAAAACCCCGTCCCGTTCCTCCTGGGCATACCGGTGGGAGTGGCCGTAGACCACCACATCCGCCCCGGCCAGGTCTTTAGGGACATCCTTTTTGTTGTGGACCATGAAGAAGCGGACGCCCGCCACGGTGCAGGTCAGGCTGTGGGGCAGGTCCGCCGCCCACTCCTTGTCGTTGTTGCCCCGGACAACATAGAGGGGGGCGTAGGACTCCAGTTGGTCCACGATGGCCCGGGTGTTGATGTCCCCGGCGTGGAGGATCACATCGGCCTGCTCCAGACGGGCGGTCACCTCCGGGCGCAGCAGACCGTGGGTGTCAGATAAAATGGCGATCCGCGTCATGTTCCCCTCACTCCCCGTCCAGCCGGTCCCAGATCTCATCGGCCAGGTCCTCCAGCTCTTCGTGCTTGTCTCCCCAGACCTCATACTCCTCGCTGTCCATGTCCTGGGGTTCCTCCTCGTCCAGGCGGGCCAATTCATCCCGGACTTGTGCCAGGTATGCCTTCAGTTCTTCCCGGCCCATGGCGTCCAGGTCCGGCTCTTCCCAAAATTGATCGAATGGAATGATGTCACCCATCACGGTCCCTCCAGTTTCTGTGTGTATTGAAGTCCCTGCGGCCACTGCCGCCCGAACAGAGCGGAACGTTACCGCTTCTGCTCCGAAAACGCCCAGGCCTCCCGCAGCCAGCCCAGCAGCTCCTCGTCCAGCTGCTCCTCCGCCGTCACCGGGATGTGGTGGGTCCAGCGGTTGGGGTAGGGCTCCACAGCCACGGCCACCCGGGGGGACTCCAGCCGGCAGGGCAGGCCCAGGGACACCAGGATACCGGCGTCCCGTTTCCGCTTGGGCAGGGACACCATGGCGAACAGATGCCTGCCGTAGAAGCTGACCTGGCTTTTCTGTACCTTGACGGAGGCCTGGGGAAAGTCCGCTTCCATGCGCCGGAACAGGGCCTCATACAGCAGCAGCTCCGACGGCCTGCCGTCAAAGAACATTCGAATGTCACTCTGGTAATACTCCGGTGTTTTCATGGACGCGCCTCCTGTCTATGTCCCATCCTACCATATTTCCGGCCGTTTTGGAAGGGATAACAGGCGGGGCGGTCCGGGTAAAAATAACGTACGAAAGACGATCTCATCCTTGGGGTTTTACGATAACAGCTGCAGAGAGAAGAAAAGTGGGGAAGACACCTTGACAAGCCCCAAAAACATGATAAAATAACAGAGCAAAATGTGTTGACGGAGCTAAGCGCGGTACAGAGCCAGGAGCGAGAGGGGACGGTGAGAGCCCTCGGCGGAATTGACCGCGCGGGCCACTTCGGAGCGGCCCGGGATGACCGGGACGGGACATTCCCGTTACAGAATGACTGAGATGCCTTCGCTGCCTGCCGGCAGGGGAAGGATAACCAGGGTGGTACCGCGGATTTTTCCGCCCCTGACCGGTGTCAGGGGCGGTTTTTTGTTTCGCGGGAAGGAGCGCATATGCGGCAATCTGCCGCGGACGCCTTTGCCGGCCGCGCGTTTCAGAGCAAGGATGCGCTGCATGCCGTGTCTGTGTTGATGAGGGAGGGAGTAACATAAGAAGAAAACGTTCCCTGTTGTTAGCCCTGGTCCTGCTGGCCCTGCTGGTTCTGGCCGGCTGCAGAGGCGCCCGTCCGCTCCCCGGGGGGATGGACGAGGAACAGGTGGGTGAGGCTGCCCGGGAGGTCGTGGCCATGCTGGTAGAGGGCGATTACCAGGGAGTGGCCGACGCCTTCCGGCCCGATCTGCGGGAGGAGTATTCCGTCACCGCCGATACCGTCCGGGACGTAATGGACGCGGCGTCGGAGGCTGGGGCCTATGTGAAGACCACCAAGACCCTGGTGCTGGGCGGCACCAACAAGAGCTTTGGCGAACCCTACGCCGCCGCAGCCGTCTATTGTGAGCATGAGTCCAAGGACGTGATCTATGAGGTCTCTCTGGATACCAACCTGCATGTCATCGGACTCCAGGTCAAACAAAAGTAAAAACCAAAATAAATCAGATATAAACGGAGGTAATACCCATGAGCGAGCCCAAGCCTTTCGGCTTAAACGAACTGCGCGAGATGTTCCTATCCTTCTTTGAGACCAAGGGACACCTGCGCCTGCCCAGCTTTTCCCTGATCCCCCAGAACGATGCGTCCCTGCTGCTGATCAACTCCGGCATGGCCCCCATGAAGCCCTGGTTCACCGGGGAGCAGGAGCCTCCCCGCCACCGCGTGACCACCTGCCAGAAGTGTATCCGAACCGGCGACATTGAGAACATCGGCAAGACCGCCCGCCACGGCACCTACTTTGAGATGCTGGGCAACTTCTCCTTCGGCGACTACTTCAAGCGGGACGCCATCCACTGGGCTTGGGAGTTCCTGACCAGCCCCGAATGGGTGGGTCTGGACCCCAACCGGCTGTACCCCTCCGTCTTTGCCGGCAACGAGACCACCCCCGCCGATGACGAGGCCTTCCGCATCTGGCATGAGGAGATCGGCATCCCCGCGGACCGGATCTTCAAGTTCGGCAAGGAGGACAACTTCTGGGAGCACGGCTCCGGCCCCTGCGGTCCCTGCTCTGAGATCTACTACGACCGGGGCGAAAAGTGGGGCTGCGGCAAGCCCGGCTGCACCGTGGGCTGCGACTGCGACCGGTATATCGAGGTCTGGAACGTGGTGTTCTCCCAGTTTGACAACGACGGCGAGGGCAACTACACCGAGCTGAAGCAGAAGAACATCGACACCGGCATGGGCCTGGAGCGTCTGGCCTGCGTCTGCCAGGGTGTGGCTTCCCTCTTCGACGTGGACACCGTTATGAACATCACCGCCAAGGTCACCGAGATCACCGGCGCTTTCTATGGCCAGAGCCATGACAAGGATGTGTCCCTCCGGGTCATCACCGACCACATCCGCTCCGCCACCTTCATGATCTGTGACGGCGTGCTGCCCTCCAACGAGGGCCGGGGCTACGTCCTGCGCCGCCTGCTCCGCCGGGCTGCCCGACACGGAAAGCTGCTGGGGGTCAACGATCCCTTCCTGTACAAGGTGTGCGACACCGTGGTCCATGAGAATGAGGGCCACTACCCCGAGCTGCGGGAGCGCCAGGACTATATCACCAAGGTCATCCGCACCGAGGAGGAGAACTTCGCCAAGACCATCGACGGCGGCCTGAAGATCTTTAACGAGATGCTCGCCGGCCACAAGGAGAAGGGGGAGAAGACCTTCTCCGGCGCGGACGCCTTCAAGCTGTACGACACCTATGGCTTCCCCATCGACCTGACCCTGGAGATGGTGGAGGAGCAGGGCATGACCCTGGACGAGGCTGAGTTCCACAAGCAGATGGACGAGCAGCGCCAGCGGGCCCGGAAGGCCCGTGAGGCCCTGGGCGACCTGGGGTGGGCCGGCGTGGAGTTCGGCAAGGACGTGCCCGAGACCCAGTTTGTGGGTTATGACCACACCGCTATCGACGGCGCCAAGGTGGTGGCCCTGGTGGTGGAGAACGAGCAGGCCGAGGAGGTCATGACCAACGTGGAGGCCATCGTGGTCCTGGACAAGACCCCCTTCTACGCCGAGATGGGCGGCCAGGTGGCCGACCACGGCGTCATCACCGCCGGCGGCATGACCTTTGCGGTCACCGATGTTCAGAAGAACAAGGGCGGCAAGTATATGCACTACGGCAAGGTGACCCAGGGTGTGCTGAAGCTGGGCGACACTGTCTCCGCCGCCATCGACGTGGACCGCCGCAAGGCCATCAAGCGGGCCCACTCCGCCACCCACCTGCTGGACAAGGCCCTGCGTACCGTGCTGGGCGACCACGTCCATCAGGCCGGCTCCCTGGTGGAGCCTGACCGCCTGCGCTTCGACTTCACCCACTTCTCCGCCATGACCGCCGAGGAGCTGGCCCAGGTCAGCGCCATGGTCAACGAGGACGTTCTGGAGGGCTACGACATCGTCACCGATGTGCTGCCCATCGAGGAGGCTAAGAAGCGGGGGGCCATCGCCCTCTTCGGCGAGAAGTACGGCGACACCGTCCGGGTGGTGGACATGGGCGAGGGCTACTCTGTGGAGTTCTGCGGCGGCACGCACCTGGACAACACCGCCAAGGTGGGCGTGTTCCACATCTCCAGCGAGTTTTCCGTGGCCTCCGGCGTCCGCCGGATCGAGGCCACCACCGGCAAGGCCTCCCTGGAGGTCATGAACCGGAATCAGGAGATGCTGTTCCAGACCGCCGCCTCTCTGAAGGCCAAGCCCGGCGAGCTCCGGGAGAAGGCTGAGGCGGCCATGGCGGAGATCAAGAATCTCCACCAGACCCTGGAGAAGTTCAAGGCCCGTGAGGCCGCCGGCGAGACCGAGCGGCTGCTGTTCGGCACCCACAAGGTGGGCGATCTGCGGGTGCTCACCTCCACCGTCCCCGGCGCCGATGCCAACAAGCTGCGCCAGATGGGCGACATGATCCGGGACAAAGCGCCCGACGGCGTGGCCGTCCTGGCCTCTGTCAACGGGGAGAAGATCACCTTCCTGTGCGTCTGCGGCAAGGAGGCCGTGGCCAAGGGCATCAAGGCCGGGGACATCGTCAAGCAGGTGTCCGCCATCGCCGGCGGCTCCGGCGGCGGCAAGCCCGACTCCGCCATGGGCGGCGGTAAGGACCCGCTGATGGTGGACAACGCCCTGGCCATGGTGGACAACGTGGTGTCCATGAAGCTGGGGCTGTAAGCGGCCCGGCGGGAGAAAACAGGCTGTAACAGCTGTGGATGTGGAAAGGAAAGCGGGACCGGTCGTTGGACCGGTCCCGCTTTTGATATGTTATGCTGTGTCCCGGTCAGGTACCGGGCTTGTAGAAGTTGGTCTTGACCCGGACCTCCCGCTCATAGGGCTCCAGACCGGAGGCCTCCCTGCACTTCAGCAGCCATGCCATGTTGTCGGCCATCAGGCGCAGGGTCTGCATGCCCTCCAGGTCGGCCAATACCTCCTCGGGCTTGTCGCCGTGGACGGCGTTCCAATACTGGGAGGAGACCACCGGCATGGAGGAGATGGTGAAGTATTTGTTGATGGCGTCGAAGGTGGCGCTGGCGCCGCCCCGGCGGCAGGTGACCACGGCGGCGGCGGGCTTGTAGGAAAACAGCCGCTTGGCGTCGTAAAACACCCGGTCCAGCACACATTTCAGGCTTCCGGCGATGCCGCTGAAGTAGACGGGGGACCCCACCACCAGGCCATCGGCGGTCAGGATCTTCTGGATGCACTGGTTGACCACGTCGTCGTCAAAGACGCAGCGCCCCTTGCCCCAGCAGGATTTGCAGTCGATGCAGCCCCGGATGGGCTGGTTCCCGATCCAGAAGATCTCGCTGGAGACTCCCCGCTTTTCCAGTTGGGCGGCCACTTGGGACAGAGCGGTGTAGGTGCAGCCCTCCCGGTGGGGGCTGCCGTTGATGAGCAGTACGTGCATAACTTCTCCTCTCTCAGCCGTCGCCGGCCAATGTTCTGTTATCCGCATGATACCCCGGGAGCTTCCCCTTTGTCAATCCTGTTTCCGGTATTGTTCCGATTTCCAGCGGGACAAGCTTTCCAAGGCGCGCGGCGCCAGGATGAGAAGCGCCGCCAAGTTGGGTAGGGCCATCAGGGCGTTGCACAGGTCCACCAGCTGCCAGATCCCGGCAGGCTCCCCGAGGGCTCCGGCCAGGGTGCAGGCCAGAAATACGCCCCGGTAGAGGGGGAGAAAGCGGTCCCCTCCGGTCAGATAGCGCAGGCTCTGCTGTCCGTAGTAGCTCCAGCCCAGAATGGAGGAGAAGGCGAACAGCAGCAGGGAAAGGGCCACCACCCCCTCGCCTGCGGGGCCCAGCACGGACCCGAAGGCGGCGGCGGTGAGGGGGGCTCCAGTGGCGCCATTGGGGTCGCCTGGCTGCCATGCGCCGCTGACAAGAATGACCAGGGCAGTCATGGTGCACACCACCAGGGTGGATAAAAAGGCCTCAAAGATGCCCCACATGCCCTGACGGGCGGGGTGGTCCGCCCGGGCGGCACCATGGGCCATGGCGGAGGTGCCCAGCCCTGCCTCGTTGGTGAACACCCCCCGTGCCACCCCGTAGCGTAGGGCGGAGGCCAGAGTCCAGCCCGCCCCGCCGCCCAGGGCGGCGGAGGGGGAGAGGGCGTGGGAAAAGATGGCGTGAAAGGCAACCGGAAGGGCAGGGGCGCGGCAGCACAGCACCACAGCTCCGCTGCCCAGATAGAGCAGGGCCATGGCGGGGACCAGGGCGGAGGACACCCCGGCGATCCGGCCAATGCCGCCCACCATCACCAGTCCGGTCAGCAGGGCGGTGCACAGGCCGGCGGCCAGACGGTCACAGCCGAAGACCGCCTCCAGGGAGAGGGCAATGGAGGAGGACTGAACCAGATCGCCCCCCGCCAGGGTAGCGGGGAGGCAGGCCAGAGCAAACCACCCGGCCAGGGGGGGAGAACCAACCCCGTCCCGGAGGTAGAACATGGGTCCCCCCTGGAGCCCGCCCTCCGGGGCGGGCCGCTGGTACTGGACGGCCAGCAGCTTTTCTCCGCATCCCGTCATCATCCCCAGAAAGGCGGACACCCACATCCAAAAGATGGAGCCCGGTCCGCCCAGGGTGAGGGCGGCGGCCACCCCGGCGATGGAGCCGGTGCCCATGGTGGAGGCCAGGGCGGTGGCCAGGGCCTGGAGGGGAGACAGTCCGGCGCCGTTTTTTGTTTTGGGACGGAGCAGGGAACCCAGGGTGGTCCTCAGCCAGAGCCTGGCTTCAAACAGCTGGAAAAAGCCGGAACCCAGGGAGTAGACCAGTCCTGTCAGCAGGAACAACCCCAGCAGCCAGGGATTCCAGAGGGCGTCAGCCGCCTTGGCCAGCATGGTCATGCACATCACCTCATGAAAAGAGGTATGCTTGGCTTGGCGGGAACAGTCCGGATCAGAAGAAGGTTTTTCAAAAAGGGAGACAAAAACGCCGCCGGAACACTCCGGCGGCGCGAAGAATTGAGGGGTCTTACTTGTCCTCCAGCAGCTTGTTCAGCTCATGCATGAAGGTGTTGATGTCCTTGAACTGGCGGTATACCGAGGCGAAACGGACATAGGCCACCTCGTCGGTCTTTTTCAGCCGCTCCATGACCAGCTCGCCGATCTCGGCGGAGCTGACCTCACGCTCCATTTTGTTCTGGAGGACCTGCTCGATCTCGTTGACCATGTTCTCCAGGGTGTTGTAGGAGACGGGACGCTTCTCACAGGCGCGGATCAGGCCGGCCAGCACCTTGGTGCGGTCGAAGCTCTGGCGGCTGCCGTCTTTTTTGATCACCATCAGGGGCAGGCTCTCCATGGTCTCATAGGTGGTGAAGCGCTTGTGGCAGGCCAGGCACTCCCGGCGGCGGCGGATGCTGGCGCCCTCGTCGGCGGGACGGGAATCGACGACCTTGCTTTCCAAATGAGAACAGAAGGGACACTTCATGGCGGATACCTCCCCAGATGTTAAAATTGTGAAAGTATTGTACCATATTTTCCCTGAATTGTGTAGCATTTTTTCTTGCGGACGGAGAAAAACATCTTCCGGAACGGGGGAAAGAAGCGCGTTCCGTCTGCCCGGGGGGTCCATTGTGAAGTTTTCACCAGAAAAGGATGAAATCCGGGCAAGATATGGGCGGGTTTGACCGGGAGGTTTTGGTTGAAATGAAAAAATAATTTATAGTATAATAGTGCGTACGGACAACGGCGCCTGGACACAGGTGCCGTTGCGCTCTTTTTAGGCAGAGGAAGGGGAACGATACCATATGGAAGACTGGACGGAACAAAAGGCGATGGATTGGGGACTCCATGAGGAGTGCGGTGTATTTGGGATCTGCGACCCGGCGGGGAACTGTGCTCAAACCACGTATTATGGATTGTACGCTCTCCAGCACCGGGGGCAGGAGGCCTGCGGCATCGCCACCATCAATGACCGGGAGCAGTCTTTTTATAAGGATGTGGGGCTGGTCAGCGACGTCTTTGACAAAAAAACGCTGACACGCCTCAACGGCACCATGGCGGTGGGCCATGTGCGTTACGCCACCACAGGGGCGGGGGAACGGGAAAATGCCCAGCCTCTGACCATCAAATATGTGAAGGGTACCCTGGCCGTGGTACACAATGGGAACCTGGTGGACGTGGACAAGCTGCGCCAGAGCTTTGAGTATAAGGGGGCTATTTTCCATACTACCAGCGACTCGGAGCTGATCGCCTACGCCATCGCCCAGGCGCGGCTGCACTGCGGCAGCGTGGAGGAGGCGGTCTGCCGGGCCACCGCTGAGCTGAGAGGGGCTTTTTCCCTGTTGGTCATGTCTCCTCAAAAGATGATCGCCTGCCGGGATCCCTGGGGCTTCCGCCCCCTGTGCATGGGCCGGAAGGGTGAGGCCATTCTGTTTGCCTCCGAGTCCTGCGCCATCGAGGCGGTGGGCGGCAAGGTGGAGCGGGAGCTGGACCCCGGCGAGGTGGTGGTGGTCCAGGACGGGAAAGTCACCTCTATCCGGGATAACTGCCGGGGCCTGTCCCACATGTGTATCTTTGAGTACATCTATTTTGCCCGTCCCGACTCGGTGATCTGCGGCCAGTCGGTCCATCAGGCCCGGGTGAACGCCGGCCGTCTGTTGGCCCGGGAGCATCCGGTGGAAGCCGACCTGGTGGTGGGCGTGCCCGACTCCGGCCTGGACGCCGCCCGGGGCTACGCTTTGGAGAGCGGCATCCCCAACGGCATGGGCTTTGTGAAAAACCGTTACGTGGGCCGCACCTTCATCACCCCCGACCAGCAGAGCCGGGAGCAGGCGGTGCGGATCAAGTTGTCCGCCCTGGCCAGCGAGGTGGCGGGCAAGCGGATAGTCATGGTGGATGACTCCATCGTCCGGGGCACCACCTGCCGCCAGATCATCAACCTGCTCCGGGAGGCCGGGGCCACCGAGGTCCACATGCGGGTGTCCTCGCCCCCCTTCATCTCCCCCTGCTATTTCGGTACCGACATCCCCAACAAGGAAAAGCTCATCGCCTGCCACAACACCATCGAGGAGATCCGTCAGATCGCTGGAGCGGACAGCCTGGGCTATTTGTCTATGGAGGGCCTGCATCAGTTGGCGCCGGACGCCAAGTGCGGGTTCTGCGAGGGCTGCTTCACCGGGAAGTATCCCATCGAAGTGAAAGAAGAATAAAAAGAAAAGCGGATGGAGGCAACAGCTGTCTCCATCCGCTTGATTGTTATCCGGAGTCACGAATCAGGAGGGGAGGCTCCCGTAGAACCGGACAGCTCCGTCGCAGTCCTCCTGGCTGGGATGCCCCTTGGCGATCCCACCCACCAGCTTGAAGGGACCGAAGGTGTCCAGACCCGGGCAGCCGAACTCACCCAGAATACGGGCGGATTTTTTCCGGACAACCTCCGCGATAGACTTGGTATATCCATCCTTTTTGGCGCCGTAGGTGTAGAGGAAAAATACCGCTTTGTTGTGGGGAAGATCCTGTTCGGCAATTTGAAGGACGGATTTGTGGAACTTGGAGTAGTAGACACCAGAGGCGAATCCGATCCTGTCGTAGTCCTCCAAAAAAACGCTGGCGGTCTGGGCGGCGTCGATCAGGGTGAACTCGTATTGGGCGGCTATGGCATCGATGAGCTTTTTAGTGTTTCCGTGGTGCTGGGAGTAGTAGACAATGGCGGTTTTCATGGCGGTCTCTCCTTAAAATGTTATGGTATCGCAACTATACAATATCCAAAATGCCTTTGCAAGAACGCAGCTTTGAGATGCCAGCGTGCGGCAGACAATGCTGGAGTACCACTCCCGTCGGACCCGGGAACAGTCCAGCGGAAAAGCGGAGGCATTTTTCCACGACGTGCCAAAAGCCCCGCGTCCCATGGACGCGGGGCTTTTGGCAGAAAAGGAATATAAGGAAAAGGAACGAGCAAAGGGTTAAACCTCAAACATGAGGTCGCCGTAGGTGGGAACGGGCCAGATGTCCTTGTCCACCAGCAGCTCCAGTTCGTCCACAGGCTTGCGCAGGGCAGCCATGGCGGGAACGATCTGGTCGTGATAAGCGTGGGCCATAGCCTCCACGTCATCCATGGAGTCCACCTGGGGCAGGAGGACCTTCAGCTCCTCCAGAGCCTTGGCGGCCTCGGCCAGCAGAGCGCTGCACCGGACCAGCAGGTCCTTCTGGACGGACAGGTCGGCCTCGGCGGAGGCGGCGGCCACGGAGGCGATGGACTGGCCCAGACGGGTGTTGTAGTGGATGACGGCGGGGATGTAGTGCTTGCCGGCCATGTGGATCATGGTCTGCGCCTCGATCTTCAGCACCTTGGCGTAGGTCTCATACATGATCTCGGCACGGGACTCCAGCTCGGACTTGGTGTAGATGCCGAACTTGGTGAACAGCTCCTCGGCCTTGGGGGTGGTGAGGGAAGAGACAGCGTTGACCAGGGAGGGAAGGTTGGGCAGGCCGCGGCGGGCGGCTTCCTCCACCCACTCCTCGGAGTAGCCGTTGCCGTTGAAAACGATGCGCTGATGCTTGGTCATCCAGTCGTGGATCAGCTTGGTGCAGGCGCTCTGGAAGTCCTCGGACTTCTCCAGAATGTCGGCGGCCTCGCAGAAGGCCTCGGCCACGATGGCGTTCAGGGTGACGTTAGCGTCGGCGATGGAGTCGGAGGAGCCCACCATGCGGAACTCAAACTTGTTGCCGGTGAAGGCGAAGGGGGAGGTGCGGTTCCGGTCGGTGGCGTCCTTCTTGATGACGGGGACGGTGGAAACGCCGGAGTCCAGCTTGGAGGCGGTCAGCAGCTTGATGGAGTCGGCGTTGGAGACGATCTGGTTGACCACGCCGTCCAGCTGGTCGCCCAGGAAGATGGAGATGATGGCGGGAGGAGCCTCCTGAGCGCCCAGACGGTGCTCATTGCCCACGCAGGAGGCGGAGCAGCGCAGCAGGTCGGCGTGGGTGTCCACAGCCTTCATGATGCAGGCCAGCACCAGCAGGAACTGGAGGTTCTCATTGGGGGTATCGCCGGGGTCCAGCAGGTTCTCACCGGTATCGGTGCCGATGGACCAGTTGTTGTGCTTGCCGGAGCCGTTGACGCCGGCGTAGGGCTTCTCGTGGAGCAGGCACACCAGGCCGTGCTTGGTGGCGACCCGCTTCATGGTCTCCATGGCCAGCTGGTTCTGGTCGACAGCCAGGTTGCAGGTGCTGTAGACGGGAGCCATCTCGTGCTGGGCGGGGGCCACCTCGTTGTGCTGGGTGGTGGCGGGGATGCCCAGCTTCCACAGTTCCTGGTTCAGGTCGGCCATGAACTTGCCCACGCGGTAACGGATCACGCCGAAGTACTGGTCCTCCAGCTCCTGGCCCTTGGGGGCGGGGGCGCCGAAGAGGGTGCGGCCGGTGTAGATCAGGTCGCGGCGCTTCAGATACTTCTCGCGGTCCACCAGGAAATACTCCTGCTCAGGTCCCACAGAGGGGACGACCTTCTTGGCCTCGGTGTTGCCGAACAGCCGCAGGATACGCAGGGCCTGGGTGTTGATGGCCTCCATGGAGCGCAGCAGGGGGGTCTTCTTGTCCAGCGCCTCGCCGTTATAGGAGACGAAAATGGTGGGGATGCACAGGATGGTGCCGCAGGACATCTCCTTGACAAAAGCGGGGGAGGTCATATCCCAGGCGGTGTAGCCGCGGGCGTAGTGGGTGGCGCGCAGGCCGCCGGAAGGGAAGGAGGAGGCGTCGGGCTCACCCATGATGAGCTGCTTGCCGGTCAACTGCAGCAAGGTCTTGCTGTCCTTGGGGGCGGTGATGAAGGAGTCGTGCTTCTCGGCGGTGACGCCGGTCAGAGGCTGGAACCAATGGGTGTAATGGGTGGCACCCTTTTCCACGGCCCAGTCCTTCATGGCGTTGGCCACGATGTCGGCGGTAGCCATGCTGATGTTGCCGCCGTGCTCCATCACGTCCACCACTTCGGCATAGGCCTTCTTGGGCAGGCGCTCGCGCATCACGGACATGCTGAATACGTTGGAGCCGAAAATCTCAGAGATGTTGACGCTCATACTGTTCAACCCTTTCAATTGATTCTGGGACAGGCCGGAAACAAAAAAGAAGACAATAATGCCCTGGGCGGACACCATTGTCTCAAACGTTTCGCAGCCAATGCCTGCCCCCTGGGGCGCAAGCAAATCTACTGACTAATACGATACCCTATCCGGACTTTTTTTGCAAGGCAGAATTGTGCCTAAAGTTGGCGGGGGCTTTCCCGGGGAGATGTGGGAAATCTCACCAAGAACGGGCGTGAGTACGGTGGAAAATGCAGGACCGGGCGGAGAAAATGCGGAAAAACCGAAAAGGGACAGGGAATCAACAAAGTTTTTTATAAAATCTGCCAGAAGTAAAGGGAAATGATTCAAAAGTCCTTGACAGGGCCGAAGAGTTGGTGTCATACTCACGGTATGTGAAAGGTCCGCGCCGGTGAAGGGGCGCGGAGAATGAAACAGATGGAAGGAGAGATCCGCCATGGGTTATACCAAGGAAGATATTATCCGGATGGTGGAGGAGGAGGAGATCGAATTTATCCGCATGCAATTTGTGGATATTTTCGGTCAGATGAAGAACGTGGCCATTACCGCCTCCCAGGTGGAGAAGGCGGTCAACAACCAGATCATGTTCGACGGCTCCTCCATCGAGGGCTTCACCCGGATCAATGAGTCGGACCAGTGCCTGTATCCCGACCTGAACAGCTTTACCATTTTCCCCTGGCGTCCCGCCCAGGGAAAGGTGGCCCGGCTGATCTGCGATGTGTACAATCCCGACGGAACCCCCTTTGTGGGCGACCCCCGGGGCGTGCTGCGCCGGGTGCTGAAGAGGGCCAATGATATGGGGTTTGACACCTTCAACATTGGGCCTGAGCTGGAGTTTTTCCTCTTTGAGACCGACGAGCAGGGCCACGCCACCACGAAGACCCGGGACGAGGCGGGCTATTTCGACCTGGGCCCCCTGGACCACGGAGAGTCCACTCGCCGTGAGGTGTGCATGAACCTGGAGCAGATGGGCTTTGAGATCGAGGCCAGCCACCACGAGTGCGCCGTGGGACAGCATGAGATCGATTTCAAGTATGTGGACGCCATGGACGGGGCGGACAAGATCATGACCCTGAAGCTGGCGGTAAAGACCCTGGCCCAGAAGAACGGCCTCCATGCCACCTTTATGCCAAAGCCGATCTACGGGATCGCCGGGTCCGGGATGCACCTGAATATGTCCCTGTTCAAGGACGGAAAGAACGTGTTCTTTGACGAGAGCGGGGAGCGCCAGCTGTCCCAGACGGCCTATTCCTTTATCGCCGGACTGCTGGAGCATGTCAGCGGCTTCACCGCACTGACCAATCCTCTGGTCAACTCCTACAAGCGGCTGGGCGCGGGCTATGAGGCCCCCAGGTACAAGGCCTGGTCGGCCTCCAACCGGTCCACCCTGATCCGCATCCCCGCCGTCCGGGGGCAGACCACCCGCGTGGAGTTGCGCAGCCCGGACCCCTCCTGCAATCCCTATCTGGCGGTGGCGGCCTGTCTGGCGGCCGGCCTGGATGGGATCGCCCGGGGACTCACCCCTCCGCCGGAGATCACCGACAACGTCTATGAGATGGATGACGAGGTCCGGGCCGCTCGGAACATCCATGCCCTGCCCGAGACGCTGGAGGACGCCCTGGAGGCCATGGAGCAGGACGAACTCATCATGGATGTGCTGGGAGAGCATGTGGCCCGTCATTACATCAAGGGCAAGATGAAGGAGTGGAGGGAGTACCAGACCCGGGTGTCCAGCTGGGAGCTGGACAAATATCTGGTGACCTATTGATTCCCCTGGGACGATAGGGGCGGAAAGAAGTGAGGAGACGTGGAGACCGTAATTGTGGCCTTTGAAAATACCGCCATGAGCCAGCGGTTCAGCGACCTGCTGGAGAGTACCGGCACCGCCCGGTGCCTGACCTGCCATTCCGGCGACCAGGTGCGGCGGTATCTCAGCGGGCATCAGGTCTTCTGCGTGGTGTGCGGGCCCCATCTGACCGACGGTCCCGCGGAATGGCTGTATGAGGACCTTCCTCCCTCCTGCTCCCTGCTCCTGGTGGGCCCCCAGCACGTTCTGGACGCCTGCGCCAGCCGGGAGGTCTTCAAGCTGGCCACTCCCATCCGGAAGGAGGAGGCGCTCTCCACCGTCCGGCTCCTGCTCCAGTTTGGACACCGTATGGAGCGTTTTGTCCGCCCCCGGCGGAGCTCCGCGGAGCAGGAACTGGTGGACAAGGCGAAAAAGCTGCTGATGCAGCATAAGGGCATGAGTGAGGACGAGGCCCACCGGGCGCTTCAGAAGCGGAGCATGGACGCAGGCTCCCGTCTGACCCAGACCGCCCGTCAGATCATCGCGGAACTGGAAACACAGCCGGCGGAATGAGCGAGGCCGGCGGCGCATATCATGCATTAGGCATCCATATGGGACCGGCGGCGCGGGCATGCCGCCGGTCCTTTTCCATGATAAGGAGGAGCATCATGCGTTTTACAAAAATGGAAGGGCTTGGAAATGACTACATCTACCTCAACTGTATGGGCTGGGAGCCTCCGGACCTGCCGGAGCTTGCGGTGCGGCTGTCCGACCGGCATTTTGGGGTGGGATCGGACGGCCTGATCTGTATCAAGCCGGGGCGGAACGGGGATTTCACCATGGAGATGTACAACGCCGACGGATCGAGGGGGGCTATGTGCGGCAACGGGATCCGGTGTTTGGGAAAGTATGTCTACGACCATGGCCTGACCCGCAAGACCTGCCTCACCATCGACACGGACGCCGGCCCGCGGGGGCTGGAATTACAGGTAGCAGGCGGAAAAGTGGAGCGGGTGACGGTGGATATGGGGGAACCGGCCCTGTTCCCCGGCGTGACGCTGGAGGCGGAAGGGGAGCGCTTCGACGCGGTCCAGGTCTCCATGGGGAATCCCCACGCCGTTATTTTCTGCCGGGACCCGGAACAAGTGGAGCTGGAGCGGCTGGGGCCGGTGCTGGAGCGGCATCCGGGCCTGCGGGAGCGGTCCAATGTGGAGTTCGCGGCGCTGACTGGACCGGACAGCTTGACGGTCCGGGTATGGGAGCGGGGCAGCGGGATCACCCTGGCCTGCGGCACCGGAGCCTGCGCCGTCTTCGCGGCCGCCCGGAAGCTGGGCCTGTGCGGAACATCTGCCAACGTCCGGCTGCCCGGCGGGACCCTGGGACTGGAGGAGCGGGACGGACGGATCTTTATGACGGGTCCGGCCAGAACGGTCTTTGAGGGGGAGACGGAGAATTGAAGGGCGTTCTTTCGTTGCACTGAGCGCCCCGGAGCGTCGAGCTGTGCGTGGGGCTGCGTTTCGGATTCCCGCCGCGGCGTCTCCCGACGGGGAGAAATTTATACATTGACAACAGTTGGAAAATCGGTGATAATACCAACAAAAGCGGCAGAAGCGACTGCACAAAGGAGCTGTTTACCATGGTAAAAGTCAATCAAAATTATCTGAAGCTGCCCGGCAGCTATCTGTTTTCCGAGGTGGCCCGGCGGATCTCCGCCTACTCCGCCGCCCACCCCGAGGCCAAGATCACCAAGCTGTCCATCGGCGACGTGACCCGTCCCCTGGTCCCCGCCGTCATCGAGGCCATGCACAAGGCTGTGGATGAGATGGCTACCTACGAGGGCTTCCACGGCTACGGACCGGAGCAGGGCTACGCTTTCCTCCGGGAGGCCATCGCCCAGTGCGATTACGCCGCCCGGGGCGTGGACATCAAGCCGGAGGAGATCTTTGTCTCCGACGGCGCCAAGAGCGACTGCGGCAACATCGGCGACATCTTCGGGGTGGACAACGTGGTGGCGGTGTGCGACCCCGTGTACCCCGTCTATGTGGACACCAACGCCATGGCGGGCCGGGCCGGTGACTTCCAGGAGGAACTGGGCCGCTGGAACAAACTGGTCTATATGCCCTGTGTGGAGTCCAACGGCTTTTCTCCCGAGCCGCCCAAGGAGAAGGCGGACATCATCTACCTTTGCTTCCCCAACAACCCCACCGGCGCCATGGCTACTCGGGAGCAGCTGAAGGTTTGGGTGGACTATGCCAACGCCAACGGCTCCGTCATTCTGTACGACTCCGCTTATGAGGCGTTCATTACCGGAGCGGATATTCCCCACACCATCTATGAAATCGAGGGCGCCCGTACCTGCGCCATCGAGTTCCGGTCCTTCTCCAAGACCGCCGGCTTTACCGGCAACCGCTGCGCTTACACCGTGGTGCCCATGGAGCTGGAGCGGGACGGCGCCAGCCTGAACAAGATGTGGAACCGCCGCCAGTGCACCAAGTTCAACGGCGTGCCCTATGTGGTCCAGCGGGGTGCCGCGGCCATCTACACCCCCGAGGGCCACGCCCAGATCATGGAGTCCATCGACTACTACCGTCAGAACGCAACGGTTATCCGGGAGGGCCTGACCTCCGCCGGATTCACCTGCTACGGCGGCGTGGACGCCCCCTACATCTGGTTGAAGACCCCCAACGGCATGGGCTCCTGGGACTTCTTTGACCTGGTCCTGGACCGGGCCAATGTGGCTACCACACCCGGCGCCGGCTTCGGTCCCAGCGGCGAGGGCTTTGTCCGCCTGACTGCATTCGGCGACGCCCAGGCCACCAAGGAGGCCGTGGAGCGGGTCAAATCTGTCATCTAAACAGAAAAAATCAATAAAAGCGCCCCCCGGAATGGCTTCCGGGGGGCGCTTTTATTGGCCGACAAAGGAGTGAATCAGCGCTTTATCTGTGTGATTTATCAAAACTTATGAAATTTGAATTTTAAATTATTGCAAATTGCGAAAATTAGACAATTGAAATTCCAGGAGTTTCTGGGTTATAATCGGAGCAATCCACAAAAACATGCAAAATCTGAATTGAAACTTGCAAAATTTTGGGAGGCTGCAAATGTAGCATCAAACGACCGATCACGAAAAGAGGAAATGAGCATGATGGAACAGAGCAGACAAGAGGGCTATCACCAGCAGGGGCTGTATTACCCTGAATTGGAACACGATGCCTGCGGCATCGGTGTGGTGGTGGACATCAAAGGGCGGCAGAGCCACCAGACGGTGGACGACGCCCTGAAGATCGTGGAGAAGCTGGAGCACCGGGCCGGCAAGGACGCCGAGGGCAAGACCGGCGACGGCGTGGGCATTTTGCTCCAGATCTCCCATGACTTCTTCGCCAAAGCGGCGGCGGGGGCCGGGATCAAGCTGGAAGGTCCGCGAGACTATGGCGTGGGTATGTTTTTCTTCCCCCAGGACACCCTGAAGCGCAACCAGGCCAAGAAGATGTTTGAGGTCATCGTGGCCAAGGAGGGCATGGAGTTCCTGGGCTGGCGGAAGGTTCCGGTGTGTCCGGAGGTGCTGGGCCAGAAGGCGCTGGAAAAGATGCCCAATATTCAGCAGGCCTTTATCCGCCGCCCCAAAGGGGTGGAGAAGGGCCTGGCCTTCGACCGGAAGCTGTACATCACCAGACGGGTGTTTGAGCAGTCCAACGACAACACCTACGTTCCCTCTTTGTCCAGCCGGACCATCGTCTACAAGGGCATGTTCCTGGTGGCGGAGCTGCGCCAGTTCTACTGCGACCTGCAGGACGAGAACTATAAGAGCGCCATCGCCTGCGTCCACTCCCGGTTCTCCACCAACACCAATCCCTCCTGGGAGCGGGCCCACCCCTACCACTCTATCTGCCACAACGGCGAGATCAACACCATCCGGGGCAACGCGGACCGGATGCTGGCCCGTGAGGAGACTCTCCGCAGCCCGGTGATGTCCGACGACGACATGGATAAGGTCTTCCCCGTCATCAACGGCTCCGGCTCCGACTCGGCCATGCTGGACAACACCCTGGAGTTCATGGTGATGAGCGGGATGGAGCTGCCCCTGGCCGTCATGGTCACCATCCCTGAGCCCTGGATGAAGGACGACAACATCTCCCGGGCCAAGCGGGACCTGTACCAGTATTACGCCATCATGATGGAGCCCTGGGACGGCCCGGCCTCCATCCTGTTCTCCGACGGCGACACCGTGGGCGCCGTTCTGGACCGCAACGGCCTGCGCCCCAGCCGCTACTACATCACCGACGATGACAAGCTGATCCTGTCCTCCGAGGTGGGCGCCCTGGATGTGGACGCCTCCCATATCGTGAAGAAGTCCCGCCTGCAGCCCGGCAAGATGCTGCTGGTGGACACGGTCCAGGGCCGCATCATCGACGACAAGGAGCTGAAGGACACCTACGCCGCCCGCCAGCCCTACGGCGAGTGGCTGGACCGGGGCCTCATTCGCCTGAAGGACCTGCCCATCCCCAACAAGAAGGTCCAGTCCTACACCAACGGGGAGCTGACCCGGCTGCAGAAGGCCTTTGGCTACTCCTATGAGGACGTGAAGAACACCATCCTCCCCATGGCCCGCACCGCCGCCGAGCCCACCGCCGCCATGGGTATCGACACGCCTCTGGCCGTCCTGTCCGACCACGAACAGCCCCTGTTCAACTACTTCAAGCAGCTCTTCGCCCAGGTGACCAACCCGCCCATCGATGCCATCCGGGAGAGCGTGGTCACCGACACCACCGTCTATGTGGGCAACGACGGCAACCTGCTGGAGGAGAAGGCGGAGAACGCCCACGCCCTCCAGATCCACAAGCCCATCCTCACCTCCGTGGAGCTGATGAAGATCCAGTCCATGAAGAAGGACGGCTTCCAGGTGGAGACCGTCTCCATCCTCTACTACAAGAACACCCCCCTGAAGCGTGCCCTGGACCGCCTGTTCGTCACCGTGGACCGGGCCTACCGCCACGGGGCCAACATCGTCATCCTGTCTGACCGGGGCGTGGATGAGAACCATGTGGCCATTCCCTCCCTGCTGGCCGTCTCCGCCGTGGAGCGCTACCTGATCCGGACCAAGAAGTCCTCGGCCATCTCCATCGTGCTGGAGTCCGCTGAGCCCCGGGACGTGCAGCACTTCGCCGCCCTGCTGGGCTACGGTGCCCGGGCGGTGAATCCCTACCTGGCCCACGAGACCATCGGCGCTCTCATCGACCAGGGCCTGCTGGACAAGGACTACCACACCGCCGTCAAGGACTACAACGAGGCCATTCTGGGCGGCATTGTGAAGATCGCCTCCAAAATGGGCATTTCCACTATCCAGTCCTACCAGTCCGCCCAGATCTTCGAGGCGGTGGGCATCAACAAGGACGTGGTGGATGAGTATTTCACCGGAACCCTCAGCCGGGTGGGCGGCATCGGTCTGAAAGAGATCGAGCAGCTGGTAGATGCCCACCACTCCCGGGCCTTCGACCCCCTGGGTCTGGGCGGCGATCCCACCCTGGATAGCCTGGGCGAGCATAAGGTCCGGGCGGGCCAGGAGGACCACATGTACAACCCCGAGGTCATCCACCTGCTCCAGCAGGCGGCCTGGACCGGGAGCTACGAGACCTTCAAGCAGTATACCGCCCTGGTGGATGACGCCGGCAAGCCCCATACCCTCCGGGGCCTGATGGAGATGAAGTACGCCGATACCCCCATCCCCCTCAGTGAGGTGGAGAGCGTGGATTCCATCGTCAAGCGGTTCAAGACCGGGGCCATGTCCTTCGGCTCCATCTCCAAGGAGGCCCACGAGTGCATGGCCATCGCCATGAACACCCTGGGCGGCATGTCCAACTCCGGCGAGGGCGGCGAGGACCCCGCCCGGTTCGGCACCATCACCAACTCCGCCATCAAGCAGGTGGCCTCCGGCCGCTTCGGCGTTACCAGTGAGTACCTGGTGTCCGCCCAGGACATCCAGATCAAGATGGCCCAGGGCGCCAAGCCCGGCGAGGGCGGCCACCTGCCAGGCAAGAAGATCACCCCCGAGGTGGCCAAGACCCGCCACTCCACCCCCGGCGTCACCCTGATCTCTCCGCCGCCTCACCACGACATCTACTCCATCGAGGACCTGGCCCAGCTGATCTATGACCTGAAAAACGCCAACCGCCAGGCCCGGATCTCCGTCAAGCTGTGCGCCGAGCCGGGCGTGGGCACCATCGCCGCCGGCGTGGCCAAGGCGGGAGCCCAAGTGGTGCTGATCTGCGGCTATGACGGCGGCACCGGCGCCGCCCCCAGAAGCTCCATCCACACCGCCGGCGTCCCCTGGGAGCTGGGCGTGGCCGAGACCCACCAGACCCTGATCATGAACGGCCTACGCTCCCGGGTGGCCGTGGAGGTGGACGGCAAGCTGATGACCGGCCGGGACGTGGCCATCGCCTGCATGCTGGGGGCTGAGGAGTTCGGCTTTGCCACCGCTGCCCTGGTGACCATGGGCTGCGTCATGATGCGGGTGTGCAACCTGGGCACCTGCCCCATGGGCATCGCCACCCAGAACCCGGAGCTGCGCAAGCGCTTCATCGGCAAGCCCGAGTATGTCATCAACTTCATGCGCTTCGTGGCTCAGGACCTGCGGGAGCACATGGCCAAGCTGGGCGTCCGCACGGTGGAGGAGCTGGTGGGCCGTACCGACCTGCTGCATGTGCGGGAGCACGCCGTCAACGAGCGAGCGGCCACCGTGGACCTGTCCGCCATCCTGTCCAACCCCTATGAGGGACAGAACGTGAAGCGCCACTTCGACCCCGCCGACGCCTTCGACTTCGAGCTGGAGAAGACGGTGGACATGAAGCTGCTGAAGAAGCTGAAAAACGCTCTGCCCGCCGGGGAGAAGAAGACCGTCTCCATCCCCGTCACCTCCACCGACCGTACCCTGGGCGCCATCCTGGGCAGCGACATCACCCGCATCCACGGCAACTCCCTGCCGGAAGACACCTTCACCATCAAGTGCACCGGCGGCGCCGGCCAGTCCTTCGGCGCCTTCATCCCCCAGGGCCTGACCCTGGAGCTGGAGGGCGACTGCAACGACTACATGGGCAAGGGCCTGTCCGGAGGCAAGATCATCGTCTATCCCCCCAAGAACGCCGCTTACAAGCCCGATGAGAACATCATCATCGGCAACGTGGCCCTCTACGGCGCCACCGGAGGCAAGGCCTTCATCAACGGCATGGCGGGCGAGCGCTTCGCCGTCCGCAACTCCGGAGCCTGGGCGGTCGTGGAAGGCGTGGGCGACCACGGCTGCGAGTATATGACCGGCGGCCGGGTGGTGGTTCTGGGTCCCACGGGCAAGAACTTCGCGGCCGGCATGTCCGGCGGCATCGCCTATGTCTGGGACGAGGACCGGGACCTGTACCTGCGGCTGAACAAGGCCCTGGTGTCCATGGACCCCGTCACCGAAAAGCACGACATCGCCGAGATCCGCCAGATGCTCACCGAGCACGTGGCGGCCACCGGCTCCCCCAAGGCCAAGGAGATCCTGGAGCACCTGGACGAGAAGGCTTCCTGCTTCAAGAAGATCCTGCCCCGCGACTACGACCGGATGATGCGCACCATCGCCGAGTTTGAGGACCAGGGCATGACCCACGAGCAGGCCGAGATCGAGGCCTTCTATGTGAACACCAGAGACTGAGGGGGAGGGAACGTATTATGGGAAAAGTAACAGGATTTTTGGATTATACCCGGAAAAATAACCCGGCTCAGGCGCCTCTGGACCGGATCGAACATTGGAAGGAATTTCATCCCATGCTCACCGAGGCGGACCGCCGCCAGCAGGGGGCGCGGTGCATGGACTGCGGCGTACCCTTCTGCCAGTCCGGGGTGAAGCTAGGCGGCAGCTATACCGGCTGCCCCCTGCACAACCTGGTGCCCGAGTGGAACGACCTGCTGTACACCGGCAACCTGGCCCAGGCCCTGGAGCGGCTGCACAAGGCCAACAACTTCCCGGAGTTTACCGGACGGGTGTGCCCCGCCCTGTGTGAGGCCGCCTGCGTCTGCGGGCTCCACGGAGCCCCTGTCACCGTGAAGGACAACGAGCTGGGCATCGTGGAGGAGGGCTTCGCCCAGGGACTGATCCAGCCCCGGGTCCCCGCCCACCGCACCGGCAAGCGCATCGCCATCGTGGGCTCCGGCCCCGCCGGACTGGCGGCGGCCGACCAGCTGAACCAGCGGGGCCACAGCGTCACCGTCTTTGAGCGGGACGACCGGATCGGCGGCCTGTTGATGTACGGCATCCCCAGCATGAAGCTGGAGAAGAAGTACGTCAAGCGCCGTGTGGAGCTGCTGGAGGCGGAGGGGATCACCTTCGTCACCGGCGTGGACGTGGGCAAGGATAAGAGCGCCCAGGAGCTGCTGGCGGAGTATGACGCCGTCCTGCTGTGCACCGGCGCCCGCCAGGCCCGGGACATCACCGTGCCCGGCCGGGAGGCCAAGGGGGTCCATCTGGCCATGGAATACCTCACCGCCACGGGCAAGAGCTACCTGAACTCCAAGCTGAAGGACGGCAACTACATCAATGCCGCCGGGAAGGACGTCATCGTGGTGGGCGGCGGCGACACGGGCAGCGACTGTATCGGCGTGGCCCTGCGCCACGGCTGCAAGTCGGTCCACCAGTTGGTGAAGTATCCCCGCCTGCCGGACCGCCGTCCCGCGGACAACTGCTGGCCGGAGTGGCCCAAGGTCAATAAGAACGACTACAGCCACGACGAGGCCATCGCCCGTTTCGGGGAGGACCCCCGCATCTTCCAGACCACGGTGAAGGAGCTTCTCACCGACGAGAAGGGGGAGCTGCGGGCCGTCAAGACCATCCGCCTGGAGGGCACCAAGCGGGACAAGAAGACGGGTAAGCTCATCATGACCGAGGTGCCCGGCACCGAGGAGGAGCTGCCCTGCCAGCTGCTGCTGGTGGCCATCGGCTTCCAGGGTCCGGAGAGCTATGTGGCCCAGGCCTTCGGCGTGGAGACCGACGCCCGCACCAACCTGAAGACGGTGGACTATGCCACCAGCGTCGCCGGCGTCTTCGCCGCCGGCGACGCCCGCCGGGGCCAGTCCCTGGTGGTGTGGGCCATCCAGGAGGGCCGCGCCGCCGCCCGGGAAGTGGACCGCTATCTCATGGGCTACACCAGCCTGTAACGAAAGAACAGATAAAAACAGGACGTTCCGCCAAAGCGGAACGTCCTGTTTTCTGCATTTCAGTTGGCCTGAGGCAGGGTGACAATGGCTTTGAACAGGTCCCCGTCCACCGCCAGCTCAAAGGTGCCCCCCTGAAGCTCCGTGAGGCTGCGGGCGATGGACAGGCCCAGACCGGAGCCCTCGGTGGTCCGGGACTCCTCGCCCCGGACAAAGCGCTCCATGAGCCGCTCCGGCGGGACGTTCAGAGGCTCCCGGGAGATGTTTTTCACCGACAGGCTCACCTGGCCGTGGCCTCGGATCAGGTCCAGATAGACCCGGGTGCCCTCCATGGCATACTTGGCGCAGTTGGACAGCAGGTTGTCCAGCACCCGCCACAGGTGGCGGCCGTCGGCGTACACCCAGGTCTCCCCCTCGGGCAGGGAGGTGACCAGGGTGAGCTTCCGGGCCTCCAGCTTCTCCTGCCACTCCCCCATGGCCTGATCCATGAGCTGGGCCATGCCGATCTTCTCCCGGTTGACGCTGAGCACGCCGGTGGAGGCTTTGCTGGCTTCCACCAGGTCCTCTGTCAGCTTTTTCAGCCGCTGGGACTTCCGGTCCAGCACCTCGATGTACTCCAGGGCCTTGGGGTCATCCTGTTGGGTGGTTTTCAGCAAGTCCACGTAGTTGATGATGGAGGTGAGGGGAGTCTTCAGGTCGTGGGAAACGTTGGTGATGAGCTCGGCCTTGAACCGCTCGCTTTTCATCTGCTCATCCACCGCTTCGGCCATTCCCTTTGAGATGTTGTTCAGGTCCTCGGCGTGGCAGCGCAGTTCGTGGGGCATCCGGTGGGTGTCGATCTGATAGCTCAGGTTGCCCGCGGCGATGGCCTGACTGCCCCGGCGCAGCTTGCGGAAGCTCATGGACCACCGGCACAGGAGCAGCAGGACCGCCAGGTTCAGCAGCCACCAGATCGCCCCGGCCAGAGCGTTGTACCGCGCCTCATTGAACAGGGCCACGTTGGCCAGAAAATAGGCCAGGAATCCGGCGATGGTCCGCCACAGGAAGGGAAGGGAGCGGACCAATTCGAGGCCCCAGCGGACCGCTTTGCCCAGTCCCTTCCACAGCCAGACCAGCACCCGGCACAGCAGGGTGGTCCGGGCCAAGGCGCGGCCTTTCAGCCGCACCGCGAAGGTGCGCAGGGTCAAAGCGATGACGGCGGCAAACAGGGCGCACAGGGCGGCGATGGACAGGGGCAGCCAGGCACCCTCCTGCCCCTGCTGCTCCACGCAGGTATGGTAGTAATACTCCAGCAGCCACCAGCCACCCGCGAAAATGGCCGTCCCGGCCACCAGCATGGCGGCGAGGTAGAGGTCAAAGAAGATCTTCTCCTGCCAGGTGAGGACGATCCCTTCCGCTCCGGCCTTGTGTCCGGCGGTCCAGAGGAGAAAGAGAATGCAGGCGGCGGCCAGGACCAGACAGCTCCCGGCAACGCCCACCCAGGTCGAGAACGTGGATGTCGCCGTATCATACCGCAGATACAGATGACAGAGCGCGTCCTCCACCCCGGATTCCAGCATCTGTTCCCCGGGGACCACAGCATACTCAATGGTGTAGGACACGGAGCCTGCCGGCGCCTTGATGGTGATCTCGGTCACGCCGTCCTCCACTGCTGTGGCCTCAACGGCCGCATAGCTATCCTCATCCAGTTCCTCCGCCCAGGGTTCCCCCAGCGTAAAGCGGGCGTAATGGACTGGTGCGGGGAGTTCCTCCGCTGTGTTCAGGTTGAAAGCCACGTCTTCCCCCGCGTCATTGCAGACTACAAAGCGAAAGTTGGTGGCGGAGGAGTCAAAGCTCTGTTTCAGCTGTTCCAGTTCCCGGGTCAGCTGCTGCCGCTCCACATAGGTCAGGTTCTCCGCTTCCAACTGCCGCGCCAGCGCGAAGGCGCTGGCGATTTGATCCTCAAACGTCCGGCACAGGCGATAAAATTCCGCGGTGTCCTGGTAGCTCTCACGGTCCAGATAGGGGACGGCCTGAACCGCCTTCAGGCCGAACATGGCCCCCGTGAAAACCAGCGCCAGCATGAGGACCGCAGCCACCACTTTGGACAGGTGGCTTTCCTGCAGCTTCTTCATCCGTTGGCCCCCTTTTCGATTTTATAGCCCAGGCCCCACACCACTTTTAAGTACCGGGGATCGGCAGGGTTGATCTCGATCTTCTCCCGCAGGTGGCGGATGTGGACGGCAACGGTATTTTCCGAGCCATAGGCCGGGTCGTTCCATACCTGCTCATAGATCTGGGCGGAGGAGAACACTTGCCCCGGGTGGGACAGGAGCAGCTTCAGAATGTTATATTCAATGGGGGTAAGGGATACGGGGGAGCCGTCCACGGTCACCTGTTTGGCACTGTCATCCATGGCGATGGGGCCCACGCAGAGCAGGCCGGGGCCTTTTTCCGCTCCCCCCAGACTGGTGTACCGCCGCAGCTGGGACTTGACCCGGGCAATGACCTCCAGGGGATTGAAGGGCTTGGTGATGTAGTCATCGGCGCCGATGTTCAGCCCCAGGATCTTGTCCGCGTCTTCGCTTTTTGCGGTCAGGAGGATGATGGGCACGTTGCTGCCCTCCCGCAGCTTGGCGGTGGTCCGGATGCCGTCCAGCTCAGGCATCATAATATCCATCAGAATGAGGTGGATGTCGTTTTGCTCCACGGCCCGCAGAGCCTCCCGCCCGTTGTAGGCTTTGACGGTCTGGTAACCCTCGCTGCTCAGATAGATGTCCAGCGCCGAGACGATATCCCGGTCGTCATCGCAGATCAAAATGGTGTGGGTCATGGCGATTCTTCCTCTCTTTGCCATACTCGTGGTAAGACTAGCATATCACAGACAGATTAAGTTGCAAGGGAGAAATTTTTAATATTATATTAAGGCAACGGACAGTAAAACGCCGCCAGGAGACCTGGCGGCGCGTTTGGAAGAACGGGGATACAGAATAGATAGGTGAGCTCAGCGGGCGGAAGGATTCCGGTTTTCGTTCTTCTTCTGATTCTTGTTCTGGTTCTGGTTGTTCTGGACGCTGTCCTGCGCCTGATTGTTTTGGCGCTTCTGGTTGTTGTTCTGCTGATTGGAATTCATGGTAAGAACCTCCTTTTGAATTGGTGCGGTGGTAGTTTGGCAAGAATCGGGAAAAATATACGGCGGTCAGCAAAATGATGTCCAGTTCGGAGCGTGCTTTTCAAAGGAAACATGGAAGGCAAGCTATTGACAAACAGGAGAAAACATGCTAAGATAACACTCGCCTCTGATTGAGAAAGATGAGGAGAGATGTCCGAGTGGTTTAAGGAGCCGGTCTTGAAAACCGGTGACTCGCAAGAGCCGTGGGTTCGAATCCCACTCTCTCCGCCACTTTTATCTCGAACAACTGAACCTGTGACCGGAACTTACAGCCATGCAGAAGTACCCAAGTGGCTATAAGGGGCTCCCCTGCTAAGGGAGTAGGCGGGTAAAACCGTGCGGGGGTTCGAATCCCCCCTTCTGCGCCAGCTCGTCGCAAGCGTCATATCGCTTGCGACGAGTTTTTTATGCTCCACATCAAAAACTCATCGTGCGCTCATTCTGCTGCTCCTCGCTTCCGAATCGAACCCGCCGCGCTGGGCTTCGATTCGGGTTAAGAAGCGAAAATATCCAGATTGAAGCCACCCGACAGAAAAACACTGATTATCGTTGAAAATGCGATTTTCAGTGCTTTTCTTTTGATTTTTATTGCAAAAACAGATTTCCTGAAAATCGTCTCAAGCAGCCAGAAGAATGCTAAAAATTAACTGCGTAGTTAGCATTTTTCTGACGCTAAAAACTCTGGGGAGTCCCTTCCAACTATCCCTCTTTTCCCTTCCCGAGAGCATTCACAGCGGCCAGAGCCGATGCGCTGTCCGGGTGGAGATACCGCTGTGTGGTTGAGAATTTGGTATGACACATGACGGCAGGAGTAGGGAGGGAAATCTAGGACGCCCACACGTTGCAGAGCTGCGTGGTATTCTTCGTAGAATTTGTCCTTGTTCATGCCGACTACATACCCCGCGCGGCTATACCTCCGCCCAGAAGATGGGCATTAAGCTTAAAAAGGAATATTTGAGGCTTAGCTTATTTGTACTTGTTTTTAGCTGTTTCCCTTTGATTTCATTTTATCTGTAAACCCCTTTAATTACAGTGGTTCCGAGTGTTCCAAACCAGTTTTTCCGAACGAAATGACATGGGATCAATCCCGTGGTCCTTTTTTGTTCAGAAAGAAGCTCGCCTGCTGAGAGATGCAACAGCACCCTGCCGCACTTTTGGATAGAAAAAACGCCCGGAAGCGCAAGCTTCCGGGCGTTCCCTTATTTACTTTGACACCGCAGCTTCAGCTGTTCCGCCGTAATGGCGTAACCGTCCTCTGCCCAGCGGTCCACGGGCCGCTCCTCCGGCAGCGTCTCGCCCCGACGCCGGTAGATGGCCTCCGCCACCGCGGCCAGCAGCCGGGGATTCTTCACCAGAATCGGCCCGGTCAACTCGGAGGCGAACACGTTCTTCCAGTGGAAGCCCTCGGGGGTCTTTTCACCTTCATTGCCAAAGCCCAGGGCCAGGCTGTCCAGCAGGGGCGTTTTCACGCCGGAGACGGTGGAGCACTTGTTCATAAAGCCCACCACAGGCTCCGGGAACAGGCTGGTGGCACCGTACACGTCCGCTACAAACCGCGTCTTCCCCTGGACGGAGGTAAACGCCGCCAGACCGATGCCCTCGTACACCTTGCCCTCGGCGTCGGTGATGGTGCTGCCTAGCAGCTCCATGGCGGTGCCCGCGAACAGCATGGCTGTGCCGCTTTCAGCGGCGGCCTTCACAGCGCTGCCGAACCGGGCAAAATCGGCCAGAGCGGCTTTCTGGCTCCGCTCCGTGCCGGCGCCCATGAACAGAAAGTCGGCACCCGCAAGGTCGGCCTCCTGGCCGGGAACCACGGTCTCCACGGTGACGGTGTTGCCCAGGGCCTCCAGATATCGCCGCAGCACCGCCACGTTGGCGTAGCTGCCGTACAGGCTCATCAGGTCGGGATAAAAATGGATGATACGGATGTCCATCACAGCGCCTCCTTTTTCACATCCGGCAGCGTCAGCAGCTTGTCCCGGTCGGAGAAGCAGGTCACGACATAGAGGTCCTCGCCGCCCTGGGCCTTCAACTCCGCCGCGGCAGCGGCGATATCCGGCTGGACGGACCAGACCTCCGGGGAGATGGCGGTGAAGGAGAACCGCTCCGCCAGGTCGTTGCAGTACCGGCCGGAGAAGATGATTTTCCGGACATGGGCGCGGTTCAGCTGATCGAAGTCGATGTCCCACAGCCAGCTGGTCTCGCTGGTGAAGTACTTCCGGCTGACGGCGTCCACGATGATCAGAACGGCGCAGTCGGCCTTGGTGGAGGCCACATAGCGCAGGTTCGTGTCGTAGGCGATGCTGTTCTCATGCTTGGAGGTCAGAAGCGTGCCGTGGTGCTGGCCCAGGGTAAACTTCTGCATCCGTCCGTTTTTCAGGATGTAGTTGTTGATGACCCCGGAGGCCGTCTCCGGCGCCACGCCGCATTCCCGACAGGCGGCGTAGGCCGCCAGGATATTGTAGACATTATAGATGCTGCGGAAGGCCAGTTGGATGGTCACGCCGCCGTCGATGGTCAGCGTTCCGTTCTCCAGGTCCACATCGGTGGCGGTATAGTCCGTGGCGGGCTTGGCGTGGCCGCATTTCGTGCAGCGGTAGGCGCCGATGTGGTTGTAGTGGACGTAGTCGTACTCCATGGGGGCCTTGCAGACGGGGCAGTAGGCGCCGTCGCGGTAGACGCCGGTGGGGGCATCCGTGGAGACGGAGCACTTGTCCAGACCGAACCACTTTACCTTTTCGTGCCCGACCGCAAAGCAGCTGGACAGGGGATCGTCGGCGTTCAGGATCAGCTCCGTCTCGGGATGAATGGCAGGCAGAATGGCGTCGTAGACCCACTCCGGGTGGCCGTTCCGGGTCAGCTGGTCCCGGTAAAGGTTGGTGATGACGAACTCAGTGGGGTGAAAGAATTGGAAACTGAACTTGGCGTACCGCTCGTCGCTCTCCAGCAGCAGCACGTCAGCCTTGACCCTGCCGCCCATAGTGGCGTGGGCCAGCACCAGGGTGGTGACGCCTTCAATCTGGTTGGAGCCTTCCTTGTTGTAGACCACGTGCTTTCCGTCGGCCCGCAGAATGGCGGCGATCATCTCCACCGTGGAGGTCTTGCCATTGGAGCCGGTGACGGCGATAATGTGGGGCGGCATCTGGATCCGGCGCAGGATGTCCGGGCAGATTTTCAGGGCGAACTTGCCGGGCATGGAGCTGCCCTTGCCCACCAGCTTGCCCACAAACCGGCCCAGCTTACAGACCAGGATGGCCAGAAACATTCTCACGGTTTCTCCATCTCCTTTTTGAAAAATTCTCGGAATTCCGCAACGGCGCGGACAGGCGCGCCGTCGGCGTTTTGTATTTCAGGGGCAGGGCGAAGAACATGATGCCCTTCCGGCCTACCAGCTTTTTCAGGCACAGACACTCCACAATGACGAGGCCGCCGTTCAGCAGGATCTTGTGGGCGGGGTATTCCCCGCAAGGCAGGGATCATAAAAATTACGCGCAGTGCAGCGTCAAAACGGCGATCTCCGGCCGGTTGAACAGCCGAAAAGTGGCGCCGGAATTGCCCAGCCCCCGGGTGACGAACAGGGCGGAGTCATTTTTCTCGTAAAGCCCCGCCGTATAGTAGGGGAAGAGCGTCCGATCCGTGGAGACCAACCCGTCGGTAAAGGGCAGGCGTACCAGGCCGCCGTGGCCGTGGCCGGAGACCACCAAATCGGCTCCCAGCAGACTGTAACGGTCGGGAAAATAGTTGTTCCGGTGGGCCAGAAAAATCCAGAAGGGATCGCCATAGGCGGCGTAGACCTCCGCGGCCACTTGTTCCGGCGTTTTCTGGTCGGCGTAGCCGTTGGGGTCGTCAATGCCTGCCAGAACGACGGCGCCGCCGTTCCGCTCCAATTCCAGGAACTGGTTGGACAGCACGGTCACGCCGTGCTCTGTCAGCGCTTTCTTCAGCTCCGGCACATCGCCGATGGCCCACTCGTGGTTGCCGGTGACATAGTAGGTGGGTGCGATGGCGCTGAGACCGTCCGCCACTTCGGCGGCATAGTTCGGCGGAATGTCATGCAGGCAGTCCAGCAGGTCGCCCACGAAGAAGATATAATCCGGCGCCTCTGCCCGGACGGCGTCCAGAAGCTCCGTGTTGTCCTCGCCGAAGAAGGCGGTGTGCAGGTCCCCCAGCACCACGATACGGCAGCCGTCGAAACCCTCCGGTAAGCCGGTGAAAGCGGGGTCAAACTGTGTGACCTGCAAGGCGGTATTCCCCCACCGGACGAAAAGCGCGGCCAGAACCGCCAGAAGCAGCAGCGTCAAAGCCGCCCACAGCGGGCGGCGCTTTCTCGAATGTTTTGCCATAAAAAGCGGCCCCCTCTGCCGCGGGAAAACCGTGCAATGCACGGAAAACAATCGAAGCTGTGTTCATGTGGTTTTCGGCGCATAACCACGACATTTTACCTCATTATAACACAGGAGTATTTGCGTGGCGAGAGAAAAAATGTACAAAGAAGTGGGACATTCGGGGCCGAAAACCGCAGATTCTCGGCAATTTGCCAATATAGGCGGAAATGGATAAAATGCATTGAATAATATATAATTATTTGGGAAATGTGTCAATTGGCAATCTTGCGCCATCCCGGAAAAGTTGATAGGCTGAACGCAGACTTCAGGGCAGGAGATCTGAATGGCGGATATGGTGAAAATCCTGCTGAGCGATGTGGAGGATTTGGTTTTGCTAAGCGACATGTGGCTTTGCAGCAAGCGGTAAAAAAGGAAAAACCGCGCCGGAGGCAATGTCATTAAGGTAACGGGACAAAGCCAAGGAGCAAAACAGCAAAAAAAGTGCATCCAAGGCACTTCCTGCCTTGGATGCACTTTTCATGGAAAAGGGCATATCATCTGGATGTTCCGGTCAAAGAGTGTAAAAAACGAAGATTCCGCTGGCTTTTAAAATTAATATTCCATAAACAAAATGCGAATACATCGAAAATATTGCTCCTCTACAATCAGACCAGTTAAGAAAAAAACCAGTTTTGCCGGAAGGTGACCCCATTGCTCCAGATGATCATACTGTCCGGGCAGCTGCCGTTTTGTTTGTTCTCGGCTGCTGCCTGCCGCCGCCGCTGTTGAAACGCAGAGCGCTGAACAATATTGCTCTGGAGTCGGCGTGTCAAAAATGTGAATGAATCCGTGTCATTGATGACAACGAAGCGGCACCCCTGTGGCGTCTTCGGCTGATCGGGAGCGCAAAGCGGGAGATCATTTTGCCCGCCTTTGATTTTCGAGATGATGAGACGGGACGGTACATGATGCGGCGCTCCTGGATGCCGCGCACCGCGACGTAAGGGTGCGGTTGTGTTCGGCGTTTTCATTATTCTGCAGGTTATTTTCGCGGTGATCCCGGGCGCGCCCTTTGAGATTGCCGCGGGTTACATGTTCCTTTCGGCTTTTCGTTACTCTGACGGAACAGGTCTGTCCGTCCATGCTGCAAACCGCTCTGAACCATATTGCCCCGCGGTTTCCCACCATTGTGGCCGGGATCCGGCGCGGAACATATGCTTACGCCAAGGAAAAGGTACCCTATAACTGCGGCGCGGCTCCCTATCGAGGCAAGCTGTATTTCCATTTCAGCCGCCGGTGTGAAAACGCGGAACTGGAGCGGCGGTTCTTCTGCCACCTTGCGTCCATGAGCTGCGGCGCTGAGTTTGAAGTGAATGGCCGCCCAGTGGGCCAGGGTTCGCATCTGGAATCTTTCGGACCATGGTCCGGTCTACCTGACAAAGAGTGGGCCTTGTGCGGCGCTGTGTAACGGCCTCGGTACAGCCGGTGTGTTCCGGTGTCACATAGAAGACAGGCGACGTCCGTCAGCCCCTGACAGACGCCGCCTGTTCTTATGATCCGTGGCTTATAGGGAACGGATCCGTGAGAGTAATTCCGGAAAACCGCCGTTGGGATAGACCGAAATATCTTTTTCCTCGGAGTTGATCATGCAATCGGTGAGCAGAAACACCTCCATGCCCAGCGCCTGCGCGGACATGTCCTCCGTCACATCGTTGCCCACCATCAGGCATTCTTCCGCTCTGAGGCCCAGCTGCGCCACGATGTCTCGATAGTAGTCGGGATTTGGTTTGCAGAACCGTGAATTTTCGTAAGTAGTATATAGCTCAAAATCCTGTGGCGTCAGTCCGGCCCAGCGAATACGGTTTTCGGTGGCGACGGCGGGGAAAATGGGGTTTGTGGCCAGGACCGGGCGCAGCCCCTTTCCCTTGACCAGCGCTATCGTTTCGGCGGCTGCGGGATTAAAACCGCAGACGGCCTTTGCGCCATTAAAATCCTCGCGGTAGAACGCTTCAAACAGCGGCAGGTCCTCTTTCACTTTTTCACCGCAGAACTCCGCAAATTTCTCCCAGAAGACTGCCTCGTTGCTTTGGCGGCCGTCGTTTTGGACCATTGCAGCCGTTCCGGCCCAGATGGCGTCGATCAACTGTTTCGGCTCATAGCCATGGGGCGCGAGCTTTGCCGCAAGCAGCTGAAAATAAGCCTTGACAAAGTGATCCTGATCCATCGGCAGGAGGGTCCCGTCCAAATCGAATAAAACAGCCTTGATGCTCATGCGATAATCCTTTCGTGCTGTATCCAGCAGGTGTGTTGTTCTAACTCTATCGGGGAGTTTTTTTATTTGTCTACTTTTCCCCTTGCTATAAGTTCTTTTTTTCCACTGGTAGAGCCAGTGGTTGTCTTTGTTAAGACAATTCAAAAAACGGGGACTGGCCAACAGGACAGTCCACGTTTTTAAGGAGGAACCATGAAAGCAGCGATTTACAACGGAAAAGAAGATGTGACCATCATCGAAAAGCCTACCCCGTCTGCGGACCGAAGGACGTCCTGCTGAAAACCATCTATGCCAGTATCTGCGGGACAGATGTGGCCGTGTACCGGCACGGACCGGGTACCGGACACCGGATCACGCCCGGCGGAGAGTTTGGAGATGAGGCTGTGTGCCGGGTCGCCGCCGTGGGCGAACAGGTGACCGGGGTCCGGGTGGGACAGCGGGTCTATCCCTATCCCCTTCTGGTCACGGGAGATCCCGGACGGGCCGGCACTATCGGAGCCTTTTCCGAGTACATCCTGGCCCCCAACGCCAGACTGGGCCTGGAGCTGTATCCCGTGCCGGAGGAAATCGACGACAGGACGGCCGCGCTGATCGAACCCTTTGCCGTAGGGGCCCGGGCCGCGCGCCGGGCCCAGCCGAAGACGGGCGAAAAGGCGGTGGTGTTCGGAGCGGGCACCATAGGCATTGCAACGGCCATCGCACTGAAAGAGTTCGGCTGTGAGCAGGTGATGGTCTGCGACCTGTCGGAGCTGCGGCTGGAAAAAGTGCGGCGGTTGGGCTTCCCTGCGTGTAATCTGCGGGAGGAGGGGGCCGGCGCGGCGGCGGCAGAGCTGTTCGGTACGGCCCGGGGCTTGACCGGCCCCGCCCCTGATGTGGACGTTTTCCTGGATGCGGCCGGCGATCCTGATTTGCTGAAGCTGTTTCAAGAGGTGGGAAAAATCGGGAGCCGCATGGTGGTGGTAGCCGTACTGGCCGGGGAGCGCCCGGTGGATATTCTGCATATGACCTACGCCCAGAAAGCGTTGATCGGTTCCGGCGGATACTTCCCGGAGGATGTGCGGGACGTTCTGCGCATCATGTCCACTGGGAAATATGATATTTCTTCCATTATCACCCATGAATTCCCCCACGCGGCGTTAAAGCAGGCCCTGGAGACGGCGGGGCGCACGGATCAGGCGCTGAATGTTTTGATCCGTTACGGGGACGGATGATTGCCTGGGGATCAAGTGCCTTTTGGATGGCCGGGTTGCCGCCGATCGGAAGGCGCTTTTCTTTGCCCCGTTGTTTGGAGACGCTCCCGTCGCGGTTCCGCAATTTGAGCGAGCTGTTCCAAATGCTATAATTATGAGGATAAAAAACATGGGCCGATCTGTGATCGGCCCATGTTTTTTCGTTCGATTTTGCTCCTATTCACGTTCCGCTTTGTTAAACATGCTGCGCACGCCGATCCATGGTTTTGGTGGGAGCGGCTTGACGCGTAAAGATCTGAATGCGGGACAAAGAATATGTGGTGTTGAATATGGAATAAACCGGGCCGGAGCCGCATCCATACAGCGGGTCCTCCTATCCGTTCCGCGTTGTTCCGGGCAGTTCTCAATGGCTTGCGGCAAAAGAAACCCCGGCGGCCCCGCGCATGAGCCGCCGGGGTTGTCATCGTTCATTTCATCCGTTTCAGAGTCTCCAACAGCATGGCCCACAGGCGTTGGACCGAGGCGATATGGAGCCGCTCGCGGCAGGTGTGGATCTCGGTCAGGTCGGGCCCCAGGGAGACGCAGTCCAACCCCGGGAGCTTGCCGGCGAAGATGCCGCACTCCACGCCGCCGTGGAAGGCTTCGATCTTCGGGGCGTAGCCGTACTGCTGGGTAAAGACTTCGGTCAGCAGCTCCCGTAGGGGGGAGTCCTTCCGGTACTCCCAGCCGGAGTAGTCCCCGGAGACAGACACCGCGCCGCCCAGCGCCGCTGTCAGGCACTCCAGCCGCTCCACCAGCATCCGCTTTTGGCTGTCCAAACTGCTGCGGACACAGAAGGAGGCACTTACCGAGTCTATACCGGTGGTCAGGATGCCCAGATTTAGGGAGGTCTGGACCAGACCGGGGATGTCAGCACTCATAGCCTGGATGCCGTTGGGCGCGCAGGTGAGGAAGCAGAGAACGCGGCGGGTGGTGTCCGCGTCCATGGGGGCGCCCTCCGGTACCGCCGCCTGGGCGGAGACAAACACACCGGGATCTGTGGCCCGGTACTCCTGTTTCAGCACCTCATCCAGCCTGGCGCATACCGCCATGACCTCCCGGGCGTCTGCCGCCGCCACGACGGCGGCCGCTTCCCGGGGGATGGCGTTGTCCTTCAGCCCGCCGTTGACAGACACGATACGCAGCTCCGTTTCCCGGCTGCAGGCGTACAGCACCCGGCCCAGCAGCGTGTTAGCGTTGCCCAGTCCCTTGTCGATCTCGGCACCGGAGTGGCCGCCCCGCAGGCCGCCTACGGTGATGGACAGGATCTCGCCGCCGGAGACCTCCCGGCGGATGGGAAGGACGCAATGGGTTATACAGCCGCCGGCGCAGCTGACGGTGAACACGCCCTCGGACTCGGAGTCCAGATTCACCATCCGGCGGCCCCGGAGCATGGATACATCCAGTCCGGAGGCTCCCAGCATCCCGATTTCCTCATCCACGGTGAAGACGGCCTCCAGCCGGGGATGGGGGATGTCATCCGCATCCAGAATGGCCAGGGCCATGGCCACGGCGATACCGTCGTCGCCCCCCAAAGTGGTGCCCTGGGCATAGACGGTGTCACCCTCTACCGCCAGGTCCAGCCCTTCCCGGGCCATATCCTTGGCGCAGTCCGGCGCCTTCTCACAGACCATATCCATGTGGCCCTGGAGGATGACGGCGGGGACGTTCTCATAGCCCGGGGTGGCTTCCTTGATGATAATAACGTTGTTCAGCTGGTCTTGACAGGCTTCCAGGCCCCGTTCCCGGGCGAAGTCCATCAGCCAGTCGCTGACCTGTTTGGTGTTGGAGGAGCCGTGGGGAATGGCGCACATCTCCTCAAAAAAGTGGAATACGCCCTTGGGCTCCAAATGTTCCAGAACCGCCATAATATGGTCGCTCCTTTATTGCGTCAATTTTCGTTGCAGTTTCCAGTGGACTGCATACCCTAATAGTATACAGCCGGAGCGGGAGTTTCACAAGTGGGAATTGCCGTCCAGGACCAGACAGAGCCGCCTGTTTTCTGGGCAGGGGGCCGTTCGTCAAGTTCCATATTTTCCCTCTTTCCCGGTCCTGTAAGACCAAGATACCAAAAAGAAGGTGCGCTTGAAAAGAAAAAGAGGCCGGAACATCGTCGACCTGGGGTTGACGGGGCGGAAGAAGGGGAAAAACAGGGAAAGAAAGGTTCGGCGGACTTGACACGGTTGGGGAGAGATGATAATATAATGTCCTGTAACGAGCGCGAGGAACGGAAAGAGTAGCGCCCAGCCAACGAACAGAGAGGGCCCTTCACCGGCTGAAAGGGGGCTTGCCGCGGCGAGGTGTGAAGTGCATCCGGGAGCGTGGGGCGTAATGGCCTCCGGCTCGGCCCCGATAGCGGCCGGAAAAGTGAGAAATGAGAGTGGAACCGCGATTTTGTCGCCTCTTATGCCCATCATGTGGGTGTGAGAGGTTTTTTTCATGCCCGGACAGAAGGAGTAAAACATGTTCAAATCCCTGAATGAAACACTGGAGGCATACCAGCGCCGGGACCCGGCGGCCCGGTCCAAGCTGGAGATCTTACTGCTGTATCAGGGGGTCCACGCCACCCTGTATCACCGCCTGGCTCACTGGTTATACTGTCACAACTGGCGTTTCCTGGCCCGGTGCGTCTCTCAATGGAGCCGGTTCTGGACAGGGATCGAGATCCATCCCGGCGCCAAGATCGGCCGGCGCTTCGTTATTGACCACGGCATGGGCATCGTCATCGGAGAGACCGCCGAGGTGGGAGACGACTGCCTGCTCTACCACGGAGTCACCCTGGGCGGCACCGGCAAGGACCACGGCAAGCGCCACCCCACCATCGGCAACAATGTGCTCATCGGCTGCGGCGCCAAGATCCTGGGTCCCTTCAAGGTGGGGGACGGCGCCCGTATCGCCGCCAACTCCGTGGTGCTCAGCGAGGTGCCGGAGAACGCCACCGCCGTGGGTATCCCCGCCCAGATCGTCCGGATCGCCGGACGTGCTACCCACTACGCCGATGACGTGGACCAGACCAGCGTCAACAACCCCACGCTGGAAAAACTGGCCGCCCTGTCGTCCCGGCTGGACCTGGTGGAAAAGCTGCTGGACGAACAGTATTTGGGCCACACTGGCAATGAGGCGCTGTCCAAGGAGAAAAAAGAGCAATAAAACGGCCTGAGGCCGGTCCCGGGGCGCGGAACGCGCCCCTACATAGAAGTTGATAAGGAGGAACCAACCATGCTGTTATACAATTCCGCTACCCATAAGAAAGAACAGTTCCAGACCCATACCCCCGGCCATGTGGAGATGTACACCTGCGGTCCCACAGTGTACCACTTCGCCCACATCGGCAACCTGCGCTCCTACATCATGGAGGACGTGCTGGAGAAATTCCTGCGCTGGTCCGGCTATGACGTAAACCGGGTCATGAACATCACCGACGTGGGCCACCTGAGCTCCGACGCCGACACCGGAGAGGACAAGATGCTCAAGGGCGCCAAGCGGGAGCACAAGACCGTCATGGAGATCGCCCAATACTACACCGACGCCTTTTTCGAGGACTGCCGCAAGCTGAACATCAAGCGCCCCGACGTGGTGGAGCCCGCCACCAACCGCATCGATGACTATATCAAGATCGTCTCCGGGCTGCTGGACAAGGGCTACGCCTATGTGGCGGGCGGCAACGTGTACTTCGACACCTCCAAGCTGGACCGCTACTATGTGTTCAACGACCACGACGAGGAGGACCTAGCCGTGGGCGTCCGGGAGGGCGTGGAGGAGGACACCAACAAGCGCAACAAGAACGACTTCGTCCTCTGGTTCACCAAGTCCAAGTTCGAGGACCAGGCCCTGAAATGGGACTCCCCCTGGGGCGTGGGCTATCCCGGCTGGCACATCGAGTGCTCCGGCATCTCTCTGAAATATAACGGCGAGTATCTGGACCTCCACTGCGGCGGCATCGACAACGCTTTCCCCCACCACACCAACGAGATCGCCCAGTCCGAGTCCTACCTGGGCCACCCCTGGTGCCAGCAGTGGTTCCATGTCCACCACCTGAACACCAGCACGGGCAAGATGTCCAAGTCCAAGGGTGAGTTCCTGACCGTCTCCCTGCTGGAGGAGAAGGGCTACGACCCCCTGGCCTACCGCTTCTTCTGTCTCCAGTCCCACTACCGCAAGGGCCTGGTGTTCTCCTGGGAGAACCTGGACAATGCCCAGGGCGCTTATAACAAACTCATCAAGCGCATCGCCGGCCTGAAGGAGAAGGACGGCCCCGTGGACGAGGCCGTGGTCAAGGAGTTCAAGGACAAGTTCGAGCAGCAGGTGGGCAACGACCTGAACACCTCCATGGGCGTCACCGCCCTGTACGACGTGCTGAAGGCCAAGACCAACGATGCCACCAAGCTGGCCATTCTGGACAGCTTTGACCAGGTGCTGTCCCTGTCCCTGCTGGACAAGGCCGCCCAGGTCCGCACCGAGCAGGCCAAGGCCCAGACCTCCCAGGCCGCCGGCGGCTACGCCATCACCGGCGAGGGCGACCCCGCTGTGGACGCCCAGGTCCTGGCCCGGTATGAGGCCAAGAAGGCCAAGAACTTCGCCGAGGCGGACCGCATCCGGGACGAACTGAAGGCCCAGGGCATCGAGATCACCGACGTGCCCGGCGGCGCGAGCTGGAAGCGGGTTTAAGGGACCTGAGCAAATGGGGAGGGGGATGTATGAAGGCATACAACAGGCAAAATATCCCCTTCGGTTCCAGCGGCAAAAGGCCATTGGGGATTATATCGTGGACTTTTATTGTGCCAAGGTCGGACTTTCCATTGAACTGGACGGCAGCGGACACTATGAAATGGAGCAGATCAAACGGGACGAGGCGCGGACAAAAGCACTGGAAGCGATGAACGTGCATGTTGCGCGCTTTTGCAATTCCGACGTGGACCGCTCCTTTGAGCAGGTGTGCGAGGCAATCGACCGGGCGGTGAAGGGTTCTCTCCATCAGCCGGCTGCGCCGGCAGCTCCCTCATCAGAGGGAGCCGGAGCGGTGGGTGACCTCCATGCCTCCCTCTGATGAGGGAGGCGGCGCAGCGTGAGCCGCGCCGGAGGGAGAGACAAAGACCGCCGGGAACAGCATCAGAATCATCTGAATATGAGACAGGCCGTGAAACGAGCGTATCGTTTCACGGCCTGTTTTTTGTAAAAATCCCCCGGACAGTCCAGTCCGGGGGATTCGACCTATTTCGACAGGGTTTTCCAGAAAGATATGTTATGGTTCAATCGTCCTCCAATAGCTTGGAAGGGGGAACGTCCAATACCTCTGCCATTTTGAACAGAGTTTCTAGGCTGACACCGCAAATCATGCCAGGTGCTTCGACTTGGGAAAGAAAATTAAGACTCTTTCCGATGAGCTCCGCAAATACCTCCTGGGTGTATCCGGCCTTTTTACGGTAATATGCAATTTTTAAACCGAGCAACCGATATTTTTCCGGATATTCCGTGTGCATGAAACCACATCCTTATCGATTCCATGCTACCAATTTTTGAAATAAATTATAACTTAATATAAACAGATATTTACTTAGTATAATTAAGTGATAAGATTCTGATGAGGTGACTGAAATGTTTGCGGATAAAAAACGGAATATTACCTGCTGTTTCACCGGACACCGGGATATGCCGGCAGGGGAGGCGGAACAAGTGCGCCGTTGGCTGAAGGCGGTGGTATTGAATCTGTACCAAAGCCATGGCGTGCGCTACTTTGGGGCTGGAGGCGCTTTGGGTTTTGATACCCTGGCGGCGGAAACTGTTTTGGAGCTGCGGGCGGACTGGCCCGCGCTGCGTCTGATCCTGGTCCTGCCCTATCCGGGGCAGGAGGAGCGGTGGGCGCGGGAGGAACAGCGGCGCTATCAGGCCATTCTGGAGCGGGTGGACAAGGTGGTCTATACCGCGCCCCGCTATGCGCCGGGCTGTTTCCATGTGCGCAACCGGCACTTGGTGGACCACGCCGGATGGTGTATCGCCTATTTGACCCGGGACCGGGGCGGAACAGCCTATACCGTGGCCTATGCAAAAAGCCGGGGCCTCAGAGTGGTCTGCTGGCCCCAGACGGACGTGGGAATATTTTCTCTTTCCCATTGACAGAATTATGGGAATCTGCTATACTGAAGTCACCCTAATAAGAATTATTCTTAATAGAGAAATCGAATAGAAGAAAGTGAGGAACGTAACATGCCTGAACTGAAGGGAAGCAAGACTGAACAGAATCTGTGGATCGCCTTTGCCGGGGAGTCCCAGGCCCGTAACAAGTATACTTATTTTGCCTCCAAGGCCAAGAAGGACGGCTATGTCCAGATCGCCAACCTCTTTGAGGAGACCGCTGCCAACGAGAAGGAGCACGCCAAGATCTGGTTCAAGCTGCTGGAGGGCATCGGCACCACCGCCGAGAACCTGAAGGCCGCCGCCGCCGGCGAGAACGAAGAGTGGACCGATATGTACCCCAACATGGCCAAGGTGGCCAAGGAGGAGGGCTTCGACCACATCGCCTACCTGTTCGAGGAGGTTGCCAAGATCGAGAAGGAGCATGAGGAGCGCTACCTGAAGCTGCTGGCCAACGTGGAGGGCGGCGTTGTCTTCTCCCGGGACGGCGACATGATCTGGCAGTGCAGCAACTGCGGCCACATCCATGTGGGCAAGCAGGCCCCCGAGGTCTGCCCCGTCTGCGCCCATCCCAAGGCCTATTTCCAGCTGAGAGCTGAGAACTACTAAGACAGACGCGGAAAAGCCGGACACCTTCGGGTGTCCGGCTTTTTGTTGAGAAAAGAGTCCCCCGCGCGGTGTGCGGGGGACTCAAAATCCTTACAGCACTTTGCTGAGAAACAGCTGGGTACGGGGATGCTGGGGGTGGTCGAAGAAGGTCTTGGGCTCGTTCTGCTCCACGATCTTGCCCCCGTCCATGAACAGCACCCGGCTGCCCACCTCCCGGGCAAAGCCCATCTCATGGGTGACCACCACCATGGTCATGCCCTCGTTGGCCAGCTCCTTCATGACGTCCAGCACCTCGCCCACCATCTCAGGGTCCAGGGCGGAGGTGGGCTCGTCAAAGAGCATGACCTTGGGCTTCATGGCCAGGGCGCGGACAATGGCGATCCGCTGCTTCTGACCGCCGGAAAGCTGGTTGGGATAGGCGTCCGCCTTTTCCTCCAGACCTACCCGCTGAAGGAGGGCGGTGGCGGTGTCGTCCGCCTCCTCCTGCTTCATCAGGCCGGTGCGCACCGGAGCCAGAGTGATGTTTTTCCGGATAGTCATGTTGGGGAACAGGTTGAAGTGCTGGAATACCATGCCCATCTGCTGACGGATGGCGTTGATCTTCACCTTGGGGTCGGTGATTTCGGTGCCCTCGAAGGTGATGGTGCCGGCGGTGGGCTGCTCCAGCAGGTTCAGACACCGCAGGAAGGTGGACTTGCCGGAGCCGGAGGGCCCGATGACCACCACCTTCTCTCCGGGGTAGATGTGCTCGGAGATGTCATCCAGGACCAGGTGGTCCCCGAAGGATTTGGACAGGTTTTTAACGTCGATCACTTTGACGCAGCCTCCTTTCCAGCCTGCTCTGGAGGGCGCTGAACACCATGACCAGCGCCAGATACATGCAGGCGATGCCTATGAGGGGGAACATCTGCTCATAGGTGCGCCCATAGATTCCCTGAGCGGCGTACAGCAGCTCCTTGCCGCCGATGACAGTGATCAGAGAGGTGTCCTTCAGCAGAATGATGAATTCGTTGCCCAGGGCGGGGAGGATGGCCTTGAAGGCCTGAGGGATGACGATGAAGCGCATGGTGTCAATATAGCCCAAACCTAGGGAACGGCCGGCCTCGGACTGGCCGGGGTCCAGGGACATGAGGCCGCCCCGGATGATCTCAGCCACGTAGGCGCCGGAGTTGATGCCCAACGTCAGGGCGCCTACCATGGTGAAGTTGCGGCTGCTCTTGAAGATGACCAGACCCATGATCAGCAGCTGGACCATCATAGGGGTGCCCCGGATGATGGTGACATACACCTTGCACAGGAAATTCACGGGCCACATGAGGCAACGGGTCAGGGAAGAACTCTGACCGGGGCGCTGCTGGTCGTAGGCGGTGCGGACCATGGCCACGATCAGACCCAAGGCAATGCCCAGGACCAGAGCCATGGCGGTGACCAGCAGGGTGGTCCCCATGCCCTCCAGATACTGGAGCCAGCGGTTGTTTTCCAAGAAAGCCTGATAGAAGTAGACAAAGAACTCCTGCCAGAAAGACAGATCCTCGCCGGCACGAAGCATGGGCTTCCACAGTTCGTAATAGACGGCCAGCTGCTCCATAGACGATCACCTCTCCTTAGTGTGTGATAATGTGATAAAAAGGGGCGGCTTTTGGCCGCCCCTTGCGGGAATATGGATGTGCGGATCAGTCGGCGTTGATGTACTTGTCCAGAATGGCCTGCACGGTGCCGTCGGCGGTCAACTCGGCCAGAGCGCCGTTGACAGCCTCCACCAGAGCGGTGTTGCCCTTGGCCATGCCGATGGCGTAGTCTTCGGTGACCCACTCACCCTCCAGAATGGTCAGACCGGGATTGGCCTTCACATACTCCTGAGCGGGGGCGTTGTCGATGATGACGCAGTCCACCTGGCCGTTTTTCAGAGCCTGGACAGCGGTAGCACCGTTGTCATAAGCGATCACATGGTCCTCGCCATAACCGCCGTTCTCGGGAGTATCGGAGGCATAGATGTAACCGGTAGTCCCGCGCTGGGCACCGATCATCTTCTCGCCCAGGTTATCCATGGTCACATCAGAACCCTCCTTGACGATGACCACCTGAACGCCAGTGGCGTAGCTGTCGGAGAAGTCCATGACCAGCAAACGGTCCTCGTTGACGGTGACGCCGGCCATGACCATGTCGCTCTTGCCCTGCTGGGCGGCCAGGAGGGCGGCGTCAAAGTCCATGTCGTCAATGACCAGCTCCAGGCCCAGCTTGTTGGCAATGGCCTCAGCGATCTCGGCGTCGATGCCCACGATCTTGCCGGAGTCATCGGTCATCTCGTAGGGAGGGAAGGAGGCGTTGGTGGACATAATCAACTTGCCTTCCTCAATGGTCTTGAGGCCGGCGGGCTCGGAGGTACTGGCGGAAGCAGAAGCGCTGGCGCTGGAGGCGGAGCCGGCGGAAGCGGCGGAGCTCTGGGACTTGGAGCCGCTGTTGCCGCCGCAGGCGGCCAGGCTGAGGACCATGGCCATAGCCATGGTCAGAGCAAGAAACTTCTTCATAACTAAAAATCTCCTTTTTCAATGGGCTGGCCGGATACCTCCGGCGAGCTTTTCTAAAAGTATACCCCAAGGGTATATTCACAGTCAATAGATAATTATTCAAATGAGAGCAAAAAAGCAAATGTTTTTTAGGCAAAAGAGCGGAAAGTATTTAGAAAAACACCAGAAACTTCTCCAGGGACAGGGGCGGGGAAGAAATATGGAAGAAAATGAATATACAAAAAAATATTCATTCCCTTCTGAATGGGAAACGAGGAAGCAGGCAACTTCCGCTGTTTTTTTGCGTCTAATAGAAAGAGCGCGGAATTCTAAAAAGTTTTTAAAGTTTTTTCGATTCCTCTTGCTTTTTTTGCGGGAGGGGGTATGCTATGATATTGCGGCGGCAACCGTTTGGAGGATCAAAATGAAAGCGCTTTTGTACAAGGATACTTTTCCCAGACTGGCGGCGGACCTGCGGGAGCGTCCGGGCAGATGGCTGTCCCGGCTGGTTTTCCTGCTGGGCCCCTGGGTCAGCCTGTGGATGGTGGAGATTTTAAATCAGAATGATGTGTTCCGGGACCTGGAGGACTGGCAGGTGCTGATGAACATGCTGTGGTATTACAGCCTGTTCGTTTCCTGCCGGTTGGTGCTGGGACGAAACCGGCGTGCCGCGGCCCTGGGGGCGGTCCTGTCCTTTCTGGCGGGCCTGCTGAACCACTATATCCTCCGGTTCCGGGGCCGTATCCTGTTTCCGGCGGACATCTCGGGCTGGCGGACCGCGGCCAATGTGGCCGGCGGCTTCGACTACTCCTTTGACCAGTATATCACCCAGGCGGCGGTGCTGTTGACGGCTTATCTGTTTCTGGTCTGGATGTGCGTCCCACAGAAAAAACGGGCCAGACTGCCTCTGTGGTGGAGCCTCCTCTTGTGGGCCGCCATGGGGGGGTACTCTTACGCCTTTTTCTGCACTGGGATGCTGCCCGCCCTGGACATCTACACCCAGCAGTGGGTCACCCAGCGCAACGGCTTCCTGCTCAACTTCACCGTGGCCATGCGGTACAGCTCGGTGGACAAGCCGGAGGACTATTCGGACGAGACGGTGCTGGAACTGATGGAGGAGTATCCGGGCTTGGAGGGGGACAGCTCCGCCACCCGTCCCGCCAATATCGTGGTCATCATGAACGAGTCTTTTGCGGACTTTTCCATTTTTGATACCTTTGAGGCCTCGGAGGACCCCACCCCCTTCCTCCACTCCATGGAGGAGAACACCATCAAGGGTTGGATGTACTCTCCCGTCACCGGCGGCGGCACTGCCAGCGTGGAATTTGAATACCTCACCGGCTTTTCCACCCTGTTCCAGCCTCCCCATACCGTGGCCTATCAGCTCTATGTGGAGGAGGGCATGCCCTCCCTGGCCGCCCTGGCCGGGAGCCAGGGCTATGAGACCACCGCCTTCCACCCCTATAAGTCCTCGGGCTGGAACCGGGTGCTGGCTTACCAGTATCTGGATTTCGACCACCAGCTGTACGAGGAGAATGTGAAAAACGGCTATTATATCCGCCATTATGTCTCGGATTCCTCCGACTACCAGACCATTTTCCGGTCTACGGAAGGGGAAGACGCCACCTTCTTTTTCAATGTGACCATGCAGAACCACAGCGGCTATGCCCAGGGCTGGAACAATCTGGAGCGGTCTATCCAGCTGCCCGACGTGCTGCGCAAGGCGGACTCCACGGCGGAGCAGTATTTTGCCCTGGCCAGAGAGAGCGACAAAGCGCTGGAGGAATTGATCTCTTATTACAGCAGCTGCGAAGAACCTACGTTGGTCGTCTTCTTTGGGGACCATCAGCCGCCGCTGAAAAATGCTTTTTACGAGGTGCTGTACGGCAAAGCATTGTCAGAGCGCACCACCGAGGAAATTCTGGAGCAGTACGCCGTCCCCTTCTTCATCTGGGCCAATTACGACATTGAAGAACAGGAAGATGTGGTCATCAGCCCCAACTACCTGGGGGTACTCACCGCCCAGGTGGCCGGCCTGCCGCTGACGGGCTATATGAACTTCCTGTCCCAGATGTATGAGGAACTGCCCGCCATCACCCCTGTGGGCTTTGTCACCGGAGACGGACAGTTCCTGGAGAAAAAGGAACTGAATGAGGCGCAGCAGGAGTGGCTGCGGCGGTATGAGATTTTGAACTACTGCGGTATGGTGGACTTGTTTGACGAGGCCCGGCCCATGTTTTGTGTGGACCGTGAGGAAGCGCCGTAAAACGGAATATTTTAAAAGGCCGCCCGGTACAGCTGTGCCGGGTGGCCTTTTTTATGATACAGCGGAATAATAAATTTTAGTTTATAGGGTTAGGAGATTTCGCCGCTGCGGCGGCGAGTGACTTTTGGAGCCATCCAAAAGTC
>NZ_JADYUM010000009.1 GCF_021531815.1 Pseudoflavonifractor phocaeensis
CCGCCAGCCAGCCCGCTTCCAGCGGCTCCGCCAGCGCCAGCACCGCCGAGCCCGCCATCGAGCCCGTCAAGCTGACCATCTACTCCCCCGGCAACGAGAACTCCGTCCCCACCAAGACCATCATCGAGTATGCCCGTCTGGTGAATGAGGCCTCTGACGGCGCCATCACCCTGGACGTCCACCACTCCAACGAGCTGGGCAACGATGCCGAGGCCATTGAGTCCACCCGTATGGGCACCATCGACATCATCTTCGCCGGCACCTCCGGCTTCACCTCCTTCTATGAGAAGGCCAAGGTCCTGGACCTGCCCTTCCTGTTCGACAGCGCTGAGCAGGCCTATGAGGTCACCAACGGCGAAGTGGGCGAGAAGATCTTCTCCGACTTCCCCCAGTACGGCCTGATCTACCTGGCTGAGGGCGACAACGGCATGCGCCACATCTCCACCACCAACCGTCCCATCCACACCGCTGATGACGTGGCCGGCCTGAAGATCCGCGTCCCGACCAGCCAGCTGTATCTGGACGTGTGGGAGGCTCTGGGCGCCACCCCCGTGGCTCTGGCTCTGCCTGAGCTGGCTCTGGCCCTGTCCAACGGCACCGCCGAGGGCCAGGACAACGCCACCTACCACCTGGTTGCCAACGCCACCTATGATGACATCAAGTACTTCTCCAACATCAACTACATGTGGATGGGCTGCACCATGGCTGTCAACAGCGTGACCTGGAGCAAGCTGGCTCCCGAGGTCCAGGACATTCTGAAGGAGCAGGCCAAGGCTGCCGCCAAGTACAGCTTCGACACCATCGCCACCGACAACGAGACCGCCACCAAGACCCTGCAGGACGCCGGCGTGGAGTTTGACTTCGAGCCCGATGTCCAGTCCTTCAAGGATAAGCTGGGCGGCGACGCTTACTATGACCGTTACGCCAATGAGAGCTGGTTCGATCAGGACCTGCTGAACGCCATCCTGGCCGTCGTCCGCTGATCTCGCCGAAAACCGACTTTCGACAGCTGCATAGGCCCGGCCTATGCAGCTGTCTCTATATGAGGGAACAATGGTATGAAACTATGTAAAAAGATCACCGGAGGGATCGCCAAGATCGCGGAAGTGGTCTGTATGCTCATGATCGCCCTGCTGGTGGTGGTCATCGTCACAGAGTTGCTGCGGCGAAACTTCTTTAACCAGTCCTACCGGGGCACCATTGAGGTCTGCGGCATCGCGTTCCTGTGGATGGCCTTCATCGGTCTGATCCCCCTGTACCACAACAGCGGCCTGATGCGGCTGGACTTCTTGGTGGCCCACACCAAGGGCGGCGTATATGAGCTGCTCTATTTCGTCAACAAGGCGTTCAGCCTGATGCTGGGCGTGGTCATGGTGGTGGCCTTTGTAGCCCAGTATCCCTATGTCAGCACCCGTACCTATTCCACCTTCTCCATCCCTGTCCCCTACACGGTCCAGTATATTCCCATGGCCCTGGCCGGAGCCTATATGACCCTGAAGTCAGTGGAGCAGGTCGTGGAGGAACTCCTCAAGCTGGCCGGCAAGCGGCCGGACGAAACCTAAAGGAGGAACACAGTATATGGTTATTTTCCTGGTGGCCTTTGTGGTCCTTCTGGTCATCGGCGTCCCCATCAGCATCTCCATCGGCGCTTCCGCCGTGCTGGGCTGCCTGTCCCTGGGCTACCCCCTGGTGGTCATCGGACAGAAAATGGTCAGCGGCGTGGACTCCTTTCTGCTCATCGCCGTTCCCCTGTTCATCCTGGCCGGCAATCTGATGAACGCCGGCAAGATCACCGAAAAGATCTTTGACACCGCCAAGGAACTGGTGGGCTGGATCCCCGGTGGTCTGGGCCATGCCAACGTGGTGGCCAGCATCATCTTCGCGGGCATGTCCGGCTCCGCCGTGGCAGATGCCGGCGGCCTGGGTGCCATCGAGATGGAGGCCATGAAGACCAACGGCTATGACGAGGACTTCGCCGGCGCTGTCACCGCCGCCTCCTCCGTCATCGGTCCCATCTTCCCGCCCTCCATCCCCCTGATCATCTACGGCAGCGTGGCCAGCGTCAGCGTGGACAAGCTGTTTATGGGCGGCGTGGTCCCCGGCGTGCTCATGGGCCTGCTGCTGATGGTGATGATCCTAGGTTTTGCCATCGTGCGCAAGTATGAGCGGCATTCCTTCCACTTCAAGGCCCTGATCAAGCAGTTCCTGGGCTCCATCCCCGCCCTGATCACCCCTGTCATCATCCTGTGCGGCTTTGTGGGCGGCTGGTTCACTCCCACCGAGGCATCCTCCATCGCGGTGATCTACTCCCTGCTCATCGCCCTGTTCCTGTACCGGACTCTGGACTGGAAGACCTTCTGCAAGTGCCTGAAGGATTCCGCCATCTCCTCCGCCAATACCCTGTTCATCATCGGCACCTCCACCCTGTTTACTTACGTCATGGCCATGGAGGGCATCTCCCGCCAGATGGCCGACGTGATCCTGGGTATCAGCAGCAACCCGGCCGTGATCCTGCTGGTCATCAACATCCTGCTGCTGGTCCTGGGCATGGTCATGGAGCCCGGCGCCATCCTGACCCTGATGCTGCCCGTGCTGCTGCCCATCGCCAACGGCCTGGGCCTGGACCTGGTCCACTTCGGCGTGATGGTGGTGCTGAATCTGATGATCGGCCAGGTCACCCCGCCCTTCGGCGTGTGCCTGTTCGTCATCTCTGACGTAAATAAGCTGAAGCTGGAGCGGATGTACAAGGCCGTCCTGCCCTTCCTGGTCCCTCTGGTTTTGACGCTGCTGCTGGTCACCTATATCCCCGGCATCGTGACCTGGCTGCCCTATACCCTGCTGGCATAACCATATCAATCCGATTCCTGAGAGGAGTATGATTATCATGAACGACAAACTTTTCAGCGTGGAAAACAAGATCTGCATCGTCACCGGCGGCCTGGGCCAGATCGGCAAGAACTTTGTCCGGGAGCTCTGGGAGCGTGGCGCCAAGGTGGCCGTCTGGGGCCGCACCGTCAATGACGAGCGTATCGCCAACACCCTGGGCGAGAAGGCCCTCACCGATCCCAACCTGCGGTTCTACTCCGTGGACATCACCAACAAGGTCCGGATGAACGAGGTGTTGGACGATATGGAGGCCGCCTGGGGCGACGCCCCCGACGTGCTGGTGAACAACGCCGGCATCGATACCCAGCCCTCCGCTCCCCCGGAGGTCTCCGGCCCCTTTGAGAACTTCCCCGAGGAGATCTTCCGCGAGGTGGTGGATGTGAACCTGGTGGGCACCTTCCTGGCCTGTCAGGCCGTGGGCGCCCGGATGGTCAACGCCAACAAGGGCGGCTCCATCATCAACGTGGGCTCCATCTACGGCATGCTTTCTCCTATCCAGGACATCTACGCCTACAAGAAAGAGATGACCGGCGTGCCCTTCATCAAGCCGGTGGCCTACTCCGCCGCCAAGTCCGGCATCTACAACCTGACCCGCTACCTGGCCACCTACTGGGGCAAGAAGGGTATCCGGGTCAACACCCTGACCCCCGCCGGCGTGTGGCGTGATACCCAGGACGAGATTTTCCAGGGCAACTTCTGCGCCCGGATGCCCATGGGCCGTATGTCCCGTGAGGACGAGTACAATGGCGCCCTGATCTTCCTGGCCTCCCAGGCCTCCTCCTTTATGACGGGTTCCAATCTGGTGATCGACGGAGGGTGGACCGCATGGTAAGCGTGCAGCCGGAACAGTTCCGTAGGATCTGGTCTGCCCTCATTACCCCCACCAGGGAGGATGAGAGCGTAAACTATGAGGCCCTGGAGCAGGTGGTGGAACTCCAGCTCCAGGACGGCGTGGAGGGCTTCTACTGCTGCGGTTCCTCCGGCGAGGGCCTGCTCCTCACGCTGGAGGAGCGCAAGCAGGTGCTGGAGCACGTGCTGAAGGCTGTGGACGGCCGGGTGCCCGTGGTTTCCCACGTGGGCACCATCCGAACCCACGACGTCATCGACCTGGCGGATCACGCCATGTCCGCCGGCGCGCTGGCGGTGTCCATGATCCCCCCCTACTACTATAAATTCTCCATGGACGAGATCATGGGCTACTATGAGGATGTCATCAAGGCCCTGCCCAACGTCCCCGCTATCGTCTACAATATTCCCCAGTTCACCGGCGTGGAGTTCAACAAGGACAACGCCGGTCGGCTGCTGTCCAATGAGAACATCGTGGGCATCAAGCACACCTCCACCAACCTCTATTCCTTAGAGCGCATGGGTCAGGCCTTCCCCGGTAAGGTCCTGATCAACGGCTTTGACGAGCAGTTCCTGGGCGCATTGGCCATGGGGTCCATCGCCACCATCGGCACCACCGTCAACCTGTTTGCCCCCCTGTACCGCAAGGTGCGTGACGCCTTTGACAAGGGCGATATGGCGCAGGCTATCCGCTGGCAGCACGCCATCAACGAGCGGGTGGAGGCCACCGTCAAAGTGGGTATTTTCAACGCCATGAAATATGGCTGGACCCTGCGGGGGGTGGACTGCGGCTTCTGCCGCGCCCCCTTCAAGCCCCTGGGGCCCGAAGCCCGGAAGGCTATGGCCGACGTGATGGCTATGCCTCTGGAACCGATCTGAGCGTTCCCCATCCTCCTGTCCCTGCCGCCCTCTGCCTCTGGGGGTGCGGCGGGGACGCTTTTTTATGCCAAGACAACAGACAAAAAAGGAGAGAAGCCTGATGGCTTCTCTCCTTTTGTTATAGGAAGACTTACTGGTTGCAGCTGTCGTAAAGGTCGAGGACTTCTTTGCCGGGGGCGGGGGTGGCCAGAGAGACCACCACAATGGCGATGCTGGCGCACAGGAAGGCGGGGAGCAACTCGTAGATGGCGAACATGCCGCCCAGCTTGGCGATGACGAACTTCCAGACGAAGACCATCACGCCGCCCACCACCAGACCGGCCAGGATGCCCTGGCGGTTGCTGCGCTTCCAGAACAGGGCGAACAGGACCGCGGGGCCGAAGGTGGCGCCGAAGCCGGCCCAGGCGAAGGAGACGATCCGGAACACGCTGCTGGTGGGATCGGCCGCCAGGAAGACGGCGACGACGGCAATGCAGATGACGGTGAGCCGGGCCACCACCATGGTCTGCTTCTGGGTCAGCTTGATGCCGAACACGTCCTGAAGCAGGTTCTCAGAGAAGGCGGAGGCGGCGGCCAACAGCTGGGAGTCGGCGGTGGACATGGTGGCCGCCAGAATACCGGCCAGGATCAGGCCGGCTACGATGGCGGGAAGTACGCCATAGGAGGACAGTAGGTTGGAGATCTGGACGATCACCGTCTCAGAGTTGCTGCCTTCCAGCAGGGGAATGCGGCCGGCCTTGGACACGCTGTAACCGATCATACCGATACAAACAGCCACGGTCATGGAAATGACCACCCAGACAGAAGCGATGCGGCGGGACAGCTTCAGCTCATTTTCGTCCCGGATGGCCATGAACCGGACCAGGATGTGGGGCATACCGAAATAACCCAGGCCCCAGGCCAGCATGGAGGCCATGTTCAGGAAGGGGTAGGGCTTGGCGGCGTGAGAGGCCACGTCGTAGGTCTGGGTAAAGCTCAGGTAGCCGGGCAGGGCCTTGGCGTTTTCCACCACCACATCCAGACCGCCGGCCTGGTAGATGCCGAAGCAGGTGATGACCACCAGGGCGCAGGTCATGATGATGGACTGGATCAGGTCCATGGTGGCCACGGCGCTGAAGCCGCCCACGGAGGTGTAGCTGATGATGACGGCGGCGCCGATGAGAACGGACACCATGTAGTTCCAGCCGAACAGGCTGTTGAACAGTTTGCCGATGGCGGCCAGGCCGGAGGCCACGTAGGGGACGAAGAAGATCAGGATGATGAGGGAGGCGATGCACATGATGACGGGCTTCTTCTCCTGGTAGCGCTTGGAGATGAAAGCGGGGATGGTGATGGCGTCCAGCCGCACGCTGTACCGGCGGATGCGCTTGGCCACCAGCAGGAAGTTCAGGTAGGTGCCCAGAGCCAGGCCGATGGCGGTCCAGCCCGCGTCAGCCACGCCGCTGAGGTAGGCCACGCCGGGCAGGCCCATGAGCAGCCAGGAGGACATGTCGCTGGCTTCAGCGCTCATGGCGGTGACCAGAGGACCCATGCCCCGGCCGCCCAGGTAGAAGCCCTCGGCGCTCTTTTTGCTGCGGCGTCCGATCATGATGCCGGTAAAGATGACGAAACAGAGGTAGAGGATGATTACAGCGGTGATGCAGATCTGCGCGGTTGTCATAAATTTCTCTCCTTTTGACGGCTCAGGCCGCCTTTGACACACACGGCCCTGTCCGCCGGAGCGGGACCGGGCCTGGACCGCCGGCGGCCGGGCCGCGGCGGTTAGGAACATCATACCACAAAGAAAACCGGAATAAAACAGAGAATAATGTATAGAATAAATTCTATACATTATTCTCTTAAAAATTATAAAAGTATTGTAAATCAATGGATTTCAACTGTACGGTTTATAAATATCATGATTGTACATTTTTTACAAAATTGTCCTTGTCCGCGCGGAATTCCCGGAAAAACATGGGCATCATGGTTTTGCCGTATTGGAGCAGGGAGTAGTCTCCCTCGGACAGACACCAGTCGTAGATGAGGGCCCGCTCGCACAGGGCGTAGACCCGGACCATCTCGTTGGCCGTCACGTCGCTCCGCAGCTCTCCCCGCTCCTGGCCCTGGAGGACGATCTGCCGCAGTAGCCTGTAGTAGGTCCGGTTGTGGTCCAGCAGGTGCTTGTCCCCCCGGGTGATGAGCTGGGAGGAGTACAGCCGGGCCAGCAGGTCCAGGGAGATGGAGTTTTCGATCATAGCGAACAGCTCCCGGTTCAAGTACATCAGCTGGTCGAACCGGTCCATGTCCGGGTCCATGGTCTCCATCAGCTCCTCGTACTTCTGGTCAAAGAGGTAGGAGACGGAGGACAGCAGGGCGTCCTTCCCTTCAAAGTAGTGGTAAAAGGACCCCCGGGAGGTGCCCGACTCGGCGATGATCTCCTCCACCGTGGTGTCGTCGTAGCCCTGGCGGTAGAACAGCCGCCAGGCCGCCTCGATGATCTTTCCCTTGGTGTTCCGGGTGTTTTTCTTGGCCATGGTGAGGCCTCCTTTGTGTATCATGGAGCTGTGTGCTGTGTGATGACCTGGCAGGCGGCGGTACGTCGATAGCGGACGCTGCGCGAACCCAAACAAGACGGCTGAGGCCGTCTTCTTTTTTGCCCTGGGTCCATTATCCGCAATTTTTTTGCCTCCGTCAACTGTTTTCCCGCCCTTCTGCCAGTTTACATCTCCCCTTTGCTGTGATAAAATATCCCAGTCTTGATTTTGCCGGAAGGAGGTCAGGCTCCTTGGCCTACAATTTTTTCCCCATGATCGCCCGGATGAAGTACATCAACCGCTGGGGACTCATGCGCAACACCCAGGCGGAGAACATCCAGGAGCACTCCCATATGGTGGCCGTCCTGGCCCACGCCCTGGCCGTCATCCAGAACCGCTACTACGGCGGACAGGTGGACCCGGGGGCGGTGGCGGTGGCGGCGCTGTACCACGACGCCAGCGAGATCCTCACCGGGGACATGCCCACCCCCATCAAATACGACAACCCGGACATCCAAAACGCCTATAAGGCGGTGGAAAGCGTGGCCGAGCAGAAGTTGCTGTCCATGCTCCCCGAGGACCTGAGGGCAGATTACGACGAGATCATCACCATCCCCGATCCGGAGGTCCACGCCCTGGTGAAGGCGGCGGACAAGCTGTCCGCCTACCTCAAGTGTGTAGAGGAGCTGAAGGCGGGCAACGCCGAATTCAAAAAGGCAAAGGAACAGACCTACGCCGCCCTGTGTCAGAACCCCATCCCCGCCCTGAAGTATTTCATGGACCACTTCCTGGAGGGCTTTGAGCTGACCCTGGACGAACTGAATTAGAATTTGGGAGGCGTGAGCCGCCCCTGTAAGATCATATCGCCGTAGGGGCGGCCTGTGGCCGCCCGCCGGAAACAGAAAGGAATTGTTCATATGAAGGCTATCGTCACCGTCATCGGCAAGGACCGGGTGGGCATCACCGCCGCCGTCTGCTCCCTGCTGGCCCAGCACAACATCAACATCCTGGACATTACCCAGACCGTCCTGCAGGAGTATTTCACCATGGTCATGCTGGTGGATACCTCCGCCTGCGCCCAGTCCATCGGGGACATGTCCGATATCCTGGACCAGGCCGGCAAGGAGCAGGGCCTGTCCATCCGCATCCAGCGGGAGGACATCTTCAACGCCATGCATCGAATCTAAGGCGAGGTGACCGACTATGCTCAACCAACACGAGATCATGCAGACCATCCAGATGATCGACCAGCAGCATCTGGACGTGCGCACCATCACCATGGGCATCTCCCTGCTGTCCTGTGCCCACAGTGACGTGAAGGTGGCCTGCGACAAGGTATACGATAAGATCACCCGCTACGCCGAGCACCTGGTGGCCACCGGCGAGGCCATTGAGAAGGAATTCGGCATCCCCATTGTCAATAAGCGCATCTCCGTCACCCCCATCGCCCTGGTGGCCGCCGCGGCGGAGACGGACAACTACACCCCCTTTGCCCAGACGCTGGACCGTGCCGCCAAGACCTGTGGGGTCAACTTCATCGGCGGCTTCTCCGCCCTGGTCCAGAAGGGGATGACCAAGGCCGACCGTATCCTCATCAACTCCATCCCCGAGGCTCTGTCCACCACCGACATCGTCTGCGCCAGCGTCAACGTGGGCTCCACCAAGGCGGGTATCGACATGGACGCGGTGGCTCTCATGGGCCGGACCATCAAGGATCTGGCCGGCCGCACCGCCGACAAGGGCGGCTTCGGCTGCGCCAAGCTGGTGGTGTTCTGCAACGCCGTGGAGGACAACCCCTTCATGGCGGGGGCCTTCCATGGCGTGGGCGAGCCGGAGAAGGTCATCAACGTGGGTGTCTCCGGCCCCGGCGTGGTGTACCACGCCCTCCAGGCCGTGAAGGGCCAGCCCTTTGACGTGGTGGCTGAGACGGTGAAGAAGACCGCCTTCCGCATCACCCGCATGGGCCAGCTGGTGGCCCAGGAGGCCTCCCGCCGCCTGGACACCCCCTTCGGCATCGTGGACCTGTCCCTGGCCCCCACCCCGGCGGTGGGCGACAGCGTGGCCCGGATTCTGGAGGAGATGGGCCTGGAGGTCTGCGGCACCCACGGCACCACCGCCGCTCTGGCTCTGCTCAACGACGCGGTGAAGAAGGGCGGCGTCATGGCCTCCTCCTCTGTGGGCGGCCTGTCCGGCGCCTTTATCCCCGTCAGTGAGGACGAGGGCATGATCGCCGCCGCCTCCGCCGGGGCCCTGACCCTGGATAAGCTGGAGGCCATGACCTGCGTGTGCTCCGTGGGTCTGGACATGATCGCCGTCCCCGGGGACACCAGCGCGGAGACCATCTCCGCCATCATCGCCGACGAGGCCGCCATCGGCATGGTCAACTCCAAGACCACCGCCGTCCGCCTGATCCCCGCTCCCGGCTGCAAGGTGGGGGACATGGTGGAGTTCGGCGGCCTGCTGGGCTCCGCCCCGGTTCAGCCGGTCCACCCCTACTCCAGCGCCGACTTTGTGGCCCGGGGCGGACGTATCCCCGCGCCCATGCAGAGCCTGAAAAACTGAAAAACGTTCATCGTTTCCAGCGCCTCCGGAACGGGTTCCGGGGGCGCTTTTTTGTATGGCGGACCGAATGTAAACAAATTTTGAATCCCGTGGGGAAGCTATTGACATTCCAGTCCCCGGTGCTACAATAGTCAGCGCGTTAATGATTAATAGGTTAATTATTTTACAGGGGAGGTGTGATCCGAATGGTATCTCCAAAGGAGATGGAGCTGCTGGCCCGGCGGCTCAACCAGGCCCACCGGACGGCCGTCCAGTCCGAATTGGACGCCGCGGGCCTGCGGGAAGTGGGGCATCCCATGCTGCTGACCATTCTGCAGAGCTCCCGGGGCGCGGCGGGCGAGGGACAGTGCGGCGCCCAGCGGGAACTGGCGGAACTGCTGCATATCTCGCCGGCGGCGGTGGCAAACTCCTTGAAATCCCTGGAAAAAGGGGGCTATATCCGCCGGAAGCCCAGCACGGGAGACGCCCGGCGCAACCTGGTGACCCTGACGGAGAAGGGCGCTGCGGCGGTGAAGGAGTGCGACCGCATCTTTGAGCGGGTGAGCACCCGGATGCTGGAGGGCTTCTCAGAGGAGGAACAGGACCAGCTCCTGATCTTCCGCCAGCGGATGCTGGACAATTTGATCAAAAAAGACCATTCTTCTTGTAAACAGGAGGGCTGAACGTTGCTTTCACTATTTCTGACCCACCTCCAGGGCTATAAGAAGGACGCCGTCAAGGCGCCCATCCTCATTATCCTGGAGGTCATCTGCGAGCTGCTGCTCCCCCTGGTCATGGCGGAGATCGTGGATACGGCCATCCCGGCGGGAGATGTCAGGTACATTTTCCAACTGGGGGCGCTGATGCTGGCCCTGGCCGTAGCGGCCATGTTCTGCGGCGTCATGTCCGCCAAATACGCCGCCTTCGCCAGCCAGGGCTTCGGAGGAAACCTGCGCCAGTGCCTTTTCGACAAGGTGCAGGAGTTCTCCTTTGCGGACATCGACCGCTTTTCCTCCGCCTCCCTCATCACCCGCATGACCAACGACGTCAACGCCATGACCATGATGCTGGCCATGGGTCTGCGGATGCTGGTCCGGGCCCCGGTGATGCTGGTGACCGCCCTGGTCATCTGCTTCCGGCTCAATGCCCGGCTGGCCCTGGTGCTGGTGGTCATCATTCCGCTGATGGTGGCCGCCATCGGTCTTCTGATGAAGATCTGTACCAAGCTGTTTGAGATCATGCAGAGAAAGATCGACGGCCTGAACAACACCCTTCAGGAGAATCTGGTGGCCATCCGGGTGGTCAAGGCCTTCGTCCGGGAGGACCACGAGCGGAGTAAATTCAAAAAGGCCAACGATGAGCTGATGGAGGCCGGCCTGAACGTGGGCATGCGGATCGTGGCCATCATGCCCATCATGATGCTGGCCATGAACGGCGCCATTGTGACGGTGCTGTATCTGGGCGGCAAGATGGTCATGGGAGCGGAGTTCGACCTGGGTAGCCTCCAGGCCTTCCTCTCCTATATCGCCCAGATCCTCATGAGCGTGATGATGGTGGCCATGTCCCTGCTCCAGCTGTCCCGGGCCCAGGCCTGTGCCCGCCGCATCAACGAGGTGCTGTCCACCCAGCCCTCCGTGGAGGACAAGAGGGAGGCTGCCGGGGCGGCGCTGCCCGCGCCCCGGGGCGAGGTGGAGTTCCGGGATGTGTCCTTTAAATATGTGGCAACCGGCACCGGCGACGACGTGCTGTCCCACATCAGCTTCACGGTGAAACCGGGACAGTTCGTGGCCATTGTGGGCGGTACCGGCACCGGCAAGTCCTCTCTGGTCAACCTGATTCCCCGGTTCTATGACGTCACAGGCGGCTCTGTCCTGGTGGACGGCTTGGACGTGCGGCACTACCCCCTGGAGGAGTTGCGGGGCCGCATCGGCATGGTGCTCCAGACCAATGTGCTGTTCACCGGTACCATCCGGGAGAATTTGCTCTGGGGCAAGCCGGACGCCACCGAGGAGGAGATCATCCAGGCGGCCAAGGACGCACAGGCCTATGATTTCATCATGTCCTTCCCCGAGGGCTTCGACACCCTGCTGGACCAGGGAGGCACCAATGTCTCCGGCGGCCAGAAGCAGCGGCTTTGTATCGCCCGGGCCATGCTGCGCAAGCCCGCCATTCTGATCCTGGATGACTCCACTTCCGCCGTGGACTCAGCCACCGAGGCGGCGATCCGCCAGTCCTTCGCCAAAAACCTGAAGGACACCACCGTCATCATCATCGCCCAGCGCATCTCCTCGGTGCAGTACGCCGATGAGATCCTGATCCTGGACGATGACCATATCGCCGGCCGGGGCACCCATGAGGAGCTGCTGGCTTCCAATGCGATCTACCAGGAAATTTATCAATCTCAGCAAGAGGGGGTGGGTGAATAATGCCAGGACCAAACCGTCCTCCCCGCGGAGGCTATCAAAAGCCCAAAAACATGGGTAAGACCATCCGCCGCCTGGTGGGCTACCTCACCCGCAGCAAGCTGCCCCTGTTCCTTGTGCTGCTGTGCCTGCTGCTGTCGGTGGGCACCAACATCGGTGGCTCCTATATGATGCGGGGCATCATCAACAACTTCATCTGGTCGGGCTGCACCGACTTCGCCGGCCTGGGAACGGCGATCCTCAAGCTGGTGGGCATCTACCTGCTGGGCTGTCTGGCCACCTACGGCCAGTCCGCCACCATGGTCCGCCTGGCCCAGAAGGGCACCAACCGCCTGCGGAAGGACCTGTTTGACAAGCTCCAGCAGCTGCCCCTGAGCTACTTTGACAAGCACCCCCACGGGGAACTGATGAGCCGTTTCACCAACGACGCCGACAACGTCCAGACCGCCCTGGAGCAGAGCGTGGTCTCCCTGTGCTCCAGCAGCCTGATGTTTGTGGGGCTCATCGTCATGATGCTGGTCATCAACTGGAAGCTGTTTCTGGTCACCGCCCTCATCCTGATCCTGACCATGTCCCTGTTCAAAAACCTGGGCAGCCGCAGCCGGAAGTATTACCAGGCCCAGCAGGTGGCCCTGGGCAAGGTCAACGGCGAGATCCAGGAGATCATCGAGGGCCTGAAGGTGGTCAAGGCCTTCACCCACGAGGAGGAGGCTAAGGCGGAGTTTAAACAGCTCAACGAGGCCTACCGGGATGCCGCCCAGAAGGCTAATTTCTATTCCACCATGATCATGCCTGTGACCGCCAACCTGATGAATGTCAGCTACGCCCTTACCGCCGCCTTCGGCGGCCTGCTGGCCATTCTCCAGGGCTTCGACCTGGGCGGCCTGGTGGTCTACCTCAACTACTGCAAGCAGGTGGGCCAGCCCATGAACCAGATCTCCCAGCAGATGACCACGCTGCTCTCTGCCCTGGCGGGCGCCGAGCGGATTTTTGAGGTGATGGACACCCAGCCCGAGGTGGACCGGGGCTCCGTCACCCTGGTGGCCGCGGAGAAGGACGAAAACGGCTCTCTTTCTATCCACACCGGGGCGGAGCGGTCCCGAACCTGGGCGTGGAAGACACCCCGGGGCTGCGGCATGGCCCTGGTCCCCGTGCTGGTGGGGGAGAAGGAGGAGCTTACCGAGCTGGGCCAGGCGGTCCGGGAGAAGGAGGGCCTCAAGCTGCTGCCCCCCCACCAGGATTCCGAGGCAGGCTTGTGGGTGGAGGTGTCCGCCAACGGCGCCCTCACCGAGGTGACGGACCTGTCCCGCCTGGCGGGCCACGGCTGGGCATGGAAATACCCGGGGCCTGACGGGACCATGACCCTCCACCTGATTCGGGGCACTGTCCGCAACGTCCCCGGCGAGGATTACTACCTCACCGAACTGCGGGGAGCGGTGCGTTTTAACCATGTGGATTTCTCCTATGTCCCCGGCAAGCGCATTTTGAAGGACGTGTCCGTCTACGCCAACCCGGGCCAGAAGATCGCCTTTGTGGGCTCCACCGGCGCGGGCAAGACAACCATCACCAACCTGATCAACCGCTTTTATGAGATCGAGGGCGGCCTCATCACTTACGACGGTATCGACGTGAAGGCCATCCGGAAGGACGACCTGCGCCGGTCCCTGGGCGCGGTGCTCCAGGACACCCATCTGTTCACCGGCACCATCATGGACAACATCCGCTACGGCCGGCTGGACGCCACCGATGAGGAGTGTATTGCCGCCGCCAAGAGCGCCAACGCCCACTCCTTCATCCGCCGCCTGCCCCAGGGCTATGACACCATGGTCACCGGGGACGGGGCCAACCTGTCCCAGGGCCAGCGCCAGCTGCTGGCCATCGCCCGGGCCGCCGTGGCCGATCCCCCGGTGATGATTCTGGACGAGGCCACCTCCTCCATTGATACCCGCACCGAGGCCCTGATCCAGAAGGGTATGGATATGCTCATGGAGGGCCGGACGGTGTTCGTCATCGCCCACCGGCTGTCCACGGTGCGCAACTCCAACTGCATCGTGGTCATCGAGCACGGCGAGATCGAGGAGAAGGGCAGCCACGACCAGCTGCTGGAGAAGCAGGGCCGGTACTACCGCCTGTATACGGGCCAGTTCCAGCTGTCCTGACCCAAATAAAAAAGACGCCGGAAGGCGTCTTTTTTATTTCCGCCCGAACAGCGCCGTGCCAGCAAATACCAGCCAGCAGAAAGACAACAGAGCGGAGACGGCGTACAGCCCAGTCCACTGCAACAATAAGCGCAGCCGTACATGGGGACAGCGGAAAAGACGGCGAGCACGGCGGCGGGGAGAAAAAGAATATTCCAACGAAACAGTGAATAGGTCAGAGAGGCCATGGAGGAGAAAAACGTGATCAGACTGAGCCAAAAGACGGCCCGGGTCGCAATGGGGGAAGTGCGGCATCCAAAGGAGAAACCGGCCCAGAATACCATGTAGAGGACGGTCATAAAAAGATTGGCCGGGTGGGCGGGGCCGCCATACCACGCGCCGCCTAAATTGACTGAGAAACAGCACACTGTGACTGCGGCGGCGTCGAGAGACCAAAGAAAAACGTTGGATGAACGGCTGGACATAAAGACTCCTTTCCTCGGCCCCGTGAGGGCACGGGGCCCTTGTTACGGCTCCTGAGCCCGCCTTTGGCTAAGATACATTCCCAGGGCGAAGAGGGCGGGCAACAGCATATGGGCCGCGGCGGTGGCGGCGGGTTCCACCGTGTGGAAGTAGAGGGCGGAGCCGTAGTGGACGGGGACCAACCGGGCCAGCCCCACACCGGCCATCTGCTGTGGCATGGAGAACAGCATCTTGTAATCGGTCAAGAGCACGGTCAGCATTCCCATCAGTACAGTCCACAGTACCAGTATGCCCACAGCTCTTTTTGTTCCAGGACGGGCAGCCCTTGGGGTGAGCCAGCCCCAGACTACCCAGAGAGGGAGCATGGCAAGGCCATATGCACGCAGTTCCCCGCCGCCGCCGAACCAATCGCAGAAAAACAGGAGCACCCCCAAACCGATCAATTCGCCTGCCAGTTGGAGCAGGGCCAGCCAGCCCAGAAATCGAAGATCGCTTTTGAAGATCTGATTCATTGGCGCCTCCTTCCTCCGGCCCGTGAGGGCACGGGGCCCTACAAAAACTATGGGGAGGTAGGGCCTGATGCCCACATCAGGCCGGTTATGTTGTCTCCTTTTTCGGCACCGCCCGGCGGTATAGCCAGCCCAGGAGATTGCCCATTAGGGCAGGGACAGCCACCATGAAGCAGTGAAACAGGGCGGAGCGGTTAAACAGCAGCCACACCATGGGCAGGTAGCATACAAAGCAGGCCGGGGGATACAGGGGACACACCCCCTGCCGTTTGCCCAGGGACACCCCGGAGCAGAAGCCCGCCACAGGCAGCAGGAAGTAGGGGAGGATGAGCCCGGAGAGCACCGGGACGTCCACCACAAAGGTCCGGTCCACCCACCCCAGCGCCAAGGGCAGCAGGTCGCACACCAGCAGAACGAAGGGCAGATAGGGCATGGTCTCCCGCCATTTCAGGGGCGTGGGCCCCGGGTCCAGCCCCAGCAGCTCCCGCAGCTGCATCACCTCCACGTACCAGCCGGTCCACCGGGCCAGCCAAATGACAGCGTACAGGATGGCCAGCAGCGCCACCCACAGGGGGATGTACCGGGGGCTGTTCACCCAGCGGCACACCCAGAGCAGGGCGGAGAACAGCGCGGCGGTGGCGGCAAAATGGGCCAGGGAGCGGGCCGCTAGCGTCTTTCCGTCGTCGGCGAAGGGCAGGGTGGACACCGCCGCCACCGCGCCCAACAGTCCCCCCAGCAGAGACTGGACCAGGGCCGCCAGCCCCACGGAGCCGAAGGCCTCCGCCATGGCCGGGGTCACCAGATGGAGGCCGGAGGTCCAAGCGGAGCCCACGGCCTGGGCTTCCGCGGGGAGCATCATGGTGCTGAACAGGCACACCGCCAGGGGTGCCAGTGCCGCGCCCAGGAGAAAGCCTGCCAGGGTGCGTCTTTTTCCGCTCATCCGCTGGGTCATGTCCGGTCCCTCCTTCCCAAATGTAAGGTCTCCTTGATCTTTTTCACATACCGCCGGGACACATAGGCGGTCACCGAGTGGTTCAACGTCATTCGGATGGTCCCGGCGAGGGACAGGTCCAGGGCGGTGACCTTGTCCAGATTGACGATCTCCGAGTTGGAGATGCGGACGAACCGCCGGGGGTCCAGCCGCCCTTCCAACTCATATAGCCGCAGGCGGACGGAATAGACCCCCTCCGCCGTCTGGGCGGATACCCCCTTGCCCTCGGCGAAGAAGCGGAGAAATTCGCCCTGCGGGAGGAGAAGAGCCCGGTCTTCCCGCCACACAGGGACCGGGTCCAGAGCCAGCCCGGACAGCTCCCGGACCAGACGGTCCAGTTCCTCCGACTCCGCTCCGGCCAGGATCACGATCTCCGGCTCCCGCCGTCCCGGTTCGATCTTCAACTCCACCTTCACACGCCGCGCCCCCTCTCCGGTGTTCTGCTCCCAGTATATCCGGTCTTTCCGCTCCCGTCCAGCCTTTTGGGACGGACGGTCATTTTGAGGAGACAGGCGGTCAAAAACTTGCTCCGGCCTGACCTTGTATTTTTCGCCCTGCCGTGGTATGCTGAAGAAAAGTCCGGTTTATAGGACAGCGTTCCTGATACACTCATGGTATTTTCAGGAAAGGGAGTGATTTTGTGGCAAAAAGCTCCAACCAGAAGACCAAGCTGCTCCACCTCTATCAGATCCTGCTGCGCCAGACGGACGAGGACCATCCCATCACCGTGGCCCAGATCATCCAGGAACTGGGCAAGTACGGCATCAAAGCGGAGCGAAAAAGCATCTACGACGACCTGGAGTCCCTGCGCCAGTTCGGCCTGGACGTCCAGTGCCGGAAGGGGAAGACTGCCGGCTGGTTCGTGGGGGAGCGGGACTTCCAGCTCCCGGAACTGAAGCTGCTCATGGACGCCGTCCAGTCCTCCCGGTTCATCACCCAGAAAAAGAGCGACGCCCTGATCCGCAAGCTGGAGGGGCTGGCCAGCGTCCACCAGGCCCGGCAGCTCCAGCGCCAGGTCTATGTCAGCGGGCGAATCAAGCTGATGAACGAGAGCATCTACTATAACGTGGACAAGCTCCACACCGCCGTCTCGGGACAGCGGGCCATCACCTTCAAGTATTTTGACTACGACCTGGAGCGGAAGAAGGTCTTCCGCCGGGAGGGGCGGCGGTACACTGTCTCCCCCTACGGCCTGATCTGGAACAATGAAAACTACTATCTGGTGGCCTTCGACCACGCCAACCGGGAGATGCGCCACTACCGGGTGGACAAGATGACGGAGATCGTGGTCACCTCCCTGGACCGGGAGGGGAGGGACCAGTACCCCGATTTTCAGCTGGCCTCCTACGGGGAGAAGCACTTCGGCATGTACCGGGGCCAGGAGATGACCGTCACCCTCCGGGGGCGGCGGAGCATGGCCGGAGTGGTGTGGGACCGCTTCGGCCAGGACGTGATCCTGGTCCCCGACGGGGAGGAGCATTTTACCGTCACTCTGCCCGTGGTGGTCAGCCCCCAGTTTTTCGGCTGGCTGTTCGGCCTGGACGGGGGCCTGACCATCACCGCCCCCCGGGCCGCCGTGGAGGAGTACCGGAGAAAGCTGGAAGGGGCCCTGGGAGGGGGAGAATGAAACGCGGCTTCGGGAAAACCAGCGGGGCAGGCTTCGCCGGCCAGGGGAAAGCCGGTTTGCCAGCCTTGCAATTTCTGGATAAGTACGGTATGATAAGATACAAAATATAACCTCAGAGGGAGGTCCTTTTATGCGGGACGGATTTGTCAAAATTGCCGCCGGTACGCCGGAGGTCCGGGTGGCGGACTGCGCCTATAACGGGGAACAGTGCATCAAGCTGATCCGGGAGGCCCAGGCCCAGGGGGTGAAGGTGCTGTGCCTGCCCGAGCTGTGCCTGACGGGTTACACCTGCGGTGACCTGTTTTTGCAGGACGCCCTGCTCCGGGGGGGCGAGGAGGCGCTGCGGGCGGTGCTGGAGGCCACCCGTGAGGTGGACATGCTCATCGCGCTGGGCCTGCCCCTGCGGTACCGGGGCAAGCTGTACAACTGCGCCGCCGTCCTGTGCCGGGGGGAGCTGCTGGGGCTGGTGCCCAAGCAGAACATTCCCAACTACACCGAGTTTTACGAGGCCCGCTGGTTCGCTTCGGGGACCGGGGTGAAGGAGCCGTCCTTCCCCTTCGCCGGACAGACCGCCAGCCTGAGTTCCAATCTGGTCTTTACCTGCCGCTCCCTGCCGGAGCTGACGGTGGGCGTGGAGATCTGCGAGGACCTGTGGGTGGCCGACACCCCCTCCACCCGTCTGGCCCAGGCGGGGGCCACCCTTGTCCTGAACCCCTCCGCCAGCGACGAGACAGTGTGCAAGGACAGCTACCGCCGCGATCTGGTGGCCATGACCTCGGGCCGTCTGGTCTGCGGCTATGTCTACGCCGACGCGGGCTGGGGGGAGTCCTCCACCGACCTGATCTACGCCGGGCACAGCCTGGTGGCGGAGAACGGCTCCATCCTGGCCCAGCGCCGTTTCGAGACGGGGCTGACCGTCTCGGAGATCGACGTGTACAAGCTGACCCATGAGCGCCAGCGCATGTCCACCTTCCGCTGCTGCCCCACCCAGGAGGTGATGCAGCTCTCCTTCGACCTGGAGCTGGAGGAGACCGCCCTCACCCGCCCCGTGGCCAAGAACCCCTTCGTCCCCGCCGACCACGGGGACCGGGCTGTCCGGTGCCAGGAGATCCTGACCCTGGCCGCCCTGGGGCTGAAAAAGCGGCTGGCCCATACCCACGCCAAGACGGCGGTGGTGGGCCTGTCCGGCGGGCTGGACTCCACCCTGGCCCTGCTCATCACCGCCCGGGCCATGGAGATGCTGGGCCGCCCCATGACCGATATCGTGGCCATCACCATGCCCTGCTTCGGCACCACCTCCCGCACCAAGTCCAACGCCCAGCTGCTGGCTGAGCGCATCGGCACCACCTTCAAGACCATCGACATCGGCGAGGCGGTGAAGGTCCACTTCCGGGACATCGGCCAGTCCATGGAGGACCTGTCCGTCACCTTTGAGAACGGCCAGGCCCGGGAGCGCACCCAGGTGCTCATGGACATTGCCAACCAGTCCGGGGGCATGGTCATCGGCACCGGGGACCTGTCCGAGCTGGCCCTGGGCTGGGCCACCTATAACGGGGACCACATGTCCATGTACGCCGTCAACGCCGGCATCCCCAAGACCCTGGTGCGCCATCTGGTGGCCTATGTGGCCGACGAGAATCAGGAGCGGGACCCCCAGCTGTCCGCCGTTCTGCGGGACATTCTGGACACCCCCGTCTCCCCCGAACTGCTGCCCCCCAAGGAGGGGGAGATCGCCCAGAAGACGGAGGACCTGGTGGGGCCCTACGAGCTCCACGACTTCTTCCTGTACTACGCCGTCCGCTGGGGCTTTTCGCCCCGGAAGGTGTACCGGCTGGCCCTGTACGCCCTGGAGGAGGCCTACGGCCGGGAGACCATTTTGAAATGGCTGCACAACTTCTACCGCCGCTTCTTCGCCCAGCAGTTCAAGCGCTCCTGCCTGCCCGACGGCCCCAAGGTGGGTTCCGTCACTCTTTCACCGAGAGGCGACTGGCGGATGCCGTCGGATGCCGTGGCGTCACTGTGGATGGAGGAACTGAAGGGGCTGGAGTAAGGTCCCCCCTAGTCGCCTCGCGCGCGAAAGCGCGCCGCGCCGAGTGGCGCGTAAATTCGGAGCGCAGCGGAGAATTGCGCAGGCGAAATTCACTTTCGCCGAGCATTTAAATCCAGAGGGCCCCCCATAGGACGCTTGCGTCCTATGGGAAAGACTGGCGTATGCCCTCCGACGCCGTGGCGGCTCTGTGGATGGAGGAGCTGACGGGGCTGGAGTGACGCCGCCCCGGAAAACCGCGTGAAAAGGAGACTGACCCCATGTATATCGACCCCCAGCGCTATACCACCCGGCCCACCGACGACCGGCTGCCCCAGGAATTTGCCATCTACGACAAGCTGGAGGAGCTGGACATCCCCTACATCCGGGTGGACCACGACCACGCCGACACCATTGAGATCTGCGAACAAGTGGAACAGGTCCTGGGCGGCAAGATCTGCAAGAACCTGTTTCTCTGCAACCGCCAGGGTACCCAGTTCTACCTGCTGATGATGCCGGGAGGCAAGCCCTTCAAGACCAAGTTTTTGTCCGCCCAGCTGGGTTGCGCCCGGCTGTCCTTTGCCGACGCGGGCCATATGGAGCAGTACCTGCGTACCATCCCTGGCTCTGTGTCCGCCCTGGAGTTGCTGTTCGACACGGAACACCGAGTCCAGCTGGTCATCGACCGGGACCTGCTGGCCGACGAGTTTATCAGCGGCCACCCGGGCATCTCCACCTCCACCCTGCGGCTGAAGCGGGAAGACATGCTGCGGTTCGTGTCCGACACAGGCCACGAGCCGGTGTACGTGGACCTGCCCGATCCCCGGACGGAGGAAGGATAACACAGAAAAACGCCCCCGGTTTTCCGTCGGAAAACCGGGGGCATTTGCTGCTAGCGGGAGAAATCAGGGCCTTGCGCAGGATGCCCATGGGGTCGACGGGGAGGACCGCATAGTGGTCGTAGGGAGGGATGGCGCCCCCGGCGGGAGGAGATCAGACCAGAACGCCCCGGAGGCTGCCGCCCTCCACGCTTTTGATCCGGACAGAGCGCAGGCAGTTGTGGAGGTTTTCGTCGCTGGGGGCCGTGACCTCGGTGTACCGGGTGGTGTAGCCCCGCCAGAGGCCCTCCCGTTCCTCCTCAAAGAGAACGGGGACCGTCTCTCCCACCCACTGTTCCAGGTAGGCGCGCTCCATTTGGGCGGCCAGGTTGGCGGCCCGGTGGGCCCGCTCCTCCTTGACGGATTTCAGCACCTGGCCGGGCATCTTGGCCGCCGGGGTGCCGGGACGCTTGGAGTAGGGGAAGATGTGCATGGCGGAGAAGGCGCACTTCCGGAGAAAGACCAGGGTCTCTCCGAACTCCTCCTCTGTCTCCCCCGGGAAACCCACGATCAGGTCGGTGGTGATGCCGGGGCGGTCGAACCATTCCCGCAGCAGGGCCACGCTCTCATAGTACCGGGCGGTGTCGTACTTCCGGTTCATCCGCTTCAAAACGGTGTCGCAGCCGCTCTGCATGGACAGGTGGAAGTGGGGGCACAGGTTGGGGAGTTGCGCTGCCCGGCGGCAGAAGTCTTCGGTGACGGTTCTGGGCTCCAGGGAGCCCAGCCGGACGCGGCAATCCGGGGCGGCGGCGCAGATCCCCTCCACCAGGTCGATGAGGGCGGTCCCGTCCCGGAGCTCATGGCCCCAGGAGGAGATTTCGATGCCGGTGAGCACCAGCTCCTGATAGCCCTCAGCGGCCAAGTGGGCGGCTTGGGCCTTGGCCTCCTCCAGGGGGAGGGAGCGGATGGGACCCCGGGCGTAGGGGATGATACAGTAGGTGCAGAAGTTGACGCAGCCGTCCTCCACCTTCAGCATGGCCCGGGTCCGGCCCTCCAGCCCCCCGGCGGGCAGCACCTCAAAGGTCCGCCGCTTCATGGCGTCGTCCAGGGCGGTGACGGGTTGGCGCTCGGCCCAGGTCCGTTCCAGCAGGTCCACAAAGCCTGTCCGGTCTCCGGTGCCGGACACCAGGTCTACGGACAGTCCCTCCATGTCCTGGGGGTGGGTCTGGGTGTAGCAGCCGCACACGGCGATGATGGCGTCGGGGGCCGTCTTCCGGGTGCGGCGGATGACCTGCCGGGACTTCTTGTCGCTCACCGCTGTGACGGAGCAGGTGTTGATGACGTAGACATCGGCCTCCCCCTCAAAGGAGACCAGGGTGTGGCCCCGCTGGGTGAGAAGCTGTTCCAGGGCCTGGGTCTCGTACTGGTTGACCTTGCAGCCCAGGGTGTAAAAGGCGATATTCATAATGGCTTCCTTTTCTATTGGAAATTGCGGCGCCGCGTCTAAAAGGCCGCCGGAGGCGGCCCGCCAAGCCAAAGCCCAGCGAAGCGGTTTTGGCTTGGAAAGGCGGAGCAACGGAACGGGTGAGTTTTCCCGTTTACGGGGAAACGAACGATGTGGAGTTTGTGACGCCGTGCTCCGGCACCACGGCGAAGAAGCACAGGTCTCCCTGGCCGTCGTTGATGAGGCTGTGGGCGTGGCCCATGGGACAGTAGTGGCAGTCCCCGGCGGCCAGAGGCTCATACTCCCCGTCGCAGAGCACCTTGCCCGTGCCGGAGAGAATGTAGATCATCTCGCTGTTGCCCTCGTGGGTATGCAGGCCGATGGAGGAGCCGGGGAGCAGACGGCCCCGCATGATCTTGGCGCGGGGGTCGGTGTACATCTTGACGTGGAATTCACCCTCGCCGCCCTTGAAGCTCTGAAAGACCTTTTCTTCCATCTGGTCAAAGAAAATTTTCATCACAATTTCCTCCTGTTATCATTTCTCCGGGGCGGACTCCTCCGCCTCCGGTTCTTTCAGATCCTGGGGCAGCAGCTCCATAAGCTGCTCCTTGGTGGGAGCCTCCAGCTGGGCCACCCGGTTGGACTGGCGGGCCACCGCCTTTTCAAACAGGTTGCGCACGTCCCGGGCGTTGCCGAAGTTCTCGTCCCGGGTTTCGTACAGCTCCCGAAAATCCTGTCCGGCCCACTCCTCCGCCTCCTGGGAGAGGGTGTAGCCGTTCTTTTTGCACATGGAGCGGAAAATCTCCAGCAGCTGTCCGGCGTTGTAGTCTTCAAAGTAGAAATACTTGTTGAACCGGGACTCCAGGCCGGGATTGGAGTGGATGAACTTCTCCATCAGGTTGGTGTACCCGGCCACAATGACGATCAGGTCATCCCGGTGGTCCTCCATGTTTTTCAGCAGTACCTCAATGGCCTCGTGGCCGAAGTCGTTGCCGTTTTCCTGGTTCACCAGGGCGTAGGCCTCGTCTATGAACAGCACGCCGCCGATGGCCCTTTGGACCACCTCCTGGGTCTTGATGGCGGTCTGTCCCACGAAGCCGGCCACCAGGCCGGAGCGGTCCACCTCCACCAGCTGGCCCTTGGACAGCACGCCGATGGCGTGGTAAATTTTTGCCAGCAGCCGGGCCACGGTGGTTTTGCCGGTGCCCGGATTGCCCAGGAACACCAGATGGAGAGACATGGGCGGGACGGGGAGCTTTGCCTCCTGGCGCAGCTTCCGGACCTTCACCAGGTTGATGAGGCTCTTGACGTCCTTTTTTACCTGGTCCAGGCCGCACAGGCTGTCCAGTTCCGCCAGTACCTCCTCCAGCTTGGGAGGTTCGGGGGCTGCCTCCGCCTCTTTTTTCTCCTCTTTGGCCGCGGCCTGCTCCTTCTGCCGGGCGGGGGCCTGGGGGGTGTCGGGCCGCCGGGAGATAAACTCGTCCGCCTTCAAGGCAGGGCGGTCGGCTTTTAATCCGTCCCGGTCACAGAGGGCCAGGAGGGTGTCGTTGCAGGCGTTGACAAAGCCGGCCTCGCTCTCGCTGACCACGTCGTCCACGGCGGCAAAGAGCAGCAGGATCAGGGTCAGCTGGTCAGCGAATCGCCGGGCCAGGGTGGTGCCCTTCCGGCGGTCGTACTGCCGCAGGCCCTCGAAAAAGGCGGGGGGCTGGAACAGGTCGAAGCCCGCCACCCCCGTGGCCACCTCCCAGTACAGAGCGGAGGGCACCGGGTTGCCCGCGGAGTAAATGGCATTGTAGAATTCCACGTGGCGGGGGGTGATGGAACTGGCATTGTCCGCCTGCCATACCCCCAGGACATACTGGCGCATGTAGCCGTCCACCTGGCGGCTGAAGCTCATGCGCAGACCGGGGTCCGGGATCAGCTTGCGGAAGGCTGTCACGGCCTCGTTGTACTGTTTGTGGACCTCTGTGGCGGACATGGTGCCTCGCATGGCGGTCACCCTCCCGAGATAAATTCTAACTTTATATTATAGAGGAAAGGGGGAACTTGGTCAAGGGCGGAAGGAATTCCTCCCGTGGAACGCAGGGCCGCAGGGTCCGGCGGACAAAATGCGGGGATAAAGAACAGAAGTAGACATAATAATGTGAACATTTTGTTATTTCGACGTTTCACCGTTGACGGGGCGGGTTTTTCCTTGTACAATAGATTTAAACCCGCTTTGGGCGGGAAAAAGGTTAAGCGGAGGAATGAACATGGCAGAACGGCAAAGTCCCTCCCGGCGCGCCCCGGAAAAACGGGCCGCGGCCAGCAAGCAGCCGGCCTCCCGGCGCGCCGCCCCTGAAAAACAAAGTCCCTCCCGCCGCAACGATGTGATCCGCTGTGAGAACTGCGGCGAGGATTATTCCATTACCTACAAGCGCTGTCCCTTCTGTGACGAGCGCCCCGGCCGCACCGGCATCGGCGGCCGCCGGATGAGCGATGGACGGACGGGCCGGGGAACGGTCCACCCCGTCCAGGTGATCGGCCTGGTGGTGTCCATGGTGGTCATCATCGCGGCGCTGTTCATCGTCTTCAAGTATGTGGGTCCCCTGATCTTTGGGGACAAGTCCCCAGCCTCCTCCTCGGTGAGCACCAGCCAGAGCGGCAGTCAGTCCGCGGCCGGGTCCTCCTCCAGCCAGCCGGGGAGCGACGTCAGTTCCGGCGGCGACATCTCCGAGCCGGCGACCCAGGTGATTGTGACCGCTCTGACCCTGAACAAGTCGGATATTACCCTGACGGCCAACGAAGTATTCTCCTTCCTGGCCACCGTCAGTCCGGCTGAAGCCACGGTCACCTGGAGCAGCAGCGACGAGTCCATCCTGAAGGTGGACCAGGACGGCACCGCTACCAATGTGAACACCACCGGCAGCAAGGTGAAGGTCACCGTCACCGCCACCGCCGGGGACAAGACCGCCCAGTGCACCGTCTACTGCAACAGCGCCGGAGGCGCCAGTACCGCACCCTCCGGCGGCGGGACCACCACCGCGCCCAGCGGCGGCGCCGTGGCGCCCAACACCCCGGGCACCATTGTCAACGCGGGCAGCGGCCTGAATATCCGTTCCGGTCCGGGCTCCAGCTATGAGAAGATCGCCAGCGCCGCCAACGGCTCCAAGATCGTCATTCTGGAGGATGCGGGCAGCGGCTGGTACAAGATCGACTACGGCAATGGGAAGATCGGTTATGTGTCCAGCGATTACGTCTCCGTGGGCAACTAAAAACAAGACAAGAAAGGGCGTCCCCATCGGGGACGCCCTTTTCGCAAGGGAAATGGGTCAGCATTTCCGAAAGTTCTTTGGTCCGTTCTTTCAAGAAAGGACAGCGCCCTTGTCGGCGGAGGAGACCAGCTTGGCGTAGCGGGCCAGATAGCCGGTCTTGATCTTGGGCTCGGGGCAGACCCAGGCGGCCTTCCGGGCGGCCAGGGTAGCCTCATCCACCTTCAGGGTGATGGTGTGGGCGGGGATGTCGATGGCGATGAGGTCGCCCTCCTCCACCAGTCCGATGGTGCCGCCGCTGGCGGCCTCGGGGGAGACATGTCCGATGGAGGCGCCCCGGGTGGCGCCGGAGAAGCGGCCGTCGGTGATCAGGGCCACGTCCTTGTCCAGTCCCATGCCTGCGATGGCGGAGGTGGGGTTGAGCATCTCGCGCATGCCGGGGCCGCCCTTGGGGCCCTCGTACCGGATGACCACCACGTCGCCGGCCACGATCTTGCCGGCGTAGATGGCCTCAATGGCCTCCTCCTCCGAGTTGAACACCCGGGCGGGACCCTCATGGACCATCATCTCGGGGGCTACGGCGGACTGCTTGACTACGCAGCCGTCGGGGGCCAGGTTGCCCTTCAGGACCGCGATGCCGCCGGTCTTGGTGTAGGGGTTGTCGATGGGCCGGATGATCTCGGGGTTGCGGTTGACCACGCCCGCCAGATTCTCCGCCACCGTCTTGCCGGTGCAGGTCATCAGGCTGGTGTCCAGCAGATCGGCCTTGGCCAGCTCGGCCATGACGGCGTAGACGCCGCCCGCCCGGTCCAGGTCCTCCATGTAGGTGTCCCCGGCGGGGGCCAGGTGACACAGGTTGGGGGTCTTGTCGCTGATCTCGTTGGCCATGTCGAAGCTGAGTTCAATGCCGCACTCGTGGGCGATGGCGGGCAGGTGGAGCATGGTGTTGGTGGAGCAGCCCAGGGCCATGTCGATGGTCTCGGCGTTGTGGAAAGCGGCGGCGGTCATGATGTCCCGGGGGCGGATGTTCTTCTCCACCAGCTCCATGACCTTCATGCCCGCGTGCTTGGCCAGACGGAGCCGGGCGGAGTAGACGGCGGGGATGGTGCCGTTGCCCGCCAGGGCCATGCCGATGGCCTCGGTGAGGCAGTTCATGGAGTTGGCGGTGTACATGCCGGAGCAGGAGCCGCAGGTGGGGCAGGCGTTGTTCTCGTACTCCTCCACACCGGCCTGGTCCAGCTTGTCGGCGTAGTAGGCGCCCACCGCCTCAAACATGTGGCTCAGGCAGGTGCGGCGGCCATTGTTCAGAGTGCCTGCCAGCATGGGGCCGCCGGAGACGAAGATGGTGGGGATGTTGACCCGGGCGGCGGCCATCAGCAGGCCGGGGACGTTTTTGTCGCAGTTGGGAATCATCACCAGGCCGTCAAACTGGTGGGCCATGGCCATGGCCTCGGTGGAGTCGGCGATCAGGTCCCGGGTGACCAGGGAGTACTTCATGCCCACGTGCCCCATGGCGATGCCGTCGCAGACGGCGATGGCGGGAAACTCCACGGGGGTGCCGCCGGCGGCGCGGATGCCCGCCTTGACGGCCTCGGCGATCTTGTCCAGGTTCATGTGGCCGGGGACGATCTCATTGTAGGAGCAGACCACACCGATGAGGGGGCGCTCCAGCTCCTCCTTGGTGTAGCCCAGGGCATACAGCAGGGAGCGGTTGGGGGCGGCGGGGATGCCTTTTTTCACAACGTCGGAACGCATAGTTCTTTCCTCCTGAAAATTTTTGCATGAGTTGTTAGACAACTCTTGATTTGTCTGACTACATAGTATAGGATAGAGGAAAGAAAGTCAAGAGAAATTCCGGGAAAATATGGGCTGCGATCCCCCGGCAGGTAGGACCGCGTTTCCCCAACAAGAAGCAAACCATAAAGGAGAACACCCATGGAAAAGAAGAGCTTATCCCGTCAGACGGCGGAAAAGCTGTATGAGCAGATCGTGGTGGAAAAGCGCCTGGCCCCGGGGGACAAGCTGCCCAATGAGGTAGACCTGTCCCGGGAGCTGGGGGTGAGCCGCACCACCCTGCGGGAAGCCCTCCGGGACTTGACGGTCCAGGGGGTGCTGGAGGTGCGCCGGGGACGGGGCACCTTTGTTTCGGCGCGGGCGGGCCAGGTGGAGGACTTCGGCTTCTCCGCTCTGGACCGGGTGCGGGGGCAGCTCCGGGACCTGTTTGAGCTGCGGTCCATCTTTGAACCCCAGGCCGCCCGGCTGGCCTGCCGACGGGGCAGCGACGGGGAGATCGCCGACATTCTGGAGAAGGGGGCGGCGGTGGAGCGCTGCATCCGGGAGGGCCGGGACCGCACTGCCGCCGACCGGGAGTTCCACGCCGCCATCGTCCGGTGCACCCACAACGAGTTCATGATGCGGCTGCTGCCCCTCATCAGCCAGGCGGTGGAGACGGCCATCGTCTCCGGGGAGGGCCAGGAGGCCCTGGCCCAGAGCACCCTCCGGGACCACGCCCTGCTGCTGGAGTTCTTCGTCAAACGGGACGAGGCCGGGGCAGAGCACGCCATGGCCATCCATATGCGCCACGCCATGGATGAGATGGGGCTGGAAGGCTGAATATAAATATGTGAACAGCCGGGAGGGGTGACCCTCCCGGCTGTTTTTGATCTGTCATTCCATTGGACGATACTTTTCGTACAGCTCATAAAACGGCTCCAGCGAGCCTCTGCAGGTACTGGGAAACAGGTTTCCTACCTCTGCACCATGGACCCAATAGCATACTTCTATGTCCGACAGTTCTTGCCTTCTGTTTGAAGCAAGGCGGAAATGGGAACAGTTCTCCGTCCGAGAGATAAATGTCGATCTCATACAAAACGCTTCCGCCTGTAAATATCCCATACATAAATATGTCTTTTATCTCGTTCCCCGTGTGCTGAAATCTGTTCACGGAGTCGATGAGCATTTGAATATCGTCTTTGTCCGTTACAACGGCACGATACAAATCGACGTGAACGTCGGTACAGGAGAGCTCAACGTGGTCTACCTCATCCGCAGAGAAGTCCATCACGTTGATGTCGCCGCGGAACCAGCCAAATATCCATGCACATAAAACCAAGATAGCCGCCATAACAGCGCCGCCAATCATCATCCATTTCTGCTTTTTTGTAAAATGCTTCATGGTTCAGACCCCTTTCGCACTGCAGCGGTGTGGGAGTAACATCCTGTTTTTAATCATTATACCATTTATTTCAGCTGTTTTGTAGCTTTATCCGGATTGTTTCCCAATAAAACGGCCCGCCCCGAAGGGGCGGTGTTCGTAAGACAGTTAAGGAACAGCTTAGCTTTTTATGGAATCTGTCAGACGGGGTTGGCAACAACAAAATGAGCGATGCTTGGTTTACTGACTGAGCATTGCTTTTTTTGCCTGTGCTTAATGGATATTAGTACGATTCCTGATTCAAATTAGAACTTAATTATATTAAACTCTATATTGACAATCGCGAAATCTAATATTATATTATGGGTAGAGGTGATTGTATGGCAAAACTGATTTCAAAATGCCCCGGTTGCAAGGGCGCTCTGATAATCTCTACGCTGCAATGTTCTTGCTGTGGGATGGAATTAAAAAGCAATTTTGATCTGAGTCCATTTGACCAACTGAATTCTGAACAAAATGCACTGCTTATCTCTTTTTTGAAAAACAGAGGAAATCTAAAGGAGGTGCAATCTGATTTGAATATCTCATACCCCACCGCTAAAAAGAAACTGGATGAATTGCTGACTGCGCTGAACCTGAGTGACGCATCCCATAGAGAGGAACGAACGGAAATTGATATAAGTAGTTTGGAGGTTGACTATTCCAGTAGGCGGGCATCGGAAATCATCAAAGCAAAGCTGAAGGAACATGGTGGTCATGTTACCGTATATACCGCAAGAGGACTTCCTTGCGAAATATATGCTGAAGCGGACGGAAAAACATTTACGAGTGACAAATTGCCGATTAGCCCTCCTTATGAATACGATGTATTTAATGTCATCGTTGACCTCCTTCTGAAGCAAGGCGGACGCGCACGAAAAGGGAACGGCAGAAATTATAAACTCGGTGAGGCTGGTTGCGAAGAAAACACCGTTGTAGGTGCAATCGCAAAAAGCCGAGGACGCAAAGTTGGGGATTCTGTATTTGACCCTGTTTTTGTCATGGCTGCGATTTTGGAGTGGGCTGGAATAGCGGAGAATGGCAGAGGCGAATTGATACTCACCTCAGAATATAGGAGATTGATATGATTCGTTTCTTACTTTATGTGTTTATAGTATTTTGGTATAACTTGCTATTTAAGAATAAGTACTAAAAGCGTGGAGGGTGAAAATGGCAAAAAGAATATGCTGTCCTAATATTTTGTGTAAAAGCACAGATGTTGTTCCAGTTTCAACCAAAACGAAATTCTCACTTAGAAAAGCTGTGATTGACGGTACAGTTGGCAGCCTGTTCACCCCCTTGGAACAGTTATTGGCGCAGCAAGCGGCATTAACGGAAAGTATGGAAAAACGAAATTTATATGCCAAGATTGCGGGAAAGTGCTTGAGAAAAAGCTTAAATTCAGGTGGTAATACTTTTATGGAAATATTAGCAAAAAAGTTTGAAGAAGAATTGAAACTGAAAATGCTCCGGGCTAAAAAGGAGTGCAAATACAATCCAACTCGCTTCAATCAAATGCTGGCAACTTACGGCGGCGTTGAAACAGCAAAGCGACTCATTTCAAATGCACGAAAAACGGGTAATACATCAGAGGGATTCTCCACGCTCTTTTTATGTGGGCGATTAGATTTATCCATGGAGGATTCTGTCTGTAAAGTCGAATATGCGTCATTATTTACTGACGAAGAAATCGCATATTGCAAAGAGGTTTTAGGAATTGATAAAATACAAACTGAAACTGATTAAAGAAGTATCACAAATATCCCTTTAAAACAAAGGGCGCACTTCTATACAGGGGTAAGCCCTGTATAGAAGTGCGCTTTGCGGGGCTGGCAGCCCGGACACTCAAACATCCGGGCTGCTTTGCGTCACTTCATTCCGTACAAGAGGCTGCACCCCTTGCGCCGCTTTGTGGCTATCCTCATGAGACAAAATGCGTGACCACAGAAGTCACGCATTTTGCATAGTTAACTGTTTTACGAACACCGCCCAAAGGGGCAGGCCGTTTTATGATGTGATTTGGATTTGTTCTTTAGTTGGAGGCAGTATCCAGATCCTTGTCGCCGCCCCAGATCATGTTCTTGCGCAGTTCCTCGCCCACGATCTCCATCTGGTGCTTAGCCAGGTTGGCCCGCTTGGAGTTGAAGAAGGTGCGGCCGTTCTTGTTCTCGGCGATCCACTTGCCGGCGAAGGTGCCGTCCTGGATGTCGTTCAGAACCGCCTTCATGTTCTTCTTGGTCTCCTCGTAGGGCAGGACCCGGGGACCGGAGACATACTCGCCGTACTCGGCGGTGTCGGAGATGGAGTAGTTCATAGCAGCCACGCCGCCCTTGTTGATCAGGTCGATGATGAGCTTCATCTCGTGGATGCACTCGAAGTAGGCGTTCTCGGGCTCGTAGCCGGCTTCCACCAGGGTCTCGAAGCCGCACTTCATCAGCTCCACCACGCCGCCGCACAGAACGGCCTGCTCGCCGAACAGGTCGGTCTCGGTCTCGTCGTGGAAGGTGGTCTCCATCACGCCGGCGCGGGCGCCGCCGATGCCGGCGATGTAGGCCAGGGCGATCTTGTAGGCGTCACCGGTGGCGTTCTGCTCCACGGCCACCAGGCAGGGCACGCCCTTGCCGGCCACGTAGGTGGAGCGGACGGTGTGGCCGGGACCCTTGGGGGCGGCCATGAACACGTCCACGCCCTTGGGGGGGACGATCTGCTGGTAGCGGATGTTGAAGCCGTGGGCGAAAGCCAGGGCCTTGCCCTCGGTCATGTAGGGGGCGATGGACTTCTTGTACACCTCGGCCTGGACCTCATCGTTGATCAGCATCATGACGATGTCGCCCCACTGGGCGGCCTCCTCCACGGTCATGACCTTCAGGCCGGCCTTCTCCACGTTGGCCCAGTTCTTGGAGCCGGCGCGCAGGCCCACGCACACGTCACAGCCGGAGTCCTTCAGGTTCAGCGCGTGGGCGTGACCCTGGGAGCCGTAGCCGATGATGGCGATCTTCTTGCCGTTGAGGTAATTGATGTCGCAGTCTTTCTCATAATACATTTTTGCCATAGTTGTATTCCTCCTTGAGTTTGTTGTCATCATATATAGTGCCGCGCCCTCTTTCGATGGCGAGTGTACCCGTTTTCGCGATCTCCAAAATGCCGAAGTCCTCCAACAGCCCGATGAGGGCGGAGGTCTTGCTCTTGTCCCCGAAGATAGCCACCGTCAGGGACTCCTTGCCCACGTCGATGATGCTGGCCCGGAACAGGTTGGCCATCTGGATGACCTCGTCCCGGGAGGCCCGGTCCTCCGCCTTCACCTTGATGAGGGCGAACTCCCGATGGATGGAGGCGGACTCGTCCAGCAGCTTCACCGCCTTTACGGGGATGAGCTTCCGGCACTGGGCGGCGATCTGGGAGATCATCAGTTCGTCGGCCAGCAGCACGATGGTGATGCGGGTGATGCCCGGCTTGTCCGTCTCACCGGAGACGATGGACTCAATGTTGTAGCCCTTCCGGGAGAACAGGCGGGCCACCTGGCTCAGTACCCCGGGGATGTCCTGGACCAGGATGGCCAGGGTGTACAGCTTCTTTTCGGTGTCAAATTCCTTTTTCACGCGGTCCGCCCCCTTATCTCAGCAAAAAGTCGGTGATGTGGGCGCCGCCGGCCACCATGGGCCGGACCATCTCGTCCATGTCCAGGCGGCAGTCGATGACGCAGCCGCAGCCCGCCTCCAGGGCGGCCCGGAAGGCCGCTTCCATCTCCCCCTGGTTGGTGACCCGGAAACCCTTCAGGCCGTAAGCCTCGGCCAGCTTGACGAAGTCGGGGCCCCGGTCCAGGGTGGTCTCGGAGTAGCGCTGGTGGTAGATCAGGTTCTGCCACTGGCGGACCATGCCCAGACAGCCGTTGTTGAAGATGACGGTGATGATGGGCAGGCCGTAGTGCTGGACGGTGGCCAGCTCATGGCAGTTCATGCGGAAGCAGCCGTCGCCCGTGGTGTGGACCACCACCTTGTCCGGGTTGCCCACCTTGGCGCCGATGGCGGCCCCCAGGCCGAAGCCCATGGTGCCGAAGCCGCCGGAGGTGAGCAGCTGGCCGGGATAGTCAAAGTGGAAGTGCTGGATGGACCACATCTGGTGCTGGCCCACATCGGTGGCCACAATGGTGTCCTGGGGGGCCAGGCGGCGGATGGTCTCCAGCACCTGCTTGGGGGTCAGCGTTTCGCTGTCCTCCGCCACGGAGGGCTCCCGCAGGGGGAGAATGTGGTCCTTCCAGGCTGGATGGCTGTATTGGGGCAGACGCTGGTTCAGCAGCTCCAGCACCCGGCGGGCGTTGCCGATGATGTGGTGGTCGGTGAGGACATTCTTGTCGATCTCAGAGCGGTCAATGTCGATCTGGACGATCTTGGCCTGGCTGGCGAAGGAGGCCGGGTCCAGGGCCACCCGGTCGGAGAACCGGCAGCCTACGGCAATGAGCAGGTCGCACTCGTTGCAGGCCACGTTGCTGGCCTTGGAGCCGTGCATGCCGATCATGCCGGTGGTCAGGGGGTGGCCGCCGGGGAAGCCGCCGCCGCCCATGACGGTGATGGCCACTGGGGCGTCCAGCTTTTCGGCAAATTCCCGAAACTGCTTGTCCGCCCGGGCCCGGACCACGCCGCCGCCGCAGATGAGCAGGGGGCGTTCCGCCTGGGCCACCATGTCCACCAGAATGTCGATGTCCTCTAGATCGGGCTCAGGGGCCTTCAGCTCATGGCTGTCGGACAGGGCCCGGATGCTGGAACAGGATCGGTTCTGGGTCCAGGGGACGAACTCGTAGTCGATCTCCACGCTGGGGGCGGTGACATTCTTCAAAAAGTCGATGAGCACCGGGCCGGGCCGGCCGGTGGCGGCTACGGCGAAGGCTTGGCGCATCACATCGGGGATGGTCTGGGCGTCCCGGACCAGATAGGTAGCCTTGGTGATGGGCATGGCGATGCCGGTGATGTCCACCTCCTGGAAGGAGTCCTTGCCCAGCAGGGGCTCGGTCACGTTGCAGGTGATAAAGACCACGGGGGAGGAGTCCATGTAGGCGGTGGCGATGCCGGTGGTCAGGTTGGTGGCGCCCGGGCCGCTGGTGGCGAAGCACACCCCTACCTTGCCGGTAGAGCGGGCGTAGCCGTCGGCGGCGTGGGAGGCGCCCTGCTCGTGGGCGGTCAATACGTGGTGGATCTTGTCTTTGTAATTATACAGCTCGTCATAGAGGTTCAGAATGGTGCCGCCGGGATACCCGAATACGGTGTCCACTTCCTGCTCCAGCAGGCACTCCATGATGGCTGCGGTGGCGCGAATTTTCATGGCACTGATTCAACTCCTGTCAGTGGGGGTTAGGCATCGCAGAGTTTCGCCGCCGCAGCGGCGAAAGAAATTGTAATCTGTTTTCCGACGACATGCGCGTCGGAAAAACTCATCTCAGCCTGCAAACGTGCGAGCGAAGCGAGTGCGCTGCGGCAGGCCGCAATCCTTTTCAAACAAGTGCCTTTGGCACTTGTTTGATGAAAGCTTAAATTTTCCCGCCGCCTTTTTGAACGGCAATGACCCCGGTGCGGGCCACCTCCAGAATGGAGAAGGGCCGCATCATGGCCTGGAAGGTATCCAGCCGGTCGGGGGTGTCGGACAGCTCCATGGTCAGGGAGGTGGGGGAGATGTCGTCCACCTTGGCCCCCATGATCTCGCAGATGGTCATAATGTCCTGACGGGTCTTGTTGTTGGCGTTCACCTTTAATATCATCAGCTCCCGGCCGATGAAGGTGTTTTCGTCCAGGGTCCGGACCTTGATGACCTCAATGAGCTTGTTCAGCTGCTTTTCCACCTGCTCCACCACGCTGTTGCCGCTGTCCACGATGATGGTGATGCGGGAGATGGTGGGGTCGTCGGTGACGCCCACGGCCAGGGACTCGATGTTGAAGGCCCGGCGGGAAAAGAGGCCGGTGATCCGGTTCAAAACGCCGGCCTGGTTTTCCACCAGGACGGAAATGGTCTGTTTCATGTTGTGGCCTCCTCCCTACTCAGTCTGTGGTGCTGACGTCGGGGTGGACCCGGCAGATCAGCAGGCAGCAGCCCTCGCTGCCCAGGAACCGGTCCAGCACCTCGTCCAGCTCATCCTCGTCGCTGACGGTCAGGCTGGGGATGCCGTAGGCGGCGGCGATGGCGGGGAAGTCGGGGGAGCCGTCCAGGGCCACGCCGAAGGGGCCGTGGTAGGGGGCGGTGCGCTGGATCTGGTTGACCAGGCCCAGCACCTGGTTTTGGAACAGTACGATCTTCAGGTCCATCCCCGCGCACTTGACGGCGGCCAGCTCGTTCATGGACATCTGGAAGGAGCCGTCGCCGCAGACCACCACGGTCTGGCGGTCCGGCTGAGCCACCTTCACGCCGACGGCGGCGGGGAGGGCGTAGCCCATGGTGCCCAGTCCGCCGCTGGTGAGCAGGCGGCCGTTTTTCTGGGGCAGGTACTTGCAGGTGAAGATCTGGTTCTGGCCCACGTCCACGCATACCGCCGCGTCGTCGGCCAGCTTGGCCCCCAGCTTCCGCAGGACGGTGCCGGGGAATACATAGCCCTCCCGCTGGGGGAAGACCCGGCCCAGCTCCGCCTTCCGGTAGTCCCGCAGCCGCTCCAGCCAGGCGGCGGAGTCGGGAGGCGTGATGTTCCGGTCCAGGAGCTGCTGCAAGATCACTTTCACATCCCCCACCAGGGGGATGGCGGCCTGCATGTTTTTACCGATCTCGGCGGGGTCCACGTCGATGTGGATGGTGGCCATGCGGCGCTGGATCTCACCGGGGTCGATGACCGCCCGGTCGGCGGCCCGGGTACCCACCATGATGAGCAGGTCCGCCTTGGCCAGGGCCTTGTTGGCGCAGTGGTTGCCGTGGGCGCCGATCATGCCCAGGTTCAGGGGGTGGTCGGTGGGCATGAGAGAGATGCCCATCATGGTCTTGACCACCGGGATGGCGCAGCGCTCCGCCAACTCCAGCAGCTCCTCCCGGGCGCTGGCCAGCCACACGCCGCCGCCCGCGCAGATCAGGGGCTGCTTGGCCTTGGAGATGGCCTCAGCCACCCGCTTGATCTGGAGCTCATTGCCCTTGACGCTGGGCTTGTAGCCCCGGATGTTGACCTCCTCGGGGTAGCGGAAGTTTTTGACCTCCTGATTCTGGACGTCGATGGGGATGTCGATGAGGACAGGGCCGGGGCGGCCGGTGGAGGCGATGTGGAAGGCCTCCTTTACGATCCGGGGGATCTCGTTGGCGTCCTTCACCAGGTAGCTGTGCTTGGAGAAGGGGGCCACCGCGCCGGTGATGTCGACTTCCTGGAAGATATCCCGGCCCAGCAGGTTGCTGGGCACTTGGCCGGTGATGGCCACCACGGGGATGGAGTCCATGTAGGCGGTGGCGATGCCGGTGATCAGGTTGGTGGCTCCCGGGCCGGAGGTGACCATGCACACGCCCACCTTGCCCGACACCCGGGCGTAGCCCGAGGCCATGTGCCCCGCGTTCTGCTCCGTCCGCACCAGGGTATAGCCGATCTCCGGGTGCTCCATCAATGCGTCCACCGCCGGGCAGATGGTGGCCCCGGCGTAGCCGAAAATATGGTCTACCTGTTCCTGTAATAGGCTTTCGATCAAAGCCTGCGCTCCGTTCACGGAAGCTCACCTCCATTGGTGTTGGTTGGCGGATACGGACCTCTCTGTCCTCCGCTGGAAAACAAAAACGGCCTCGTCCTATCTGAAATAAGATAGGACGAAGCCGTATACTCCGTGGTACCACCTAAATTCACGGCGGACTGCCGCCGCCGCGCGCTCGTTGCCCCTGTAACGGAGGGGGGACCGTTCCAACCTACTTGGGCCGCGCCGGTTCAATCGGACTGCTCGCGGGTGATGTTCGGAAGTGCTCCTTCACGGGAGCTTGCACCGACCGCTCCCTCTCTGTGCATCCAGGCATGCCTACTAGCCCGCTCATCGCTTTTGTGATGATTGTCATTTATCATATCCCAATCAAAGAAATTTGTCAATTCCCTTTTTGGGATTTTTCTTTACCGGCTTACTTTGGCAAAGCACCCCGATTTTGGGAGGGCGCGGCGGGTGAAAAAGGGGGAGTCCTTGGACTCCAAGGACTCCCCGGAACCGACCGGTTTCAGCGGCGGAACCAGCCGGTGATGGTGTTCCAGATGTCCTGGAACATGTCGGCGATGCGGGTCCAGATGGTGCCGTTGTCCTTCTGGACAGCGGCGAGCTCCTCCTCCTCAGGCTCCTGGACCTTGATCTCCTGGCTACGCATGATGTACTGGACGCTGGAGGTGCCCTCGTTGCGCTGGTCGGTGAGGGAGACGGGCTGGGCTCCGGCATCCATGAGCAGCAGATTGTTGTCCTCGCCGGTGTGGCTGTCCCACTGGTCCCGGACCAGGGCGTCGATGGTGTCCTTGGCGTTCCGGATGACAGTGGTCTGGTTCAGCCCCTTGGTGGACTTGCGCAGGGCGGCGGACAGGCCGGCTAGAGCCTGCTGGGTGCCCGCGTCCAGGTCCTGGCCGCTCTCCCTGGCCAGAGACTCGGCCTCCCGGGCGGTGTCCACCAGGGCGGAGATGCTGGCGGAGGCGGAGTCGGAGAAGATCTTGGCGTCCTCCAGGGCCTGTTGGGCCTCGGGCTCGTAGGTGTTCATGATGTCGGTGAGGGCCTGGGTCTGGTCCAGGGCGGCGTCCAGGTTGACGCTGACCCGCTCGGCCAGCTCACAGGCGCTTTTCAGGGTGCGGGTGGCGGAGGTGAGCGCTCCGCTGTGGTCATCCACGTCCTCCAGCATCTCCTCCAGCATGTGGGAGAGGCTTTCCAGGTCGCCGCTGAGGTTGGCGCCGCCCAGGGCGGAGCACAGGCTCTCCAGCTGCTTCAAGATGGGGCCGGCCTTGCTGTTGGCGGTGCCCACCAGGGTCTTCAGCTGTCCCACCGTCAGGTCCAGCTGGGAGAGCAGGCTGTTCAGCTCCTGGGCGCTCTCGATTTGTTTCTGGTACTCCTCCGTCTGGGCGGCCTGCCAGAGGGCAACGGTCTGCTGGGCCGCCTCCTCGGACAGGCCCGCGACGGCTACCAGAAAGTCATAAAAGCTGAGCCCCTCCAGCTCCGGATTGGCTTCCAGAGCCGCCTCATATTGCGCGTAAGCGCCGTTGGCCTGGGCCACCAGGGATTTGACCTCGCCCACGGTCCGGTCCGTCCCGTCGCCCAGGTCGATGGTGACCTCGCTGCCGCCCCGGACGCCGGACAGCTGGCTGTTCATGCCGGCCAGCTCACCGCCCATGGATTTCAGGGACTTTTCCAGATTGTTCAGGCTGCTGCCCAGCTTGGAGAAATCGTCCTCCAGGTTCCCGGCGATGCGGCGGGCCTGGGAGGGGTATTCCTCCAGATCGTCCATCAGGTCCTGAAGCTCGTCCAGGTCGGACTTGAGGTCCTTCAGGAGCTTCCGGGCGTTCTCCACCTCGGGCCTCAGGCTCTGGAGGTTGTCGTTCATCTGGTTGAGCAGGGCGGTGGTGTCGGTGATGGCCTGCTGGGCGGTGGCCAGGTGGCCCGCCACAGGCTGCAGGGACTCGGTCAGGGGGCCAGCGGCGTCCAGGGCGGTATCTAGGCTGTCATAGACCTTGTCCTTGCCGCTGGAGATGGTGCCCCGGGCCCGGTTCAGCTGGTCCAGGCCGTTGGCAGTGGCGTTGAGGGAACCGCTCATCCCCTCCAGGGAGTCCAGGATCACATCCATGCTGTCCTGGAGGGCCTCGTAGGAGTCCTCCACATCCTCCTTGGCGTCCCGCAGGTCGGCGATCTGGTCCAGCTGCTGCAGGGTGGCGGGGACGGCCAGGAAGATCATGCCGTCATAGGAGAAGTCCTCGGCCCCCACCCGGATGGTGAAATGCTGTTCCTCGCCGGGCATTACCATGTACAGCACGCAGTACAGGTTGCCGACGAGCTGGACCTGGGCCCCCTCCGCCTCCAGGGACAGAATGTCGTCCCCGTTGAACATGGAAGCGGCGGTGAGGACCAGGTTGTTCCGGCTGTACTCGGAGGCGGCGGGGTTGGGGACCGCGTCCAGGGTGATCTCCACCAGACCCTTTTGACCCGCCAGCGCCTCCGCCGGGGTGGGTACTCCGTTCAGAGTGTAGGACAGGGATAGGAACCAGGGAAACTCATCCAGGGGCTGGGTGGTCTTGCCCTCAAAGTAGAAGCGGTTGGGGGCGTCCTCCCCCAGCTGGAAGGTGACGGTGCCGTTTCCCAGGGTGGGCTCCCGGCTGTCGGTGAGGTTGGTCACCTGGTCGTAGACGCCGTAGTCGGTGATGGTGTCGTTGCCGTAGGTCTTGTAGCTCTTGACCACGCTGCTGTCCAGCACCCCGCCGTAATAATCTAGGGTGGCGTAGAAGGTCTCGTCGTGGGAGGTGGGGATCTGGGTCCCCTCGGCGAAGGCGGGCAGGGTGAGCCCGGCGGTCAGGACCAGGGCCAGGCACAGGGGCAGGCCCCGCCGGGCAAAGCGTTTCAAAAGACGTTCCATATGGAAAACTCCTTTCTAATGAACGGGATCGGCGGGAAGCTCTTCGTTGGCCGGAGTGGTCCCGGTGGGGAGCGGCTCAGGAGAGGGCAGGGACTCCTCTTGTTTGCGGGTCAGTCCGGGACGGCCCTGTCTGGGCGGCTTCGGAGCCTTGGGGGTCCGCCAGTGGAGGGTGGTTTTGGCGATGACCGGCTCAAATACCACCAGCACCGAGGGCAGGATGAACATACACACCAGGGCGGAGATGACGGCGCCCCGGGACAGCATCAGGCAGATGCTGCTGATCAGGTCCATGGTGGAGATCAGGGCCACCCCTAAGGTGGAGCAGAAGAAGACCAGGGCGCTGGTGAGGATGGACACGTCGGCGGCCGAGGCGGCCGTCCGGATCGCCTCCATCCGGTCCTTGCCCTTCTGCAGCTCATCCTGGAACCGGGTGGTCATCAAAATGGCGTAATCCACGGTGGCCCCCAGCTGAATGCAGCCGATGACCGTGGGCGTGATAAAGGCGATCTCGGTGCCGGTGAAATAGGGGATGCCCTGGTTGATGAAGATGGCCAGCTCAATGGTGGACACCAGCAGGACCGGGATGGAGATGGAGCGGAAGGCGATGGCCACTAGGATGAAAATGGCGATGATGGACAGGTAGTTGGTGACCTGGAAGTCCACGGCGGAGGTGGAGATCAGGTCGGCGGTCATGGCGGCCTCGCCGGTGACATAGGCGTTGGGGTCGTAAGATTTGACCAGCGCGTTCAGCTGGTCCAGTTGGGCGGCCACCGCGTCCGAGGCGGTGACATATTTGGAATTGACCATCATCATCTGATAGCCGCCCTGCTTGCACAGGTCTTTGATGGACTGGGGAATGAAGAAATCGGGGATGGAGCTGGGGACCAGCTTGTCGTAGGCCACCACGCTGGTGATGCCGGGGATGGCGTCGATGGCCTCCTCCAGCTCCTTCATGTCCGCGTGGCTCAGGTCGTCCCGCATGACGATAAAATGGCTGGAAGCCATGTTGAACTCGTCCTTCAGCTTGTCGGTGGACACGATGGAGGGCATATCCTGAGGCAGGGACTCATCCAGCTTGTAATAGACCTGGGTGTGGTTGTTGGAGTAGACGGCGGGGACGAACAGCACCAGGAACAGCCCGGTGAAAAAGCGGCGGTGGCGGATGATAAAGCCGTTGAGCCGGTTCATGTTGGGGCTGACGCAGGGGTGGCGGTATTTCAGGATGGGGCCGTCCATCACCAGGAGGATGGAGGGCAGCACCAGAATGACGGTGGCCACGCCCAGAACCACGCCCTTGGCCATGACCAGACCGATGTCCCGCCCCAGGGTCAGACGCATGAAGCACAGGGCGAGAAAGCCGGCGATGGTGGTCATGGAGCTGCCGGACAGGGACTTGAAGGCGGCCACGATGGCGGTGGCCATGGCGTCCCGCCGGTCCTCATGGCGGGGCAGCTCCTCCAGATACCGGTCATAGAGGAAGATGGAGTAGTCCATGGTGACGCCCAGCTGGAGCACCGCCGCAATGGCCTGGGTGATAAAGGAGATCTCCCCCAGCAGGATATTGCTGCCGAAGTTGTACAGGATGGCCAGACCGATGCTGAGCATTAGAGCCGCCGGCAGCAGCCAGGAGGACATGGTGACGCACATGGCGGCGGTGGACAGGACGGCGGCCATCAGCACATACAGGGGCATCTCCTTGGAGATCAGGTCCTTGGTGTCCTTGATGAACACGGAGAATCCGGCCAGAAAGCAGTTTTTGTTGCACAGGTCACGCACCTGCTGGATGGCTTTCATGGTGGCCGCCGAGGCGCCGGGCTGGTCGTACTGGACGATCATCATGGTGGCGTCTCCGGAGAAGAAAATATCCCGAAGGTCCTCCGGGATCATTTCGGTGGGGACCTGGATGCCCACCATGCCGGACAGCCAGAGTACGTTGCTCACCCCGGGCACCTGCTCCACCTGCTTTTGGAGCTGGTGGGTATACTCGGGGGGCATGTCTTCCACGATGAGCATAGTGGTGGCCGCCATCCGGAATGGGTCCTCCAAGAGGGCCTCGCCCTTGGCGGAGTCCATGTCCTGGGGCAGATAGGACAGAATGTCGTAGTTGATCCGGGTAAAGGCGGCGCCCAGGATGCTGGGGACCAGCATCAGGACGGCGATCAGAATGACCAGCTTGGGACGCCGGGTCAGCTTGTGCGCGATTTTTTCAAGCAAGTGCTCCACCATCTTCCTAAGGTCAAGAAATCTGTTTCACGGTCCGCATTTTATGTTCAGCCGGGGGCAAAGTCAACGGATTTGGGCCATTCCTAATAATCCTTAATAATTGGTCCGGGCTGGCGTCTGTAATAATTCTTCATGGTTCAGCGGCGGTTTTTCTGATATAATATCCGCGAAACAAGAGAAGTTTCCTGGGATGAAGGAGGGAAACGAAATGAAGGAATGTATTCTGGCAGTGGACGATGACGCCTCCATCCTGGAACTGGTCTCCGACGTGCTGGCCGAGCAGGACATGGAGGTCCGGACGGCCGCCTCGGGGGAGGAGGCCCTGGAGCTGCTGGAGCGGGAACCGTTCGACCTGGTGCTGCTGGATATTATGCTGGGGGGGGTCAGCGGGCTGGAGGTGTGCCGCCGGGTCCGGGACAAGGTGAGCTGCCCCATCCTGTTTCTCAGCGCCAAGGACGACGTGAAGGACATCGTCAAGGGACTGGGTCTGGGGGCCGATGACTATATGACCAAGCCTTTTGCCCTGGAGGAGCTGGTGGCCCGGGTCCGGGCCCATCTGCGGGCCCGTGCCCGGGGGCAAAGGCCCCAGCAGGAGCGGCAGACAGTCCTCCAGATCGGGCAGATCCGTCTGGACCCGGAGGAGCGGACTGTGACCAAGGACGGGGCGCCCGTGGACCTGTCCACCCGGGAGTTTGACCTGCTGGCCTACCTGATGAACAACGCGGGCCAGACCCTGTCCAAAGAACAGATCTTCCATGGCGTGTGGGAGACTGACTATGGAGACATAGGCACCGTGGCCATCAACATCAAAAAACTGCGGACCAAGATCGATCCGGACTGGGAGTATATCAAGACCATATGGGGCTCAGGCTACCGCTTTGTGACCAAGAGCGGCTTCAGCGAGCGGACGGGAGGCGGCGCCGGTGGACACTGAGCGGCGGAAGCTGCGCTTCCCCGGGGTGGGCTGGCTCAGCGCCAAGCTGACCCGGAAGATGATCTTCATTCTGGTGGCCGCGGCGGTGCTGGGGTGGCTGCTGTCCATCTCCTGGTTTTTGTCCTACCTGGGGCGCTTTGTGGGAGAGAGCTATGACCAGGTCCTGGAGGAGACACGGGATGAGGCCGGGCAGGTGGCCTCCTTTCTGGAGGGGAGCCAGGGCGGTTTCGAGGGGCTGGAGGAGTATCTGGAGGAGCGGGAGCTGGGCTGTGCCGTCCGGGACGAGGCGGGAGAGGTCCTGTTCCGCTTCATGCCCCGGGAGTGGGGAGACGCCCAGATCACCGTGCCCTGCCGGACGGACTTGACCCTGCGGTCGGGGGAGCGGTTGTCGATCTATGTGGAGAGCGCCCCTCTGAGCCGTCAGGACCTGAGCGAGCTGGTGGCAAAGAAGGCCTTCGCGGGCCTGCTCCTGTTCAATCTGACCCTGTTGCTGCTGGCGGGGGTGCTGCTCTACCTGCTCATCGTCTCACCCATCGTGAGATTACGCCGGACCATGCGGGAATATTCGGAGAAGGGGACCCTGCCGCCCCGCAGCGACCGGATGGACGAGGTGGGCAAACTGCAGAACACCTTTGCCGACCTGACGGGAGTGCTCCGAGCCAAGGAGCAGTCGGAACGGCGGCTCATCGCCTCCATCTCCCACGACATCAAGACCCCGCTGACCTCGGTGCTGGGCTGTTCCGAGCGGCTGCTGTCCGCCCAGCTCACCCCGGAGAAGGAGGAGCGCTACCTCCAGAACATCCATGACAAGGGGCTTGCCATCAAGTCCATTGTGGACGAGTTTGACGACTATCTGGACGCCGGCCTGCGGGACGGGGCGCCCATGGAGCTGATCTCGGTCCAGGCATTGTGCGACGGCCTGGTGCGGGAGTACCGGGAGGAGCTGGAGGATACCGGGGTATCCCTGACGGTGCGCTGTACCTGCCCCAACGCGGAGCTGATCTGCAACTGGGCCCACATGCGGCGGTACTTCGGCAACCTCATCGGTAACAGCATCCAGCACAGCGGCGCGGAAAAGCTGCGGCTGGAGGTCCTGGTCCGCCAGGAGGGGCGGGAAGTCGTCCTGGAGTTCGGAGATAACGGTACCGGCGTCCCGGAGGAGCTGCTCCAGCAGATCTTTGAGCCCCTGTATACCTCGGACCGGGGACGGAAGGTGTCCGGCCTGGGTCTGGCCATCTGCCGCAGCATCATCCGGGCCCACGGGGGCACCATGTCGGCGGAGAACCGCCCACAGGGCGGACTTTTGGTCCGGGCGGTGCTGCCCTGCGCCGGAGGAGAGCGGAGCTGAGGGCGGAACGTCCGCAGGCAGTGCTATTCTGCCGGTGTACATTGGAAACACCGGATGGATTTGGACAGACAGACAGTGAGAAAGCGGCTGGGATCATGCGATCCCGGCCGCTTCAGCTTGTCAATAAACCCTGATCCTTTAAGGATTCGGAGGGAAGGATAGTTTGAAAGGGAACCGTCAGGGTTCCCTTTCTTTTCAATCAGTACAAATTTGAAAACATTTTTTAATGTTTTCAAATTTGCTCAGGCTGTCGAAAAAGCTTTTTCGACAGCCTGAAGCGGCTGGGATCATACGATCCCAGCCGCTTTTTTGGGTTAAGCTGATGTAAACTGTGTCATTATCCCACCCGGACCTTGACCACGCATTTGCGGCAGGGGACGGGAGCGCCGTCCACGGCGATGCAGGGGGCGTGGGCGTCTCCTGGGAACAGGACGGCGAACTTGTCTCCGGCGAGGGTGATCTCATCCACGGGGCCGTGGTAGAACCAGATGTCGCCCTCGGGGCGGGCCTCCACCAATTCGGTCATGTCCTCCAGCGCACCCACGCCGATCTTCTCCTGGCCGGAGATCAAAAACTGGATGTCCGCGTACTTCTTGTGGGCCTCGGGGGAGTCGTTGACCTCCTTGGTGTCATAGCTCTGGAGGAGGAAGAACAGGTCGTCCCCCGCCACTTCGTGCCGGCCGTCCTCCAGCTTGGAAAAATCCGTGTCCCGCAGCAGCTCCAGGCCGCGGTAGACGCCGGGGTGGATGCCCTTGTAGGCCTCCAGGTGCTTCAGACTGTCATAGATCATGATGTATCTCTCCTTTTTGCAGTGTGACGCGCGGGTATGGCGCGGAAGATATGTTGTCGGCATTATTATACTACCGCCGGGCGCTCTGCCGCAAGAGAAGAAAGAGATCCGGGGCAAAATATGGTGGCGGAGAAAAAACTATGATATAATAAAAACAACACACATGCTCTGTCTGCCCGGAAGGCGGGGACAGGGAGAGGAGGCAATATGGACGTTCAGAAGCTGTACCGGTCCAAGCTGCGCACGCCGGAGGAGGCGGTCCGGGCGGTAAAAAGCGGAGACTGGGTGGATTACACCACCAATGTGGGGTTTCCCACTCTGCTGGATGCCGCTCTGGCCAAGCGGAAGGACGAGCTGAGGGATGTGAAGATCCGGGGCAACCTGCTCTTCGGTCCCATCCGGGCGGTGGAGTGCGACCCGGAGCGGGAGCACTTTATCTACAACAGCTGGCACTGCTCCGCCTATGAGCGGAAGCTGTGCGACCGGGGACTGTGCAACTACATCCCCATGATTTTTCGGAACTTGGTGGCCTACTACCGCCATTTCCTGTCGGTGAATGTGGCCATGATGTGCGTCACCCCCATGGACAAGCACGGCTACTTCAACCTGTCCTGCGCCACCGGCGTGGCCAAAGGGATCCTGGATGACGCGGACATTGTGATCCTGGAGGTCAATGAGAATCTGCCCCGGCTCTACGGCATGTACGACGAGTGCATCCACATCAGCCAGGTGGACTATGTGGTGGAGGGCCCTCACGGCCCCCTGCCCCAGTTCCCCATTGACGAGCCCACCCCCGAGGACGTTCAGATCGCCGACCACATCCTGCCCTATATCGTGGACGGGGCCACCATCCAGCTGGGCATCGGCGGGATGCCCGACGTGGTGGGGGCCCGGCTGGCCCAGTCGGACCTGAAGGACCTGGGAATGCACACGGAGCTGTGCTCCGACGCCTACTATGAGCTGTTCCAGGCGGGCAAGCTGACCAACGCCAAAAAGGCCCACTTCCGGGGCAAGGGAATGGCGGGCATCGTCTTCGGCAGCCAGAAATTATATGACTGGGTGGACCAGAATCCCAGCATCATGATCGCCCCCCTGGAGTACGTCAACGCCCCGGCCACCATCGCCCAGCTGGACAATATGGTGTCCATCAACAACTGTATCGCCGTGGACCTGTACGGCCAGATCTGCGCTGAGAGCGCCGGCCTGCGCCACATCAGCGGCACCGGGGGACAGCTGGACTATGTGACAGGGGCGGCCATGGCCCGGGGCGGAAAGGCCTTTATCTGCATGACCTCCTACTTTGTCAACAAGGAGGGGGTGCGGCAGTCCCGTATCCTGCCCCACTTCGGGGGCGACATCGTCACCGCGCCTCGGAGCCAGGCCCACTTCATCGTCACCGAGTACGGGGCGGTGAACCTGGCGGGGCGCAGCACCTGGGAGCGGGCGGAGATGCTGGTGTCCATCGCCCACCCGGATTTCCGGGATGAGCTGATCCGGGCGGCGGAGGCTCAGAAGATCTGGCGGTGGTCCAATAAGCGGTAAGATAGAAAAAAGGTCCCTGCTTGCGTCAGCAAGCAGGGACCTTTTTTGTCGGACAGAAATTGGGTCAGCCGCCCAGGTAGGCTTTTTTGACGGCCTCGTCCTCCAGCAGCTCCTCGCCGGAGCCGGTGGTGACGATCTTGCCCGTCTCCAGCACATAGCCCCGGTGGGCCACGGAGAGGGCCATCTGGGCGTTCTGCTCCACCAGCAGGATGGTGGTGCCGTGGCGGTTCAGCTCCTGGACGATGTCGAAGATCTGCTCCACCAGGATGGGAGCCAGACCCATGGAGGGCTCATCCAGCATCAGCAGGTTGGGTTTGGACATCAGGGCCCGGCCCATGGCCAGCATCTGCTGCTCGCCGCCGGACAGGGTGCCGGCGATCTGGCGGCGGCGCTCCTTCAGCCGGGGGAAGCGCTCGTACACATCGGCGATGCTGGCCGCGATCTCCGCCTTGGGGCGGGTGAAGGCGCCCATCTCCAGGTTCTCCTCCACGGTCATCTGCAGAAAGACCTGGCGTCCCTCGGGGACCAGGGCCAGACCCTTGGTGACGATTTTGTGGGCGGGGATGCTGCCCAGCTTCTCCCCCATAAACTCGATGGAACCGGTACGGGAGGAGAGCAGTCCGGACACCGTCTTCAGGATGGTGGACTTGCCGGCGCCGTTGGCGCCGATGAGGGTGACTACCTCGCCCTGGTTGACCTCGAAGGAGACGTTCTTAATGGCGTGGATGGCTCCGTAGTAGACGTTGATGTCCTCCACTTTCAGCACAGTGCTCATTTCTTGGCGCCTCCCTTCTTCTGGCTGCCCAGGTAAGCCTCGATGACCTTGGGATTGGCCTGGATCTCCTCGGCGGTGCCCTTGGCGATGATCTGGCCGAAGTTCAGAACGCAGATGCCCTCACAGATGCCCATGACCAAGCTCATGTCGTGCTCGATGAGCATGATAGCGATGTGGAAGGTGTCCCGGATCTTGACGATGTTCTCCATCAGCTCGGCGGTCTCAGAGGGATTCATGCCGGCGGCGGGCTCGTCCAGGAGCAGCAGGGAGGGATTGGTGGCCAGAGCCCGGACGATCTCCAGCCGGCGCTGGGCGCCGTAGGGCAGGGAGCCCGCCTGATGGCCCGCCAGGTCCTGCATGCCGAAGATGGACAGCAGTTCCAGGGCGCTCTCATGGGCCAGCTTCTCCTGCTTCCAATACTTGGGCAGGCGGAGGATGCCGTCCCACATGGGGTAGCGGATCTGGTTGTGGAGGCCGATCTTCACGTTGTCCTCCACAGACAGGTTGTTGAACAGGCGGATGTTCTGGAAGGTACGGGCGATGCCCGCCTGGTTGACCTGGGCGGTGGACATGCCGTGGGTGTCCTTGCCGTTGAGGAGGATGGTGCCCCGGGTGGGCTGGTACACCTTGGTCAGCAGGTTGAACACCGTGGTCTTGCCCGCGCCGTTGGGGCCGATGAGGCCGGCGATCTCGGAGGGGCCCACGGTGATGTTGAACTCGTTGACGGCGGTAAGGCCGCCGAAGTCGATGCCCAGGTGCTGGCACTCCAGCACCGGCAGCTTGCCCAGGTCCCGCTCGGGGACGATGGAGTGGCTGGGCACCGGTACCATTTTGGGCTTTTCAAACTGCTTTGCCATCAGCGGGCGCCTCCTTTCCGCTTAAACAGGCCCAGGAACTTCGACCGCAGAGAGGCGAAGAAGATCCGGGAAGTTTCGTTGTTGGTGGCCAGCATGACCAGGATCAGCACGATGGCGTACACCAGCATCCGGTACTGGTCCAGATTCAGCTTGCGCAGGAACTCGGGCAGCACCGTGAGGAAGGCGGCGGCCACGATGGAGCCCCGGATGTTGCCCAGGCCGCCCAGCACCACGAAGACCAGCACCAGGATGGAGGTGTTGAAATCGAACTTCTTGGCGGCCAGAGAGGAGTAGTTCATGGCGTACAGGGCGCCGGCGGCGCCGGCCAGGACGGCGGAGGTGACGAAGGCCATCAGCTTGTACTTGGTGACCTGGATGCCTACGGACTCGGCGGCGATTCGGTTGTCCCGGAGGGCCATGACCGCCCGGCCCGCCCGGCTGTTCACCAGGTTCAGCACCACGGTGAGGGCGATCAGCACCAGAATGAAGCCGGCGGTAAAGGAGGAGAGCTTCACATTGGTGGTAACGCCCATGGGGCCCTTGAGGATGGCGCGGCCGCCCGCGGCCAGACCCAGCGCCGCCTCGTTGGTGATGGAGAAGCGCAGGCCGGTCTCATCGATGCCCACGTAGAGGATGTTGATGATGTTTTTGATGATCTCGCCGAAGGCCAGGGTGACGATGGCCAGGTAGTCGCCCTGGAGGCGGAGTACCGGCACGCCCACGATGAAGCCGGCCAAACCGGCCAGCACGGCGCCCACCACCATGGCCACGGCCAGACGGACGGGACCGGAGGGGATAGCCTCCTGAAGGGACAGGGAGACCACCACGCCGGAGAAGGCGCCCACGCTCATAAAGCCCGCGTGGCCCAGGGACAGCTCGCCGGAGAAGCCCACCACCAGGTTCAGGGAGATGGCCATGGTGATGTAGGCGCAGATGGGCACCAGCTGGCCCTGGATGGAGGGGGACACCATGCCCCCGGCGTTGAGGACCTGGATGATCAGGTAAGCGGCGATGACGATGCCGTAGGTGACGGCGTTGTTCACCAGCTTTTTGCGGGAGGGGGAGAGTTGTTTCATGCCGGCCACCTCACACTTTCTCACGGACGGTCTTGCCCAGCAGTCCGGTGGGCTTGACCAGCAGCACTACGATGAGGACGGCGAATACCACGGCGTCGGAGATCTGGGTGTTGAAGGCCTTGGCGAAGATCTCGATGACGCCCAGGAGGATGCCGCCTAGGAAGGCCCCGGGGATGGAGCCGATGCCGCCGAAGACGGCGGCGGTGAAGGCCTTGATGCCGGGCAGGGAGCCGGTGGTGGGCATCAGGGTCTGGTAGCTGGAGCATAGCAGCACGCCGGCGATGGCGGCCAGGGCGGAGCCGATGGCGAAGGTCATGGAGATGGTGAAATTCACGTCGATGCCCATGAGCTGGGCGGCGGCCTTGTCCTCGGAGCAGGCCCGCATGGCCTTGCCCATCTTGGTCTTGCCGGTGAACAGGGTCAGCCCCACCATGATGACCACGCACATCAGCACGGTGAACATGGCCACATAGGTGATGGTCAGTCCGCCGTCAAAGAGGGTGATGCCCGTCTTCATCTCTCCGGTGGCCTTGTCCTGGAAGGCGAAGAAGGTGGGGAAGACCTTGGGGTCGGACTTCCACAGCAGCAGGGCGCTGTTCTGGAGGAAATAGCTCATGCCGATGGCGGTGATGAGGACGGCCAGAGAGGGGGCCTGGCGCAGGGGCTTATAGGCCAGCCGCTCGATGGTGATGCCCAGAACGGTGCACACCACCATGGCCAGCAGGGCGCCCAGAATGGGATGCAGGCCGAAATTCTGGGTGGCAAAGAAGCAGATGTAGGCGCCCACCATAATGACGTCGCCGTGGGCGAAGTTGAGCATTTTCGCGATGCCGTAGACCATGGTGTAGCCCAGGGCGATGATGGCGTAGACACTGCCCAGGCTGATGCCGTTGACCAAATTGCTCAAAAGGCTCAAACCACTCACCTCTTTCTCTAAAATATCAAACGTTGTGCCCCTCTGCGCCCGGCGGAGAGAGACAACCCGAATGGCAGAAACACCGGCGTCCCCAAGAAGGGCACGCAGATGTTTCCGCCATCCGGAACGATTACGGAAATGGCGCGGGGCTGCCGGGAAACTCCGGCAGCCCCGCGAACAGACATTTTTCAGGGGGGCTTACTGGGTCACGTACACGCCGCCCTCGACCTTGACCACCACGGGGGCCTTGGAGACCTCGCCGGCGGTGGACCAGCTCATGCCGGAGCCGGTCAGGCCGTCCACGCTGAAGCTGCTGTCGGTGAAGGTGGCAATCAGCTTTTCGCAGATGTCGGCGGCGCTCATGTCGGTGGTGACGCCGGCCTTGAGGCAGGCCTCATAGATGGCGTACATACAGTCATAGCCGTCGGCGGCGAACTGGTTGGGGATGCTGCCGTAGGCGTCCTGATAGGCCTTGACGAAGTTGACGGTGCGGTCGTCGGAACCCCAGGCGTTGAAGGGGGTCATCAGCATCAGGCCCTCGGCCAGGGACTTGTCAAAGCCCTCCAGATCCAGGATGCCGTCCATGCCGTCGCAGCCGAAGAAGATGGGAGCGTAGTTCATGGTCTTGGCCTGGTTCAGGATCAGAGAAGCGGGGGTGTAGTAGATGGGCATGAACACCAGGTCGGCGCCGGCGTTCTTGGCGGAGTTCAGCTGGACGGTGAAGTCGGTGTTGCTGTCGTCGGGGAAGGTCTCCACAGCCACCACGTCCAGCCCGATGGCGTCGGCCTGAGCCTGGAAGGCGTTGTAGATGCCGGTGGAGTAGGCGTCACCGTTGTTGTAGATGACGGCGACCTTGGTGCCCAGGCCGTTCTCCTTGATGTAGCTGGCGGCGGTGGTGCCCTGGTTGGGGTCGGTGAAGCAGACCTGGAACACGTTGTCCTTGCCGGCAGTGACGTCGGCGGAGGAAGCGGAGGGAGTCAGCTGGAAGATCCGGTCGCTGAAGGACTCGGCGGCCACGGCCACGCAGGAGCCGGTGGTGGTGCAGCCGTAGAGCACCTGGATGCCGTCGCCCTTGAGCTTGTTGTAGGCGTTGACGCCCTTCTCGGCGTCGGCTTCGTCGTCCTGGAAGTCCAGGGACAGCTGGAGGCCGCCCTTGGCGTTGATCTCCTGAACGGCGATCTCAGCGCCCTGCTTGGTGGCGATGCCGTACACGGCGGCGCCGCCGGTCAGGGGGCCGATACCGCCGATCTTCAGGACGCCGGCCTCGGCGGAAGCGCTGGCGGAAGAGGCGGAAGCGGCGGCGTTGGAAGCAGCGGTGCCGGAGCTGGCGGACTTGCTGCCGCCGCAGCCGGCCAGCAGGCTGACGCACATGGCGCCGGCCAGGAGCATGGCAAGATACTTTTTCATATTCATTTACCTCCTTGAATGAAAGCCAAGCGGGTCTGGAGCGGCCCGCGGACCTGAAAGAACCCGCCGGGGATTTTTCAGGGTTGGTGCCCATTATAGGGAGGAAAAAGACAAATGTCAATCGTAAAAATACACAAGCCGACGCCGGAACAGAAAGAAGAAAAAGTGACGAGAAAAGAAAGAAAAAGGTTAAAATTCGAAAAACATGTTCTAAAATAGCTGAAAAGAGAGAAAAAACGGACTTTTTGTGAGAACGGGAACAGGAGGGGTGGGAAAAGAATATAAACTATGATACAATTGAAAAGGGGAAAACCTGAAAAAAACAAAATGGAGGGATTCCTGTGCAAAATGACGGGAAGACTTCTGAAAGTAACGAAAATTTTTCGGAGAAAAAGGAAAAAACGCTGGGGCCGTAGGGAGCAGGACCATGAGATCCAACGGAGACGGGGCGTGCGGGACTTGACAGGTGGGACGGATGAGATTATAATGCAGGAAAATTGAACCAGGATCTTCAGGGCGGGGTGAAATTCCCCACCGGTGGTAAAGCCCACGAGCCGCAAGGCATGATTCGGTGAAATTCCGAGGCCGACAGTACAGTCTGGATGAAAGAAGATCGTGTGCCGCGGGGGATATTGCAGTCTCCGCGCCCATGGATTTGCTCTGGAATTGGATAATTCCAGGGCTTTTTGTTTCCGCCGGAAGCGGGGAAACAGGTCCGGGGGCGCGGGCCCCTTTGCCGCATCATGATGCCTTGAACCATCCGTTCAAGGCATTTTTTGTTGGTTTGGAGGCGGAATATGACAGATTTGTACTATATGCGCCGGGCGCTGGAGCTGGCGGAGCGGGGCCGGGGCTGGACCTCCCCCAACCCCATGGTGGGCGCCGTCCTGGTCCGGGAGGGCCGTATTATCGGACAGGGCTGGCATGTCCGGTGCGGGGAGCTCCACGCGGAGCGCCACGCCCTGAAAAACTGCACGGAGTCTCCGAAGGGGGCTACCATGTATGTGACGCTGGAGCCCTGCTGCCATCAGGGGCGGCAGCCCCCCTGCACCGACGCCATCCTGGAGGCGGGGATTGCCCGGGTGGTGGTGGGCTCCGGGGACCCCAACCCGCTGGTGGCGGGCAAGGGACTGGACATCCTCCGCAGTCACGGCGTAGAGGTGGAGACTGGCGTCCTGGAGGAGGAGTGCCGGGCGCTGAACCGGGTGTTTTTCCACTACATCCAGACGAAGCGGCCCTACGTGACCATGAAATACGCCATGACCCTGGACGGCAAGATCGCCACCCGCACCGGGGCCTCCCAGTGGATCACCGGCGAGGAAGCCCGGGGGCAGGTCCACCGGGACCGGCACTTCCACACGGGCATTATGGTGGGCATCGGTACCGTGCTGGCGGACGACCCGCTGCTGACCTGCCGGATGGAGGGCGGGAAGGACCCCGTCCGCATCATCTGTGACACCCGCCTGCGGACGCCCCTGGACAGTCGGATCGTCCGCACTGCGGAGGAGGTCCTCACGGTCATCGCCACCTGCTGCGCCGATCCCGCCCGGCGGGCGCCCTATGAAGCTGCCGGGTGCCGGGGGCTGGTGCTGCCGGAGCGGGGCGGCCATGTGGACCTGACTGCCCTGATGGAGCGGCTGGGCCAAATGGGGATCGACAGCGTTCTGCTGGAGGGCGGCGGCACTCTGAACTGGGTGGCTCTGGAGAGCGGTATCGTCCAGCGTGTCCAGGCTTACATCGCGCCCAAGCTCTTTGGGGGCGGGACGGCCAAGTCCCCGGTGGAGGGCCTCGGCGTGGAGACGCCCGCCCAGGCGGTGCGTCTGAAAAACACCACCGTGACGCCGGTGGGAGAGGACTTTTTGCTGGAAGGAGATGTGGACACGGATGTTTACAGGAATCGTTGAGGAGATCGGCACCATTCGCGCCGTGCGCCGGGGGGCCCACTCCTCGGTGCTGTCCATCGGGGCCAGCACCATCCTGCCCGATTTGAAGATCGGCGACAGCGTGGCGGTGAACGGCGTGTGCCTGACGGCCACCAGCCGGGACGAGGGCGGCTTCACCGCCGATGTGATGCACGAGACGCTGAACCGCTCCTCCCTGGGCACCCTGACGGCGGGCGGCCATGTGAATCTGGAGCGGGCCATGGCGGCGGACGGCCGCTTCGGTGGCCATATTGTCTCCGGTCATATCGACGGCGCCGGCCGCATCTCGGCCATCCAAAAAGATGACAACGCCATCTGGTACACGGTGGAGGCCGCCCCCTCCCTGCTGCGGTATATCGTGGAAAAGGGCTCCATCGCCATCGACGGCGTCAGCCTGACGGTGGCGGCCGTCGGCGAGACCTGGTTCTCCATTTCTGCCATCCCTCACACGGTGGCGGTCACCATCCTGGGGGAGAAACGGAACGGGGACACCGTGAACCTGGAGACGGACATCATCGGCAAATACGTGGAAAAGCTGCTGCAGCCCCAGTCGGAGACAAGGCAGCAGAGCAAAATTACGCTGGAATTTCTGGCGGAAAACGGATTTTGAGCGCACAAAGGAGGAACTACCTATGGATCAACCCTACTGCACCGTGGAGGAGGCCCTGGAGGAGCTGCGGGCAGGCCGCATCATCATCACCATCGACGACCCGGACCGGGAGAACGAGGGCGACATGATCTGCGCCGCCCAGTTCGCCACCACGGAGAACGTCAACTTCATGGCCGTCCACGCCAAAGGCCTCATCTGCACGCCCATGAGCGAGGAGGTGGCCGCGCGGCTGGGCCTGGAGCAGATGGTGAAGGTGAACACCGACAACCATTGCACCGCCTTCACCGTGTCCATCGACCATGTGGACACCACCACCGGCATCTCGGCTCAGGAGCGGGGCTACACCTGCCGCAAGTGCGTGGACCCCGCCACCCGGCCGGAGGACCTGCGCCGTCCCGGCCATGTGTTCCCTCTGGTGGCCCGGCGGGGCGGCGTGCTGACCCGCAACGGCCACACGGAGGCCACAGTGGACCTGTGCCGCCTGGCGGGCCTCCATCAGTGCGGATTGTGCTGCGAGATCATGCGGGAGGACGGCACCATGATGCGCACCACCGAGCTGCTGGAAAAGGCGAAGGAGTGGGGCCTGAAGGTCACCACCATCAAGGCCTTGCAGGACTACTGCCGCCGCCATGACAAGCACGTGGTCCGGGAGGCCAGCGCCAAGCTGCCCACCCGTTTTGGGGAGTTCCAGATCTACGGCTACACCAACGACCTGACCGGTGAGCACCATGTGGCTCTGGTGAAGGGCAACATCGGCGACGGCCGGGACGTGCTGTGCCGGGTCCACTCCGAGTGCCTCACCGGCGATGTGTTCGGCTCCCGCCGCTGCGACTGCGGCCAGCAGTTGGCCGCCGCCATGCAGCAGATCGACCGGGAGGGCCGGGGCGTGGTGCTCTACATGCGCCAGGAGGGCCGGGGCATCGGCCTCATCAACAAGCTGAAGGCCTACGCCCTCCAGGAGCAGGGCTTCGACACGGTGGACGCCAACGTGAAGCTGGGCTTCGCCCCCGACCTGCGGGAGTACTGGACCGGCGCCCAGATCATCCGGGACCTGGGGATCAAGACCATGCGGCTGCTGACCAACAACCCGGACAAGGTCTACCAGCTCTCCGACTTCGGCCTGGAGATCGTGGAGCGGGTGCCCATCCAGGTGGAGGCCAATCAGGACGACCTCTTCTACCTGCGGACCAAGCAGCGGCGCATGGGGCATATTCTGAGCTATTGAAAACCATCAAACTGAACGGAGGAAACAGATCATGAGAACACTGGAAGGCAAACTGGTAGCGGAAAACATCAAGGTGGGCGTGGTGGCGGCCCGGTTCAACGACTTCATCGTCTCCAAGCTGGTGGGGGGCTGCGAGGACGCCCTGCTGCGCCGCGGCGTCCGGCCGGAGGACATCGACCTGGCCTGGGTCCCCGGCGCGTTTGAGATCCCGCTGATCGCGTCCAAAATGGCCAAGAGCGGCAAGTACGACGCCGTCATCGCCCTGGGCGCCGTCATCCGGGGCAGCACTTCCCACTATGACTATGTGTGCAGCGAGGTGTCCAAGGGGGTGGCCAACGTGTCCTTGAACAGCGACATCCCCGTCATGTTCGGCGTACTGACCACCGACACCATTGAGCAGGCCATCGAGCGGGCCGGCTCCAAGGCGGGCAACAAGGGCTCCGAGTGCGCCCAGGGGGCCATCGAGATGGTGAATCTGATCCGGGCCCTGGAGGCGTAAAAATTTTCCGCAAAAAATTCTTGACAAAGCAAAAAACTGATTTTATAATTCAGCCATCTAAACTGATGACGCAGGAAAAAGTCAGGTCAGTCCCGTCGCAGCGAGGGGAGGGCGGTGGAAGCTCCCCACAGGACTCTGAGGAATATGGTCTGCGGAGGGCGGCTCTAAATGGGCCGACGTTGGGACGGACGTTACCCGTCGGGGATATGTTGGTATCCCGCTGGAGGGCCCTGTCATGGGGCTGAATCAAGGTGGCACCGCGAAATTGTCTTAGTTTCGCCCTTGACCGAAGTGAAATTCGGTCAAGGGCGTTTTTTATTTTCCAAACGGGAGGATACCGATATGGAGCAGGGAAAAGTTGTGATCATCGGCGCGGGCCATGTGGGCAGCCACTGTGCTTACGCCCTGGCCGCCTCCGGTGTGTGCGGAGAGATCGTGCTGGTGGACAAGGCGGCGGAGAAGGCCTCCGCTCAGGCCCTGGACGTGGCCGACAGCGTCAGCTTCATGGACCGGAACGTCACGGTCCGGTCCGGAGGATACGGAGAATGTAAAGACGCCGGCCTGACCGTGGTGGCCATCGGGGAGCCCCGCCTCCCCGGCCAGACCCGGCTGGACCTGCTGGACCGGTCGGTGGAGCTGCTGAAGGGCCTGGCCGCGGAGCTGAAGCCCCTGAAGCTCGCCTGTCCGGTGGTGACCATCACCAATCCCGCCGACATCGTGGCCGACTACCTGCGCAAGAGCCTGGAGCTGGAGCGATGGCGGTGCTTCGGGACCGGGACTCTCCTGGACACCGCCCGCCTGGTCCGGGTCATCGGTCAGGAGACAGGGGCAGACCGGCGGAGTGTGTGCGCCTTCTCCATGGGAGAGCACGGCGACTCCTCCATGGTCCCCTTCTCCGCCATCACCGTGGGAGGCGTCCCCTTCGAAAAGCTGGGCCTGGACAAGGAGAAGGTCCTGGAACAGACCCGCCGGGCGGGGATGGACATTATCGAAGGCAAGGGCTCCACGGAGTTCGGCATCGGCCGGGCCCTGGCTGAGCTGGCCGGGTGCATCCTCCGGGACGAGAAGCGGGTCCTCCCCGTCTCCGTTCTGCTGGATGGGGAATACGGCCAGCGGGGCGTCCACTGCGGCGTGCCCTGCCGCATCGGGAAAAGCGGCATTGAGAAGATCATTCAACTGGACCTGAGCGGGGAGGAACAGCGGATGCTGGACGCCTCCTGTCAGGTCATCCGAACCCACATTGAGCGGGCGGCGGCACTGTGACCGCCCATGATTTGATGATAAAAAGGAGTAATATAAAATGAAAAAATTGATTTCTGTTATGGCTTCCGCCCTGGTTATCGCCGGCATCCTGGCCGGCTGCGGCTCCTCCAGCAGCAATTCCGCCCCCTCCGGGGCGGCTTCCTCCGGTTCCGCCGCCTCCGCTCAGGAGACCTACAAGGTTGCCATTGTCCAACCCATGAGCCACACCTCCCTGGACCAGATCCGGGACACCATCGTCTCCAAGCTGGAGGCTTCGGGCAAGAGCATCGAGATCACCACCGAGAACGCCAACGGCGACTCCACCGCCCTGTCCACCATCCTGAGCAACTGCAAGGCTGAGGGAGTGGACCTGGTGGTCCCCATCGCCACCTCCACCGCCCAGTCTGCCAAGACCGTCTTTGACGGGGACAGCACCCCCATCGTCTTCGCCGCCGTCTCCGACCCCACCGCTGCCGGCCTCACCGGGGATGACTGCCAGTACATCACCGGCGTGTCCAACAACATCCCCGCCGCCGAGATCGTCAAGCTGATTTTCAACTTCCAGCCCGACTGCCAGAAGATCGGCTTCCTCTACACCTCCAGCGAGGCCAATTCCGTCTCCACCATCAACGCCGCCAAGACCTACTGTGACCAGGAGGGCATCGCCTACGAGGAGGTCTCCATCGCCAACCTGTCCGAGCTCCAGACCGCCGCCGAGACCCTGATTTCCCGGGGCGTGGACGCCCTGTATACCGGCAACGACAACTCCATCGCCTCCGCCATGGCCACCTACACCGACGTGGCCTACGCCGACGGCATCCCCGTCTACTGCGGCGCCGACTCCATGGTGGCGGACGGCGGCTTCGCCACCATCGGCGTCAACTATGTCCAGCTGGGCGAGCAGGTGGCCGACCTGGTGCTGAAGGTGATGGACGGCGCTGCCCCCGCCGACCTGCCCTATGAGACCCTCAGCGACTACGCCAAGTTCGTCAACCTCCAGGCCGCCGGCCGCTTCGGCGCCGACTTCCCCGACAGCGCCTACGAGGGCTATGAGGTCCTGGTGGAGGAAGACGGCACCAGCCACTTCGGCGCCTGAGCAGGATACATTATAAATATAGAGGTCCGGCGGGAAATTCCCGCCGGACCCACCGCTTTTTATCAAGGAGGCGCCCATGGTCTATTTGAGTATGCTCATCTCCGCCCTGAGCCAGGGAATGCTGTACGCCCCCATGGCCCTGGGGGTGTTCGTCACCTTCCGTATTTTGAAGACGCCGGACCTGACGGTGGACGGCAGCTTCGTCTTCGGCATGACGGTGTGCGCCGCCGTCACCATCTCTGGACACCCGGTGCTGGCGCTGCTGGCCGGGACGGCGGCGGGAGCCCTGGCCGGCTTCTTCACCGCCCTGCTCCAGACCAAGCTGCGCATCGAGCCCATCCTGTCCGGCATCCTGGTGGCGGCGGGACTGTACACCGTGAACTACGCCGTGCTGGGCGGCCAGTCCAACCTGTACCTCCAGTACGACACGGTAAATTCCGCCGGGGCGGCGGTGAAGGCCGCCAGCCCCACCATCTATAAGAACTTTTCTGCCCTCTTTGCCGGGGCGGAGGGAGTGCTTGCCGACAGCAACGCCCAGGTCCTGCTCCTGACCCTGGCTATTGTGGCGGCACTCACCGCCGGTTTGGGCGTCTTCTTCTTCACCCGGCCCGGCATGGCCATCCGGGCCACCGGAGACAACGAGGAGATGGTCCGGTCCTCCTCCATCAACGCCGACCTGACCCGCACCGCCGGGGTCATGCTGGCCAACGCCCTGGTGGCCCTGTCCGGCGCCTTGCTGTGCCAGCAGCAGCGCTACGCCGACCTGAACTGCGGCAGCAGCATGCTGGTCATGGGGCTGGCCTCGGTCATCATCGGCCAGGTCCTCTTTGGGGACCGGGGTATGGTGGGCGGACTGGTGTCCGCTGAGGGAGGCTCCCTCCTCTACCGGATCATTATTCAGGCGGCCTATCAGGTGGATATGCCCAGTTACGCCGTCAAGCTGCTGTCCACCCTCATCGTGGTGGCGGCCCTGGCGGTCCCCCTGGTCCGGCGGAAGCTGGCCCGGAGCCAGAAAGGAGGGAAGACGCAATGAGCGGAAGCACCTTGTCTGTGCGGGGGCTGACCAAGCGGTTTGAGGCGGGCACCGTAAATGAGAAGCTGGCCCTGGACCACCTGGACCTGGAGGTCCCCGCCGGCCAGTTTGTCACGGTTCTGGGCTCCAACGGCTCGGGCAAATCCACCCTGTTCAACACCATCTTGGGCCGCCTCAGCCCCGACAGCGGCAGCATCCTTCTGGGGGAGGAGGACATTACCCGCCAGAAAGACTACCAGCGGGCCCTGAATATGAGCTGCCTGTACCAGAACCCCCTCCGGGGCACCGCACCCACCATGACCCTGGAGGAGAACCTGGCGCTGGCCTATACCCGGAAGGCCTCCAAGAGCTTTTTTGCCGTCAACCGGCGGGACAACGCCTATTTCCGGGATCTGCTGGCCACCCTGAATATGGGCCTGGAGGACCGGATGAAGACCAAGATGGGCCTGCTGTCCGGCGGGCAGCGCCAGGCGGCATCCCTCCTCATGGCCACCGTGGCCCAGCCCAAGCTCCTGCTGCTGGACGAACACACCGCCGCCCTGGACCCCGGCGCGGCGGAGAAGGTGATGGAGGTCACCGAGGAGATCGTGACCCGGGACAAGATCACCACCCTGATGATCACCCACGACATGGACTATGCCCTCAGCGTGGGCAGCCGAACCATTATGCTGGACGCGGGCCGGGTGGTGCTGGACCTGTCCGGCGGGGAACGGGAGAAGATGACCGCCGGGGCGCTGGCCGAACTATTCTACGCCAGAAGCCGCAGAAAAAGAAACGGATGACCCCGGAACATCTTCGGCATATGATATAAGGAAGGACGGCGGAAACGCCGTCCTTTTGTTTAGGAAAAAACAGCGGGGAAATATTCACAAAACATTAACACATTTCCAATTGACATGGGTGGAACAGATCAGTATAATTTGTGACAGCTTGTCATGATGACAGGTTGTCACATTCGGAGGGATTACATGCCGACCAGTACTTTTTTTCGATTGCCTGGGGAAAAACGGGAACGGCTGATGGATGCGGCCTGGGAGGAATTTACCAGCAGCAGCTATAGCGACGCTTCCATTAACCGGATCATCCATAAGGCCCATATCCCCAGAGGCAGCTTCTACCAATATTTTCAGGATAAGGAAGACCTGTTTTGGTACCTGCTTGGCGGGATGCGGGAGTATTTTTCCGGGGTGTTCCGGGAGCTGTTGCAGGATGCGAAGGGAGACCTGTTCTCCGTTCCGGTCCGGGCTTTTGACCGGTTTGTAAGCCGGAGAGGAGATCCGGACCCCATTTTGACCCAGTGCATCCAGGTGATGCGGCTGAACCAGGGACTGGATTTTCAGCGTTTCTACGCCGCAGAGCCCGGGACGCTGCCTGAAGAATTTATGGCCTGCATCGATCTGGACCATTACCGCAGGAAAACCCCGGATTTTATCAGCCACGTCTTTTTCCTGACGGTCCCGCCGCTGGCGTTTGCCATCATGGAGACCCTGCGGGACCCGGACCAGTGGGAGCGCCAACGGAAGTTTTTGCAGGAGCGGATCGAGGTCGTGCGGACCGGTAGCCTGACGTCCCGGGGAAACGCGGCCTATGAGCATCAGCATCAAGGAGGAGAGCAATGTTGAATCGCAAGATCATCGCCGCCCTTTTGGCGGCGGCCATCACCCTGTGTGGAGTGTCCGTGTTCGCGGCGGACCCGGTACAGGGGGAGGCATCCGAACAGCCGGAGGCTGCCGCCGCGGTTCCGGTGGAAGCGCCGGAGGAAGAACCGGCTGCCGCCCCGGCGGAAGATACATACGCCCCGGAGACCACGGCGGAAGCGCCCCAGGAGGCCGCCGCAGCGGAGCAGGAGGCCCCGGCGGAGGTCACGCCCGATCCGGTAGGCAGCGTGTCCTTTGCCAATCTGGGCAGCCGGGTGCGGGAAAACAACTTCAATATGCTGGCTCTGACAGAGACCATCGCTTCCATTCAGGCGGTGGACTACGACAAGATGAAGGATGATTTGAAGGACAGCTTGAAGCTTCTGGCCAATACGTCCTATTACCTGAGCGTCACGGGAAATTCCTTCGCGGCCAACTCCGTGCAGCAGCAGTACGACTCCCTCAAGAATACCTGGGATGACCTGAAGGACGGCAAGATCCAGGAGGACTACGACGCGGCGGTCCGCCAGCTGGAAAATGCCCAGGACCAGATCGTCATGGCCGCTGAATCCCTGTACATCGCCCTGGTGGAGCTGGAGCAGAACGACCGGTCCCTGGACCGCCAGCTCAACGCCCTGGACCGTACCATCCAGGAGCTGGAGCTGCGCTATGACCTGGGACAGATCTCCACCCTGACCCTCCAGCAGGCCAAGGCGGGCCGCACCTCCCTGGTCAGCGGCCGGCAGACCCTGAACATGAACCTCTCCAATTATAAGACCCAGCTGGAGCTGATGATCGGCGCGGAACTCAGCGGGAAGATTAAACTCCAGGCTCTGCCTCAGGTCAGCGCCCAGGAACTGGCCGCCATGAATCTGGAAAAGGACCTGGCTGCCGCCAAGGCGAACAGCTACGACCTGTTTGCCGCCAAGCGCACCCTGGATGACGCCAAGGAGACCTACAGCGACACGGGCAAGGAGTATGGCTACAACGAGAACCTGTACCAGTATGCCTCCGCCAAACACACCTGGGAGGCGGCCCAATACACCTACAGCGCCTCCATTCAGAACTTTGAAAACAGTTTCCGCGTCCTGTACAACCAGGTGAAGGATTACCAGCAGGTGCTGGCCGCCGCCAAGACCGCCCTGGAAGTGGAGAAAAGCAACTATGCGGTGGACCAGCTGAAGTATGAGCAGGGCACCATCTCCAAGAACGATCTGCTCACCGCAGAGGACGACCTGAACACCGCTCAGGACAAGGTGACCGGCGCCGCCATCGACCTCTTTGCCGCTTATCACAACTACCGTTGGGCCGTGGACCGCGGTATCCTGAACTAAAAATGGAGGATCTACCTATTATGCAGAAACGTGTTTTATCTCTCGCCCTGGCGGCGGTCCTGGTGCTGTCCCTCACTGCCTGCGGTTCCAAGAACACGGACGGTTCCAGTTCCGGCAGTCAGGAGGCTTCCGTCGGCGTGGCTGTCCAGGCGGCTGAAGTGACCCTGAACGACATCTCCACGGAGAACAAGGTATCCGGCAAAGTGGTGGCCGACAGCGAGCACACCATCATGGTGGGCGTCAGCGCCAAGTGCACCGCCGTCTATGTGGAGGCGGGCGACCTGGTCCAGGCCGGGGAGAAGATCTGCACCCTGGATCTGGCCAGCACCCTGGCCAGCTACAACGCCGCCAATATCACCTACGCCTCCGCGGTCCAGAGCTATCAGGACCAGACGGCCATTTTTGACGAGCAGATCCGGCTGGCCCAGAATAATGTGGACAACCTGAAGGCTCTGTTTGAGATCGGCGCCGCCTCCCAGCTGGAGATCGACCAGGCGCAGCTGTCCCTCCAGCAGGCCATCGCGGGACGCGCCTCCACCCTGGCCCAGCTGGAGGCCGGGATGCAGAGCTATAAGTCCAACGTGGAGCAGCTGACCACCGTCCTCCAGGATGTGGACGCCGCGGGCAACGTCATCGCCCCGGCCAGCGGCACCCTGGTCTCCCTCAGCGCGGTGGAGAACGGCTATGTCTCCCCCTCCATGCCCGTGGCCGTCATTGACGGCGCCGAGCAGATGAAGGTCCAGGTCTCCGTGTCCGAGGCCCTGGTGCCTAAGCTGTCCATCGGGGACCAGGTGGACGTGGCCGTGAGCGCGGCGGGCCAGAACTTCACCGGCATCATCCGCTCCGTGGAGCAGGCGGCCAACGTCCAGACCAAGCTGTACACCGTCACCATTACCGTGCCCGCGGACACCAGCGGCCTGCTGTCCGGTATGTTCGCCGACGTGACCTTCCATACCGATACCTCCGCCAATACCGTGGTGGTCCCCACCGAGGCCATCCTCACCAACGGCAATGTCCAGTATGTCTTTGTGGTGGAGAACGGCGACACCGCCCGGTATGTGGAAGTGACCACCGGCCTGACCGGCAACGGCGTTACGGAGGTCACCTCCGGGCTGGCCGCCGGTGAGCAGCTGGTCACTGTGGGCCAGAGCTACCTGAGCGACGGCGACGCTGTGCGTGTGGTCTCCGGGGAGGATTAAGCCCCATGAATATTGCAAAGACGTGTATCAAACATAAAGTAGCCACCCTGCTGGCCACCATCATGGTCATCATTTTTGGCGTCATGTTTGGCACCCAGCTCCAGATGGCTCTGATGCCCAACATGGAGATGCCCATGGCAGTGGTCATGACCACCTATGTGGGCGCCAACCCCAGCGACATTGAGGAACTGGTCACCGATCCCCTGGAGGCGGCCATCATGTCTGTCTCTGGCGTGGACGAGATCCAGTCCAGCTCCTCGGAAAATGTGAGCGTCATCATGATCACTTATGTGGAGGATACCGACACCGACATCGCGGCCACCAAGCTGCGGGAGAAGTTTGACATGGTGTCCCTCCCTGATGACGCCTCCGACCCCATCATCGTCAACATGAACATGAGCGAGATGATGCCCACCGCCATGATCACCCTCACCGGCGAGGACCTGGCCCAGCTGGAAAATGTGGCGGAGGACATTGTGGCGCCCGCGCTGGAGCGCATCGACGGCGTGGCCCAGGTCTCGGTCAACGGCGGCCTGGAGCAGCAGATCGCCGTGGAGATCGACGCCAGCCGGGCCGCGGGCTACGGCCTGTCCAATTCCTATATCGCCCAGTTCCTGGCGGGGCAGAACCTGCTGTATCCCGGCGGTGACCTGCAAAACGGCAATAAGAAGCTGACGGTCTCCACCGACGCCAAGTTCCAGTCGGTGGATGACGTGGCCAATATGCTGATCACCCTGCCCACCGGCGGCACCGTGCGGTTGTCCGAGGTGGCCAACGTCGCCATGGAGCAGAAGGACCCGGAGGCTATCGCCAAGTCGGACGGCATCTCCTGCGTCATGCTCCAGGTGTCCAAACAGTCCGGCGCCAACGAGATGGAAGTGGCCACCCAGGTGGAAAAACGCCTGAAAGAGCTGAAGGAAGACAACCCCGGCATCAACTACTCCGTTCCCTACAGCGCCCGGGAATACATCAGCCTGTCGGTGAATAACGCCATGCAGAACATCATCCAGGGCGTGATTCTGGCTGCCATCGTGGTGTTTCTGTTCCTGCGCCGGGGCAGCGCCACCCTGACCATCTGTATTTCCATGCCGGTCTGTATCCTGGCGGTCTTCGTCATGATGAACGTGTTTGATCTGACGCTGAACATGATGTCCCTGGGCGGTATCGCCATGGGCGTGGGCATGATCGTGGATAACTCCATCGTGGTCTTGGAGAATATCAACCGTTTCGCCGCCGAGGGCCATGACCGGATGAGCGCCTGCGTGGACGGCACCAAAGAGGTCACCTCCTCGGTCATCGCATCCACTCTGACCACTTTGGCCGTGTTCGTTCCCCTGGGCCTGACCGAAGGGCTGGCGGGTATGATGTTCAAGGACTTCTGCCTGACCATCGCCTCTCTGATCGCCGCCTCCCTTATCATCTCCCTGACCCTGGTGCCCCTGCTGTGCTACTTCACGCTGGATGAGGAGAAGGTACGCAGACGGCAGATGAAGCGGGAGGCTAAGAAAGCCGCCCGCAAGCCCGGCACCTTGGCCGCCCGGGCCGGCGCCCTGGGTACGAAGCTGAAAAACGGCTATCTGACCCTGCTGGGATTCTTTATCCGCCATCTGAAGATCGGTATGCTGGCATCCCTGGCCCTGGTGGTTGTCTTCGGATTGACCCTGGCCAATACCAAAATGGTACTGATCCCCGATATGGACCAGGGCAGCGTCTCCATCTCCATCAGTATGCCCACCGGCTCTGAACTGGAGGAGTCCGCCGCCATTGCCGACCGGGTGGCCGCCATTGTGGAGCGGGAGGTCCCGGAGCTGGATGAGATGTACTACATCGTCACCAGCGGAGGCTCCTCCATGATGGGCGGCGACGTGACCATGGGCGTGATGCTGGTGGACAAGGAGGAGCGGGAACGCAGCGCCTTTGAAATTGAAGACGCCTTGCGGGAAGCCGTTCAGGACATCGCCGGCTGTGAGATCACGGTGAGCGCCTCCAGCTCCATGTCCATGGGCAGCGGCAATGACATCAACCTGGAGATCACCGGCGACGATTACGATACTCTGGAACTGATCGCCAACGACCTGACCGCCCAGATCGCCAAGTTGCCCGACGCGGTGGATGTAGACAACTCCCTGTCGGAAAAGGTCCCCCAGGTGAAGGTCTATCTGAACCGTGAGGCCGCCGCCCAGTACGGCCTGACTGCCGCCTCCGTGGGCGCCGCCGTCCGTGCCGAACTCACCGGCACTGAGGCTACCACCGTCACCATCAACAACCAGGACTACGCCGTCATGGTCAAGGGCGACGGCAGCGCCTCCGCCAGCTTGGACGCATTGAAGTCCATGCCCATCACCTCGGGCTACGGAGGCACCGTGCCCCTGTCCGCCGTGGCGGACGTGGTGGTGGAGCAGGCGCCCCAGAGCATCTCCCGGTACAACCAGAACCGCCAGGTGACGGTGACCGGCAGCACCGTCAGCGGCGATACCGCCGCCATGACCCAGCAGATCAACGCCATTCTGGAGAATTATCCCCTGCCCGAGGGATACACCGTCGAGACCGCCGGTTCCTATGAGGACATGATGGAGAGCTTCGCCGACCTGGGCCTCGCCCTGGCGGTGGCCCTGCTGTTGGTGTATTTCGTGCTGGCCGTCCAGTTTGAGTCCTTTGCCATGCCCGTCATCGTCATGCTGATCCTGCCCGTGGCCTTTACCGGAGCCCTGTTCGCCCTGCCCCTCACCGGACGGGACATGTCCATGATCTCCCTTGTAGCCATCATCATGCTGGCCGGTACCGTGGTCAACTCCTCCATCATCCTGGTGGAGTACATCAAGGTCCGCAGGGCCATGGGCGAGAGCCGGGAGGAGGCCATCCTCCACGCCTGCCCCCTCCGTGTCCGGCCCATTATGATGACCACCCTGACCACCGTCCTGGCCATGATGCCCATGGCCCTGGGTATCGGCGGCACCAACGAGATGATGTCCGACATGGGCATCACCATGATCTCCGGCATGATCATCTCCACCCTGGTCACCCTTGTGTTCACCCCGGTGTTCTATTCCGTCATCGACAACATCAGCCATATGTTCTCCCGGAAGAAGAACAAGGCCCAGGTTCCCGCCGGGGCCTGAGCTGTGCCGGCCGAAGAAAAGGCATCAAAAAGGTCCCCCGCCATCGGCGGGGGACCTTTTGTCAGTTTTGGCTGGAGAAACGGATGCTCAGCCCTTCAGGGTCTCGGACCAGGCGGCGTACTTGGCGACCTTTTCGTCGCAGGCCTCCTTGGTTTCGCCGTTGGTGAGGATATAGACCTTGACCTTGGGCTCAGTGCCGGAGGGACGGACGATGAGGCTGGTGCCGTCGGCCATCTCATAGCGCAGCACGTTGGAGCCGGACAGCTCCATGGTGGTCCGGGCTCCGGTGGCCACGTCCACCACGCTGCCGTCCTTGTAGTCCTTCTGCTCCTTGACGGCCACGCCGGCGATCTCCACCGGGGGCTTCTCCCGCAGGTCGGCCATAAGCTGGGCCATCTTCTTCAGGCCGTCCAGACCGGGCATGACCAGGTTCAGGGTCTTCTCGGCGTAGAAGCCGTACTTCTGATATAGGTTCTGGAGGGCGTCATAGAGGGTCATACCCTGGTCATAGTACCAGGCGGCCATCTCGGTGAGAATGAGGGAGGCGGTGACGGCGTCCTTGTCCCGGACGAAGCTGCCCAGCATGTAGCCGTAGGACTCCTCAAAGGCCATCAGGACGGTGCCCTCGCCAGCCTCCTCCAGCTGGTCCTTCTTCTGGGCCAGGAACTTGAAACCGGTAAAGGTGTCGTAGCACTTCAGGCCGTTGACCTCGGCCACCTTCCGGGCCATCTCGGTGCTGACCAGGGACTTCAAAATCACGCCGTTTTCGGGCAGCTTGCCGGCCCGCTTCCAGGCGCCGATGATGTAGTCGGCCATGAGCACGCCGGTCTGGTTGCCGGAGATGACCTTGAACTCGCCGTTTCCGGTGTTGACCATGATGCCCACCCGATCGGCGTCGGGGTCGGAGCCGAGAATAAAGTCGGCGCCCTCCCGCTTGGCGATGTCAACGGCCAGATAGAAGCCCTCGGGGTTCTCCGGGTTGGGGGAGACCACGGTGGGGAAGTTGCCGTCGATGACCATCTGCTCGGGGACGCAGATGACGTGCTTCATGCCAAGGCGCTTCAGGGCCTCGGGGATCAGCTTGTAGCCGGTGCCGTGGAAGGGGGTGTAGACCATCTTGAACTTGTCGGCCACCTTCTCCACCACGGCCTGGTCGTTGACCTGGGCCATGACGTTGGCCAGGAACTTTTCGTCGGTCTCCTCGCCCATGAGGACGATCTTGCCGGCGGCCACAGCCTGGTCATAATCCATGGTCTTGATGCTGGTGAAGACGTCCAGCTCCTTCATCTTCTTGGCCACCTCGTCGGCATGCTTGGGGGGCAGCTGGGCGCCGTCCTCCCAGTACACCTTGTAGCCGTTGTACTCCTTGGGGTTGTGGCTGGCGGTGACATTGATGCCGGCGATGCAGCCGTACTCCCGGACCGCGAAGGACAGCTCGGGGGTGGGGCGCAGAGACTCAAACAGGCGGACGGGGATGCCGTTGCCCGCCATGACGCAGGCGGCTTCCCGGGCAAAAATATCAGAGTTGTTGCGGCAGTCGTAGCAGACGGCCACGCCCCGGGCGGCGGCCAGGGGACCCTCGGCCAGGACCACCTCGGCGAAGGCCTGGGTGGCGTGGCGGATGACGTGGACGTTCATCCGGTACAGGCCCACGCCCATGGTGCCCCGCAGGCCGGCGGTGCCGAAAGAGAGCTGGTCAAAGAACCGGGACTCGATCTCCTTGTCGTCATTTTTGATGGCCTCCAGCTCGGCCTTCTCCTCGGCGGACAGGGCGGGGCTGGCAAGCCAGGCTTTATAAGTGTCAAGATAGGACATTGGAATCGACCTCCTAATGTGAATAAATAAAGGAATAAAGGATACTGTCTGCATTATACCATGATATGGGGCAAAGTTCCAGACGAAATTTAGAGAAAATGCACAGAGGGTCCTGCGAAGTCAGGGGACGCAGAGCCGTTCCATGTCCTGGGGCATGGGGACCCGGAAGGTGAGCGCCTCCCCGGTGACCGGATGGAGGAGGTTCAGCTCCGCCGAGTGGAGGGCGGGGCGGGCGATCAGCTCTGGAGCCTCGGCGCCGTAGAGAAAATCCCCGGTGAGGGGGTGACCCAGATAGGCCATGTGGACCCGGATCTGGTGGGTGCGGCCGGTGCCCAGCTCCAGGCGGAGAAGGGCACGGTTCCCGTATATTCCCAGCGTCTCATAGTGGGTCCGGGCCTCCTTGCCGTCGGGGCGGACCATTTGCTCCACCAGGGAGCCGGGGCGCGGTCCCAGGGGTGCGTCTACCACCCCGGCGGCGGGGGAGGGGACCCCCTCGCACACCGCCAGGTAGACCCGGCGGAAGCCGGGGGTATGGAGCTGGCTTTTCAGCACCTCCTGGGCGTGGGGATGCTTGGCCACCGCCAACAGCCCGGAGGTCCCCCGGTCCAGCCGGTGGACAGGGTGAAAATCCGCCTCAATGCCCTGTGAATCGTAATAATGCAGCAAAAAATTACCGATCGTATCGGAAAAGTGCCCCGGACCGGGGTGGACGGGGATGCCGGGGGCCTTATTCAGGACGATGATGTCCCCGTCCTCGTACACGATGTCCAGGGGACCGGGAGCTGGGACGATGCCGCTGCGCCGCTCCGGGTCGGACAGGCGGACGGACAGCACCTGGCCCGGGCAGGGGACGAACCGGGTGTTCACCCGCCGGCCGTCCACCAGGATGCCGTCCTCCAGCCACTTGATCCGCCGCACCACCGTCCCGGACAGCCCCAGGTGCTTTTTCAGCAGGGTGTCCACCTTGATCCCCGCCAGCTCCGGACCGATGGGCAGGTCCAGCCGGCGGCTCACAGCTTTTTGGACAGCCACAGGTTGGCTGTCACGAAGGACAGGGTATAGACGGCCAGCACACCGATCAGGGCGTAGTAGGCGTGGAGGCTGAGGGGCAGCAGCACGAACAGGGCCAGGGCGGCGGCGTAGAAGGTGAAGAGCCCGGCGAATTGGATGGCTCCGCTGAGAATCTTCCGCTCCCGCTCGTCGGTCTCCTTGATGCGGGCCTGGCGCTTGGCCTCCGGGTGGGCCATGAGGTAGAGAGTGCGGACCAGGAAGAACACCGCGGCCACGGTGATGCCGCTGGCGGCCCCCAGGTAGAACCCCTGGGCGTAGTCGCCCAAATTGCTCTGGGGCACCAGGAGAAAGTAGCAGGCGAAGCCCACCAGCCCGATGACCAGCAAGGCGCCGAAGCAGAGGCAGCGCAGCTTCAAAGTCTTGTCGTAGTCTTTGGAAAAGGTCACTTTTTTCATCAGCATGGGAATGTACCCCCTCACATTTTCTTCGTCCAGCGGCATATGTTCATCAAATAGAATAGGCAGTGAAGCACAATGACTATGCTGGACAGGGCGATGTATCGTGTCTGGTGCAGAAGCAGACACAGAACAAACAGGCCCCACAGCAGTCCCAGTGTCCAGTACCAGCTGCTCATGGCGGCTTTTTCCCGGATGGCGATATTCCGCTCGTCGTGCTCGCCCCGGGCCAGTTCTTTTCGCTGTTCCGGGGTGCGTTTCCGGTCGGCCAGCTCGAGGAGGATGGCGGTGACGCTGATCCCGCCCAGCGCGCCCCCCAGGCCGGTGATCAGACTGTTCAACTGCCCGGGAATGTGGTTGCCCAGCGCCAGGGCGGCGGTGATAACGGACACAGAACTGACGAGCCCCAGAACAGCCAGAGTCAGACGGGATTTTGGTTTCATGTGGTTTCCTCCTCAAATAAAAAAACTTCTTCAATGGTCAGCCCGAAATACTGGGCGATCTTATGGGCCAGCAGCAGCGAGGCGTTGTACCGTCCACTCTCCAGGGAGATGATGGTCTGCCGGGTGACCTCCACCGCGTCGGCCAGCTCCGCCTGGGAGACACGCCGGGCCTTGCGCAGTTCCGCAATCCGATTGGTCACCGTATCACGTCCTTTCCGTGGAATAAAGTAAAGTCAGCTTTACAAGAAATGGTATAGCACACTTTACATTTTGTGTCAAGTAAACTTTACAATTTTTCAAAACAGTTTTGCGGGGTTCTGGATAGGGCCTGATGCCAGCGCCGGGCCGTTATGGGACGTCCGCGGCAAAATTCCTGTCTCCCTCTTTGCAAGGGGCGGTTTTTCCGATATAATACCCTCAAAGAAAAGGAGCGCTGCCCATGTTCGGACACAAGAAAGACAAACAGTCCCAGGCCTCCGGGCGGGAGACCCTGGGCATTTATATCCACATCCCCTTCTGCCGCAGCAAGTGCGACTACTGCGATTTCTACTCCCTGGCGGGGCGGGAGGACCGGATGGACGCCTACCAGAAGGCCCTGCTCTCCCACATCGGGGAGACGGCCCCTCTGGCCCAGGGGTTCCCGGTGGACACCATCTACTTCGGCGGGGGAACCCCCAGCTTTTACGGGGACAAGCGGCTGCGGGAGCTGCTGGCCGCCATTCAGAAGCTGTTTCAAGTGGAGAAAAACGCGGAGATCACCCTGGAGGCCAATCCGGACAGCGTGGATCTGAAGTCCCTGCGCCGCCTGCGGAAGGCGGGCTTTAACCGCCTGTCCCTGGGGATGCAGTCGGCCTGCCCCGGGGAATTGTCCGCCATCCACCGCCCCCACACCGTCAAGCAGGTGGACGAGGCGGTGGCGGCCGCCAAAAAGGCCCGGTTCAAGAACCTGTCCCTGGACCTGATCTACGGCCTCCCCGGCCAGACCATGGACAGCTGGAAGGCCACGGTGGAGCACGCCCTGTCCCTCATCCCCCAGCACCTGTCCTGCTACGGCCTGAAGGTGGAGGAGGGCACCCCACTGGCCGCCCGGGTGGCGGCGGGAGAGGTTCTGCCCGATGACGATATGCAGGCCGACCTGTACCTGTGGACGGTGGGACGGCTCCAGCGGGCGGGCCTGCCCCAGTATGAGATCTCCAATTTCGCCAAGCCCGGGTTCGAGTCCCGGCACAACCTGCGCTACTGGCTGACCAAGCCCTATATCGGCTTCGGACCCGGGGCCCACTCTGACTTCGGCGGCCGGCGGTATTCCTTTACCCGGGACCTGGACGGCTATATTGACGGCGTCCTCCGGGGCGGGAGCATCATCGACAGCGAGGAGCTGATCCCCCAGCGGGAGCGGGGCGGCGAGTATCTGATGCTCCGGCTGCGCACCGCCCGGGGCATCGAGGAGTGGGAATACCGGGGAAACTATTTTATGGATTTTGCCCCGCTGGAGCGGCGGCTGGAGGAGTTCCAGACCCAAGGCTGGGCCAGAAAAACGGAGGAAGGCCGCTGGCGGCTGACGCCCAGGGGCTTTCTGGTGTCCAACCAGCTCATCGGGGACCTGCTGGAGCGGCAGGAGCAGGCCAACCTGGCCGACCTGCTGCCCAGGGCCCGGGAGCAATATGGAAGACGGAAAAATATGGAATAAAAACTGGAAGAATACGCCAAAATTCAACCAAAAAATTCTTCTAAATGGACAGCCGGAGGATAAATTATCCTCCGGCTGTCCATCAAATCGACGATTTGACGGCTCCCGCGCAAAATTCGTTGCCACGGGGGTATAATGGTGATATAATATATAAGCCTTACCATGCCCAGAACACTTTGGGCGTCTGGAAGACAACATAAACAGGCTATTTTCAGCCGTTTCCATATAGATGCCGCCTGCTGCGGCTCAAAGAAGGTGCAAGATTTGACCAAGTATCAGATCCGCGGAGGCAAGACCCTCCATGGAACCATCGAGATCAGCGGAGCCAAGAATGCCGCTGTCGCCATTATCCCCGCCGCCTTGATGGTGGACGGGGTCTGCCGCATTGAAAATGTTCCCCAGATCAGCGACGTCACCCTGATCCTTCAAATTCTGCGGGAGCTGGGGGCCGACGTGAGAACGGTGAACCGGACCACGGTGGATGTGGACTGCTCCCACATCCGGAACCGCCAGGTCCCCTATGATTTGGGCCGTAAGATCCGGGCCAGCTACTATTTGGTGGGCGCCCTGCTGGGCCGGTTCGGCTGGGCCGAGGTGCCCCTGCCCGGGGGCTGCGACCTGGGCGGCCGTCCCATCGACCAGCACATTAAGGGCTTTGTGGCCATGGGGGCCGAGGTGGAGGTCCGCAACGGCCTGATCTACGCCCAGGTGCCCCAGGGGGGGCGGCTCACCGGGAACAGCGTCTATCTGGACATCGTGTCCGTGGGAGCCACCATGAACATCATGCTGGCCGCCGCCCTGGCCGACGGCATGACCGTCATTGAGAACGCCGCTAAGGAACCCCATATCGTGGACCTGGCCAACTTCCTCAACTCCATGGGGGCCAATATCATGGGCGCCGGCACCGACGTCATCAAGATCCGGGGGGTGGAGCGCCTGCGGGGCGGCACCTACTCCATCATCCCCGACCAGATCGAGGCGGGCACCTACATGGCCGCCGTGGCCGCCGCCGGCGGCGAGGTCCTGATCAAAAACGTCATCCCCAAGCATTTGGACTGCATCACCGCCAAGCTGGTGGAGATGGGGGTGGACGTGGAGGAGCAGGACGACGCTGTCCTGGTCCGCCGGAGCGGGCCTCTCAGCCGCACCAACATCAAGACCATGCCCTACCCCGGCTTCCCCACCGACATGCAGTCCCAGATCGGCGCCGTGCTCTGCCTGGCCCGGGGGACCAGCGTCATCACCGAGGGTGTCTGGGACAACCGCTACCGCTATGTGGACGAGCTGCGCCGCATGGGCGCCCACATCCAGGTGGACGGCAAAGTAGCTGTCATCGAAGGAGTGGACAAGCTCACCGGAGCCCCCGTCCACGCCTGCGACCTGCGGGCGGGCGCCGCCATGGTCATCGCCGGTCTGGCCGCCCAGGGCGTCACCGAGATCGACGCCATCCACCATATCGAGCGGGGCTATGAGACGCTGGTGGAAAAGCTGTCCGCCGTGGGCGCCGACATCAAGGTGGTCAACGTCCCGGAGGAGGACAGTCAGGCCCAGGTGGGCTGAGACAGGAAGAAATATCGGGGCCTGAGCGCGGCTTGTGATCACGCTCAGGCCTTTTTGAATGGCTGCGACGGAGTGGATGCTTTTTGTTGACCTTTACCACCCTGGCCAGCGGGTCCAGCGGCAACGCCGCCCTGGTGTCCTGCGGCCGGACCCATATTCTGCTGGACGCGGGGATCTCCGCCCGGCGCATCACCACCGGGCTGCGGAGCCTGGGGGTGGCCCCGGAGGAGCTGTCCGCCGTGCTGGTGACCCATGAGCACCACGACCATATCAACGGCCTGGCGGTGCTGACCAAAAAGCTGCGGGTCCCCATCGTCTCCTCCGCTCCCACCTGCCGTCAGATCTGTTACAAAGTGCCCTTTGTAGACGACCTGGTCCGGGCCCAGGAGCCGGGGACCGGGGTCCGGTTGGGGGAGCTGTGGGTGGAGTCCTTTTCCACGCCCCATGATGCCGCAGGCAGCGTGGGTTACTCCATCACCGGAGATGGCTGCCGGCTGGTGCTGTGCACCGACCTTGGATACATCACCCCCGAGGTGAAGCAGGCGGTCCGGGGCTGTGACCTGCTGGTGTGCGAGGCCAACCACGACGAGGATTGGGTCCGGTCCGGGCCCTACCCCTACTCCTTAAAACAGCGCATCCTGGGGGACCGGGGCCACCTGTCCAACGAGGCGGGGGCCGAGCTGGCTGCCCTGGGGGTGGAGTCGGGCGCCCGTACCGTGGTGCTGGCCCACCTGTCCGCCCAGAACAACACCCCCGCCCGGGCCCGGCAGGTGGCTGTCCGCCGCCTGGCCGCCCTGGGCTGCGACCCGGAGCGGGATTTGTCCCTGACGGTGGCGCCCCGAAGCGAGTTGGGTCCCACCTTTGCCCTGGAGCGTGGGGCGGGCGTTAAGGCTTTCCGGAGGGAGGCGGCGTTATGCTGAGCGTACATCTCATCTGCGTGGGGAAGCTGAAGGAGAAGTTTTACCTGGACGCCTGCGCGGAGTATATGAAGCGGCTGTCCCCCTACTGCAAGCTGACCTTGACGGAGCTGCCCGAAGTGAAGCTGCCCCAGAACCCCTCCCTGGGGGAGATCACCGCCGCCCTGGACAAGGAGGGGGACGCCATCCGGGCCAAGATCCCGCCCAACTCCAGCGTGGTGGCCCTGTGCGTGGAGGGAAAGCTCCGGTCCAGCGAGGAACTGGCCGCTCTGGTCCGCACCTGGGAGCACAACGCCGCCAAGCACCTGGTCTTTGTCATCGGGGGCAGCTACGGCCTCCACCCCTCCATCAAGGCGGAGGCCTGGGTCCAGCTGTCCATGTCCCCCATGACCTTCCCCCACCACCTGGCCCGGGTCATGGTGCTGGAGCAGATCTACCGGGCCTTCAAGATCAATGAGGGGTCCTCCTATCATAAATAAGGAAACGGGACTGCCATGGGCAGTCCCGTTTTTTAAACTCCGGTCAGGTCGAAGGGGGGCGTATATTCCTCTTTGGCGCTGGTCCGTTCCTGGGTGAATCCGGCCAGTCCCAGGTTTTCCATGTACTCCTGGGCGGCGCGCATCTCCCCTGGGCGCAGACGGCGGTCCAGCTCCGGACAGGCGGACAGGTCCCCCCAGGGGGTGTACTGGCTCATGAGGGAGAACAGCACCGTCCCCGGCGCAAACTCCCCGGCCACCCAGTCCATCACCGCCTTGGCCTGGTTCACCTGGCCGGGGAGGATCAGGTGGCGGATGATGACCCCCTTTTTCAGCAGGCCGTCCCCGTCAAATTGGCAGGGGCCTGTCTGGCGGACCATCTCCCGGATGGCGGCCCGGGCCGTCTCCGGGTAGTCAGCGGCGGCGGAGTACCGCCCGGCGGCCGCCGGGTCCAGATATTTCAGGTCGGGGAGGTAGACGTCCACCAGTCCCTCCAACCCCTTCAGGGTTTCCACCTTGTCATAGCCCCCGGAGTTCCACACCGCCGGGACGGGCAGGGGGTGCGCCTCCAAAAGGGCACGGACCGTGTGGGCATAGTGGGTGGGATTGACGAAGTTGATGTTGTGGGCCCCCTGGGCGGTCAGCTCGTCACAGATCTCGGCCAGACGCTCTAATGTGACCCCTTTGCCGAAATCCCGGTGGCTGATCTTTTCATTCTGGCAGAAGACGCAGCCCAAAGAGCAGCCGGAGAAGAAGATGGTCCCGGAGCCCCGGGTGCCCGAGATGGGGGGTTCCTCCCACATGTGGAGGGCGGCCCGGGCCAGCACCGGAGCCGACGGCATCCGGCACCATCCCCGGCCCTCGGTCTCCGTGCGGAGCGCCCCACAGTTCCGGGGGCAGAGGCGGCAGATCATGGCGGAGGCTCCTTTCTACATGGATGTCAGAACCGCCCCAGGCGGTCTGCAACTTTTTCGGAAAAGCTCTGGAAGGCGTTGGGGAGGGCGTAGGTGTCCCGGAGGGCGGTCCGGTCCGCCCAGACCCAGCCCGCGGGCAGTTCGGGGCTGTCCAGCTCCCCGGCCAGGGCGGTCATGTGCCACTCGATGTGGGTGAAGATGTGCTTTCCCGTTCCAGCCCGCTCCAGCGTCCGGGGCTCCAGCCCCCAGGCGGCGGGCCAGTTGGTCCCGCCGGAGGGCTCGTTGGGGTACTCCCACAGTCCGGCCAGCAGGCCCTTGTCCGGGCGGCGGCGCAGGGCCACCTGGTTTTCATAAAAGAACAGGTAGACCGTCCGCTCCTCCGCCCGCCGGGCCTTCTTGGCCGCCTTCACCGGCAGCTCTCCGGTGCGCCCCTCCAGGAAAGCGCGGCAGAAGGAGGACGCCGGGCATTTGTCACACAGGGGGGCGCCATTGGGCAGGCAGACGGTGGCACCCAGCTCCATCATGGCCTGGTTGAAGTCCCCGGGGGCATCCAGGGGAATGATTTGGGCCAGGGCCTGGGTCACCCGCTTTTTCATGGCGGGGGTGGTGATGTCACCGCTGTCTCCCCGCACCCGGGCGGTCACCCGCAGGACGTTGCCGTCCACCGCCGGGACGGGGAGGTGAAAGGCGATGGAGGAGATGGCCCCGGCGGTATAGTCCCCCACGCCGGCCAGGGACCGGATGTCCTCATAAGTATTGGGGAATACCCCGCCGAAGGTCTCCATGATCTGGCGGGCGGCTTTTTGCAGGTTCCGGGCCCGGCTGTAGTAGCCCAGCCCCTGCCACAGCTTCATCAGCTGGTCCTCGGGGAGGGCGGCCAGGTCGGCCACTGTGGGGGCTGCTTCCAGAAAACGGCGGTAGTAGTCCAGCACCGCGGCCACCCGGGTCTGCTGGAGCATGATCTCCGATACCCAGACCCGGTAGGGGGTGGGGTGGCTGCGCCAGGGCAGCACCCGGGCGTTCTCCCGGTACCATACCAGCAAGGGGATGGGCAGCTGTTCCAGCTCCTTCATGGCGGACCTCCTTTTCTCGGAATATTCCTGATTATAAGCGAAAAACGGCCGTTCCGCAACGGGGAAAATCATAACCGTTTGATAATACCGTATATAATCAATTTGGGAATGGCATTTCCAGGGGGATAGTGTTAAAGTTTTAACAGAACGAAGGTTAAAAATTTAACGATATGTCGGCTGCCGCTCTTACCGGCCTGTCGGGAAAGAAAACCTTGGTTCATCATCATTCCTTTTTCATCCATCCTTCCAGATCAAACCAGAGAGAGGCATCCTTAAGGATGCCTCTCTCTGGTTTTTTGGATCAGAAACCTGATCTTTGCGGTTATTTCCCGGCGGCGATGATCTCCTCCAGGGCCTCCACCAACTCATAGACCAGACCGTCACAGTGGTCTTTCCGGGCCTCGCCCCGGTCCCGGGAGGCTTTCAGCAGGGTGGCGCAGTCAGTGGCGCCGTGGCGCTCCCGGAACTGGCGCAGGAGGGCGGCTGCCTGCTTGTTGTCATAGCCCATGGCGCCCAAAACCATCATGGCGGCGCTGAGAGTGCCGCAAACGGAGCCGTGGGACATCCCCATGCCGAAGTGGGCGCCCAGGGCGTTGGCCTGTTCCTCCGTGAGCCCCATTTCCGGGGCGAAGGGGACGAGGATGGATTGACAGCAGTTATGGTGTACGCCGGGCCCCTCGTGTCGGATGGCCCATACCTGTTCCATGCGGGTCATAGTGTTCTCTCCTTTTTATTTCACTTTGTCAATGACCATCTGGTCATAGCGCAAATAGTCATAGCCGGCCTTCTGATACATGCGGACGGCCCCGCGGTTGACTTCGTTGACCTCCAGGCGGAAGCGGCGGGCGGAGGGATACTGTTCCTCGATCCAAGCCATGACCTGGGGCCCAAGACCCTGTCCCCGGAACTCCGGCTTCAGGAAGATCTCTTCCAGAAACACGCAGCGGCCCCCCACCTCGGCGGAGTAGCACTGGGTGATGTAGAGGTACCCGGCGGGCTGGCCGTCCGCCTGGATGAGGACGCCCCGGAGCAGGTCCTCCCCGTGGTCGGCGGCGTCCCGGAAGGTGCGCTCCAGAATGGCGGGGTCCACCTCGTGGAGGACGGCGTCGGTATGGTAAAAGTCCCGGACCATGGGCAGGATCAGGTCGTGGTCCCGGAGGGTGATGTCGCGGAAGGTGAGCATAATCAGTCTCCTATCAATTAAAGATGTCTGGGGTGTCGGAAAAGAGCCGCCGCACCCGGTCCAGTACGGGCCGGTCCTCAGGGCGGGACAGGCCAGGGTCCTCCCGCAGCAGGCGGCGGGCGGCCTCCTGGGCCTGGCTGAGCAGGCGCATGTCCCCCGCCAGGTCGGCCAGCTTCATCTGGGGCAGGCCGTGCTGCCGGCTGCCGAAGAAGTCGCCGGGCCCCCGGAGCTTCAGGTCCTCCTCGGAGATTTTAAAGCCGTCGGTGGTGGAGGCCAGGGTCCGCAGGCGGGCCATGGAGTCGGGATTTTTGGTGGAGGTGACCAGGACGCAGTAGGACTGGTGCTTGCCCCGGCCCACCCGGCCCCGGAGCTGGTGGAGCTGGCTGAGGCCGAAGTGGTCGGCGTTCTCGATGACCATGAGGGAGGCGTTGGGCACGTCCACGCCAACTTCAATGACGGTGGTGGCCACCAGCACCTGGATCTCCCCGGCGGCGAAGGCGGCCATCACGGCCTCCTTCTCTTTGGGGCGCATCTTCCCGTGGAGGATGCCCACCGTCAGGTCGGGGAATACCTCCTTCTGCAGCTTGGCAGCGTAGGTCTTTACCGCCTTCAGGTCCAGGGAGGGGACCTCCTCTCCCGGCAGGGCGGCGCCGGGGTTCTCCTCCACCGCCGGACAGACCAGATAGACCTGCCGCCCCTCCGACACCTGCTTGCGGACGAAGTTGTACATCCGCGCCCGCTTGTCCTCCCGGATGACGTAGGTCTCCACGGGGGTGCGGCCGGGGGGCAGCTGGTCGATGACGGACACGTCCAGGTCCCCGTAGACGATGAGGGCCAGGGTCCGGGGGATGGGGGTGGCGGACATGACCAGCACATGGGGGGCGGGCATCCCGCCCGTCTCCGACTTGGCCGCTGTGGGTTCCCCGGGGGATATTTGATTTGTGGTCGGAAGAAGTGAATTCTTCCGACCTTCGCCGCTGGCGCGGCGCCCCACCTGTGGTGGGGCCCCCGGCGTGGTCGACTTCGCCGCTAAAGCGGCTCGCTGTGCCACGCCGAAGCGGTGCTGCTCGTCGGCCACGATGAGGGCCAGACGGCGGAAAACCACCCCGTCGGAGATGAGGGCGTGGGTGCCGATGATAAAGTCGATGTCCCCGTGGGCCAGGGCCTGACGGACCTTCTTTTTCTCCGCCGGGGGCAGAGCCCCGGTGAGCAGGCCCACCCGCACGCCGGCGGGGGAGAGAAGGGCGGACAGAGAGCGGTAGTGCTGCTCCGCCAGCACCTCGGTGGGGGCCATGAGGGCGGCCTGATAGCCCCCCTGTGCCGCCAGCCAAGCGGCGTAAGCGGCCACAGCGGTCTTGCCTGAACCCACGTCCCCCTGGACCAGGCGGTTCATGGGGCGGCCCGAGGCCATGTCGAAGGCCACCTCGTCCATCACCCGTTTCTGAGCCCCCGTGGGCTCGAAGGGGAGCAGGGACCGAAACGTTTTAAAAGGCGGCGTAGGGATGGCGCAGCCCGGTCCGGCGGCCTCCCGCCGGCGCTTGAGAAAGTCCAGCCCCACCGCCAGATAAAACAGCTCCTCGAAGGTGAGCCGCTCCCGGGCCAGAGTCAATGCCTCGTCGTTTTCCGGGAAGTGGATGTTCCGGATGGAGAACTCCAGCTCCGCCAGATTGTGGGCCTGACGGACGGACTGGGGCAGCGTCTCGGGGACGCAGGCGGCGCAGTCCAGGGCCTGCCGGGTGAGGGAGGTCAGCAGATGGTTGGTGATGCCCGCCGTCAGGGGATAGATGGGCATGATGCAGCCGGTGAAATTTTGCTTGCCCACCCGCTCGAAGATGGGGTTGACCATGGTGCGGCGGCGGCCCTGCTCCTCCACCGTGCCGAAGAAGATGTACTCCTCTCCGGCCCGGAGGGCCTTCTCCACGTAGCCCTGGTTGAAAAAGGTGAGGTGGAGGGCGCCGGTGTGGTCCACCACCTTGAGCTGCACCAGCTCCAGCCCTTTCCGGATGCGGGCCAACCGGGGGTGCTCCGCGGCCATGGCGGTGATACAGACCCGGCCCTCCAGGGGGGCGTCCCGGATGGTGTACATCTGCCGCCGGTCCTCATAGTCCCGGGGGTAGTAGGCCAGCAGGTCGGCGGCGGTGGACAGGCCCAGCTTTTCCAGCTTTTTGGCCCGCACCTCCCCCACGCCGGAGAACTGGGTCATTGGGGTGCCAAGGGTAACGGCCATGGGGGATGCCTCCTTTCCGTAAACTTTGAATTATTATTCTACCATATCTTTTGAGGAGAGTAAAGACGGTCCATTAATCCTCGGCGTATCCGTGCCGGGTTGAAAAAAGTGCGGATACCAACTATAATCAGGCACAAGAAATAAGCTTGAAAGGAGCGGCCATTATGAAAAAGGCGATCCTATATATACAGGGAAAAGGCGGCAGCGCGGCAGAAGCGGAACATTACAAAAGGCTTTGCCCGGAATATGATGTGTTCGGGCTGGATTATCAGTTCTCCACCCCGTGGGAGACAAAGCCCGAGATCATTTCCGGATATGAAAGCCTGAAGGAGAAGTGTGGCTCCGTCATCCTCGTCGCCAACAGTATCGGCGCTTTTTTTGCCATGAATGCTTTGACCGGACGGAAAATTGAACGGGCATTATTGATCTCCCCTATTGTCAATATGGAGCGGCTCATTTTGGATATGATGCAGTGGGCAAATGTGACGGAAGCGGAGCTGCGGGAAAAACGAGAAATTGAGACCTCTTTTGGAGAGGTCCTGTCATGGGACTATCTTTGCTATGTACGGGAAAATCCCATTGTGTGGACCATACCTACGGATATTCTGTACGCCGGAAAGGATTCCCTCACCTCCTACGAGACGGTGTCCCGGTTTGCCGGCAAGATCAACGCTTCGTTGACGGTGATGGAACACGGGGAGCACTGGTTTCATACGGAGGAGCAAATGAATTTTTTGGATGGTTGGCTCAAACGCTGTATCTGAATGTCCACCTTTTTCTGGCCTTTTTCGCCGGAGCGTGGTATACTTTTGCCATCACGGAAACTGCTGAATTTACGGAGGTACTTATGTCCTGCAAAGAGGAGTTTATTGAGATTTTCAAGACCTACATCACCCGGGACGGCGCCGACAAGCTGCTGGACTACCTGGAGCACAAGAGCGACTTCTTCACCGCCCCCGCCTCCGCCCGGTATCACGGGGCCTACGAGGGCGGCCTGTGCGAGCACAGCCTGAACGTGTACCACTGCCTGGTGGACTACCTCCAGCGGGAGCGGGTCCAGGAGCTGTACGGCCTGGAGTACAGCGAGGAGTCTGTGGCCATCGTGGCCCTGTGCCACGACCTGTGCAAGATCGGCTGCTACAAACGGGGCACCCGGAACGTGAAGGACGAGAACGGCAAGTGGCAGGCGGTGCCCACCTACACCTTTGACGACCCCCTGCCCTACGGCCACGGGGAGAAGAGCGTGTACATCACCAACGGCTTCATCCGCCTGACCCGGGAGGAGGCCATGGCCATCCGCTGGCACATGGGCTTCTCGGGCACCGAGGACAGCCGCACCGTGGGCCAGGCATTCCAGAAGTACCCCCTGGCCTTCGCCCTGGCCACCGCGGACATGGAGGCCTCCTACTTCCTGGAGAACGAGGACAGAATATAAACGCGGAAAACAAGATACCCCGGCGGCCATCGGCCGCCGGGGTATCATTTTGAAACGGGTCAGCTTTTCTGATCCATGAGCTCACACAGGGTATCCAGCCGCAGCTCAAATTGGGCGGCGGAGAAGGCCTCCGGGTCCCCCTGATCCCCATGGAAGGAAACCACCGGCACCTCCAGCTCCCGGCCCAGCCGCCGCTCAGTCTCCTGGAGGGCGCCGCACCAGGGACGGCAGCTCCGGTTGTAGTGGACGAGGATCCCCTCCACCCGGTACCGGCGGCACAGCTCCGTGCGCATCTCCAGCCCCCGTTCCAGGGACACCCCGTTGATGGTGCCGCAGTAGGCACGGATCAAGCCGTCCAGGTCTTCATAACGAAAGCCCAGGGAGGGGGTGAGGGTGTCGGCCACGATCTGGACATTTTTCCGGTCCAGCAGGTCCACCACCCGGTCCAGCGCCGGCCAGCAGGGCGTGCCCTCCCAGAAGATCCGGCGCTTGGGACTGCCCCCGGGCCGGACAGCCCGGCTCTGCAATTTCCCGGCCAGGGCCTCCAACTGCTGTTCCGTCTCCTTGGCGCACCGCCCCGTCACCATCAGGGGCATGTAGTCAAACAGCTCCATGTTTCCCAGGGGGGAGGGGGAGGCCAGGGCTGCGTCCATCACCCGCTGCCAGGCCTGGGCGGAGCGGTTGGCCTGACGGCAGACCTCCTGAAAACGCAGGGGGTCCCACCGCCGCCCGGTCAGCTCTTCCAGGCCCCGGACCACCTCCGTGATCTGGGCGCGGAGGTAGGCCACCAGGGAGGGGGAGGGCTCCCTGTCCTCTTGGTAGGGAAAATCCAGCAGGAACAGGGGAATGTCCAGCGTCCGGGCCAGGGCCCGGTACCACTGGAGCATCCCGGAGCAGATGTTGTTGCAGCACAGGAGAAAGTCGGGCCGGGGCGGTCCGCCTGCCGTCTGTCCGGCTGCCAGGGCCATCCCCATCCGGACGTAGGAGCACAGGTCCCGGCAGTAGCCCATCTCCTCCGCGGCTTGGCACAGGGCGGAACTCTCACCCCGACAGGAGGCCGCGGCCGCGGCGCTCTCGGGACAAAAGACCGTCAGCCCCAGGGCGGCGGGGATCTCCAGAGGGAATTTGGTGGACATCCATCCCACCCATTCCCGGCCGGAGCCGGCCGGTTGGGCGCGCGCTTCCCGGGCCACGGCTTCAGTCCATGTGGCTGATGTCCCGCATGGCCGCCATGGCGCCGTCCTTGTTCAGGATGAACACCAGCACCGCGGCGATGATGGAGCCGGTCACCGCCACCGTCATGAAGGGCAGGAAATAGGTGAACAGGCCGCAGGCCTTGCCCAGCAGGTACTTGGCGATGGGGTAGGCCATGATGGAGGCCAGGATGCCGGTGCCCACCATCTCGCCCAGGCAGGCGGTCCAGATCTTGGGCCAGCGGCGGTACAGCAGGCCGGCCAGCAGGGCGCCGCACATGCTGCCGGGGAAGGCCATGATGGTGCCGGTGCCCAGCATGTTCCGGATCAGGCTGACGCAGAAGGCCATGCCCACGGAGTACCAGGGACCCAGGAACACGCCGGCGATCACGTTGATGACGCTCTGAGTGGGGCAGCAGCGGGTGAAGCCCACGGGGATGGACAGGGTGCCGCCCACAACGCCCACCGCCGCCAGGATGCCGGCCAGGGCGATCTTCTGAATGGTCTTACGGTCAAACATAAAAAAACTCCTTTCAAATGAACGGGGAAAACCGCGTCAAAAGGCAGCGACTCCCCCGCTTCCGGCCCATTGGGCCACAAACAGGGTCCGGAGAGCCCCGCATGGCGGGCCTCCCACGGTTCGGTCGAGGCTTACTGGCCTCCTCTCACGCCGGAACACGGCTTCCCATCGCTGCGTCTCTGGCACGGGCACAGGGCGCTCCCCCTCTGCCCGCTCCCGGTCCAGGACCGGGGCGCCCGCGGTTTTCTCCTCCCTTCGAAAAGAGCTGTGGTTGAAAAAATGGAGCCGCCCGGTGGGCGGCTCCGTGTCATCACAAGCGCACAGCTATGACTACCTACGGTGGCATTACCCACATCAGGTGGAAGGGTCGAAGCGCATTAGCTTCCTCTCAGCCCGCCTGCGCGAGCTCCCCTGTTTTTCGCATCGTATCATACTCCCTTTTTTGCCGCCTGTCAAGGGGCGGCTCCGAGGGGAGTAAAAGAATGTCAATCCTGGGCCGGACAGCCCTTTCTGCGCAGGAAGCGCCCGGGCAGTGCGCCGGTGGGCCGGTGGCCCCGCATGATGACCTGACCGCCGACCACCACGGTCTCGATTCCGTCGCTGAGCAGCTTGGGCTGGGCGAAGGTGGCCCGGTCCATGACCTTCCCCGGGTCAAAGACGGTGATGTCCGCCCAATTGCCCACCTTCAGTTGGCCGATCCCCTCCAGGCCGTACACCTGGGCGGGCAGAGCGGTCAGCTTGTGGACCGCGGCGGCGATCCCCTCCGGCGCGGTCAGGTCGGCATACCGGCCCAGGTACCGGGTGAAGGAGCCGAACAGCCGGGGGTGGTGCTTCTGGCCCACGGTGATGCCGTCGCTGCATACCATGATGCGGGGGGAGGACAGGGCGGCGGCCACATCCTCCTCAGACATGCCCTGGAGAATGGCGGCCACCTGGCCCCGCTCCTCCAGGAGCAGGTCGAGGATGAACTCTCCGGGACTCTTGTTCAGCCGGGCGCCGCCTTCCGTCAGGCTCAGTCCCTCCAGCGCCCGGTTTTTCTCCGACTCTACCGAGGCGATCCGGATGCGGTCGTAGCCGATGTTGACCACCCGGTTGTCCCAGCCCTCCATGCCGTTTTGGAAGATGTTCAGGATCTCATTCCGCTTGTCGGGAGACTGCAAAATGGCCAGCAGGCCGTCCATGCCGCCGCTCATGGTCCAGGGCGGCAGGATAACGGTCATGGTAGTGCTGGACGCGTCGTAGGGGTAGCTGTCGCCGTAGATCTGCAGGCCTGCCTCCGCCTCCTGCTCCATCCGGGCCAGCACCTGCTTCACCTTGCCGTGGTTGGGACGGCCCACTGCCTTCAGGTGGGAGAGGATCAGCGGCACGCCGGACTGGCGCGCGATGGTGATGGCCTCCTCAACGGCCTCCAGCAGCCGGTTCCCCTCGTTGCGCATGTGGGTGGTGTAGATCCCGCCCCTCTGGGCGCAGATCCGGGCCAGCTGGATCAGCTCCTCCGTGTCAGTAAATACGCCGGGGGCGTACACCAGGCCGGTGGACAGGCCGAAGGCGCCGCTGTCCAGTTCCCGGACCAGCAGGGCCTTCATCTCTTCCAGCTCGGCGGCAGTTGCCTTGCGGTCCTCAAAGTCCATGGCGTTGATCCGCAGGTTGCCCTGACCCACGAAGGTGCCCTGGTTGATGGCCATGCCCCGGCGGAGCACCTCACGGCGGTAGCCCTCCAGGTCCTGCCAGGGCCAGCGGTCCGTCCGGCCCAAAACAGACCCGGTGTAATCCCGGATCTCCTGTTCCGCCTTGGGGAGCGCGGGGTAGGCGGAGAGGCCGCACTGTCCGGTCAATTCGGTGGTCACGCCCTGGGAGGCTTTGGCCAGACAGTCCGGCTCCTGCCACACCGAGAGCTCGGAGTGCGCGTGGACGTCGATGAAGCCGGGGGAAACCACCAGACCTTCGGCGTCCAAGACCTCATGGGCGTCCTGGTCCAGCTTGCCCATGGCGGCGATGCGTCCCCCGATGATACCGATGTCCTGACAGTCGCCCCTGGCGGTCAGGCTGCCGTCGTAGACGGAGCCGTTTCGAATCAGCAGATCAAATTTCATCTTTCTCACATCCCTTTCATCATGAATACCCATTTGCTTTACTATAGTACATTAAAGAAGCAAAGTCAATTACAACACAAAGGACCGGGATGATTTATCCCGGTCCTTTGGACTGGACAAGAGTCCTATTCCCTTTCACCCTGCTCCAGAATGGTCATGAACTCCTGGCCGGTGATGGTTTCGTGGTCATAGAGGTATTGGGCCAGACGGTGGAGTTTATCCTCGTTCTCTTTCAAAATGGACAGGGCCTTCTGCCGCTGAGTCTCCACGATCTCCATCACCTTCTGGTCCAGCCTGGTCTGGGTCTCGGGGGAACAGGTCAGGGAGGCGTCGCCCCCCAGGTATTGGTTGGACACCGTCTCGAAGGCCACCATGCCGAACTCATCCGCCATGCCGAACTGGGACACCATGGCCCGGGCCAGCTTGGTGGCCTGCTCGATGTCGTTGGAGGCCCCGGTGGTGACGGAGTGGAAGATCAACTCCTCGGCGGCCCGGCCGCCGGTGTAGGTGCAGATCTTGTTCATCAGCTCCTCCTTGGACATGAGGAAGTGGTCCCCGTCATCCACCTGGAGGGTGTAGCCCAGAGCGCCGGAGGTCCGGGGAATAATGGTGATCTTCTGCACCGGGGCGGAGTGGGTCTGCATGGCGGCCACCAGGGCGTGGCCGATCTCGTGGTAGGCCACGATTTTTTTCTCCTGGTCGGACAGCACCCGGGTCTTCTTCTGGTACCCGGCGATGACTACCTCCACGCTCTCCTGCAGGTCCTCCTGGGTGGCGAACTTCCGCCCGTCCCGGACGGCCCGCAGGGCGGCTTCGTTGACGATGTTGGCTAGCTCCGCGCCGGAGGCCCCGGCGGCCATCTTGGCAATGGGTTCAAAGTCCACGTCCTCCGCCAGACGGATCTTCTTGGCGTGGACCTTCAAAATCTCCACCCGGCCCTGGAGGTCGGGGAGCTCCACGGGGATGCGGCGGTCAAAGCGGCCGGGCCGCAACAGGGCGGGGTCCAGGGAATCGGGGCGGTTGGTGGCGGCCAGCACCACCACGCCCTTGGAGCCGTCGAAGCCGTCCATCTCGGTCAGAAGCTGGTTCAGGGTCTGCTCCCGCTCGTCATTGCCGGAGAACTGGCCGTCCCGCTTTTTTCCGATGGTGTCGATCTCGTCGATGAATACGATGCAAGGGGCCTTTTCGTTGGCCTGCTTGAACAGGTCCCGTACCTTGGCGGCGCCCCGGCCCACGAACATCTCCACAAACTCAGAGCCGGCGATGGAGAAGAAGGGAACATTGGCCTCGCCGGCCACGGCCTTGGCCAGCAGGGTCTTGCCGGTGCCCGGAGGGCCCACCAGCAGGGCGCCCTTGGGCAGCTTGGCGCCGATCTCCCGGTACTTCTCCGGGTCGTGAAGGAAGTCCACGATCTCATGGAGCAGCTCTTTGGCCTCGTCCTCCCCGGCCACATCGGCGAACCGGATGCCGGTGGAGGAGGGGACGTACACCTTGGCCCCGGAGCCGCCGCCCATGCCGAACATCATGCCTTCGCCGCCGCCCATGGCCTTCTGCATCTTCCGGTTGATGAAATAGCCGATGAAGAGGAAGGGCAGCAGGGGCAGGACCCACCCCACCAGGATGGAGGTGAGCAGGCCGGGCTGGGTGTCGATCTCCTGGAACTGGGCGCCGCTTTCATACAGACGGTCCACCAGTCCCTGGTCGCTGCTGACAGCCACGGTCTTGTAGATGTTTTCCTCGGCCTTGTCAGTGAAGGTGATCTCATCCCCCTCGATCTGCACCTGTCCCACATTCCGGTCATAGGTCATGGACATGAACACGTCATAGGTCACGTCCTGGACCTTCTTTTCCAGAATGGAGGGGAACAGGGTGGCGTTGAGGAGCATCAGGATCAGAATGGTCATCACATAGTAGTAGATCAGCGGTTTTTTGGAAGGCTTTTTCACTTCTTGCATACGGATCATCCTTTTGACCGCCCTTGCTTCCGGAAGGGCTGAAATGATTAACGGGTTAAATATATCATAGCGGCCGGAAGGAAAAATTCTATGGCAGGATGTGAATAATTTGTGTTGATTTTGTGAACACGGGACAAAAAGCGCCGGACGTCCACCCGTCCGGCGCTGTATGTTCATGGATCAAATTGTGGGCTGCGCCTTCCCTTCCGCGCGGGCCAGGCGGTCCGCGGGGATCAGGTCCCGGAAGAAGGAGATCCTGGGCAGGAGGGTCAGCAGCAGGGAACCCAGCACATAGCAGGCGATCAGCTCCCCCAGGGCCACGGTGGCCCCGTTGAAGGCGAAGGCGGCCCAGAAGCCGGGGCCGAAGCCTACCTCGTACCAGGCGATCATGGCGCCCACAATGACGCCGTTGCAGACCACCGGCGGCAGGGGGGCCGTCAGGCGGCTGCGGGTCCTGGCCGTCCAGGCGGCGGCCAGCAGAGTGGCCAGCGAGCCAAAAATGATGTCCAGGGGACCCACTGTGCTCATCAAATTGGTGATCAGACAGCCCAGGAACAGGCCGGGCACCGTGGCGGGGAACAGAAAGGGCAGGACGCACAGCGCCTCGGAAAAGCGGCATTGGATGGGGCCGTAGGTCAGGCCGAAGATGTTGCCGAAGTAGCTCAGCACCGCGTACAGGGCGGCCACCAGAGCCGCCAGCGTCAGGTCCCGTGTGGTAAATTTGCGCATAAAAAAACCTCCATTTTCTTGTTTAGAGAACGGCGGAGCGCAATGGCTCCCCGAACGAACGCAGGATCCCTTCCATTTTGAAGGGCAGAGACGCGGCGCCGCTGCTCGCAACGGCTCATCGCTTCTGCTTGGTCACGATTCACCTGCTCCCAACGCTCCCCTTCCCCCCGACTCGGAACACAAACAGCCCCGCTATGCGGCGCTTGGTTTGTATTCCTCGCTCCGGTCCAGGCTCGCTGCTCGCAACGGCTCATCGCTTCTGCGCTTGGACGAGGTGTGGAAACTCGTCAGGAGGTATCTTACCACAGGAAAGCCCCTTTGTCCAGTGATGATCCGCTCCGGACCGGAGGACCTTTTGCCTGCTTTGTGACCGCCCCTTGAACAACAAGAACCAAAAGAACGCCCCCGGCGCATATGGTTCATGCGCCGGGGGCGTTTTCGTGTATCAGAGGATCCGGAACTTGCGGCTTCGGGGGAGAGGCCCCTTCGGTCAGTGGGAGGGGCCCAGAAAACCGGCGGCCCACTCCAGGTGGTCCTTCAGCGCTGCCGTCAGTGCTTCGCTGTCCCGCTGGCGCAGCAGAGCCAGGATGTGCAGATGCTGCAGGGTACTCTCCCGGAGGTCGTGGAGGGCCTCGAAGGAGAGGGCCTGGTAGCATTTCATGTTGGCTGTGTTGTTGCGCATGATGGACTTGATATAGTTATTTTTGCAGCGCTCCACGATCAGCTCATGCAGCTCCCAGTCCAGCTCGGAAAAGGCCTTGGGGTCCAGGTCGGAGCTCTGACCGCCGGTGCGCTCCAGAAGCTGTTGGAACCGGGCCTCCAGCCGGTCGATCTCCTCGTTGGTGATACGGTAGACAGAGGTCTTGGCGGCCTGTACCTCCAACAGGCAGCGGACCTCGTACAGGTCGTGGATGTCCTTGGAGGACAGGGGCTTCACATAGGCGCCCACCCCGTTTTTGATCTCCAGCCAATCCTCGCTGGCCAGGGCCCGCAGCGCCTCCCGGATGGGAGTCCGGCTCATGCCCAGGTCGTGAGCCAGTTGGTTCTCGCTTAAAATATCGCCGGAGACGATCTTGCCTTCGCAGATCGCTTCTTTGATTTTTTCATAGGCGACTTCGGCCAGGGTCTGCTTGCTGCTGCGTCCGATCATTGTTCATCAACCAACTTTACCTCGAAAGTAATGCAGAAAACACAGGGCAGGACGAAGATGATCGTACCTGCCCTGAATCATATCATACCATTTTCAATCGTTTTTTGCAACCAGGAAAAGCTGCGGCCTCACAGCATCAGCATGGTGAAGGGCCTCCAGAAGGTGGTCAGCATCAGCACGGCCAGCAGCGCGAAGATGAACCACCACATGTATTTGAGCATCTGGCCCATCTTAACGCCGGAGATCTTCTGGGCAACAAACAGGTCGATTCCGTAAGGCGGCGTACAGAAGCCGATGGCCAAGTTCATCGTCAGCATAATGCCGAAGGTGACGGCGCTCATGCCCAGGGACTCCACCACGGGCAGCAGGATGGGGGCCAGAATAATGGTGGCGGGGATGTTGTCCACCAGGCAGCCCACCACAAGCAGGAAGCAGTTGATGAGCAGCAGGAGGATGAATTTGTTGTCGGTGATGGACAGCATGGCGGCGGCCAGCTTCCGGGGAATGCCGGCCAGACTCAGGTAGGCGGCGAAGGCGCTGGACAGGCCCACCATGAAGGTAGTGGAGCCGTTGACCACGATGGTGTCCCGCAGGGCCTTGTAGGCGGCGGCGTTGTCCAGCTCCCGGTAGACAAAGCGGCCCACGATGAAGGAGTAGACCACGCCCACCACGGCGGCCTCTGTGGGGGTGAAGTAGCCGGAGTAGATGCCCCCCAGGATGATGACCGGGGAGAGGATGGCCCAGAAGGCGTCTTTAAAGCTCAGCCACACATGACGCGGGTCCAGCTTGCGCTCGCCCTTTTTGGACACCTGGAAGCCATGCTTTTTGCACAGAAAGTAGCAGGCAATCATCAGCGCGGCACCCATACCCAGACCTGGGATAATACCGGCTTTGAACAGGTCGGTGATGGAGGTGCCGGTGGCCACGCCGTAGATGACGAAGGGCACACTGGGGGGAATGATCACGCCGATGGTGCCGGCGGCGGCGGCAATGGAGGCGCTGAAGCCGTCGTCATAGCCGCGCTTGCGCATCTCCGGGACCATAAAAGAGCCCACCGCCGAGGTGGTGGCCACGGCGGAGCCGGAGATGGCGGCGAAGAACATACAGGTGACGGTGGTGACCATACTCAGCCCGCCGGTGATCAGCCCCATGAAGGAGTCGAAGAAATTGATCAGGCGCTTGGCGATGCCGCCGCCGCTCATCAGATTGCCGGCCAGCATGAAGAAGGGAATGGCCATCAGGGGGAAGGAATCCACGCCGGTGACCGCCTTTTGGGTGATCATCAGCAGGGGGATGGTCCCGTCCCCGGCTACCACGATGGCGATCAGGGTGGCAATGCCGATGGCGTAGCCGATGGGGACCATCAGAAGCAGCAGCACGAAGAAGCTGCCGAACAGGACGAGGGCTTCCATATTATTCCGTGACCTCCTTCGTGAGCAGAGATTTGACCTTGCTGATGGTCTTCCCGATCAGACGCAGGGACAGGATGAAGGAAGAGATAGGCAACGCCAGATACACATAGTACATGGGCATCCGCATGGCACTGGAGACATTGCCGCGGACCATCATCTGACGGACCAATTCAAAGCCCTTGACCACCAGAAAAATGTTGAAGGCGATCATAATCAGATTGGCAACTACTCGGATGCACTCCTTAATCTTCCGGCTTTTTACAAGGCTGTTGACGATCTCCAGATAGATGTGTTCGTTGTCCCGCTCGGCAATGCTGACGCCCAGCCAGATCTGCCAGATAAAGATGTAACGGGTCAGCTCTTCGCTCCAGGTGATGGAGCTGTTGAAAATAGAGCGCATGATGATCTGCAGGAAGATAATCAGCGTGGTGCACACCAAACTGGCGCACAGCAGCTTTTCTTCCAGCTGGTCATAGCCATAGATCAGCTTGTGGAAAAAGTTTTTCCCTTTCATGACCGCTCAACTCCTCTCTCAAAGTGGATGGCCGGACGGAGGATCGGTCCGTCCGGCCGGAAGGTAACCGCTGCTGTTCAGCTGTTAAAGGAAGCGGCCAGGTCGAAGATCTCGGTGCCCCAGGCGGCCTTATACTCGTCGTACATGGGCTGGATGGCGTCCACAAAGGCCTGGTACTGGTCGGCGGTCAGCTCGTTGACCTCCATGCCCTCGGCCTCCAGCTTGCCGACGATGGTCTCGTTGTCCTCCAGCTCGATCTTGCGCTGGTTGGTCACCATGTCGGCACAGCACTCCTTCACGATGGCCTGGTCCTCGGCGCTCAGGCTGTTCAGCCAGGCCTCGTTGGTCAGAATGGGCAGGAAGTTATGTACGTGCTCGTCCAGAGTCAGGTACTTCTGGACCTGCTGGAAGCCGGAGGCGTAAATCAACGTGGGAGGATTCTCCTGGCCCTCCACCACGTTCTGCTGCATGCCGGTGTACAGCTCGGAGAAGCTCATGGGGGTGGGGTTGGCGCCCAGGACCTCATACATACGGATGAACACAGGGGAGCTCATGACGCGGATCTTCAGCCCCTTCAGGTCGTCGGGGGTGTAAATGGGACGGACGTTGTTGGTGGTGCAGCGGGGGCCGTTGTACAGGTAGCCCAGGGAGACGAAGCCGTGGCCGGCGATCCACTGGTCGATCTGAGCGCCCAGCTCGCCGTCCAGGGCGTTGAAGGCGCTCTGGGCGTCTTTGAACAGGTAGGGCATATCCAGAATGCCAATCTGTTCATTGTAGGCGGTCAGCACGGAAGAGGAGGGGAGTGCCATCTGGATGGTGCCCATGGCCACGGCCTCGCACAGCTCCTCGTCGCCGCCCAACTCGCCGTTGGGGAAGATCTCCACCGTGATACGGCCGCCGGTCTTCTCCTCCAACTCGTCCTTGAATTGGAGCAGGGCCTTGTGGGTGGAGCGGTCCTCGGCCTCGATGTGGCCTACTTTCAGGGTTACAGAGGATGCGGCTCCGGAAGAGGAGGCCCCGGAGGCGGAAGCGGTTTCGTTGCTGCTGTTGCCGCAGGCGACCAGCGACAGGGCCATGGCTGCGGCCAGGATGATGGATAGCGCTTTTTTCATGGTGATTCCTCCAATTTTGTTTTTTGCCACCTGTTTTCCAGGTGTGGACACGAAAGTATATGCGGATTTGTGACCACAAATCCATAAAGTGGGTGCACCCACTTTATGGTAAGATTTCAGTTCAAGGGGGAGATGAAAAGATCAATCCAGAATCTCCACATAGCCCTCGTCGGCGTTGACGACCACGGCGTCGCCGTCCTTCACCGTCTCATAAAACTCGGCGGGCAGACGGTCCACCATGGGGATCTCCATGATGATGGCGCCGGCTACCAGGACGGGGTCGGGGTTCTGCACGATCAGGGCGGCGGGCATGTTGTGGAAGCGGTCCAGATGGTACAGGCCGTCCTGCTGGACCACGGAGCTGCCCTTGCCACCGGGGAAGACCAGGATCTTCTTGGCGATGATGCGGCCCTCCAGGCAGTGGTTTTTCTCCTCCATCATGCCGTCCTCGGGACGGACCTGGTAGAACATGATGCGGTCCTGGGAAATGATGGCGTCGGACTGGGCCTTGCCATCGGAAATCTTGTGACAGGAAAATCTCTTAGCCATGTTATTTCACCTCTCCAGTCAGAGCGGCCTCGATGCAGGTGTCCAGGTCGCGAATCACAAAGTTGATGCCGCGGCGGCGGGGATAGTAGGCGCACTTGGGGGACTCAGTGATGCCCACCTTGCCCTTCAGGTAGTGCCAGCAGGGCTGATCGGGGCAGGTGTCGGGGATGATCTCGGCGCCGGCGGCGGTCAGAATGTCGGTGATGCCCATGCGGTCGGCCATCTGGCGGCCGTGGCTGGAGACCAGGATGTACATGGGGATGGCCAGCTTCTTGCCCTCAATGTGGCGGGCGATGTACATGGCCTCCTCCAGGGTGAAGTGGGGGCAGCCGAACATGGCGAAGTCCACCTTGCCGTCGTGCATCTCGTCGCTGAACTTCTCCTCAAAGTCCTTCAGGTCCTTGTCGGTGATGACCACCTCGCGCTTGGGCTTGTTGCCGCCCAGAGCAGCCTCCAGGGTGGGGGCCTCGGGGGTGAAGCCCACGATGTGGTACATGCCGTAAGCGCCGGAGGTGTTCAGCTGGGCACCCAGGTTGCGCAGGGCCTCGGGGGTGATGACCTTGGGCAGGCCGGTGAAGACGGGGATGCCCTCGCCGATCTTGTCGCCCATCATGCCCAGCAGGTGGTACTCATAGTCGGACTTCATGTTGGCTTCCACGTGGACCAGAATGTCGCCCTTCCGGTTCTCATCCAGCAGCAGGCCGTACTCAGGCACGCAGCCGGTGATGGCGGCGCACAGGGCGCTGTTGGCGCTCTCGCGGTTGGAGCGGGCGCCCCAGACGGCGTTCACATAGGGGGTGGCGCTGGACTCGGAGAAGGCACAGACCTCACCGAAGTTGGGGACGTTGGTGGCGATGTAGGGGGTGCAGTTGTAGGACAGAACGGCACCCAGTGTGCGGTAAGCGTCGTTAGTGCGCTGCATGTGCTCGGCGGAAGGACCGTCCACGGGGTGGGCGCACTCACCGGTGAAGTGGCCCAGGCAGAAGCCGGGGTTGACGGTGGGGGCGACGCGGCACTTGGCACCGGCCTTGACCAGCTTCTCCGCGAACCACAGGTCGCCGGCCTGGTTGCTCAGGGCCACGTGGGCCCGCTTGATGGGGACCATGCGGGGGGCGTCGAAGCACTCGCCGATGCCAACCTGGATCTTCATGGCGTAGGCAGCGCCTTCGCCATACTTGCCGTCCAGCATAGCCTTTTGTTCGTCATTTAAAATCACTGTTTGTTCCTCCTTTTAAAACTGATCGTTCCATATATCAACTTTTCGGGGACCCACAAAACAAGATGTCCGCGGCTGCGGGACACAGGCTGTATACAAGCCCGGCGGAAAAATACGCCCCCGCCGGGACGCGCCACAGCAGAGCGGTGCTCCGGCGCTTTGACGCTGCATCAGCTTGGGAAAGCGGCAGGGGGAAAAGGGAAACTCCGCCCATTCAAAGGGAAAACGCGGCGGAGTTGGTATGCTTCCCGGCCGGCGCCGGTGGGGAACCGGCCGGGAAACGGGAGAAAAGAGAAGGAAAACGGATTTCGTCAGTCGGCCAGGCTGAGTCTGGGATCGGCCTCCACGTCGGAGAGCAGGGCCTGGGAGACTTCGATGTACTCCAGGTGCAGGGTGTTCTGGATGCGGATAATCTTGGGATCGTCCCGGTCGATGCCCCGGCAGCATTTCAGCGCCACCCGGACAGCGGTGTCCTCGTCCTCCACGGTGCAGGGAATGTTGGCGTCGCCCAGGCAGTTGCAGGCGATGGCGTTGGCGTACATCGCCTCCAGGTCCAATTGGTCGGCCACCTTGCGGGTGATGACGTCGAACAGCCCCACGCCGATGCCGTTTCCGTGGCTGGCCGGGGTCACGTCGGTGAGCACCAGGCGCTGATACTTGGGAATGTGGAGCACAAAGGTCTTCAGCACAGAGCTGCGGCCCAGAATGTTGGGGTCGAAGCCGGCCCCGGATACGTCCTTACCGATCTCCTTGCAGACGATAACGTCGGCCTCCGGGAGCAGGATGCAGGGCATGTTCCCCCGGGCGATCTGGACCAGTTCCTTTTCCCGGGCGATGAAGCGGCTGGCGGGTACGGCTTCCACCTGGAAGGTCTGGTCATAAGCGTTCTCCAGGATGGCTACGCCAAAGCCGATGGGCGCTTTTTCCAGGATCAGGGAAGCGGTCTCTTCAATGATATGCGCGAACTGCTCCGGATTTTCCTCGTGGACGGCGGAACAGCCCTTGTGGTTGCCCAACCCAATGACCAGCATTTTGCAAAGGCCGCTCTGAAGGGGACCCACAAAGTCGGTGTGGAGCTTGACCCGGTTGATGGGGACCACCAGATCGGCCTCAAAGGCGGCGCGGTCAAACCAGACCGGACGTCCGTTGGCGCAGTCTCCCAGATGGACGGTGTCCACGGTGGTCACCACGGGGACCCCCAGGTTTTCTTCCGTGATCCCATAGCCGGCCAGCACTTCCCGCTGGCCCTCCTCGGTGCCGTTTCCGTGGCTGCCCATGGCGGAGACAATGAAGGGCTGGGCGCCCATGGCCTTCAGGGACTGGACCACAGTCTCCACGATGGTATAGAGGTTGCGGATCCCCCGGCTGCCCACGGCCACGGCGACCTTGGCACCCGGCTTCACCAGCTGGCGGATCTCCGGCTTTTCCAGCTCTGACCGGGTGGCGCCGGCTACGTCCTCCAGCTTGCGGTCGTCAAATTGCTGGCGTACGCGGTACATTCTGGGGAGCGGACGTTCCATATCTACGGGAAGCAGAATAGGCATGATGATCACTTCCTTACGCAAATCAGACTGAACATGTATCATAGGCTGTATACAGGTGGATTGTACTACGGAGAACTTTGCATGTCAATAGGAAAACGGGTGGGGACGGAAAAAAATAAATTGAAAAGCCGGACGGAGTTTACAAAACGATGCCGTATTTCCGGATGCGGTACTGTAGGCTCTGGCGCAGGATGCCCAGGGTCTCGGCGGTGCGGGAGATGTTGTAGCCGCAGTGCTCCAGGGCCTGGAGGAGGATCTGGTGCTCATAATCGTCCAGCAGGCTTTGGAGGGTGGCGGTGGAAAAGTCGATGGCCGGGGGAGCGCTGGCGGCGGCGGGGACCGGAGCCGCGGCGCGGTGTTTCAGCAGGTAGGAGGGCAGATGCTCGGGGCGCATGGTGTCGGAGTCGGCCACGTTCTGGGCGTAGTCCAGCACATGGAACAGCTCCCGGACATTGCCGGGCCAGTTGTAGGCCCGCAGGATGGCGTAGACCTGGGGGTCCACCGCGGTGATGGCGTGGACGTACTGGTAGGCGGTGGCGTTCAGATGATATTGGACCAGCTCCTCCAGGTCCTCCAGATGCTCCCGCAGGGGGGGCAGCTCCAGCATGACCGTGGACAGGCGGTAGAACAGGTCCCGGCGGAACTGGTTGTCGGCGATGGAGCGGAAGGGGTCCTGGTTACAGGAGGAGATGATACGAACGTCCAGCTTCAGGTCCTTGCTGCCGCCCACCCGGCGGAAGCTGTTCTCCTGGATGACCCGGAGGATCTTGGACTGCATCCCCAGGCTCATGGAGTTCAGTTCGTCCAAAAACAGGGTGCCGCCGCTGGCTTCCTCGAAATAGCCTGCCTTGTTCTCACTGCCGGTGAAGCTGCCCTTCTGGGTGCCGAAGAGCAGGCTCTCGATCAGGGTTTCGGGAATGGCGGCGCAGTTGATGGCCAGAAATTTCTTGCCCCGGCGGGAACTGGCCTGATGGATGCTCTGGGCGAAGATCTCCTTGCCGGTGCCCGTCTCGCCCACCAGCAGGATGGAGCTGTCCTGGGGGGCCACCTTCCGGGCGATGGCCACGATCTCCCGGAGCTTGGGGCTGTGTCCGATGACGTTGTCAAAGGTGTAGCCGGAGAAGGTGACCTGGGGCGCCCGGGAGTCATAAGTCTGCAGCGCCCGAAGGGTCTCCTCCAGCCGCTTGATATTCTTCCGTACGATCTCCTCCGTCTGGTCAAAGCTCACTGTGCCCAACAGTTCGCCGCCGCGCAAAATGGGGTAGGAGGTATTGGCGGTAGCAATGGGAGTATCATCGCTGGTCTTGAAATGGTCCACCCGGTTGATGACCGGAGAGCGGGTGCGAAGCGCGGTCATGGTGGTGCTGATGTTCTCATCCAGGTTGTACAGGTCCAGCAGATGCCGTCCCCGGGGATCAACCCCGCTGGGAATATAGGATATCTGACGGGTGACCTTGTTGAAGTAGACGACACAGGCGTTTTTGTCGTAGATCTGCACGCCCTCGGAGACTTGGTCCAACGCACGGGCAAAAAGATAGGGGCTGAGGTCTTCACGGGCCAGGAACAGGTAAGTCTGATTGTCCGGGGCGGGGAGAATCCGGAAGAAGAAGGTGTCCTTATCCCAGAGAAAGGAGCCGGAATCCGCTCCGTCAGGAAGGGGAAATACGGAACTGGCCTTCCGGCGGCGGGAAACCCAGCTGTCAAATAAGAGGTGGTAGAGTTCTTCGGATTCTTCGTTGCCCCAAGCTACGTTCTGAAAACGGCCATCGGAGTCCAGGGTGAACAGGATATCGTAAAATTGCATGGGATCGCTCCCCTCTAATGAATGTATTGCAATCAGTGTAGCAGAATTCATGTTTAAAATCAATCTTTGTGCAAAACAATTTTGCTGAATGCAAAATTGTTTTGCGATGAAAGAGAGAGAAATGGGGAAACCACGGATTTTGTGCGGCACAAAACGTTTCTCCCGAGTGGCGGCAGACGCAATTTTTCGACGCAACTTGACAAATCAAAAGAAAAAATAAAAAATCGAAAAATTTTTTAAAGTTGGCCCGAAGCTTGCTTATATTAAAAGATCGTAGGGCGGGGAACCTGATTCAATACTTGTAATAGGAGATGTAAACTTATGAAAAGCGAGAAAATTACAATCCGCAAACCCGTATTTATTACGATGGCGCTTTTGTATATCGCGATCATCGTGCTGGGCCTTGTGGCCCCGGAGTGGTTCGCCACGGGTGAATCCTTCATCGTGGAATTTACCTGTCTGAATTTCGGCGCTCTCTATGACCTGCTGACCCTGGGCCTGGTGGCATTCTGTGTCTGGGTCATGTTTTCCAAGAAAGTCGGCGATATCCGTATCGGCGGCCAGGACGCCAAGCCTATCATGAGCAAATGGAACTGGTTTGTCATCTCCCTGTGCGGCGGCATTGCTACCGGTATCGTGTTCTGGAGCATTGCCGAGCCCATCACCCACTTCATGGAAGGCATCCCCGGCTTCGCCAACCTCTACGCCCCCGGCACCGAGCAGGGCGCCATGCTGGCTCTGGCCACCACCTACCTCCACTGGGGCATCTCTGAGTACGCTTACTACTGTGTGGCCGGCATCGCCATTGGCGTGGCCGTCTACAACATGAAGCTCCCCTACCGCGTCAGCGCCTGCCTGTACCCCATCCTGGGCAAGAAGGCCATGGGCGTCATCGGCACCATTGTTGATATCCTCTGCGTCTTTGGTCTGGCCGGCGGCGTTTCCGCCTCCCTGTGTGAGGGCGCGCTCCAGCTGGGCGCCGGCATCGGCATCCTCACCGGTGTGACTCCGGGCCGCTTTGTCTGGATCGTGATCCTGGTGGCCGTGGTCATCACCTTCCTGATCTCCAGCTACACCGGCATCGGCAAGGGCGTCCGCTTCCTGTCCGACAAGAACGCCAAGCTGTACATTGGCCTGATGGCCTTCGTGCTGCTGTTTGGCCCCACCTCCTACATCCTGAACAACGCCACCCAGGCCTTCGGTTTCCACATCGAGCACTTCTTCACCCAGTCCACCTACCTGTCCGGCTTTGACGGCGAGATGTGGCCCACCTGGTGGACCATCAACTACTGGAGCTGGATGATCGCCTACGCCCCCCTGATGGGTATTTTCCTGGCCAAGGTGGCCCGTGGCCGTACCCTGCGTGAGTTCACCATCTACAACTTCCTGCTGCCCGGCCTGTTCGGCATCATCTGGTTCGGCATCTTCGGCTCCTCCTCCATCTTCTACGAGATCAACAACGGCGGCATCTACCAGAGCATGATGGATCTGGGCACCGAGTCCGCGGTGTTCGCTTTCTTTGAGAACATGCCCCTGTCCAAGGTCCTGGACGTGGTCTTCCTGTTCACCGCCTTCCTGTCCATCGTTACTCTGTGTGACTCCATGACCACTACCATCTCCTCTCTGTCCATCAACGCCAAGAACGCCGCCACCGCCGAGCCCCCCGCCAAGATCAAGATCTTCTGGGGCATCACCGTCTCTCTGGTCTGCTTCGTCAACCTGGCCACTTCCAGCACCGTGGGCGCGGTCAGCGGTATCGACGCCACCAAGCAGCTGGCCATCGCCACCGCCTTCCCCCTGTTGATTGTCATGATCCTGATGCTCATCAGCGGCGTGCTCATGCTGAAGAACTACCACAAGTATGACACCGTGGACCATCCCGAGAATTCCGTGGTGGACAAGGACCTGATCTGCGACTTTGACGAAGACGCCATTATGTAATCCCTCCTGACAGTTTACCTTTCTCTTTTCCCGGCTCCGGATGGGCAGGCGGTTTTCCGGAGTTTCCGCCCCCTTCCGGGACCGGGTATATACTGGAACTCCCCCGTCTTTTGCGGCAAAGCTGGAGGTACGAATAAAATATCATGAATACGATCAAAAAAATCCTGTTGGGTCCCCCCATCACGCTGGAGGAGTTTGTGGCGGTAGCCCGGTTCGGCTCCAAAGTGGAGTTTTCTCCCACCTACTGTGAGCGGGTGGACCGCTCCCGTACCTTGGTGGAGCGCTGGGTGGCGGAAGAACGGGTAATGTACGGCGTCACCACCGGCTTTGGGGCCCTGTGCACCAAGGCAATCGACAAGGAGGAGACCGCCCAGCTCCAGGAGAACATCATTCTGTCCCACTCCGTCTCCGTGGGAGAACCTCTCAGCGTCGAGCGGGTCCGGGGCATCATGCTCATGATCCTGCAGAACCTGGGCCAGGGGTACAGCGGCGTGCGGCTGTGTGTGCTGGAGCGGTACCGGGACTTCCTGAACCTGGGGCTGACCCCCTGGACACCCGGAGACGGCAGCGTCGGCTATCTGTCCCCCGAGGCCCATATGGCCCTGGTCCTGCTGGGTAAGGGCAAGGCCTACTACCAGGGGGAACTGTTGGAGGGCGGCGAGGCCCTGAAACGGGCCGGACTGGAGCCCATGGCCCTCAGTTCCAAGGAGGGGCTGGCCCTGGTGTCCGGTACCACCTCCGCCACCGCCATGGCGGCGCTGGCCCTGTACGACCTGGAGAAGGCCGCCAAGTCCGCCGACATTGTGGGCGCGCTGTCCCTGGAGGCTCTGAAGGGCGTGATGAACGCCTTTGATCCCCGGGTCATGTCCGTCCGTCCCCACAAGAATCAGGGGGAGACGGCGGAGAATGTCCGCCGCATCTTGAGCGACTCCGGCATTATCGCCAAGTATCAGGGCAGCCGGGTCCAGGACGCCCTGTCCCTGCGGTGCATCCCCCAGCTCCACGGCGCCGCGAAAAAGACCCTGTCTGACGCCCGGACCACCATTGAGATCGAGATGAACTCCTGCTGTGACAACCCCATCCTGTGGCCGGAGGAGGACTGCCAGGATGTGATCTCCGCCTGTAATGCCGACTCCTCCTACGTGGGCATGGAGATGGACAGCGCCTGTATCGCCGCCGTAGGTCTGGCCAAGATGTCCGAGCGGCGGAACAACCGCCTCATTGACGAGTCCCTGTCCGGCTACCCCTGGTTCTGCATCAAGGAGCCCGGACTGAACTCCGGCCTGATGATCCCCCAGTACACCCAGGCCGGCCTGCTCAATGAGATGCGGATGCTGGCCACCCCCTCCACCATTGACAACACCCCCACCTGCGGCAACCAGGAGGACTATGTGGCCATGGGCTACAACGCCTGCAAGAAGGCCGGCACCATGGCGGAAAAGCTGGAGTACGTGCTGGCCATTGAGCTGCTGTCCGCCTACCAGTCCCAGCAGTTTGTGGACCCGGAGGTGGAGCGCAGCTCCGCCACCGCCGCCGTCCTGGAGGAGATCGGCCGCCACGTGCCCGTCATGGAGCGGGACATGCCCCTCTACCCCCACATCCAGTACCTGAAGGAACTGATCCACTCCGGAGAGCTGATCCGGGTGACGGAGTCTGTCACGGGGCCGCTGAACTGACCGGAAGGACGTTCTGCCGCCGTGGAACCATAAAACTTTCAAACTCTCTGCGAAAAGCGGGCCGCGCCAATCGGCGCGGCCTGAGGCTGTCGAAAAGTCTTTTCGACAGCCTCAGCAAATTTGGAAACATTAAAAAATGTTTCCAAATTTGTACTGATTGAAAAGAAAGAGAACCCTGACGGTTCCCTTTCAAACTATTCTTCCCTCCGAACCCTTGAAGAATCAGGGCTTATCGACAAGCTGGGGCCGCGCCAATCGGCGCGGCCTTTTCATTTTATATGAGCTTTGCCAGCCCCTGAAGCGGAAGATAGAAGAAGACGGAGACAGCTTGAAGAATCGGGACAGATTTGGTATAATCGACCTGATTTGACAAGGGGGAAAGGGTCATGGAACTGATACAGAGCCAGATACAGCGACTCAGCCAGCAGCAGCTGCAAAGCGTGGAGCTGCTCCAGATGAGCGCCCAGGAACTGGAGGCATACCTCCGGGAGCTGTCCCAGGAGAACCCGGTGGTGGAACTGGAGGAGTCCTCCCCTGCCCCCGTTCAGGAGTCTCCCCGGGAGGAGGAACTGCTGCGCCGCCTGCGCTGGCTGGAGGACAATGACCGCCAGAACCGTTACTACCAGCATGTGGACGAGGACGAGATGGACCCCATGGCCCGGGTGGGCGGAGCGGGGGGACTGGAGGAGACGCTGATCCGCTTTCTGTCCCGGCAGCTGGACCGGATGGACCTGGGGCAGGAGCTGGACCGGGCGGTGCGGTACCTGGCCGCCTGCCTGGATGGGGACGGCTATCTCCGCTTCCCCCTGGAGGAACTGGCCGGTCAGACCGGAGCCCCGCTGGAGAGGATGAGAGATGCCCTGGCTGTGCTCCAGAGCCTGGAGCCCGCGGGGGTGGGGGCGGCCAACCTGTCCCAGTGCCTGGAGCTGCAGCTGCTGCGCATCGGGGAGGAGGGACCGGCCCTGGCTATCGTCCGGGACCACCTGGAGGCCCTGGCCAAGCGCCACTACCGGGCCATCGCCTCTGCCCTGGGGATCACCCAGGAGGAGGTCCGTCAGGCGGAGCGGGTCATCCGGGAGCTGGAGCCCCGTCCCGGCGCCGTGTTTGACCAGCCGGAGCAGGTGGCCTATATCCTGCCTGACGTCTTTGTCACGGAGGAGGAGGGGCAGTTCGTGGCCCGGACCCGGGGAGGAGAGCGTCCGCCCTTCCGCATCAGCGGCTACTACCGGGACCTGCTGGCCCATTCCAAGGAACGGGAGGTACGGGAGTACCTCTCCGGAAAACTCCGACAGGCGGAGGGCGTGCTATGGGCCATTGGCCAGCGTGAGAGCACCCTCCTGCGCTGCGCCCAGTCCATCGCACGGCACCAACAGGACTTTTTCCGCTTCGGCCCCCAGGCCCTGGTCCCCATGCGGATGGCCGACGTGGCCCAGGAGCTGGGAGTGCATGAGTCAACCGTCAGCCGGACCATCCGGGAGAAATACCTCCAGTGTACCCGTGGCGTGTATCCCATGAACTACTTTTTCTCCCGCAGCGCAACGGCGGACCAGTCAGGGACGGTGGGTGGCACCGCCGCCCGGGCGCTGCTGAAGCAGCTGCTGGACCGGGAGGACAAGAGCCGTCCCCTGTCCGACCAGAAGCTGTGTGAAGAAATGGAGCGGCATGGCTGCCCCATCTCCCGGCGCACTGTGGCCAAGTACCGGGAGGAGATGAACATCCCCAGCGCCTCGGGACGCAAACAGTGACCTCCGGTGAGAAAGCAATAACGGAACCATAAAACAACGCCCGGGATCGGCAGATCCCGGGCGTTGTTTTGCGCATATCCGGCCGGAGCCTGCGCCATGGGCGCGGATGCGCAGGGTAAACGTTCCCGCGGCCTCAGTCCGGCTGGTCGCGCAGGTTCAAAACGCTTCTGCGCTGGATCAGCTGGGGGACCAGAAGGACATGGTGCTTGTTGGCGGTGGGGCTGTCCAGCCGCTGCATCAGCGTGCTCACCGCGGTCTGGCCCATGGAGTAGGGGTCGTACCGCACGGTGGAGAGACACAGGCCGGACTCGTCGATATAGGGCGAGTCGTCGAAACAGAGAATACTCAGATCCTGAGGGATCCGGAAGCCGTATTCATGGATGGAGTTGACGATGCCCACGGCGATCTGGCAGTCCGCTACGAAAAGGGCGGTGTAGGGCATTCCCTCCTGGACCAGCTCGTTGGCGAACTGGCGGCCCCGCTCGATGCTGGATTCGCCGTAGTAGATCTTGTAGTGGTACGGGGCGGGGTTCAGGTCCTTCAGCGCCGCCGCGAAGCCCTGGACGCGGTCGGCCTGGGGGGTGGATTCCTTATAGCTGGCCACATGGGCGATCTTGGTGTGGCCGTTTTCGATGAGGCAGCTGGCGGCGATATATCCGCCCATGTAGTTGTCGATGCACACCACGTCGGTCTCCACGGAGTGGATATAGCGGTTGACGAAGACCACGGGTATTTTGGCGTTTTGGAGCAACGCGGAGAGGGTGGGCCGGTCCATGGCGGTGACCAGGATGACGCCCAGGTAGTTGTTGGCCTCCGCGAACCGGATCTGCTCCTCCTCCACCGGGGAGTCGTAGTTGCTGTTGCACACCACCGCCAAAATACCCAGGCCGGACAGCCGGTCGCAGATACCCTTGATGATCTGGGAAAAGAAATAGTTGGAGATATCGCCGGCGATCACGAGAACGTATTTGTTCTTTTTCCTGGCCGCGTCCGGCAGGCAGGCGATGGGAGGGAGCCCCAGGCTGGCCATGGCGTTTTGAATCTTAGCCAGAGTCCGGGGAGAGACGTTGGCGCTCTGGGTGAATGCGCGGGATACGGTCGCCCGGGATACCCCGGCCTTTTCTGCGATCTTCTTTTGGTCTACCATCTGTTTTGCCTCCCAGTCGTGTGGTGCTGTATGATTTGCCTGACTCCATTCTAGCAAGAAATTCGCCGGGATTCAAATAAAGATTTCATAAAATTTGAAATTGATGAAAAATATTTTTGAAATTATGAAATCGCATTGAAAACCAGGGGGACAAAATTTATACTTATTGTACAAGTTATCTAATGCTGGTTCTCTGGTAACACAGCGAGGGAGTTTGCAATGAACAACATTTCCAAGATCAGAGAAAGACTGGAGCGCGGGGCCCTGTGCTTCGGAACCCACTGCTCCACCACCGACGCGGATTTTTATGAGATGTGCGGCCTGCTGGGCTATGACTACATCTGGATCGACAACGAGCACGCGGGCATGACCCAGCCCATGATCAAAAACGCCATCATCGCCACCAACGGGGGCGGATGCGCCGCCTTTGTCCGGGTGCCGGACCACGAGATGGCCCACATCAAGCCCGTCATCGAGTGCGGGCCCGACGGGGTCATCTTCCCCATGGTGAATACTGCGGAAGAAGCGGCAAAGTGCGTCTCCATCTGTACGTATCCCCCCAGGGGCATCCGTGGGTTCGGTCCCCTGCGGGCCATCGACTACGGCATGAAGAACTTTGACGAGTACGTGGCCACGGTGGACAAGAGCTTTCTGAAGATCATGCAGTGCGAGCACGTGGAAGCGGTGAAGAATCTGGACGAGATCCTGGAGGTCCCCGGGGTGGACGCCATTATCTGCGGCCCCATGGACCTGTCCGCCTCGGCGGGGAAGCTGGGCCGGTTCGCGGACCCCGTGATGCGGGAGCTGATGCAGGTCATCATCGACAAGTGCAAGGCCCACCACAAGCCCTTCGGCCTGTCCTTCGGCGGGGTAGATATGGACCTGATCAAATTCTGGATCGAACAGGGAGCCAGCCTGCTGTCCCTGGGCACCCCCCAGGACTACTTCCGGGAGATGAGCAAGGATATTGTCCGGCAGGCCCGGGAGATCGAAGCCCAGCGCCCCTGACCCGGAGGGGAACGGACAGGAGCAATTTTTCAACGCAGGTGATCAAACATGAACAACATTTCCAAGATCAGAGAAAGACTGGAGCGCGGGGCCCTGTGCTTCGGGACCCACTGCTCCACCACCGACGCGGATTTTTATGAGATGTGCGGCCTGCTGGGCTATGACTACATCTGGATCGACAACGAGCACGCGGGCATGACCCAGCCCATGATCAAAAACGCCATCATCGCCACCAACGGGGGCGGATGCGCCGCCTTCGTCCGGGTGCCGGACCACGAGATGGCCCACATCAAGCCCGTCATCGAGTGCGGGCCCGACGGGGTCATCTTCCCCATGGTGAATACTGCGGAAGAAGCGGCAAAGTGCGTCTCCATCTGTACGTATCCCCCCAGGGGCATCCGTGGGTTCGGTCCCCTGCGGGCCATCGACTACGGCATGAAGAACTTTGACGAGTACGTGGCCACGGTGGACAAGAGCTTTCTGAAGATCATGCAGTGCGAGCACGCAGAGGCGGTGAAGAATCTGGACGAGATCCTGGAGGTCCCCGGGGTGGACGCCATTATCTGCGGCCCCATGGACCTGTCCGCCTCTGTGGGCAAGATGGGCAAGTACTTTGACCCGGAGGTCCTTGAACTGATGCAGGCCATCATCGACAAGTGCAAGGCCCACCACAAGCCCTTCGGCCTGTCCATCGGCGTGGATATGAAGCTGATCAAGTTCTGGCTGGATCAGGGCGCCAGCTTCCTGTCCATGGGCACGCCTCAGGACTACTTCCGGGAGATGAGCAAGGACGTTATCGGCCAGGCCCGCGCCATCGAGGCGCAGCGGTGAGGACACATCGGAGGTGATCACATTGCGGGAAAACAGTTTGTTCCTCGGAAAGATCGTTCCCACAGTCAGAAAGTACACGGAGACGGCCATCGACTGGCTCTCGGTGATCCTGCTCAGCGGGATCTTCATTCTGGGCATCGCCCAGGTGTTCTGGAGATGGGTGCTGAACGACCCCATTGTCTGGTCGGAGGAACTGATCCAGCTGACCTATGTGTGGATCTGCTATCTGGGCTGGACCATCGCGGAGCGGAAGGACTCCCACATCCGGATCACCGCGGTGTGCAACATGCTCCCCCGGAACGCCCAGAAGTGGCTCCAGATCTTCAACCACATTTTGTGCATCGTGTTCTCGGTACTGATGGTCTATTTCGGCATCAAGCTGGTGGGCGTGGGCGCCAAGCGCACCGCCGTCTCCATCGCCCTGAACTATGCCATCGTATACACCATGGGCCCCATCTGCAACTTTGTGATCATCTGTTACGAGATCGCGGGCCTGATCGAGTGCTTTACCAAGGGACCCAGAGACTACCGGGATAAAGGAGGGGACGAGGAATGACCATTGTACTGATTTTGTTCGTGGTGCTGCTGTTCACCGGCCTGCCCCTGTTCGTCAACCTGGGTCTGACCTCCTTCCTGTACATGTTTCTGACCGGTAACAATCCCATGATCGCGGTCCAGCGGATCACCCAGGCCTCCAACTCCTTCACCATGATCGCTGCCCCCTTCTTTATCCTGATGGGCAACCTGATGAACACCGGCGGCGTGACCAGAAAGATGTTCCGCTTTGCCAACGTCATCGTGGGCACCATCCCCGGCGGCATGGGACATGCCAATATCCTCTGCTCCGCCCTGTTCGCGGGCATGAGTGGAACGGCCGTGGCGGATGCCGGCGGCCTGGGCAACATCGAGATCGAGGCCATGCGGGATGTGGGCTATGACGACGACTTCTCCTGCGCCGTCACCGCGGCTTCCTCCGTGCTGGGCCCCATTATTCCCCCCTCCCTCCCCATGGTCATCCTGTGTGTCACCGTGGGCGCGTCCGTGGGCCGGTGCTTTGTGGGCGGTGTGCTCCCCGGCATCCTGATGGCCGGCGCCATGTGTGCCCTGGTGGCCTTTTACGCCCACAAGCGCCACTACCCCAGAAATGAAAAGCCTACGCTGGGGATCATCTGGGGCGCGTTCAAGGACGCGTTCCTGGCCCTGATGGCTCCGGTCATCCTCTTCGCCGCCATCTACACCGGCGTGGTGACCACCACCGAGGCCGCCATCATCGCCGCCCTGTACTCCATGATCATCGGCCTGTTCGGCTACCGGGACCTGAAGCTGAAGGACATTCCCAAGATCATGCTGGCCACCTGCGAGACCACCGGCGTGGTCCTCTCCATCGTGATGACGGCCAACATCTTCGGCTATATCCTCACCGTGGCCCAGATCCCCCAGATGATCACCACCGTGCTCACCGGCATCCAGAATAAGTTCCTGTTCCTGCTGGTCATCAATCTCTTCCTGCTGTTCGTGGGCTGCTTCATGGAGGGCACCGCCGCCATCCTGATCCTGGGTCCCATTCTGATCCCGGCCATGGAGGCCATGGGCGTGTCCGAGACCCAGGCGTGTCTGATCATGCTGCTGAACCTGATGATCGGCGTGGTGACCCCACCGGTGGGCGTGGTCCTCTACGTTACGTCCAACGTGGCCAAGGTGTCGGCCAACCGGGTCATCAGGGCCACCATGCCCTTCCTAATCCCGCTGTTTATCGTTTTGCTGATCGTGACTTATGTTCCGGCGGTCACCAACTGGCTGCCCAACCTGCTGTACGGCGCGCTGTAACGCCCGGACGCTTCTTCATTCAGGCAGTACCCGGCCCGCCAGGCCGAGACTGAATACAAAAATTCAATGGAGGGACTAAAATGAAAAAGTTACTGGCATTCACTCTGGCTGTGTGCATGAGTCTGTCTCTTGCCGCCTGCGGCCAGAAATCTGCTCCCGCCAGCTCCGGCGGCGCAGCGTCCGCCTCCGCTTCCACCGGCGCGGCTTCCGAGCCCAAGAAGGAAGTTGTGGAACTGAAGTGGGGCTCCGTGCACCCTGAGACCCAGGTGGTCACCCAGATGATGATGCGGGCCATCGAGGAAATCAACGCCAACGCCGAGGGAATCCATATTACCGGCTACCCCAACGGTGTTCTGGGCGGCTCCTCCGATCTGGTGGAGGGCGTTCAGGAGGGCATGGTGGACATCATCACCGAGGGCCCCGCCCAGTTCGCTTCCTGGATCCCCAAGGCTGCCCAGGTGGAGGCTCCCTTCCTGTGGCAGAGCGTGGAGCACATGCAGAAGGCTCTGAACGGCGGCTACAAGGATACCCTGAACGAGCTGTTTGAGGACATCGACGTCCGTATCCTGGGCTCCTTCTACTACGGCACCCGCCAGCTGACCACCAACAAGCCCGTCACCACCCTGGCCGACCTGAAGGGCATGAAGATCCGTGTCCCCCAGAGCGACCTGTACATCAAGATGATCGAGTCCTGGGGCGCTTCCGCCACTCCCATGAACATCAATGAGCTGTACATGGCCCTGCAGACCGGCACCGTGGACGGCCAGGAGAACCCCCTGACCACCTACGAGAGCTACAAGTTCTATGAAGTCGTGAAGAACGTCACCCTGACCAACCACATCATCTGCCCCAACATGATCTTCATGAACGGCGACGTGTGGAATTCCCTGTCTGACCACGACAAGGAAGTGGTCCAGAACGCCATCAACAGCGCCGTCGCCTGGCAGGATGAGCAGATCCTCACCGCCGAGCAGACTCTGGCCGACGATCTGAAGCAGTACGGCGTGGAGGTCTATACTCCCGACGAGACCATCCGTGAGGCCACCATCCCCTACATCAAGCCCAATATCGAGGATTGGGACTACATCCAGTCTCTGGCCTGATCTGCCGGCGCGGAAAAGACGCCATGAACATTCATATCTGCCGGGTGCGAAAGCGCCCGGCAGATATGCTACCCTCAGGAGCCAAAGGGCAATACGGGCCTCAGGGTGCCGGCGCCGCCGGAAGGCGTGTTGCCCTTTGTCCGCTGAGGGTATCTGCCAGCAACACCGCGGGGCGGACCTGTGAACGCCGTTGACGATGACCGGCGGTCCCTGCCGGAACGACACAGAGGAGAATGAAGATGACTTTTGATACGCAAACCGCCCTGGAACTGGAACAGACCGTGCTTGGCATCGAGCTGGGCTCCACCCGGATCAAAGCCGTCCTTCTGGACCGAAAGCATGTCCCCATCGCCTCGGGGGGCTATGAGTGGGAAAACCAGCTGGTGGACGGCCTGTGGACCTATTCCATGGAGGCGGTCCATACCGGGATCCGGGCCTGCTTCGCGGAACTGAAAAAGAACGTGGAGGAGACATTCGGCGTGCCGCTGTCCACCGTGGGCGGGATCGGTGTCTCCGGCATGATGCACGGCTACCTGCCCTTTGACCGGGCGGGAAAGCAGCTGGCGGAGTTCCGCACCTGGCGAAACACCGTCACCGGCCCCGCGGCCAAGGAACTCACGGAGCTGTTCGGGTTCAACATCCCCCAGCGCTGGTCTGTCGCCCACCTGTATCAGGCCATGCTGAACGGGGAGGAGCACGTCAGGGACATCGGCTTCCTGACTACCCTGGCGGGCTATATCCACTGGAAGCTCACGGGCCAAAAGGTCCTGGGCATAGGCGAAGCCTCCGGCATGTTCCCCATCGACAGCGGCACCCTGGATTACGACGGGGAGATGGTCCGTAAATTCGACCTCCATGTCCGGGACAGAAACCTGAACTGGAAGCTGCTGGATATTCTGCCCAAGGTGCTCCCCGCGGGCAGCACCGCCGGGGTTCTGACGGAGGAGGGCGCCCGCTTCCTGGACCCCACCGGGACCCTGCGGCCCGGGATCCCCTGCGCGCCGCCGGAGGGGGACGCGGGCACCGGCATGGCGGCCACCAACTCCGTCCGAGTCCACACGGGCAACGTCTCCGCCGGGACCTCCGACTTCGCCATGCTGGTGGCGGACCACATGCCCGGCGTTCACCGGGAGGTGGACATGGTCACCACCCCCGCCGGCCTGCCCGTGGCCATGGTCCACTGCAATAACTGCACCTCCGACATCAACGCCTGGGTGGGCCTGTTTTCCCAGTTTGCCGACGCCATCGGAGCGCCCCGGGACAAGGAAGAGCTGTTCACCCTGCTCTTTCAAAAAGCCCTGGAGGGGGACGCGGACTGCGGCGGGCTGCTCAGCTATAACTACTTCTCCGGGGAGGGCGTGACGGACCTGGACGAGGGCCGGCCCGTCTTTGCCCGGGAGCAGAACTGCAGCTTTACCCTGGCCAACTTCATGCGCACCCACCTGATGTCCGCCCTGGCCACCCTGAAGATCGGCCTGGATATTCTGACGGCCCAGGAGCAGCTCCCCGTGGAGCGGCTCTATGGACACGGCGGCTTTTTCAAGACCCCCGGCGTGGGGCAGCGGATCCTGTCCGCCGCCGTGGGCGCCCCGGTTTCCGTGATGGAGACGGCGGGGGAGGGCGGCCCCTACGGCATGGCTCTGCTGACGGCCTATATGCTCTGGCGGCGGGAGGACGAGGGGCTGGAGGATTATCTGGACCACAAGGTCTTTGCCCAGGCCAGATCCTCCACCCTCCAGGCGGACCAGGCCGACATTGACGGCTTTCAGGCCTTTCTGGAGCGGTACAAGAGAGCCTTTGACGTGGAGCGTGCCGCCATCCGGACCATGTGAGAGGGAACGATATGCTGGAAGAGTTGAAACAACAAGTTTTGGAGGCCAACCTGCTGCTGCCCAAATACCAGCTGGTGACCTTCACCTGGGGCAACGTCTCGGGGATCGACCGGGAGCGGGGCCTGGTGGTCATCAAGCCCTCCGGCGTCCCCTATGAGGGCATGACGGCGGAGGACATGGTGGTGGTGGACCTGGAGGGCCGGGTGGCGGAGGGCAAGTGGAGGCCCTCCAGCGACACGGCCACCCACCTGGAGCTGTACAAAGCTTTCCCGGCCTGCGGCGGCGTGGTCCATACCCACTCCCGCTGGGCTACCACCTTCGCCCAGGCGGGCCGGGGCATCCCGGCCATGGGCACCACCCAGGGAGATTACTTCTACGGGGCCATCCCCTGTACCCGCCCCATGACCGGGGAGGAGATCCGGGGGGAGTATGAAGAGGAGACCGGAAAGGTCATCGTGGAGACCTTCCGGGGCAAGGACCCGGCGGCCATTCCAGGGGTCCTGGTCTTCAGCCACGGCCCCTTCGCCTGGGGCAAGGACCCGCTGGAGGCGGTCCACAACGCCGTAGTCATGGAGGAAGTGGCCTTCATGGACTGGCACGCCATGGTCCTGAATCCGGAATTGGGTCCCATGCAGCAGACCCTGCTGGACAAACACTATCTGAGAAAACACGGGGAAAATGCCTACTACGGGCAGAACTGACATATTCTGTAGGATTTCTGAACAGGCAGACGGATTGACAAAACGGCGCTTTTTTGCCATAATAATGCCATATCTGTGACGGGGCACGCCCCGGACAAAGGAGGCCGCTATGGCTCACATCAAATTTACCACCGATTCCGCCGCCGACATCCCCGCCGCCCTGCGGGAGGAGTTGGGTATCCAGGTTCTGCCCTTTCCCATCGCCATGGGGGACAGGGAACTGGCCGACGGCGTTGATTTTACCCCCCAGGAGTTTTACGAGATGCTGCTCGCGGCGCCCCAGATCCCCACCCACGCCCAGCTGAATCCCTATGTGTTCACCCAGTGCTTTGAGGCGGCGTGGCAGGAGGGGTACACCGACCTGATCCACACCTCCATCAACTCCAAGGGCTCCGCTACTTACGGAAACGCCCTCCAGGCCCGGGAGGAGTTCTATGAGGACCACCCTGAAGCCAAGGAGACCTTTCATATCCATATCATCGACTCCCACAACTACACCATGAGCTACGGCTGGCCGGTGGTGGAGGGGGCCCGGATGGCTGCCGCCGGAAAGGATGCGGAGGAGATCACGGCCTACATCCAGGATTGGGTGGACCGGGCACGGGTGATCTTCGCCCCCCTGGACCTGCGCTTCGCCAAAAAGTCCGGGCGGATCTCCGCCGCCGCCGCCTTCATGGGGGAGGCCCTGGGCCTGAAGCCCATCATGACCTTTGCCGGCGGCGAGTCCAAGATCCTCTCTAAGGTGCGTGGGGAGAAGAATGTCATCTCCACCCTGGTGGACCTGTGCCGGAAGGAGCGCCGGGCCGACAGCCCCCTGCTGCTGATCCGGGCGGGAAACAGCGAGCAGGCGGACAAGCTGGCCCAGGCCTGCCGCCAGGAACTGGGCAAGGAGCCCGACATGTCCTATTACATCGGCGGCGTCATCGCCATCAACGCCGGTCCCAACCTGGTGGGCCTGCTGTACTGGGCCTGAATCACATCTTACCTCCGTCCGGAAGGATCCCTTCCGGGCGGTTCTTTTTTCTTTAAGAGGAGGGACCATCCAAGTTTTACATTTTATTCATGCTTTTTGTGGTAATGTGGGATAGGATACTGAAAAAACAAAGGCGATGAATGTGATGAGACCTGGACAATTGACCTGGCGGGAGCGGGGCTGGCTGTGGGCCCGGCTGGGGATCCGGCTGGTCCTGACGGTGCTGGCCCTTCTGCTGATCGTCCGCCTGGGGCCGCCGCTGCTGTCCCTGTTCGTGCCCTTCGTGGCCGCCCTGGTGGTGGCGATCCTGCTCAACCCCATGGTCAAGTGGCTCCAGCGGCGGATCGGCTGGTCCCGGCAGACCCTGGCCCTGCTCCTTCTGGTGCTGATCTTCGGCCTGGCGGGAGCGGCGGTGGGCCTGCTGGCCTACGCCGTGGGCAACGAGGTGGCCATGCTGGTCCAGAACTGGGACGGCCTGCTGGCCGGCTTCCAGACTGCCCTGGACCAGACGGAGGAGCTGCTCTCCCGGCTGTGGACCCTGGTGCCGCCCCAGCTGAAGGAGTCCTTCCAGTCGGTGTTGGATGGCCTGGTGGACTGGCTGGGCACCGCCACCCCCGCCCTGCTCAACGGAGTGCTGGACTATACCAAGGACAAGGCCATGGGGGTGCCCTCCTTTGTGGTGGCCCTGGTCATTTTCCTTATGGCCTCCTACTTCCTGACGGCGGACTACCCCTATCTGCGTACCCGGGCCATCCAGAATATGGACGAGGGTCTGCTCCGCTTTCTGGGCCAGATGCGGGCCGTGGCCCTGGGGGCCTTCGGCGGCTATCTGAAGGCGGAGGTGCTGCTGTCGGTGGGGGTGTTCTTCATTCTGCTGGGGGGATTTTTTGTGATCCGGCAGCCCTATGCTTTACTGCTGGCCCTGGGGCTGGCGGTACTGGATTTCATCCCCATCGTGGGCTCGGGGACCGTCATGGTGCCCTGGGCGGTCATCGCCCTGTTCACCCGGGATTTCCGTTCCGCCATCGAGATCATGGTGATCTGGGGGGTGGTGGCCATGTTCCGCCGGGTGATGGAGCCTAAGTTCGTGGGGGACCAGACGGGGCTGTCCCCCATCCTCTCCCTGGTGAGCATCTATGTGGGCATGAAGCTGGCGGGGGTGCTGGGCATGATCCTGGGGCCCATTTTGGCCCTGGTGGCGCTCAACCTGGCCGGGATGGGCATGTTCCGGGGCCTGCGCGCCGACCTGACCGCGGCCGCCGAGGACATTGCCGCCATTTTGTCCCAGCGGATCGAACGGCTCTGAGGTCAAAGAAAGTTTCGGGAATGTTTAAAAAGAAATCCCATTTTCTTCATGCTTTCTTCATAATTCCACGCTATGATAGGCACAGTTCAAAAGAAGAACAAAAAAGTATGAAGGATATATTTTGAAGGGAGCACACGATTATGAGCGACTTCAATTTCTATAACAGCGAGAACGACGGTTACCGGGGCGGCTTCGGCGATTACACCGACCCTATCCCCACCAGCGGCGGCCCTGTGGGCCCGGAGAGCACTCCTCCCAAGAAGAAGGGAAACGCCAAGCGTATCGCGGCCCTGGTGCTGGTCTGTGCCCTGGTGGGCGGCGGCGCCGGGGTGGGGAGCGCGGCCCTGTACGGCAAGCTGACCCAGCCGGAGAGCAGCACCACCATCTATGAGGAGGAGCGGCCCCAGGTCCAGACCGTGGTCAACACCAACAAGGGCCAGCCCATGACCCCCGAGGCGCTGTACGCCGCCAACCTGCCCTCCTGCGTGGGCATCACCGTCTCCACCACGTCGGTGAACATCTTCGGCCAGACCACCACCTCCGCCGCCTCCGGCTCCGGTTTCGTGCTGACCCAGGACGGCTACATCGTCACCAACTACCACGTCATTGAGGACGCCGCCAACGACAACTCCGTGGACATCCGGGTGACCTTCGCCAACGGGGACAAGTACACCGCCAAGCTGGTGGGGGGTGAGAAGGACAACGACGTGGCTGTCCTGAAGATCGAGGCCGCCGGCCTGACCCCCGTCACCCTGGGCGACAGCGAAAAGCTGGTGGTGGGTGAGAACGTCTACACCATCGGCAACCCCCTGGGCGAGCTGACCTATTCCCTCACCAACGGCATTATCTCCGCTCTGGACCGGCTGATCTCCACCGGGGACAACGTGACCCTGAACATGCTCCAGACCAACTGCGACATCAACCCGGGCAACTCCGGCGGCCCCCTCTTTGACAGCTACGGCAACGTCATCGGCATCACCACCGCCAAGTATACCCAGTCCTCCTCCGGCGTCTCCGCCGAAGGCCTGGGCTTCGCCATCCCCATCAACGACGTGAAGGACATCATCGCCGACCTGATCGAGCACGGCTATGTCACCGGCAAGCCCTACATGGGCGTCCAGGTCAACACCGTTTCCTCTGAGGCCCAGCGCTACGGCATCCCCGCCGGCGCCGCCGTGGAATATGTGGCCGAGGGCTCCTGCGCCCAGAAGGCGGGCCTTCAGGCGGGCGACATCATCACCGCCATCGATGACACCGCCATTGACTCCCCCTCCGCCCTCACCGCCGCCCTGTCCAGCAACTACAAAGCCGGCGACACCGCCACTCTGACGGTCATCCGCTCCCAGCAGGAGATGAAGCTGACCATCACCTTCGACGAGAAGAACGCCGAGACCGAGGCCAACAACCAGATCCAACAGAACACCCAGCAGGAACAGCAGCAGAGCCAGAACGGCTACTACTACCAGTGGCCCTTTGAAAATTTCCATTGGTAAATAAAACGGACCCGCCCGCAGCCCATGTGGCCGCGGGCGGTTTTTTGCACAAAATGACATCTTTCCCGGCGGGGGGATGGACAAACGGGGAAAATACAGTATAATATAGAACGTTATCATCAAACAGTTGGAAAGAAACCTGTTTTTTCCAATTTGCTGACTGTATGAGGCGGCCAAAGCCGTCTCTTGATTCGGGGCCGCGCCGGAAAAGGGCGTTGAGACATCGTTTGTTTGGGAGGCCTTGGATCGAAGAAAACGAGATTCATAAGGAAGGAACGACAAAACGATGGAGATCAACGGACAGACAGTAAACGACACGGTGGAGTATGCCCAGCTGGGCCTCTCCCCGGAGCTGATGCGGGCCATTGAGAAGAAGGGCTACGTCCAGGCTACCCCCGTCCAGGCGGGAGCCATCCCCTACTTCATGGAGTGGAAGGACGTCATTGCCAAGGCCCCCACGGGCACGGGCAAGACCTTTGCCTTCGGCATCCCCATGGTGGAGCACATCGACCCGGAGAACGGGGAGGTCCAGGCCCTGGTGCTGGCCCCCACCCGGGAGCTGGCCATCCAGATCCAGGATGAGCTGCGGGACCTGTGCGCTTTCAAGGAGGGCGTGCGGGTGGTGTGCCTCTACGGCGGCCAGCCTATCGACAAGCAGATCACCCAGCTGAAGAAGGCGCCCCAGATCGTGGTGGCCACCCCCGGCCGGCTCATGGACCACATGAAGCGGCGCACCGTCCGGCTGGACAAGGTGCAGACCGTGGTGCTGGACGAGGCCGACCGGATGCTGGACATGGGCTTTGTCCGGGACGTGACCCATATCCTGGACAAGATGCCCAAGCGGCGCAATCTGGGTATGTTCTCCGCCACCATCTCCCGGGAGGTGCTGGACATCTCCTGGGTGTACCAGCGGGACCCGGTGGAGATCACCGTCCCCGCCGACCAGGAGAACCGCCCCGACATCGCCCAGTACCGCCTGGACGTGGAGCGCAACGAGAAGGCGGACACCATGGCCCGGCTGCTGGACATGGGGGACTACGAGCGGGTCATCGCCTTCTGCAACACCAAGAACATGACGGACCGGCTGGCCGGGCTGCTGGGGATGCGGGGCATCTCCTGCCAGGCCATCCACGGCGACATCCAGCAGTCTGCCCGGGAAAAGACCCTGAAAAAGTTCCGGGACGGCCAGATCCGGGTGCTGGTGGCCACCGACGTGGCCGCCCGGGGCCTGGACATCGACGACGTGGACGCGGTGTTCAACTACGACGTCCCCGACGAAAACGAGTATTATATCCACCGCATCGGACGGACCGGCCGGGCCAAGCGCCACGGCGTGGCCTTCTCCCTGGTGTCTTCCGTCACGGAGAGCATCCGTCTGGATGAGATCAAGAAGATCACCGGCAGCGACATCCGGACGGTCCGCTTCAACGAGCGGGGCGACCTGGTGGCCACGGTGGAACAATAAGGAGCGCCCCTCGGGTTTTATTGTTTTTTAATCTTTTCCCTATGGATTTTTTAGCCTGCCGGGCGTATCCTGTATCCAGAGGAACAAATTTGACCTTACATTTTGGAATAGGAGAGGATCTGTATGGAAAAAAAGAGATTGTACCGCACCGAGGGCAACTGTAAAATGATCTGCGGCGTCTGCGGCGGGCTGGCGGAGTACTTCGACATCGACCCCACCCTGGTCCGGGTGGCCTGGGTCATCGCGGCCTTCCTGGGCTCCGTGGGCTTCTGGGCCTATCTGATCTGTGCCATCATTATGCCCAAGAAGAGCGACGTGTACCCCGGCTGCTGAGGCAGAGTGAAAAGCTGAACCCAGGGCGGGCGGGGACCACGGTCCCCGCCCGCCCTGTTTCCATGCCCGGGATGCAGTTCAAAACCTTGTCAAACTGGAGCACGGAAACAGGGGTGAAAGGAAGAATCTAGCCGGTAAACCGGAATTCGAAAAAGCTTTCTCCCCTGTGGGGAAAGCCGTGTAATCGCAAAACTTCAGTTTATCAGCGCCTGTCCATCGGATGAACTGTATAAGGAGGAATATTTATGGTGACCGTCCGCCCCTCTGTCCCCGCCGACATCCCCGCCCAGCGGGAGCTGTGGAAGCTGGCCTTCGGGGACCCGGAGCCCTATATCGACAATTTTTACAGCACCTACTACCGCCCGGAACGGGTGCTGGTGCTGGAGGAGGAGGGCGTGGTCCGGTCCATGACCGCCTGGTTCGACACCACCTTTGTGGTCCCCGGCCAGGGGGAGTACCGGGCGGCCTATTTATACGCCGTGGCGACCCACCCCGACTGCCGGGGCAAGGGCCTGGCGGGCAAGCTGCTGGCGGGGGCGGACGATTATTTCCGATCCCTGGGCATCCCCGCCGTCACCACGGTGCCTGCCGAGCCCTCCCTCCATAACTTTTTCGGAGCCAACGGCTTCCGGGAGTGTTTCAGGCTTTTTGATGGCAAGCTGTCCCCCCAGGAGCTGCCCGCCCCGGCGGGGGAGCCGGTGCTGCGGCCCCTGCCCCCGGGGGAGTACGGGGCCCTGCGGGAAAAACTGCTGGCGGGCACGGCCCACATCGCCTATCCGGAGGACGCCCTGGCTTACCAGGCGGGGTGCTGCCGCCTGTCCGGGGGCGGGCTGTTCGGGGGAGAGACCCCGGAGGGGGCCGTCTGCC